>JBAYRD010000003.1:0-322697 GCA_041676845.1 Halothiobacillaceae bacterium | reverse complement strand
GGGCCCATCTGCGGTGTTGCAGTCCTTGTAAAGGACCACCGCCCTTCACGGCGGACTGCGCCTGGCATCTGGACCCTTGGCGGTCCCGCAGAGACACTATCGATTCGTGTAGAGCTTCCCTAGGCAAACTCAAACTGGCCGGCGGGCGGTAAAAATCGCTCGCCGAGGGGCGGGCAGCCCTTCGCGAGTCCGGGAGGGATCGTCCGGGTCGAGGAAATCAACCAGCGACTGCCGCTGGCCGACCCACTCGCTGTAATGTTGCTCGGCTTCCGTGGTAACCGTCACATCGACCAATTCGACAGCGACGAAACCCATCCGCTTGAGCCAGCCAGTAACAGCGATAGGACTGGGTAAAAACCAGACATTGCGCATGCCGGCATAACGGTCGGCCGGGGTGAGGATGGTGGTGGCATCCCCCTCGACCACCAAGGTTTCCAAGACCAGCTCGCCGCCGGGACGCAGACAGGCCTTGAGCTCGCCCAGATGCGTGAACGGATCGCGGCGGTGATAGAGCACCCCCATCGAGAACACGCTATCGAAACGCGGCCGCTGCGGAAAACGCTCCAGGGTCGTGGGCACGATGCCGGCACGTGTTTCACCAAGCAGGTGAGCGACGGCGTGGAACTGCGCCACGAATACCCAGCTGGGCTCCACTCCAAGGGCAAAATCGGCACCTGCCCCGAGCATGCGCCACAGGTGGTAGCCGTTGCCGCTGCCAATATCGAGTACTCGCCGACCGGCCAATGGTTGGATGTGGTCGACCAATCGATCCCACTTCAGGTCCGAGCGCCATTCGGTATCGATCGCGACGCCAAACAAGTCGTAGGGCCCTTTGCGCCAGGGAATCAGATCGCGCAGGGTGGCCTCCAGACCGGGCAGAACCTGGCTATCGGCCATTGCCGTGATCGCGTCCCGGTCAAGATGGTTCGTCGCCCCTACTGGCCGTTCAGGCAGCCGGCCCACGGCCGCCAACCAGCGCGGCCAATCGCCATGATTGACCGACATCCAGTCGAACTCGCACCAATCATCCAGCGGCATGCGTCGCGGTAGATGCGCGAGGGCTGCCAGCGTCTGCCTGGCGATGCGCTCTTCCCCGAGTGCGGCCTGCCGCTCCATTGTCGTATTCATCATCGACTGATCACAAACAGAAGTCGGACACCATGGCGAATCCGTCCATACGCTGGTTACAGGAACAAATATCGGCGACCGGGACCACCGATGCCATCAGCCCGGCGTTGGGGCCGCCTGCGAAGCAAGGCCATCACTACGAGTTTCCTACACGCTTTCACCATTGGTTTCGTTGCTGTTATCCGTGCACCACGCGGCGGCCGCGGCGCGGGCGATGCAGCCGGGGAAATTCAGCCGGAAGACTCAGTTCGGAAATTCAAGTCGGTTCCCGCGACGAGCGCTTCCTCCGATGACTCGATCAACCAGGTTCCGTTGCATTTTCGCCTCGCCGGGCCAGCCACAGACAAAAACCATAGTGTCGTGAAAGCATCACGACCTCGTCGAATCCCGCTTGACGCAGACGCGCCTCGTGCGCGGCCGCAGTCTCCGTATGCAGCACGTTCTCCAGTGCCTGGCGCTTGCCGGCTATCTCCAGCTCCGAGTAACCATTGGCCCGCTTGAAGTCGTGGTGTAGCTCGGTCATCAGGGCTTCGGCGCCGGCATCCGGCTCATGCACCTTTTCGGCCAACATCAGCACACCGCCGGGAAAAAGCCCGTCATATATCCGCGAGATGACGTCGTCACGTGCCTCGGGCATGACAAATTGCAGCGTGTAACCCAGTACCACCATCGAGGCCTGCTCAGGCTGGATTTCGACCAGATCCGCGCAGATAAGCTCGGTGCGATACGGTGACTGAAAGCCGGCCAACTGGGCACCTGCCCGATCCAGCATCGCCCGGGAATTGTCCACGCCGACCAGCTCGACCTCAACTGGCGGCTCAGCCATACCGGCCAGCGCCGAGCGGATCGAGAATGTCATCGCCCCGAGTGAGCAGCCCAGATCATAGACCCGGCTATGGGAGCGGACGTGCCGGCAAGCGATGGCTGCGACCAGTTCAAGATTGAACCGGTAGCCCGGCACCGAGCGGGAAATCATGTCCGGGAAGACCGCCGCGACCGCCGCGTCGAAGCGGAAGGCGGCCGGTGGTTGCGGGTCGTGATAAAGATCATCACGACCATTCGGGATTGATTGTTGACGTGATTCCGACATGACTGACTCGACGTTCCGGCAGGCGGGGAAGTCTACCGTGGCGCGCTCCATGGAAACAATGTCAGCTCAGGCCAGCCGCAGCCCGCGGGCTACCAGCTCCTCGGCAACCGCCTCGGGCGGGCCACTGAAGACGATCCGTTCGCGCTTGTTGGCAAGCTGGTAGTCATACATGGGATCGTAGTAGTCGACCAGCATCACATGAATCAGATCGCGCAGGCCCTGTAGGTCGCCGCAGGCATACCAGGCATCAAGGGCCTCCTCGGCCAGACCGCGCAGCTGCCGATGGCGGGCGCCCCCGAGGCGTTTGGCGACACGATCGATCCCGCCAAGGACATGCTCACGCATGTGCTCGGATACCCCGGCCGCGTCGGTAGCCAGCACACGACAATAGTCGGCCTCCAGGTCGATGATGTAGTCCTTGAGACTCTGCTCGATCCGCTCGTCCAGTGGCCGCTCGATCACCACCAGCGGCGAGTGCGTCATGCGCTCGAACAGCACCGGCGGCACCTGGCGGGCGCCGATCATCTTGCCCTCGTCTTCGACCAGGATCGGGTCATCCGGTGCTCGTTGCAGCAAACGCAGCAGCTCAGCGGCAACCTGGTTTTCAAAATTGATCGGGGTGGGTTGTGGCTCTGGGTCCTGGCCAAAAGCCGAACCCTTGTGGCGGGCAAGCCCCTCAAGATCCAAAGGACGCTCGAAACGAAACAGAAAAGGCGTCTTGCCAACCCCGGTCCGGCCACCCAGCATGATCAGTGGTGCATCAGCAGACTGGGTCTGCAGCACCTCGAGCAGGAACCGCCGCATCGCCTTGTAGCCACCGGCGATGCGCGGGTAGGCGATGCCGGTCGCCTCGAAAAGCATGCGCTGAGTCAGTCGCGAGCGCAGACCACCGCGAAAACAGTACAACAGGCCCTGCGGATGGGCCTCGGCAAATGCCTGCCACAACGCGATGCGGCGATCCTTTTCTTCAGCGTCGATCAGTTCGTAACCGAGCGCAATGGCCGCGTCCTGGCCGGCCTCCTTGTAGCAGATACCGACCTGACGACGCTCTTCATCGGTGAGCAGGGGCCAGTTCTCGGCGCCCGAAAAGGCGCCTTGCTCGAATTCCACCGGGGCGCGCAGATCCATCAATGGCCGGTTCTCGAGAAAAACCGACGCAATGTCGGTACAGACCGGCAGATCGGGGTGATTGGCCACGGCCTACCCCTCGTCGAAGACGACACGCGGACCGTCGCTTTCCTCGACCAGCCGACCAATCGATGTCGCCTGCAACCCAGCCTCGGCCAGCAACGAGGCAACCGTATCACTCGCCGCAGGCCGCACCGCGACCAGCAACCCGCCGGAAGTTTGCGGGTCGCAGATCACCGTCCGAGCAAAATCGCTCAACTCGCCCAACTCGTCGCCATAGCTGGCGAAATTTCGGCCCGTCCCACCAGGTATCTGGCCAGCGGCAATATAGTCGCCCACCGACTCGATCAACGGTAGGGCGGCAATATCAATCTCCGCATGCAGGCGGCTGCCACGACACATCTCGAGCAGATGGCCGCCAAGTCCGAAGCCGGTCACGTCGGTCATTGCGGTCACCGCTTCAATGGCGGCAAGCTCCCGACCGATGTGGTTAAGTTGGACCATGCTGCGCGGGGCGAGCTGCGCATGCGCCACATCGAGCACACCGTTCTTTTGCGCGGTGGCAAGCACGCCAACACCCAGTGGTTTGGTAAGGAACAACCGGTCACCAGCCCGGGCGGTGTCATTGCGCTTGAGGCGATCGAGCTCCACCCGACCGGTCACGGCCAGCCCGAAGATTGGTTCGGGGGCGTCGATCGAGTGCCCCCCGGCCAGGGTGATGCCAGCGGTCCGGCAGACATCACGCCCACCATCGATGACCGCGGCGGCGACCTCGGGGCCAAGCCGGTCGATCGGCCAGCCGAGAATAGCGATCGCCAGCAGCGGCTGACCGCCCATGGCATAGACATCGCTGATGGCGTTACTTGCGGCTATCTGACCGAAAGTGAATGGATCGTCGACGATCGGCATGAAAAAATCGGTAGTCGAGATCACCCCGCTGCCGTCGCCGAGATCGTAGACCGCCGCATCGTCTCGCGAGTCGTTGCCGACAATCAGCCGGGCATCCGGTTGGGTCGGCGTCAACGTGGAGGTCAGCATCTCATCGAGCAGCGTCGGCGCAATCTTGCAGCCACAGCCGGCACCGTGGCTGTATTGAGTCAGTCGAATGGGGGAGGTCGGTATATCGGTCATGTCTTCGGCTTCAGAGTGAAAAGGAAATCGCTGCCTGAATGGAGGGATGATTTGGGGCCAGGCTACGGGAGACGGTGGTCGCTGCCACGTTCGCCCTGATCTTGTTGAGTAACAGCCCTCAAGACCCGAGGCTTCCATCCTGGTCGCGCCCATTGCCACCCAGTCCAAGAAGGCCGGCGCGGCGCATGAGGTAGTCGTCCATCATGAAACCAGCCCCGATCGGGAGGCGATCTGTAGCTGTGATCGTGAAACCGGTGCGCTGATAGGCCCGGATCGCCGCATGGTTGTGCCGATTGACGCGCAACCTTGCAACATCGATCCCCGCTGCGGCGATCTGACGGCAGGTGGCGTCAATAAGCCACCGACCCAAGCCGCGGCCGTGGAAGGCCGGCAAGAGATAGAGCTTGTCGATGAATCCCTCTCGTCCATCCACACGCCAGGCAGAAAACCCTACGGATCCAGGACCGACTTGCAGCAGTGAAAAAATGGTCCCGTCACGATAAGCGGCAGACAATACCGGCAATGCATAGCCTCGACCAAGCATGTAATGCACTTGGGCGGCGCCGATGATCGGCGGATAACAGTGCCACCAGATGGTCTCAGCCAGCGAGGCAATGACGGGTAGCTCCGATTTTTCGATCAACCGGAGCGTGACCCATGCGTCACCCGGCAATGGTACCGACGAGGCAGGGGTGAGCAGGGGTTTTTCGTCAACGACCATCAGGCCCTGGCCGAGAGAACCGCCTGTTGCAGCGTGTCATATCCTCGCCGGCGTACAAAACGCCTCATCACGTCAATGGCAGGCTGATAGCGCGCCTCCCCCTCGCCGCGCGCCTTCTGTTCAGCCTCTTTCATATCGGCGAACAGTGTTTCCCATTCTGGCACCAGATCGGCACGCGGCATGAACCGGGCAGAGGTATAGCCGCTGATCTCCTCGTCTTTTTCAATCGGCGCGACACGAGTAAGTACCCAATAATGGTCGCCGTTCTTGCAACGATTCTTGACGATACCAAAGAACTCCTGGCCGTCTTGAATCTTTTTCCACATCAGATAGAAGACCGTATCAGGCATATCCGGGTGACGGAGTATGTTGTGCGGCTGACCGATCAGCTCATCGACGGTAAAACCCGAAACCTCGGCGAGAGACCGGCTCGCATGAGTGATGATCCCGCGGCAATCGGTCTTGGACTGCAGCGCCCGATGGCTACCCAAACCAATGACGCGACCGGTGACCTGACGAATATCGATCGGCGGCTGGTACTCCATCGATAGCATGTCGACACCTCTCCTAAATAAAACCTATGAGGCATTAAACACCGTTGATTGTCGCCCATCAACCAAGCGCAACGCTAGGTGTCAGGTCCCGACGAGTATGCCGTCACTTGCCAACAGGGGCTGGCCCAACCCAAGAACAGCTTGTCGTCAATCGTCGAGAATTATTTACTTGCCACGCTCAACGATTTGCAGGTCGGGGGCCGTCACGTCAACCGCCTGATTGTGCATTTCAGGCGGCTGCAGTAGCCTGCTGGCGGTCAGAGTTTCAAAGAATGAAGCGCTGGCATGTAACCGACAGCTCGTTGAGAAAAGAAGAGGAGATCGATTTTGACCAGTGATCGCTATCAAAAAGGCATGGACAAGCTGAAAGAGCTGACCGTCGCGGACGAAAACAGCCCAACGGGTCACATGGAAATAGGCGAAAGCTTCAAGGACATTGCGCCTGACCTGACCAGAATGGTGGTGGAGTTCGCCTTTGGCGATATCTATGCTCGTCCCGGGCTCGATAACAAGCAAAAAGTACTGACGACCATATCCGCCCTGGTGGCTCAAGGCACACCGCAGATCGGCATGCATGTGATCACAGGATTGAACGTTGGCCTGACAGCCGATGAAATCGCCGGCTGCATCATGCATCTCATTCCCTATGTCGGGTTCCCACGGGCGTTGAACGCCTTGCAGGTGGCCCAAGAGGTCTTTGCCGAGCAGGGTGTCGCCGTCACCCAACCAAGCCAGTCATAATCGAAGATCAGTTGAAGCGGTATTGCCCAGCATGGCTTGCCAAAGATGACAGCTGTTCTTGCTCCCAAGCGAACCGCTGGCTGCCAAGTGCTGTCTCTGGCCGACCTTGAAGCCGGGCCACACTGCGCTAAGTCCTGAAGTGGCATCGGTCATGGTGGGCCATGATGATCGGCCGTATCACTTGCCGATACAGAAACTGCTGAAAATCTCGCCAAGCAGATCATCGGCCGTATACCTGCCGGTGATCGCCTCCATCGCCATCTGTGCGCGGCGCAACGACTCGGCCGCCAGCTCACCCGCGCCCAATGCAAGTGAATCGGCTGCCTCGCTGAGACTCTGTTCCGCACGCTTGAGGGCCTCAAGATGGCGTCGGCGCGCGATAAACACATCTTCAGCCCGGTCAGACACGCCAGCCAGATGCCGCAGCTGTGCCCGCAGAGCATCGATCCCTGCACCGGTACGAGCGCTGACACGTACCGTCCCATCATCAACGGCTTCCGAGGCGGATTCGCCGGTCAGATCAACCTTGTTGATCACGGTCAACAGCGGCTTGTCCGGCAGACGTGACAGTGTGGCCTCGTCCTCAGTCGAACGACCGCGCATCCCGTCGATGACCAGCATGACGAGATCCGCCCGCTCGACCTCCTCCCAGCCCCGGCGAATACCTTCCTGCTCGATCGGGTCCTCCGTCTCACGCAGGCCGGCGGTATCGATCACATGGATAGGCAGGCCCTCGAGCATGATCTCGGCACGCACGACATCACGAGTCGTGCCGGCAATCTCGGTGACGATCGCACGCGACTCACCAGCCAGCTGGTTGAGCAGACTCGACTTGCCGACGTTGGGCTGACCGACAATCACCAGTTGCAGGCCTTCGCGCAACCGCACGCCCTCGCCAGTTCGACCGAGCAATTCGACCAGCTCTGCGCGCAATTCGACCAGTTGATCATGCAACCGGGTGTCCGACAGGAAATCGATCTCCTCTTCGGGGAAATCGAGGGCGGCCTCGATATACATGCGCAGATGAATCAGGTGCTCGACGAAGGCGTCGACCCGATTTGAGAACACCCCGGTCAGCGAGCGACGTGCGGCCGCCGCCGCCTGTGTCGAGCCCGCCTCGATCAGATCGGCCACAGCCTCGGCCTGCGCCAGATCCATGCGGCCATTGAGAAAGGCCCGCTCGGTAAACTCCCCGGGCCGCGCCATGCGTGCACCGCAACCGATCATCTCCTCGACTGCGGCATCCAGCAGCACCGGGTTGCCGTGCCCCTGCCACTCGACCGCATCTTCACCAGTATAGGAGTGCGGCCCCGGGAAATAGAGCACGATGCCGTCGTCCAGAACCGACTGGTCGGCAGAACGCTTGAGGGTGACGTAATGAGCATGCCGCGGATGCGGCTCAACACCGGTCAGCCGAGTGATGATTGCCCTGGCCTCAGGACCAGAGATGCGCACCACTCCGACACCGGCGCGGCCGGCAGCGGTGGCTACTGCGCAGATGGTCTCGACAGGATAGGCGTTCATGACACGTTCCCCGTGAAAAACCTCAGGAACTTCGATGTTTCACGGGAAACGCCACCCACGATCAGTCAGGAGGATGCTTTCTTGGCCGCCATCTGTTTCTCGACCCGACGGGTGATGATCGCCTGTTGAGCAATCGAGAGCAGGTTGTTGACGAACCAGTACAGCACTAGGCCGGCCGGGAAGAAGGCGAAGAAGACCGTGAATACCACCGGCAGCCACTGGAAGATCTTCTGCTGCATCGGGTCGACCGGTGCCGGGTTGAGCTTCTGCTGCAGGAACATCGAGACACCCATCAGCAACGGCAGGATGAAATACGGATCCCTCTGAGTCAGGTCATGAATCCACAGGATCCACGGCGCCTGGCGCAACTCGACCGACTCGACCAGCACCCAGTACAGTGCGATAAAGACCGGGATCTGGATCACGATCGGCAGACAGCCACCCAGCGGGTTGATCTTCTCCTTCTGGTAGAGCTTCATCATCTCCTGCGACAAGCGCTGCTTGTCATCGGAAAAACGCTCCTTGAGAGCCTGCATCTTCGGCGTCACTGCCCGCATGCGTGCCATTGAACGATAGCTGATCGCCGATGGCCACAAGAACAGCAGCTTGATCACCAGGGTGACCAGCACGATCGCCCAACCCCAGTTGCCAACCCATTTGTAGAAAAATTGCAGCAAGCGGAAAATCGGCTCGGAGATGATCGTCAGCATGCCGAAATCGACCGTCAACTCTAGTCCCTGGGCCAACGGGGCAAGGTTGGACTGAATCTTGGGGCCAACGTACAGGATCGACTCCAGTGTTCCGGTCGACTGCGGCGCAACCGTGGTAACCGGTGACATCAGACCCAGGCTATAGACGGTGAATCCGTCCTTGTCGCTCTTCAGCGTGTAGTACTGGTTGACCTGGTCGGGGTTCGCCGGCACCCAGGCGCTCAGGAAATAGTGCTGGATAATGGCCGCCCAGCCGTTTTGTAGATCCTTTCGCAGCTTGAGCTTGCCCATGTCGTCGAAACTGATCTTCTCGTAGTTGAGACGATCCCCCCCACCCGCGGGCGTACCGGCGTAGACGCCACCGGTGTAGGTGTAGAGCAGCGACCGCCCAGGCGTGGAGCCCGACCGAGTCAGCTGGCGATACTGCTGCCCACGCCACTCCGCCTGAGTGGTGTTCTCGATCGTGTAACGTAGATCGATCGCATAGGAGCCGCGCTTGAGCAGATAGGTCTTGGTCACCCGGATGCCATCCTGTTCCCAGGTCATGGGCACCTCGAGCACCGACTCGCCATCGATCAAGCGATAGACGGATTTATCCGTCTGGAAATGAGCATGATGATCCGGGGCTGGGGCATTCTTCGTCCCAACCAGACCAGACTGGGCTACATAGGTGAAACCGCTGATGTCCTGGAGCAGGCGAATTGGCTCATCCGGCCGGTCGAGCGAAACGGGGTGCTCAAGAAGGTCGGCCTCGCGGACCACGCCACCCTGAGGGTCAATCTTCAAGGACAAAACATCCGTCTCGACCCGAATTAGATCGGTCGAGGCAGCGCCCGTGTCGCGATCATCCGATGCTGTGATCGGCACGTCGGCCTTGCCCGTGCCGACCGAAGATGGCCCTCCCGCCGTCGGGCGGTCGCTCGGCAGTGCATCAACGGCAGTGACCGCCCCCGCGGCAGGATCGCGCTGGTCCGAGTGCTGGTTGTCTGCCAACCAGGCCTGCCAGAGCAGGATCAGGACGAAACCCAGAGCGATGATCAGGATCAGGCGACGTTGTTCCATGGGATCTTTCAGTCTCGCGATTGGACGGCTTGCTGCCCATCATGGGCGGCAGCTGAAGGGGAGGACGAATGATCGGCATCACAGCAATCATTCGAACGGTCCAGGGAATCCGGGACCGGATCGACGCCACCGGCACAAAATGGCTGACACCGCCCGATGCGTCGCAAAGTCAGCCAGCCGCCCCGTAGCGCACCATGCTTCGACAGCGCCTCGACAGCATACTCGGAGCAGCTGGGATAAAATCGACAGGATGGCGGCAAGAGCGGGCTGATCAGCAGCCGATAACCCTTGACCAGGACGATCAGGACTCGGCGCATTTTCGACTCGCCTTTTCCAGGGCTTGGCGCATTTGTTGATGCAGTTCGGACAAGGGCAGTTTCTCTACGCCCGCCTTGGCCAGGACCACGACATCCATGCCCGGCAACCTGTCCTGAGCGAGCCGGAACGCCTCGCGGGCAACACGCTTGACCCGGTTGCGCTCATGGGCCCGAGCCACCCGCTTGCGACTGATGGCCAGCCCCAGTCGAGGCCTGGCTCCTGGGTTGCAGTGCACGGCCAGCATCAGATTGGCAGTATGTACACGATTACGGCCTCGCATGACCCGCTGGTAGTCACTGCCCGTGAGCAGACGGGACGCACGCGGAAACCGGCCGCCACTATTGGCAGCCGGTTCACTATTCACGCCCCGAGCATGATGGACCTCGGGCACCACCTGGGTCATTTGTCTCAGGCAGACAGTCTCTTGCGGCCCTTGGCGCGACGCGCATTGATGACGGCACGACCAGCACGGGTCTTCATCCGGGCACGGAAACCATGGTTTCGTTTGCGACGCAGATTACTTGGCTGAAAGGTTCTTTTCATGACGACGTTCCAGTATTTATACAGCTGTGGTGGCGCTCAGATTGACCGAGCCTTCCAGTCCGGAGTGGCCGATAAGTCGACCACATCCGCTTGAAAAAGGGGCCGAATAATCCGTTAAACAAGGGGTCTTTGTCAAGACAACGCGTCGATCTGCCTCCAATTCGATCACATCCAACTCAGGACCATCCGGGCCGAGCTGACCCAAGCCTCAAACAAACCCGCTCTCAAACCAATCGAAATTGCAGACTGTAGTCATCTTGTGGATAAGATGTCGACCAACGGGGCCGATGTTATCATCCGCCCAAGGGAAGTTCTTCCCGCAGAGACACTATCCTTTCGTGCAGAGCTTCCCTAGCTCAGCCGTCTTCGGAACTACTGGAGAACGACCGTCACCATGCAGCATTTCCCAATGTGGCAGCAATGCATCGATCGCCTCGCTCAAGAGCTGCCGAACGATCAGCTGACCATGTGGATATTTCCGTTGCAAGCCGAGCAGGCCAGCCAATCCCAATGGCTCCTGTGGGCGCCCAACCGCTTTGCGGTCGACTGGATCGAACAGAGGCTTCTCGACCAGATCATTTCGCATGCGCGAGACATCTCCGGTCAGCCAGATCTGGACGTCGCCCTGCGTATTGGCGAAGCTGGACGTCCCAGACCCAAACCTGCTCCAACTGCCAGTAGCTCCAGCCCGCAGAATCGCTCGGCTGCCCTGCGTCAACCGGCTGCCCGCACAGCAATGAAACCGGTTCCAGTCGAACCTAGCGGCAGCGACGAAGAGGATTTCTCCCACAATCTCAACCGCGGCTTCACTTTCGAGACCTTCGTCCAGGGAAAATCCAACCAGCTGGCTTGCGCTGCGTCGCAACAGGTCGCTACGAATGCCGGCTCAAGTTACAACCCGCTTCTGATCTATGGCGGCGTGGGGCTGGGCAAGACCCACCTGATGCACGCTGTCGGCAACCAGATCATCGATCAGCAGGCTGACCGGCGCGTGATCTACCTGCACAGCGAACGCTATGTACAGGAGATGATCACTGCCATCCGCAACAACAACACCGAACATTTCAAGAATTTCTACCGCGGAATCGACGCGCTCCTGATCGATGACATCCAGTTTTTTGCCACCAAGCCGCGCAGCCAGGAAGAGTTCTTCCATACCTTCAATGCACTGGTCGAACAAGGCAAGCAGATCGTGATGACCTGCGACCGGTATCCCAAGGAGATCGAAGGACTGGAGGAACGACTCAAATCGCGTTTCGGCTGGGGCCTGACCGTGGCCGTCGAACCGCCAGACATGGAAACCCGAGTGGCAATCCTGCACAGCAAGGCTGAGCAATCGGGAATCGATCTCGACTCAGATGTCGCCTTCTTCATCGCCCGGCGCATCAAATCGAACATCCGCGAACTTGAGGGCGCCTTGCGACGAGTGATCGTGACCACGCAGTTTTCCAAGCGGGCCATCACCATCGAGTCAACCAAGGATGCGCTCAAGGACATGATCTCGGCACACGCCAAGATGATTACCTTGGACAACATCCAGCGCACGGTCGCCAAATATTACAACTTAAAGATCCAGGAGCTCATCGGACCACGCCGAACCCGTTCAATCGCTCGTCCACGCCAAATCGCGATGGCGCTAGCCAAGGAACTTACCAGTCATTCGTTGCCCGAGATCGGTGAATCCTTCGGTGGGCGCGATCATACAACGGTGCTGCATGGGATACGCAGGGTTGCGGAATTGCGCGAAACCGACAGCAAAATCAACGATGACTACAACCTGCTGCGGCATACCTTGAATATCTGAACTTTCCTCTTGGGGAGAAGCTGGTAACTTTGGCCGAAAAGACACGGGGAAACCTGTGGATGAAGCAGAGAACAGTGAGTTACCCACAAACCATCCCAACTTATACACAAGCGACCCCGAAGTCATCCGCAGCGATATTGGGAAAGTAAAACTATTGATAAATATAGGATTTTCCCGCTTATCCAGAGGAAAACCCTTGCCTCACATTCATCATCATCAACAGAACTAAAACATCTGTTATTGAATAGAAGAGACAGCCAACCATGGAAATAACTGCAAGCCGGGCCGAGCTTCTCGACGCCCTCGATCGTGTCATTGGTGGCGTAGAAAAACGTCAGACCATGCCAATTCTCGGCAACCTCCTGCTTGAAGTAAGCGACGACTACCTCAAGCTCACTGGCACTGATCTGGAAATCCAGCTGGAAAGTGGTTGCCCAGTTCAGGTTGGCCAGCCTGGAAAAACCACGATCAACGCACGGAAATTGCACGAAATCGTGCGAGCGCTACCGACCGGATCACAGATCAGGCTGCGGCAAGAAAGCAGCAGTATCGTGGTACAAGCCGGTCAAAGCGTCTTCCGGTTGGGAAGCCTGCCCGCGGATGAATTTCCCCGCATGGAAGACACGACCGAGGAATATCGTCTGGCAATACCGCAAAACTATCTGCGCAGCCTGTTGGAGAAAACCCAGTTCTCGATGGCACAACAAGACGTGCGTTATTTCCTCAATGGGTTACTGTTGGAGATGAGCCCTGAGCGCATCCGCTGTGTAGCGACGGATGGGCATCGGCTGGCCTTGGCTGAGACAGACCACGAACAGGCAATCGGTGAAACGATGAGTATCATCGTGCCACGCAAGATGGTCCTGGAGCTGATGCGAGCACTTGACCGCGATGATGAAACGCCAGTCGAACTTGCAGTCAGCAACCAGCAGATCGAACTAACGCTTGGGCAACAGCGTATGGTGAGCAAACTGATCGACGGCCGATTTCCCGACTACGAACGAGTCATCCCGAAAAACAACAGCAAGCAAGTCCACGTTGATCGCGAAACGTTGAAGCAGGTGCTGCAACGAGCTGCTGTGCTGAACACGGATCGCTTCGCTGGCGCCCAATACCACCTCCAGCCCGATCGGCTGACCGTCGAGGCGATCAACAGTGACCAGGAATCCTCTCGTGAGGATATTCCAGTGCACTACCAGGGCGAAGATCTGAAAATAGCCTTCAATATCAGCTATTTGTTAGCTATCCTTTCCCACCTCGAGGACATGCAGGTACGAATGGACTTCGAGACGCCTGAATCCAGCGCTTTGATCCAGCCGACCGCTGAGAAAACCATCCGGACTCGCTACGTCCTGATGCCGATGAAGATCTGAGTCGCTTGCTGTGACTCAGCTGGCGCGCTTGCACATCGAGCGATTCCGCAATTTGGAGTCGCTCGACCTTGAACCTGCTGCCGGGATCAATCTGCTCAGTGGGCCCAATGGGGCCGGGAAAACCAGTCTGCTCGAGGCCATTCACACGCTGAGCCTTGGCAGATCCTTTCGAGGCAACAACCCCAACGACCTGATCCGGCATGGGGCAGAGGATTTTCTTCTGCGTGCGCAAGTCAGCGATCAAGCCGGCACCCGGCATCATCAATTGGGTTTACAGCGTAACCGCAGCAGCATGACCCTGCGTGTCGACCGGGAGAATGTCACTCGACTGAGTGATCTGGCCCGACTTCTGCCTGTGCTTGCCTTGCATCCTCAGTCGGATGACTTGGTGCTGGGCTCCCCGGAACATCGGCGGCGCTTCATTGACCGAGTGGGTTTCTATGCCCAACCCGACTTCCACGCTGCCCACCGTGATTTTCAACGTGCACTCAAGCAGCGCAATGCTCTCTTGCGCCGAGGCCAACAGGAACCAGCCTGGGATCAGCTCTATCTGGACACGGCCCATCGGCTCGAGGCGGCTCGGCGGGAGGTACTCGCCGATCTCAACAAACGTGCTCACCTGCTGATCGAACGGATGTTGCCCGGCAGCGAACTCACGCTGCGTTACCTACCTGGATACCGGCAAGATCTCGATCTCGCGGCAGCGTTACATCACGGAGCTGAGCGTGAACGGACCCTGCAAGCAAGTTTATTCGGACCACATCGGGCAGATCTAAAAATCGGACTGGGTGATCATGAAGCGCGGCAGGTCGCCTCACGCGGGCAGATCAAGATGTTGGTGGCATTGCTGCACCTAGCGGTACTGGATCTGTGGGGCGAGGTACGCGATGAACCTGCCGTGGTGCTTTTCGATGATCTGGCCTCGGAGTTGGATGCAGACAATCGGCGGCGGGTGCTCGAGTATCTGGCCAAGATAAACCAGCAAGTGTTCATCAGCGTGATCGCGGCTGAGAGCATTGGTGGTGAGGTCGAGATTCAGGGCCACTTTGACCTCTCGAACGGCCAGGTGAGGAAAATGGTATGATTGCAAGGTTCTGAAACACCGTCAGAACCGGTCGGCCCGTGCCGTTAAGAGGGGCCAATTCGATAGGAAGGGAAACGAACTTAGATGAGCGCCGAAAACATTTACGATTCCAGTAGCATCAGAGTCCTCAGAGGCCTCGACGCGGTGCGCAAGCGCCCCGGGATGTACATCGGCGACACGGACGACGGCACCGGACTGCACCACCTGGTGTTTGAAACGGTCGACAACGCGATCGACGAGGCGATGGCCGGGCACTGCTCGGCCATCGAAGTGGTCATCCATGCCGACGGATCGGTGTCGGTGACCGACGACGGTCGTGGTATTCCCACCGAGATGCACGAGGAAGAGGACCGCTCAGCCGCCGAAGTCATCATGACGGTGCTGCACGCCGGGGGTAAGTTCGACCAGAACAGCTACAAGGTTTCTGGTGGCCTGCACGGCGTGGGCGTGTCGGTGGTCAATGCGCTATCCGACCGATTGGACCTGACCATCTGGCGCAACGGTCGCCGCTGGGTACAGGAGTATCGTCTTGGCGAGCCACAGTATCCGCTCAAGGATGCAGGCCCGACCGAACGTACCGGCACGCAGATCCGTTTTTTGCCCAGTACCACGATCTTCAGTGATGTCACCTTCCACTACGACATCCTGGCCAATCGCCTGCGCGAGCTGTCGTTCCTCAATTCAGGCGTAAATATTTCGCTGCACGAGGAGCAGACCGACCGCTCAGACACGTTCTTCTACGAAGGCGGTATCCGGGCATTCGTCGAGCATCTGAACAAGGACAGGACCTCGATCCACAAGAATGTGATCTACCTGACCGGCAAGCACGAGGAGGTCAATATCGAGCTCGCCTTGCAGTGGAACGACGGCTATCAGGAAAACCTGTACTGCTACACAAACAACATCCCGCAGCGTGACGGTGGCACACATCTGACCGGCTTCCGCGCTGCGATGACCCGCACGCTCAACGACTACATGGATCGCAATGGAATCCTGAAGAGAGCCAGGGTCAGCACCACTGGCGAGGACTGGCGTGAGGGATTGGTTGCGGTAATCTCGGTCAAGGTGCCAGATCCGAAATTTTCCTCGCAAACCAAGGAAAAGCTGGTCTCTTCCGAAGTCAAGACCGCGGTCGAAGTGATGACTGCCGAATATATCGCTGACTTTCTTGAAGAGCATCCTCAGGACGCCGAGGCGATCACGGACAAGATTATCGAGGCAGCCCGGGCTCGTGAGGCGGCCCGACGGGCCCGCGAGATGACGCGTCGCAAGGGTGCACTCGACATTGCCGGCCTGCCGGGCAAGTTGGCCGACTGTCAGGAGAAGGACCCCGCACTGTCCGAACTGTACCTGGTGGAAGGTGATTCCGCGGGCGGTTCAGCCAAGCAGGGCCGTGATCGCCGCACTCAGGCAATCCTGCCGCTGAAAGGCAAGATCTTGAACGTCGAGAAGGCCCGTTTCGACAGGATGTTGTCTTCGGAAGAGGTCGGCACGCTGATCACCGCGCTGGGAACCGGGATCGGTCGGGAGGATTTTGATCCCGACAAGCTGCGCTATCACCGCATCATCATCATGACGGATGCGGATGTTGATGGGTCCCACATTCGCACTCTGCTGCTCACTTTTTTCTATCGCCAGATGCGTGAGTTGGTTGAGCGAGGCCATATCTATATCGCCCAACCGCCGCTATACAAGGTCAAGAAAGGCAAGCAGGAGCAATACCTGAAGGATGACCTCGCCTTCAATCAGTACCTGCTTCAACAGGCAGTTGATGGTGCGCGCCTGGAGCTGGGCGAACACATTCCACCAATCTCAGGTCCAGGCCTCGAATCCCTGGCGCGCGAATATCTTTCCGTCCAGGCGCTGATTGAGCGGATGGCCAATCGTTTCGATATCAATGCACTCAAGGCGTTGATGCAGATGGGTCGACTCGACCCGACGATGATGGACGATGAAACTCGCCTGGCTGGCTGGCTGGGCCGCTTCAATGGCACACTCAATACCATTGCCGAGCCAGGCGTGGAGTACAGTGTGTCAATGGAGGAAGACGAGCAGGGGCATGTCTTCAAAATCGAGCGCAGTCAGCACGGTGTTTCATATGAAACCAACATACCAGCGATCTTTTTCAGTGGCAGCGAATACCGTCAATTGAGCGATCTCGGTGATCAGCTTGACGGGTTGATTACCGCTGAGGCACAGGTCGTTCGTGGCGAACGTCGTCAGTCGGTCGAACGTTTCGAACAGGCCATCGACTGGTTGATGGCCGAGGGCCGCCGCGGCCTGACGGTACAGCGCTACAAGGGCCTGGGTGAGATGAATCCGGATCAGCTATGGGAAACGACCATGAACCCGGATAGCCGCCGTCTGCTACAGGTGCGCGTCGAGGATGCGGTAGCCGCCGACTCGATATTTACCGTGCTCATGGGCGATCTGGTCGAACCGCGACGTGAATTCATCGAGAAATTCGCGCTGTCGGCATCCAATATCGATATCTGATCCGTGACGGAATAATTGCAGCTCGCCGTCGTGGTGGGAGACAGGGAGGTCACTGGGCCATGGGTATCGCATTGTCGGTCATTGTTTTCCTGCTGATGCTGACCCTCATCTGGGGCATCATCATCTACAACGACTTGGTGCAACTGAAGCACAATGTCTCGCAGGCGTGGTCGAATATCGAGGTGTTGCTGCGACAGCGCCACGACGAACTGCCAAAGCTGGTCGAGACGGCGCGCCAATACATGCACTACGAGCGTGACACCCTCGAACGGGTGATGGCGGCGCGTGCAGCGGTAAACAGTGCGCAGCAGCGTGGGGATATTGGCGCTCTGGGCGGGGCGGAGCAGAACCTGCGGCTTGGGCTCGGCAACCTGTTTGCAGTGGCCGAGGCCTACCCAGAGCTCAAGGCGAACGAGACCTTCCAGCATCTACAGCAGCGCATCACAGGGCTGGAGAACACGATCGCCGACCGGCGCGAGTTCTACAACGCCGCAGTCAATACCAACAATATCCGTATCGAGCAATTCCCCGACGTCATGATTGCCCAGCTGTTTGGCTTTCGCGCGGTCCGGCTGCTGGAATTCGATCGCCAGGTAACCAAAGACGTCGATATGAAGACGTTGTTCGGCTGATCACAATCCCTGAACGATGTCCGACACATTCCGTGATTGGCTGGGCGGACTTGATCCCGGGCTCTACCTGGTGCTTTGGGTCGGGTCACTGACCCTGATGCTGGTCTGTCTGGTCGTGGGTTTTCGCAGCCTGATTCGTGCGCGGATCATCACTCATACACCCACGGCCCGGTTGCGTTCGGCCGCACAGGGATTCAACGAGATCGAGGGCATCGGTCGGGCAATTGACGACCACCCGCTGCGTTCCCCATTAAGTCTTATTCCTTGTCTCTGGTTTGACACGACGATTGAGCGACTGGAGAGAAACGGTAAAGCACAACGCTGGGTGACCGTGGAGCGCCGACGCAGCGACGCCCTGTTCCGGATCGACGATGGCAGCGGCGAGGCCTTCGTCGATCCGGATCATGCCCGCATCATTCCGCATTCGAGTCGTCGCTGGCGTGAACGCGGCTCCCCCCGCGGCTGGATGGCTGCTATACCAATCGGATCTGGTGGCAACTCCTACCGCTATACCGAGCGGTTGCTGTTTCCGGATCACCCGCTTTATGTACTGGGCTGGCTCGAGACCCGTGGGCATCGCAACGAGGGGGCGGGCGTGAGGGATGTTGTTGAGCGACGGCGCTTGGAACTGCTGCGGGAGTGGAAGGTGGACAAGGCGTTACTGCAGCGTTTCGACCTTGACGGTGATGGCAATATCTCAGAGCGGGAGTGGGCCTGGGCGCGTAGATTGGCGCGTGCACAGGCACGCAAGGAAGTCAGTGAAGCCGAGCGGGAATCGGCTACCGGTAGCAATGTGGTCCATCTGATGCACCGACCAAACAATGGTAATCCCTTCATCATCTCCGGTCTGTCGCAGGGTCGTCTTGCTCAGCGCAAGACAATTCGAGCCGCGGGTTTCATCATGACTGCGCTCGTCCTGTTCGTCTTCTGGTTGATGCTCCAGGAGATGCGCCCGTTTCCCGGATGATCCGAAATGGCGAGGGACTCTGAGACAATGAGGGCAATATGCTGCTGGCCGCATCTACCTGTAACCGCATCCGTCAAGGCCTTTTCTGATGAATATTTCCAGCTGGAACATCAACTCTCTCAAGGTTCGACTGCCGCAAGTGCTCGAGTGGTTGGCCGGCCAACCAGAGACACTGCTCGGCCTGCAGGAGCTCAAGCAACTCGACGAGGCGATCGATCGCGATGCCATCGAGGCGGCCGGCTATCGCTTGATCGCCAATGGCCAGCGGACCTACAACGGTGTGGCCTGGATGTACCCGGCCCACTGGGCTGAGCCGACGGAAGTGGTCACCGACATACCGGATTTTGAAGATCCGCAACGCCGCGTGATCGCTGCGACCTTCGGCGATCTGCGTGTGATCAATCTTTATGTGGTCAATGGTGAATCGGTCGGCTCGGAAAAATATCGTTACAAGCTCGACTGGCTGGAGGCCTTGTGTCGCTGGCTGACCGATGAGGCCGAACGTTACCCCAAACGTGTAGTACTCGGCGATTTCAATATCGCCCCCTCAGATGCCGATGTCCATGACCCGGAGGCCTGTCATGAGCAGATTCTCTGCTCCACGCCAGAGCGCGCTGCATTTGATCGCATCCTGGAGACTGGCCTGATCGACACGTTTCGCCTGTTCGAGCAGCCGGAAAACACGTTTTCCTGGTGGGATTATCGGCAGGCGAGTTTCCGCCGCAATCGTGGCCTGCGGATCGACCTGATCCTGGTCAGCGAGGCCTTGCGTCATCACGTGCGTTCCAGTTGGATTGATGTCGATCCGCGCAGTTGGGAGCGACCTTCCGATCATGCCCCAGTGGTGCTTGAGCTCGATTACGATGCGCCCGGTACCCAGTAGCTGTTGCAACTTCTAGCTAGCGTCGCTTCCACTCTCGTCTTGGTTTTCCTCCTTGCACGGCGGCAGGCAGCCGAGCAGCGCCTGCCACTGTTCGGCTACGACCTTGCGCTCGTCCTCGAATGCCTGCGCATCGACCGTTGAGCGGCGGCCCATCAGCGCCTGGCGGTGCCCAGCATCACGCAGATTGCGGTAGGCATTCGTTAGTGCCGCACTCACCTCAGTCTCGATCAGTCCCGCCTCGCCAAGTGACGCCAGTTGCCGGATGTTGTCGGTGTGGGCAATGATTTCGGGGTGCCCATGGGCATGACGCAGCAGTAGGTACTGGACCAGGAACTCGATGTCGGTGATGCCACCGACACCGTGTTTGAGATGAAAGGTATCGGCGGGTGTTCCGCTCTGGTTCGCACGCATCTTGCGGCGCATGCTCACCACCGAATTGCGCAGTTCGTCAATGTCTAGTTGCTGGGTGAGCGTTCGTTGGCGAATCTCGGTGAAGGCTTCGCCCACTGATGGCGTTCCAGCGACGAAACGAGCACGACACATCGCTTGCATTTCCCAGATCCAGGCGTGTTCCGCCTGGTATCGGGCAAAGGCATTGATCGAGGAAACCAGCAGTCCGCCGGCGCCATCAGGGCGCAGCCGCGTATCCACTTCGTAGAGCACGCCCGCTGGTGTGCGGAGGCTGAGCGTGTGGATGACCTTTTGTGCCAATCGAGCAAAGAACAGGCTGTTGTCGATCGACTTGTCGCCGTCGGTGACCGCCTTGTCGTCGGTGGAGTCGTGCAGGAACACCAGGTCGAGGTCCGAACCGTAACCCAGCTCGATGCCGCCGAGCTTGCCATAGCCGATGATTGCGAATCCCGGTCTGAAGGTTTCCCCGGTTTCGTTGACTGCTAGTGGCCGACCATGACGCCTTTCGGTCTGGGCCAGGGCCCGTTCGTAGACGGCTTCAAGGATCACCTCGGCGATCCAGGTCAGTTGGTCGGAGACGCGCATCACCGGCAGGGCGCCGACCACGTCCGCGGCGGCTACCCGCAGGGTTGCTAGCTGCTTGAAACGGCGCAGCTCATCAAGACTGCGTTCCTCATCATCGGGGCATTTCGCCAGTAGCTCGGCCAGTTCCTGTGCAAGCTCGGCCTTGTTTGGCGGGGCGTAGAGGGTCTCAGGGTCGATCAATTCGTCGAGCAGGATCGGGTGCTGGGTGAGCAGTTGGGCAATCCAGGGGCTGCCGTGTACCAGCCGGATCAGCTGTCGTCGGGCCTGGGGCTGTTCGATCAATAGCGCCACGTATACCGATCGGCGCAGGATTGCGGTCAGCAGATCAAGCATCCGTGACAGGATCGCAACCTGGTCACGGTACTCGTTGATGTCACGCAACAGATCCGGCATGAGCCGATCAAGCCGTTGGGCGACGGTGCCGCTGATGGTTCGACTCTGGGTATCGCGCCAGCCGGACAGGAGTCGTTCGAGTGTGGATGGATCCTCGAAACCGGCCCGCTCCAGGATCGCCACCCGGTCGTCCGCATCGCCCAAGCCGTTCCATACCCGGGCGAGTGGATCCTCGTCGCCCCGGCCTTGGTCGGGGAGACGCAGCACCTGAGAGAAATGTTCATGGATGCGGTCACGGTGCTGGTCAAGCGTCCAGAGGAATGACCCCCAGTCCGGAAACCCCATCGCGATTGCCAGGCGCAACTGGTCGAATTTGTCGTCCGGCAGGCTGTGTGTCTGGCGGTCATGAAGCATCTGCAGACGGTTTTCGGTGCGGCGAAGGAAATCATATCCTTCGCTCAGCTCGGTCACGGTGCGCGGCTCGAGCTCGCCCATCTGTTCGAGTGTACGCAGGACGGGGGTCAGGCGGCGTCCCTGCAAGGCTGGTTCACGTCCGCCTCGCAGTAGCTGGAACAACTGGCCGATGAACTCGATCTCGCGGATGCCCCCGGGTCCGAGTTTGATGTTGTTTTGTATGGCGGCATCGGTCATCTCGCGTTCGATCAGGCGCTTCATTTCGCGCAGCTGATTGAAGGCGCCAAAGTCGAGATAGCGACGGAAGACGAACGGCCGCAGTATTTCCAGCAGCTTGTCGCCAGCCACGAAGTCCCCGGCAATCACTCGAGCCTTGATCCAGGCATAACGCTCCCACTCACGGCCCTGGGTGGCGTAGTAGAGCTCGAGTCCGTCAAAACTCATTGCCAGCGGACCTTCGTCGCCGTTCGGGCGCAGGCGCATGTCGACACGAAAGACGAAGCCATACCCGGTCTTCTCGTCGAGGGTGCGAATCAGCCGTTGACCCAGCCGGATGAAGTACTCCGCGTTGCTCAGGGTTTGGTCCCCGTCGGTCTCTCCTTCAGCGGCATAGGCGAAGATCAGGTCGATGTCCGAAGAATAATTGAGTTCGTCACCCCCAAGCTTCCCCATGCCGATGACGACCAGCCCGACCGGTTCGCCCTCGACATCCCGTGGTTGGCCGAAGCGCGCCTGCAGGTGATGTTCGTGATAGGCAAGGGCTGCGGCCACGCAGAAGTCGGCCAGCCTGGAGAGCGACCGCAGGATAGTGTCCGTGTCGTCAATGCCGACCAGGTCGCGCCAAGCGATCAGGATTATTTCCCGACGGCGCAAGCGACGCAGCTCGCGCCCGAAGTCGATGGCATCGAGTGCCAGCCGATCCTGGGGTGATCCACTCAGGTTCGCAAATCGGTCCTTGAGACCGTCACTGGGGCATCTGCCCTGACAACCTTCGAGGACATAGTCGAGTATGTCCGGCTCAGCAGCGAGGCTTTGCTGGATGAACGGACTGCACCGCATGACGTGTCTGAGTTGCTCACGCTTTTTCTCATCGAGATCCGACCGTTTGGCCAGAAGGTCAAGCAGTTCGGCATCGGGAGTGATTGCGTCGAGATCGGACACAGGATCGGCCTCTGAATGGATGATCGTTTGATGGGGCGATGATATGCCCACCGTTCTTTACGGTTGCCCGGGACCACATGCATTATCGCGGTCACTTTTCAGGGCGGGCTGTCAGGAAGGAATCTTATCGTGAGTATTTGGTCAACAAGTGCATCGTTTCTTGCTTGATGAGCTTGAACCATGTTTCTTCATCCAACATGGCCTTGGTCTGAGTGATTCATGGTTGGTTTTTCGCCCAACTTTCCGATGAAGCCATTTAAGCCTGGCTTGTTGTCGTGTTGGATCGACCCAGTCAAGTTGTTGACCAGGCGTTGTTTTTTAGGGAACATATCGCTTATCCAATTTGTAGGTATACCACCTGCCCCGTCCCACCTTGTTCCCTCTGGTTCGGACAAGAAGCGAACATGTGCTTCGGGCGGTCAGTCGACTGAATTCAATTGTTCACGGATTTCTTTTTCGTGACGCAGACGTTGTTATTTGCATGACGTTATTCAAACAGCTTTTGAAAAACCGGCGAGGACGAGATTTTATCGTCGGGGACTTGCACGGCAGTCGCCCGCTTCTGGAAGAAGTTCTCGCCAAGCACGGGTTTTCGCCCGAACAAGACCGGGTAATCGCCGTCGGCGATCTGATCGATTACGGCGAAGACTCTCTTGATACCCTGCGATTGTTGGGCGAGCCATGGTTTTTCTCGGTTGCGGGCAACCACGAACGTGTGCTGGCCGATCATCGCCCCGCGCTGGCCGAGCGTCGTCTGACAGCTGCCGAACGGGCGAATCTAGAGGCGATGGGCGCAGATTGGCTGCTGGCCTCCTATGACCGACTCAATGGTGACAAATGGGACGATTTGATCACCGAGGTGATGAATCTGATCGGCCAGTTGCCACTGATGATCCAGGTGGGCAATGGCCCGGCAGCGGTGGGTGTTGTGCATGCTGAGCTGCCGCTATGGGACTGGGATCAGAACATCGCCCGGCTCGAGCGTATCAATATGCATAACTACTGGGCGGGTACGATGGCTGATCCACAGCTTGATGCCTTGTTATGGGGGCGCTCGCAGTTGGCTGAGGTGCTGGGCGGCAGGCATCGGCCGGAACAAAGCGTGCAAGGCATCGACTGGCTGATCGCCGGACATACCGTGACCGAGCAGCCGGTACGCGATGGCAATCGCCTATGGATCGACGGTGGTGCCTGGGATGAGCGACCGGGACGGGGACTGGTGTTGGTCGAGGTCGGCGACACGCTCGTCGTAAGTTCGCACTACCATGACCCAAGCGTGCGCACCCAGCGCTTCGTGCGTCGTGGGCATCTCACTCACCCGGTGATCGGCGCGACTGGATAAGCAACATGATCGATCTGAATCATTTCCATTGGCAGGAACTGCGCGACCTGCTCGACCGGGCCCGGGCCGAGCTCAAGCGGCGCGAGGCCGGCCCAGTCGACGAAGAAACGGCGCTCAAGGCGCTGGAGCTGGAGCTCAGGCGTCATCGGCGCCGCCAGGATGACGAACCCTTCAATCCCTTCGCCTGAACCTGCCGGTTCAGTGGCGGAAATGGCGCATGCCGGTGAATACCATGCTGATGCCGTGTTCGTTGGCTGCATCGATCACCTCCTGGTCACGCATCGAGCCGCCCGGCTGGATCACTGCCCTGATGCCGGCCTCGGCGGCTGCATCGATGCCGTCGCGGAACGGGAAGAAGGCATCGGATGCCATGACTGAGCCTTCCACTGGCAGACCGGCATCGGCCGCCTTGATGCCGGCGATACGCGCTGAATAGACCCGGCTCATCTGGCCGGCGCCCACACCGATGGTCTGTTGGTCGTTGGCGTAGACGATCGCATTCGACTTGACGAACTTGGCCACCTGCCAGGCGAACAGCAGATCGCGGATCTCTGTTTCGTCCGGGGCACGTCGGGTGACGACCTTCAGATCAGCCTCGCCGATCATGCCGTGGTCCAGCTCCTGCACCAATAGCCCGCCACCAATACGTTTGACGTCCATACCCGGCGCGGGTTTGACCGACCAGTCATCGATCGCCAGTGCCCGGACATTGGGCTTGGCAGCCAGCTCAATCGCCGCCTCGTCACCGATCTCCGGGGCGATGATCACCTCGACGAACTGCTGCTTGAGGATCTGCCGGGCGGTGTGCGCATCCAGCGGGCGGTTGAAAGCGATAATGCCGCCAAAGGCCGAGGTGGGATCGGTGGCGAAGGCGCGCTGGTAGGCGCTCGTGATCTCGTCGCCGGTAGCCACGCCGCAGGGGTTGGCGTGTTTGACGATCACACAGGCGGGGCGGTCGAATTGCTTGACGCACTCCAGTGCGGCGTCGGCATCGGCGAGATTATTGAACGACAGGGGCTTGCCCTGGACGATGCGAGCGCGAGCCAACGTCCCCGCTGCAGCATTCGGCTCGAGATAGAAGGCAGCGCTCTGGTGCGGGTTTTCGCCATAGCGCAGGTCCATCGACTTGTTCAGCGGCAGGTGCCAGCTGGGGGCAAATTTGCTGTTGTTGAATTGGCGACCGAAGTAGTCGGCGATCATGCCGTCGTACTGAGCGGTGTGGCTGAAGGCCGCTGCTGCCAGGCGCTGGCGCGTGGCCATCGAAATGCCCTCGCCGCTGATTTCCTCGAGCACGAGCTCGTAGTCGGTCGGGTCGACCACGATCGCCACATCGGCGTGGTTCTTGGCCGCGGCGCGGACCATCGCCGGGCCGCCGATATCGATATTCTCGATTGCAGTCGGCAGGTCGCAGTCCGGATTGGCTACGGTGTGGGCAAACGGATAGAGATTGACTACCACCAAGTCGATCGGGGTGATGCCGTGGGCGGCCATCACCTCATCATCGGTGCCGCGACGGCCCAGGATGCCACCGTGAATCAACGGATTGAGTGTCTTGACCCGCCCGGCCATGATTTCCGGGAAACCGGTCACGTCGCTGACTTCGCGTACCGGCACGCCGTTTTCCCGCAGCAGGCCAGCGGTGCCGCCAGTGGACAGCAGCTCCACTCCCCTGGCATGAAGGCCCTGGGCCAGCCCCAGGATTCCGGTCTTGTCGGAAACGCTCAGCAGGGCGCGGCGCGGCTTGATGGCATGATGACTCATGGAGACTTTCCTTCGGTAGCTTGGTGCTGTCGTGCGCTGGTGGAGCACGACATGAAAACCGCGCATTGTACCTGCTTGCCGAAGGCCTTGTTGAGTCGAACCGAATGCCAGCTCAATGGGTGGGGAGTTACTCGCGGACGATGCTTTCGTAGAGGACGGAATAGTCGTGATTGCCGTGTCCGGCGTAGATACCTTCTTCAAGGACATGTTGCAGACCGATCAACATATGGGTATCGATGTCCTGGGTGGCCGCGCTGTGGGTGAACAGACGGATGTCCTTGAGAAGATGCTTGAGTGGGAAATTGGCCTTGTCGAAAGAGCGGTCACGCATGTTGTCGAGCTTCTTGTCGAAGGTGGGTGCATAGAGCGCGGACTCGCGCAGCGTGGCCATGAACTTGTCGACGTCGACCCCTTCGCGATCCACCAGGCCGAGGCTCATGGAGAAAGCCGCGGTCAACGAGCCGATCAACTGATTGAAGGCGAGCTTGACCGCCGCCCCGCTGCGCACTGCACCGAAGTGGGTCGGCGTGCCCAGTGCACGTAACAGCTCGTCCAGCCGGGACGCCAGCGCCACGGATCCACCGAGCAGTAACTGCAGGGTGCCGGTCTCGGCTTGCGGGATGGAGCCGAGCACGGGTGCCTCGAGATATTCCCCACCGAGGACTTCGACCCGCCGAGCGATCTCGACGGATTCTGACGGGGCGATGGTGGTGCTGTTGATCACCACATGGTCGTGGACGCCAATCTCGCCCAGTTCGTTGATCACTGCCCGACAGGCCTCATAGTCGCTTACCATTAGCCAGAGTGTGTCGGTGTTCTCGGCCGTCTCGGCCAGGCTGGTCGCGCAGTTGACCCCGTCGATGTCACGTGGGTGCCGGTTATAACCGAGGACCGGCCAGCCGGCCCCTGCCAGTCGGCGGACCATGGCCGTCCCCATCAATCCCAGGCCGATCACTCCAATGGTCGTGTTCATGGCCATACTCTCTCCGATATCTGGTCTGCGGTCGTTCTTGTCGCCGCGATCGCCGGGGAAGTTTTGCCGTCGGATGGATTGCGGCAGGTATGGGGTTATGCTCGGTTCAGCAGACAAGTAAGTCATGTCTTCCTGCCGTCATTGGCAGGAATTGCCCCGTCAAGTCTGTTTCGGATCAATGAGGCTAGCAGGCCGATGGGGTACGTGCCGGGCGCAGGCTTGGTCCGCGTGCCCGGGCAACCGCCATCGCCACAAGGAAATGTTATGAGTCAGGATCTCGACAGCCATTGGCACCGTTGGCTTGAGCCCGGTCGACGCCGGCCGGGCAGCGGCCAGGGGCCCACCTCCCTCGGTCAGCCGCGGACCGCTATCGAACGTGACTATGACCGGGTGCTGTTTTCCACCCCGGTGCGGCGCATGGCCGACAAGACACAGGTCTTTCCGCTGGATCGATTGGACAGCGTGCGCACGCGCCTGACCCACTCGCATGAGGTGGCCAATCTGGCGCGGTCGGTGGGCATTGATCTGGTGTTCAATCAAGGGGTAGCCGCCGGCCTGCCCCAGGCGAAGCGCGACGTGCCCGCCTTGCTGGCGACCATCGGGCTGGCGCATGACATAGGAAATCCGCCATTTGGCCACCAGGGCGAGGATGCAATCGCCCGCTGGTTCGAGATCAATCGCCACCAGGTGCTGGATGATGATCTGACGTTGACCCCGGCGATGAAGCAGGATTTCCTGCGTTTCGAGGGCAATGCCCAGGCCCTGCGCTTGCTGACCAAGTTGCAGTTGATCAACGACGACTACGGATTGAATCTGACCCTTGCCTCGCTGGCAGGACTGGTGAAGTACCCAGTGGCGAGTGACCAGGTGGATCCCGGGCGCGTAACCCGTCAAAAGCACGGCTATTTCCAGTCCGAGCGAACCCTGATGGACGAGGTCTGGGCCGGCACCGGGCTGTCGACCGGTCAGCGCCATCCCCTGACCTGGGTCATGGAGGCCTGTGACGATATCGCCTACTCGGTGCTGGATGCCGAAGATGCGGTCAAGAAGGGGCTGCTGTCGTTTTCCGATACCATTGCATTCCTGCGCCACGAGGCGCCGGCCGACCCGGTGGTCGCCGCAGTCTGCGATGCGGCGGCCGAAGAGCACAAGGCCTACCGTCAGGAGCGCCTGTCGCCGGACGAACTCAATGATATTTCCATGCAGACCTTCCGCATCCGCGCGATCGGCGCACTGATGGAGGCGATTGGCGAGGTATTCATCGAGTCATTGCCGGCGATGGCTGAAGGCAGCTTCGAGCGTGAACTGGTCGCTGCCTCACGCGGCGGACCGCTGTTGGTGGCTCTGAAGGCCTGCAACTGGCAGCACGCCTACCGGCACAAGTCGGTGCTGCGGGTCGAGCTGACCGGCCTGACCGTGATCCATGGCTTGATGGATGCCTTCTGGTTTGCGATCACCCGGCGCCAGGAGCGTAATGATCCAGCTAGCCCGCGGTTGACGCCATTGGCCGACTATATCTACCAGCAGATCTCGGAGAATTATCGGCGCGTGTTCGAGTCGCCGGACAACCCGATGCCGATTCGTTACCGCGAGGTGCAGTTGTTGACCGATATGATCTCAGGGATGACCGACGGCTTTGCCGTCAATTTATACGAAGAGTTCCGTGAGGTCGGCTTCCGCCCGACGACGCAGGCCTGAAACCAAACCCTTTCCATCCAACACCACGTCCCATCTCCAGGAGCCCGATGAGCAACCCGCAGCAAAGTCATTTCTTCGCCTACCTCTCGCGGATGAAGTACATCTACCGCTGGGGATTGATGCGCAACACGCGAGCCGAGAATGTCCAGGAACACAGCCTGCAGGTGGCGATGATTGCTCATGCACTCGCCGTGATCGGCAACCAGGAGTTTGGTGAAGACAATGATATCGGCAGAGTGGTGAGCGTGGCGCTCTATCACGATGCCTCGGAGATCATCACCGGCGATCTGCCCACGCCGGTGAAGTATTTCCGCGAGGATATCCGTGATTCCTACAAGGCGCTAGAGGCGCATGCCGAGCGAAAGATTGCCGGGTTGTTGCCCGCTTCCTTGCGCGAGTCGTTCGCCGAGGTGATCGAAAGTGCACGCATCGAGCCCGAGGTGCTGCAGCTGGTGAAGGCAGCGGATTCGCTATCGGCCTATCTCAAGTGCATCGAGGAGCGCGCTACCGGCAACCAGGAGTTTCGCCGCGCCGAGGAGCTTCTCAAGCGCAAGCTCGACGAGATGACGGGGTTGCCGGCAGTGACGTATTTCCGCGAGCATTTCGTTGATGCCTTTGAGCTGACGCTCGACGACCTGAGCCACGATTGACCGATCGATCAGTTCCGCACCCCAGCCCCGGTTTCAGCCTCATCACCGACTTCGGTTCGGGCTTCGGCCGGCTGGTCGGTGTCCGCGTTTTCGCCAGTGTAGAATGTCCGCCGGGAGATCTGGCAGAAGGCGCCCTGGCGCCTGATGAAGTGGATTGATCCGGCGACCACCAGCCCGCCGATCACCAGCAGGAGCAGGCTGCTCTGCACGTAGCCAAGCGTGACGATAGCCACCCCGATCAGGCCAACGTGGCGGGCCTGCACACGCAAGAGATCCTCGTGGGCCAGGGCAGAAAGCGCTGCCCACTCAATCGCGAGCACAATCAGGAGCACCAATGGAGCGGTGGCCATCTTGGGATAAAGCACGGCGATGGCCCCAAGGATGACGATGATGGCGAGCACGACCCACTGGGCGATTTGTTGATTGCGCGAGCCGCGGGCGCTGGCTTGTAGGGTGCCTTTCAGGCGCAGCCAGTGGATCAAACCAGTGATGCTGGTCCAGACGCCAATGAACATGCCCACGACAGCGGCCAGACGCAGGTCCCAGGCCCCGACATAGCGGGTTGTCAGCTCCCAGCCGATGAAGCCCAGTAGCGTGATCGTGATGCCGCTGCCGATCAGCACGATGGCAATCCCACGGACCAGATCGATCAGGCGGGTATCATTGTCACGGTTGGCTCGATACCAGGGCGCGGCGGCGACGCCGAAAGTCAGGGCAGCCAGCGCAAGCCAGGCCTTCCATCCCAGACCGGGGATATTGCCGGCCGCTGCTGGTGAAAGTACCGCAGCGAGCACGAACAGGATTGCCAGCGGCAGGGCCCAAATCCAGACCTGGCGGCGGGCCGGTTGGGTGAGCGCCGAGAGGGTGACCAGCACCAGCCCCAGGGCAAGCCAACCGCTGTTGTCGATCATCAGCCCGATCCCCATCAGTGCGCCTCCTCTGGATTGAACTGCTCTCCGAGTTGCTTTTGATCCGGTTTTTCATCGAGCAGCGCCTGCTTGCCAGATTGGTCAGCCGGTTCGGCATGGATTTCCTGGCGCAGCAACAGGAAGGCGGTTGCTGCCGATTGGGCACCGAAGAACACCGCGATCGTGGCGAGCACCAGCTCCAGTGCGCTCTGTGAGGTCAGCAGGGCGCTGACCGCGGCGACCACCAGGAAGCCTGAGAGGGTAGTAACGATCAAGAGGCCTCGGCCGCAGTGCTCACGCTCGGCCCGGAGTGCGCCGGTCAGGCCGAGAGTTACCGCGAGCAGCACCACGTAGATGGCGATGGTTGGATCCATGCTGATGTCCTTGAGTAACGACTTGCGACAGGGCCGGCGTGGTGGCCGGCCAAGGAGAGCTGGCAGAGAAGCGCGTCAGCTGCCCGACTTTTCCAGGAAGGCCTTGGCGTCAAGGGCAGCCATGCAGCCGGTCCCGGCCGAGGTGACTGCCTGTCGATAGACGTGATCCATTACGTCACCGGCGGCGAACACACCCTCAACGGACGTAGCGGTGGCATTGCCTTCCGTGCCGCTCCTGACATTGATGTAGCCACCGGACATATCGAGCTGGCCCTCGAAGATGTCGGTGTTGGGCGAGTGACCGATGGCGATGAACACGCCCTGCAGTTCAAGGTTGCTGGTCTCACCGGCTTTGTTGCGGATGCGCAGGCCGTTGACACCCATCTGGTCGCCGAGTACCTCATCCACTTCGTGATCCCAGTGGATTTCCACGACACCTTCCTCGACCTTTTTCATCAGACGGTCAATCAGGATATCCTCGGCGCGGAAGCGATCGCGGCGGTGGATGACATGCACCTTCGAGGCGATGTTCGACAGGTAGAGGGCTTCCTCGACCGCGGTGTTGCCACCACCGACCACGGCGACCGCCTGGTTCTTGTAGAAAAAACCGTCACAGGTCGCGCAGGCTGAGACGCCCTTGCCGAGGAAGGCCTGTTCGGACTCAAGGCCCAGATACATGGCCGATGCGCCGGTGGCGATGATCAGCGCATCGCAGCTGTAGCTGCCCTGGTCGCCGGTGAGGATGAAGGGGCGCTGCCCGAGATCAGTGGTGTGGATATGGTCGACGATGATCTCGGTCTCGAACTTTTCGGCGTGTGCCTTCATGCGGTCCATCAGCGCCGGGCCAGTCAGGTCGTCGGGGTCACCTGGCCAGTTCTCCACGTCGGTGGTAGTAGTCAGCTGGCCGCCCATCTCCATGCCGGTGATCAGAACTGGGTCGAGGTTGGCGCGGGCGGCATAGACGGCGGCACTGTAACCGGCGGGGCCGGAGCCGAGAATGAGTAGTTTGCTGTGGCGTGTGTTGCTATCGGCCATGATGAAGGAAACTCCTAATATTAATTTGGTCGGGTTTTGACGTCGCCTGCCGGGCGGGCCCGATCGTCGCCGCGACGATGGTTCGGGCGATTACCAGGGCGATGGGCTGGTCCGATTTGTCGGCCCAGCTTCGGTCGGCCGACAATGCAAGCAGGCTTTGCCTAGAATGACCAGGTGTTTCGGGGCTGGCCGGCGCCTTTTGCTGGCCGGCCGAGCATGTCCAGACTGTAGGATACTCGTCGTAAATTGTTGAGGCCATCGAATGAACTATCAAGGTGAACCGGATTACAAGCACGGCAGCTCGGAGCGGCTCGGCGTGCTGTTGCTCAACCTGGGCACGCCCGACGCCCCTGAGGCGCCGGCGTTACGTCGCTATCTGAAGCAGTTTCTTTCCGATCCACGCGTGATCGAACTGCCCAAGTGGAAATGGTGGCCGATCCTGTACGGCGTCGTGCTGCGCACCCGGCCGGAAAAATCCGCCGCGGCCTATCGCACGATCTGGGACTACCATGGCGAAGGCGCGCCATTGTTGACCATCTCTCGCGAGCAGCAGAAGGGCTTGCAGGCGCGTCTGTCCGAGGAGATGGCCGGTCCGGTGACCGTGGCGTTGGCCATGCGTTATGGCAACCCGTCAGTGGCGAGTGCGCTGGCCGAACTGCGCGAGGCCGGTTGCCGGCGCGTGGTCATGCTGCCGCTCTATCCGCAGTATGCCGGCCCAACCACGGCCTCGACCCTGGATGCGGTGTTTTCAGAATTGATGAGCTGGCGTTGGGTGCCTGAGCTGCGCACCATCAACCAATATCATCGTGATCCGGGGTATATCGATGCCATGGCTGCCAGCATCCAGGAGCATTTCGATGCACATGGCAAGCCGGACAAGTTGATCATGAGCTATCACGGTGAGCCCGAAAGCTATCTTCTCAACGGCGACCCCTACCACTGCCAGTGCTACGTCACTTCGCGGCTGGTGGCCGAGCGGCTCGGCTTGTCAGAGGATGACTATCTGGTCACCTTCCAGTCCCGCTTCGGCCCCGAGGAATGGCTCAAACCTTATACCGACGAGACCATCAAGGCATTGCCCGGCCAGGGTGTGAAACACGTGGCGGTGGTCTGTCCGGGCTTTTCCGCCGACTGTCTTGAAACCATCGAGGAGATCGATGTAGAGAACCGCGAATACTTTGAGGAGGCCGGCGGCGAGACCTACCACTACATCCCGGCCTTGAATGAGCGCGATGATCACCTTGATGCGCTCGCGGCTCTGGTGCTTCAACACACCCAGGGCTGGGTCGAGCACAGTGAATTCGATGCGGCTGAGGATCAGCGCGAGCGCGATCTGGTGCGCGAAAACGCGCTCAAGCTCGGGGCAAGGCAGTGACATGAGTGGTGATCGTTCCGACGGCAATCAGGGCCCGCTGGCCGGAATCGGCGTGGTGGTGATCGGTGATGAAATCCTTTCCGGCCGACGCCAGGACCGTCATCTTGCCGCTGTCACCGAGCGGCTTGCCGGCCGCGGGCTGGTGGCTGATTGGGCCCAGATCCTCCCCGATCGGCGGAACAGCATCATCGATCTCTTGCGTCGTAGCCGCGCGGATGAGGCCACCGTGTTTTGTTTTGGCGGTATCGGCGCGACCCCGGACGACCTCACACGAGCTTGTGCAGCGGAAGCCTTTGAACGTCCGCTGGTCCGCCATCCGCAGGCGGTCGCCTTGATCGAATCGCAGTTCGGCAAGCGGGCCTATCCCAAACGCGTTTTGATGGCCGAACTGCCCGAGGGCGCGGCACTGGTCCCCAATCCGGTCAACCGTGTACCGGGCTTTTCGCTCGATCGGCATTTCTTTCTGCCCGGTTTTCCCGAAATGGCGCATGCGATGCTCGATACCATCTTCACTGGCCCGCTGGCGGAACTGGGCGATGCAACGTATGTGGAACAGTCGCTGTGGCTGGTGGGTGCCTCGGAGAGCGAGTTGGTCGATCTGATGGAGGCATTCTGTGACGCCTATCCGAAATTGGGCCTGTTCAGTCTGCCGGTGCACTCACCCGAGAACCGACTGCTCGAGCTGGGTTTCAGGGGAGAGAGGGCCAAGGTAAAGCAGGCAATATCGGAGCTGGTGGCCGCCTTGGGCGAGCGCGGCCTGCCGGCCTATGAGGAACGACCGGCCTGAAGCATAGGCCTGAAACATAGGGTTGGCATTGAACTTCATGTGACTCGCCCTATCTCAGAAAAACGAAGCCGGATCGGCCGATCGACCGTCGATATCCGGGTGTTTTCTCTGAACAAAACATTTCGAGTCGGAATAGGAGTTCGTCGATGTTGGATTTCCTGACAGCACGCCGAGCCACGGCACCCCGAACCACGGTGTTGTTTGCTCTTGTCCTCATCTTTGCCGCCATGACCGTGCTGGTGACCACCCCGGCCCAGGCCAAGTATCCGGATTTCACCACGCTGGTGAAAAAAAACGCACCAGCAGTGGTCAACATCAACACCGTTACCAAGGTGCAGCAACCGGGCCGATCCGGCTCGATGCCACAGATGCCGAACTTGCCGCCCGGCCCGCTGGGCGACATGTTCCGTGATTTTTTCGAGCGGATGCCTCAGCAGTCCATGCCCCGCTCACGTCCGGCACAATCTCTCGGTTCAGGGTTTATTGTCAGTGAGGATGGCTACGTACTCACCAATGCCCATGTGATTCGAGGTGCCGACGAGATCAGTGTACGACTCAATGACCAACGCGAATTCTCCGCTGAACTGGTCGGCGAGGATCGGCGCACGGACATCGCCTTGCTGAAGATCGATGCCAAGAACCTGCCGACCGTGACTGTCGGCGACTCCGACAAGATCGATGTCGGGGAATGGGTGCTTGCCATTGGGGCGCCCTTCGGTCTGGATTACTCGGCCACGCACGGCATCGTTTCGGCGATCGGTCGTGACTTGCCCAACGAGACCTATGTACCGTTCATCCAGACGGACGCGCCGGTCAACCCAGGCAACTCCGGCGGGCCGCTGATCAACGCCGATGGCGAGGTGATCGGCGTCAACTCGCAGATCTACACCAGTTCCGGCGGTTATATGGGTATCTCGTTTGCGATCCCCGTGAACGTGGCGATGAACGTCGTCGAGCAACTCAAGTCCGACGGCCAGGTGCGCCGTGGTTACCTGGGCGTGATCATCCAGCCGGTCACAGATGAGCTGGCCCGCTCCTTCGGCCTTGATGATACACGCGGGGCACTGGTCGCCCAGGTCCAGCCGGATACGCCAGCGGAACAGGCCGGGATCGAATCCGGGGACATCATCACCGAGTTCAACGGCAAGCCGATCAGGCGTTCCGGGCAGTTGCCGCGCCTGGTGGGCAGTGCGCCGGTGGGCAAGCCTGCCGACGTGACTGTGCTCCGTAACGGCGAGGAAATGACTTTCGAGGTGATCCTGTCTGACCTGGATGCGGGGCTGGCCGATGGCAGCACGCTCTCGAAGTATGGCCTTTCAGTGATCCCGTTGGAGAAAGATGATCGTGGTTCGCTGGGTGTGCGTCATGGCGTTACGATCGAGTCGATCGCGGTCGATTCTCCCTTGGTCGGCGCCCTGGAGGCCGGAGATGTGATCCTTGAGGTCAATCGTCGCCCGATCCGTGACGAGAATGATCTGAACGCTGCGCTTGATTCGGCGCCTGACAATCGTCCGGTAGCGATCCGTCTGTTGCGGCGCGGTCAGCCCCTGTTCCTGGCGGTCGATCTGAACTGAGCCGCACTCACGGAGGGGACGAGAGGCCAAGCCGAATTTCATCACCCCTGGCATTTGGCTTCTCTAAAGAAGCACCCCTGCCCCGACCGGAAGGTTGGGGCTTTTTGTATCACTGACTTCGTCGAATAAAAATCTGGACTAAGGGAGTTTTGGACCAAGGGTATGCGAGTCATCAGTTTCAACGCCAACGGCATCCGGGCCGCTGCACGCAAGGGTTTCTTTGACTGGTTGGCCACGGCCGATGCGGATCTGGTCTGCATTCAGGAAACCAAGGCCCAGGCTTGGCAGCTGGAAAAGGACCCGACCTTCTGGCCGGAGGGCTATCACTGTCACTACGTCGATGCCGAGCGCAAGGGGTATAGCGGTGTGGCTATATACAGTCGCAAGGAGCCGGCAGCGGTGACCACCGAGATGGGGTTGGCCGAGTTTGATGCCGAAGGACGCTACTGCGCCGTCGATCTGGGCGAGCTGACCGTCGCCTCACTCTACCTGCCCTCGGGCTCGGCCGGTGACCATCGCCAGGCATCCAAGGATCGCTTTCTCGAAGCGTTTCTGCCGATGCTGCGGGATTTTCGTGAGCAAGGTCGGTCGCTGATTCTCTGCGGCGACTGGAATATCGCCCACCGCGAAATCGATCTGAAGAACTGGCGCGCGAACCGCAAGAGCTCGGGTTTCCTGCCGCATGAGCGGGCCTGGCTTGACCAGGTGTTCGATGATTTGGGCTTTGTCGACGCCCATCGCTGGCTCAAGCCAGATGAGGCCGAATACACCTGGTGGTCGAACCGATCGAATGCCTGGAATAATAACGTCGGCTGGCGAATCGACTATCAAATCATCACGCCGGATCTCATGCCTCGCCTCGCCGAGGTACAGGTCTATCGCGAAGAGCAGTTTTCCGACCACGCGCCCTTGATCATCGATTATCGCTGAGAGCGAATGAAGCTCCTAAAGCGCTCGTTTGCGGCGTCGAGCTGGTTTATGCTTTAAGATGTCAGGTATTGTTCGGACATCGTCCGGATATTGTCTTGGAGGTTCCACATGAAACATCTAATCACCGCCGTATTGACCGCCGTCGGTCTGGTTTTTCTTTCCGGTTGCGCGAGCAGCCTGTCGAGTGATGCCTATACGCGTGATTCTGCACGTCAGATGCAGACCGTCTACTATGGCACGGTTCAGAGCATTCGCACCGTGAGGATCGAAGGTACCAAGACGCCGATTGGTACTGGCGCCGGTGCTATCGCTGGCGGCGTCTTGGGCCACCAGGTCGGTGGTGGTACCGGCCGTACGCTGGCCACGGTTGGCGGAGCGCTGCTTGGGGGCGTTGCCGGGTCGGCTGCCGAGGAAGGCATCACACGTCAGGACGGTTACGAGATCTCCGTGCGGCTCGACAATGGCCGGACCATCAGTGTGGTACAGGCGGCCGATATCGCTTTTCAGCCAGGCGAGCGGGTGCGAGTGGTCGAAGGGCGTGACGGCACGACTCGCGTGACCCGTTGATCGCAACGCCAGGCCGGACTGCAGCGAACGGAGCGATGATGACGGTAATGCCGCGCGGACAGTTGTTCGTGATTTCGGCGCCCTCCGGGGCGGGCAAGACCAGCCTGATCAAGGCCCTGCGCGAGCGTCGGCCAGAGCTGTCCCTGTCGGTGTCGCATACCACGCGGCCACGTCGGGATGGGGAAAACAACGGCGAACATTACCACTTCATCGATATCTCGCAGTTCGAGGCCATGCTGGCGCAGCAGGCCTTCGCCGAGCACGCCAGGGTGTTCGGCAACTATTACGGCACCAGCAAGGCCGTGATCCAGCAAGAGCTTGAACAGGGTCGTGACCTGATCCTCGAGATCGACTGGCAGGGCGCGGCACAGGTGAAGGAACAGTTCCCCGAGGCCATCTTCGTCTTCATTCTGCCGCCGAGCACAGCCGAGCTCGAGGCCCGTCTGCGAAACCGTGGCTCCGACAATGATGAGGTAGTGGCCCGTCGCCTGGCCGAGGCCAGGCGAGAGATGCAGCAGTGCTACTGGTATGATTACTTGGTGATCAACGATGTTTTCGATCAAGCGCTAGACGAGCTTGATGCGCTGTTCACTGCCGCCATGTTGGAGACCGATCGGCAGCGTGAGAGACATCCTGAATTGATCACCGATTTGCTGGGCGAGATCGACTGACCGTAGACTGGAGATGGTCTGGGTGGGTCTGCCTGCTGTGGAGGCAGCTGATTCGCTCAGAGGCTCCAGTGGCCCGACCGGCTTTTGGCCAAAACACGAAATTCAAGATACGGCCCGACCATCTTCAGTGTGGGCGGGCCGTCCAACCTGTACATGAGAGGCTGATATATCGATGGCACGCGTAACCGTAGAAGATTGTCTGGAAAAAATTCCCAACCGTTTTGAGCTGGTGCTGACTGCAGCTCGCCGCGCTCGCCAGATTGAATATGGCGCCGAGCCGCTGGTGCCGATGGGCAAGGAAAAGCCGGTCGTGATTGCCCTGCGTGAGCTGGGTGAGGGAAAGATTGATCGTACCCGTATCGACGAGATCGAGAATCAGATCAGAATGTCCCCCTCGCAGATCACCGAGGCGGAAATGCGCGCTGAGCTGACCCAGTTCGCCGATGAGAGCGCCGCGAGCAAGCGTGTGGCTGCCGCCCCGGCACCCAGTGACGAGGCCTGATTGAGCCGAACGATCGATACGGAGTAAGACATGGGTAACGGGCAGACAGGTACACAGATCGCCATCTCGGCAGGCGATTCGTATCTGACCGATGTCTTCTTCGCCCCGTTAGCCAAGCATCTAGCCGAGTACCTCGAGCCGGCAGAGATTGCCCGTATCCGCAGGGCATTCAAGTTTGGAGCCCAAGCCCACGCCGGGCAGACGCGCAAGAGTGGCGAGCCCTACATCAGCCATCCGATCGCGGTGGCGCACATTCTTGCTGATCTAAGGATGGATGAGGCCACCTTGATCGCAGCCATTCTCCATGATGTGGTCGAGGATACCGAGGTTGTCCAGGGCCAGATCGTCGACAAGTTTGGCGAGGAAATCGCGCATCTGGTTGATGGCGTCTCGAAACTCACCCAGATTCGATTCAAGTCCAAGGCCGAGGCCCAGGCGGCCAATTTCCGCAAGATGATGATGGCGATGGTCGAGGATGTGCGCGTCATCCTGATCAAGCTCGCCGATCGGCTGCACAACATGCGCACCCTCGGCGTGATGCGCCCGGACAAGCGTCGCCGTATTGCTCGCGAAACGCTGGATATCTACACGCCGATCGCCAGCCGCCTCGGTCTGAATGCCATCCGGCATGAACTCGAGGACCTCGGATTCGCAGCGCTCTATCCCATGCGACATCGTGTCCTCAGTGAGGCGGTTCGTCGCGCGCGTGGCAACCGCAAGGAGATCGTCACCGGCATCCAGGAGCGCTTCGAGCAGCGTTTCGCCCAGGAACAGCTTGCCGTTGAGCTGCTTTCTCGTGAAAAGCGCCCCTATTCGATCTATCGCAAGATGCTATCGAAGCACCTGCCCTTCAATGAGGTGTCCGACATGTTCGCGGTGCGTGTGCTGGTGGACACGGTCGATGATTGCTATCGAGCGCTGGGCATCGTGCACAATCTCTACAAGCCGCGCCCGGGACGTTTCAAGGATTACATCGCGATTCCGAAGGCCAACGGCTACCAGTCGTTGCACACCATCCTGTTCGGTCCCCACGGCATTCCGCTGGAAGTGCAGATCCGCACTCATGAAATGCATCAGTTCGCCGAGTCCGGGATAGCCTCGCATTGGCTGTACAAGTCGAAGGATGACCATAGTTCGGTCACTCAGACCCGGGCACGCGAATGGTTGCGCGATCTGCTGGAAATCCAGCAAAAGGCCGGCGATCCGCAGGAGTTCCTCGAGTCGGTCAAGGTTGATCTGTTCCCCGACGAGGTCTATGTGTTCACGCCGATGGGAGAGATCATCGAGCTGCCGCGACGAGCGACGGCCGTGGACTTCGCTTACGCAATCCACACCGATGTCGGCAATACCTGTGTGGCTTGCAAGATCGATCGCCACTTCGCCCCATTGTCTACCCAGCTGGGCTCCGGCCAGACCGTTGAAGTGATCACTGCCCCCGGTGCCGCGCCCAACCCCAACTGGTTGTCGTTTGTGGTCACAGCCCGGGCCCGGGCCAATATCCGAGCCTACCTCAAGCAGCTGCAGGATGGCGAAGCTATCCGGCTCGGTCATCGTCTGCTGGTGAAGGCGATGAGGGCCGAGGGTTTCGACATCGAGAAACTCGATGAAGCTCGTGTCGACAAGATCTTGCGTGAATATCATGAGGAGAGCTTCGACGAGCTGTTGCGCGAGATCGGCCTGGGCAATCGCATGGCTCCGTTGGTGGTGCGGCTGCTCAAGGCCTCGACGGGCAAGATCGACCCGACCGAGCTGGAGCATGATAAGTCGGCCGACCAGGCACCGGTGATCATTAGCGGGACGGAGGGGTTGGTGGTCAGCTTCGCTGGCTGCTGCTATCCGATACCGGGCGATGCGGTGGTTGGTTTCCTCAGTACCGGACGTGGCATCGTGATCCATCGACAGGGCTGCCCGAACACCGCCGATGCCGGCGAGCACCCCGAGCGTTGGGTGGCGGTCGAGTGGGAAGATCCACCTTCTGGTGACTACCAGTCGCAGATCAGCATCCAGGCCAATAACGTCCGCGGTGGCCTGGCTCGCATCGCTGCGGCAGTCTCCGATGCCGGGTCGGACATCGACGATGTGCGTTTTGATGACCGCGACGTGAACCTCACCGTCATCGATATCATGGTGCGCGTCACCGACCGCACCCATCTTGCTCGCCTGATGCGTGCAATCAAGCAGCTGCCGGATGTAGTGCGCGTTTCGCGTCGCTAGGGAAGCTCTGCAGCTTCCGGTCTGCGGATCAGCAAGGAATAATCATGAGCCGACGAGAAATCATCCACAGTGACGATGCCCCCGCTGCCATTGGCCCTTACTCGCAGGCCGTGCGGGTGGGTGACACGGTTTATCTATCTGGCCAGATCGCACTCGATCCGGTGAGCATGACACTGGTTGATGGCGGCATCGAGGCGCAGACACGACGGGTATTCGACAACCTGAGCGCGGTCTGTCGTGCTGCCGGCGGTGAGCTGGGTGATGTGGTCAAGCTGCAGATCTATCTGCCCGAGCTGTCGCACTTCGAGACCGTCAACCGCATCATGGCCGAATACCTCGACCAGCCGTATCCGGCCCGGGCAGCCCTCGGTGTGCGGGCCTTGCCCAAGGGGGCGGCGGTCGAGATCGACGGGGTAATGGTGCTGCTGCCCGACTGATCGTGATCGTTTGACACAAGCCATAAGAAAGGCCCGGTCAGTTCATCAACTGCCGCCGGGCCTTTTGCATGCCTGCACGAATGGTCTAGTCGAACTTGTATACCACGCTGATCGAGGTGTAGGTATCGGTCTTTTTCGTGTCGGCCGGCACCCGCGTATTGTGTTCCACGGTGTAGGAAAGTTTTAGCGCCAAGGTGTCGGTCAGCGGGGAGATCAGGCCGGTGACTGACTCGATCTCGGTATTGTCGGAGCCGGCCAGCACGGTCAGGTCCTGGCTGAGTTTGGCAAAGTCGGAGATCTGGTATTCGAATCCGCTGGCCAATCGGGCGATGAGATTGGTTTCGCGTTGGCCGTCATCGGTTTTCGATACGCGGATACCGGGACCGATCTCGGCATCCCAATACCCCTGGTCCGAAACCCACAATTTACGACCATACCCCAATGCGGCACTGGTCTGGTAGTCATAGCCGGAAAACTTATCCCGGCTGGCGCGCAGTGCACCAAAGAGGTAATCGTGTTCAGTCAATGCGTAGTTGCTCTCGAACTCGCCCAGCACACGGTCGGCGGTCTTGTCGCCATCTTCGCTTGCCCGCATGGCTTCGAGACGAAAGCGATTCTTCCATGAGCCGCGGACATGACCGATCCTGAGCTTGCCGTTCAGATTCGATGAATCGGTGTTGCCGGTGACGATGCTTACCCCGAGCTCCGCGGAGCCACTCCAGTTTGACGTTTGGTCGGCAGCATCTTCGGCCATGACGGTTGACGCCATGAGGGGCGTGAACAGCAGAGGGGTAGCAAGTAGTGTGCGAGTCTTCATTGGGTCAGAGCTCTGGATTGCAGGGTTGGCTGAACGGAATCCCGCCATGCTGGAAGCATTGGCCGTGGGGATCGCCGGTAGTTGCTGGGGACGCAGTTCCGCTTTGCTCATCCACACAAAAACGCCCCATCGTGGGGGCAGGGGGATGGTGGGCGGAGTGGTCAAGGCGGGCAGGTTAGACGGCCATGGCCTGCCTGTAAATGAACTCGAGTGAAAAGCCCGAGTGTAACGGGGGTGGAAGGAGGCGTTAGTGGTCGCCCCCACCGCCGCGACAAGCAGGCGAGGCGGGGGCATCATCGCGGCTGGCCCATTCAGCCGGGGTGTAGGTATGCAGCGCCAACGCGTGCATGCCCTGGTCGAAGGCGGCCTTGAGCGGGTCTTGCGCCAGGCGGTGGCGACGAATCAGTGGCAGGCCTTCGAAGCGGTCGCTGACCACGACCACCCGGAAATGGCTCTCGACACGATTGCCAGCGTGTTGGTCGGATTCATCGAGAATTTCGAGATGACTCGGAGCGAGTGCCGAGTTCAGTGTGGCCTCGATCCATTGTGCACGTGTCGTCATGGGGTTCAGATCTCATCAAGAATGGATGTGTTGTTCGAAATTGGATCGACTCTCAATGCAAGGGGGTGAGCGTGTTGGGCTTCAAATTAGGCTCATCCCATCCCGATCCTCACGGCTTCCGATCGGCCAGGTAGATGCGGTTGCCGATTCGTTCCAGCTCGACCGGCTCGAGCCGCTGGCCTTCACAGGGGCCGGCGACACACAGGCCGTCGTCCAGTCGGAAATAGGCCTGGTGCACGTTGCAGCGCAGCTGTTGTTCACCGTCGCGGCTCTCGAGAAAATCACGCCGTTCGCGAGACAGTGGTGCACCTTGGTGCGGGCAGACGTTGCGCCAGGCACAGACCCGCTCGCCCTCGCGGGTCACGATCAATGGAGCCGGCCCCCGGTCGCGCCCGTCGGGCCAGACCCCGAGGGCATCGATGGTCTCGAGGTCTTCCAGCCGACAGAGCAGCTGCGGGTCGGCAGCGGGGTCTTCCGGGCCCAGGTTTGCCAGTCCCGCCTGCCCGAGTTTTCGTTCGGCCAGGCGCACGGCGAACTCGAGTGATTCGAGTGAGCTGTGGCCGCGCGAGCGTGCATGGATGAACCCGGCGATCAGCGTATCGCCGGCGGCGATGCTGTCGACCACCGGATCGACCTCCTGGGCCTTGACGTGACTGGGGTCGACCTTGTCGGGGAGCGATAGCCAGGCCCCGCCGCTGCCCCAGCCGAGCACCAGGATCGCCTGTGGCGCCCAGCCACGGGCCTCACGCAGGAAGGCTGCCGGGTCAGCAAAATCGCGACCCTCGGCAAAAGCCCTGGAGAAGAAAATGATATCGGGGAAGGACCACAGCTGGTCGAGGTTGGCACGATCCTTCTCCACCTCCAGCGAGATGGGCTGGTCGGTGACCAGCGAGCGCGCCAGAGCGAGCATGCCCGCGGTCTCGTCGCAGGCGCGCGCTTCGAAATGCAGCCAGTCATAGGCGCTTGGATCAATCGCCATGAACGAGCCGAGATCGAACTCCGGCAGGTCACGGTAATGAACGATGGTGCGGCTGCCGGTGGCTCGGCTGACGGTGATATAGGAAGTGGGGGCGTGGCCTTCGGCTTGCCGAGCGTGGCGGGTATCCAGCCCGTAACGGTCCATCAGTTCACTGATACGACGGCCGTCGGGGTCATGGTCATCGGCCAGCACGCCGGCGAAATCGCAGGGGTGACCGAACTGGCGCAGCACCCGCAGGCTGTTGGCCATATTCCCGCCCAGCTCGACCCGCTGCGCAGCCGCCCGCTGCTTGCTGTCTTCCACCGGGTAGTGGTCGAGTTCATTGATTATGTCCAGCGTGGCGGTTCCCACGCCTAGCACCTTCGTCATGTTTGCTCTTCGGGTTGTCTGCTAATGGGGGTATACCTTCCCTGCTCTTGTCCGGGCTTCCCTAGCTCTTTCGATAGCGACGCCAGTAGGCGTGAGAGATGATCGCGATTAGCGCGACCAGCGCCGCCAGACTCAGCCAGTCGGTCGCCAAGGCCTGCCCTGCCGGTGCTGATTGCGGCAGCGACCAGTCAAACTGGCGCCACAGCAGGTCAAGGGCGATGCCGGCAATCAGGGCGATGCCGATCACGCAGACGAGGTACAGGCCAATGAGGCGGGTGCCGAAATGTCCCTTGAGGATACCAAGCGAGCCGATGTTGGTGGCCGGACCGGCCAGCAGGAACACCAGGGCTGCGCCCGGTGACATGCCGGCGACCAGCAGCCCGGCCGCGATCGGGGTCGAGGCGGTCGCGCAGACGTACATCGGGATGCCGATCACGGCCATCAGCAGATAGCTGGCCACCAGTCCCCACGACTGGTCGAAGAACCCATCGGGGATCAACACCACAGCGGTGGCCGCGACCACCAGGCCAAACAGCATCCACGGCACGATATCGAGCAGTACCTGGCCGAAGGCATAGTCAAAGCCACGGGCGAGGCGTTCGCCGGTGCCCGGGGATGCTGGAGTGGCCGTACTCGTGTCCGTGTCACAGCAGGAATCGACCTTACTCTCCTCAGCCGCGTCACAGCAGCTGCTGGGCGATACCTTCGGGCTGCAACAGTCGTCGCTGGCACCACCAGTTGCGGTGACGGGTTCTGGCCCGGCGAACCGTCCGCTGATCAGCCCGGTGGCGATCGCGCCAGTGATCGCCGCGATTGGACGAGCGATGGCATATACCGGACCGAGTAGCCCATAACTGACGGTAACCGAGTCCGGCCCGGTCTCGGGGGTGGCGACCAGGAAGGCCATGGTCGGGCCACGGCCGGCCCCCGCCGATCGCAGACTGAGCACGGCTGGTACGACGCCACAGGAACACAGTGGCAACGGCGCGCCGATCAGCGCCGCGCGCACCGTTGCCCCGAGGGACTCGCCTGAGAGGTAGCGAGCGATGGCCAACCGATCGGAAAACGCCTGGATCAGCGCCGCGATCACCAACCCCAGCAGCAGCCAGGGGGCTGCCTCCAGCGTCAGGAACCAGAGCTCATTGAACCAGTGCGTCATCGTCGATTTCCTTTTTATTCAGAGCAGGTGGGAAACGTTCAAGTGTCGCATAGATGCGAATGCTAATGTCATGGGGCTCCCTCGGCAGATCAACGATATACCCTGATCGAGGGGCCATGTGGGACAAGAGTGGTCCTTGTTTGTTCCGGGTCTCTGCCTCAAGCCCGTGCCGGGCTGCGGGATCGAGCCGTTCGGCCTGTTTTAATCCGGTCGGGTCAGTGCGTTGCGCACCGTACGCCAGGCGCGTCGACTGATGGCCAGCGGTTCGTCGAGGAGACGAAGCTGGCAGCGATACCGACCCTCTTCCTGGGTGATCGAGATGACGTGGTCGGGGTTGGCCAGGCTGTTGCGGTGCAGTCGCAACAAACGGCCATCAAAACGTGTTTCGAGCTCATTGAGACTCATCTCGATCCAGGCCTCGCGTTGCCGCCCGTCGGCCGGGTCGAGGAAATGAAGCCGGGTCGCCTTGTCCTCGGCCAGTGCGGCGATCAGCTGCTCGGCATCAAGGCGCAGCTCCTCGCGGCCAAGACGGACGCTCAAAGTGGGCCGAGTTGCCTGCAGACTACGGGTTGGCTGCGTGGACCGGTCGATTGCTGCACGCAGGGCGGCGGGTTCGATCGGCTTCAGCAGGTAGCCCGCCGGAGCGGTCTCGCTGGCCAGCAGGGCACGGTCGGCGTGGGCGGTGGTATAAATGATCGCCGGCGGCAACTCCATCTGGCGCAGTCGGTGCGCGAGATGGATGCCGTCCTCGCCGGGCATCTCGATGTCGAGAAATACCAGATCCGGCAGCTGTCGCATGGCCTCCCAAGCCTGATTCGCATTGCCGGCCTCGGCGATCACCTCGACCCCACCAAGGGAGTCCAGCAAACGGCGGAGCCGCTGCCGTGCCAGTGGTTCATCGTCGACGATCAGTGCGCGCATCATGAGGAGCTGCCGCTCGGATTCTGAGTCTGGCTCCGATGACCTTGGCGGGGGATGACCAGCTTGACTCGGAAGCGCTTGTCCACTGGCCCGGCGCGCAGCGAGGCCGCACCGTCGAAGACCAGCGCCAGCCGGTCGGCGATATTGGCCAGCGCGATGCCGTTATCTCTGTCTTCATCTGGTCGGCTGTTGCCAGCAACGAGATCGTTTTCGATCACCAGACTGATCGAGCGACGCCCGACCTGACACTCGATGTGGATGGGACCAGGGGTTTGCTGGCGCTCGACGCCGTGGCGCACCGCATTCTCGACCAGTGGTTGCAGGGTCAGTACAGGCAGACGAATGTCCGGCAGCGCTGCGGGAAGCTGCCAATTGACGCACAATCGATCGCCCAGCCGCCATTGCTCAAGGTCGAGATAGCGCCGTGCCAGCTCGACCTCTTCTTCCAGGCCGACCAACTCATCGGCAGCCAGCGCGGCCCGAAACACATGCGAGAGGTCGAGAATCGCCTGTTCGGCCGCATCGGGGCGCTCGTGGATCAGCTCGGCGACGGTATTGAGGCTGTTGAAGAGGAAATGTGGCCGGATGCGAGCGTGCAGCGCGGACAGCTCGGCTTGGGCAGCGGCATTGATCTGACGGGCATTCGTCAAATGCAGTGAAAACACCCAGATGCCGATCAGGCCGACGACCAGCGCGATGGTGAGGTTGTAGATGAGAAACTCGTTGGCTGTCTCCTGCGGCTCCCAACCGATGGATTGAAGGACAGCATGGGCGACGAGGCTGCTGGCAGCCGTCACCGCGAGCAGCAGGATGACGACCGTCGTCAGCAAGCTGGGAAGTGACAGGCGTTCGAGCCAGCGGCGCCCAGCGCACAGCAACGCCACTGTCACCAGCGCGACCCAGGTGACCAGCCACAAGGTGGTGCCAAAGTGGTTCCAGCGATCCACCCCGATACCGGGGACCAAGGAGAGCAGCACTGATAGCGCCACGCCCATCGCAAGCGTGATCAAAATCACTCGGGCCGTGCAGAATGCCGGCAGTGCGGCCGGCAGCAGCGCGCCGGCGCGGACGGTCTCTCGGGTTGGTTCATTGCTCAGTTGCGGCTGCAAAGCGGGCGACTCCTTTCGCGTCAACGGCCTGGCACATCAATCTGGCGCATTAACCTAGCGCGTCAATGGCCGGGCCACGTCTATCTTGCCTCAAGGCTCGGCGCGAATCGATTCGCGCCCCGGTTGCGCGCATTGGCTGCGATATACTCGCGCCATTTCGAAGTTCTGATGACGGCCCAGTGTGGCCGACTCAACATCAACTCCTTGCTGAGTACACTTTTCCGAGGACAGCCATGACCGATCGCGACGACAACCCGGCCGCCAAACTCTGGGGTGGCCGTTTTTCCGAGCCCACCGACGCCTTCGTCGAGGCCTTCACCGCCTCGATCAACTTCGACCAGCGCCTCTATGACGAGGACATCACCGGCTCGATTGCCCATGCCCGCATGCTCGCGCGCGTCGGCGTGATTACCAAAGATGAGGGCAAACAAATCGTTCGTGGTCTCGAGGATATTCGTGGCGAGATCGAGCGTGGTGAGCTGGTCTGGTCGGTGGCGCTAGAAGACGTGCACATGAACATCGAGGCGCGCCTGATTGAAACGATCGGTGAGGTCGGCAAGAAGCTGCACACCGGCCGTTCGCGCAACGATCAGGTCGCTACCGATATCCGCTTGTTCCTGCGCCGCGCCGTCGACGCGATCATCCACGAGGCCAACCGTCTGCGTCGCGGGCTGGTGGATCTGGCCGAGGCCGAGGCGGACACCGTCATGCCCGGCTTCACTCATCTACAGGTGGCCCAGCCGGTTAGCTTCGGCCACCATCTGCTCGCCTGGCACGACATGCTCGAGCGCGACGTCGAGCGCCTGATCGACACCAGAAAGCGCATCAATATCATGCCGCTAGGTTCGGCCGCGCTCGCCGGCACCTCTTATCCGCTCGACCGCCACTGGGTGGCCCGGGAGCTGGGTTTCGACGGCATTAGCGAGAACTCACTCGACGCGGTCTCCGATCGCGACTTCCTGATCGAATTCCTCGCCGCCGCCTCCATCCTGATGATGCATCTGTCGCGCATGAGCGAGGAACTGGTGCTGTGGACCTCGGCGCAGTTCAATTTCATCGAACTGCCCGACCGTTTCTGCACCGGTAGCTCGATCATGCCGCAGAAAAAAAATCCCGACGTGCCCGAGCTGGTGCGAGGCAAGACCGGTCGCGTCTACGGCAGCCTGTTCTCTTTGCTCACCCTGATGAAGAGCCAGCCGCTGGCCTACAACAAGGACAACCAGGAGGACAAGGAGCCAGTCTTCGATGCCGTCGACACCCTGATGGGCTCGCTACGCGCCTTTGCCGACATGATCCCGGCGATTGTTCCGAACCGCGAACGCATGCATGACGCCGCCCGCCAGGGCTTCTCCACCGCCACCGATCTGGCCGACTACCTGGTCCGCCAGGGCGTGGCCTTCCGCGATGCCCACGAAATCGTCGGCCGCGCCGTGCGCCACGCGACAGAGAAAGACTGCGATCTCGCCGACCTGCCGCTGGCCGAGCTGCAGGCCCTGTCCGATCGTATTGGTGAAGACGTCTTTGATGTACTCACCGTCGAAGGCTCCATGGCCGCCCGCGACCTGCCTGGCGGCACCGCACCTAATCGCGTCCGGGCCCGTGCTGTCGATGCCCGGGCGGCGTTGGATGCGTTCAAGATTGCCTGACTGCCTGTGTAACTACGGCAAAATATTGCCAGGCTGAGTCTATGGCGCGACAGAAGCTGTATCTGCACGGGAACAGGCGGGGCCAGAGGCTCTGACCCATTTTTCTGTTACATCTTAATTTTCCAATACATATAGATTTCGCCCCGCTCCGATGCCGGCGATGATAGCGCCAGCGCCGATCAGCAACAGGAATAAGCCAGCGATTTCCCAGCTGTTGGTCATGCCATGCAGCACACCGACAAATAAGGGCCCGATCGCTGCCAACGTATATCCCAGGCCTTGAGCCATGCCAGATAGACGGGCAGCTATCTTTGGTGTCCGAGCACGGACCGCCAATAATGTTAGCGCCATGCTGAAACTACCGCCCTGCCCAAGCCCAAGTATGACCGCCCAGAACCACATACGGCCTGTGTCATCATAAAAGCATCCAGCAAGCCCAGCCATGGTTAACAGAACAACAAATACAATCATGAACCGCTGGTCACGCATATAACTAGCAATCCAGGGGGCCATGATTGCCGTGATTACCTGCACCATGATCGATAAGGATGTAGCTATGCCAGAAGTAACGACATCTATCCTACGATCCTGAAGAATGGTGGGCAGCCAGCCAAAAACCGTATAAGCCAATGAAGACTGCAGCCCCATGTAAATGGCAATCTGCCAAGCTAGGGCATCTCGGAAAAGAGATTTTCTTAACGTCACCACAGGCTCTGTGGATGTCGGATGTTTCTGAAGCTGCGTCCACCAGGCCACCGCTGCAATAGCGGCAGGAATCATCCATACGGCCAAAGCCAACTGCCAGTCGTTATCAAACACTTGGCGAAGTGGCTCAACCGTGGCTGAGGCCAGTGCTGCACCAATACACAAGACTGCAGTGTACACACCAGTCAATAGGCTGACATGGTTGGGAAAGTCACGCTTGACGATACCCGGCAGCAATACATTGATTATACCAATACAGCCACCGGCAATGGCGGTGCCGATAAACAGGCCGGTAACGCCAATATAAGGCCTAGCAGCCAAGGCGATTCCCAACAATACAATAGCTAAAAAAACCGCCTGCTCAACACCTAGTCGGCGAGCAGCCCAAGGAGCTAAAGGTGCTGCAATGCCCAGAAATAGAACAGGCAAAGTGTTAAGCACGCCCTGGCCAGTTGAGTCTAGTGACAGACTATCGCCGAGTGTGCGTAACACCGGACCAACGCTGGTTAGTGCCGGGCGTAAGTTTAAAGCAACCAGCATCAGTGCGATAAGTGCCAAGATCACATGTCGGACCTGATGGGTGGCTGGAGAGGTGGTCATTTGCAATGGTGTTCTCGATGGTGGTGCAGTAGTTCTATGGAAACTGTTTGGAACGGAGCTTTTTGCAGGAGTAGCTAGCACCGCAGCTTGGCGTCTGAGCTGGGTAAAAGCCCTGATGGTTGCCTGGGTGACTCGATGTAGAGCGTTCTTAGTGGCATGGAAGATGTTTGAGAAGCCAGTTTGAAATGTCTTCCAGCTCCTGCGGCAGAATGCCGTGCTCAACTGGATAATGCCGCTCGGTGATATTGCTCAGGCCACAGTCGGTGAGAAAGGTGTTCAGCGTGCTGGCGGCGCGCACCGGGATCAGGGAGTCGTATTTGCCGTGACCAATGAACACCGCGGGGTCGCGGCCGTCGCTGGGCCTTTCGATCTGCTCGGGAGCAGGCAGCCAGGTGGAGAGCAGGATCACGGCCAGCGGCGGGCGCGGCAGGGCCAGTGCCAGCCGGGCGGCGAGCACGCCGCCTTGCGAGAAGCCGCCGATGATGTAGGGATCGTCACCGACCTGGTCGGAAATCTTCTGTTGCAGCTCGGTGGTGATGCGGGACAGAGCGTCGCTGTCGGCGCGGATGCCGCCGTCGGCCTCCGGCAGCAGGTCAAACCAGCTGGGCATGGGCATGCCGCCATTGAGCGTTACCGGCGCGACTGGCGCATCCGGGCGGTGGACCACCCAATGGTGATCCTTGAGTGCCACGCGTTCGGTCAGTAGGTCGCTGACGGGGGCGAGGTCATCGCCGTCGGCACCGAGGCCATGGAACAGGAACAGGTGTAGCGGTCGGGTCATCGTGTCGTGATCCTTGGTTTGGTGGATGGTTTGTCTCTGGAAACGTCGGGTTGGCTTGCCTTATAGTCTCGCACGGCATTCATTGACGACCAGAGACCCCCTCGGGAGCATCCATGGCAGGCGAATACGATCACCGTGCCGACCGACGCGATTACCTGCATGGCGAGCTGCATCGCCGTGATCTGGCCCCTGATCCGGTCGACCAGTTGGCAAGCTGGTTGGCTGCCGCGCGTGAGGCGGGCAATTTCGATCCCACCGCTGCCTGTCTCGCAACTGCCTCGGCCGATGGCTGGCCGTCGGCACGGTATGTGTTGTTGAAGCATTTCGATGCCCGTGGTCTGTGCTTCTATACCGATACCCGCAGCCGCAAGGGCCAGGAGCTGACCGCCAACCCGCGCGCCGCATTGACCTTCTACTGGCCGGAAGACGACCGCGAGGTGCGCGTCGTCGGTACGGTCGAGCGCCTCAGTGATGCCGATGACGAGGCCTACTTCCAGCAGCGCCCACGTGGATCACGACTGGCGGCGATTACTTCCACCCAGAGTGCGCCGATCGAGTCACGCCAGGCGCTGGAGGCGCGTTTTGCCGAGATGGCCGTGCGTTACCCGGAAGGCGAGGTGCCGCGGAATCCCGATTGGGGCGGCTACCGGGTGGTGCCGCGTGAGTGGGAGTTCTGGCAAGGCCGGGCTTCGCGGCTGCACGATCGCTTCGTCTATGTGCGTGACGGCGATGGCTGGCGCATCGATCGGTTGATGCCATGAAAACTGTGCCACCCGATTGCGGTGTTGCGTGCTCGCTTGCTTCGGGGCTTCTTGTACTCGGGCGGCCCATGGCGGTTTCATGAGGTGCTTATGACTCAAGATGCTCTCAAACGCGTACAGATGGAGCCGGGCTGGCGTAAGGCGCTCGCTCCGGTATTGCTGGACGACTCCATGCATGCGTTGCGCCAGCGCCTGCTAGCTGAGGGCCGCGCCGGCACGATGATTCATCCCAAGCCGGATGAGTGGTTTCGCGCCTTCAACCACACCCCGCTGGACCAGGTGCGGGTAGTGATCCTCGGGCAGGATCCTTACCCCACGCCGGGGCATGCCAATGGACTGTGCTTCTCGGTGCGCCCTGAGGTACGGCCGTTGCCCAAGTCCCTGCTCAATATCTTCAAGGAGCTGGCCGATGATCTGGGTATCGAGAACCACAACGGCGACCTTACCCACTGGGCCGACCAGGGCGTGCTGTTGTTGAACGCCGTGCTCACCGTCGCCTCCGGCCAGCCGGCATCCCATCGTGGCTGGGGCTGGGAGCAACTGACCGATGCGGCCATCCGGGTGCTCGCCGAGCAGGCGCGTCCGATCGTGTTTGTCTTTTGGGGTGCGCAGGCGCAGCAAAAGGCTCGCTATATCCACCGCCCCGAACACCTCGTCATCAAGAGCCCCCACCCCTCGCCCCTGTCCGCCTACCGCGGTTTCTTCGGCTCCAATCCTTTCTCGCGCATCAATGGGTTCTTGCAGTCGTACGGTCTTGGCCCGATCGACTGGCGGACCGGTGGGGGGTGACGGTCACCATGACCGCTTCAGCGGGCGGCGGCCCATCCGCTTTGAGCGTTTCCCGCTCCGTTCGTGGTATCGGCTGGCCTGGAGCCGTTCATTTCTTGTCACGGTGACGTGACTGTCGTCTGGCCTCGGCCCTCTTCTGCTTGATTTTCTGCAGTGGCGTGCGCCGGTCGATCCGGCCCTCGTAAGGGTTGGTGTCAGTGCGGAACTCGATCCGGATAGGTGTGCCCTTCAGGTCGTATTCTTTACGGAAATACGACTCGAGGTAGCGGTGATAATGACCCGGCAGGCGTTTGGTCTGCTTGCCGTGGATGACGATCACCGGCGGGTTGCTGCCGCCCTGATGGGCGTAGCGCAGGCGGATACGCCGCCCATGGACCAATGGCGGTTGGTGCTGCTCGACCGCCGCCTCCAGGGTGCGGGTGAGTGCATTGGTCGAAAGCGAGCGCATGGCTGCGGCATAGGCCTGATCGACGCTCTCAAACAAGTGCCCGACGCCAGTGCCGTGCAATGCAGAGATGCGATGGATCTCGGCGTAGTTGATGAAACCGAGCTTGCGCTCGATCTCCGTGCTGACCCGCGCGCGCACATCACTTTCCAGCCCGTCCCACTTGTTCACCGCGATCACCAGCGCTCGGCCACGGTCATGGATAAACCCCAGCAGATGCTGATCCTGCTCGGTGATGCCGATATGCGCATCCAGCACCAGAATGACCACGTTCGCCGCGTCAATCGCCTGCAGGGTCTTGATGATGCTGAATTTCTCGACTGCCTCACCAACACGCGATTTGCGTCGTACCCCGGCGGTGTCAATCAGCGTGTAGGATTTGCCATCCCGTTCGAACGGAATCCTGATCGAATCACGGGTCGTGCCCGGCTGGTCGAAGACGAGCACGCGTGACTCACCCAAAAACCGGTTGGTCAGGGTGGATTTGCCCACATTGGGACGTCCTACCAGGGCCACCGTGATCTGGCCATCTTCGGCCTCCTCGGTCGGTGCGCTGTCGAACGATTCGGGCAGCATCGCCTCAAGCCGCTCCCGCAGGTCACCGATGCCGCGGCCATGGCTGGCGGTGATATAGACGGGCTCACCCATGCCCAGCGCCCAGAACTCTGCCTGTATCTCGGCCTCATCAACACCATCGATCTTGTTGACCACCAGCAGCACCGGCTTGCCGGTGCGGCGCAGCTCAGTGGCGATCTGTTCGTCAGCGGCGGTGAGCCCCGCGCGGCCATCGACCAGCAGGGCGACCAGGTCGGCCTCCTCGACCGCCAGCCACGCCTGCTCCTGCATCAACGCCTCGATGCCGCCGCGCTCGCCGGTCAGGCCGCCCGTGTCGATCACCAGCCAGTCACGACCCTCAAAACTGGCCGTGCCGTACTGACGATCGCGGGTCAGACCGGGATAGTCGGCCACCAGGGCATCACGGCTGCGGGTGAGCTGGTTGAACAGGGTCGACTTGCCCACGTTGGGGCGGCCGACCAAAGCGAGCACGGGTTTCATAGCGACGTCAAACTCATCCAGGTAGCGGCCGCCGAAACGGAATCAATCAAGCGTAAACACCCGCACCTTGCCGTCACGGGTCACCGCTACGCCACGGCCGTCGACATGCAGGATCGGGTCAATCAGCGGGGCACGCCAGGCAGCACGGCCGACCAGCGCCCCGCTGTTGGCAGAAAGCACGTGTAGATAGCCCTCGTGGTCACCGACCACGAGATAGCCATTGATCAGCGCCGGGCCAGTCAAACCACGATGGGCCAGATCCGCCTGGCGCCAGAGGGCGTCGCCGCTGCGGCGATCGATCGCCCAGACCACGCTATCGGCATCGCTCAGATACAGCGCGTTGGCGTCGGTCGCAATGCTGTTGGTGTTGGAAAAATTGCGCGACCACAGCTCACGTCCCCCCTGGGCAGCGAGCGCCACCAGCTTTCCCTGGTAACTGGCGGCATAGAAGACGCCCTCGGCAAACATGGGCGTACCATCAATATCCACCATGCGGTCGACATCGGTGCGGCCAGTCGGCACGGCCACCGTCTGGCTCCACACTTCCTGTCCGTCCTCGCGGGCGTAGGCGGCCAATGTGCCATCATCAAAGCCGGCGACCAGCGCATCCGGGAACATCAGCACGCGACCTTGTCCCTGCAACGTCAACGGCGGTTGACTGCGTGACTGGCGCCAGCGGAGCTCACCGCTTTCGGCATCCAGCACGGCCAGGGTGCCGTCGCGGCCGCGCAGGGCCACGTCGCCGAAGCCCACGGAGGGGGCTGCATCCACGGAACTGCGAATGCTGGTCTCCCAGCGGAGTGCACCAGTCTCGGCCTCGAGCGCGAATACGCGACCGTCATCGGCCCCGAAGACTACCAGGCCATCACCGGCTCCACCGCCGGTACTCAGGTCCGCGTCAAGGCTCTTCGACCACAGCCGGTTGCCCGAATCGAGTGCGTAGGCGATGACTTCACCGCCCGGACCGGCAACGAACAGCCGACCGTCGTCCTCGATTGGAGCAATCGCAATCAGACTGCTCTTCTGCTCACCACCCGAGGGCTTGCTCCAGATCACCCGCGGTGGGTGGTCGTTGCTGATCTCGGTCAGCGGGGTCGGCTTGACCAGCTCGCGCGGGGCCGAGCAGCCGGCCAAGGCCATGGTCAGGGCCATGGCCAGAACCATGCCGGCCACAGCGATCGACTGATCCCAGCGATTCAGCGAGCGAGTCGCTGCTGTCGCCTTCATGATGCGGCCGGTTTGGCGGCCGGCAAGCTGTCGAGCTTCATGCGCAGCAGCCCGTTGCCGCTGTCTGTCGCCACCGCCTGCTCGTAGGCCTGGCGGGCCGCGACCCAATCACCCTGATCAGCCAATACATCACCTCGAAGTTCGGCGAACAGGCCCTCGAAGCCGGCTGGCGGCACGGCCAGACGATCCAGTGCCTGCTGGTGCTTGCCCTGGGCCCAAAGAACTCGTGCCAATCGCAAATCGATCGTGGCGATCAGCGCCTCCCGGCCGGCGCTCTCGCGGGCCTGCTCCAGGTAGGCAACGGCCGTGGCCAGGTCATTGTTCTCGACCGCCGCCGCAGCGCCCATCAACCAGGCCAGTGCCGCATAGCTGCTGCCGCGATGGGCGGTGGCCACGATCTCGGCGCGCTCGACCACGTCGCCCTGACCTCGGGCTGCCATCTGTTCGAGCTGGGCGAAGGCGGCGGAGGCCGACGCGATGCGATTGTCCTGCCAGGCCTGCCAGCCCTGCCAGCTAAGCAGGGCCGCGACGCCAAGCACCAGACCGGCAATTACGGTCCGACCGTTTTCTGACCACCAGTCACGGAGGCGGTCGATTTGTTCTTCGTCTGAGGCGACCATAAGGGTTCCCGAAAGTTGTCCCGAAAAATGTTAAAGCCCGAACAATTCTGCCACGTCTGTGGCTGTCGGGCGTGTTCGTGATCAAGGCGTTGTCCTTGTCAATCCACCCGATCATTCGCGATGGACGGATGGTCTGTGTTCCAAGCCAAGCCATGCCAGGTCAGGCCAAACTCAGTGACGGCTTCGGCGGCATGCGGCTGAATTGTTCAGGGGCTCCCTGGTCAGGTGGCCAGCAGGCTGCCCAGGGCGTCGGCCGTGATCGTCTGCTGTTCGCCGTCGCCTCGCAGGGGCTTGACTGAAACCTGCTCGCCCGCCTCGTCTTCGACGATCAGGGCCATCTCGGCTCCACTGCGATCAGCGCGCCTGAACTGCGCCTTGAGGCTGCCGCCGTCGAGATTACACTGCACCCGCCGGCCGGCCAAGGTCCGCCGCAGCGTATCGGCCAGACGCAGGGCCGCCCCCTGGCGGGCGACCTCCGGCACGACCACGTACAAATCGGCGCGACCAGTCTCGGCCGGCGTCTCGGCCAGCAACAGCAGCCGCTCGATCCCGATTGCAAAGCCGGCGGCAGGCGTGGCGCGTCCGCCCAGCTGTTCGACCAGCCCGTCGTAGCGACCGCCGGCGCAAATCGTGCCCTGGGCGCCGAGCGACTCGGTGACCCACTCGAATACCAGCTTGTTGTAGTAGTCCAACCCGCGCACCAGCCGTGGGTTGACGCGGTACGGAATACCGAGCGTGTCGAGCAGCTCGCAGGCCTTTTCGAAATCGGTGGCCGACTCCTCGTCCAGATAGTCGATCAACTTGGGCGCGGCCTCAAGGATCGGCTGCATTGCCGGATTCTTGCTGTCGAGAACCCGCAGCGGGTTCTCATGCAGGCGGCGACGCGCCTCCTCGTCGAGCTGGTCGCTGTGTGCCTCGAGATACTCAATCAGCACCTGACGATGGCGGGCACGAGCCTCGGGCTGCCCGAGGGTATTGATCTCCAGGCGGACGTCTGCGATACCAAGGCGTCGCCACAATGATGCGGCCATCTGGATCAGTTCGACTTCCAGCTCCGGGCCCGCCACGCCGAAGGTCTCGACACCAAATTGGTGGAACTGCCGGTAACGCCCTTTCTGTGGGCGTTCGTGGCGAAACATTGCCCCGCTGTACCACAGGCGGCGCTGCTGATTGTGGATGAGGCCGTGCTGCAGGCAGGCGCGCACGCAGCCAGCGGTGCCCTCGGGCCGCAAGGTCAAGGAGTCGCCGTTACGGTCCTCGAAGGTATACATCTCTTTTTCGACGATGTCGGTCACCTCGCCGATTGCCCGGGCGAACAGCCCGGTATGCTCGACGATCGGCATGCGGATCTCCTCGTAGCCGAAGGCGGCGGCCGTATCGCGTAACGCCGCTTCCAATCGCTGCCAGGCAGGCGTGTCGTCGGGCAGCACGTCGTGCATGCCCCGGATGCTTTTGGGTGTCTTGCTCATCGTGGTGGGATCGAGGTTATCTGTCGTCAGCGGCGTGGGCGTGTTCATGGGCAGCCTTTTCCCGCGCGGCACGCTCGCGAATGGTTCGCTCGAGCTGGTCGACCAGCTCGTCTTCGGACAGCTTGCGTTCGGGCTTGCCGTTCACGTACAGGAGGTTGGGCTTGCCGCCGGTCAGACCAATGGCCGCCTCGCGGGCCTCACCGGGCCCATTGACCACACAGCCGATCACGGCCACGTCCATGGCAATATCGATGTCCTCGATGCGCTCTTCCAGGGCGTTGACGGTCTTGATCACGTCGAATTCCTGGCGGGCACAGGACGGGCAGGCGATCAGATTCACGCCACGGCTGCGCAGCTTGAGTGACTTGAGGATGTCCCAGCCGACCTTGATCTCTTCGATCGGGTTGGCAGCCAGCGAGACCCGCAAGGTGTCACCGATGCCCTCAGCCAACAGCATGCCCAGACCGACGGCTGACTTGACCGCACCGGCACGCGGGCCACCCGCCTCGGTGATGCCCAGGTGCAGCGGCTGCTCGATCTGCTCGGCCAGCTTGCGGTAGGCGGCCACCGTCATCCAGACGTCGGAGGCCTTGAGTGAAACCTTGAACTCGGGGTAGTCGAGCCGATCGAGGATGTCGATATGCCGCAGCGCGGATTCGACCAGTGCATCCGGGGTCGGCTCGCCGTATTTCTGCTGCAGATCCTTCTCCAACGAACCGGCATTGACGCCGATCCGCAGTGGGATGCCATGATCGCGGGCCGAGTCAATCACCTGGCGCACGCGATCCTCGCGGCCGATATTGCCTGGATTGATGCGCAGGCAGTCGGCACCGAGATCAGCCACTCGCAGGGCGATGCGATAGTCGAAATGGATGTCGGTAATCAGCGGTATGGACACACGCGACTTGATCCGGCCGAAGGCCTCGGCAGCCTCCATGCTGGGCACGGACACACGCACGAGGTCTGCCCCGGCGGCGGCGAGGTGTTCGATCTGCGCGACGGTGGCCTCGACGTCGCAGGTATCGGTATTGGTCATCGACTGGACGCTGATCGGCGCATCGCCGCCCACGGCCACAGACCCGACCTGGATGCGGCGCGACAGGCGGCGCGTCACCGGAACTGGTTGAAAACTCATGAACTCCCCACCGTGGTGCGCAAGACGCCGGTGGTATCACCCGGCGCGTCCAGCACCACTGACTCACCTTTGTATTCCACTTCCATTCCGTCCGGGTGGCCCAGCACCAATGAGAAGGGCCCTTCAACCTCGAAAAACGAGCGTTCTTCACCGGCAGCCAGTACGTCGTACATCAGTCGCTCACCCTTGCCATCACGCACCTCGATCCAGCTGTCGGCCTGCGTGGCTCGCAGCAGCAGTACCGGGACATCGGCAACCTGATCAGTCGATACGCTGTCCTCGGTCGGAGCGGTGTCGATCTCGGCGGCATCTGCATCCTCTGTTCGATCGATTGCCACCAGTCGCTGCTCAGGCAGGCGAGTCGTGGCCGCTATCGGCTCGGAGGCAGGCTCGGCAGACGGTGTTGGTGGTGGTTCAAGACTCCACTCGGTCGCTGCAGGGTCCGGGCTGGCTGCTCCGACGACCAGCGATTCGTCCTCGGCCGAGTCGCCGTGTTGACCAGACCACCATGCCTGGATCCTCTCGCTGTCAAGCCGCGCCAGACCGATGCCCGCCAGCACGATCAGCAACAGAATGACCACCCAGCCGATCAGCCGCGAGCCGAGCCCGCCACCACGTGAATCCATCACATCCAGTGTTGGGTGGACGCCGCCTTGGGCGGCCCCGCTATCCGGCGCCTGTTGGGCGTTGTACTGCGCGATCAGCGCCTCGGCATCCAGCCCCAGCAGCTCCGCCCAGCTGCGCAGATAGGCGAGGATGTAAGGACGGCCGGGCACGGCATCAAGCTGGTCGCGCTCGACCCGCTCGACCACCTTCAGATCGAGATTCAACGGCTGAGCCAAGTCGGCCGCGCTCAGGCCGGCGGCCTCACGGCCTCGACGGATGCGCTCGCCCACGCTCGGGCCGGCTGACTCCTGCCCCAACGACATCACCTCATCCGGCTCGCGCTGCTGGCTACCGAAGGTCGGCTTCTGCCGATCCTGTTCGCTCATCGACTGCCTCCCTGTTCAAGTGCTTGGGCCTCCGGTGATTCGGGGAATCGGCCACGCAGGATCAGGCGGTGATTCTTCAGCGCCTGCTCATCACCCAGGGCCTGGTCAATGGTGATGGCCGTCTGCAACGATTCCGGCGTATGTCGATGGCTCGCTTCGTAACGACGCATGGCCTCGGCGGCCTTCTGCGGCTCGCCGGTCGCGTAAAGGGCCTGTGCTAGCCCCAGCAGGGCGGCCGGCTGCCGGGCCCCTTTATCGAGGGCAGTGCGGAACTGCGCCAAGGCTCGTGACGATTGGTCAGCCTCCAGATAACAGCGCCCCGAGTTGACCAGGGCAAACCCGGGTGTTTGGTACAGCGGATCGCTGTAGGCGCGGTGAAACATTGCTTGGGCCTGATCGTAATCGCCCTGCGAGCAGAGAAAGCCGCCGTAATTGTTGGCCAGATCCGGGTTGTCGCCGTCCAGGCGTACGGCGCGGGCGAACGCACGCCGGGCCTTGTCGTCCTCGCCCAGCTGCGCCATCAGCAGGGCATAAACATGCTGGGCAGGCGCATAGCTGTCATCGAAGGCGATCGCGCGCTCCGCCTTTTCCACCGACACCTTGATCTGTCCTTCGCGCATATAGCCCGCGGCCAGCTCGGTGTTGACCTTCGCGGCCTCTCGATTCGGACCATAACCGCGCTCGATGGCTCCATCGCCGGTCCCATCGATGGTCGCGCAGCCGGTCAGGGCCAGGGCGATCACGCCATACAGCAACAACCCGCGCCAAGTCATTGCAGGCCAATTCATCGGGTGACCTCGACCACAGCACGATCCAGCCCCATTCGGGCCAGTCGATCGGAGCGTCGGGACCGATCGGCCACCTGGCCGGCGAGCTGCCCACAAGCCGCATCAATGTCATCACCACGAGTCTTGCGCGCCACAGTGACAATACCCGCATCCTGCAGCCGCTTGGTGAACTGCACGATGCGGTTGCGCGATGAGCGCTCGTAGCCCGAGCCCGGGAACGGGTTGAAAGGGATCAGGTTTACCTTGGCCTGCTCGCGGCGCGGTCCCAGCAGGGCAATCAGCTCCTCGGCATGCTCAAGCGTGTCGTTCTTGCCCTGGATCATCACGTATTCGTAGATGATCGCCCCATGTGGCACTACCTGGGCGTAACGGTCGCAGGCGGCCATCAGTTGGTCGAGCGGGTATTTCTGGTTGATCGGCACCAGCTCGTCGCGCAGCTCATCGTTGCATGCGTGCAGGGAGATGGCCAATGCAATCGGCAGACGCTCACGCAAGCGATCAATCGCCGGGACGATGCCCGAAGTCGAGATGGTCACCCGCCGCTTGGACAGCCCGTAGCTATGATCGTCGAGCAACAGCTCGGCGGCATCGATCACCGCCTGCTCGTTCAGCAGCGGCTCACCCATGCCCATGAAGACCACATTGCTGATTGCCTTGCCGCTCGGCAGGCGTCGCTCAACCAGCCGTTCGGCAAGCCAGATCTGACCAATGATCTCGGCAGTCGTCAGGTTGCGGTTGAAGCCCTGCCGGCCGGTAGAGCAGAACGTGCAGGTAAGCGAACAGCCCACCTGAGAGGAAATGCAGAGGGTCGCGCGATCATCCTCGGGGATGTAGACCATCTCCACCGAGTTGCCGCCACCGGTGTCCAGCAGGAACTTGCGCGTACCGTCTGCTGACTTTTGATCGAGCACGATCTCGGGCGGCCGGATGCAGGCGATCTCCTTGAGCCGCTCGCGCAGGCCTTTGGCCAGATCGGTCATTGCGTCAAAATCATCGACCTGGCGCTGGTGTACCCATTTGAGCACCTGGTTGGCACGAAAGGGCTTCTCGCCAATCTCGGCAAACCAGGCACGCAAACGGCTGGGCGACAAGCCCAGCAAGTTGATGCGTTCGTCGGTCGCGGCCATGCAGAGGTCCCCTGGTCGACCCGACGCCATGCCAACGCGATTAGCGGCTGACCAGCTCGTCGGGCTTGAAGAAAAATTCGATTTCCGTGCGCGCCGTCTCCGGGCTGTCAGAGCCGTGTACTGCGTTGGCATCGATCGACTCGGCAAAGTCTGCACGGATGGTACCCGGATCAGCTTCTTTGGGATTGGTCGCCCCCATCAAGTCACGATTCTTGACGATGGCGTCCTTGCCCTCGAGCACCTGTACGAACACCGGGCCGGAGATCATGAAGTCGACCAGCTCACCGAAAAACGGGCGCTCCTTGTGCACCGCATAGAAGGCCTCGGCCTGTTCGCGGGTCAGTTGCATCAGCCGTGCACCGACCACCGACAAGCCGGCATCCTCGAAACGAGCGATGATCTGACCAATCACGTTCTTGGCCACGGCATCGGGCTTGATGATCGAAAGGGTGCGTTCTACGGCCATGAGGTACTCTCCTGATAGGGCGGCTTGACCCAGCCCAGTGAAACTGAAATTCAAATTGGAAAACAGCTGCCTGTCTACCTGCCAAGACAGGAAACCGCGAGGCGGAATAGTCTACCCCAGACCCCGGGAAACAATCCACGCATACGCGCCGGGCCAGGTCGCGGCGGCAGGATTCAGGAGATGGAGGCCCTCGCTCAGGACCCGACGCCCCGCATGCCCGCAGCGGCAGCGGCATCACGCTGGCCACGAACCTGCTGCAGGCGCCCGTCCTGATCGGCGGCAAGTTCAAGCACATCAGGCTGATCGACCAGATCGGCTAGCGAGATCGACTCGAGAAACTGCTGGATCTGTGCCGATAGTCCCATCCACAGGTTGTGTGGCAGACACCTGCTGCCGTCCTGGCAATCGCCCCGACCGCCACAACCGCTGACGTCAATCTCCTCGTCAACCGCGTGGATGATTTCTGCCATGTTGATATGCGCCGGCTCACGGGCCAGCTGGTAACCGCCACCGGGTCCCCGCACGCTGCCGACCAGTTGATTGCGGCGTAACCGAGCGAACAGCTGCTCAAGATAGGAAAGCGACAGTGACTGCCGTTCCGCGATATCCGCCAGGGGCGTGGGCTGGCCGTGATCATGAATGGCCAGGTCCAGCATGGCCATAACGGCATAACGCCCCTTGGTCGTCAGCCTCATTGCAAACCTCCCGGCAGGCGCGAGAAGCACCGCCAAAACAATCGATTCCCAGTAGTCTGCTCAAGCAAACAACACGCCACATGATAGTCATGCGGACTAATACTGTACATGAACGCTGATCTCAGGGAGGCGAAGACGGGTTGTTCTGGTCCGACCCCGCGGGCGGGCAGTCGATGACTCCCTCCTCATCAAGATAGCAGCCATCCAGGCTTGAACGAGGCCGCCGGGAGACTTCCACGCCCAACGAGCGTAGCGCCTCGGCCATCTCGTCGAGTTGGCTATCAACCGCCTGGACATGATCGAGCAGCCGGTCGACCACCTCGGCCACCGGGTCCGGCATGTCATGCGCAACGCCATAGGCGTCGAAACCCAGTCGCTGGGCGACCCGGCGCTTGATTGCACTTTCCTCGATACGCTGCTCGACCATCCGGGCCGGGATGCCGACCAGGGTGGCACCAGCCGGTGCGTTTTTGAGTACCACCGCATTGGAGCCCACCCGCGCGCCGGCACCAATCGTAATGGGTCCGAGGATCTTGGCGCCGGCGCCAACCACCACGCCATCGCCAAGCGTCGGGTGACGCTTGCCTTCGCTCCACGTCGTCCCGCCGAGGGTCACCCCGTGGTACAGCGTGCAGTCGTCGCCGATCTCGGCCGTCTCACCGATCACCACGCCCATGCCGTGATCGATGAAGAATCGGCGCCCGATGCGAGCTCCAGGGTGAATCTCGATACCGGTGAGCCAGCGGCTGACGTTCGAGATCATCCGTGCGAGCAGACGCCAGTTCCGCCGCCAGAGGGCATGGGCCACCCGATGCCACCAGACAGCGTGCAGCCCCGGATAGGTCAGGACGACCTCCCTACGGTTACGTGCGGCTGGATCACGGGCGAACACGCTATCCACGTCATCGAGAATCGTTTTCCACCAACCCATCAAATCACTCCAGAATGGCTCTCATTCACTCCAACCGCGTGGCGCATGAATCAGTGCGCTGAGCATGCCTTGCAGGATCTGCAATTCGTCATGGCGCGGTTCGGCACGGTTGAGCACCAGCCGCACCCGCCGCATCAGGCGCCGTGCGTGTCGTTCCCGTTCGCCTTCCTCTTCACCCGGGAAAAAGTCGCGCGTCTTCAGGGCGCTCTCGAGGCGGGCGCAAAGTGTAGCAAGCTCCGCCCGGCTGGCTGGTGGATCGTTACTCGATGGCAGTGCCTCCGGGATAGACAGAGCGGCATGAAAGACTTCATAGGCCACCAGTTGCACCGCCTGAGCGAGGTTGAGTACCGGGTAGTCCGGATTGGCATGCAGCGCGAGCAGGCGATCAGCCACGGCCAGCTCCTCATTGGTCAATCCAGTGCGCTCAGCGCCAAACAGGATGCTGATCCGGCCAGCCGACTTGGCGGGGATCGACTGTGCCTGACGGGTGATCTCGGTTGCTGCGGCTCGACCATCAAGGAGTGGCAGGGCCAGACTGCGTGACCGAGCACTGGCCGCCCAGACAGCCACCGAATCCGCCACGGCCTCGCCGACCGAGTCGACCACCCGGGCCTGCTCGAGCACCTCGATGGCATGAGTAGCCACAGATCGGGCCTTGTCGTCGATGGCCGTCTTGGGTGCGGCCAACACCAGCCGTGATAGCCCCATGGTCTTCATCGCACGGGCTGCTGCACCGAGGTTCTCGGCCATCGATGTCTGGCACAGGACCACCTCGATCCGGTCGAGCAGGCGAGCAGCGGTGTGGGGTGACAGGGAGGGTGGAGACGGCTTCATGGCTGACATGGGGATGTTTACGCGTATAATTCCAGATCCGGGATACGGGACACGACCGGGCATCGCGACCCGATCGACCGGCCCGGGCATGCCTGACGGGCGGGACGATACCCTCTGCCACGACCCGTCATCCACCATTCGCTCCTTGAGCCGATCCGATCATTATGCCGCACCCCATGCTTACTATCGCCGTGCGTGCCGCTCGCGCAGCCGGCCGCATTATCTCTCGCAACCAGAACCGCGTGACCGATCTGACGGTCGAATCGAAAACACGCAATGATTTCGTCAGCGAGGTCGATTACCAGGCGGAGGCGGCAGTCATTGACACGCTCCAGCGCGCCTATCCCAGCCACGCCATTCTGGCCGAGGAGAGCGGTGCGGGCGGACAGAAGGACGCCGAATACCGCTGGATCATCGATCCGCTCGACGGCACCACCAACTTCCTGCATGGCGTCGGCCATTATGCCGTCTCGATCGCACTGGAATACCGCGGCCGCCTGGAGCTGGGGGTGATCTACAACCCAGTGAACCAGGAGCTGTTCACAGCCACGCGTGGCGCAGGGGCCTTCCTCGACAATCGCCGCATCCGCGTCTCGTCACGCAAGGGTCTTGACGGCGCCCTGCTCGGTACCGGCATCCCGTTCCGAGAAGGTCAGAATCTCGATCGTTACCTCGCAACCCTCAAGGCCTTGCATGGCCCACTGGCCGGCATCCGCCGCCCGGGATCGGCCGCACTGGATCTGGCCTATGTCGCCGCCGGCCGCTTCGATGGCTTCTGGGAATTCGACCTCCAACCCTGGGATATCGCCGCTGGCGTGCTGTTGGTGCGCGAGGCCGGCGGCGTGGTGGTCGATCACCGTGGCAGCGATGACTACCTTGTCAACGGCAATGTCATCTGTGCCAACCCCAAACTGGCTCATGTAATGCTGCAGGCCATCAGCAAGGCCGATCAGGCCTACCAGGCGGGCTCTCGCCCCGATTGAGCCACCAGTGAGCCAGAGGACACCACCGCTTGGCGTCCAGAAGAAAGCCCGCCGATTCGGCGGGCTTTTCACATGTGGTCAAAAACAAGTGCCGCAATCCATCATCAGGGGGCGCTGTCTTCCGCCGGCCGGATACGCTCACGGTCGTCGATCTTGAGCATGTCCCGGCGCTTGAGCCCCATGTCCATCGACAGGGCCGAGGCAATATAGATCGAGGAGAACGTACCGACGATAATGCCCAGCAGCAGGGTCAGCGAAAAGCCGTAGAGCGCATCGCCGCCAAAGATGACCAATGCCAGCGCCGTGAACAAGGTGGTGCCGGAGGTGATGATCGTGCGCGACATGGTCTGGTTGATCGATCTGTTCATCACTTCTGACTCGATGCTCTTGCGCATTTTCGGGAAGTTCTCGCGCAGGCGGTCGAAGACGACGATGGTGTCGTTGATCGAGTAACCGGCCAGGGCGAGGAAGGCCGCCAGCACGGTCAGGTCAAAACGGATGCCAAGCAGACTGACGACGCCCAGCACCACCACCAGGTCATGCGCCAGAGCCAGGGTCGCGCCAGCCGCCAGCCGCAGCTGGAAACGAAAACCGACATAGACCAGGATGCCGGCAAGCACCACCAGCAACGCCAACCCGCCGGCGTTGAGCAGCTCCTTGCCCACCGAGGGGCCAACATACTCGACCCGGCGCATGACCACATCCGCTGCCTGGGCCTGTAGGGCGGTGAGCACCTGATCGGCCACCCGTGACTGGCTCTCGCCGGTCGGCGGCAGACGTACGAGCACCGACTCCGAGGAACCGAACAATTGAGCGACTGCCTGCTCGAAGCCCTCCTCATCCAGCGTGTCGCGGATCGATTTGATATCGGCTCCGCCCGGGTAGCCCAGCTCGACCACCACCCCGCCGGTGAAATCCAGCCCCAGATTGAGCCCCTTGGTCGCCAGCGAGCCTGCCGCCATCAGCAACAGAATCACGGATACGGCATAGGCAATGAAACGCGTGCCAAAAAAGTCAAAACGCGCATCGGGCGGAAATATGTTCATGGTGTCACTCGTCGGATTCGCTTGCTGGTGGTTGGCCGGATCAGATGGAAAGTCCCTTCAGGCGTGCCGTCCGGCCATAGATCAGATTGGTCAGGGCGCGCGAGAGCATCACGGCGGTGAACATCGAGGCCAGGATGCCGATCGACAGGGTCACGGCGAAGCCCTTGATCGGGCCAGTGCCGAAGGCGAACAGCGCCAATGCGGCCAACAACGTGGTGATATTCGCGTCCAGGATGGTGGTGAACGCCCGTTCGTAGCCAGCCTTTATGGCCGCATGCGGTGTCATGCCGTTTCTGAGCTCTTCACGAATACGCTCGAAGATCAGCACGTTGGCGTCTACGGCCATGCCCACGGTCAACACGATGCCCGCGATGCCCGGCAGCGTTAACGTCGCCTGCAACATCGACAGTACCGCAACGATCAGGACCAGGTTGGTCACCAGGGCCACGACTGCGATCACACCGAACACCCGGTAATAGATCATCATGAAGATCGCGACCAGCACGAAGCCGAGCAGGGCGGCATTGACACCTGCCTGGATGTTCTCTGCGCCCAGGCTTGGCCCGACGGTACGCTCCTCGATGATATCCATTGGCGCCCGCAGCGCGCCGGCGCGCAGCAGCAGCGCCAGGTTGCGTGCCTCATCAGAGGAATCCAGGCCGGTGATCTGGAAGCGATTGGCCAGCTGATCACGGATGGTCGCGATGTTGATCACTTCCTCGACGCGTCGCTTCTCCTCGACCAGCTCGCCGTCGATCACCTTGGTATCGGTACGGTTCTCGATGAACACCACGCCCATCGGCTTGCCGATGTTGTCGCCAGTGATGTCGGCCATCCGCCGGGCGCCCTGGCTGTCGAGGTTGACGAATACCGCCGGGGAGCCGGAATCCTGATCAAAGCCCGAGGAGGCGCCGGTAACACGGTCACCAGTGACGATCACCTGACGCTTCAAGAGCACGGGTCCGCCACCGCGGCGTTGGTACAAACGGGCCTGCGGCGGCACGCTGCCGGACTCGTCTGCCTCGAGCCAGTCAGTCGCCGTGCCATGCACCAGGCGGAACTCGAGGGTTGCGGTCGCGCCGAGGATCTCCTTGGCACGGACGGTGTCCTGGATGCCCGGGAGTTCGACCACGATCCGGTCATCGCCCTGCTGCTGGATCAGCGGCTCGGCCACGCCGAGCTCGTTGACTCGGTTACGCAAGGTGGTGATGTTCTGCTCGATCGCGGCACGGCGCTCGGCGGTTACGCCATCTTCGGTCATCGAAGCGATCAGGTACGGTTCATCATCGATTTGGGCGCTGTCGATCTTGAGGTCCTCGTAGTCAGTGGACAACTGCTTGACCGCCTGATCTCGTGCTGCTGCGTCGCGGAAGCGCACACGGATTTCACCCTTCTCGGTCACCTCGGCAGAGATGTAGCGCAGCCGGGCCTCACGCAGATCGGCACGCATGCCGTCGACTCGGCTTTCCAACGCCGTTCTGATGGCGGCCTCCATATCCACCTGCATCAGAAAGTGCACGCCGCCACGCAGATCGAGACCCAGATACATGGGCAGGGCACCGAGACCAGTCAGCCAGGCGGGCGCGGCCGGCGCGAGGTTGAGCGCGACCGGATATTCCCCGCCCAGCGAGGCTCGGACCACATCCACCGCCGCGAGCTGAGTGTCCGTAGACGGGAAGCGGATCAGGGCTGAGTCGCCCTGGGCCTCGGCCCCCTTGTATTCGATGCCAGCCGCGCGCAGTGCACTCTGCGCCTCCGACAAGGCGGCTTGATCGACATTGCCGCCCCGCTTCGAGATCTGCAGGGCCGGCTCCTCGCCGAAGAAGTTCGGCAAGGCATAGAACATGCCGATCAGGACGACAACGACGACGACCAGATTCTTCCACAAGGGGTAGCGATTCATCTTCTAGGCCTTCACGTGGAAATACGCCCCTCAGAATGGGGCATGGCCCACCGCCGGACGTCCCTGGTCGGCAGGCAGAAATGACGAAGGCCCGCCTTCATGGCGAGCCCTGCTCCGGCAACGAGATCAGGCCTCGCGCGCGTCCTTGATGGTGCCCTTGGGCATGACTGAAGCGATCGCGAAGCGCTGCACCACCACGGTGGTGCCGTCGGCGATCTCGAGCACGACCAGCACGTCACCCAGACCGACGATCCGACCCAGCAAACCACCCGTAGTCGTTACTTCGTCGCCTTTCTCGATCGTCTCGATCAGCTTCCTGTGGTCCTTCTGTCGCTTGACCTGCGGCCGAATCAGGAGGAAGTACATAACGCCGAAGATAAGCAACAGCGGCAGAAAAGTTGCCAGCAGATTGGGTTCGCCAGCACCGGCGCCCTGCGCCATGGCATCGCTGATAAAGAACATCGTGGTCGTTGCTCCGGATTGATTTGGTGTGTAGTTACCGAGTCAGCCGTGCAGTATGCCATAAGCCCGAGGGATTGCATCGCCTCGACGGAGGGCGGTCACCCGAGGGCATCCTTAGACGCCTCGCCCGCGATCGGCATAAAAACGCGCCCGGAAGGCCTGGAAGTTATCGGCCTCGATCGCCGCGCGCATCTCGGCCATCAGCACCTGGTAGTAATGCAGATTATGGACGGTATTCAATCGCGCCCCCAGTATCTCGCGGGCTTTGTGCAAGTGCTTGAGATAAGCACGCGAGTAGTGGCGGCAGGTGTAGCAGTTGCAGTCCTCGTCCAACGGGCTCACGTCGGTGGTGAAGCGCGCGTTTCTCAAGCGCAGATCACCGTAGCGGGTGAATAAATGACCGTTGCGCGCATTGCGTGTGGGCATGACGCAGTCGAACATGTCCACGCCACGGGCGACTGATTCGACCAGATCCTCGGGCTTGCCGACCCCCATCAGGTAGCGTGGCCGGTCTGCCGGCAGCTCGGGCAGGGTGGCTTCGAGCACCGCGTTGCGCTCCTCGGGCGGCTCGCCCACCGACAGCCCACCGACCGCGTAGCCGTCGAAGCCGAGATCGAGCAGCCCCGCGGCTGATTCGCGGCGCAACGCCGCATGCATGCCTCCCTGAACGATGCCGAACAAGGCCCGATCCGACCCCTCGGGCTTGAGCGACTCGAAGGTCCGCTTCGAACGTGCCGCCCAGCGCAATGACAGGCGCATCGACTCGCCGGCCACTTCGGCCGTCGCCGGATAGGGCGTGCACTCGTCAAAAATCATCTGGATATCCGAGCCAAGCTCGTGCTGAACTTGCATCGAGGACTCCGGCGTGAGCATCACGCGGCCGCCGTCGATCGGTGAGACGAAGCGCACGCCTTCCTCGCTGATCTGGCGCATGTCGGCCAAGGAAAACACCTGGAACCCGCCGGAATCGGTGAGGATCGGTCGCTCCCAGTGCATGAAGTCATGCAGGTCGCCGTGCAGGCGAATGACCTCCGTGCCAGGGCGGAGCATCAGGTGAAAGGTGTTGCCCAGCACGATCTGCGCACCCAGACCGATCAACTCCTCCGGGCTGACGGCCTTGACCGTGCCGGAGGTGCCCACCGGCATGAAGGCGGGTGTGTCAATCACGCCACGTTCAAAACGAATCTGGCCGCGACGCGGTCCACCCAGCCTATCGGCGGCGGGTCGAGCCTGGGTGCAGGTATGCAATTGGAACTTCATGAACCTGTCGCCCGGTGATCACGCGCCGGATTGGCTTCGATAAACATGGCATCCCCGAAGGAGTAGAAGCGGTAACCCCGCGTGATGGCCTCCTGGTAGGCTGCCAGCACTCGCTCATACCCGGCGAAAGCCGAAACCAGCATCAGCAGGGTTGAGCGCGGCAGGTGAAAATTGGTCAGCATCGCGTCAATTACATGCAGCCGCTTACCAGGATAGAGAAACAATTGGGTGTCACCGACGAACGGACCAATTTCACCACGGGCTGCCCGCTCCGGATGGGCGCGGGCAGCCGTCTCGATCGCTCGCACCGCCGTGGTGCCGATCGCGATCACGCGCCCGCCACGCCGGCGTGCCTCGGCGACGGCCTTGACCGTGGTCTCGGGCACCTCGGTCCATTCGCGATGCATCTCGTGCGCCTCGATGGTTTCGCTGCGCACTGGCTGGAAGGTGCCCGCCCCGACATGCAGAGTGACAAAAGCGGTCGAAACGCCCTTGGCCCGCAGGCGCTCAAGTAATGTCTCGGTCAGATGCAGGCCCGCGGTGGGCGCAGCCACCGCACCATCGCAGCGGGCAAATACCGTCTGGTAGTCACGCCGATCCTGGTCGTCGTCCGGCCGCTCGATATAGGTCGGCAAGGGCATGTGCCCATGGGCCTTGAGCCAATCAAGCAGGCCACCCGGGCTGGTCGAAGCGAGCAGTCGTAGCTCGAACAAAGCCCCCTCGCGGCCAACCACCTCCAGCCGTGCTCCTCCCTCCATGACCAGCTCTGTCCCGATCCTGGGCGAGCGACTGCTACGCAGGTGGCAGAGCGCTCGCTCACAATCCAGCAGCCGCTCGAGCAGGAATTCCACACGCCCACCAGAGGCCTTGCGGCCGTAAGCCCGTGCCGGGATCACCCGAGTGTCGTTCAGGATCAAGAGATCTCCCGGCGCAATCAGGTCGGGCAGATCGGCAATATGCAGGTGACGGGATGCAGCCTCCCTGGCCAGCATCAGCAGACGCGCCGACTCCTGCGGCTCGGCCGGCCGGGCGGCGATCCGCCCGGGGGGCAGGTGATAGTCGAAGGCATCAAGCTTCATGGCCGGCGCAGTCTACCCCGCCGAATCGAGGCCCGCCACCATGAGAAATCGCGACGGGATCGCGCACGAGAAAAACACCCGATCTGAATGCGTCAGAGGGTGGCTTGCACTTGCAGATGTCGCGTGGAATAAAAGGAGGCCGTCCTTGGCCAGCATAACGGGCTAGCAAGTGACCTTGCTCATCGGGCCGGATCCAGCGCAACTCCCTGCGCGGAGCCTTAACGATAAATCCCAATCCGTAGGATAATCCCCGATCCTTGGGACCGGCGTGGCGATTGCTTGTCCTTGATGGTGGCAAAGTCCGTTGCCGATGCCAGTCGCTTCTTATCTCGCCGGTGACCACTCCTGCGGCTGCTTGTTGTTGTCGGTGTTTTACCACCGTATTTTTATTTAGCGATGCAGCCCTACCGCGAACACGCCTCTCATCGCACTCGAGCTTCCTTGGTAGCGTCCGTCCTGGACGTTCGACAAGTCCTTATGCCGAAGCCGAGCCTCCTTGCCGAGCGCGCCCTCCTGGCGGCTCTTGCTGGCAGCTCCCTCTGCCAATCGCTTCCTTGCGCGAATCTCTGGCGAAAACCTCCTGTTCTCCGCCATGAGCTCGTCGGCCATCCTGGCTACTTTCCTGGGTTTGCTTTCCCGGGCGCCTTTCATCACCCGGGCCGCCATCGTTGGCCAGCTGGGCGTCCTGCCCCACGTGCATCCAAGCACGGAACACATGATGCGTGTCTAGCCGATGCCTCGGTAGGAGAAATCGCTGAAAATTCCGTAGGATTTTTCGACTTCTTTTGTGGGAATTTTCCTACAGCCGGGCTCAGCCGCCTCGTGGCACGGTGAATCCCTCGCAGCCGTAAGCGAAAAAGCGGGTCACGGCAGCGAGGAACCCGGCGGTGTCCTCGGTGTGTGGCCAGTGTCGCGCGCGCTCGAGTGTGACGATGCAGCTTCTTGGAAAGGCTCTGGCAATGCGCGGCTCATCGGCCGCTTCGATATAAGCCGATTTTGCGCCGCGGACGAACAGCGCCGGGCCGAGATAAAACCCTGACAGGGGTGGCATGCCCGATGTCTGTTCATAGGCCCCCTTGAGCTCGGGCAGGTTGAAGCGCCAGCGCCACTGGCCATCAGGCTGCTCGAGATTGGCCGCGAGAAAGGCGCGCACCTCGGGTTCAAAAACATGTGCCGCCATCTGCTGGCGCGCCTGCTCACGAGTCTCGAGCGCCGCCAGATCAACGGCATCCAGCGCATCAAACACCTCTTGATGCCAGGGTGGATATGATTTTGGCGCAATATCCACAACCGCCAGCCGCACGACTCGCTCCGGATACCGGTCGGAAAACACCATGGCGAGTTTGCCGCCAAGCGAATGACCGAGCAGATACGCCTGTTCGAGTCCGAGTCGGTCCATCAACGCGAGGATGTCGCTGGCCATCGCCTCGTAGCTCAGCCCCGGCGCATGCGGAGAATGGCCATGGTTGCGCAGATCGACGTTGATTACGCGGTAGTGCGCACTCAATGACTGGGCGATGCCGCGCCAGTTGGCGAGTGAGCCGAACAGTCCGTGCATGATGATCACCGGCGGACCGCCGCCATGCTCCTCGAAGTGCAGCTCGACCGCCGCGTTTTCCTGCGTGCTCATGTGAAAGATTCCCTTGAGTTAAGGCTGGCCGACCGTGGTCCGGCCATTTGTCGGGCGTGAGATACTACCAAGTGCCATACGCCTGTGCTCGCGCTCGTAATACTAGTCAGAATGCCCGCCTTCGCTTGAGCCTGAGCAAAAGCCCACTACAACAACAAGCCCAGTGCGCACAGGCGCGGTCAGCGGCTCCCAAACGCAATCTACCGACGAGAACCCGGCATGTCCGACCCAACCCCTGCAACTGCCCCAGTCCTCGACCACGGCTGGCCGGCCCCATGCCTGCCGCGCGGTCGGCCATTCCCGGCACAGCTGCAACTGGCCGCCGAGCTGCTCGAGCGCATCACGACCGAGGGGCTACCTGCCGACCGCAGCCTGCAGCGCGAACTGGCCAGTCGTCGCCATATGGGACGGCGTGACCGCGAGCGGGTGCGCGAGCTGACCTTGTTCGTACTGCGCCAACGTCGGCTGCTTGACTGGCTGCTTGATGATCCCGCCCCCACGATGACAGCTCGCGTGGCGGCAGCATTGTTGCTGGCTGATGCGCTGGACCCGGTCTTGGCCGAGCGTGCCGGGCTGGATGCCAACGACGTCTCTCGGTTGGCCGCCCGCCGTCAAACGCCATTTCTCGAGTTGCCGACATCGGTCCGCTTCAACCTGTCACCCGACGCCGCAGCCCAGTGGGAAGCGCTCGCCCCCGCCGATGCCGAGACGCTGGCCAAGGCCCTCGATGCCCGCGCGCCAGTCGACCTGCACGTCAATCCGCGACGCATGACCCCCGACCAACTCCGAGACGAGCTGGCCGCCGCCGATATCGAGGCCGCGCCCATCGAGGGCCTGCCGCTCGGCCTGCGACTGGAGCAGCCTGCCCGCCTGACCCATCTGCCGGCCTTCGAGCGCGGCGGCTTCGAGATCCAGGACGCCGGTAGTCAATGGGTGGTGCGCGCCGTCGGCGCCCAGCCAGGCGAACGGATACTCGACCTCTGCGCCGGGGCGGGCGGCAAGAGCCTCAGCCTGCTCGACGAGACCGAAGGTCGGCTGGACCTGACCGCCTGCGACCTGCATGCCGAGCGGCTCGAACGACTGCGCCTCCGCGCCCATCGTCACGGCGACGAATCGCTGTCGCTACACGCCCTCGACGCCACCCAACCCCTGCCGGAGGCGCTGGGCCAATTCGACCGCGTCCTGGTGGACGCCCCCTGTAGCGGCTCGGGCACCTGGCGTCGTCACCCCGAACTGCGCTGGGCCACCATCGACTGGCCGGGCCTGGCCGAGACTCAGCGGCGCCTGCTCGACCAGGCCGCCGCGGTCGTCCGCTCCGGTGGACGACTGGTCTACGCCACCTGCAGCCTCTGGCCGATAGAAAATGAAGCGGTGATTGAGAATTTCCTTGCCCGCCATCCCGATTGGCAACCGGTCCCGCCCGAGCAGCTCAGGCACATCGGGCTGCCAGACGAAGCCGTGACTGCGGACGACTGGATCCGCCTGCGTCCGGACCGGCATGGTTGTGACGGCTTTTTCATTGCCTGTCTGCAGGCGCCGTGATTCAGCAGGCGCACACCGCCTCGGGCTTGAGGCATAATCGGGAGTCAGACACTCTCTATAACCTCTACAACTGTCACTCACCTGCGTCGGCCCTAAACCCAGACCCGGGAGTCCGCATGCCACAGCCTTCGATGTACTCCTTGCTGCCCCACCACCTCGCCGGTGCCGGCCTGCTGCTAGCCACCCTGTGGCTGGTCGGCTGCGGGCAAAAGGGACCGCTCTATCTACCGGGCGACGAGCCGACCGTGACATCGGCCACCGAAAGTGACTCACCCACGACCACCGATCAAGACTGACTCCGGAGCCCAATCGTGCCCCAGACCGAGCTGCCCCCATTTTTCTCCCGGACCACCGATGGCGACCTGCTGATCGAGCAGGTGTCCGCCAATGAGCTTGTCGAACGATTCGGCACACCCAGCTACGTCTATTCACGTGCCGCGCTCGAATCGGCGTTCAATGCACTGACCGCCGCCTTCGGTGATCGCGCCCACCGCATTTGCTACGCGGTCAAGGCCAACAGCAACATCGGTATCCTGAGTGTGCTGGCCCGCCTGGGGGCCGGCTTCGATATCGTCTCCTACGGCGAGCTGGCCCGTGTGCGGGCCGCTGGCGGCGACCCGGCCCAGACCGTGTTTTCCGGTGTAGGCAAGTCGGCGGCCGAGATCCGCGGCGCACTGGCCGTCGGCATCGGCTGCCTGAATGTAGAATCCGAGGCGGAACTGCGCCGTATTGCCGACATTGCCGGCGAAATGCAGCAAAAAGCGCCGATTTCCCTGCGAGTGAACCCCGATGTTGATGCGCGCACCCATCCCTATATCTCCACCGGACTGAAGGACAACAAGTTCGGCGTCGCGATCGACGAGGCGTTGGCCTTGTACGAATGGGCCCACGCCCATCCGGCACTCGAGATCATCGGGATCGACTGCCACATCGGCTCGCAACTGACCGACGTCAGCCCGTTCCGCGACGCGGCCAAGCGGGTGATCAATCTCGCCCACCAACTGGCCGAACGCGGCATCAAGATCCAACACCTTGATCTCGGTGGCGGGCTTGGCATCCGCTACACCGACGAGACCCCGCCGACGGCGGCCGACTGGATCGATGCGATCCGCTCGGTGGTCGATGCCGACCCACTTACCCGTGAGCTGCCGATCTGGATCGAGCCGGGCCGCTTCATTGCCGGGCCAGCCGGCGTGCTGCTCACGCGAGTGGAATACCTCAAGCCGGGCGAGCACAAGTCGTTCGCCATCGTCGACGCCGCGATGAACGACCTGATGCGACCAGCGCTCTACGGCAGCGAGATGGCGATCGTCCCGGCCGGTCGCGGCGCTGGCGAGCGCCACGCAGGCACCTGGGAGATCGTCGGCCCCATCTGCGAGACCGGCGACTTCCTCGGCCACGATCGCTCGCTTGAGCTGGCCGAGGGTGATCTACTCGCCGTGCTGGCCGCTGGCGCCTATGGTTTTTCCATGGCCTCGAACTACAACAGCCGCCCACGGGCGGCCGAGGTGCTGGTCGACGGTCGCGACTGTCACGAAATCCGCCGCCGGGAACCACTCGACTCCCTGTGGGCGCTCGAGCAACTCCCGCCGCCGGACTGACTCGTTTCATCCGTACCGGGGTCGAAAGATAGATCGGTGAATTTAGTTTCCTTCGATCGAAACGCTCGACTAAGCTGAAGTTCATTCCATGGAGGACAATCCGATGAATGACAAACTCAGCAAACCCACCACCACCGATGCCGGAATCCCGGTCGCCAGTGACGAGCATTCGCTCACCGTAGGTCCGGATGGCCCGATCGTATTGCACGACCATTACCTGATCGAGCAAATGGCCTCGTTCAATCGCGAACGCATCCCCGAGCGTCAGCCGCACGCCAAGGGCAGTGGCGCGTTCGGATACTTTGAAGTAACCAACGACGTCAGCAGGTACACCCGCGCTGCGGTGTTTCAGCCAGGCACCAGGACCGACACGCTGAACCGCTTTTCGACGGTGGCCGGCGAGCGCGGCAGTCCAGATACCTGGCGCGATCCACGGGGTTTTTCAACAAGATTTTACACCACGGAAGGCAACTACGACCTGGTCGGTAACAACACGCCGATCTTTTTCGTGCGCGATCCGCTGAAATTCCAGCACTTCATCCGCAGCCAGAAACGCCGCGCCGACAACGGTCTACGCGACCACGACATGCAGTGGGATTTCTGGACGTTGTCGCCGGAGACGGCGCACCAGGTCACCTGGTTGATGGGTGATCGCGGCATTCCCAAGTCCTATCGGCACATGAACGGCTACTCCAGCCACACCTACATGTGGGTCAATGCCAACGGCGAGAAATTCTGGGTGAAGTATCACTTCAAGACCGATCAGGGCATTGAGTTCCTGACTCAGACTGAGGCGGATCGGCTGGCTGGCGAAGACGCCGACTACCATCGTCGCGATCTTTTCAACTCGATCCAAAGCGGCGATTTCCCGAGCTGGACGTTGCACGTGCAGGTGATGCCGTTCGAAGATGCCAAGACCTATCGCTTCAACCCATTCGACCTGACCAAGGTTTGGCCGCACCAGGATTACCCGCTGATCGAAGTCGGTAAACTGACCCTCGACCGCAACCCGACTGATTTCCATACCGAAATCGAGCAGGCGGCATTTGAGCCGAACAATCTGGTTCGCGGGATCGGCGTGAGCCCGGACAAGATGCTGCAGGGTCGCATCTTTGCCTACGCCGACGCGCACCGTGCGCGGCTGGGTGTCAACTACCGGCAGATTCCGGTCAACAAGCCCAAGTCGCCAGTGCACAGTTACAGCAAGGACGGCGTGGGACGCACCGAAAATGTCTCCGACCCGGTCTATGCGCCCAATTCCTACGGTGGGGCGGAGGCCGATCCGTCGCTGACCGATGAGGCAGGGCTTTGGTACGCCGACGGCGAGATGGTGCGCCAGGCCTACACCTTGCGCCGTGACGATGACGATTGGGGCCAGGCCGGCACCTTGGTGCGGGAAGTCATGGATGACGCGGCGCGCTCACGCCTGGTCGACAACATCGCCGGCCATCTCAAGGGCGGCGTTTCAGAAAAAGTACTGGCCCGTGCCATCGAATATTTTCGCCAGGTCGACCAGAACCTGGGCGATCGTGTCGCGGCAGCAGTGGAGAAAAACTGACGGGTGAGTCACTTCCCGTGAACAAGCGCTCCGGAGACGTCCCGGTGACCAGGCAGTTGGCACGACGATGAGCACGGCAGGCTCAACTTGCAAGTTGAGTCTGCCCAGCCCCGTCTGATCCTGCCAGGATGAGCTGCCTTAGCTGCGCTGCTGATGGGCATCTTCTGTTCGCGCCAGTTCGGCTGAGCTTCCGAGGTCGGCCAGGATGGGGCAGTCGGGGCGATCGTCACCGGAGCAACACTCCACTAACATCTGCAATGTATTGAAAATCTGTTCCAGGCTATCGATTTTTTCACGAAGCTCCATCATGTGAGCCGTAGCGATACGTTTTACATCGACGCTATGACGTGATTTGTCGAGCCACAGGCTTAAAAGCTCCCCGATTTCGCTTAGCGAAAAGCCAAGATCGCGACTGCGACGGATAAACCGCAGCATATGCACATCCGATGATGTGTACTTTCGATAGCCGGATGCCTGCCGGCGAGCTGGCGGGATCAGTCCGGTGCTTTCATAGTGCCGGATCATTTTGGCCGACACGCCTGAGGCCTGTGCCGCTTTTCCGATATTCATGGGGTGGGTCTCTTTTTTAATGTTGCCACTTCGTCTTGTCGCAATGCTTTGACGGCCTCCGCCGATGAACGGAAGCTCCGTAAACGCAATGCGTTGCCCAGAACAAAGACACTAGAGAAGGCCATCGCCCCAGCCGCGAAGATGGGCGACAACAGAATGCCCCAGGCCGGATAAAGCACACCGGCAGCCACCGGGATCAGTGCCGTGTTGTAGGCAAAGGCCCAGAACAGATTCTGACGGATATTGCTGATGGTCGCCCGTGACAGCGCGATGGCGGTGGGCACGCCCGTCAGGTTTCCCGACATCAGCACCACATCGGCTGCCTCAATGGCGATATCAGTGCCGGTGCCTACTGCGATCCCCACATCAGCTTCGGCCAGTGCAGGCGCGTCGTTGATACCATCTCCGACAAAGGCGAGCTGTCCATGGGCAGCCTTCAACTGGCGCACGGCCTTGACCTTGCCATCTGGCAGAACCTCAGCGATCACTTCGTCGATACCAAGCTGGTGCGCAATGGCATGTGCCGTGCGACGGTTGTCGCCAGTGATCATCGCGACCTTCAGGCCAAGCTCGTGTAGCGCGGCAATCGCACCAGGGGTGGTTTCCTTGATCGGATCGGCAACCGCGATGATCGCCGCCAGCCGGTTACTGATGGCGGCATACAGGGGCGTTTTGCCTTCATTGCCCAGCCGCTCGGCGGTTGTCGCAAAAACATCAACATCCAGTCCCAGCTCGCGCATGTAACGGTCAGCGCCAACCTCAACCGGCGCTCCATTCACGAGTGCTTTCACGCCAAAGCCGGTGATCGATTCGAATTCCGTGATGTCGGGAATCACGACGGCCTCGTTGTCGGCGGCCTCGACGATGGCGCGGGCGATGGGATGCTCGGACTTCGCCTCGACAGCGGCGACCTGGCTCAGCACCTGCTTGCGCTCAAAGCCCTCGGCGACCTCCAGGTCAGTCAGTGTCGGGCGGCCCTCGGTCAGCGTGCCGGTCTTGTCCACAGCGACGACCTTGGCGTCCTTGAGCTGCTGCAACGCCTCGCCCTTACGGAAAAGCACGCCAAGCTCGGCGCCACGTCCTGTGCCCACCATGATCGAGGTCGGTGTCGCCAACCCCATGGCGCAGGGGCAGGCAATGATCAGAACAGCCACGGCATTGACGAGCGCGAAAGTCAGTGCCGGCTCGGGCCCTAAAGCGATCCAGACGAGGAAAGTCAGCACGGCAACGCCCATGACAGCAGGCACGAACCACATGGTTACCTTGTCCACCAACGCCTGGATGGGCAGCTTTGACCCCTGCGCTTCTTCCACCATGCGGATGATTTGCGAGAGCACGGTCGCGCTGCCCACGGCCGTCGCGCGAAAGGACAGCGCGCCTTTTTGATTGACGGTGCCTCCGACCAGCATGTTGCCCGCTGTTTTTGCAACCGGAATGGGCTCGCCGGTAATCATGGACTCATCGACGTAGCTATGGCCCTGCGTTACCTCGCCATCGACAGGAATGCGCTCCCCGGGGCGCACCTCGAGGAGGTCGCCAGCCACAACATCAGTGATCGGAATTTCAATGACGGCATCGTTACGCCGGACACGGGCCGTCTTTGCTTGCAATCCGACCAGCCGCTGGATCGCCTCGGAGGTACGACCCTTGGCGCGCGCCTCCAGATAGCGGCCAAGCAGGATCAGCGTGACGATGACCGCTGTCGCTTCGTAATAGACGTTGACCGTACCGACAGGTAGTAATGATGGTGCGAAGGTTGCAACCAGAGAGTAGGCATACGCTGCAAACGTACCCACGGCAACCAGCGAGTTCATGTCGGGTGCCAGACGGAAAAGCGCAGGAATGCCGTGCTTGTAGAAACGTCTGCCCGGCCCAGCCACCACCAGCGTCGTCAGCGCGAACTGGATGTACCAGTTCCACTGGGTACCGATGGTGCGCACGATCAGCTCATGCATGCCGGGGACCAGGTGCGCCCCCATTTCCAAGATGAAAACCGGCAGTGTAAGTACCGCAGCAAAGATCAGGTCGCGCTTGAGCGCGCCGCGTTCAGCATCCTTGCGCTCTGTCGCGGCCTCATCGTCGGCGGATGCACCAGCATCAATCGGTCGTGCCTCATAGCCTGCTGACGCGACCGCAGCGACCAGGGCGTCTGGATCGACATTGCCGTGTACGCGAGCGCGCTCTGCTGCCAGATTCACGGTGGCATCGGTGACTCCCGGAACAGCCTGTAATGCCTTCTCAACCCGACCCACACAAGAGGCGCAGGTCATGCCCTCGATGGAAAGCTCGATAGTGGTGGCAGGCACGCTGTAACCTGCAGCCTCGATTGTGCTGATGAGTTGCTGGCGGCTGACAGGGCCACTCGCCTGGATGTCGGCCCGCTCAGCCGCCAGGTTAACGACCACCGAGTCTACACCCTCGATTTTGCTGAGGGCTTTCTCGACGCGACCAACGCAGGATGCACAGGTCATGCCCTCGATCGGCAAACTGATCGTGGTCATCAAGGCGCTTTCTCGGGTGCTTTCTCGTTTGGTCTGGGCATTCATGACCCCACCTCTTTGCTGTTTCTATGTGAATAGATCATGGAAACAGCGTAAGGGTTCCCACGGTGGGAAGGTCAAGGACTGAAAAACCAAGGCGGCAAACGCGGCCCGAGCCATAGGGTGATCAACGCCATAAAGCTGGAGCTGGTTGAACACTCGCCTCCTGCGGCTGAGCCGGTTCGTCATTGAGTCAGTTTCTAAAGCCAGGAACTCAGGAAAGCGCTGTAGGAGGTCCGCCGCCAAAAATCGTTGCACCGCTCAGCCCCGCTGCCGGACTGATAGACAAAGGCTATCAAAAAGATCAATAAGTTTGATTTCCTTCGAACAAAGCACTCGGCTAGCCTGAAGCTCATCCAATGCCGCGAGCGAAACCCATGCCCTCGGGCATGTCCCGTTCGGTGTTGAGTTTTCCGACTTTATCCCCAATGTCCCAGCTTGCCGGGTTGCATTGACTCCCGGACCAATTTCACACCCGTTTGTTTCAACCCAAAGCCACCATCTAAGGAGATTCCTAATATGCTAGAGAATCGTGAAGGGCAGAAAGTCCCCAACGTTACTTTTCGTACCCGTCAGAACAATGATTGGGTCGACGTGACCACCGACGACATCTTCAAGGGCAAGACCGTCGCCGTCTTCTCCCTGCCGGGTGCATTCACCCCGACCTGCTCCTCGAGCCATGTGCCGCGCTTCAATGAATTGGCGCCGGTCTTCAAGGAGCACGGGGTTGACGAGATTGTCTGCCTCTCGGTCAACGATGCCTTCGTCATGAACGAGTGGGCCGAGGATCAGAACGCCGACCAGATCCGCTTTATCCCGGATGGCAACGGTGATTTCACCGAGGGCATGGGCATGCTGGTCGACAAGGATGACCTGGGCTTCGGCAAGCGTTCCTGGCGCTATTCCATGCTGGTCAAGGATGGCACTATCGAGAAGATGTTTATCGAGCCGCAGAAGCCGGGCGATCCTTATGAAGTCTCCGATGCCGACACCATGCTCGACTGGCTGGCGCCGGATGCCAAAAAGCCACATTCGATCATGATGTTCAGCCGCAAGGGCTGCCCGTTCTGTGCCCGCGCCAAGGGCATGCTGAACGACGCCGGCCTGGAGTTCGACGAGATCGTCGTCGGTGAGGACGTGACCCTGCGCGCCCTGCGTGCCGTCACCCAGACCGAGACCGTCCCACAGGTCTACATTGACGGACAGCACATCGGCGGCAGTGATAAGGTCGAGCAGTGGCTCAAGCAACAACAGAGCTGATGATTGCAGTCTGACCTCGACGCAGTACCGGCCCGGGGCTCGACCTTGGGCCGACTTTCGAATGCCGGCCGCCAACGCCGGCATTCGAAAGTCTGATGATTGACCTAGTCAATATCCTTTTTGGAGGCATCCACATGAGTAGCAAACACTTCGACCTGATCGCCCTCGGTGGCGGCTCTGGTGGCCTGGCTGTAGCCGAACGGGCCGCGGAATACGGCAAGCGAGTCGCAGTGATCGAGCCGGCTGAGCTCGGAGGCACCTGCGTCAACGCCGGCTGCGTGCCGAAAAAGGTCATGTGGTATGCCGCCAACCTGGCCCACGACCGGGTAGATGCGGCTGCCTGGGGTTTCCCCGCGGCAACCGGTGGTGTCGACCTGGCCACATTGACGGCCAAGCGGCATGAGTTCATCGTCGGCATCAACCGCTTCTGGAACAACTACGCCAAAGACCTCGGTATCGAGGTGATCAAGGGTTACGGTCGTCTGGCAGGCGGCAACCAGGTCGACGTCGACGGCAGCATTTACAGCGCCGACCATATCGTCCTGTCCACCGGTGGCCGACCACTGGTTCCGCCGGTGCCGGGGGCAGAGCTCGGCATCACCTCTGATGGCTTCTTTGAACTCGAGCAACTGCCCGAACGCACCGCCGTGATCGGTGCCGGCTATATAGGCGTGGAGCTCGCCGGTGTGCTGAGCTCGCTGGGCAGCGAGGTGACGCTGCTCGACACCGCCGATTCCATTCTCGCCCCGTTCGATCCATTGATCCGCGAGACGGCCAGCGAGAATCTTGAGCAGCAAGGGATCAAAACCCAGCTGTCGTTCGAGGCCTCCAGGCTGGAAAAGACTACTGAAGGCATCGTCATCGTTGGAGCGGACAACAAGCAGCTCGGACCGTTCGACCAGGTGATCTGGGCAGTCGGCCGCAAACCGAACACCGACGACATCGGACTCGATCAGGCCGGTGTCACGGTGGAGAAAAACGGCATGATCCCGGTGGATACCTGGCAGAACACGAATGTGCCGGGCATCTATGCGATCGGTGACATTATCGGCAAGTATCCGCTCACGCCGGTGGCGATCGCCGCCGGACGCCGCTTGTCCGACCGCCTGTTCGACGGCCAGGAAAGCGCCCACCTCGAATACGAAAACATCCCCACGATCGTCTTCGCTCATCCGGCAATCGGTACCGTCGGTCTGACCGAGCCGCAGGCGATCGAGGCGTTCGGCAAGCAAGAGGTCACCATCTACGAGACTCATTTCACGCCGATGCGTTACGCGCTCTCCGAGCGTGGCTTCAAGACGGCAATGAAGTTGGTCTGCGTGGGCAAGGAAGAGCGCGTCGCCGGCCTGCATCTGGTCGGCGATGGTGCCGACGAGATGCTGCAGGGCTTCGCCGTCGCAGTGAAGGCCGGTCTGACCAAGGCCGATTTCGACAACACCGTCGCCCTGCACCCGACCTCGGCCGAGGAGCTGGTAACCCTCAAGACCCCGCGCGACAGCTGAGCAACTAGCCCTATGCCGGCGCGGGGTGGCCCGGCCGGTGTTCTTGAGATCTCCCCATGTTTCTGGAGCTGCGCCACCTGAAGACCATCCGCGCCATCGAGCAGACCGGCTCGCTGGCAGCGGCGGCCGAGCGCCTTCATTTGACGCAATCGGCGCTATCACACCAGATCCGGGCGCTCGAATCCTATTATGAGACCCCGCTGTTCTCGCGTAGCTCGCGACCCATGCGGCCAACCGAGGCCGGGCGACGTCTGCTGGCCGCCGCCGACCGCATCCTGCCAGAGATCGAGCGACTCGACCGCGACCTGCGCGAGATCGCTGGCGGGGCGACCGGTCGGCTGTTTCTGGCGCTGGAATGTCATTCCTGTTTCTCGTGGCTGATCCCGACCCTGGAGCACTACCGCGCACAATGGCCGTCGATCGAGACCGATCTGTCGATGTCGTTCAGCTTCGATGCCATCGATGCGCTGCGCGCCGGCAAACTCGACGGCGTGATCAGCTCCGACCCGGTCGACGACCCGACCCTGCACTTCGAGCCGCTATTCCACTATCCCGTAGTGCTGGCCGTCTCGGCCGACCATCCGCTGGCCAGTGAAACGCGCATCACGCCGGAAATGCTCGCCGATCAGACCGTGATCGGCTACCCGGTCGATCGCGACCGGCTCGACATCTACCGATACTTCCTTGATCCGGCCGGGGTAGAGCCCGCCGGCGCACGACGCTCGGAACTGACCGCAATGATTGCCCAGTGGGTGGCCAGCGGTCATGGCGTAGCGGCCCTGCCCAAGTGGGCCATCGCCGACGAGCTCGCCCGCGGCATCATCGCCGCCCGCCCGCTCGGTGACGGTCTGTCAGCGACCATGCACCTGGCGGTACGCCGCGATGAACACCGGCTGGCTTATCTGGATGCCTTTCTGCGGATTGCGCGTGAGCAGGCTGGCGAACGGCTCGACGACATTACACTCGCCCGCCCCAGCCACTGAGCTTGCCTGCGGGGTGGAGCGGAGGCAGAGCCGGACGCTTTTTGGCCCTGCGCCACGGACGGCCACTCACGGGCGTGACGGGAACTCTTCACCCTGGCAGCCTATCCAATATCCATATCAGGCCAATTCAGGCCAATGCCCATCGCGATACTCAAACAGCAGGGCGCAGAGAATCAGATGACAGTCACACAAGGAGCCACGCGACGACTGCGGGTGGTGACCTGGAACATCCACAGCAGCATTGATCATCGCGGCCGCTACACACCGGAGCGCACCGCTCGAATGATCCGTCAGCTGGAGCCCGACATCGTCGCGCTCCAGGAAGCGAACGTGGCCGCCAAGCCGGCCACTGACCGGCTGCTCAAGGCCTTGACGCCACAACTACCCCACTGGCTGTTCGCCCCCACGCAGGAACGCGGTTGCCGCCATCGGCCCGACGAGACCACCCATTTCGGCAACCTGATCGTTTCTCGCTGGCCGATCCAGCCCGAGTCACCACTGGATCTTTCGTATGCCAGGCGCGAACCGCGTCACGCTTTGCGTGCCCGGGTGACACTACCGGAGGCGGCGCTGCACTGCTGGGTGGTGCACCTGGGGTTGGGGCTGGCCGAACGCCGTGAACAGGGGCGACGGTTGGCCGACGCCCTCGAGGGCGTGCCTGCCAGTGAGCCACTGATGCTGGCTGGCGATTTCAACGAGTGGCTGCCACGAGCGAAAAGCCTCCGTGTACTGCGCCGCAAGATCACGCGCCTGCCGTCACAGCGAAGCTTCCCGGCGACCAGGCCCCTGCTGTCACTCGATCAAGTCTGGATTCGCGGCGCGCTGCAGGCCCACGGCCTCGAGGTGCCTCGCAGCCCGATTCTGGCACGTATCTCCGATCATCTGCCGGTGGTCGCTGATCTGACGCTGGGCTGAGACCGCTGCGCCGCTTATTTGACTGCGCTTTCGACCGTGGTCAGCCAGCCGGCGATCACCTCGCGCACCTTGCGGACATTGGTTCCCTTGGTGCCGGAAAAAGCCATCCAGCGCCCATTGGGCAGGGGCAGCTCACGCTCCAGGCGACTGACGGTCTGCTTGGCCTGGCCAAAACTGAGCTTGTCGGCCTTGGTTAACAGCGCCAGTACCGGCAGGCCGCGGGCAGCAGCATAGTCAAGCATCTGCAGATCGAGCTCCTTGCCCGGGTGGCGGATGTCCATCAGGACCACCACGCCTACCAGTGAGCGGCGTTCGGCGAAGTACTGGGCCATCGCCTCGCCCCACTGGCGTCGGACCGCTACGGGTACCTTGGCGTAGCCGTAGCCGGGCAGGTCGACCAGCCGATAGCGAGCCCAACCCTCCTCACCGCCGAGACCGAACAGATTGATCATCTGCGTGCGCCCCGGCGTGCGCGAGGTGCGTGCGAGTGCCCTCCGGCCCACCAGGGCGTTGAGCGCAGTGGATTTGCCGGCGTTTGACCGCCCGGCGAAGGCCACTTCAGCGCCACTGTCCTCGCCGATATCGGTCAGGCTGGGGGCGCTCTTGATGAAGGTGGCGCCGTCGAACAGGCGACTGAGCCGGGCATTCTCTTCGGTCATACGGGTCAATCCTAAGGTCATGCACTGGGATCATGCAGTTGGGGCTGGAAGCGGGACAAGGGTCGACAACTGCCGATGCCCCGACCGGCATCCTGCCATGCCTCGAGGTTGCAAGCGAGTGAGTTATGCGGTTTGATGGCGGGTCGTTTTTATCGGAAACCTCGGGGGAACCTCGGCCACAACCAGCCACCAGCGAACCCCTAACGAGAATGTTTTAGTGATGATGACAGTGATTCACTCGACGCCGCGCCGCGGCCGATTCACCACCAGCGTGTTTCTGGGATTGGCCTTTCTCGCCGGCACGGCGCAGGCCCAGGAGCGCGGCGGCCCTGAGGCCGGTTCGATCGAGGCTGGCCGCGAGGCAAGCCAATCCTGCGCTGCCTGCCACGGGATCAAGGGCAACAGCAACAATCCGGCTTTCCCCTCACTGGCCGGCCAGCCGGCAAGGTACATCGCCGCCCAGCTGGAGGCCTATCGCAGCCGTGAACGCGAAGACGCCATCATGAACGCTCAGGCCGCGAATCTGGACGAGCAGCAGATCCGCGACATCGCCGCTTACTACGCCGCGCAGGAGCTCGAGATCAGCAATCCGGCGACCGAGGGTTCTGCCCTGGGTGCGGTGCTCTACCACCATGGCCGAGAAAACGTGGCCGCCTGCGCAGCCTGTCACAGTAGCGACGGCTACGGTAATCAGCCGGCTGGCTTCCCCGCGCTGCGGGGCATGTCGACCACCTACCTGATCCAGTCGCTGCGTGACTACCGCAGCGGTAAACGAGAACATGGCCAGGCTGCCCTGATGCTGCCGATCGCCGCCGAGCTGTCCGATGAAGAAATCGAAGCACTGGCCGCACATATCGCCACGCTTGACTAAGCGACGGACCACCGCCTGCAGAGCTTCCCTAGGGAACTTCGGGCGCTTCGCAGCATCTCATTCTGCTGTCACGGAGGGCTCAAGCTCACTTGAGGGTCAGGCTCTCATGGTTACCTTTTGATTAATACGCCTCGCCACTATCCGCCCCGAACCCGAGACTAGTTGATGACTTCCCAGGCCCAACCCGTCCGTCGTACACGTCGTCGTCGCGGCCTCTGGCCTCGCCTATATACCTGGCTGACGTCGATGAACCTGGCAATCGCGCTGCTCGCGATCCTCGCGATCGCCTCGGTGATCGGCACGGTGCTCCAGCAGAACGAACCGTTCAACAATTATCTGATCGATTACGGACCATTCTGGTTCGAGATATTCAAGACGCTCGGTCTGTACGACGTCTACTCGGTAGGCTGGTTCGTGACCATCCTCCTTTTTCTGCTTGTCTCCACCAGCGCCTGCCTGATCCGGAACACACCCGGCTTCCTGCGCGACATCCGGAGCTTCCGCCTCAACGCCCAGGAGAAGTCGCTGCGCTCCTTCCGCCATTCGCGGCGATTTGAAAGCGACCTGTCTGCCGACGAGCTGGCCCAGCGTGCCCAGAGTCTGTTGCAGCGTCTGGGCTACAAGGCCAGGGTCAAACAGCGCGATGGCGAGACCCTGGTCGCTGCGCGCAAGGGTGGCATGAACCGCATCGGCTATATCCTGACTCACCTCGGCATGGTGGTCATCCTGGTCGGGGGGCTGGCCGACAGCAAGATGTACCTCAAGGTGCTTTCCACGCTGGGCGCAGTCGAGATCGAGACCCGCGATATCCCGGTCAGCCAGGTGCCCAAGGCATCGCATCTGCAGCCTGGTGCACTGGGGGGCTTCCGCGGTTCGGTGAACATTCCGGAAGGCAAGTGGGGCGACGTCGCCTTCATCGGCCTGAAGGACGGCTATGTGGTGCAGAACCTGCCATTCAGGATCGACGTCGAAAAATTCTTCGTCGAGTTTTATGACACCGGTATGCCCAGCTCCTTCAACTCGATCCTCACACTGACCGACAAGGCAACCGGCGAATCGATCAACAGGACCATTCGCGTCAATCACCCACTGCACTACCAAGGCTACAACATCTACCAGTCGAGCTTCGGTGACGGCGGTACCGAGCTCAAGTTTGACGCCTGGCAGTTGGCCGGGGACGTCGGCACCCGTCAGGAGCGCGACGGCAAGGTGCACAAGGATCAGACTTTCGAGTTCGGCGGCGAAAAGTACACGCTGGAGTTCAGCGACTTCTCGTTGTTCAACGTCAACCCGACCGAGGGACCAGACGGCAAGACCGAAAACACCAATTTCGGCCCGTCGGTGACCTTCCGGTTGCGCAACGCCGCTGGCGAGGCAATCGAATACGAGAATTACATCCAGCCAGTGAATTTCGACGGCACCCGTTACTTCCTCAGCGGCGTGACCAAGGAAGTCGGTGACCGACAGCAGTTCCTGTTCATCCCGGCTGACCACAACAACTCGCTCGAAACCTTCATGGCGTTCTATGCCGGACTCAAGGATCGCGAAGCGATCACCCGAATCGCCGCAGAGCTGGTCGGCCAGACCACGCAAGGTCAGGATGATGAGGCTCGGACCGCTGCCGCTCGCTCGATCGCCGATCTGGTGGAAACCTTCGTCAACGGCGGCTTTTCGGCACTGGGTGAGCGCATCGACCTGTCGCTGGCCCAGCGGGGTCTGACCGCTGAACAAGCCGACGAGGCACGCAACGCCTCGTTCCGGGTGGTTCAGTCGGTCCTGATGCGCAGCTACATGAATGTACTCAACGAGCAGGACGTCGAGGAGTTCACCGAGGAAAATGCCACCTTTTTCGAGCATGCCCTCGATGTGATCACCGCTCTGCCGAATTATGGCTCACCCATCTACGTTGCCCCCACACAGTTCAAGCACATCCAGTCAACCGGGCTGGAGATCACCCGGTCACCGGGCATGTTCTGGGTGTACGTCGGCTCACTGATGCTGACGCTGGGCATCTTCATGCTGTTCTACATCCACTACCGACGGCTATGGGTCTTGATCAAACCTGCTGACATGGAACATGATGGTCCGTCGAGGAGTCATTGGGTGACCGTGGCTGGCACAGATGCTCGCAAGAACATCGACTTCGACTTGGCCTTCGCCCAATTTGGCGATGAACTTCAACGACAGACCGAGTCAAATGATTCAGAGTAATGTGTCCACGCCCCAGCAATAGGGGCTGAGGTCAGCACAATCCGCGCAGGAGAAACGACAATGTCCGTCCCACAAGAACAAATGGCCGGCGGGTTCCGGCCCACCACCGAGCTGCCCGCACCACGGCGCATCGGTTTGATCGACGTCCTGTGGACGCTCGCCATGCTGGCGATCGCTGGCATCGGCTATGGAAAATACGGTGCCGCGCTGGACTATTACACCACCGTCACGCTGTTCGGTACTGCCTTGGGCCTGGGCTTTCTTGGCTGGATCTGGCCGGCAACGCGTTGGTTGACGGCCGTGGTCGCCGTCGCCTCGACCTACGCACTTTGGCAATACAACATCCTCGGGGCCGACGGTGCGGTGGGTCGTGATGCCTTGGCGCAGTTCCAGGAATCGGGCTTTCTGTTCAAGTTCCTGCTCTCCAGCCAGGCCGCCACCATGTGGATGGTCGCACTGTTCTTTTTCTCCATCCCGACCTACTTCTTCGGTATGGCAACACGCTCGGAGTTCACCCTGAAGGTAGGCAGCGCGCTGGTGTGGAGCGGCGTGACCATGGCGTTTATCGGGTTCTTCTCCCGCTGGCGCGAGTCCTACCTGATCAATCTCGATTACGGTTACATCCCGGTAAGCAATCTCTACGAGGTGTTCATCGTCTTCGCCGTGATTACCGCGATGATGTACCTGTACTACGAGAAGCAGTACAACAACCGTAGTTTGGGCGGCTTCGTGATGCTGGTGGTCGGCGTCGCGCTGGGCTTCTTGATGTGGTATCAGTTCACCCGTGATGCCCACGTCATTGAGCCGTTGGTCCCTGCACTCAAGAGCTGGTGGATGAAGATCCACGTCCCGGCCAATTTCATTGGCTACGGTGGCTTTGCGATCGCAGCGATGGTCGGCATGGCCTACCTGATCAAGAGCAAGCTGGGCGGTGATGGTCCCAACGACCGTCTGCCATCACTGGCCATGATGGAGGACATCCAGTACAAGGCCGTCGCACTCGGCTTCGCCTTCTTTACCATCGCCACCATCCTCGGTGCCATGTGGGCCGCCGAAGCTTGGGGCGGCTACTGGAGCTGGGACCCCAAGGAGACTTGGGCCCTGATCGTCTGGCTCAACTACGCAGCCTGGTTGCACATGCGCCTGACCAAGGGTTGGCGTGGGCCGGTCATGGCCTGGTGGAACCTCGGTGGGCTGGTTATTACCACCTTCGCCTTCCTCGGGGTGAACATGTTCCTGACGGGGCTGCACTCCTACGGCGAGCTCTGATTTCATCCCACTCGACCGTGTTCTAAATGGGGTAGTCGGCTGCAACCGCAGCAGGCCTGCCCCATACTTCATTCCGGGGCACGACCCCCCCGACCGATTGACCACCCAGTGCCGAGATTCACCGACATGACCATTTGCCAGATACGCGCCACATTGTTCCAGCGTTTCAAGACTGGATTCATTGCCCTGCTCGCCATCCTGTTGACAGCCGTCACCGCACCGAGCCTTGCCGCCACCGCTACCGACGGCTATCGCGAGGTGCGCACCGACGTTTCCTCCCCGGAAGGCAAGATTCTGGTGCAGGAGTTTTTCTGGTACGGCTGCTCGCACTGCTTCAATCTGGAGGCTGTAATCGGGCCGTGGAGCGACAAGCTGCCAGAGGATGTGGTCTTCGAGCGCCGCGCCTTGGCACTCGGCCAGCATTGGTTGCCACTGACCCAGGCTTTCTATGCCGCCGACCTGCTCGATGCAGTCGAGGCGACTCACGATGAGATCTTCCGCGCCATCCATGTGGATCGCAAGCGTCTGGTGGATATGGACTCGATCGCCGATTTCTACGCCGGCCACGGGGTCGATCGGCAGGCATTCGTTCAGGCCTACGAAGGCTTTTCGGTGCAAAACGAAATCCGCAAGACCGCCCAGATCGCCCAAGAAGCCGGTGTGAGCGGTGTGCCGGCCCTGCTGGTCGACGGCCGTTATCTGGTAACCGGTGAGCTGGCCGGTGGCAATGCCGAGATGCTTCGGGTGGTCGACAAACTCATCGCAGCGATTCGTGACGAGCGAGACTGACCAGCCGATGAGTACAGGGGCACAACTGTTGCTGCGTTGCCTTGAAAACGAGGGCGTTCGTCACGTTTTTGGCATCCCGGGCGAGGAAAATCTCGACTTCGTCGATGCGCTCAACGAATCGTCGATCGAGCTGGTGGTCACTCGCCACGAACAGGGGGCGGCATTCATGGCCGACCTGGTCGGCCGACTCACCGGTCGGCCGGGGGTATGCTTTGCCACTCTGGGCCCCGGCGCCACCAATCTGGTCACTGGCGTGGCGGATGCAAACATGGACCACGCCCCACTGATTGCGATTGCCGGCCAGGCCAGTATCGATCGGCTGCACAAGGAGTCACACCAGGTCCTGGACCTGGTGCGCATGTTCGAGCCGATCACCCGTTATGCCTCACGCGTGGTCACCCCGGCAGCCATTCCCGAGACGGTCCGGCGGGCGGCCAAATTCGCCGTGAGCGGCAAAGGCGGTGCAAGTTTCATCGAGTTGCCCGAAGACGTCGCGGCCATGCCGGTCGAATCCAATGCTTCCAGCCCCTTGCCCGTGCCTGACAATGGCAGCAGCGAGCCGCGCGAGGAGTACCTCGAGCAGGCCGCCCGACTTCTGAGTGAAGCCCGCCATCCGATCATCCTGGCCGGCCACGGCGTGGTCCGCGCCAGGGCGAGCGCGGCGCTGGCGAGCCTCGCTGAGCGGCTGAATATTCCGGTAGCCAACACCTTCATGGCCAAAGGGGTGATCCCGTTCGGCCATCCGATGGCGTTGGGATCGGTGGGGCTGCAGTCAAAGGATTACGTCAATACCGGCTTCGATCAGGCCGATGTGATCGTCTGTATTGGCTACGACCTAGTCGAGTATCAACCCGCCTTGTGGCACCCCAGCCGTGACCGGACAATCATCCACATCGATACCGAAGCAGCCGAGGTAGACGCTTACTACCCCGTCGGGACCAGTATCGTCGGCGACCTCAACACCGCCATGCGTCGGTTGAGCGAGTTGAGCACACCCCACGAGGGGCCGGCGCTCAGCCATTTGCGCGCAGCGCTGATCGAGGACATGAATCAGCACGCGGATGACAATTGCCTGCCACTCAAGCCGCAAAAACTCATCTGGGATCTGCGCACCGCCCTGTCCGATCAGGATATCGTCATCTCCGATGTTGGCGCCCACAAGATGTGGCTGGCGCGCATGTACCGCTGCGAACGCCCCAACAGCTGCATCATCTCCAATGGCTTTGCCAGCATGGGGATCGCGCTTCCCGGAGCGATTGCCGCCAAGCTGCTTTATCCCGAACGGCATATCATCGCAGCCACCGGGGATGCCGGCTTCCTGATGAACGTACAGGAGCTCGAGACGGCGGTGCGTTGCAACACGCCGATCATCGTAGTGATCTGGAACGACGGCGGCTACGGTCTGATCGACTTGAAGCAGCGGCAGGATTTCGGTCGCAGCACCGGGGTACGCTTCGGCAATCCGGATTTCGTCCAACTGGCGCGGAGCTTCGGTGCGAAAGGTTACCGGGTAGAGTCGGGCGATGGCCTGTTGCCGATCCTCAAAGAGGCAATGGAGAGCGGCTCTGTCTGTGTGATCGATGTGCCGGTGGACTACCGCGAAAACGAACGACTTACCCAGCGCCTCGGTGAAACCCTGGTGGGCGGATGAACCTGGAGCCGGCCAGCCGTCAATATTTGGTGACCAGCCAGCGAACCGACAGCCCTCAGGACTTCATTGACGTGCGGGGCCACCAGCCACTGCGATTGCTCTCGCACAACATCCAGGTCGGGATAGCCACCCATCGTTACCGTGACTACGTCACGGGTGGCTGGAAACATCTGTTGCCGAGTGCCGACCGCGACGACAGCCTGGCGACCATCGCCCCGACCATGGCGCGCTTCGATATCATCGGCCTGCAAGAAGCCGACGCCGGGTCGATCCGCAGCCATTTTGTCAATCAAGCCGAGCGGCTGGCCGATCTTGCCGATCTGCCCCACTGGGCTGTGCGCGTAAATCGTGACCTGGGCCAGTTCGGCAAGCATGCACTCGGCCTGATCAGCCGAATCGAGCCGATCCGAATTGATCAAAGCCCACTGCCCGGGCGTATGCCCGGTCGCGGTGCACTGGTGGCCGACTTCCTCTGGAATGGGCATCCCCTGCGCGTGATCGACACCCACCTGGCCCTCAGTCGCCGCGCCCGCCAGCTGCAGTTCGATCAGCTCGGCGAGCTCTGTGATGTTTCTGGCTACGTGGTGGTGATGGCCGACTTCAATTGCGAACCCGATGACCCCGGCATGCAGCAGTGGTGCGTTGAAAACGGGCTCAAGCTACCGCGCAGATCGCCACCGACCTATCCGCGCTGGCGACCACAACGCGCCATTGATCACATCGTGGTCAGCCAGGCGCTCGATATCCGCGGCACCGAAGCGCGGCCGATCGGCGGGTCTGACCATATTCCCGTGGCCATGAGTATCGCGCTGCCGTCGATGGTCCGCCGGATGGTAGCAGGCGAGAACTGATCGCGCGCGGCGCGCGAGCGTTGGGTTTGATGTGGCAGGAACAACGGCCGCGGCAACTGAAGACCGGACAGCCGCTGACGCGGCTTTCGCGGGCGAGGCCCGCTCCCACCATGGCGCAGTGCCACACAGGCCCTGTGGGAGCTTGCGCCTCCTTGCAAGCGAATCGCGCGAGCCAGGGCTTGAATGCCAGGAATTCTTGCTGTAGCAACCGACAGCGAGGGAAGCTCTGCACGACCCATACTGTCCGGGCAGGTGATACCTGCCTTAACCGTCGCTGCCTGCGGAGGCCGCCTGTGCCATTACCGTGTCGAACACCTCGGTCATGGCCGCTTGAGCGTTGCGGTCGGGCTGGATCGGCCGGCCCCACTCGCGGTCGGTCTCGCCGGGCCATTTCGAGGTCGCATCCAGCCCCATCTTGCCGCCCAGACCCGAGACCGGCGAGGCGAAGTCAAGATAATCGATCGGCGTATGGTCGACCAGCGTGGTGTCACGCACCGGGTCCATGCGGGTGGTCATCGCCCAGATCACGTCTTCCCAGGAACGCGCGTCGACATCATCGTCCACCACGATCACGAACTTGGTGTACATGAACTGGCTCAGGAAACTCCACACCCCCATCATCACGCGCTTGGCGTGCCCCGGATACTGTTTTCTGATTGATACCACCGCCATGCGATAGGAGCAGCCTTCCGGTGGCAGGTAGAAGTCGACAATCTCGGGGAATGTCTTCTGGATCAGCGGCACAAACACCTCATTGAGCGCCACCCCGAGGATGGCAGGTTCATCCGGCGGGCGGCCGGTGTGGGTGCTGTGGTAAATGGGGTTTTTGCGATGGGTGATGCGTTCGATGGTCAGCACCGGGAAGGTTTCGGTCTCGTTGTAGTAACCGGTGTGGTCCCCGTAGGGGCCTTCAACCGCAGTGTCATTGGGATGAATGAATCCTTCAAGCACGATCTCGGCGGTGGCCGGCACCAGCAGATCATGTGACAGACAGCGAACCAGTCGGGTGCGCTCACCACGCAGCAGCCCGGCGAAGGCGTACTCGGACAAGGTGTCGGGCACGGGGGTGACCGCGGCCAGGATAGTGGCCGGATCGGCCCCGAGCGTCACTGCAACCGGAAAGGGCTCGCCGGGATAGGTCTGCTGCCAGTGGGCGTAGTCCAGCGCGCCGCCGCGATGAGCAAGCCAGCGCATGATGACGCGGTTGCGGCCGATGACCTGCTGCCGATAGATGCCCATGTTGAGCCGTTCGCGGCCAGAAACTGCGGCATCATTGGCATCTACCGGCGTGTTTTTTTTGATCTGGCCGCGCGTGGTGGTCAGCCCCCAGGTGATCAGCGGGGCGGCATCCTCAGGCCAGCAGGTCTGGACCGGCCAGCGTGACAGGTCGACCTCGTCGCCCTCGAGCACTACCTCCTGGACTGGTCCCTTCTTGACTTGACGCGGCGCCATATCAAGCACCTTCTTGAAGATCGGCAGGCTGCGCCAGGCCTCTTTGAGGCCTGCCGGCGGGTCCGGCTCCTTGAGAAAGGCGAGCAATCGGCCGATCTCACGCAGATCCTCCAGCCCCTGGCCGCCCATGCCGAGCGCCACCCGCTCGGGCGTGCCGAACAGGTTGAGCAACACGGGCGTGTCAAAGCCGCTGGGATGCTCGATCAGCAGGGCCGGGCCGCCAGCACGCAGCACCCGGTCGGCGAGCACGGTCATTTCCTGGTCGGGGTTGACCGGTGCCTCGACCCGCACCAGTTCCCCACGTGCCTCGAGGTAGTCGAGAAAGTGGCGGAGGTCACTTAGTGCGGCCCGATGAGCTCGGGACACCGGGCGCTCAGCGGCCATCGGCGATGCTCGGATTTAAAGGATCCGAAGAATCCGGGGGGGGCTCAGGATTCGAAGGAATGGCAGCCAGCCCTTCGAGCCCTGCGCGCGTCAATGCGCGTTCGTACAGCAGCATCGCCTCGCTGCTGTCTCGCAAGCGGGCATGGACTCGTGCAGCCACTGCAAGGTAGCGCAGGTCCCGATCCAGCGAACCCAGTCGTCCGACCCACAGCTGAGCGCTGCTCGGGTCCGACTCGGCCAATGCCAACCGGACCATCGCGTAGGCGAAGGCGGCCCGCTCACGGGCGCGGCCAACATCAGGCGTCTCGACGGGTTCGGCCCAATCGGACGGCACCAGCTTGAGCAGCCGGCGTCGCGCCTCGGAGGGGTCCTGGTGGTCAATCTCCGCCCAGGCCTGCAGAGTCGAGGCCTCGAGCGTACGCGACAGGCGCTTCTCCAATATCTGAGCCGCAGCCTGTGAAGCCCCGCCATGGATCAACGCCTGTGCATAGGCCACGTTGACTGCATCATTGTCGACCACCATACGGTTCGCCTCGGCCCACAGGCGCGAGAGGCGGTCGAGGTCCGAGGCGCGTGCGGCCGCTTCAATCTGGCCCAACAATACCCAGCGTTCAACCCGCAGCAACTCGTCGCCGGTCAAGTGCTTGTCCTTGACGCGCCGCAACGTCGGCAGAAAGCCGGCCAAACCCTCGACATCGCCGGATAATTCGAGCAACTGGGCCCGAATCAGCAGGATTGCCTCGTCACGGGCATGGGTCTCGATCAACGGCTCGAACATCGACTGGGCCCATTCGATTTCGCCCAGGGAGATCAGTCGCTGCACGATATGCAGGCGCAGGAATTCAGCAAACTTCGGGAAACGGCGGCCGACCGTCTCGAACAAATCATCAACCTCTTTGCGGCAGGTCTCTCGGCTGGGAGACAACGCATTCTTGCGCGCTGGATCCAGCCCATCGAGCAAGGCGTCGATGGCTACCTGGAAATGCAGCGGCGGCAGGCTGCCGTCTTCCACACCAGCCAGCGCATAGCGTTGCGCCACCTCACTGTGCCGCAGCTGGCGCTCGGCCCAGCCTCGCAGGAGCTTTTCATCAGCCCGGCGGCGCCGCTGCTCGGTTGAGCGACGAGCGAACCGCTGTGGCAAACGGAGCAGGCCGGCGACCAGACGCCAGAGCAGGTGTAACAAAACCATCACGGCCAGCGCGATGACCAGCAAGCCGATCGCTGACGTCTCGACACGCCAGCCGGCCAGCTCGATCATGGCCACCCCGGCGCCCGGCAGGAAATAGACCCCCGCGGCTACCAGCGCGATTAGTAGCACAATCCAGACGATAAAACGCTTCATCACTGAGTCTCCTCGCTGGTCTCGCCGTCAGCATCGCCCTCGGCAGCGGTACGCGCCTGCTCATGGGCCGAGGCACGCTCCCAAGCCTTGATCACCGCTTCCAGCGACGGGAAATCACGGCTGGCAAACCTTTCAGCGACACGATCGAGGGCAGCCTGTGCGGCGGCTGGCCCTCCGGTCGACCCTGGGGTCTCGCCTGAGACCTCGGTTGCGTAGTGCGTATCGAGCCACTCCCGCGCTGCGGCAATGGTTGCCGCCAGGGCCTTGTGATCACGAGAGAGCAGCGACTCGCGCACCGCCGTGAGCCACAAGCGCATCTCGCGGTCGATGGCCACACGCTCGTGCAGACGGACCGGCTTGTCCGACCGGGTCACGCTCACCTGACTGGACAACCAGCCAGAGGCCGTCGCCCAGGCTTGCTGGTACCATGGCACATCGACCGATGGGGCCGAGTCCTCCGGCGCGGATACGGCCGGCACTTCTGACTCGGTCGAAGATGCCGCGCCACGGCCGGCCAATGGCCAGCTGCCGATCTGGTCGATCAGTCGCCGCAGGCTCAGGGCCTGGCCGACTCGGTCCTCCTCACCAGTCGCCTCAATGGCCACGAGCGCATCACTGATCGCCGAGCGCAGCGGCAGCCAGTACGGCCGGGACAGGGCAGCCACCCGCTCGTCGGCGAGCTTGAGGGCCAGCGCTGCACCATCGGGGTCACGGGCGATCACCAGACGCTCCTGGGCACGCGTGATCAGGAAGCCCACCTCGGCGGTCTTCCAGGCGATCTCGCCGCGGGCAAGACGATCATCAATACTCGCGACTCGCTGGCCGAGACTGTCCTGCCGCTCAGTCAACTCATCAAACTGTTTCGTCAGGGCGGATTCGACGTCCTGTCGAATAGCCTCGCCCTGCTGGCCGAGCGCGTCCAGCGCCGATTGCGTGTCCGTCATCTCAGCGGACAGCCCGTCGAGTCGGTCAGCCAGTTTTTTCTGATCGACCAGGCTCGTCGTGCGCAGCTGTTCCTGAGCCTGGTTGAGCTGCCACAGCTGCCAGCCGCCGCCTGCTACCAAGGCAAACATCAGGATGATGGCGGCAATCAGCCACGGTACCGAACGGGGCTTGGCGTCGGCTGCCGAAGCGGCTTGAGGAAGCTGACCAGCCGATTTTCCGGGTGAGGTCGGGGCCTGCTTGTCGGCTGTCGTCGGCCCGGCATTCTCGTCCCCCGCCTTGTCGGCGGTCTGCTCGCCAGGCTTCCCCGGCTTGCTGCTCGCCTTTTCCCCGGCTTTGCCCCTAGTTTTCTCCCTGGTTTTCTCCTGGGCAGCACTGGGCTTGTCCGCGCTGGCCATTGAGGCCTGGTCTGGCTTTTGGCCTGACTTTTTATCCGACTCCTTGCTCATTGAAGCAGCGGCCTTCTCGTCCGCCCGCTCCGGGGAGGGCTCGGTCTGCGAGGCCTTGTTCGGCTCCTCAATTTTCTTGTCGCGATTCTTCTTGTCCATGCGCATACCCCAACAGTGTGCTGTCGACTAACCGGCGAGGCGACTCAGGGTCGTGCCTGACGGGGCCGTACCAGCGACGAAGATTGTCGTTCAATGACCAGATCCCAAGTGGCCCGGGCGAGGGTTTCGGGCCCAGGTCCACCAGCTATCGCGATCGGGCCGCGAAAGCCCAGTGCGCGTGCTCGATCACGCGCCCGCTCATTGATCACCAACAAACTGGAGTCTAGCAGCCCGGATCCGCCCCCATCCGTCCCTGTGGACAAGGCGGCAAGACAGTCGATCGCTTGCGGGGCCGTCACGATCCAAAGCCGATCTGGGCCGAGACGATCAGGGCCGGGCGGCGTGACCGACCCTGCCTCAGGGCATTCGCTCTGATAGACGGCCACGAAATGCGGGCGGGCGCCACGGGCAGCCAGGCTTTTGGCCAACAGCCCGCGCCCCGTCTTGGCTCGGATAATCCAGACGGCCCGGCCATCCATCGGCAGCTTGTCGAGACGGTCGAGGCGCTCGAGCAGCCCTTCGCTGTCCTCCGACCCATCGGGCAGTACGGCATCCGTACGGCCAGCGGCAGCCAATGCACGCCCGGTCGCCACACCCACGGCGGCGACATGTCGCGGCAGCCACTCGCGCAGGGGGCGCACCGCTTCAGCCACATCCACCGCCCGCGGACTGACGAACACCACCAGATCCTCGGGTTGCATCTGTGTGAGCGCCTCAGGCAGCTGTCCTCCGTCAGGCAATGGCCGCACCGCCAACAATGGCCGGACTGTCATTTCCGGTTCAACGTTGAGTGGCAGAGCGGGGCGTGCCGCGGCCAAGGCCTCGCGCAGAACGGCGTTGCTGCCCTCGGGGCGCGTCAGCACGATTTCCCGAATTGGTGGCAAGTCGTGCAGCATTGGCAAATCAACCCCGGCCAATCAGCCCCGGCTCGGGGCTTCGGTCTCGATACCGACTTGTGCCAGGATCCGGTCGGCACCGGCGCGCAGTAGCCGCTCGGCCAGCTCAATGCCCAGTGCCTCGGCCTGATCACGCGGCCCGCGGATTTCGTCACGTAGAATCTCCGAGCCATCCGGGCGCCCTACCAATCCACGCAGCCACAACTGGTCATCTTCAACCAACAGGGCATGGCCACCAATCGGCACCTGACAGCCGCCGTTAAGGCGGGTGTTGAAGGCGCGCTCGGCGGTCACCCGCGTCGTGGTATCACGCTCAATCAATGGCGCGATCAGTTCATGAACCGCCACATCATCGATGCGTGCCTCGATGCCGAGCGCCCCCTGGCCCATGGCCGGCAGCGACTCCTCGGGGGTCAGCAGATGAGTGATCCGGTCAGCGAAACCGACTCGCATGAGGCCCGACGCCGCCAGGATGATCGCGTCATATTCGCCGTCATCGAGTTTTTTCAAACGGGTATGGATGTTGCCGCGCAAAAACTTGACCTCGAGCTCGGGGAAACGCTCGCGCACCTGGGTCTCGCGACGCAGGCTGGAGGTGCCCACGATCGCTCCGGCCGGCATCTCGTCAAAGTTTCCATATCGATTGGAAATGAAGGCATCGTGCGGGTCATGCCCCCCGAGGATGGCGATCAACCCCAGGCCATCGGGGAACTGCATGGGCACGTCCTTCATCGAGTGCACCGCAATATCGGCGCGATCCTCCAGCATGGCGACCTCGAGCTCCTTGACGAACAGGGCCTTGCCGCCGATTTTCGACAACGGGCTGTCCAGCAACTGATCACCACGGGTAGTCATCTTGACCAGCTCAACCTCCAGTCCCGGGTTGAGTTTTTTCAGTTCAGCGGCCACGAACTCCGCCTGCCACAGCGCCAATAGACTGGCCCGGGTCGAAATACGCAGCACGCGGCCCTCGGAAAATGCCTTGCTCATCTTCATCCTCATCATCTCAAGCCTTGGGCTACAAGAAAATTCACTGCCGGCCATGGTAACCCGGATGCTGGGCTCGGGTACGGCTTGACCGGAACTGCCCACGGCGCACAAAGTCCAAACCACATACAATATCGCCCGATCGTTCCCGGAGACTTTCAATTTGTCCATGCTGCATTTTTCTGGTCGCTCCACCCGCCTTCTGATCGCGGCACTCGTACCACTGGCTGCGCTGTTTTTGCTCGGCATGGCTGCCCCACCGGGGCAAGGCGGGCAGACCGGGCCGTCCACCGATGACATTCCCTTGATGGACGATCTGCGCGACGTCGCCCAAGATCTGGAACTCCTGCGTGAACGCCAGATTCCCATGCTGGTGTTCTTCCACGCCACCTACTGCGGTTACTGCCGCCTAGTCGACGAGGAGTTTCTGCAACCCATGGCCACGGATGAGGCCTACCAGGATCGCCTCATCATCCGCCGGGTAGAGATTGATTCCGATACGCCCGAGATCCGGTGGCAAGGCGAGTCTTATACCCCAGCTGAATTTGCACGCCTTCTGGGAGTGTATCTGGTGCCGCACGTAATATTCTTCGCCCCTGATGGCCGCCAGGTGGCAGCCGACCTCAAGGGTGTGACCGTACCTGACTTCTACCCGCAGTACCTCGACCAACGCCTGCGTGTGGCCGAACGCTGCATCAAGGACCCGACGCTTGAGATCTGCACCGACGGCATCGACCTGCCACGCCGCAACCTTGCGGCAGATGATTAAGGAGGCTCTACACGAATCGATAGTGTCTCTGCGGGACCGCCAAGGGTCCAGATGCCAGGCGCAGTCCGCGGTAAAGGGCGGTGGTCCTTTACAAGGACTGCCCAAGCTGTATCTGTGGCGCAGATGGGCCCTTGGCGGCCCGCCCGAAGGGGCTGGCGGGTTTGCCCGCACACGGCATTGCCGCCCCTCGACGGGCACTGAGCCCGCCTTCGGGACAGCGCCTTGATTGCAAACAAACCTGTCAGCCAGAGGCGCCATCGATTCGTGTAGAGCTTCCTTAAAACCGACTGGCTCGGTTGAATCACCGTGGTGGACTCTGGCTCTCCGAGCCCAGCTTGATGCATGACCGGGGGAACCGACAGCTGCGGTGGCTGTCGCATGTGACTGACAACGCCATCCCGACCTTTAGCAAATCCCTGACTCAAGAGGACCTGACGAAATGAAAACGCAATCCAAGAAGCAGTTACTGATCAGCTCGACCGTCCTGGCCACCGCTCTGGCTGGTTCCTCGGCGATCGCCGCTGGCAACAGCAACCCGTTTGCCTCTGAGCCCACCCACACGGGCACTTTCCAGACCGCCGAAATGGCCTGCGCCCCCGGCCAGTGTGGCAGCAGCATGGACGACGAGAAGAGTGGTGAGGACAAGGACGAATCCTGATCTGCCCCGCCGGCACAACGGGCCGGCAACCCAGATTCCTCAGCCGGGAATAACAGTTCCCTGGCCCTCTGCGGGCCTGCTCGGAGATCCTGTGCCATGCGTCCACACGCTACGACCCATCACATCCCCGTCGGCATCGGTTTGCGCCGCGGCGCACTGATGCGCGAGATCGAGGAACAGCGGCCTGATGTGGACTTCCTCGAGGTCGCCCCCGAGAACTGGCTGCGCTTTGGCGGGCCGGTCAAGGCGCGCTTCAAGGCCCTGCTTGAGGACTACCCGCTCTACACGCACGGCCTGTCGCTATCGATCGGTGGGCCGGCGCCGCTGGACATGAATTTCGTCGATGAAGTGTCCCGGTTTCTCGACGAGTACCGCCCCGTGCTCTACAGCGAGCACCTGTCGTTCTGTTCGGACAATGCGCATCTCTACGACCTGATGCCGATCCCGTTCACCGAGGAGGCCATCGAGCACGTCGTCGCGCGCATCGACACGGTGCAGCAGCGCCTTGGCCGACGGCTGGTGCTGGAGAACGTCTCCTACTACTCGCCGCTGGCATCCACCATGGACGAACAGACGTTCATCCTGGAGATTCTCGAGCGCTCGGGCTGCGACCTGCTGCTCGACGTCAACAACGTGTTCGTCAACAGCGTCAACCACGGCTACGACCCGTTCGCCTTCATCAATGCCATGCCGGCCGAGCGGGTGCGCTATTTGCACGTCGCCGGGCACCACCAGGTCGAGCCCGACCTGATTATCGACAGCCATGGTGCGCCAGTCAGTGCCCCGGTCTGGGAGCTGCTCGAGCACAGCTACCGCCACGTCGGCCCGGTGCCGACTTTGCTGGAACGTGATTCCGACATCCCGCCGCTCGAAGAGCTGATGGGAGAAATCGCCCAGATCCGCCGCATCGCCGAGCGTGCCCTGGACAGCCAGGCCGCTTGAGATGAGCAAGCAAGATTTTCGCGCCACGCAGAAGGCTTTTACCCGCTTTGTCCGCGACCCGCAGGCCAATCCACCACCCCCAGGCAGCCGGCCCGAGCGGATGGCCTGGTACGCGACACTGATCTTCAACAACATCGACATCACTCTGGCGCGTGCCTTTCCCGCTCTACGGGCAAGCCTCGATACGGTCGACTGGCAGGCACTGGCCCGGCGGTTCCTTCGCAGCCACCCGGCCCGCTCGCCGATCTTGCGCGACCTGCCAGCCGACTTCCTCGGCTACCTGCAGGAGGAGGGCGGCACGCTGCTCGATTGGCAGCACGAGTTGGCTGTCTACGAGCTGGCCCGCTTCGAGCTGATGGCCGAGGACGCCAGCCCCGCCCCGGCCGATCTCGACCCGGGCGGCGACCTGCTCGCTGGTCAACCAGTGGTTTCCTCATTAACCCGCCTGATGGTGACCGCCTACCCGGTCGACCGGATCGCCGCGGAGCTCGAAGCCGGGGAAATGCCCGAAATCCCACCGGCCGACAGGCATCACCTGGCTCTGCACCGTGATGGTGACGGCGCACCGTTCACCCTGCAGCTCACGTCTGCCAGCGGCCAACTGCTGCTCGCACTGATCGAGGCCGACGGCCGTAGCGGTCGCGAGCTGATCACACAGCTGGCCGGGACTTTCGGCCGACCGGCCGACGAACTGCTTGATTTTGCCGGCGAGCAGTTGGCGCAATGGCGGGCACAAGGCATTCTATTAGGGAGCCGGCCACCCGACTGATCTGGCCGAGCAGCAATATCCTTGCAATCCCAAGGAGGGGAACGCATGTCCATTACCAATTGGCCGACCAACGAGCGGCCACGCGAACGCCTGCTGGCCCAAGGGGCGGCCAGCCTGTCCGATGCCGAGCTGTTGGCAATCTTCCTGCGCACCGGAGTGCCCGGTCGCTCAGCCGTTGATCTTGCTCGCGACCTGCTGTCGCACTTCGGCTCGATCAGCGCCCTGCTCAGCGCCTCACGGCAGGAATTCGTGCAGGGCCGCGGACTGGGCGATGCCAAGTTTTGCCAACTGCAGGCCGTATTGGAGCTCGCTCGCCGCCATTTTGCCGAGGAGTTGCGCGTCGGCCCGGATATCAGCAACCCGGCGGCGGTGTTTCGCTTCTTGCAGGCCGAGCTTATTGCTGAGACGCAGGAAGTCTTTGGTGTGCTCTATCTCGACAACCGCCACCGGGTGCTGACCTTCGAGCGACTGTTCTTCGGCACTATCGACCAGGCCGCCGTCCACCCGCGCGAAGTCATCCGCGCGGTGATACGCCACAACGCCGCGGCCGTGATCCTCGCTCACAACCACCCCTCCGGCGTTGCGGAACCCAGTGCCGCCGACCGCCGCCTGACCGAACGACTGCGCGAGGCGCTCAACCTGATCGACGTGCGATTGCTGGATCATGTGGTGGTCGGGCGCCCCTGCGTGTCGATGGCGGAGCGGGGGTTGCTGTAGAAGCGCCTTCAGCCGCGATGACGCCTCTGAAGTGATCACGCTTGATGACGCGCTCCTGTAACACCATGACCGCGCGCCTCGCTCGCGAAAGCCGCGACGGCAACAGCCATCCCGACTCAGGTGGCCAGTGTCGTTGATGACCGGATACTGATGTGGACCTCGAAATCCGGGCCGAGCGTTACGCTCTGCTCATGCTGATAAAAGACGATGCTCATGAGCAGGAAATGTAGGCAATGCAGCAGCGACTTCAAGGCCAAGGTGGCACTCGCAGTGCTCAAGGGTGCTCCGATCACCTCGGACATCCGCCCCATCTCGATCGTCGTCTCTTGAGGCTGGCAAGCTGCACGAAGACCGGCATCAATCCGTGCAGAGCTTCCTTAACCTATCAAGCCTTTCATGCCACCACTGATGATCAGCGCCGTATCCCCTAGCGTTCGCGCCATTACGATCCCGGGGCGTGCCGCCAGATAGCGGGGGCGCCAGACCGGGTCGAACTTCTCCTTGTAGGCGCGTAAACCCTGGAAGTTGTAGAAGTGTTCAGCGTGACGAAATATGAGCGCGCCGGCTCGAGACAGTACGGGCGCCGACGCCCGCGCTTCCAGCCCAGCCATCGGCGCCATGCCCAGATCGAACTCCACATAGCCTTCCCGGCGCCCCCATAGCATCAACTCGATGAACAAAACATCCATCACCCCATTGGGTGCTTCCTCCACGTGGCGCATCAGGTCGACAGACAGTTCGCGACGATCCGGTGTCATCCAGAGGTTGGCGAAGGCCACGATACGCCCTTCGAGGCGTAGTACCGCGACAGGGAAACGACGGATGTAGTCGGCATCGAAACATCCCAGGGAAAAGCCTTTCTCCTTGGCGCGCTTACCACTCAGCCACTGATCCGAAATCGTCTGCAACTCATCGATGATGGCGGGTACCTCCACCTTGGCCACGACCGAGAAAACAAGCTGTTGGCGACGACCTCGGTTCCAAGCCTGACGCAGCTTGGCTTTGGAGGAGCCTTGCAGATCGAACTGCCCGAGTGCCACGTAGGCTTGCTCGCCCAGCTTCTGGAAGGCGAGTCCTACCTCGGCGAGCATCGGCATGGCCTCGGGGGTAATCTGATAGAACGCTGGTTGCCCGCCGTGGCGATGACAAGCTTCCACGAAGGACCACACCAAGTCCCGCCGCTCCTCCGGTCGGCCGACCGGCTCGCCCATGGCGACCCAGCTGGCACCCTGGATGCCAAACATGATGAAGCTTTGGCCACTGGAGCTGAACAGCAGATACTTGTCGCCGAGCAGCCCCAACCAGGCGGAGCTACTGATCGCTTCGGCATTCTGAATCACTGCCTCGACCCGATTCAGATCGTCGCTCTTTGGCAAGGTAAACGATACGGGCGCGGGCCGCAGGATCAGGCGCAGCCCGACGACCGCCAACACCAGCACGATTCCGACACTCGCCCGCAGAAAGCGTGGTGCGTTCTCGTCGAGCACAAAGGTCCACCAGAGATCATTGGCGTAATCGACGTGGCGGTAGGCGAAGAAGCCGAGCCACAGACAGGCGGCGACTCCTACCGTACTAGCCATCAACCAGCCGGGCGAGGGAGTCAAAGCGAGCAGTCGCGTCCTGCGATCGAAGGCACGACGACACGGCAGCAAAATCAGCAGGGTAACGGCAAGCCCTAATGCCTCTTCGTAGTCCGCGCCCTTGAGCAGCGAGAAGATGATGCCGGCACCCAGGAAAACGCAGGCCAGCAGCCATGCCGCGTCGAGCCGGCGGCGTAGCCCATCGGCGACCAACAGCAGCGCGACCCCCGCGAGGCTGCCGAAGAAGTGCGACACCTCGATCACGCCGAGGGGCACGATGGCTCTCAACCAGTCGATGCGCGACTCGATAGCGGGTGTCGCCCCCGACGCAAGCAGCAGCAAGCCGGAGATGAACACCAACACCGCGAAGAGCGAGGGGGCCAAGGGCAGGCTCCAGGTCATCAAGTCGCGACCAGGGCGGCGTAATGTGCGTCCCGCAAACAATAACCCGGCCAGGGTAAGCGGCAGGAGATAATAGACACTGCGATAGATCACCAGGGCCGCCACCGTGCTGGCATTGGCCTCGTGAGGCACCGCAAGCAGAATGACCGCGTCAAAAACCCCTACCCCACCGGGCACATTACTGATGACCCCAATGCTGTTGGCGATGACGTAAAGCCCTAGAAAACCCAAAGGGCCGAATCCCACGGAATCGGGCAGCAGCACGTAAAGCGCCAATGCGGCGAAGGCATGATCGATGAGGGACACGATGATCTGGCCTGTTGCAATAGGCAGTGGCGGCACCGTCAAGGCATGACCGCGCCAGGTCAGTTTCCCGATCTTCAGCGCGGCCAATACCAGCCATCCCGTGGGGATCAGGAGCAGAACGGCACCGAAAAGTGACCCGAACCAACCAGGCAGGCCCATCAACCCCACCAGACGCTGGCCTTCGCCGATGGCGGCAATGCCCAGAATGGTCGACACGCCCAGGATCGTGGTCCAGGCGACGAAACCGATGATCTTGGCAATCTCCGTAGCGCTCAGCCCCCAGCCACCATAGAGCTTGTAGCGCACGGCACCCCCGCTGAGCACGCTAAAACCCACGTTGTACGCCAACGCGTAGGCCGTGAAAGAGGCCAGAGCGATGCGACGATAGGCGAAGGGGCGCTCGATCCAGCGTAGCGCTAGCCGATCATAGCCGGTGAGACCGAGATAGCTGCCCGCCGTGGCGGCAACGGCAAGCAGGACAAGCCCCGGCGGTATGCTGGCGATCTGTCCCAGAATAGTGCGCAGATCAAGGTGAGCCAGCTCTCGGTGAATGAACCAGATCGCCAGCCCGAACAACCCAAGGCCGAGCAGCATCAGCCAAGCGTTTCGCAACTTCTTGCCTAGACCAGACAAGAGTGAAACCGACTGCATCAGTCCATTGGTTGGCATGCTCTGTTTGCCCTGATCAGTTCATTGGCCGACATGCTCGCTTTGCCCTGACTTATCCAGTTGGATTCGAATCAATAGGCGCGGCATGTCTACTTAAGGAAGCTCTGCACGAATCGATGGCGCCTCTGCGGGACCGCCAAGGGTCCAGATGCCAGGCGCAGTCCGCTGTGAAGGGTGGTAGTCCTTTACAAGGGCTGCCCAAGCTATAACTTTGGCGCAGATGGGCCCCAGGCCATTCACTTGGGCGGCCCGCCCGAAGGGGCTGGCGAGTTTGCCCGCAATCAAGGCGCCATCGATTCGTGCAGAGCTTCCTTAACCAGAATAGACAACGTTTCTCCTGCTGTGCATGAAGGGGACCCCCGAAATTCGGACCGAGCGTTACGCTCTGATCATGCTGATGAAAAACGACGATCCTGGATAGGAGGCGCTGGCAATACAGCAGCGACCTCAAGGTTCAAGGGTGCCGCTCGCGGTACTCAAGGGCGATCAGGCCGTCTCGGGGCATCGTCGACCATTCCGAGATCCATCTCGCCATGGTCAGACAGTGGAGCTGCGAACTGCTGGACAAGGCCACCAACATTTCGAGAGTGGGTGCGGCAAGATGGCCCGGGAAATGCTAGGAGGAGATCGGGAGATTGACGGCCAGAGCGCGTTTATTTGTCAGGCAAGCTTGATCAATGAACCCGGATCTGCTGTGCGAATGGGCAAAATCACTGAGCCTCGGGGCTCGCGCGATTCGTGACCGAGAGTCGCTTCCACATGGGCGCGGCATCCGTGTGGGGAGACATGGAATCCCCCACAGGAAGAAAAAGTCGCCACTGCATCATTGTGGGAGCGGACCCGCCGCGAAAGCCGCGCCAGCGGCTGCCTCTGTTCAGAATGGCCGCCGAACTCAACCGCGTCGGTGTGCCCAGGCCCCAACTCGCGCCTGCCGGCACGATTCGCTTGCGGGGCCCAATCCAATGATATGGCCCACATATGCCCGCCGCAGTACTCGGGTCGCGCTCGCGCAGACCACGCTCGGTGGGTCGGGCTTCAGCCCAACATCGGCCGAGGGCCGACTATCATCTTCCCCGGCTTGACAGCCGATCGAATGTCGACAGCCTTCTGATCCGGCCCTTCGAATTCTCCCGACGAAATCTGTCGTCAATCGGGCAGCCGGCAACCGAGTCCGCCCAGCTCGCAATGGGGGCGGGATTTGCTTCATGTGCTCGTTCCTGGCCGTCGGTCGCACCCAAGCGCCATCGCCGCCAGACGTGCGGCTCCTACGGCCGCCTCGGTGTGTTCGGCCACCGTCACGGGCACGCCCAAAGCGTGAGCGCGGATCGTGCGGAAGACAGCGTTGTGTGCGCCACCGCCGGAGGACAGCACTCGTCTTGCGGGGCTGGCGCCCAGCTCGGCGAAGCGCCGGTAGCCGAGCGCCTCGATCCGGGCGATGCCATGCAGTATCCCGGCGAGAAACGCGGCTGGGTCGGTTGGACGTGGTGTCAGGCGTGGCTGCATGGTGGGTGCGACCATCGGGAACCGTTCGCCGCGGCCCAGCAGCGGCCAGTAGTCCAGGCTGTCCGGCTGGTCGGGGTCGATTTGCCGACTGAGCTGTTCAACCTCGGCCCCGCTGAAATAGTGGGCCAGTACCCGCCCGCCGGTATTGGACGCCCCGGAGACCGCAAAGCGGTTGCCGAAGCGGTGGCTGTAGACACCGCTGGCTGCATCGGCCACTGGCCGATCACTGATCAGCTTGAGCGCAAGCGTCGAACCGAGACTGGTTACACCGTCCCCTTCACGGCTCGCCCCGCTGGCCCAGAGCGCGGCCATGGAGTCGGTGGTGCCGGCGGCAACCAGCGTCCCAGCCGGTAGCTGCCAGCGCTGGCACCATTGCGCTTTTATCGGACCGATCAGCGTGCCCGAGCGGTGCACGCTGGGCAGGGCAGCGCCGAAGTGCCGGCTGAGAGCCGCCGGCCAGCGCTCGGCCAATGCGTCGAAGCCCCACTTGAGCATGTTGTTGCTGTCGCTGGCGTGCTGTCCGGTCAGCCGATAGACGAACCAGTCGACCTGGCTGAGCGGGCGGCCCGACTGGCGGCGTATCTCGGCCAGCCAACGCCAGCGGGCCAGGGCATCGATCTGGGCATCGATCTGGGTATTGGAGTTGATGTCGAGTCGCCGTAGCCGGTCGCGCTGCTCCTGGCCGCGCGGATCGTTGTACATCAGGGCCCTGCCTTCTGGCCTGCCATCGGCAGTCATGGTCAGGACGGTGCCGGAGGTGCCGGCGAAGGCAATTGCCCGCAGGCCGGCCAGCCGGCCCCGCTGGCCGAGGAGCTGCATCAAATCATCGAAGGATTGCCACCAGCCCTGTGGGTCCTGCTCGGTGTCGGATGCAAATACCGTGGCTGGCCAGTCGGCCTTCTCCAGCCACAGGCAGTCGCCATCCTCGCCGAGGGCGGCAATGCGCAGACCCGAGGTGCCGATGTCGATGCCGAGGAAGCGTGCGGCGGGCACCAGTCTTTTTAAGGCAGCTCGACCTTCGGGGCCGGCTCCCAGCCTTCCTGCCGATGCTCGACCACCACGTTGGTCCAGATGCCGCCGCGCACATTCCATTGGCCGGTGACGCGCAGGAAACGCGGCTCGATCGCAGCGACGATGTCGTCGAGAATACGGTTGGTCATCGCCTCATGAAAGGCCCCTTCCTCGCGGAACGACCACATGTACATCTTCAGTGACTTGAGCTCGACGCAAAGCTGGTCCGGCACGAAGTCGATGATGATGGTGGCGAAGTCCGGCTGACCCGTTTTCGGACACAGGCAGGTGAACTCCGGCACCTCCATGTGGATGGTATAGTCGCGTTCCGGATGCGGGTTGGGGAAGGTTTCAAGTGTTTTGCTGGGTTGTGCTGACATAGATGATTGTCCTGTTGTGGCAAATGGAATGGGTTTGTTGAACCGGGGGCGGATTATAAGTTGCCCGGCCGGCTCTCGCAGACCGGGGTGCCTGATCATGGTTTCCACCTGCCTTGTGGCAGCTTGCCTTGCAAGCGGAACAAGTCGTCGGCGCGTGTTCCCCGGTTGGGGGTTGGGCTGCGTACACCACCGACGCAGCAGCGCCCGCTGGGCTCGCTTTCGCAGGCAAAGCCTGCTCGTGCGAAATCCGATGATCCGGTGGTGATCCCATGCGGCTGACTCGCCTGTACCTCGCCGGCTTCAAGTCCTTCGCTGCACCCACCGAGATTCGCCTGCCGGCCAATACCCTTGCCATCGTTGGTCCCAACGGCTGCGGCAAGTCCAATCTGATTGATGCCCTGCGCTGGGTGATGGGGGAGTCTTCCGCCCGGCAGCTGCGCGGTCAGGCGCTCGATGACCTGATTTTCGCTGGCAGTGGCAATCGCCCCGCGGCCAGTCGCGCGGTGGTGGAGCTGACCCTCGACAACCACGAGCGCCGGATCCACGGACCGTTCGCCACCTACGAGGAGATCACCGTTCGCCGCAGTCTCGACCGCGACGGTCAGTCTCGCTACGAAATCAACAATACCCGCGTGCGCCGGCGTGACGTGATCGACCTGTTCCTTGGCACCGGTGTGGGCGCGCGCTCTTATGCGGTGATCGAGCAAGGCCAGGTCAATCGCATCGTCGATGCCAAGCCCGACGAGTTGCGTGGTTATCTCGAAGAGGCCGCCGGCATCTCGGTCTATCGCGAGCGGCGCCGCGAGACGGCCAACCGCATCAGCCACACCGAAGAAAGCCTGTCTCGGCTGAATGACATAGCCGCCGAGCTCGAGCGCCAGGAGGCCACGCTCGCCCGGCAGGCGCGCGCCGCCCGTCGCTATCGTGAATTGTCCGCCGAGCGTCGCCACCGGCAGCTGGAGGTGGCGGCCGTGAGCTTGGTCCAGGCCCGCGAAGAATACCAGCGCTTTGAACAGATCGTGGCCGAGGCCGGTGAAATCGAGCGCAGCCGCGAGGCACGCTTGAGCCAGGCGGAGGCCGCACAGGAGCAGGCCGAGCAGGCCCGCCAGTCTGCCGGTGAGCGGCTCAGCACCCTGTCTGCCGAGAAATATCGGCTCGCCAACGAACTCAATGCGATCACCACTCGGCAGGCGGAGCTCGATGCCCGTCTGGAAGGGCTTGAGCGGCAGGCGCGCCATGACCGTGAGACGCTCGAGCGCCGCCAGGCCGAACGACGTCAGGCCGAGGCTCGCCGTGAGGCCCTGATCGCTGAACAGCGCGACCGCCGGGTCGCGCTCGACGACCTCGCCGCCGCCCATGACCGTGCTCGCGATCGTCGTGCTACGGCTGAGGCCGAGCTCGATGCCCTGCGCCGTGAGGCGATGGCGTCCGCCGAGGCGCGTATTGATCCGGAGCGTGAACAGGCCCGCCTGGGCGAGCGCCTTGTGGCCGTGAGCCGTGACTGCCGCCGGCTTGAAGCCACCCCGGCCGCGGCGGAGCTGGCCGAGCAGCGTAAGGAACGGGCCGGATTGGAGCAGGAGCAGACCGAACGGGCCACGGCAGTGGCGGCTGCTGCGACGGCGGTCGAGTCGAGCGAGCGGCAACATGCCGCGGCCCTGGAGGCCGCCCAGTCGAGTGAGGCGACCCTGCAACAGCAAGAAGAAATCTGGCGCCAGGCACGCAATGAGCATGACGGCCTGATCGCCGAGCGCCAGGCCCTTGAGCGTCTGATTGCCGCCCATGTGTCGTCGGGTGAGGGCAAGAACAAGGCCGTCGGGCCGCGACTGGTCGAACGGCTGGTCGAGGCCGATATTCACGCCCCCTGGGTGGGGCATGCGCTGGGCGAGGCGCTGGAGGCGGAGCTGGTCGAAGACCTCGATGCGATGGTGGCAGCTCAAAGCGATCGCTTTCTTGACGAAGACGGTGCGGGCGGCTGGTGGCTGGAGGCGGAGGCGACCGCGGACATCGACTGGCTGGCCGAGCGGATCGGTGACTTTCTCGGCCAGCCGGTCGAGGATCTGGAGACCGCTCTGGCTCGGCGGCCTTCGTTGGCACAGGGCGAGTTTCTGATCACCCCGGCAGGCTGGTGGGTCGGTCGGCACTGGATCGGCCGGGGCGGCAATTCGGGGGCGGCCGTGCATCTGGCACATCTGGCGCGCCGCCGCGAACTGAGCGGCGAGATCCTGGCAGTGGAGGCGAACCTGGACGAGGCCGAAACGGCATTGCGCACGGCCCGTGAGCAACACGATAAAGATCGGCGCGCATTGGAAGCGGCCCGACGTGGTTTGAGCGGGGCTGAGCGAGAGCTCGCGGCGGCAAGACTGGCCCATCGGCATGCAGGCGAGCGCCAGCAGCGGCTTGTGTCGACCATCGAGGCCCTCGAGGCCCGCGCGGCCGCCGAGGACGAGCAGTTCAAGGCGGCCCGTCAGGAGCGAGCGCGCCTGGAAGAGCAGCGCCAGGCCACCTCGCAGGCAGTGGCGGCGGCCGATCGGCGTCGCGATGCCGCCGTCGAGCGCCAAGAGACTGCCCGCGCGGCACTGGAGGCCGCTCGTGAGGCCGCTCAGGCCGCCTCGGGTGAGTTTCATCGGGCTCGGCGTGAGATCGAGCAACGTACCGAGATGGTCAGCCGGCTCGATGACGAGATGCGGCGTCTGGACCATGAGCGTGACCTGCTGGTCCGGCGGCTCGATGAACAGGGGGGTGAGATGGAGCGAGGGCGTCGTGAGCACGACGGGCTGGTCGCCGAGCGGGAGCGGCAGGGCCGGCTGCTGGTCGAGGCGGAAAAAGCCGAGGCCCAGGCCCGTGAAGCCCAGCAGGAGGCCGTCGAGGCCCAGGCCGAGGCCCGTGCTGCGGTGATCGAGGCACGTACCGAGCGCGACGCCGCCCGGGCGACCAGCGAGCAGGCCCGCATCGACCGCGCCCAGAGCGAGACCCGTGCACAGCATGCCCGCGCCCGCTTGCAGGAGGCCCGCGAGCAGCTGGCCGATGACGAGGGCGAACCGGAGGTCGAGGTGATCGAGCAACTGGCGGCACAGCCCGGCTCGAGCGCGCGCCTGGTTGAGCGCCTGGCCGAGTTGGACGCACAGATCCGCCGTCTGGGTTCGGTAAATCTGGCCGCGATCGAGGATCACCGCGAGGTGGAAGCGCGCCGCATGGAACTGGCTGGGCAGATCGCGGATGTCGAGTCGGCCTTGGCGCAGCTGGCCGAGGCCATCGAAGTCATGGATCGGCAGACGCGCGAGCGCTTCCACGAGACGTTTCAGGCGGTCAACCGGCAGCTTGGCCCGCGTTTCGAGGCGCTGTTCGGCGGCGGCGAGGCCCGGCTTGAACTGACTGGCGATGATCCGCTCGATGCCGGGGTGGCCTTGATGGCTCGTCCGCCGGGCAAGCGCATCAGTCATCTGTCGTTGCTTTCCGGGGGCGAACGAGCCCTGACGGCCATCGCGCTGATCTTTGCGATCTTCGAGCTCAATCCCGCCCCGTTCTGCATTCTGGATGAGGTCGACGCCCCACTGGATGAGGCTAACGTGGAGCGCTTCTGTGCTATGGTTTCGGCCATGTCCGACCGGGTGCAATTCATGTATATCACCCACAACAAAACCACCATGGCGAGCGCTTCGGCGCTGATCGGCGTGACCATGCGCGAGGCCGGTGTGTCGCGCATCGTGTCCGTCGATATCGATGCCGCGGTGGATCTGATCGAGACCTGATCCGGATGCCCTTGAAAATCGTGGCGAACAGGCTGAATGTGTGGACTTTTCTCAAGAGCTACGCGATGGGATATCACGCAATTGGTGACAAGGCAGATCGAGCTGACAGGCGGATGCAAGCCAGTTTTGGCCTGCAGCCTTTGAGCGCGCGCGTCGTGCCCGGACACGCCCCCGGCACATCGGCAGGAGCCAGTGGCGTAAAGACAGGGATGTCATTGTGGATGCAGTCAAGAACTGCGTTCGCGCAGGACATTGACGCTTCAGGTTGGTACGCGGCCTCGCCATCGGCGCGCGTCGCAGGTTTGCGGAGATAACCGCTATGGAATGGTTGCGCTGGATCGTCCTTATCGTCGGCCTGTTGGTGATCGTCGGCATTATCTGGATGTATCGTCGCCATCGCAGCGAGCAGGCAGTGGACCTGAGTGGTGGTCACACCGATCCCGGTGGTTATCACGACCCGATCGACGCCAGCGTCGGCGCCCAGGTTTCCCAGATCTCCCGGGGCGGCGGCGAGCGCAGCGATGAGGTCCATCGAGACCCGCAACTGGAGCTGGACGGCGGTGGCGACTGGTCCGAGCCGGACGAGGATGGCTTTATCGACGGGGCATCGGCTGGTCGTGTGGTCGGGCGGGCCGATGAGCCACGCAAGATCGAGCCGGCGCACGGCGTCAGCAGTGAGCCGGAGCCGCTGATCGAACCAGAACCGGCCCGACCCGAGCCATTGGCGACCGAGGAATCCCCCGACGCGCCGCCTCCCCAGCCGGGCTTTTCCAACCTGTTCACCCGCCGGGGCCAGCAACCGGCACCATTGACTGAACCGGAGTTGGCCGAGGCCCCCCTTGAGCCTGCGGGTGCCGGTGTTGATGTCGATACTGAAGAATCTGCCGGAGAGTCCACCGAGGAGCCTGCCGCTGAGGCGGTCATCTCGATGCTGATCGTCGACCGTGAGCAGTCGCCCATGCCGGGCGAGCGCGTGCGTCGTGCGGTCGAGGCGGCTGATTTCGAGTTCGGCGAGTTTGGCATCTATCATTTCCAGGGATTCGAGGGCGAGAGCTGGTTCTCGCTGATGAATGCCGTCTCGCCGGGGCATTTCGATCCCGACGACCTGTCCTCCTTCGAGACACCCGCCCTGGCGCTGTTCATGCAGCTGCCGGTGCATGCTGGCGCGGACGCATCATTGGTATTCGAACGCATGCATCAGGTGGCCTCCGCCCTGGCCGAATCACTCGATGCGATATTGGTCGACGATCGACGCGAGCTGCTGGACAGTGAATCGGTCGACCGGTATCGCGAGCTGATCGACGCCCACGGATGAGACACCCATGAGCGAGGCTGACGATCGCAAGCGACTGGCGGCCCTGCGCGCCGAGATCAGCCAGCACAACTTCCGCTATTACGTCCTCGATCGCCCGACCATCTCGGATGCCGATTTCGACAGGCTGATGCGCGAGCTCGAGGCGCTCGAGGACAAACACCCCGAGTGGATCACCCCCGACTCGCCCACCCAGACGGTGGGCGCCCCGCCGAGCCATGCCTTCGAGACGGTCGAACATGGCGTGCCGATGCTGTCGTTGCAGAATGCCTTCGACGAGGCGGAACTGGCCGCCTTCGACCGCCGTGTGCGTGAGCGGCTGGGGCGTGATGAGCCGGTCGATTATCTGGCCGAGCCGAAATTCGACGGCCTGGCCATCAACCTGACTTATGTCGGCGGCGTGCTGGTGCGGGCGGCGACCCGCGGCGATGGCCAGCGTGGCGAGGACGTTACCGACAACGTCCGCACCATCGAGAGCGTGCCGTACTCGCTCGACCTGCCGGCATCGAGCACGATCGAAATTCGCGGTGAGGTGGTGATGACCCATCAGGCCTTCGCCGAGATCAACCAGCGTGCCGTGCGACGTGGCGAGAAGGCGTTCGCCAACCCGCGCAATGCCGCCGCCGGCTCGCTGCGACAGAAGGATCCGAAGGTCACCGCTGACCGACCACTGCATTTTTATGCCTATGGCATTGGCGCGGTCGAGGGCATCGAAAGTTCCGAGCGGCAGTCGGCATGGCTGGATCGCCTTGAGGCCTTGGGCTTCTTGGTGGCCGAAAATCGCGCTCGGGTTACCGGTCTTGAGGGCGCGCGCTCGTTTTTCGAGCGGCTCGGTGAGCAGCGCGAGGCGCTGGCCTTCGACATCGACGGGGCGGTCTACAAGGTCGACTCGCTGGCCGATCAGGCGGCGCTGGGGTTCGTCGCACGAGCGCCACGCTGGGCGATTGCCCGGAAGTTTCCGGCCGAAGAGCAGGTCACCCAGCTGCGCGAGGTCGAATTCCAGGTTGGGCGTACCGGGGCGCTCACACCGGTCGCCCGGGTGGAACCAGTGGCCGTCGGCGGAGTGACGGTGGCCAACATCACCCTGCACAACATGGACGAGATCGAGCGCAAGGATGTGCGCATTGGTGATTGGGTGCGCATCCGCCGTGCCGGCGACGTGATCCCGGAGATCATCGAGGTGCTGCCCGAAAAGCGTCCGCCCGACGCGCGCGTGATCGAGCTGCCCGCGCAGTGCCCGGAATGCGGCTCCGAGGTGTTGCGCGACCAGGGTCAGGTGGTCGCCCGCTGCACCGGCGGACTGTTCTGTCCGGCACAGCGTCGCGAGGCGATGCGTCACTTCGCCAGTCGTCAGGCGATGGATATCGATGGGCTAGGCGAGAAATGGGTCGCCCTGTTCCTCGAGCACGAGCTGGTCGAGCATGTCGACGACTTGTATCGGCTGGATCGTGACGCCCTGATCGCCTTGCCGCGCATGGGGGCCAAGTCGGCCGACAATCTGCTCGAAGCCATTAATCGGTCCAGGGAGACCACCTTTGCTCGGTTTCTCTACGCGCTCGGCATTCGCGAGGTGGGCGAGGTCACCGCCGAGGCGCTCGCCCGGCACTTTCGTGATCTCGATACGCTGATGGCGGCCTCCGAGGAGGAGCTGCAGGCGGTCGAGGATGTCGGCCCGGTGGTCGCCCGTCACGTGCATACTTTCTTCGCCCAACCGCATAACCGCGAAGTGATCGACAGCCTGCTTGAGGCCGGCATTCACTGGCCCACGCCCGAAGCGCCGGCCGACGATGCCCCGCTTGCCGGCAAGACCTATGTGATCACCGGCACCCTACCGGGGATGACCCGTACCGAAGCAGCCGAGCGGCTCACCGCCCTGGGGGCGAAGGTCAGCGGCTCGGTGTCGAAAAAGACCACCGCCCTGATCGCCGGGGAGGGCGGCGGCAGCAAGCTCGAGCGGGCACAGACGCTCGGCGTGCCCGTACTCGACGCCGAGGCCTTCGCCCGGCTGCTGGAAAGTCCTGCCTGAATCCGACCGTCGCGCTCGATAGCTTCTTGCCTCCGGCCATGCCTGCGGCACCATCGATTCATGCAGAGTTTCCCCAAGTGATCACCTCCTGGCCCAGGCGCGCCTTTCTCCTTGATCACTTTGATTGTCAGGACAACATGAACTATGGATATGGATGGCTGGCAACCGTCCGCGCCATCAATGCCTTTGTTCATGCTGGAAGGTTGAGTGACTCGTCAGAAGATGGGTGATTGCACGACCTGTTTCGGCCTGTTCGCCAGTCTGCGCGGGCGGGGGCGCTGGAGAATATCTATATAAGCATTGCAATGTCGTGAAAATCGAGAGTAAGGTGGAGTTGCTCGGGCAAGAGTGGAACCTGCTGGTCCGGGCGGCATGAAACACAAGGGAGGACAAAGGGATGTCACAGATCAAAAAGAAGACTCCGGGTGGCCGACCCGTCGGTAAGGTGCTGGCGGCCACGGGTCTCGCGCTGTGCCTGATGAGCGGCACGGCACAGGCGGCCGGCGCGAGCGGGCCGTCCATCGGTTACACCTGCATGGGTTGCCATGGCTTTGAGGGCAAGGGCAGCGGGGACATTCCGCGGCTCGCCGGTATGCCGGCGGAGGCGATCGTTGGAATGATGATGGGCGCCAAGTCGGATGCCCAGGAGTGGACGGTGATGAATCGCCTGGCCAAGGGATACACGGATGACGAGATACGGGCGGTTGCCGAATTTTTCGCCAACCTGTGACCTATCCGTACAAGCACAAGGAACTAAAGAGGTAACCGCTATGAATTTATCCCGACGCGGGTTTCTGAAACTGGGCGCGGCCATGGCCAGTGCCGGCGCACTGGGAGCCACTGTCGGCTGCCAGGGGGCGGGTGACAAGGCCGATGCCCGTCGTGTGGTAGTCATCGGTGGCGGCTTTGGTGGCGCGACTGCGGCCAAGTACATCAAGCTGTTCGATCCGGACATTGATGTGACCCTGATCGACGGCAAGGCCAGTTTCACCACCTGTCCGTTCTCCAATCTGGTGATTGGCGGCTTCAAGGACATAGACGAGATCACCCATGACTTCGCCGCACTGGAAAAGCGCGGGGTGAACGTGGTCAAGGGCTGGGTCACCGATGTCGACGCCGAGAGCCGCGTGGTGACGCTCGAGGACGGCCGGAGCTATGAATACGATCGGCTGGTCGCTTCGCCGGGCATCGATTTTGATTTTGACGCCATCGAAGGCCTGACACCGGAGATCGCGGCGACCAGGATCCCGCACGCTTGGCAGGCCGGTGAGCAAACCCTGCTGCTGCGACAGCAGCTGGAGGAAATGGAAGATGGTGGCACCTTCATTCTCTGCGCGCCGCCCAACCCGTTCCGTTGCCCACCGGGACCCTACGAGCGCGCCTCATTGATCGCCGGCTACTTCAAGGAAAACAAGCCCAATTCAAAAATCCTGATTCTCGACCCCAAGACCGGCTTTTCCAAAGAGACGCTGTTCCGGGAAGGCTGGACGGTCAATTACGGCAACATGATCGAATGGATCGGCGGTGACTTCGGTGGTGGAGTGACCAAGGTCGATCCCGACACCATGACCGTCACCGCCGGTGGCACCGAGTATCAGGGCGACGTGATCAACCTCATTCCGCCGCAGCGGGCAGGCAAGATCGCACAGGTCGCCGGACTGACTGATGACTCCGGCTGGTGCCCGATCAACCCGGCGACCTTTGAGTCGAACCTTCAGGCGAATATTCATGTCATCGGTGATGCCTGTATCGGCTCGCCCATGCCCAAGTCGGGGTTCTCGGCCAACTCGCAGGCGAAGAGTTGCGCCGCCTCGATCGTGGCGATGTTCCACAACGAGAACCCGCCCACCCCGAGCTGGGTGAACACCTGCTACAGCCTGATTGCACCCGACTACGGCATTTCCGTGGCCGCCGTCTACGAACTCAAGGACGGCAAGATCGCCTCGGTCGAGGGCGCTGGTGGCGTCTCGCCACTCGGTGGGAAAAACGCCAAGAAGGAAGCCGGTTTCGCCTACGACTGGTACGACTCGATTACCGAGGACATCTGGGGTAGCTGACCCTGGCCTTGCCGCCCTTTCAGGCGGCAGAATGAAGAAGGCCCGCCATCTAATACGAGAAGATGGCGGGCTTTTTGTCTGTTCGAAGTCGTGCTTGCCATGATCTCAAGCTCAGGCACGACTCTTGTGGGAGCTTGCCTTGCAAGCGAAAGTCGCGTTCAGCGGCTGTCCAGTCCTAAATTGCCACTAGATCCAACCGCGCAGCGCCCCCAACCGCCTCCGCTCAACCCGCCACCAACCTCAACCACGCAGCGCCCCCAACCCTCAACTCGCGCCTGCCGGCGCGATTCGCTTGCGAGGCGAGCTCCCACATGGGGTTCTGGTGGCACCGCATTATTGTGGGAGCGGGCCCCGCCCGCGAAAGCCGCGTCAGCGGCTGTCCAGTCCTAAATTGCCACTAGATCCAATCGCGCAGCGCCCCCAATCGCCTCCGCCCAACTCGCCACCAACCTCAACCGCGCAGCGCCCCCAACCCTCAACTCGCGCCTGCCGGCGCGATTCGCTTGCGAGGCAAGCTCCCACAAGGGTGCCCCGGTGGTATCGGTCCCCGCCCACAAAAGCCGTATCAACGGCTGTCTCCGTTCAACCCACCGCCTAGCCAGTTCGAGGAAGTGGCTTAACTGGTGTCTACTTTCTCGGGGTCGGATCAATCATCGGATCTAACTTCTAACTTCTAACTTCTATTTCTCATCCCTCAACACTTTCAGCCATTCTTCCAGCAGCCCAATGTGAGTCGCGGCTACCGCCGAGCGGGGCAGTGGCTCGAGCGGGCAGTCAGGGTGGTCGATCCGTCTATCCAGATCTGCCGAGGCGCCGCCGGCCTCCTGCAGGATCAGTTGGCCGGCGGCGTAGTCCCACAGTTTCTGTTTGCCGTGGACATAGACCTGCACCCGCTGGGCGGCGACCCAGCACCAGTCCAGCGCGACCGAGCCGATCGAGCGCTGCGAGGCATACGGCGGCTCACTGGCCAGCCGCGCAGCCATTGGGCCGGGCAGGCGCTTGAAGTCGACCGCAGCCAGGCAGCTATCCAGTGCCTGGTGGGGAGCATCCCCCAGCGTCAGGCGCTCGTCGTTCAACCAGGCCCCGCCCCCGCGGGCGGCATGGAAACACTCTTTGCGACAGGGATCGTAGACCAGGCCAAACAGTGCTCGGCCGCCCACCAGCAGGGCGATGGTGACCGAAAACACGGGAAACCCGACACGGAAGTTGCTGGTGCCGTCGAGCGGATCGACCACCCAGGTCGCCCGGCCATCGAGGCATTCGCGCCAGGCGGCTTCCCGCTCGGCGGCGGCCATTTCCTCGCCGAGAAAACCAAACGATGGAAAACGCTCGGCCAGCCCGGATTGCAGCGCATTCTGCATGGCCTGATCGGTCGCGGTGACCCAGCTGCCATCGGCCTTGCGCTCGGCCGACCGGATACCGTCGATGGTGAGATGTTCGTCAGCGCTGCGGCGCGCCAGCTCGATTACCGCTTGCTGGTCGGCAGCGGAAAGCAGATTGTCCAGTGTCATGTCGGGCATCCGGGGATGAGTTTGTGAAGTGAGTTGCGGAATGAATTGAATGTGCCGATTCTACGCGACCGTGGCGTTTTAGACCGCTCATCGCTCGAAAACGGCCGCTCGTCGCCAAGACGCTAGCGCTTGCTCGGCGGACATGGTTCGATCAATTACGTGAAAAAGGAAACCAACCATATGAATCGCCATCGCGTCAGCCGTCCGGGGTCACTCCGTGACTCGATAGTGTGTCGAAGCTCGGCAGCGCCTCGTAGCCAAGGCTTCAGCCTGATCGAGCTGATGATCACCATCGCCGTGGCGGCAGTATTGCTGTCGCTCGCGATACCAAGCTTTCGCAACCTGATTCTTTCCAACGAGCTGACGACGATCAGCAATGAATGGGTGGCGGCCGTGAATTACGCCCGCTCCGAGGCGATCAAGCGCGGTGTGCCCGTGGTGATCTGCGGTGAAAACGGCAATGGGGGTGGGGCGGGTGTTCTGAGCAACGGCTGCGATAGCCACCTGGGCCAGCTGCGGCTGTTGTCGGTGGAGGACGCGTCAGTCACGGTGGTTCGGGCAGCGTTGGATATTCCGGATCGGATGCAGGTCAGCACCAACAGCCTCATGTTTACAGGTAGCGGCATGGGGCGGCAGCCAACGTCCACCGATACCGCGCCATTCACAGGTGTTGTCGCTGATGTCCATTCACCTGACCTGCCTGGGGAAAATCACCGTTGCATCCGCGTGATCTCGGGCACCACGGTCGTTACCACCAAATCCGACACGGAGTGCAATTGATGAAAGTGCGGCATTTTCATCTCAGGAAACAGTCAGGCGTTGGCCTGATCGAAATACTGATCGCCGTGCTGGTGCTGTCGATCGGTTTTCTCGGCATGGCCGCACTGCAGGCCCAGGCGCTGAGCAATAACAACAGTGCCATGGCGCGCAGCATGGGCACCATTGCCAGTTATTCCATCCTGGATGCCATGCGGGTCGATCTGCACGGTGTCCAGGCGAGCGATTACGATGGTAAAGAGGTTGAGGTGCCCGAAAGTTGGAACGCGCCGGGCGATTGCGGCGGCAATGCCGGGAGTCTTTATCAGACCAACATCAACAACTGGTGCGACGATCTTGGCAGCCTGATGGGGCCGGGCACCGTAGGGAAAATTAGCGCTGATGGTGATGGTGGCAACTACATCATCACCGTCACCTTTGATGACGAGCGGGCCACAGGTGGTGTTGGCGAGCAGACGATTGTCACGCGGGCGAAGTTATGACATTCAGCAAACGACAACATGAGATCTCGGCCCGGCTGCGGGCGGCTGCCGGCTTCACCCTGGTGGAGCTGATGATCGCCCTGGTGCTGGGGTTACTGGTGATCGCCGGGGTCGGCAGCGTCTTTCTTGCCAACAAGAATGCCTACCGCACCAACGTGGCCCTGGCCGAGGCCCAGGAAAGCGCCCGTACCTCCTTCGAGTTTCTCGCCAGGGAGATTCGGGGGGCGGGCGCCAATCCCTGCGGCTCGGCTAACGTTGCCAGTGTGCTCAATCCCGTTGGCGACCAGATGCTCGACTTCGATGACAATACAGCCATCGAGGGGTGGGACGACGCGTCGACTATCGTGGGCTTGCCAAGTAGCGGCGCCGGTGCGCCAGTGGCAGGCGAGTCCGCCATCCGCCTGGCCAACGCCAAGGATTCAGGGCTGGCGCTTGAGCCCGCGAGCGGGCCGCAAGCCAATGTGAAGCTGAAGAATCCTACGGGCCAGATCAGCTCGGGCGATGTTCTGATGCTCTGCGATGTCGACAAGGCCACCATCTTCCAAGTGACCAATTACAACTCGAACAATCACACCGTGGTGCATAACTCTGGGGGGTCGCAGACGCCCGGCAATCTGACGAAGTGCCTGAATCATCCCGTTCCGCAACATCCTTCGAGCGGTAGCTGCAACTCGTTCAGTCCCTCTTCATATCTCGCCATACCCAGCAACTACATCTGGTACGTGGGGACAAATGCTGATGGGGGGCACTCACTATATCGTTACGGCCGCGGCCAGGGCGCGACTTCCGAGGCCACCGAAATGGTGCGGGGCGTGTGGGGGATGACTATCACCTACCACGAGCCGAACAATGCGAACGACTCCTATGTCACGGCCGCGGGTGTGAACAACAACTGGGCACAGGTGGACGCGGCCCGGCTCGAGCTGACCGTGCGCAGCCGGGGATTCCAGCCGGGCGGTGACCGTGGGGCTGGGATTGACGGGGAGCGCCTTGAACGAGTCTTTACCTCAACAGTGGCCCTGCGCAACCAGTTGAACGATAACTGACGGATTGAGTGACGAGTCATGAAACGCAACAGCAACAATCGAACCGTCGAGATGGACCACCCGCACCGCCAGCGAGGCGTGGCCCTCGTGATTGCCTTGGTGCTGCTGATCGCCGTGACCCTGGTCGGCCTGGCCGGCATCCGCGGTACCACGCTCCAGGAGCAGATGGCCGGCAATTATTATGACCGTGAAGTGGCGTTCCAGGCCGCCGAGGCCGCCCTGGCGCTCGGCACGCAGGAGTATCGCAATACCCGCCAAGCTTACTGGGATAACAAGATCGAGACCATCGCCGTGCTTGATTGCTCCGATCGAACCTGCGCGCTCAACCCCCAGGACGAAGACCTGGCCGTCCCGTGGGAAAGCCTGCCAACCGGCACCAGCGCCACCGGCTTCCGGCCGCTCGACCTGGATAACCCGCCACAGTATGTGGTGCAGCGAATGGGTGACTGCTCGACCGCTGCTGGCGGGGGCGGGTTCGTCAACGTCACCGACATGAACATATCCGGTGGCGGTAGCGGCAGTTACCTGCAGAACCGGGGCACCTGCTACCGCATCACGGCGCGCGCTTATGATCCGGCGCGATCGTCTGGTGGTGAGATGATCAATGCCGAACGGGCCCAGGTCATTCTCCAGGCCACCTGGAGGCTCTGAAAATGAGGGTGGACAGCATGAAATATCTTGATACGACTCGTTCGACCACGACCTGGTCGCGCCGCCCCGAGCAGCGCCAGTGGCGCTGGCCGTCACTGTTGCTGCCGCTATTGGCCTTGTTGCTGCCAATCGCTACCCAGGCAGGGGTTCAGGTGGACCAGAGCCCGCTGATTGTCAGCAAGCCACTGCCGCCCAATGTCATGTTTATTTATGACGATTCCGGCTCCATGGCGTGGACTTACCTCCCTGATGACGCTCCTCGAATCAATACCCCTGCTGGGCGGGATGCGAGTCGGAACTATCAGTATTATGATCCCCGGGTTACATATGAGGTGCCGCCGCGGGCGGATGGCAGTTTGTATCCCACGCCAATCTTCCCGAATGGGTATAGCAATCCGTTTAGCTCCAATAATACGAACGATATCCTTTCGGATAGTAACTATTCTGACGAAGGCTACTACGTCGACAGCCGTTATGTAAACAGCGGGTCTTGTCGGTCCGCAGGAGGTGAGTGGGAGCGTATAAGTCGCCGTAGTCGTAATTATGAGTGCAGGTTTTATCACTATGCATTTACCTATATCGATCCAGATACTAACGTGCAACATTACGTCGCCGAGGACTGCTCTGCATTCGAGAGCAATTGCACGACTGACCCGGATGTTCAGCAGAGCGTCGCCAACTATTACAGCTACTACCGTACACGTGATCTGGCCGCCAAGAGCGGTATTTTGAGCGCCTTTGTCGAACTCGACCCCGAGTATCGAGTCGGTTTTGGCTCGATCAATAATCGCGGCTCAAATTACATCAGCAATAGCGCCAACCATACATTCTGGAAGGAAGGTAAAAGGCTGGCGGGTGTGGAGCGTTTCGGTGCCATTGACGAGACAGGGACGCAGCGCGAGAAGTTCTGGGGCTGGATGGAGGAAGTCTATCCCAGTGGTGGTACGCCGTTGCGGCAGTCACTCAAGGCGGCAGGCGAGTACTACGCAACCGAAGATCATCCCTGGGAAGCCGGTTACGACAAGGACGGGAGTTACGACAGCAGTCAATATTCCTGCCGCCAGTCCTACACCCTGTTGATGACCGATGGCTATTGGAACGGCGGTAGCCCGTCGGTCGGTAATGCCGACAACATCGTAGGCACTGAAATCACCAGCGCCGATGGATTGAGCAGCTACCAGTACTCGCCCAGAAAGCCATTCTCCGATACACGTAGCAATCAATTGGCAGACGTGGCAATGGCCTATTGGAAGCGGGATCTGCGGCCAGGAATGGCTAATAACGTACCGACCAGCGGGAATGACCCCGCCTTCTGGCAGCACATGACTACCTTCACCATTGGGCTGGGCGTCGAGCCGAACCTGACCAACGATGGTGGCGGCAGCATGGCTGATGTTTTTGAATGGGCGCGTACCGGCCAGCCGGGTGGCATTAATGAAACCGCTTTCAACTGGGGGAATGACGAAATCGCTGATCTGGCGCATGCGGCGGTCAATGGCCGCGGTGGCTTCTATTCGGCTGGTGATCCGCAGACGTTCGCCGAGGGCATGCGTAATGCGCTTGCCTCGATCGGCAATGCCAACGGGGCGGGTGACAGTGCCACCCTGTCGGGTGGCGAGTCGGTCACGGAAGGCACGTTGAGGTACACGGCTGGCTACGTTACTGGCGAATGGACGGGGTCGCTCAAGGCCAGTGAATACTCCGAAGCCAGTGGCGATTTTGATGTGGAGAAATGGACTGCCGCTGGGAATTTCCCGGCCGCCGCCGAGCGTAATATCTGGACACACAATGCCGATGGTACGGCAGTACCGTTCCAGGGCGATTCCTTGAGTGCAGCACAACGTACTGCCTTGGCAGCCAATATCGACACCAGCTTCAATGTGCCGGCCACGGATATCGTCGCCTACCTGCGTGGCGAACGAAGCTATGAGGATAGCGACACCACCCCGCTTGCCGGCACGTTACGCGGACGTACCTCGCTCCTGGGCGATATTTTCAGCTCCACACCAGTGTACGTCGGGCCGCCGGCATCGAAATACGAAGCGTTCCGCTTCGCCAGCCAGGGGTTCGATGGACTGGATGACTACGAGGCCTTCGCCGAGGCGCAGGAAGATCGCACCGCGATGCTGTATGTGGCCGCCAATGACGGCATGCTGCACGCCTTTGATGCCGAGACTGGTGTCGAGAAATTCGCCTTTATCCCGGGTGCCTTGCTGTCAGCCAGCGGTGATGCCTCGCTGGCCCGCCTGGCCAATCCCCGTTACGGGCTGTACAGCCCGGTCGACGGACGCCAGACGGTGCCGCATCAGTACTACAACGATGGCGAGATGGCGACGCAGAACGTCTATCTCGATGGTGAGTGGAAGACCATCTTGGTCGGTACCACTGGCCGCGGGCCCACCCCCACGATCTATGCCCTCGATATTACCGATCCGAGCGTGCTCGCCGACCCGAGCAAGACAGAGGGCGCGCTGCTCTGGGAGCGCTCCCTGGGGGACGGAAGCGGCAATAACGCCTGGATCGGCCAGTCGCTCGGGCGGCCGACCCTGTGGCAGGTCAAGGATGGTAATTCCAGCAAGTGGGTGGCGCTGGTCGGCAACGGCCCGAATAGCGACCGGGATCGGGCAGCACTGCTGCAATTCGATTTGGCCAATGGAAACCTCACCGTCTACGAGACCGATGGGGCGACATCGAACGGGCTGGCGGCCCCCACCGGGGTGTCGACCGACTCAAGCACCGGGATCGCCGATTATGCCTTCGCCGGCGACCTGCAAGGCAACGTCTGGCAGTTTGAGCTGGCTGCCAATGGCGGCAGTGGCAGCCTGGTGTTCAAGGCGCGCGGACCGACCGGCCAGAAGCAGCCGATCACGGCGCGAATGAATGCAACGGTCCACCCCAAGGATGGTTCGATCTGGGTGTTCTTCGGCACCGGCAAATATCTCGCGGAAGAGGACATTGACGACTCCCGTGTGCAGACCTGGTATGGCCTGCGGGCCCAGACCAAAGGTAGTGGCAAGCCGGTATCCGACGGCAACACCAACCGGTCGAAACTGGTCAAGCGCAGCATCGTCGCCGAGCAAACTGTCGGTGCGGTCACGGCGCGGGCCACCAGCGCGGGTAGCCGGAGTGAGCTTGATGTAGACGACAAGGTGGGTTGGTACATGGATCTGATCTCACCGGTACATGGGGAGGAGGGCGAACGAATCCTGTATGTCTCGCAGCTGTTGGGGAGCTACTTGTCTGTCAACACCACCATCCCGAAGGTGGGCGATCCCTGCAACACCTTGCCCCCGGGTGCCACTATGATGGTCGATCCGTTCTCGGGTGCCAGCTCGGACCGGGCATTCATGGACATTACCGGAGACGGTGAATACGACATGATTGGTGATTTGCCAGTCAATGGGTTTGTCAGCCGCGTCGGGGCATCAGGGGCGTCCACTTTCGCCACGGATCCGGAGGGCAATGTTATTGGGGTCCACCCGGACCTGGGCGGGGGTATATTCAAGATGCCGGCACTGGATCTCGGCGGCTCGGCTGCGGAATCACTGAACTGGCACGAGCTGATTGCCCAATGAGACCAAGGAGAAGACTGATGCACATAGATGCCAGTAGCCACCTGGCCGGAGATTTGTCTCCGCCGCTGGGACGGGCCAGTCGGGTCAGGGGCTTCACCCTGATCGAGCTGATGATCGTGGTGGCGATCATCGGCATTATCGCGGCGATTGCTTACCCGTCGTATATCAACTCGGTGGTCAAGACCAAGCGGGCCGCCGCCGCGGCCTGTTTGTCCGAGCAGGCCAATTACATGGAGCGGTTCTATACCACCAACCTGCGCTACGACCAGGACCGTGTAGGTGACGCTAACCCGCTCGATGCCGGCACGCTGGGGCTCGAGTGCATGTCGGATGCGCAGACGGGCAAGGATTACAACTACGCGGTCAATCCACTCACACGAACTACCTACACCCTCAGCGCGGCGCCTCAGGGCGCGCAGGCCAGCCGTGATAATTGCGGCACGCTGACGCTCGATCAGGCCGGCACACGGAGCATGATTGATGGTGGCACGGTGGAGCAATGCTGGTAAGGCTGTCGACCCGAGGAAAATTATAGAAATAAGAGCGGGCGCGAAGTAAGGGACGTCCGCTTTTTACCAGTCGGACAAGGAGGTTCTTATGCTCAGGGACGAGCAAAGGGCCCAAGGTGGGGCTCTTTTCTATCATGTAGCCGCTGCGTATGTGGCGGTCAAAGCCGGTGGCGCTGGTCGCCGGTCGGCGGGCTTTTCCTTGATCGAGCTGATGGTGACGATCGCCGTCGCCGCCGTTTTGCTGGCGATCGCTATTCCGGCATTTTCCAACCTGATGGCCCAGAACGAACTGGCGGTGGCCAGCAATGCCGCGCGCGGGGCGTTGCTGGCAGCCCGCCAGACGGCGGTGATGCGTGGCCATCCGGTCTCGCTCTGTGCCGGCAACCCCGAAGCCGGTTGCACGGGTGACTGGTCGGCTGGGGAGTGGCTGGTGTTCCGTGATACGAATCATGACGGCCAACTCGGCGCGGACGAAACCGTGCTGCATCAGGGCCGCGTGCCGGGCGCCGGGCGAACCGTGTCGATCGACGGCAATGGGCCGCTGCGCACCGCACTGATCTACATGCCTATGGGTCACGCCGAGCGGGTCAGCGGTGCCTTCGGTGCGGGCCGGCTGCGCCTCTGCGTAGCGCGGGATATTTCGCCCAATGCGCGTGAGCTGGTTGTTTCTGCCAGTGGCCGGGTGCGGCTGCAACACGTCGAGCTCGATGGTGCCTGCCCGGCACTGTGAGGCCCCAAATGTGGCTTCGGTTTAGTCCCGGTGCGGGGCACGGCAGGTAGGCGGGCGCCAGTCCGTGCATGCCTGTTACAATCAGCGGTTTGCAGTGTTCCGGCGAACTGAACTGACGAACTGACATGGCCAAACCGTGACCGATTACAAATCGACGCTCAATCTTCCTAAAACCGACTTCCCCATGCGCGGCAATCTGCCCCGGCGCGAGCCTGAGATGCTCGAGCGTTGGCGGCAGCGCGATCTCTACCGGGCGGTGCGCGAACATGCCGCCGGCCGGCCCAAGTTCGTGCTGCACGATGGCCCGCCGTATGCCAACGGTGACATTCACATCGGGCATGCGGTCAACAAGATTCTCAAGGACATCGTCAACAAGACGCGGCTGCTGGAGGGCTTCGATACGCCCTACGTGCCGGGTTGGGACTGCCACGGCCTGCCGATCGAGTTGGTGGTCGAGCGTGAGCACGGCAAGCCGGGGGTGACGCTCGATGAGCATGCCTTCCGCCAAGCCTGCCGAGACTACGCGGCCAGTCAGATCGAACGTCAGAAGGCCGATTTCATCCGCCTTGGCGTGTTGGCTGATTGGGACAACCCGTACCGCACCATGGACTTCGCCTTTGAGGCCGACACCCTGCGGGCGCTGGCCGGCATTATCGAGCGTGGTCATCTGCATCGCGGTGAAAAGCCGGTGCATTGGTGTGTCGACTGCGGTTCGGCCCTGGCCGAGGCCGAGGTCGAGTACCAGGACAAGGTCTCGGACCAGATTGATGTGGCCTTTGCCGCCATCGATCCGGCGGCCGTCAATCGCGCCTTCGGGGTCGAGGACGAGCACCCGGTCGATTTCGTCATCTGGACCACTACGCCGTGGACGCTGCCGGCCAACCAGGCGGTGGCCATGAGTGCCGAGCTGTCCTATCAGCTGATCGAGGTCGATGGCCGTCGGGTGGTGCTGGCCGAGGGGCTGACTGAGGCGGCCTTGGCACGCATGAGCCCATCGCAGCCGGGCGCTGAATCGTCCCGAGTGCTGGGCCAGGCGCTCGGCCAGGCACTGGAAGGCGTGCTGCTGGCCCACCCGTTCATCGATCGCCAGGTGCCGGTCATTCTCGGCGAGCACGTCACGCTGGATGCCGGTACCGGGTTGGTGCATACCGCCCCGGCCCATGGTGAAGAGGACTTCGTCGCGGGCAAGCGCTATGGGCTGCCGGTCGACAATCCGGTCGACGGCGAGGGGCGGTATTTCGAGAACACGCCGGTCGTTGGTGGCATGGATCTGGAGGCGGGCGGCCGGGCAATTCTGGAAAAGCTCGAGGCCGATGGCCGGCTGCTGGCGCATTCGAAGCTCAAGCATAGCTACCCGCACTGCTGGCGGCACAAGACGCCGCTGATCTTCCGCGCCACGCATCAGTGGTTCATCTCCATGACTCAGCAGCGGTTGCGTGAGCAGGCCATTGCCGCACTGGATGAGGTCGAATTCACGCCCGACTGGGGGCGGGCGCGCATTGAAGGCATGGTCGAGGGGCGACCGGACTGGTGCATCTCGCGCCAGCGTTTCTGGGGCGTGCCGATTGCGCTGTTTTCCCATCGGCAGACCGGTGAGCCGCATCCGCGTTCGGTCGAGCTGATGCGCGAGGTGGCCGAGCGCGTCGAGAAAGAAGGCGTGGACTGGTGGTTTGATCTGGACGCTGCCGAAATCCTTGGCGAGGAAGCGGCCGACTATGACAAGGTGGTCGATACGCTCGACGTCTGGTTCGATTCGGGTGTGACCCACTGGGCCGTGCTCGATCGCCGCGAAGAGCTGACTTGGCCGGCCGACCTGTATCTGGAAGGCTCCGACCAGCATCGCGGCTGGTTCCAGTCCTCGCTGTTGACTGCTACCGCCCTGCGCGGGAAGGCGCCGTATCGCGGCGTGCTTACCCACGGCTTCACCGTCGATGCCAAGGGCCGCAAGATGTCCAAGTCGTTGGGCAACGTCATCGCACCGCAGGAAGTGATCGACAAGATGGGCGCCGACCCGCTGCGGCTGTGGGCCGCCTCGACCGACTTTTCCGGCGAAATGACGGTGAGCGATGAAATTCTGCAGCGCACCGCGGATGCCTATCGCCGCATCCGCAACACTGCGCGCTTCCTGCTGTCGAACACCGACGGCTTCGATCCGAACACCGATGCAGTCGCCGATGCGGAGCTGCTGGCGCTGGATGCCTGGCTGGTCGATCGCACCGCAGAGCTCAATCGCGAGGTGCGCGCCGGCTTCGAGGCCTACCAGTTCCACCAGATGGTGGCGAGGATTCACCACTTCTGCTCGATCGAGTTGGGTGCGTTCTACCTCGACATCGTCAAGGACCGTATTTACACCGGCCAGACCGATGCCAGGATGCGCCGTTCTGCACAGACGGCCATGTGGCGCACCATCGAGGCGTTGACCCGCTGGATTGCTCCCATTCTGTCGTTTACCGCCGAAGAGATCTGGCAGCAGCTGCCCGAGCTGGCTGCGGGGCGCGAGGAGACGGTCTTCATGGCCACCCATGTCGATACGCTCGCGCCGTTGCTCGACGACGGGCATGCAGGCCCGGGGCAGCGTGGCTTCTGGGAGGATGTGATCGCGATCCGTGATGCGGTCTACCGCCATGCCGAGGCGGCGCGTAACAACAAGCGCATCAAGGGAAACCTCTCGGCCAATGTCGAAATCTGGGCCGACGAGACGGTCGCCGAGCGCCTGGCCGCGCTGGGCGAGGAGCTGCGTTTCCTGTTGATCGTCTCCGAGGTGACCGTCCAGCCGCTGGCGCAGCGCCCGGAGGAGGTCGAGGCCGAATCGATCGATGGGCTGGGGCAGCTGGCGGTGCGTATTACGCCGATGGAGGCCGAGAAATGCGATCGTTGCTGGCATTACCGCCCCGACGTCGGCACGCACAGCGCACATCCGACGATCTGCGGTCGCTGCATCGAGAATATCGAAGGGGACGGGGAAACCCGCCGCTTTGTCTGATGCCTGTTTCACGATCAATCCCGGTGCCAAGCGCGGAACTCGACGGCCTCTGTCGAGGCCTTCGCGGGCAAGGCCCGCTCCCACAGGGATGCGCTGCCACCAAGCCCTCTGTGGGCCATGCGATGGGTTTGGGCCCTGCAAGCGAATCGCGCGAGTCTTGGACTTGATGTGGCAGGAACAAACGCCGTGGCAACAGACAGCTGGACAGCCGCTGGGGCGGCTTTCGTGGGCGAGGCCCGCTCCCACAAAGGCCGGCAGCCTCGGGCCTATGGTGACCAGCCATGAGTAGGGTCAATGCCGGGAACCTGCGCTGGCTGTGGCTGTCGCTTGTGGTGTTGGTGGCCGATCAGCTGAGCAAGTGGGCGGCGCTGGTGGGGCTTGACTATGCCCGGCCGCTGGAGTTGCTGCCGATGTTCAATCTGACCCTGCTGTACAACACCGGCGCGGCCTTCTCGTTTCTGGCCGATCACGATGGCTGGCAGCGCTGGTTCTTCGTCATTCTGGCGATGGTGATCGTCAGCGGCCTGCTGGCCTGGCTCGCCTTCGTTGCCATCGAGGACCGCCGGATCAAGGTGGGCATAGCAGCACTGCTCGGCGGGGCGGTCGGCAATGTGATTGACCGGGTCGCTTACGGGCATGTGGTCGATTTCCTCGACTTTCACTGGGCCGGCTGGCATTGGCCGGCCTTCAATGTCGCCGATGCGGCTATTACCATCGGCGTGATCTTGATCATCTGGGCCGAGCTGCGGCCCCAACGGCAAGTGAGTGTTACCAATGACTGATGCCGACAAACCCAAGCGCCCAGCCACCGACCCGACCATCACTCCCACTATTACAAAGAATGCCGAGGTCACCCTCCATTACGAGATCCGCCTGCCGGATGACCGGGTGGTGGACAGCAGTTTCGACGATGAGCCGCTGAGCCTGCGTCTCGGCAGCGGTGATTTCGAGCCGATGCTGGAGGAGGCGCTGATCGGCCTGCCGCTGGGGGAGTACACCCGCATCCTGCTGACGCCGGAATATGCCTTTGGCATGCCGGACCCGAGTAATGTCCACATCATGCCGCGTACGCAGTTTCCGGCAGAGATGCCACTCGAGCCGCAGTTGGTGATCGAATTCGATCTGCCCAGCGGTCAGGCGGTGCCGGGCACGGTAAAAGCGGTCACCGAGGAGACGGTAACGGTCGATCTCAATCACCCGCTGGCGGGGCAGAATATCCAGTTCATCGTGCAGGTGTTGGCCATCGACGGGCAGCAGGCAGAACAGGCGGACGAGACCCCGCCGGGAGCTAAGACATGAAGATTCAATTGGCCAATCCGCGCGGCTTTTGTGCCGGCGTTGACCGGGCGGTGGAGATCGTCGAGCGGGCGCTCGAGTCCTTTGGCGCACCTATCTATGTGCGCCACGAGATCGTCCACAATCGTTACATCGTCGACAATCTGCGCGACAAGGGCGCGATTTTCATCGAGGATCTGGCTGATGTGCCGGATGATTCGACCCTGATCTTCTCCGCCCACGGGGTCTCCAAGGCCATCCAGGACACGGCGGCCGAGCGTGGTCTGACGGTGTTTGATGCGACCTGCCCGCTGGTGACCAAGGTGCACCTGGAGGTGGCGCGTCACGCCCGAGCCGGGCGTGACGTGGTGCTGATTGGTCACAGTGGCCATCCAGAGGTCGAGGGCACCATGGGGCACTACGCTCCGTCTTTCGGTGGGCAGATCCACCTGGTCGAGGCGATCGCTGATGTCGCGCAGCTGACGGTCGACAACCCCAAGGGGGTGGCTTGGGCGACGCAGACCACGCTCTCGGTTGACGAGACCGCCGCGATCATCAAGGCGCTGCAGGAGCGCTATCCCCAGATTGAGGGGCCGCGCAAGGATGATATCTGCTACGCCACGCAGAACCGACAGGATGCGGTGCGTGAGCTGGTCGAGAATTGCGAGGTGGTGCTGGTGGTCGGCTCGAAGGCCAGTTCGAATTCCAATCGCTTGCGTGAGCTGGCCGAGCAGGCGGGCGTGCCGGCATATCTGATCGACACCGCCGAGGATATCGATCCGGCCTGGTTCGGTGACTGCCGCCGGGTTGGCGTCACCGCCGGTGCCTCGGCGCCGGAAATCCTCGTCCAGCAGGTAATCGAGCGTCTCAAGCTCGAATGCGACGCTACCCTGGAGGAGCGCGAGCCGACAGTGGTCGAGAACATGATCTTCCCGATCCCGGTGGCCTTGCGCTAACCACCTCCCTCGTCAGCAGAGCGGCGGGTCAGGCGTCTTCCCGTTTTTCGGCCGGGCGTCGCACGATTCGGTGTGATGCCAGCCCACCGAAAGGGATCAAGGCCGCCACTGCAACGACTGCGCCTGCTCCCAGGCTCAGTTGCTTGCGTGCCAGTACCAGGATCAGGACCGCCATGGTCCATAGGAACAGTGCGCCATGGATCGGGCCGATCACGCTGACGCCAAGCGGCCAGTCTCCCAAGTGTTTCAGCGGTACGGCGATTAGCACTAGCGCGATCAGCGATCCGCCTTCCAGCAGGGTCATGAGGGCGAGGTGGCGGCGAGCCGGAGTTATCTCGGGGGCCATCTCGGAGGAGGGTGTTTGGGGCATGCCAGACATGAATAGATTCTGCTTATATTAGAATAAATATTATTATCCATGGGGCGCAGGTGAACGCAAACTCGGCCCGGGCTGTTCCTGGACTGCTTGCGGACCCATTCTCCTTGGGCCGTTTCCCCAGTGTCGCTGCCGTATCGGTGGGGCCGCAGGCGCTAGCGGGGCGTTTGGGGCGGGTCCAAGGAGATGAGCCCGGGGTGACGAGCCCGGGGAGACGAGGGCAGGATGAATGGCTCAGGCCAGAGAGATGGACTTCAGACGATTGCGGTCGGCAATGAATGTCTTGTCGCGCCGGTTACCATCCAGGGTGCTGTGCAGCACTTGCCTGGCCCAGTCGGGCAGGCCGTTGCTGATCCGATAAAAGACCCACGTCCCTTCTCGACGCGCCTCGGTGATGCCGGCTCCACGCAGATACGCCAGATGGCGAGAAATCTTCGGCTGGCTCAGCCCGAGCGCCTCGGTCAGCTCATAGACGCGCAACTCCCCTTCCTGCAACAGCAGCATCAGGCTGCGCAGCCGGGTGGGATCGCCCAGAGAGCGGAACAGTACTTCGGGCCGTACGGTGGCTCCGTGGTTCAAGATGACATGCTGCATGTATTACCCGGGTTCATTTTGATTGGTTACAGCTTGATTTTCGATCAAGCCGGCAGTTCGTCTTGCATTGCCTACAATCAAAGAGGGTAAAACTGCATAGGAGTTCCATCATATGAACTGGGATCACATTGCTGGCAACTGGCGGCAGTTTATCGGCCAGGCCGAAGGGTATTGGGGACGAATCACCGGGGACGAGTTCGCCGTGATCCAGGGCAGGAAAAACGAGCTGATCGGCAAGATCCAGGCACGCTATGGCGTGACCGAGGAGCAGGCGCGGGAGCAGTGCCGAGCGTTCCAGAAAAAAATGAAGGATGAGTTTGGTCCCGAGGGTGTACCTAAGGATTGAGCACGGGGCTCGCGTGGAAATGGGTTCTGGACGGGACGATACGAACCTGCCGTTTGAGCAAAAAGAAACGCCTCGCAACCTGCGAGGCGCTGTCTGCAGGTGTCGAGCAAGCCAGGCCAGGCCACTAGGTTAGGCCTCGGCCAGCAACTTGTGGATCAGAGGCTGTAGTACATGTCGAACTCGATCGGGTGGGTGGTCATGCGCAGGCGCTGGACCTCTTCGCCCTTGAGCTCGATGTAGGCGTCGATCAGATCATCGCTGAACACGTCGCCGCGCTTGAGGAATTCACGGTCCTCGTCGAGCGCCCGCAGCGCTTCATCCAGGGAAAAAGCCACCTCGGGGATGTTTTTTTCTTCTTCCGGCGGCAGGTCGTAGAGGTTCTTGCTGGCAGCATCGCCCGGATGGATCTTGTTCTGGATGCCATCGATGCCGGCCATCAGCATGGCCGAGAAGGCCAGATATGGATTGGCGGTCGAGTCCGGGAAGCGCAGCTCGACACGACGCGCCTTCGGGTTGGCGACGAACGGGATCCGGATGGAGGCCGAGCGGTTGCGGCTGGAGTAGGCCAGTTTGACCGGTGCCTCGAAGCCTGGCACCAGGCGCTTGTAGCTGTTGGTTGACGGGTTGCAAAAGGCGTTCAGCGCGCGGGCGTGACGGATGATGCCGCCGATGTAGTACAGCGCCATCTCCGACAGGCCGGCGTAGCCGTCACCGGAGAACAGGTTTTTGCCGTCCTTGCTCAACGACTGGTGGACGTGCATGCCCGAGCCGTTGTCGCCCACGATCGGCTTGGGCATGAAGGTGGCCGTCTTGCCGTAGGCGTGCGCGACATTGTGGATGATGTATTTGAGATCCTGGACCTCGTCGGCCTTCTTGACCAGCGTGTTGAACGCCACTCCAATCTCGCACTGACCGGCGGTCGCGACTTCGTGATGGTGCACCTCCACTTTCTGCCCCATCTCCTCGAGCACTAGACACATGGCCTGGCGGATATCGTGCAGGGAGTCGACTGGTGGAACCGGGAAATAACCGCCCCTGATGCCCGGGCGGTGCCCCATGTTGCCGTCCGGGTAGACGCGTTCGGCATTCCAGGCCGCTTCCTTGGAGTCGATCTTGACGAACGAGCCGGACATGTCCGAGCCCCAACGGACGTCATCGAGAATGAAAAACTCGTTCTCCGGGCCGAAAAGGGCGGCTTCCGCCAAGCCGGTCGCCTGGATGTAGGCCTCGGCTCGGCGCGCAACTGTACGCGGGTCACGGCTGTAGCCCTGCATGGTGTCCGGCTCGATGATGTCACAGACAATGATCAGGGTCGGTTCTTCGGAGAATGGGTCGATATTGGCAGATTCCGGATCCGGCATCAGGATCATGTCCGAGGCATTGATGCCCTTCCAGCCAGCGATTGCGGAGCCGTCAAACATCAGGCCATCCTCGAAGGTGTCTTCATCGATCTGGCTGGTCGGGTAGGTGACGTGCTGCTGCTTGCCCAGCGTATCGGTGAAGCGCAAGTCGACGAATTTGATGCCATGATCCTCCACCAGGGTCATGACTTTGTTGATCGCGTTGGACATGAAGTACTCCGGTAGGCATTGAATCTCGATTGGGGCGGCCGCCGACCCCTCGGCAAGCTGTCGATATGATCCGCGGATGCCCGACTTGGTGCAAGAAAAGGCGGCTGCCGTGCCGTTATTGTCTACCGTTCTGGTGGCGGGATGAGCGGCTGGTCGGCAAAATCAGGTGACTGAGCGGGTGCGGATCGAGAACAACGTGCTATTTAGGGGGTCCGGGCACCGGTGGAGTACGCCTGCTTGGTTAGGTGCATCCCCCTCAATGCCGCCAGCATGGCAAATCGAGGGCGAGCTAGCAGCAAAAAAGCGTTGTCAGCCGTTCTACGCAGACCAGTCACCGGCTGTCTCGTCCCATTGTCGGAACGCGGGGTGATGGGGGCAGTCGAGCGCGAGACAGGCCATGCCATGGCGACAGGCCCGGGCGCAGGCCAGCAGCGCCAGTCGTCTACAGAGGGCTGCCTGGCCTGCCTTGCTCTGGTCAAGGAGGTCGGCGACCGACAGTTTGCCTTCAGCGACGAACTGATCAAGTTCGTCATAACGAAAGCGGGCGATTGGTTGATCGCCGTCGACCGGGCAGACTACGACCTGGTCGCCGTGATCCCCACAATGGTGCATGAGCCGCATGGCAGCAGCCTCCGAAAGTCATGATCGTAAACGATAACGATTCTTGTTCACTGGTGCAATCTTTCGTTGCCGTGCTCGTCACCAGGGGATGGTGCTGCCGTCGATGTCGATAAAGCGGCCTCGGTCCGCTTCAGTCAGTCCGGCCATGATGTGTCGCAGTCCGGCAGCACTTTCTGCGGCAGTGATCTCGGCGTTCGGGCCGCCCATGTCGGTCAAGACCCAGCCCGGGTGCAAGGCGGCCACGTTGATGCCGAGCGGTTTGAGGTCGATCGAGGCGCTCTTGATCACCGCATTCACCGCCGCCTTGCTCGAGCGGTAGATATAGCCGCCGCCAGAACCGTTGTCGCCCATCGAGCCGACCTTGCTCGACAGCACCCCGATCTTTCTCTCGCCGCTGCGGGCCACCTGTTCGGCAAATGCCTGCATGACCAGCAGTGGCGCGATGCTGTTGATGCGAAACACGTCCAGCCAGGCATCTACGTCATCGACGTTACCGAATGCCACGCCATTCGGGCCGTAGATGGCGGCATTGTGGATCAACCAGTCGACTGATTCGTCGGCAAGTTCGCGGGATAGCGCCGTGATCGTCGCGGAATCGGCCAAGTCGAGCGCATGGCGTTGCAGGGTGTCAGGATGCTGTTCGGCCAGCTTGGTCAGCTCGGTCGATATCCTCGGGTCACGAGCGGTGGCGTGTACGCGCCAGCCCTCGTCAAGCAGCTGGCGTACCAGTTCCAGGCCGATGCCGCGGTTGGTGCCGGTGATCAGCGCGGTTTTCATTCGATTGCCTCCAGTCAGTCGGTCTGCGTTGCGAGGGTCATTCGGCCAGTTGAAGCACCAACTCGCCGTCTTCGACCCGTACGGATTCCACCCCGGCGTCGAGCGCTTGCCAGAAGCCGGGGTCATCGCCGAACTGCTCGACCAGGTCGATGCCTCTGAGTCCGCCAATCCAGGCGTTCGGCAACGGTATGCCCCATAGGCTCACGCCGGTGACGATCACCGCCAGGCGTGGCTTGCCGTCAGGGCCCGGTCTCTGGCGTACCTCGGCGCCGGCGGTCAGTCGCAGCGTCTGGCCTCCCATGATGGGGAGATCCGGTGGCAGCGGCACCAGCAGCTTGGCGCTGACGAGGTCGTCCGACAGGGCGATGGCCAATCGTCGCGCCATTTCCGGGTCGCTTGCGATCAGGGCATTGAGTTCACGCTCGCCGAAGCGGACCTCGCGCTGTTCGCTGGCCTCCTGATAGATTTCGGGGCGTAGCCGACCGCTGGCATCGAATTCCTCCGGTCGAGGCGCGAACCGGTCCGTCGATGGGGGCTGCTCCTTCGAAAGCTCACGCTCTGCCCGGATTCCGATCACGGCAAGTTTCTGGTCGAGTGCCTGTTGCTCCGCAACATTGAGCTGCACTGGTTTGAAATGATTCGGGAACAACAGGAAACGCGCGGCTATCGCGGCGACCAGCAGGGTGACAAGGATCGTGCCCAGCACGATCAGGCCTATACCCAGGCAACCCATGCCCCGACGGGGCGTGGAGGGATTGGCTTGTCCAGCAGGCGGGTTCGGGTCGGACACGGCTCGCTCCTGGCGATGTTGTCACGGTTGCTGACCAACAAGAGTCACAGCCCCGAGCGTAGCACGCCAGGGGGCGCTGCTGACGGGTTCAGTGGCCAGGATCCATCTCGGTCTGGCTTCTGGCGTTGTCGAGCGGCGAGACTCGGTGTCAGCTGGTGGGTTTTTCCAGCAACAGCGAGCGCCTCATCTTCTTCGGCAGTGGCAGACCCATCAGTTCGAGCACGGTGGCAGCGATATTGGAGATGCCGCCGCCGGTACGCAGGCGCACCGGGGTCTCGTCGATGACGATGCAGGGCACCGGGTAGACGGTGTGCTGGGTGTGCGGCTCGCCGGTGACCGGGTCGACCATTTCGTCGCAGTTGCCGTGATCGGCGGTGATAATGATGGAATAACCCTTCTCGGTGGCGGCATCGACCAGTCGACCGACCTCATGGTCGACCGTTTCCATCGCGGCAATCACGGCCTCGCGCACGGCGGTGTGGCCGACCATGTCGCCATTGGCGAAGTTGACCAAGACGAAACCGTATTGGTCGGCACATACGGCGTCGATCGCTGCGTCGGCCACCTCGCGGGCACTCATTTCCGGCTGCAGATCGTAGGTGGCGACCTTCGGTGAGGGCACCATCACTCGGTCCTCGCCGGCGAAGGTTTCTTCCCGGCCGCCGTTGAAGAAGAACGTCACATGGGCGTATTTCTCGGTCTCGGCGCAATGGAATTGCTTGATGCCCGCCTGGCTGATCGCCTCGGCCAGCACGTTTTTCGGCCGTTCCGGCGGAAAGCCGATCGGCGACAGGAAGCGTGGGTCGTATTCGGTCAGGCAGGTCACCACGAGGGGCTGGTAGTCACCGCGATCGAAGCCTGTGAATTCGGCCTGGCCGAGCGCTTCAGTCAGCTGGCGTGGCCGGTCGTTGCGGAAGTTGAAGAAGATCATCGCGTCATCGGCCGAGAGTGGCTCGAAGCCGTCGAGCGCTGTCGGACGAATGAATTCATCGGTCTGGCCGGCCGCGTAGGAGGCGTCCAGCACCTGGCGCGCATCGGTAGAACGTGGTCCCTCGCCGCGCACGATAGCGTTGAATGTCTCCTCGGTACGCTCCCAGCGCTGATCGCGGTCCATGGCGTAATAGCGGCCGATGATGGTCGCGATGGCGCCATTGGCATCGGCAAGCGCGGGCTCGATCTGATCAAGATAGGTCCCGGCCGATTTCGGCGCGGTGTCTCGGCCGTCGGTGATCATGTGCAACAGCGGGCGGACACCGTCCGCCTTCGCCATCTCGATCAGGGCCAGCAGGTGGCTGACGTGGCTGTGCACGCCGCCGTCGGAAACCAGACCGATCAGGTGGATCGGCCGATCCTGGTTGGCGGCCTTCCGCATCGCCTGGGTCAGGGCGGCGTTTTCGTAGAAGCTGCCGTCCTTGATGGCATCGTGGATCCGTACCAGATCCTGACGGTTGATCGCCCCACTGCCGAGGGTCAGGTGACCGACCTCGGAGTTGCCCATCTGGCCTTCCGGCAGACCGCAGGCGCGGCCCGAGGCCTCGATCACGGTGTGCGGATGATTTGCGTACAGCTCGTCGAGTCGTGGTGTGTCGGCCAGGAGGACGGCGTTGTGCTTGCGGCTGGGGTTGACGCCGACGCCGTCCATGATCACGAGCAGGACGGGGCGCCGCGGGGCGATATTGGACATGTATCGTAATTCCTTCAGATCAGTGTGTGCTCGAACCCCGGGATGAATCGAATGATGCGCGGATGGGCAGGCATGACCTCCGATTCATTCACGGGCTGCTTGTGCGGTGCTCGCTCGTCGCAGGCTGCTGCGTCCGAATTAGCGCCGTTCCGGGGGTTCCCCGGGGCGCTCCCGGTCGGCCTCGCCGTCTTCCGATAGCTTGCGCTGCCGGTCATCGTCCGGCTCGGTCTCAGGGCCCTGCTCCGGAGCCGGATGTTCCTGGAAATGTTCTTGAGGATCATCCTGGCGGTCATCGCCGGGGGGCGTTTCATCGAGTGACTGCTGCTCGCGTTCGATTTCCTCGAAGGCGCGGTCGAAGTCGAAATCCTCGTCTTTCTCGGTTTCGTGCTGGCGCGGTGTTGCCGCCGCGGTGGCGGCAGAGGCCGTCGCTGGACTGCCGCTGCTACCCGACGGGCCGCCGGTCGGTCCGCTGGGGACTGGGCTGCCAGGGTCTGGATCCGGTTCGTCGTCGGCCAGCATTGGCCCACCCTGGCGTCTGAGCAACATGCGGCCGATCACGATCCCCAGTTCGTACAGCAGCCACACCGGGATGGCCATCATGAACTGCGACAGGATGTCTGGCGGGGTCAGGATGGCGCCCAGGATGAAGGCCACCAGGATTGCGTAGCGTCGCTTTTCCGCCAGCTGGTCGGGGGTGACCACGCCGATCAGGATCAGCAGGACGGTCGCCACCGGCACTTCGAAAACGAAGCCGAAGGCGAAGAACATCGTGATCGTGAAGCTCAGGTATTCGTTGATATCCGGCGCGAAACTGACTTCCGCAGGCCCCACCCCGGCGAGAAAGCCGAATACGATCGGGAAGACCGCGAAATAGGCGAAGGCCGCGCCGACATAGAACAGTACCGTGCTGGAGAGTACCAGCGGCACGATCAGCCGACGCTCGTGCCGGTAGAGCCCGGGGGCGATGAATGCCCACAGCTGGTAGAGCAGGAACGGGATGGCCAGGAACAGCGCCGTGAAGCCGGCGAGTTTGAGCGGGATGAAGAAGGTCGAGGCGACCTGCACCGCGATCATGGCGGTGTCTTCCGGCAGATAGCGCGACAGCGGCTCGGAGAGCAGCCGGAACAGCTCGTTGCGGAACGGGAACAAGGCCAAGAACAGGACGAACACGACCGCAACCGACTTGATCAGCCGGTTGCGCAGTTCGACCAGATGCGAGACGAAGCCGGCCAGGCCGGATGGTTCGTCAGTTGTCGCGTCCGCGTTCCTTTGGTTCATCTTGGTTTTTCGCCGTCGCTTCCTGAGTCGTGGTCGGTTTGGCCGAGGGGTCGGGTTCCAGTGGCGGGAATGGACGCTGGAAGCTCTCACCCGTTTCCGTCTCCAGCTGGCTCAGTTCGCTCTCATGGGGATCGGACTCCGCCGGTGTCGATGTTGGTGTCGACGCCTTGTCCTCGTCATCGAGCGACTTCAGTCGGCTCGGGGCTTCGTCGTCCGCGGCGGTGTCACGGGCCTGTCGGCGCCGCTGTTCGCCGGCTGCCGAGTCGCGCATGGTCTGTTCGGCGTCCGACAGGGCGCTCTTGAGCGTGTCGCCGCTATCAGACAGATCGTGACGGGTCTCTTCGACCAGCGCGCGCAGCTTGGAAAGTTCGGATTCCTGCGAGTTCAGCAGCTGCTTCATGTCCTGGATGTTGAACTCGCTTTCCATTTCCGCCTTGGTGTTGGCGACGAACTTGCGGACCTTGTAGGTCCACTCACCGACCTTGCGCGCCACCTCGGGCAGACGCTCCGGGCCGAGGACCAGCAGCGCCACCACCAGGATCAGGAAGACTTCCCAGAAGCTGAAACCGAACATGGATCAATCCCGACGCACGGCGCGGGATCAGCTGTCCTTGCGCTCGGAGGGCTTCTCGGCGGTTTTCTCTGCGCCTGCCTTGATGGTCTCGCTTTCGATCACCCGGCTGGCGTCGGGCTGCTCGGCCGCCTGGTGTTCGAGATTCTCGGCGCGTCGCTGCTCTTCCTCGTCTTTCTCGGACTCCTCCTTGACGGCCGTCTTGAAGCCCTTGATGGCGCTACCCAGATCGCCACCGAGATTTCTCAGGCGCTTGGTGCCGAACAGAAGCAGCACGATGGCGAGAATGACCAGCCAATGCCAAATGCTAAAAGTACCCATGATTGCAATCTCCTACGGATGTTCAGTCAATCTTGTGCGCGCCGCGCCTTTTCTTCAAGGCCCGACAGTCCGAAACGGCGTTCGAGCTCTGCGAGCACGTCCGCCGGGGTTTGATTGGCGTCGGCCAGCAGCACCAGGCTGTGGAACCACAGGTCGGCCATCTCGTTGGTCAGTTCGTTCGGGTCGTCGCCCACCGCGGCCAGCGCGACCTCGATCCCTTCCTCGCCCACCTTCTGCGCGATCTTGGCCCGGCCCTTGCGGTAGAGGCTGGCCACGTAGGAGCTGTCCGCGTCCGCGCCCTTGCGCTCTTCGAGCAGGGCCGCCAGCCGTTCGAGCACATCGCCGGAGGGGCGGGCAGCAGGGGGGCTGTCAGCCGTTGCCACAGGTCGCTCCATGGATCTCTCCCCATAGATCGCGCCCGGAGACTTCTTTACTTCGTCGACCACCTGCCAGCGACCGTCGCCGAGGCGGCGGTAGAAGCAGGACTCCCTGCCGGTATGGCAGGCAATGCCACCGTGCTGCTCGATCGACAACAGCAGCACGTCGCCGTCGCAGTCGAGTCGGATCTCGCGCACCGTCTGGACATGGCCGCTCTGTTCGCCCTTGTGCCACAGCCGCTGGCGCGAACGAGAGTAGTAGACCGCCTCGCCCAGCTCGACGGTCTTGGCCACCGCCTCGCGATTCATCCAGGCGAACATCAATACCCGGCCGGTCTCGGCCTCTTGTGCGATGGCGGGCACCAAACCGTTTGCATCGAAGGCGATCGCTTCGATCCAGTCGGCGTTGCGGGGTGCCGGGGCAGTTGCCTGGGAATCAGTCACTTGGCTGTCATCGTTCAGCGGTGGGCGGGCCGAAGGCCGGCGTGGGAGTATAACAAGGATGTGGGCGAAAGCTCAGCGGGCGCGATGCGTCCGCCAGATCAGCCGCGCACCTCGATGCCGGCCTTGGCCATGGCGGCCTTGGCCTCGGCGATGGTGTAGGTGCCGAAGTGGAAAATGCTGGCGGCGAGCACCGCATCGGCATGGCCGATGGTGATCCCCTCGATGAGATGCTCGAGGTTGCCGACACCACCGGAGGCGATCACCGGGATTGGCACGGCATCGCTGATGGCGCGAGTCAGCTCCAGGTCGAAACCCTGCTGCATGCCGTCACGGTCCATGCTGGTCACTAGCAGCTCGCCGGCGCCCAGCTCGGCCATGTGCACGGCCCACTGGATTGCGTCGAGCCCGGTCGGATTGCGCCCGCCGTGGGTGAAGATCTCCCAGCGAGGCGGCTCGTCCTCGCCGGAGACACGACGGGCGTCGATAGCGACCACAAGGCATTGCGAGCCGACCGCCGCGCTCATTTCCCTGATCCGTTCGGGGTGATGCACCGCAGTGGTGTTGATCGAGACCTTGTCGGCCCCGGCCTGCAGCAGGCGGCGGACATCGGCGAGTGTGCGGATGCCGCCGCCGACGGTCAGCGGGATGAATATCTCGTCGGCAACCGCCTTGACCACGTGCAGCATGGTCTCGCGCCCCTCGTGGGAGGCGGAGATGTCGAGAAAGGTCAGCTCGTCGGCGCCAGCCTCGCTGTAGCGCCGTGCGGCCTCGACCGGATCGCCGGCATCCCTGAGGTCCTCGAACTGCACGCCCTTGACCACGCGGCCGTCGGCGACGTCCAGGCAGGGGATGATGCGCTTGGCCAGTCCCATGGCCTACTCGGAGAACGGCGGGATGCCCGCACGTTCGTCAACGCGCTGCTGCGCTTGTTGAAGATCGATGGTTTCCTCGTAGAGTGCCCGACCGATGATGGCACCGGAAACCCCGTCCTCGGCCGCTTCGATCAGCCGATCGATGTCATCCATGTTGGTCACCCCGCCAGAGGCGATTATGGGCACGCGCACGGATCTGGCCAGCTTGCGGGTCGCCTCGATGTTGGCGCCCTGCATCATGCCGTCGCGGGAGATATCGGTGAATATGATCGCGGTCACGCCATCTTTCTCGAAGTGCTTTGCCATGTCATAGACGTCGTGCTTCGACAGCTTCGACCAGCCGTCGATCGCCACCTTGTTGTCGCGCGCATCCAGGCCGACGATGATGTGGCCCGGGAAGGCAAGGCAGGCCTCCTTGACGAAATGCGGCTCGGCGACCGCCTGGGTGCCGATGATCACGAAGTCGACGCCCAGATTGAGATATTGCTCGATGGTCGCTTCGTCACGGATACCGCCGCCGACTTGGGTCGGCAGATCGGGATAGGCCTCGCAGATGGCCTTGATGACCTCGCGGTTTTTCGGGCTGCCGGCGAAGGCGCCGTCGAGGTCGACCAGGTGCAGGCGGCGTGCGCCGGCTTCGACCCAGCGGCCGGCCACGGCGACCGGATCGTCGGAAAAGATGGTGTCATCTTCCATCCGGCCCTGGCGCAGGCGCACGCATTTGCCTTCTTTCAAGTCGATGGCGGGAATCAGGAGCATGGTTCAGGCGTCCTCGATACGGGGCTGTGGTTGTTCAATGTGGTCCGGACCAGCGGGTGAAGTTGGCCAGCAGCCTCAGGCCGTCCTCGGCGCTCTTTTCCGGATGGGCTTGAATGGCGAAGACATAGCCGTCTGCCAGCGCGGCGCAGTAAGTCAGGCCGTAGTCGGCCGAGGCCACCTGGAGGTGGGCCTCGGCCGGGTCGCTATAGTAACTGTGCACGAAGTAGAAGTGCGCGTCCTGACGGATACCGTCGAACAGTGGGTGAGCCTGCGTCTGGTGCAGCTGGTTCCAGCCCATCTGCGGCACCTTGAGCGCCTTGCTCTGCGGGCGGAAGCGACGCACCTGGCCGGGAAAGCAGCCGAGCAGATCGGTGCCGCCATTCTCCTCGGAATGCTCCAGCAGTACCTGCATGCCCAGGCAGATGCCGAGAAACGGCCGGGTTTGCGCCGCCTCGCGCAGGGCGGAGGGCAGGTTGCGCTCATGCAGCGCGGCCATGCACTGGGCCGCCGCGCCCTGGCCGGGGAAGATTACGCGTTCGGAGTCGAGAATTACCTCGGGGGCGTCAGTCAGCATCACATGCGCGCCGTCCGGAGCGACGTGTTCGATGGCCTTGACCACCGAACGCAGGTTGCCCATGCCGTAGTCGACGACGGCGATCTGCATTACAGCGCGCCCTTGGTCGACGGAATAATATCCGCCTGACGGTCATCTGCGCTCAGTGCCATCCGCAGTGCGCGGCCGAAGGCCTTGAAAATCGTTTCAGCCTGATGGTGCGCGTTGCGCCCGCGCAGGTTGTCGATGTGTAGCGTTGCGCTGGCGTGGTTGGCGAAGCCACGGAAGAACTCCTCGACCAGCTCGGTCTCGAAGCGGCCGATCAGCGCCCGGGTGAAATCGCAGTGGAACTCCAAGCCCGGGCGGCCGGACAGATCGATCACCACCCGCGAAAGCGACTCGTCCAGCGGCACATAAGCATGGCCGTAACGCAGGATGCCGCGCTTGTCGCCGACGGCCTGGGCCAGGGCCTGGCCGAACACGATGCCGCAATCTTCGACCGTGTGGTGGTCGTCGATCTCGATATCGCCGTCACAAGTCAGCGTGATGTCGATCAGCCCGTGGCGGGCGATCTGGTCGAGCATGTGCTCGAAGAAGGGGACACCGGTCTCCAACTGGACCTTGCCTTCGCCATCAAGGTTGATGGCAAGGGAGATGCGGGTCTCATTGGTCTCGCGGCGGATCTGCGCGGTGCGTGCGGCCATGGTCAAATCGAGTCTCAAGCAGATTGGAGTAGGGATGGGCGGGAGCTTCCCGAGCCGGAAGCATACAATGCCCGTGGCGGCACGTCAGCCTTTCGGCGAGAAAAGCGGGACGTTCCGGCGGCCGATCCGCTCAGGCGGGGTTGACCGCGCAGGGATTTTGCCGTTAAATGTGCGGCCTTGCCGTTTGGCGAGGCTCCCGAACGAATGCTCGGGCGGCCGGCGGCGACAAATGGATCTGGCCAGATAGCTCAGTTGGTAGAGCAGGGGATTGAAAATCCCCGTGTCGGGGGTTCGATTCCCTCTCTGGCCACCACAACACGAAGGCCCCTGGTCCCGCCGGATCCGGGGCCTTTCTCGTTCTGCCTTCCTCGCCCTGGGGCGGTGACCTGCTCCCTGGGGAAGTTCTGCGCGAATCACCCGCGTTATGCTGTCCGTCCGTCACGCTTTTTGAATCCAGCCACGGGCGGGCGCTGAAAGGTTTCGCATGCGCAAGATCATCCACATCGATATGGACGCGTTCTACGCCTCGGTCGAGCAGCGTGACCGTCCCGAGCTGCGCGGCCGGCCGGTGGTGGTCGGGGGCGACCCGGCCGGGCGAGGGGTGGTCGCTGCGGCGAGTTACGAGGCGCGGCGTTTCGGTATCCACTCGGCCATGCCGGCGGCGCGCGCTGCCCGCGCCTGTCCGGAGGCGGTCTTTCTGCGGCCACGGTTTGACGCCTATCGGGCCGCTTCACGCCAGATTCATGACATCTTCCGCCGCTACACGGATCTCGTCGAGCCGTTGTCGCTGGATGAGGCCTATCTCGATGTCACCGATACAGATGCTTGCCACGGTTCGGCTACGCTGATGGCGCGTGAAATCAAGGCGGCGATCCTCGAGACAACCGGGCTGGTGGCCTCGGCCGGCATCTCCTACAACAAGTTTCTTGCCAAGCTGGCCTCGGATGTGGACAAGCCCGATGGGCTGTACGTGATCGACCCGACAGCCGCGCAGGCATTCATTGACCAACTTCCGGTGGGCGATTTCCACGGAGTCGGGCCTGCTACGGAGAGGCGCATGCATCGACACGGCATCAAGACAGGGCGTGATCTGCGCCGGCAGGCGCTGCACCAGCTGGTGGACTGGTTTGGCAAGGCTGGCCAGCACTATCATCAGATCGCGCGCGGCATCGATGAACGGCCGGTGGTCAGTCAGCGGGTGCGAAAGTCCCTTGGACACGAGACCACCTTCGGCACCGATCTGCGGCATCGTGAAGAAGTCGAGACCGTCCTGCCGCCACTGGCCAGACAGGTGGCTGCAGAGCTCGCCGGGCGCGAGCTCTGTGCCCGTACGGTGACCTTGAAGGTCAAGTATGCGGACTTCGCCCAGATCACCCGTCGACGCACCTTTGATCGACCACTGTCAAGCGCAGATGAATTGCTGCGTGCGCTAGGTCCGTTGCTGGATGCCACCGAGATCGGTCAACGCCCGGTGCGGTTGCTCGGGATCATCTGCTCCTCGCTCGAGACGCGTCGAGCGCCGCTGCTCGGTGAGTTGGATCTCGACTGGCCCGGCGAGGGAATATGATGGACGAACGGCTTTTCGGTTGGCATGGGGCTATGGTTTCAGACATGTGCGCCCGTCGGTGAGGGTTGTCTGATGTCACTGGAAGTCAGTTTGCTGACGGTCTTTATCGCCGCCCTGATTACCGCCCTGGCTACTGGCGTGGGTGCGATCCCGCTGGCCTTCGCCCGACATGTCGGCAGTCGTTGGCTGAGCCTCGGGGCCGCGGTGGCGGCCGGATTGATGTTGGCGGCGAGTCACAGCCTGGTGGCCGAGGGCGTGCCCGAAGGTGCCTGGATGGTGCTGGCCGGCATGGGGGCCGGCCTGGTGCTGGTGGTACTGGCCGATCGTTGGCTCGATCGCGCCGGGGCGCCTGATGTTGGCGATCTCAAGGGGGCGGATGCCCGCAAGATGTGGTTGATCGTCGGCGTGATGACTGTGCATTCGTTTGCCGAGGGCATCGGAGTGGGGGTGTCCTATGGCGGCGGTGAGGAGCTGGGCACGTTTATCACCGTGGCGATCGCGATGCACAACGTCCCGGAGGGTCTGGCGATAGCCCTGGTGCTGGTGCCGCGCGGGGTGCCGGTCTGGCAGGCTGCCGGTTGGGCGATTTTCTCGAGCCTGCCTCAGCCACTGATGGCAATTCCTGCCTATCTGCTGGTTACCTGGTTCGAGCCGTTTCTGCCTGTCGGGTTCGGGCTGGCCGCCGGGGCGATGATCTGGATGGTGTTCGCCGAGATGCTGCCGGATGCCAGTCGCCATTTGAGCCCCGCACATCTGGCTGCAGTGGTGGTGCTGGCGTTCATGGCGATGTTCGCCTTCCAGTTGCTCATAGCCCGGTAGCCCGGTACCACAACTGGTGCTGAGCGGCAGGGCTTCCCTGGTTGAATCAGCCATTCGAACGGCGATGATTTTTAATTGAAATTGTTCCATTTCAGGGCCATGCTATGTGCACTGAATCAGGGTAGAGCTGAGGGCAGGGGAATATGGCGAACAGGAAATTCTTGGGCATGCGCCGATTAGCGAGTGCTGTGACCTTCTCGTTGGCTGCTGGTGGTCTGGCGATGCCACTGACCGGCATGGCGGCGGATGCGCCGGCTGCTGTGACGCAAGACCTCTACGAGAAAGGAGGGGTTGAGTACTGGCTGCCCAAGGCCGAGGGTGGGGACATCTTCGCCCAATATGTGCTTGGTCACATGTACTGCAGCGGCCAAAAGGTTGAGCAGGATTACGAGAAGGGCATGCGTTGGTACCAGGCCGCGGCCGAGGCAGGCTTCGCCCCCAGCGAGCTGGCGGTCGGCAGCCTGTACTTTGAAGGCCAGGGCACGCAGCGTGACGTGGCCGAGGCTGCACGCTGGTTCAAGCGCGCCGCCGACAAGGGCTATGCACGTGCACAGAGCAACCTCGCGGCACTGTACCTGAGTGGCGAGGAGGGCGTCGAGGTCGATTATGGCAAGGCGCTGCGCTGGTATCGCGAGGCGGCCGCCCAGGGACACCTGGTCGCTCGCTACAACCTGGCGATGATGTATGCCCACGGACTGGGGGTGGAGCAGCCGGATTATGTGGCAGCCTATGGTCTGCTGAGCTCGATGGTGGAAAACGGCCACCTGGCGGCCAATGAGCTGATGCAGTCGTTCCTCGGCGAGATGGGTGAGCAGGATCTGGCGGCTGCCCGCGACTTGTCGCAGACACTGCGCGAAAAGGATCGCCTGCTGGTGGCCCTCGATCAGCGGGCTTCGCAACGTTAAGGAAACCCCAAGAGGCCGCGCTGGGCGTAGCCTTTCGAAATCATATTTAAACGGCGCCTGCGGGCGCCGTTTTTGGTTGGGGCTTCGGGTTAGAGCAGGGGCGAGGTCAGCCGCGCAATACTCTGCAGGAGGATGCGGCCGCGGCTGCGTTGCGACCAGTCCTCGGCAAGCAGCGGCCGGCAGGCGTGCCGGTAGATGTCGACTTGTTCGGCCAGGCGCTCGGCGGTCTCGCAGGAGTAGCACAGCAAACCAAACTCGGCGTTGATCAATGAAGAGCGCACATCAAGATTGGCGCTGCCGACCAGTGACAACTGGCCATCGCACAGGGTGATCTTGCTGTGCAGCATCTTTTTCGGATGCCGCCGAATAAGCACCCCGGCTTCCAGCAACTCAGTGAAATAGGATTCCTGCGCGAGCTGGACCAGTGGGTGGTCGAGCGTTTCGGGCACGATCAGCTCGCAGTACACGCCGCGCTGTGCCGCCGCCTTGAGGGCGTCAAGGGTAGGTTCATCGGGCACGAAATAGGGTGTGACGATCTCGAGTCGTTCGGTAGTGGCGTGGATCAGTCCCAGCAGTAGTCGCTGCAGCAGTGGCTCCGGGTACTCCGGGCCGCTGGGCAGCCCGATACAGGATTCGTGGCCGACCGCTTCCGGTTTCGGAAAGTGCGACTCGATACCCAGCAGCGTTCCCGTCTCCAGGTACCAGTCACCGACGAATACCGCCTGCAGTTCGAGCACCACGGGCCCCTCGATGCGCAGCATCAGGTCTTCATAGGCCTGGCCGCGCCGGAATTCCGGGTTAATCAGGTTCATTGAGCCGGTGTAGCCGATCCTCCCGTCGATGACCACCAGCTTGCGATGGTTACGCAGGTCGAATCGAGCCGATTTTCTCGGCAGCTTGCTGCGCGGGAAGGCCCGGCCGACGGCGATACCCCGGCGCGCCAGTCGCCGGATGCGGCGCATGCCTTTCTTGGAGCCGAAATCGTCGACGATCAGGCGCACCGTGACACCCCGGGAGGCTGCCCGTTCGAGCGCATCGAATACCGGCCGGGTGATCGGGTCGATCGCGGCGATGTAGAAGGTCAGGTGGATATGATCGGTGGCCCGGTCGATCTCGGCCACCAGTTCGGTGGCGAAGGCGTCCATCGACTTGATCAGGCCGATGCGATTGCCGTCGAACAGGGGGAACAGCCGCCAGTGGCGCACCATCTGGTCGACGGCGGCGAAACGTGCCGGCAGGTCGCCGCTGCTCTGCGGTTCGGTGCGCTCCAGATAGTCCGTGATCGGACGCAGCGTCTCGGCCAGCCGGAGGGTTTTCTCGTTGCGGTCGCGGGAGATGTTCGGGCGACCAATCAAGAGGTACATTACCAGCCCGACGATGGGCAGGAAGAACAGCAGCAGCAGCCAGGCGGCAGCGGCCGTCGGCGGGCGGCGCAGCGGCACGACGAACAGTGCGCCCAGCCGGATGGTCCATTCGACCAGAAAGTAGAGCAGGGCGATGGGCGAGTCCAGCGTGCTCATCGCCGGCCGGCCCCGACGGCGACCCGGCAGGACCGCAGTACCATCACGATTTCTTGTCGTCGCGGGCAGCCCATCGCCTCTCGCCTTTCTCGCTTTTACGGTCTCAATACATCCGGTGACGGAACAGCCATCCGGCCAGCATCAGGGTAACCACGCCGATCACCGCCATGGGCCAGAACTGGTGGACCAGCAGGTGCAGTGGCGTGCCTTCGAGGAACACGCCGCGCACCACCACCATAAAGTAGCGCAACGGATTGATCAGCGTCAGGTCCTGCACCAATGGTGGCATATTGGCGATGGGGGTGGCGAACCCGGACAGGATCACCGCAGGCACGAGGAACAGGAATGCACCGAGCACGGCCTGCTGCAATGTCGCGGACAGCGCCGAGATCATCAGACCGACACCCACTGAGGACAGCAGGAACAGCACCAGCCCCACGTACAAGGTCGCGATCTCGCCGCGCAACGGGATGCCGAATACCACCATGGAGATGACGATGATCGCGGTGGCCTCGAGCAGGCCGATCACCAACCCCGGCACGGCCTTGCCGATCAGGATCTCCGTCGGCCGCATCGGCGTGACCAGGAGCTGATCGAAGGTGCCTTGCTCACGTTCACGCGCCACCGACAGGGCCGTGACCACCAATACCACCACGACCACCAATAGGCCGACAATGCCCGGAACGATGAACCAGCGACTCTCGAGGTTGGGGTTGAACCAGGCGCGCGTGACCAGCTCCGAGGGGATGGCGTCACCATGGCTTCGCAGCCACTGCTGATTGTACCGGCCGATGATGTCGCTGGCGTAGCCCTGCACGATGGCCGCAGTGTTGGAATTCCTGCCATCGACGATCAACTGGACTTGCGCGCCCGCGGGCGAGCGCAGATCGTGGGCAAAGCGCGGCCCGACGGAAAGCACCACCAACGCCTCCTGACGATCGATCAGGGTGGCGATGTCGGCCTGGCGATGGATCTGCCCGACCAGCGTGAAATGGGGCGAGTCGACAAAATCGGCGATCAGTTCCCCGGCATCGTGGCCGCCGTCTCGATCGAACACCGCCAGGGAGACGTGGTTGACGTCATAGGTGGCCGCGAAGCTGAACAGGATCAGCTGGACGATGGGCGGAACGATGATGACCAGGCGCGCCTTCGGGTCGCGCAGCAGGGCGAGGAACTCCTTGATCGTCAGGGCGAAGATGCGCTGCCACATGAATCAGTCCAGCCGTTTATGCATGCGCAGGCGGCTGACGCCGATGAAGAAGATAGCCATCACGGCCAGCGCCAGCGCATTGGGCAGGATCACCGCCCAGATGGTGCCGGCGAGAAACAGCGTCTGCAGCAGGGTGACGAAGTAGCGCGCGCCAATCACATGGGTGAAGGCCTGCAGCCAGCCGGGCATGCTGTTGATGTCGAAAATGAACCCCGAGAGGATGAAAGCAGGCAGGAAGGTGGTGATGATCGCCGCGATACCGGCGACGAACTGATTGCGCGAGACAATCGAGATCAGGAGCCCCATCCCGAGCGAGACCAGCATGAACAGGGCCGAGGCCAGTGTCAGTACGGCCAGACTGCCGCGCAGCGGTACCTCGAACAGGAACACGGCCATGGCGACCGACAGTGCCATGCCACCCATGCCGAGCACGAAATAGGGAATCAGCTTGCCCAGCAGGATCTCGCGCAGCGTCACTGGGGTGACCATCAGCGCCTCCATCGTGCCGCGCTCCCACTCGCGCGCCATCACCAGTGCGGTGAGCATCGCCCCGATCATGGTCATGATGACCGCGATCAGTCCCGGCACCAGGTAGTCCTGGCTGCGCAGTTCGGCGTTGAACCAGACCCGACTGGCCAGTGCGACCGGCGGGGTGGGCGCATGCCCCTCCAGGCGGGTCTGTCCATTGAGCCAGCCCTGCCAGGTGGCCGAGACGTAATTCTCGATCAGACGTGCCTGGTTGGCATCGACGCCATTGACGATCAGCTGCACTGGCGCTGGCTGGTCGTCACCGCGATCACGCAGGCGCACGGCGAAATCCGACTGCAGATGCACGATGGCGTCCACCCGGTGCGATCGCAACGCCGCTTGCGCCTCGGGCAGGTTGCGTATCGTCACGGGCTCGAAATAGATCGAGTGACGGAAGGCGCCGAGCAGTCCTTCGCTCTCGGGGCTGGGCGCGTTGGCGACGAAGGCAATCGGTACGTGGCGGGCATCGAGCGAGATCCCGTAGCCGAACAGCAGCAGCAATACCACCGGCATCAGAAAGGCGATCGCCAGGCTGGACGGATCGCGCAGCACCTGCAGGAATTCCTTGCGTAGCAGACCGCGCAGGCGTCGACGGCTGCCACCGCGCTCAGGCGGCGTCATGCTTGGCCTCGTCGATTTCCACCAGTCGGATGAAGGCATCCTCCATGTCCGGATGGGGGTTGGCCTCACTGCGCACCTGATGACGAATCGCACTCGGCGCGCCCTCGACGACGATGCGACCCCGCACCATGATCACGAGTCGGTCGCAATACTCGGCCTCTGCCATGAAATGGGTGGTGACCAGGATCGTCACGCCGCGGTCGGCCAGTGCGCTGATACGGTTCCAGAAGGCGCGGCGCTCGAGCGGGTCAACCCCCGAGGTGGGTTCGTCGAGAAACAGGATGTCAGGGTCGTGCATCAGCGCGCAGGCCATCGCCAGGCGTTGCTTGTAGCCCAGTGGCAGGTCGCCGGCGTCGCCGTCGAGCCGTGCGGCCAGGTCGAACTCGTCGATGGCCCAGTCGATCCGCTCGCGTCGCCGCCGGCCACGCAGCCCGTAGCTGCGGGCGAAGAAGTCGAGGTTCTGTAGTACCGTGAGCACTCCGTAAAGTGAGAAGCGTTGTGCCATGTAACCGAGGCGCGCCCGTGCCTGGGCCGCGGCACGACGCAGATTCACACCAGCCACGGATAGCTGCCCATCGCTGGCAGGCAACAGGCCGGAGAGCATTCGGAAGACCGTCGATTTGCCCGCGCCATTGGCGCCCAGCAGGCCGAAGATCTCGCCGCGGCCCACCTCGAAATCGATGCTGTCCACCGCGACAAAATTGCCGAAGCGTCGGGTCAGCCCGTGTACGGCGATGATGGGATCGGCCATGCCATCACCATTGCGGTGGCTGCCGACGGTCCCATCGCCATCCTCGTTGCTGAATCCGGTATTCGGCACCAGGTCGGTCGCGCCGGCAATAGCCTCAGTCTCGGCCCCTGTCTGCCGCTGCTCTTGCAGCTGCACCACGAAGGCGTCCTCGAAGCGTGGTTTGACCGGTTGCCAGCGCACGCCGGGCAGCGTCGGCGGTTGTCCCGGTTCGGTGAGGATGGTCCGCACGCCGTCGATGTCGATCACTGCATCGAGTACACCGGCCGTGGTGCTGAGATCGGCCTGCAGGTGTCGATTCGAACGCTGCTCGTGACGGGCCTGCCAGGTGCGCTGGTCCAGCCCCTCGCCGAAGGAATCCGGTGCGCCCTGGCCCAGTACTCGTCCTTCGTGCATCAGCACCACCTCGGCGCAGCGCTCGGCCTCGTCGAGGTAGGCGGTCGACAGCAGCACGCTCATGCCCTCTTCCTCGACCAGGCGGTAGACGATGCGCCACAGCTCCCGCCTTGAGATGGGATCGACGCCGACGGTGGGTTCGTCCAGCAGCAGCAGGCGCGGCGGGCGCACCAGGGTGCAGGAGAGTCCCAGTTTCTGTTTCATGCCGCCGGACAGCCGGCCCGCCAGTCGATCGGTGAACGGCCCCAGTCCGGTCATGTCCAGCAGTTCCTGATAGCGTTCAGGGCGCTGATTCGGGGCCAGCCCCTGCAAGTCGGCATACAAGTCGAGATTCTCCTGCACGGAGAGGTCCTCATACAGGCCAAAGCGCTGCGGCATGTAGCCGATACTCGACTGGACGATCAGCGGGTCGCGCACGGCATCGATCTCCAGTACCTGGATGTCACCCTCGTCCGGGCGCAGCAGCCCGGCGACCAGCCGCATCAGGGTAGTCTTGCCGGCACCGTCCGGACCGATCAGGCCGGTGACCTGGCCGGTCCCGATGGCGAAGGTCGCCCCGTCAACCGCCTGCACGGCCTGTCGGCCCTGGCCGAATCCCTTGTGCAGGTTCTGCACGGTGACCGCGAAGGCGGTCTCGGAGGCGGGTGGTTGCTGTGTGTTCATCGGCAGGGCTCGCTGCCGCGATTGACCGGCTCGGCATCCAGCGGGACTCGTACCGTCACCGGCATGCCGAGCAGGAGCCGCCCTGAGGGGTTGCAGGTATAGACGCGGACCTGATAGACCAGCTCGCTGCGCACCCGCGTGGTCTCGACCGACTTGGGGGTGAACTCCGCGCTCGGCGAGATATAGCCGATCCAGCCCTCGACCGGCTGGTCGGGGAAGCTGTCGGTGGTGATGGTCGCCGGCAGCCCCTCGCGCAGATGGCCCAGATCCTCGCCATCGGCATACACCCGCGCCCAGAGTGGTTCGGTCAATGCGAGGCTGAATACCGGCTGGCCAGGCGAGGTCATGTCGCCGGGCTCCTGGATCCGGTTGCGGATCACGCCGGCGCTGGGTGCCTCGAGGGTGGTGTCCTCGATGGCGATCCGGGCCATCTGTCGGCGGGCATGTGCCGCGGCGACCGCGGCGCGCGCCTCGGCGATATCCTCCTGGCGCGGCCCCTCGATGGCGAGTGCCAGCGACTGTTGGTCGGCACGCAGTTGCCCGCGGGCAGCATCCAGTGCTGCGCGGGCCTGGTCACGGCTTTGCCGAGAGGCGAGGTCCCGCTGGGCCAGCGCCTCGGTGCGCTCCCAGGTAAGTCGGGCCCCCTCCAGGGTGGCCTCATCGGCGGCGACCACGCCGCGCAGTCGCTCGATCTCCTGCGGTCGCGTGCCGGCCAGCAAGCGGTCGAGTGCCGCCTGTCGAGTGTCGAGCTCTGCCTGGGCGGCGGCAAGGTCCGCCCGGAAACGTCGTGGGTCGAGGGTGCCCAGCAGTTCGCCTTGTTCGACCCGGTCGCCGGCTTGTACGGTCAACGTCTCGATGCGGGCGCTCTGATCAAAGGCGATCTGCACCTGTCTCAGGTCGATGTTGCCGTACAGAGTGAGGTGATCCGTCGCCGGGGGCTCGCGGGTGAGTTGCCAGGCGAGCACGGCGCCGGCGGCCAACAGGATCAGCAGCAGTATTGCCAGGCGGGTCTTGGAATGCGACACCATTCAAACTCCTGTTCGTGTGTCTGGCCGATATCCGGATCCTGCCTGCCTGGCTGCTGATGCCGTGCCCGCCGGATGCGGGTCTCCGTCGAGCGGCCGGGGTGACGCCTGAACCGAAAGACCTGGGCCAAAAGAATCCGGATCGAAAGATAGTGATCACTAGCTTAGTCGATACCGACCGCCAGTCAATCAGCGAGGGTCGTTGCCCAGCGGGAGAGTCGGCCTCGGTCCTGGTGTGCGTGGATCTGTAGATGCTTGAGAGCGCCGAACAGCCAGAGCTTCCCTAGCTGATACGAGTAAGCGGCTTGACTGGTGTCTATTTCCCCGGGATCAGATCAGTCGTCGAATGCGAACATGCAAGTGTCGAGGTCGCCAGGCCAACCGCCTGATAGGCGGCTTATCTGGCAGGCCATGTGGCCGCGATGGTTCAATCCGGGCTTAGAGACCGGAGCTCTCCTCCGAGTGGAAGATGTCCGCATCTGCCTCACCGCTGACCTCGAGAAAGCCCAGCAGACCTTTCTCCACGCGCGCCAGGGCGTGGTCCACCAGCAGATAGCGGCCGGGGTAATCCACCTTGAATTCGACCATGGTCGCGCCACCGGGCGGCACCAGCGTGGTCTGCACGTCGGTCAGGGGCGGGCTGGTCAGTGACGCCTGGTCATGAACCCGATCGAAAATCTCCCCGATGACGTGGAAACTCGAGGGCAGGTTCGGGCCACCGACCCCGAAGAAGATCCGCACCGTCTCACCCACGCGGGCCTTCATGTGATGACGCTTGGTCAGCGCATCCATGGCACCGTTGAAGGCCATGTGCTCAGGGTTCTCTCCCAGCAATTTTTCCAGCGAGAATTCCTGGTGACCGCGAGTGCCATGCCCTTTCGCCGTGTAGAACTCACCCTGCATGACGTAGAACTCCCGATCCACTTCGCTCAGGCCACCTTCCGGCTCCACCAGGATCATGCCGTACATCCCGTTGGAAACGTGCTGGGCAATCATGGGCGTGGCGCAGTGATAGACGTACAACCCCGGATGCATCGCCTTGAAGCGGAAGCTCTTCTCCTCGCCGGGGGCGGCCTGGGTGACCGCCGCGCCGCCACCCGGGCCGGTAACCGCATGGAAATCCACCGAGTGGAGATGGTTGCTGTCCTCGGCATTGCTCAGATTGACGGTCACCTGGTCACCCACACGCACCCGCAGGAACGGGCCGGGCACCTGATTATTGAAAGTCCAGAAAGTGTAGGTACTGCCGTCATCGAATCGGCCCACCAGCTCGGTGGTCTCCAGATCCAGCGTGACTTCCCGGGGCCCACGGTTGCCGATCGGCTCCCCTACCGCGTGGGGATCCGCGGAGACATCCGGCGCGTCACTTTGCACTTCGGCCGGTGGCTCTCCCACGATCAGCTGGCCGAACATGCCCGCCGCCCGGTGGCCCGGTATGGTGCACAGATATTCGTAGATACCGTCCTCTTTGGTGCGGAAAGCAATGGCGGTGGCGGCACCTTTGTCGGTGACATTTTCCGACTGAGCCCCGAATGCCGGTATGGCGATGTCATGCACGACGCCGTCGCCGTTGATCAGATTGATCTGGACCAGGGCATGCGCAGGCACATTCAGATCCGGATTCACCAATCCCTCGATCTTGCCCTTCTCGCCGATGAAGACCAGATTGCCCTGGTCGATCGCCGTGCGCAGGGTGAAGGTAATGTCCGGGGTGACTTCCGAGGAGAACCTGCCGCGGTCTGCCGCCAGTGCGGGGTTCAGGGAGAGAGTGCCCAAGACCAGGACCGCCGCCACGGCGAGTGTGTGCAGACGGGAGAGGGAGAGACGTTTCATGATCTTGCCTCGTTGAGTAGAGGGTGCCGGTTTGGACCGGCACCCATGTTCAGTCTGGTTTCTCTGCCGCTGAGCCTGGTTCAGTCACCAGCGGCGGCATGGGCCAACCCGTCGAGTGCTTGTTCCATGGTCGCTTGCACCGATGCGGCGCAATCGCCGATGCCGTGGCGCTCGACCAGGTACTCGGTCCGGTTGTAACCGACCTTGACCGCCTCGCCGTCTTGCCAGATCAGCATCTTCAGCGGCAGATCGATCGCCACCGTCGGGGCGCATTTCATCAGCTGGGTACCGGCCTGCGGCTTACCAAAGAGCAGCAGCCGCGTCGCCGGCATGTCCATGTCGACCATTTTGGCATTGGCCTGGTGATCGACTCGGGCCATGACCGACAGTCCCTTGTCCTCGACTGCTTCGATCAGGCGTTCTTCGGTCTCGGCCACGCTGTACCGACTGTCCACGACCGCCAGCCCGTCGCCGGCCACGGCCACGGCCCCGGCCCCGGCCGGCAGGGCGAGGGCCGGCAGCACCAGCAGCACTCGCAATTTCGGAAACATCGTGTTGAGGTTCATCACGCCATGCCGCTCGTTGGTTTCGGGGACCCAGAAAGGAGACCCAGGCAATAGGGATAGCTTATGCCGGTAGCGGTGTCTATGCACTGGCCACCGGCACATTTTCTGCGCGAGGCGAGGTTGGCCGGATAAAACGCAGCCCCTTTAGCTGGCCGTGAGTGCGAGGGTTTCCCAGAAGGGAGGGGGCAGGCAGGGGGCAGACTCCTCGGCGACTTACGCTGCCCGGGCTAGGAGTCCTTGGATGCGTCCTCGTTATCGGCAGGGCCCGGCAGGACCTCCGTCAACTCTATCGCGGTCAATGGTCGTGTTTCTTGAGTGACTGGCTCGAGCGAGGTGATTTCCTTGTCGGCGGAGACGGTCTTCAAGTCGCGGAACTTGCGCGCGCTGGGCAGCACGCGGGTTTCGAGACTGCCCACGGAGCTGTTGTAGGCATCCACGGCCTGGTTGAGGCGGTTGCCGACCCGGCTCCAGTGCTCGGCCAGTATGCCGATGCGATCGTAGAGTTCCTTGCCCAGCGCGGCGATCTCGGCGGCATTCTGTGCCATCGCTTCTTGTCGCCAGCCGTAGGATACGGCCTTCAGCAGGGCGATCAGGGTGGTGGGGCTGGCCGGAATGACGCGATTCTCGGCCCCGTACTCGATCAGTCCCGGATCCTCGGCGAGCGCGGCCGAAAAGAAGGCTTCGCCCGGTACGAACAGCACCACGAACTCAGGCGTCGGGTCGAACTGGTCGAAGTAGCTCTTCTTTGCCAGTTGCCCGACGTGGTTGCGCACCTGGCGGGCATGACGGACCAACGCGGCCTTGCGGGCGGTCTCGTCCTGCGCCTCCACTGCCTGGAGGTAGGCATCCACCGGCGCCTTGGCGTCGACCACCACCTGGCGACCGCCGGGCAGGTACACGATCAGGTCGGGACGTTGTCGGCCTTCCTCGGTGGTCTGGCTGACCTGTTCCTGGAAGTCGCAATGCTCGAGCATGCCGGCCATCTCGACCACGCGCTTGAGTTGCAGCTCGCCCCAGCGGCCGCGGGCTTGCGGTTGGCGTAGCGCCTTGACCAGGTCGGCCGTTTCGCGGTGCAGCTGTGGCAGGTGGGTCTGCAACAGGTCGTTGACCTGCTGGTTGAGCGCCGAGTAGGCACTGGTGCGCGCCTGCTCCAGCCCGTCGAGCTTGGTATCGAATTTCTCGAGGCGCTCGCGGATCGGTTTGGTCAGTTGCTCGATCGCCTTGTGGCGTGCAGTGAGGTCATCCTGGGCCTGGTGCTGGAAGCGCCCCAGATTCTCGCGGGCGAGCTTGAGAAAGGATTCGTTGTTGCGCGACAGCGCATCGGCCGACAGCCCCTTGAAGGCGTCCGAAAGCTTCTCGCGTGCCTCGTCCAGCAGCTTGAGCTTTTCTGCAGCGGCCTCGCGCTCGCGCTCCAGTCGTTCACTCAGCTCGGCTTTTTCCGCCTTGAGCGCCGAGCTGATCGCCCGTTCGGCATCCAGCGCGTTCTGTGTCTCGCGTCGCCGAGTCTCGAGCGCATCGCGCATCTCGATCAGATGCTGGCGTTCGGCCTCGTGGCGGGCAGCGGCAGCGCGTGCCACGGTTTGCTCGTTGCGGGCATCGTTCAAGGCCTCGGTTCCTGCTTCGAGCAGGGTTTCGAGACGATCGCGTTCCTCGGTCAGGCGACGGCGCGTCTGTATCTCGGCGCGCAGCCGGGCGGCCAGCCAGGCAGTTGCCACTGTCGTGGTCAACGCCAGCGTAAACAGCAGCCAGGCAATCGGGTTGTCGATCAGCAGCTCGATGGCTGTCACACTATCTCTCCTTCATCCGCCGGCCAGGGCGCGCCCGTCCGGCGATGTGTGTCTATCAGTCGACGCGCCTGGTCGACGTCCGCCTGGATCTGCTCGACCAGGGCATCGAGCGATTCGAAACGCTGCTCGGCACGGATGTCGGCGAGAAATTCCACCGTCATCAACTGCCCGTAGAGGTCACCGTCGAAATCCAGCACAAATACTTCCAGGCGTGCCTCGCCGCCGTCAACGGTCGGGCGGGTGCCGATATTGGCGGCGCCGAAACGTGGCCCGCCGTTGATGCCGATCATCCGCACCAGGAAGACGCCTTGCAGTGGCGACAGGCGGCGTCGCAACGCGATGTTCGCGGTGGGAAAGGCCAGCTCGCGGCCGCGTTTGTCGCCGTGCATCACCCGGCCGCAGAGGAAGAACGGGTGGCCCAGCAGACGCGCGGCAGCGACGACGTCACGCGCCTTGAGCGCGGCCCGCACCCGGGTCGAGGAGACGCGCTCGCCGTCCAGTGTCACCGTCACCGCCCGCTCGACACCAAACCCCAGACGCTTGGCCATTGATTCCAGCAGCGAGAAGTCGCCGGCGCGCTTGGCGCCAAAGCGGAAGTCGTCGCCGATCACTATATGGCGCGCGCCCAGTGTCTTGACCAGCAGATCCTCGACATAGGCCTCGGCCGGCATGGCCGCCAATTGCTTGTTGAAGGGCATCAGCACCAGCTGGTCGACCACGCCCAGCTCGGCGAAGGCCTGGAACCGTTCGCGCAGCCGGGTCAGGCGGGCCACCGGCGTCCTGCCGTGGTGCTCAGCGAAATACTCACGCGGCAGTGGTTCGAAGATCACCGCGGTGAGCGGCAGATCGAGTGCGCGCGCCCGCTCGGCCGCCTGGCGGATCACTGCGCGGTGGCCGCGATGCACGCCGTCGAAGTTGCCAATGGTGACCACCGTGCCGTCCGCCGGAGTGGTGTGGCGTGGCGGTGAGCTGAGCGATAGACGGATCAGCTGCATGTGGGTTTCCATATTGGTGTTGAGGCTGCTGGCGTCATGACTAGCGGCGCTCCGGTGGTACGTGGCGATCGAAGGTGGCCACTGCCATCAGGCGGCGTGGGGTCTGTCCCAGCAGGGCGGTGGCGACCACGAACAGGCCTACGCCCAGTGCAATCAGCCCGGATACTGCGCCGAGGCGCTCGAACCAGGCCCAGCCGGTCCAGACCTCGGCGGCCGGGCTGATCCAGAGCAGCAGGCCGGCCATGATCAGCGCGGCAAGCGTGATCTGGCCGATGAAGCGGCGTGTGCCGGCTTCCACCTGCCATACCCCGCGGCGCCGCAGGGTCCAGCCGAGCAGCATGGCGTTGACCCAGGCGGCCATGACCGTGGTCAGTGCCAGGCCGACATGCGCCGCCTCTCCGCCCAGCCAGATGATCCACGGCAGCACCAGCAAGGTCTTGAAGACCAGGTTGGCGACCACCGAGATCACGGCGATCCGCACCGGGGTGACCGTGTCCTGACGGGCGAAGAAGCCCGGGGCGAAGATCTTGATCAGCAGGAATGCCGGCAGGCCCAGCGCATAGGCCGTCATCGCCAGCGAGACCATCGCGGTGTCGTCGGCTGTGAAGGCATTGTACTGGAACAGGGTGGCGAGGATCGGCACCGACAGCCCGATCAGCCCGGCCATCGCCGGCACGCCGATCAGCAGGGTCAGGCGTAGCGCACCGTTGATGGTGCGGTTGTAGTCCTCGGCGCTGCCTCGAGCGAAGGCGCGCGACAGGGCGGGCAGGATGACGGTGCCGATCGCCACGCCGAACACGCCCAGCGGCAGCTCGACCAGCCGGTCGGAGTAGTACAGCCAGCTCACCGAGCCGGCCACCAGCAGCGAGGCGAGGATGGTGTCGACCAGCAGGTTGATCTGCGTTACCGAAGCACCGAACATCGCCGGCAGCATCAGTCGCAGGGTTTTCTTCACCCCCGGGTGCGGCGCGAGGCGCGGTCGCGGCAGCAGTCCCAGTCGGGCGAGAAACGGCAGCAGGAAGAAGAGCTGCAGGAAACCGGCGACCAGAACACCCCAGGCCAGTGCCACTACCGGTTGTTCGAAGAGTGGGGCGGCGATCAACGTGGCGGCGATCAGGCTCAGATTGAGCCAGATGGGGGCGAGTGCCGGCATGGCAAAGCGGCCGAAGGCGTTCAGGCTGCTGGCGGCGAAGGCCGTCAGCGAGATGAGCAGCAGATAGGGGAAGGTGATCGTGAGCATCCCCTCGGCCAGCTCGAGCTGGGCCGGGTCGTCGGTGAAGCCGGGCGCGAACAGCAGGATCAGCAACGGCGCACCGGCCATCCCCAGGGCGACGACGATGATCAGCACCGCCGCCAGCGCGCCGAACATGTGGTCGACGTAGTCCTTGAGCTCGGCGCGCGTGCCCGTTTCGCGGTACTCGGACAGCACCGGCACGAAGGCCTGCTGGAAGGCCCCCTCGGCGAACAACCGCCGCAGGAAGTTGGGGATCTTGAACACGACGAAGAAGGCGTCCATCGCCGCGCTGGCGCCGAACACCCGTGCCAGCAACATGTCGCGCACGAATCCCAGCACCCGCGAGATCATGGTCATGCCGCCGAAGGCCGCGCTGCTCCGCCAGATGCTCATGCGGTCAGCATTTCCCATGTCGGCATTTGTGCCGTAGTCCCGCCGTTGTGGGAGCGAGCCGTGTTCGCGAAGACCGCACCAGCGGCTGCTCTGCTATCAGGCGGGTGTTCGACCAAAGCTGGGGCTCGCGCCGGCCGGTGTGATTCGCTTGCAAGGCCCGATCCAATGACATGGCCCACAAGGAAACCACTCGGCGACCCGCAGCCCTGCCCCACCGCCCTGTGGGGGCGGGCCTCGCCCGCGAAGGCCGCAGCAGCGGCCGTTCCCTTCAAACTCTTCTCGGGAGCAAAATGGCATGGTGCCCAAACCGATATGTTGCCCTCGGGAACTCGGCACATCGGTAAGACAGCTGGTGCCTGAAAGGCAGTCAAGCAGATGTCGACGACTTTGGTTTGCCTGGGGTGGACCGTCCCGGTCGTCGTCACGGTTGCACGCGTCCCTGCGCGCAATCCTTCGGACCGATTCGGCTTCCACTGCGATACTCGGCGAAACATATGGGAACAGCCCCATTCCCTGATGGCTTTATTCATTTCCGCGCCGGAACAATCCGAGCCACTACGCCGACTCACGGCTGCTCGCTCGGCTCATCCAGCCCCCACAGCGGCGCCACCACCTCCCAGACGTTTTCCAGCACTCGCTCCTGCCCGGCGGCATTCGGGTGGATGCCGTCGTCCATCATCAGCTCGCGCTCGCTGGCTACGCCTTCGAGCAGGAACGGCAGCACCGGCAGGTCGCGCTCAGAGGCCAGCTGCTGGTACATGGCGGCGAACGGTTCAGTATAGGCCGGGCCGTAGTTGCTCGGCAGCATGATGCCCAGCAGCACTACCTGTGCGCCGTGGGCCTCGATGCGATCGATCAGTGTCTGCAGGTTGGCCTTGATGCGCGACAGTGGCAGGCCGCGCAGGCCATCGTTCGCGCCCAGTTCGAGCAGCACCCAGTCAAAGTCGCTGGTTGCCAGCACCTCCGGCAGGCGCGAAAGTCCGCCCGAGGTGGTCTCGCCGCTGACCGAGGCATTGGTGATCGCGAAGCGCCCCGGTGCCCGCTCAGCCAGTCGTTCATGCAGGCGGGCCACCCAGCCGGCCTCGGTGGGCAGCTGATAGGCGGCGGCCAGTGAGTCGCCGAAAATCAGGACTTCAGTCGTCGTGGGCGGACTGTCATCACCTATACTGGCGCCGAACCAGAAACACAGCAGCAACAGGGCGGCGACGCGCGCCGGCCATCCGCCACCGAGCTTTTTCCATGTCCCCATCTGATGCCCCCCGTGACGACCGTCGGCCGATCCTGAGTGTCGAGGGCGTGACGCAGACCGTGCGCACGCCCGAACCGCTGACCATTGTGCATGAGGCCACCTTGCAAATCTTCCCCGGCGAGGCGGTTGCCCTGATCGGCCCGTCGGGGGCTGGGAAATCCACCCTGCTGGCGTTGATGGCCGGGCTGGACACCCCCACGGCGGGGCGGATCACGCTTGACGGCCATGCCCTCGAGGGGCTCGACGAGGACGGTCGGGCCGCGGTGCGCGCCGGTCGGGTGGGGTTCGTGTTCCAGTCGTTCCAGTTGATCGGCGGGCTCAATGCCTGGGAGAACGTCGCCCTGCCACTGGAGCTGGCCGGCGATCGTGATGCGGGCAAGCACGCCCGCGCCGCGCTGGAGGAGGTCGGGTTGGGCGAACGGCTGCGGCACCTGCCACGTCAGCTTTCCGGCGGCGAGCAGCAGCGAGTGGCCCTGGCGCGAGCCTTCGTCGGTGAGCCAGCCCTGCTGTTTGCCGACGAGCCCACCGGCTCGCTCGATACCATCACCGGCGAGCATGTCATTGAATTGCTGTTTCGTCTGCGCGAGCGTCACCACACCACGCTGGTGCTGGTCACCCACGATCCGGCGCTGGCCGCCCGCTGTGACCGTGGTTTTCAGGTACGGGCCGGGCGTGTGTCCGAGTGGCAGCCCGACCCCGAGGTCTTGCAGTCGTGACAGGCCGCCGACCGGCGACCTGGCGTCTCGCCTGGCAGGGCCTGGTGCGCGAGCTGCAGAGCGGCCTGCTCACTTCGATGCTGCTGGCGCTGCTGGTGGCGGTCGCCTCGGTGACCGCGGTGGGCTTCTTCATTGATCGGGTCGATGGTGCCATGCGTGCCCAGGCGGCCCAGTTTCTCGCCGCCGACGCACGGGTGGTATCCCCGGACCCTCTCGATGCCGTCGCCCACGAGGCCGAATTGCTGGGTTTGACCACTAGCCGGCTGGTGACTTTCCCCACCGTCGTGCTGGCCGGCGAACAGACCTTGCTGGTGGGCCTGAAAGTGGTCGATGACGCCTACCCGCTGCGTGGCTCGTTGCGTATCCAGGATGCAGCCGGCAGCAGCACGGTCACTCATGGGCCGCCGCCCGGTGAGGCCTGGATCGGTCGCCGGGCGCTGCTTTCATTGGGCCTTGAGCTGGATGAGGCATTGCAGGTTGGTCAGACGCGGCTGGCGGTCAGCGCCGTGCTCGAAAGTGAGCCGGACGTGGGTAATGTGTTCTCGCAGGCCGCCCCGCGCCTGATGGTCCATCGCGCGGACTTGGCCGCGACCGGTCTGGTCACCAGTACCAGCCGGGTGGAGCATGCCCTGCTGTTGGCGAGCGACGCCAGCGATCGTGCTGCGCGGCTCGATCGCCTGGAGGCCAGCCTGCCCGCCGTGCTGGAACTCGAGCGGCCGGAATCAAGTCAGCCGGCCTTCGAGGCCGCCTTCGATCGAGCGGCACGTTTTCTTGGGCTGGCCGCGGTGGTTGCCGTGCTGCTCGCTGGGGCGGCGCTGGTGATCGCGGCACGACATTACAATCTCGTCCAGCAGGATGCCGCCGCACTGATGCGGGCGATGGGCGCCTCCTCGCGACAGATCGGGGCGATCTATCGCTGGCGGCTGCTGATGTTGGCCGTGGTTGCTGCGGTGCCCGGCATCATGATAGGCGCACTCACCCAGCTGTTGCTGGCGGATCTCATGGTCGCGGTGTTCGAGGTCGAGCTGCCACCGCCGGGGCTGATGCCGGTGGCCCTGGGGCTGGCGGTCGCCCTGGTGGCGTTGTTCGGTTTCGCCCTGCCGAGCCTGGTGCAGCTGAAGCACACCCCGCCACTGCGGGTGCTCAACCGCCAGGCCACTGCCCCGAGCCCGGCGGCGGCCGGTCTGTTTGGTGCCGGGGTCTTGGCCATCGGCCTGCTGGTCTGGTTCCAGGCACGTGATACCCAGCTCACGTTATATGTACTCGGCGGATTGGCTGTGAGTCTGGCGATATTCCTGCTGGTGTCCTGGGGGCTGATCACCGCATTGCGTCGCTGGCCGGCGCGAGGCGTGGCTCGTTTCGGGCTGGCGCGGATGGCCCGGGCGCGCTGGGTCTCGGCGACCCAGATCGCCGCGTTGGCGCTTGGGGTCACCGCCGTGCTGCTGCTGTCAGTAGTCCGCGCCGATCTCATCCAGGCCTGGGAGCGCCAGATCCCGCCGGATGCACCGAATGTGTTCGCGATCAATATCCAGCCCGATGAAGTGGACGCCATCCGTGGATTTTTCGCCCAGTGGTCGGTCGCTGATGCGGGCTTCTATCCGATGATTCGTGGTCGCTGGACGGGTCTGGACGGCGAAGACGTCGACATCTCGCGCCTCGAGGGCAGTGCCCATCGGCTGGCCACGCGTGAATTCAACCTGTCGGTCGGCGACGAGCTGCCCGGCAGCAATGAGGTGCTGCAAGGCCATTTTCCGGCGGCGGGCTTTTCGGTTGAGGAGGGCATAGCGGAAACGCTGGGCTGGTCGTTGGGCGATCGGCTGACCTTCCGCATTGATGGTCGACCGGTCACCGCGCCGATCACCTCGATCCGCTCGGTCGACTGGGACTCGATGCGACCGAATTTCTTCGTCATTGCCGCGCCATCGTTGCTGCCGGATGCGGCGGCGCAGTACGTCACCAGCTTCCATCTGCCTGATGGCAGCGAGGATCTGCAGGTCGAGCTGTTGCACGCCTTCCCGACGGTGACGTTGTTCGATGTCTCACGCATCCTCGAGGAGGTGCGCACCCTGATCGCGCGGGCCAGTCAGGCGGTCGAGTATGTTTTCGCCTTCACTGTCGCCGCGGGGCTGGTGGTGCTGTTGGCTGCCTTCGGCGCCAGCGAGCGCCAGCGTATTCACGACACTGCGGTGCTGCGGGTGATGGGGGCAACAAGGCGGATGGTGCTGGCCGCCTTGTGGATCGAGTTCCTCGCCCTGGGGCAGCTGGTCGGCTTGCTCGCTGCCGTGGCGGCGATGGGTGTCGGTGCGCTGCTGTCAGCGCAGGTCTTTGATCTGCCGCTGCGGCTCAACCCCTGGCTGCTTGCCTGGGGCGTTGGGGTGGGGCTGCTGCTCGCCGTCCTGGTCACGCCGCTGTTGGGCCGGCGCATGACGCGCGTGCCGCCGGCCCGCGCATTGCGGGGGTAGCGGCTACTGTCGCGGTCGCGACCTTCCTGGGCGAGTCCAGGGTGTTCGAGATCAGAGTGTTGGAGGCGGGTCGGGTCAGGGGCTTCCCCTCGTCGCCGGGCGGCGAGGTGGGAGGGCGGGGTGGCTAGTGCCTGACGAGGCTCAATCAGCTCGTTACTGGGTCGGCAAGACCAGCGTAAAGCGTACCGGTGCACTTTGGATGCGCACCTCGCCGTCACGACGAATCTGGGCGACCAGTTCATGCACCCCTGGGGTGATGCCGTTGATCAGATGTCGCTGACCACTGGAATCCCGCACCCGCGGTTCGCCGTCGACCAGGATGAACACCCGGTCATCCGAGTGCAGGCCTGGCTCGATGGCGAGCTGGATGGTGATGCTGCCGCGCATGCGGCTGGCGACCTCGCCATCGACCGGTTCGACGATTGCGAGTCGGTCGTAGCTATAGCTGGTCTCGGCCGCCTCGTCCGGCATGGACCCGGGCGGCAAGGTGGTAGTAGGCGTTGTTGGTGGCGGCGCGACCGGGCGCGGTTGGTCTGTTGTTTCATCGGTCGGGCCGGCGGGGGCGTTTCCCGAGGTTGGTTCGGGCAATTCGACTGGTTTCATCGGGATGACGGGGGCCGACTGGATCTCAAGCACCTTGGCGCCCGCGACCGGTTCGTCGGTGAAGACCGTCTCACCAGCGCTGTTGGTGTACTGGTAGACCTTGGCTGCCGACAGGGGCAGTGCCACGCCGCTGAGGGCGAGCAGGGCGGCGAGTCTGGCAAGGCGCCGGTTCCATGCGGTGGTCATGACGAGAGCCTTGCCGATGGTCTGGTTGATGGCTTGGGCATCATTCCCTTCCTTAGGTTTTTTCCCGCGGCGGTAGTCAGTCGCCAGGAGGCGTGATCAGATCACGGAGTCGGTCGAGTCGTGATTCGAGTGCATTGGCATCCGGGGCAGTAACGGTGACATGACCGAGCTTGCGGCCGGCCCGCGGGGTCTTGCCGTAATCGTGCCAACTGGTGCCGGGCACGGCGAGGACGGCCGCCGGGTCCGGCAGGCGGCCGATCAGGTTGAGCATGGCGACCTCGCCCAGCGGGTTGGTATCCCCCAGCGGCCAGTCGAGCAGGGCGCGGATATGGTTCGCGAACTGTGAAGTGCGTGCCCCGCCCAGGCTCCAGTGACCACTGTTGTGTACACGTGGTGCCATCTCGTTGATCATCAGCCGCCCGTCGACGACAAAGAACTCGATCGCCAGCACTCCGATATAGTCGAGTCGTTCCATCACCAGTTTGGCGGCCCGCTCGGCCTCGATCTGCAATGGATCACCGACGTGAACCGTGGACTGCCAGAGGATGCCATCCTGGTGCACGTTGGTTGCCAGGGGGTAGACGCGCTGTTCACCGCTGCGACTGCGTACCGCGATGATCGAGACTTCGCGCTCGAAGGGTTGCATTTGTTCCAGAATCGCCGGCACGCCGCCGAGCGTCTCCCAGGCGGCAGCGGCCTCGCCCAGGTCGCCCGGGTTACCAGGGTTGTCCGCGGTGCCTGGGGCTGCATCCCGAAGGGGGGCGGTCAGGCGCACTTGCCCCTTGCCGTCGTAGCCGAAGCGACGCGTTTTGAGGATCGCCGCTCCGCCGAGCCGCGAGACGCCTTGGACAATGTCCTGTGCCGAATCGATTCGCAGCCAGGGGGCGACCGACAGGCCGATTTCTTCGAAGAACTGTTTTTCTTCAAGGCGGTCCTGGGCGATGGCGAGCGCCCGCGGGTTTGGCATCAGGCAGTTGCGCGCGGCGAGCTGCTCTGCTGAGGCCAGCGGGACGTTCTCGAATTCCAGGGTGATCAGATCACATTCGACGGCGAGCTGCTCGAGGGCCTCGGAGTCGTCGAATTCAGCTCGGATATGTCGGCCGACCGAGGCGGCCGGCGGGTCCACGGCTGGATCGAGGAAAGTGAAGCGCTGCCCCATGGCTACGCCGGCCAGCCCCAGCATCTGACCGAGCTGACCACCGCCGATCACCCCGATATGCAACCCGGCGGGCTCGCCGGTGCGGCCTTCGACGCGTGGCACCTGACATTGGTTTTGGACGCTGCTCATCGTGTCAGTCCTTGCCTGGCTCGGGCTTGTCGAGCACGGCCTGTGTCTGACGCTCGCGCCAGGCGTCCAATTGTGCGGCCAGCGCTTCGTCGGTGATCGCCAGCGTCGCGGCGGCCAGCAGCGCGGCGTTGGTTGCCCCGGCGCGGCCGATCGCCATCGTGCCGACCGGCACGCCGGCGGGCATCTGCACGATCGACAGCAATGAATCCATCCCCGACAGGGCCTTGGATTGCACCGGCACACCGAACACCGGCAGACGGGTCTTGGCTGCCACCATGCCCGGCAGGTGGGCCGCACCACCGGCTCCGGCGATGATCACCTTCAGCCCCCGCTCCACGGCCGTACCGGCGTAGTCGAACAGCTTGTCGGGGGTGCGGTGTGCCGAGACCACTGCCTTCTCGAAGGGGATCTCCAGCGCATCGAGCATCTCGCAGGCATGCGACATGGTTTCCCAGTCGGACTGCGAGCCCATGATCACGCCAACCAATGGCCGGGTTTTCATACGTCGCTCACTATCGCCGGGAAGGAGCCTTTGAGGGCAGGGTGGGTGTTGACCACGCCCACGGCGGCGACATAGAGGAATACCAGGATCGCCAGGATCCAGGCGCTGGCGCGCATGCCGCGGCTGCGACCGAAGCGCAGGGCGACCAGCCCCAGCCCGATGTAAACCACCAGGCCGACGATCTTGACGGTGAGAAACTGCGGGTGCACCCCATGGCGCCAGAAAAGCAGCCAGGCGGCGACCAGGGCGCTGACCAGAAGCACGGTGTCGACGACATGCGGCGTGATCCGCACCCATTTCCTGGTGAGCATGGACGAACCGGCGAGCATCCAGCCGCCACGCACGATGAAGCCGAGCAGAGACAGCACGACCGCCAGGGCATGCAGGTGAATCCAGAAAGATGCTTGAGACATGAAATATCGTCCGTGTCGAGAGTGCCGCGCTCCCGTTTCGTAGTAACGGGTGCCATCCGCGGCACTGATGGTCGGTTTTGAGCCGACATGGGTGGGCTGGCGAAAGGTGCAAGCATAAAGCAAAGCCCTCGCGCCCCCAACAGGGACACTCCGCTCGTTATTCGGGCTGGCAGATCTCGCCGCGGGCGGTGGCCACCAGGGTGCGCACGACCAGCGCGCCGATCAGCACCGCAGTCACGACCGCAAGCAGCATCCCCAGCCCGTTCCAGAATACGTCACTGCTTGCTTCGGCCATGCGCAGGGTCGCCAAGGTGATCGCCGCCAGTGGAAAGGAGTAGGCCCACCAGGAAAGGGCGAACGGTAGACGGATGAAATGAGCGATCTGCCACACCAGCAGCAGGGTCAGGAACAGGCCGACATTGAGCAACACCAGTGCGAAGCCGTCTGGCAAGCTGCCCGGGTGGAGGGCCAGCCATGACAGGAACCCCAGGGCTGGTGGTGCGATCAGGATGAACAGGGTCGGCATCAACTTGCCCGGCATGGGCGCGTGGAAGAAATAGCGGTTCATCAAGATGGCGAACAGCAACGGCCAGAACATCAGCCCGGTGCTGAAAAAGAACCACGACAGCGTCTCGTAGCCCAGCGGCACCCCGGCGATTGGCACGAGGATGTTGCCCACGATCGGGATGAACCACGCCGGGTTGGAGTGCTGGATCTCGAAATGGTCCTGGTGCATCCAGCGGCTGAGAATCATCAAGGTCAGGACCAGATGACCGGCGGCGCCGACGCCCCACAGCAGGTGGGCAAGTCCGGGCCAGCGAGTCAGGGTGGCCGTCCCCAGCAGGATCAGACCAATGGTGATCGTCGGGAAGAGGCTCAGTTTTACAGGATGGTTGAACTCCGCCCGTACCGCATCGGGATGACGGACGGCCTTGGCGAGATAAATGATGGCGATCAGCGCATAGACGGCCAGATCGATGACCACCAGGACGTCGGCAACCGTGGCGATCCAGGTCCCCGGATCGCCCAGTGCATCAATCACCAGCGTCAATCCGGCCAGGCCCATGACTATCGCGAACATGGGGACGGGAAAATGAAATAGTCTGTCTTTTTCTGCAGGCATTGGCGCACCTTTCATGGTCGGCTTTGTCTATTGAGCATAAGAGTGTCTTATGCTCTTATGCCAATGTAGGTGTGCCGCAAGAGCAAGCGGTCGGGTGCATATCGGACTCGCCTGCCAATCAGGTGACCAAAGTGTAGACTTTCAGTCAGCCTTTAGATGGGGGCAAGACATGCAACTACCTAATCACCTGGTTTCCTTGCCGATCGCGACCATCGGTTGGCTGATCGCATTGGCCAGTGTTGCTTGGGCTGTGCGTGCCGCTCCTTGGCCGGCGCTGCGCGCCGAACCGGCTCGCCTCAATCTGGTAGGGCTGGCGGGGCTTTTCCTGCTGGGAATGTGGTCGCTCAAGGCCACCCTGATGCCGGGGCTCACGCTGCACTTCCTCGGAATGGCGGCAGTCACGCTGGTGATCGGGCTGGAGCTGGCGTTGATCGTGGGGCTGGCTGCAGCAATCGCGTTGCCGCTGGTCTTTGGTGGCGGGCTGGCCATTGCCGGCTGGGATTTCCTGCTCAGCGCCCTGCTGCCCGCCCTACTCACCTACGGCCTCACACGTGCCTCGCAGCGTTGGTTGCCGCTCAACTTTTTCATCTACCTTTTCATCGGCGTGTTCCTGTCTGCCGTGCTCAGCATGGTGGCCCATGGTGTCGGCACCGCCTTGCTGGTGATGGCGATGGGGCTATATGACGGTGGCCTCGTCTGGAACAACTACCTGCGTATTCTGCCGCTGATCGCGTTTGCCGAGGGAGTGGCCAATGGCATGCTCATGACCGCGCTGGCGTTGGTTGTGCCGCAGTGGGTAATCTCCTTCGACGATCACCACTATATCGATGGGCAGTAGGAGCGACCGGTCGGTTCCCGATACCGCTCTGCCGGACCTGCGGGCGACCACCTCGGTGTTGCGTCTTGCTATCATGCAGCTTGCAGGATGCATTCTCCATTTGCCTGTCGACAGAATTGCCGACAGGCAACTCATTGCTTATGGAGCGCATTCTATGCGCGGCATGAATCTTGCTTCATAATGCTGAGGAACCGAGATTGGCTGCCGAGCAGGAGCGAGCTCGGGTAATTTGTCGTTACAAGATATTCAGGAGTTCCCCATGAAAAAGCTGACTGCGATTATCCTCTCCTCTGGCCTGGCTGTTGCCGGCGCTCAGGCCATGGCCGCTGACGTGGATGCTGGCAAAAAACTCTATGAGCAGAGCTGTGCTTCCTGCCATGGCATGAAGGCTGCTGGCCAGGGCATGTTCCCGCAATTGACGGGCAAGAGTGCCGAGCACCTCGCCACAGCAATGACCCATTACAAGAATGGCGATCAGGCCGCGCTGCAGGAAATGGACGGCGATTTGGGTGGCCCTAATTACGCCATCATGGCACCGAATGCCGCCGGCCTGTCTGAAGAAGACATCGACAACGTGAGCGCGTACATCAGTAGCCTCTGATTTCGTTGTCGACAAGGTTTGGCAGGAAGCCCGGACCGGTTGGTCCGGGTTTTTTGTGTCTGAGACATGCTGGTGCGGACTGTGGCGACGCATGGCATGCTCCGCGGCAGCCGTTCCCACATATAGGCTCGCGCGATTCGCTTGCGCGGCAAGCTCCCACAGCGGCATCGATCCCTGTGGAAGCAGATTTCACTCGCGCAGATTGTGCGTGGGTAGCCGTTCCCGGCTACCCTGTCCTCGTTCGTTTTACGCCTTCGCCGGCGCCAGTATCCGGCTGAGGTAGTGGCCGGTGTACGAGCCTTCCACCTTGGCGACCTGTTCCGGGGTGCCCGAGGCGATGATGCGCCCGCCGCCAGAGCCACCCTCGGGGCCGAGGTCGACGAGCCAGTCGGCGGTCTTGATCACGTCGAGGTTGTGCTCGATCACCACGATAGTGTTGCCACGGTCGCGCAGGCGGTAGAGCACGCGCAACAGCTGGGCGACGTCCTCGAAGTGCAGGCCGGTGGTCGGCTCGTCCAGGATATAGAGGGTGTCGCCGGTGTCACGCTTGGCCAGCTCGCGCGAGAGCTTGATGCGCTGGGCCTCGCCGCCGGAGAGCGTGGTGGCGTTCTGTCCCAGCTTCACATAGCCCAATCCGACATCCATCAGGGTGCTCAACCTGCGGTGCAGGCTGGGTACCGCCTCGAAGAATTCGGTCGCCTCCTCGATAGTCATCCCCAGCACGTCACTGATGGTCTTGTCCTTGTAGCGGATGTCGAGCGTCTCGCGATTGTAGCGTGCGCCACCACAGATATCGCAGGACACATACACGTCCGGCAGGAAGTGCATCTCGACCTTGATCACCCCGTCGCCCTGACAGGCCTCGCAGCGTCCGCCCTTGACGTTGAAGGAGAATCGCCCAGGTGTGTAGCCGCGTGAGCGGGCCTCCTGCGTGCCGGCGAACAGCTCGCGAACGGTGGTGAACAGCCCGGTGTAGGTTGCCGGGTTCGAGCGTGGTGTGCGGCCGATCGGCGATTGGTCGATGGCGATCACCTTGTCGAGCTGCTCCAGCCCGATTATTTCCCGGTACGGTGCGGTCGTCGCGCTGGCGCGATTGAGTTGGTGGGCGCAGATTTTGTACAGGGTCTCGTTGATCAGTGTCGATTTGCCCGAGCCGGACACACCAGTGATGCAGGTGAACAGCCCCAGCGGGATATACAGCGGATCGCCGACCAAATTGTGTCCGGTCGCGCCCTCCAGCGTCAGCATCTTCTCGGTGTCGGCCCGGTTGCGTGTCGGGATCGGGATCTGGCGTTGGCCCGACAAGTACTGGCCGGTCAGCGAGTCTTTCGTCGCCACAATGTCTGCCGGCGTGCCCTGGGCGACCACCTCGCCGCCGTGCGCCCCGGCACCGGGACCGATGTCGAGCACGAAGTCGGCCGCACGGATGGCGTCTTCGTCGTGCTCGACCACGATTACCGTATTGCCGAGGCCCCGCAGATGGGTGAGCGTGCCCAGCAGGCGGTCGTTATCGCGCTGGTGCAGGCCGATCGACGGTTCGTCGAGGATGTAGGTCACGCCGACCAGCCCCGAGCCGATCTGACTTGCCAGCCGGATGCGCTGGGCCTCGCCGCCGGAGAGGGTCTCGGCGCTGCGATCGAGAGACAGGTAATTCAATCCCACGTCATTGAGGAAGCGTAATCGCGAGCCGATCTCACGGATCACCGACTTGGCGATATCGCCACGCGCGCCCTCAAGCTCCAGCGTGTCGAAATAGCTTGCCGAGTCGCCGATCGACCAGCGAGTGATCGTCGGCAGGCTGTGGTCTTCGATATACACGTGTCGCGCGGCGCGATTGAGCCGCGTGCCGTGACAGCTCGGACAGGCCTGCTCGGAGATGTAGCGGGCCAGTTCCTCGCGCACCGCCTGTGATTCGGTCTCGCGGTAGCGCCGTTCCATGTTGGGCAGCACGCCCTCCCAGGGATGGGTGCGCTCCTTGGGCCGGCCGCGCGGGGCGATGTAGATGAAGGCGATCTTTTCCTTGCCCGACCCGTTCAGGATGATCTCGCGTAGCTCCTCGGGGAGCTCATTCCAGGGCGTCTCAAGGTCGAAGTCGTAGTGGCGGGCCAGAGAAGAGAGCAGCGCGTGATAATAGGCATTGCGCCGATCCCAGCCACGCACCGCGCCGGCCGCCAGCGACAGCTCGGGGTTGATGATCACCTTCTGCGGGTCAAAGAACTGCTGCACGCCCAACCCGTCACAGCTCGGGCAGGCACCGACCGGATTGTTGAAGGAGAACAGCCGTGGTTCGAGTTCGGCCAGCGAGTAGCCGCACTTGGGGCAGGCGTGCTTGGAGGAGAAGACCTGTTCCTCGTCGCTGTCCATCGACACCACCATCGCCCGGCCATCGGCCAGACGCAGCGCGGTCTCGAACGACTCGGCCAGTCGCTGTTGCAGGTCGGCGCGGATCTTGAAGCGATCGACCACCACCTCGATGGTGTTGTTTGTCTTGGGGTCCAGGGTCGGGGTCTCGTCGATCTCGTAGACAGCACCGTTGACGCGAACCCGCAGAAAACCCTGCGCCTGCCACCCTTGGAAAAGCTTGTGGTGCTCGCCCTTGCGATTCTCGATCACCGGCGCGAGCAGCAGCCACCTCGAGTCCTCGGGGAGCGTCATCACCTGGTCGACCATCTGCGAGACCGTCTGCGCGGTCAGGTCGATGTCGTGTTCCGGGCAGCGCGGAATACCGGCGCGGGCGTACAACAGACGCAGGTAGTCGTAGATTTCGGTGACCGTGCCCACCGTCGAGCGAGGGTTGTGTGAAGTGGTCTTCTGCTCGATCGAGATCGCGGGCGATAACCCCTCGATGGTATCGACGTCCGGCTTGTCCATCATCGACAGGAACTGGCGCGCATAGGCCGACAGTGACTCGACGTAGCGACGCTGGCCCTCGGCGAAGATCGTGTCGAACGCCAGCGACGACTTCCCCGAGCCCGACAGGCCGGTGATGACGATCAGCTTGTCACGCGGCAGATCGACATCGATATTCTTCAGGTTGTGCGTACGGGCGCCGCGGATACGGATGAAAGGATCGGCCATGGTATTGCGCTTGTCGCTCGAGTTGGATGGGCGTCGCGGGCTAGGCAGGAACGCGTGGTTCCCGCCGCGCGCGGAACCGGGTAGTGTAATCGAAAGGCACCGGTCCCGTTGCCCCGAGGCACCCCGGCGAAGAGCAACGGCGATTCGTTGCGTACTTCCCGAATGCTTTATAGTGACCGTTTGGTCGGTGATGCGACCGGTTTGGCAGGAATCAGCAAGGAGTTTGAATTATGGCTCGCGGTGTGAACAAGGCAATCATCATCGGCAACCTCGGGGCCGATCCGGAGGTCCGTTACCTGCCGTCCGGCGGTCAGGTCGCGAATATCAACGTGGCCACCACCGAGCAGTGGCGTGACAAGGCGACTGGTGAAAACCGCGAGAACACCGAGTGGCACCGGATCGTGTTCTTCGGCCGCCTGGCGGAGATCGTCGGCGAATACCTGAAGAAGGGTAATCAGGTCTATGTCGAGGGACGGATCCAGACCCGCAAGTGGCAGGGGCAGGACGGCCAGGACCGATACACCACCGAGATCGTGGCCAATGAGATGCAGATGCTTGGCGGTCGTCAGGGTGGTGGCGGCCAGGGCGGTGGTTACGCTGCCGGGCAAGGTGCCCAAGGGGGCGGTTACGGGGGCGGCCAGGCCCAGGGTGGCCAAGGTGGCTATGGCGGTGGTGCCGGGGCCCCACCCGCGCCGCCACGTCAGGACGAGCGCCCGGCCAAGTCCATCGACGATGGCTTTGGCGAGGACGATATTCCCTTCTGACGGCCACCTTGCAATAAACATGGCAAGACTCGAGCCAAAGCCCGCGCTGCCGCGGGCTTTTTTAATGAAACGATCTGCCATCAACCGACTGCTGCGCTCGGTCTTGACGGGATGGGCGGACTCGACTAGTTTCGGTTGGGCGTCTTTCCTGCCCAACGGCAGCAGGCGGCTGTCGCGGCAACGAAAGAAAGACGTCTCCGGTTCCTGCCTGCGGTCAAGTCGCGTGCAGTGGAGCCAATCCCGTGAACAAAAGGAGTCAACAATGAGTGCACGAGTGGGCCAGAAAGCCCCGGAATTCAGTGCACCCGCTTACTACAAGGGCGAGTTCACCGAGGTGAGCCTGTCCGACTTTGCCGGTAAGTGGGTCCTGCTCTGTTTCTATCCGGGCGATTTCACCTTTGTCTGAGCAACTGAAGTGTCTGCGGTCGCAGCGAACTATGACAAGTTGCAAGATCTGGGTGTCGAAGTCATTTCCGTCAGTGTGGACAGCACGTTTGTCCATAAGGTCTGGAATGATGTCGAGCTGAGCAAGATGGCCGATGGTGGCGTGCCATTTCACATGGCATCCGACCAGAGCGGCGAACTGGGTCGCGCCTACGGGGTTTGGGACGAGGAGTCGGGAGTTGATTTCCGCGGCCGCTTCATCATTGATCCGGATGGCGTCATTCAGGCCGCCGAGATTCTTACGCCTCCGGTCGGCCGGAAGCTGGCGGAGACCATTCGCCAGGTCCAGGCCTACCAGCACGTGCGCAAGACCAAGGGCGCAGAAGTCTGCCCCGCCGGCTGGGAGCCTGGCAAGACCACGCTCAAGCCCGGTCCTGATCTGGTCGGCAATGTCTGGAAGGTCTGGAAGCCCTCCGACGAATAGCCGCGTGATCGCCAGGAGCAGCTGAGGGGCACAAGGCCTAAAAACCCAGGCTGGCCCGGCGAGCGGTTCACCATGACCCCGTCTTTCAGGCGGGGTTTTTTCGTATCATTCAGTGGCAGCCCTTGGGGCGCAATGCCACAGCAAATTTCTCCGCTGCGGCGTCCAGGTGCAACGGCCGGCAAGGGGCGGTAAACGACAGGATGATTGATCTTTCTCGACTACCTTCAGTCAGCCGCCTGCTGGCCGAATCGACCATCGCTGCCCTGGTGGAGCGCCACGGCCGGCAGGTGATGACCAGCCTCCTGCGCCAGACGCTTGATGAGGTGCGTGAGGCAGCGCGAAACGGTGCTGAAATCCCCGCGGATGCGGTGCTGATCGAACGAATCGCTACCGCCGCGGAGGCTCAGGCCCGGCCCAGGCTGCGCCCGGTGTTCAACCTCACCGGTACAGTGCTACACACGAACCTGGGGCGGGCGCCGCTTCCGGAAGAGGCGATCGAGGCGCTGGTCACCGCAGCACGCAACCCTTGCGCGCTTGAATACAGCCTCGAGGATGGCAGGCGTGGCGATCGCGACGACGTGGTCAGCGATCTGCTGTGCGAACTGACTGGCGCCGAGGCCGCCACCGTGGTCAACAACAATGCCGCGGCGGTCTTTCTGCTGCTCGATACCCTGGCGCGCAAGCGGCAGGTGCTGGTCTCCCGGGGGGAGCTGGTGGAGATCGGAGGCTCTTTTCGTATACCCGACATCATGAGCCGGGCCGGTGCAAAGCTGAAAGAGGTCGGCACCACCAATCGCACTCACCTGGAGGACTATCGCCAGGCCATCGGCAAGCGCACGGCGATGCTGATGAAGGTCCATACCAGCAACTACAGCATCCAGGGCTTCACCAAATCGGTGCCCGAAGTGGATCTGGCGGATCTGGCGCATGAGCATGACCTGCCTTTCGTGGTCGATCTGGGTTCCGGCACCTTGACCGATCTCGAGCGCTGGGGGCTGCCGCATGAGCCGACCCCGCGCGCGAGCATCGTTGCTGGCGCCGATCTGGTGACTTTCTCCGGCGACAAGCTGCTTGGTGGGCCACAGGCCGGTCTGTTGGTGGGCAGCAAGGGCCTCATCGATGCCATCAAGCGCAACCCGCTCAAGCGCGCCCTGCGCGTCGACAAGCTCACCTTGGCCGCCCTGGAGGCGGTGTTACGGCTCTATCGTGATCCGGATCGTCTGCCCGAACGCTTGACCGCGCTGCAGCAGCTGACCCGTCCCGAGGCCGAGATCGAAGCGGCCGCCAAGCGTCTGTTGCCGCCACTGCAGGCCGCTTTGGCCGCGCTGCCGGTGACGATGACGACGCTGGCGCTGCGCTCGCAGATCGGCTCCGGCTCCCTGCCGGTCGAGCGCCTGCCGTCGGCCGGAATCGCCATTCGCCCGCGCGGCAAGCGCAGCGGTGTTCTGCACCGTATCGAGGCCGGGCTTCGGGCCTTGCCGCAGCCGGTGATCGGCCGCATCGAGGACGACGCCCTTCTGCTGGATCTGCGTTGTCTTGCCCGGACAGACGAGAGTGAGTTCGTCGCCCAGTTGTCACGCCTGGAAGTGCCCGAAGAGGTCCCTGAATCACCATGCTGATCGGGACCGCAGGCCATATTGACCACGGCAAGACCTCCCTGGTCAGGGCGCTGACTGGAGTGGATGCCGATCGTCTGCCGGAGGAAAAACAGCGCGGCATTACCCTCGATCTTGGCTATGCCTACCGCCCGCTGGCGGACGGCTCCATCCTTGGCTTTATCGATATGCCGGGCCATGAACGGTTGATCCGCAACATGCTTGCCGGGGCCAAGGCGATCGATTTTGCCCTGCTGGTGATCGCCGCCGACGATGGGCCGATGCCGCAGACCCGCGAGCATCTGGAGCTGCTTGATCTGATCGGTATTGACCAGGCCGCGGTGGCCATTACCAAGACCGACACCGTCGAGCCGGCACGACTCGCCGAGGTTCAGAGCGAGGTCGCTGCGCTGTTGGCCGGGACGACGCTGGCCGATAGTCCGATTTTCGCCTGTTCGGTGCGAAGCGGTGCCGGTGTGGACGCGCTGCGTGATCATCTCGAGAGCAGGGCAGCCGTCTTCGAGCCCCCGCCTGCCAGCGGTGGCTTCCGCTTGGCCATTGATCGTCAGTTTTCGATTGCCGGCACGGGCACTGTCGTCACGGGCACCGTCGTGGCCGGTCGGGTCGCCGTCGGCGATACCCTGACGCTGGCGCCGCACGGATCGCAAGGGGCGAGAGTGCAGGTGCGCGGGCTGCGCGTGCAGGATCAGCCGGCCGAGATCGGGCAGGTCGGTGAGCGCTGCGCCGTGGCACTGAGGGGGACGGTCGAGCGCAAGGAGATCGAGCGTGGCATGTGGCTGGTGGCGCCGCCACTGGCCCGACCCCTGACGCGTTTCCAGGCCGAGCTGCGAGTGCCGAAGGGCCAGCGTCCGGTCAAGCACATGCAGTCGGTGCACGTGCATATCGGCACTGACGACATCATGGGACGGGTGGCGTTGCTCGATGGTCGGGTGGCGGAGCCCGGCGAGACTGCGCTGGCAGAGATCCTGTTGCAACGGGAGACGCTGACCCTGCGTGGCGATCCGTTCGTGCTGCGCGACGCCGGTGATCAACGGACCGTGGCGGGAGGGCGAACGCTCGATATCGATCCGCCGCGCCGGCACAAACGCAGCCCTTTCCGGTTGGCGTTGCTGGACAAGCTGCGTGACGACGACCCGGCGGTGGCGCTGAGCTACCTGGCGGCAAAGGCGGAGACCGGCGTTGATCTGGTCGGTTTTGCTCAGAACTGGAACCTCGGCAGCTCGGAGGCCGAGGCGTTGTGGCGACGCGTCGAGCTGCGGGTAATCCGTGATGGCGACGAGGCCATCGGCCTGGCGACAGCGGCCTGGGGTCAGTTGAAGTGGCGGCTGGTCGAGGTGCTGGGCGAGGAGCACGAGCGGGCGCCGGACATGATTGGAGTGGAGGCCGGGCGGCTGCGTCGCGTGGTGTCGGTGCGACTGTCACCATTGCTGTTCCGCGCCTTGACTGACGAGTTGCTGGCGGATAGCGAGATTTCTCTCACCCAGGCTTGGTTTCACCTGCCGGAGCATCGCGTCCAGATCAGTGCGGAGGATCGCGAGCAATTTGCCATCCTCGAACCGCTGTTGCGGACGTCTCCTTACAACCCGCCGCGGGTGCGCTACGCCGCTCAGGATGTGGGCATGGAAGAGGGCGAGGTGCGTCGATTGTTTCGGCGCCTGGCGCGTGCCGGTGAGCTTTATCCGGTCGCCCATGATCACTACTTCACCGCCGAGGCCGTGACCGAGCTGGCCGGGATCGTGCGCCGACTGAACGAGGAGCAGGGCGCGGCACGGGCGGCAACCTTTCGCAATCTGTTGTTCCCCGATGGAGGTGGCGGGCGCAAGGTGGCGATCCAGATTCTCGAATTCTTCAACCGCGTTGGTTACACTCGGCGGGTCAATGACGACCATATCTTGCGTCATGATGGGGCGGCGACCCCATGGATACGTTGAGATGGGTACGTTGGTATGGATGCGTTGCATCGAACGTGTCAATGATTTCCTTGGAAGAGATCGCTCCCCGGTGGGACGCCCGATCTTCAAAATCGGGAGGGGCTGCCAAGCGGTCCCTGATAGGTTCGACTCCTATTCTCTTCCGCCAAACATTTGCCCGAACATTTGCCCGAACATTTGCCTCGGATTGCTGGATCAGGTCAGTCGCCCACGGGTGGTCTGATAGTGATTCGCTGATCCTGGATGCCGGTCAGTAAGGCGAAAGCCCTGCTCAGAGATGAGCAGGGCTTTTTTCGTTTCAGAGCGGTCGGTTGACTGTGTCGACCGGGGCGCATCCAGACCGAAGGAGGTCAGTGAGTGTCGTGCTGCCGGGCGCCGCTGACGGTTGCACCGGACTGTGGGCTGTGATTAGCTGATTGTCACCGGGCCGGCACTGTTGAAGCGGTGGCTGGCCGGCTTCCCACCCGTTTTCGTCTCCGGTCGCGGCCGGAATCTACCTAGAGGTCTGCGGTGCGCACGATCTGGACCAACATTGCTGCCGATGCCACTGACCTCCGCCGTCGTCTGCACCAGGCCCCGGAGCTGACCTGGCAGGAGCACGGCACGGCCGGCACCATCCGCAAGGAACTTGATCGCCTCGGGATTCCCTGGCGCGTCTGCGCTGGTACTGGCACGGTCGCGCATCTCGCCCCGGATGCCAGTGGCCGACACATCGCCCTGCGAGCCGACATCGATGCACTGCCGATCGATGAAATCAGTGGCAGGGACTGGGCCTCCGGCACGCCGGGGGTCATGCATGCCTGCGGCCACGACGGGCACACCGCCACCCTGCTGGCGGCCGCCCGCTGGCTCAAGGTTCATGAAGAGCAGCTGCCCGGGCCAGTGACCCTCTTGTTCCAGCCGGCCGAGGAAGGCGGCCACGGTGCCCGCGAGATGATCCGGGATGGTGCGCTGGAAGGCGTTGACTGGATATTCGGCTGGCACAACTGGCCGGCGATCCCTTTCGGCCAGGCGGTCTGTCCGGATGGCCCGGTGATGGGCGCCAATGGCATCTTTGAAATCCAGCTCAAGGGCCGCGGCGGGCACGCCAGCCAGCCCGAGTCCAGTCGCGACCCCATACTGGCCGGCAGCGCGCTGGTCCAATCGATCCAGCAGATTGTCTCGCGCCGGATCGCCCCGCAGGCGGCAGCGGTGGTCAGCGTGACCATCTTCGAGGCAGGAAGGGCGATCACCGCCATTCCGGATAGCGCCCGGCTGGCAGGTTCGGTGCGCGTTGGTCGCACCGAGCAGCGCGATGCCGTCGCCAAGCATCTTGAGCAGATTGCGCACGATACGGCCGCCGCCTATGGGATCGAAGCCCAGGTCACCTTCACGCCCCGCTACCAGGCCACCGTCAATCACGCCGAGCCGGCGGCCTATTATCGTGCGGCAATGGCACGCGTGCTGGGCCCGACGTGGCGGGATACGTCGCTGGCGCTGCCGATCATGGCATCCGAGGACTTCAGCTACTACCTTCGGGAGGTACCCGGTGCCTTCGCCCTGATTGGGGCCGATGACGGCGAAGGACATCACTGGTCCTGTCACAGTCCGCATTACGACTTCAATGATCGACTGATCGACCCGGTAGGGCGGCTTTTTGCCGATCTGGTCGGGGTCGCGGTCAGGTCGAGCCCGGGTTGAGGCTGGGCTGAAGCCAGGCTGAGAGTAGATTAGGTGGGCCTCTTGGCGAGGTCTGCCGACGACAGGCCGGGAAAGACCGGCTGGCGGCCCGCCGCGGAATGGCGGGCCGCAACACCCGCAACCAAGGGAGAGTATTGATGAGCATGCAGGTGTTCGAACAGTGGGAATCCGAGATCCGCGCATACTGCCGTGTGGCGCCGACGGTCTTTCATTCGGCGAGCAATGCGCGCCAGGTCGATGAGCAGGGCAAGAGTTACATCGACTTCTACGCCGGCGCCGGGGTGCTGAATTTCGGGCACAACGACCCGAAGATGAAGGACGCCATCATCGACTACATCCAGAACGATGGCGTGGCCCACAGCCTGGACATGTACACCAGCGCCAAGCGGACCTTTATCAGCAAGTTTGTCGATACCGTCCTCAAGCCGCGCGACATGGACTATCGGCTGCAGTTCGTCGGCCCGACCGGTACCAACGCGGTCGAGGCGGCGCTCAAACTGGCCCGTCGCGTCACCGGTCGGAATCAGGTGGTGTCCTTCCACCATGCCTTCCACGGCATGACGCTCGGCTCGTTGGCGGCGACCGCCAATGCGCACTTTCGCAATGCCGCCGGGGTGCCGCTGGATAACGTCGTCCACCAGGCCTTCGGTTGCGAGCGCCCCTGCCCCGGCTGCACGCTCGGCTGTGGCATGGACTCACTCGAGCGTCTACGCGATATCTATGCCGATCCGTCCTCCGGTTACGCGCCACCGGCGGCCATTCTGGTCGAGACCATCCAGGCCGAGGGCGGCGTGCGTGTCGCTTCGCAGGCCTGGCTCAAGGGCATCCAGGATCTGGCGCAGGACCTCGGTGCGCTGTTCATCATCGATGACATCCAGGCGGGTAGTGGTCGCACTGGCTCGTATTTCTCCTTCGACGAGATGGGTCTCGACCCGGACATCATCACGCTGGCCAAAGGCCTCGGCGGCTTCGGCACGGCGATAGCGATGAATCTCAACAAGCCCGAGCACGACAAGCACTGGCGGCCGGGTGAGCATACCGGCACCTTCCGCGGCCAGAACCTGTCGTTCGTCGCCGGCACCGTGGCGCTGGGCTTCTTTGACGACCCGGCATTCATGCAGGAAACCCGCCGCAAGGGCGAGGTGATCCAGAAGCGCCTGGAGCAGATTGCCGCCAAGTACCCAAGCTTCGATGTGCGCGGCCGCGGCATGATGCAGGCAATCGACTTCATCGACGGTGATCTTTCCAAGCGCGTGGCGCGCGAGTGCTTCGATCGCGGCTTGCTGGCGGCGGTCTGCGGCCCACGCGGCGAGGTCATCAAGCTGATTCCGCCGCTGACCATTCCCGATGACGATCTCGCGGAGGGACTGGACCTGTTCGAGCAGGCCGTTGATGCACAGATGGAGGGCTAGCTCATGAGGCAGCGTGACGACATGACGTTTCCGATGGTGGAGTACGAACGCCGGCTCGGCGATCTGCGCAGGCGCATGGCTGAACGGCTGCTGGATGCGGTGATTATCACCGATCCCGAAAACCTCATGTATCTGACCGACTATCAGACGACGGGGTATTCATTTTTCCAGGCGCTGGTAGTACCGCTTGAGGGCAAGCCCTTCATGATCACGCGTACATTGGAGGAGTCCAACGTCCATGCGCGCACCTGGGTGGAAATCACCCGGCCCTACCCGGATACGGGTGACGCCATCCAGATGCTGGTGTCCGCGCTCAAGGAGTTCGGGCTGGCGAACAAGTGCCTTGGCTACGAGCGCAACAGCTACTTCTTCCCCGCCTACCAGCAGGATGCCTTGCATACCACGTTGACCGGAGCGCAGTTGTTGGACTGCTTTGGCATTGTCGAATGCGGACGGCGCACCAAGTCCAGGTACGAGATTGACGCCATGCGCCGCGCGGCGACCGCCACTGAGGCGGGCATGAAGGCGGGGCTGGAGGCCTGCCGGGCTGGAGTCACGGAGAACGAAATCGGCGCGGAGATCTGCGCGGCGATGTTCCGTGTCGGTGGAGAGCCGCCGGCGGTGCTGCCCTATGTCACTTCCGGGCCACGCACCATGATCGGGCATGCCACCTGGGAGGGGCGCGTGGTCCAGCCGGGCGAGCATGTCTTTATCGAAGTCGCCGGCTGTTACCGTCGCTACCACACGGCCATGATGCGCACCGCGGTGCTCGGTGAGCCCACTGATCTGATGTGGAAGGCGGAAGAGCGCATGAAGATGGCCCTCGAGCGGGCCAAGGCGTTGATTCGCCCCGGCGTGACCGTCTCGGATGTCGACAACCTGATCCGCTCGATCATGACCGTCGACGATGCCCACGGGAAGCTGATCACCCGCTCGGGTTATTCCATCGGCATCGCCTTCCCGCCCAGCTGGGACGAGGGCTATATCTTGAGCCTCATGCACGGCGACAAGACGGCGCTGTGCGAGGGCATGACCTTCCACATCATCCCCTGGGTCTGGGGGGTGGATGGTGACAAGACCTGTGGCATTTCCGACACCATCTATGTCACCAAGGATGGCTGCGAGTCGTTCTTCACGCTGGACAAGGACTTCACGGTCAAGCGCGAAGAGGCCTGGTGCGAGATCGCAGACCCGCCGGTGATCGAGCTTCTGACCGCTGATGTCGCCGGCATGAATGCTCTGCCAGACAAATCGGGTCACAAGAATTCCCAGAAACAGTCCCAGCAGCAACCCAAGGAGCCCCGCGTTTCATGACACAGATTGTGATCAACCCGACCAACGGTCGGCAGCTGCACGAATTCCCGGTCATGGACCCCGCTCAGCGTGAGGCCGTGCTTGAGCGTAGCCAGAGCGCCTACCGGGACTGGCGCAAGACCAGCTTTGCCGAGCGGGCCGAGTTGCTGCGCCGCGTCGCCGAGGTCATGCGCGACGACCGCGAACGACTTGCCTTGCTGATGACCGATGAGATGGGCAAGCCGATCCGCGAGGCGCGCGGTGAGGTCGACAAGGCCGCCTGGTGCGCCGAGCATTATGCCGACCACGGCGAGACCTATCTCGCCACGGAGATGATCGGCTCGGACGCCACCATCAGTTATGTGCAATACCTGCCGATCGGCACGGTGCTGGGCATCCTGCCGTGGAACGCACCATTCTGGCTGGCCTTCCGCTTTGCCGCCCCGGCGCTGATGGCCGGCAACACTTGCGTGATGAAGCATGACTCCAACGTGCCGGCCTGCGCCGCCGGCATTGCCAAATCCTTCGAAAAGGCCGGCTTCCCCGAGGGCGTGTTCCAGAACATGCCTTTGGCTACCGAAGACATCGCCGGGGCCATCCAGCATGACTGCGTGCGTGCGGTGTCCTTCACCGGATCCGACCGGGCCGGCTCGATCGTCGCCGCCACCGCCGCACAGTACATCAAGCCGGCGGTGCTCGAGCTGGGCGGCTCGGACCCGGTCATCGTGCTGGCCGACGCGGACCTAGAGGTCGCTGCCGATACCGTGGTGCTCTCGCGGATTATCAACGCCGGGCAGTCCTGCATTGCAGCCAAGCGCATCATCATCGAGGAACCGATCTACGAGACCTTTCTCAGTATGCTCAAGGAGCGCCTCGGCAAGCTAAAAATGGGCGATCCGCGCGAAGAGACGACCGACATCGGACCGATCGCCCGCGCCGACCTGCGCGACGGTCTGCATCGTCAGGTGCGGGCCAGTATCGAGGCCGGTGCACGTTGTCTGCTGGGCGGCGAGATTCCCGCGGGCGACGGCTTTTTCTACCCGGCCACCCTGCTGGCCGACGTCGACGACAGCATGGTCGCCTTCTGCGAGGAAACCTTCGGTCCCATCGCCGTTGCCATGCCTGCGCGTGATGTTGACAATGCCCTCGAGATTGCCAACAACAGCCAGTACGGTCTTGGCTCCTCCATCTGGACCAGCGATGTGGCCAAGGCCATCGGTCTGGCCCGCGACTTCGAAGCCGGCCAGGTCTCGATCAACGGCATCGTCAAGACCGACCCGCGCCTGCCCAGCGGCGGCGTCAAACGCTCCGGCTACGGCCGCGAACTCGGCCCGCACGGCATCAAGATGTTCGTCAACGCCCAGCAGGTGTGGGTGGGGCCGGCGCGAGGCTAACCTCTCTACACTTCCCCAAGTGTCACATCCAAGCGGCGCAACCAGCCCAATCGACCAGGCTGGTGAGAGCCGGCTGGCAGCCCGCGGATCGCATGGCTGGGAGGCTTGGGGAGGGCGCGGTTACGGGGAGCTTCTTTGCTGGTGCGATTGCACCGGGGCGCACAACACTTATACTCGACGGTCGTTTTTCAACGCATATGAATTATCTAGAGGTGAGGTTGCATGGCATTCGAGAATCAGACGGCCATCCGGACGGGGGTTGAGCAGCTCGAGACCCACAAGGTCATCCGCAACACCTACATGATGTTGTCGCTGACGCTGCTGTTCTCGGCGCTGACCGCGACGGTGTCGCTGCTGGCCGGGGTGCCGGGCTGGATGTCGCTGGTCACGCTTGGGGCCGCGCTGGTGATGATCTGGTTCGTGTTGCCGCGCACCGCGCACACGGGTGCCGGTCTGGCGGTGGTCTTCGGCATCACCGGCCTGTTGGGTTTCGGTCTGGGGCCGATGCTGAGTCAGTATCTGTCGCTGCCGAACGGTGGGCAGATCGTGATGACCGCGCTGGGTGGCACTGGCGCGATCTTTCTCGGCCTGTCTGGCTACGCGCTGGTTTCGCGGCGTGATTTCTCTTTCATGGGCGGTTTTCTGGTCGTCGGCCTGGTGGTGGCGCTCGCCGCCATGCTCGGCAATCTGTTCCTTGATATCCCGGCCCTGTCGATGGCGATCTCCGCGGCGGTGGTGCTGTTGATGAGCGGTTTCATCCTCTACGACACCGGTCGCATGGTGAACGGTGGCGAGGACAACTACCTGCTGCTGACCGTCAGCCTGTACCTGAACATCTTCAACCTGTTCGTCCACCTGCTCAGCCTGCTGGGGATGAACCAGAACGACTGACGTAAACCGTGACGAGACGACGGCCCCTTGTCCCCTTAGTGTGGCGAGGGGCCTTTTTGTGTCCGGGGTGAGTCCCGGCTATCCACTGGGAGGGCAGGCGATGGATCTGTGGATGAAGATAGGTATGGCGGTGCTGCTCGGGGCGGTGCTGCTATTCTTGATCCCGCGTATCAAGCCGATGATGGCAGCCAGCCGCAAGGGTTCGCGCGAGGAGTGGCTCGGGGTGGCATTGCTGCTGTTGGCGGTGGCGGGGTTTGTGGCCTTTCTGATGAGCACGCTCTAGGGAAACTTTGCACGAATCGATGGTGTCTCTGCCCACGGTGCTGCAGCTTGTGGCAGCTGCCGAGGGCGGAGCGGCCGTCCCGCTCCAGGCTTGGGCGTAGACTACATTCATGACCACCACGCCGGATGGCGTCAATGACGGCCCTGGGCCAAGGAGATCGGAATGCGTACTACCGCCTATCTACTCGCGCTGGGGCTATTGCTGCCGTTCTGGGGGCTTGCAGCACTCGCCTGGATGGGCTCGCCGGGCTGGGCCGGTTGGGCACTGGATGCCCTGTCCGCCTATGCGGCGGTGATGCTGGGTTTTCTTGGCGCAATCCACTGGGGCGTGGTGTTGGCGACGACACCGGCTGAGCGCGCCGTCCTGGTGGGGGATGGCCGCCATCGGCTGGCCTGGGGGGCGTTTCTGGTGCTGGTGGCCTGGGTCGCAGCGATGCTGCCATGGACGGTCTTGTCGCTATCGCTGCTGTTCCTGCTGCTGGTGGCCTCCTGGCAGGTTGATCGCTACTGGCTCCACAGTCTGCCGGTCGGCTGGTCCTTTCAGCGGCTGCGGCGCCTGATCACGCTGCTGGCCGCCTTGGCCCTGCTCGCGGCGATCGCCTCCTGGCTGCGGCCGTTGATCCCAGGAGGGGCGGTATGAACGAGCAGCCAGAGATCCCCTCGATCGTGACGGAGGAGAAGGCTGGCAAGGGCGGCCGGTTCGTCATCCTGCGTCGCTGGCTGATCGCCGGTATCCTGGTCTGGGCGCCGCTGGTGATTACCTTCTGGGTGGTCAACGCCCTGGTCTCCTTCATGGACAAGAGCATTGTGCTCTTGCCGGCGGCCTTGCGGCCGGAAGCGCTGCTGGGCTTCCAGATCCCGGGCATGGGGGCGATTCTCGCGGTGTCGGTCGTGCTGCTTACCGGGGCGCTGGTGGCCAATATCATCGGGCGCAGCCTGGTCAATGCCTGGGAGCGGTTGCTCAATCGCATTCCGTTGGTGCGCAGCATCTATTCGGCGGTCAAGCAGGTGATTGAAACCTTTGTTTCACAGGATTCACGCTCCTTTCGTGAGGTGGTGCTGGTCGAATACCCGCGGCGCGAGGCCTGGGCGATCGCCTTCGTTGCCGGCGAGTCGATCGGCGAGGTGCAAGACCGCACCGACAAACAGCTGGTGACGCTGTTTGTGCCCACCGCGCCCAACCCCACCTCGGGGTTTGTCATCATGGTGCCTCGTTCGGATCTGATCGAACTTGAAATGAGCGTCGAGGATGGATTCCGCATGGTGATTTCGCTGGGGGTGGTGGTGCCGCCCCGTCGCGGCGGCAACGGGCGGCCGGCCGAGCCCCACCCGGGCCATCCGGGGGCCGGGCGCATTGATGAAACTCGTGAAAAAGCCTGAGTCAGGCTTGAGCTCGGCTGGCCGAATTCGAAAAATGATCGCGCTCCGGCTACCATAGCCGCCTTTTCAGCAAGACGGGTTTGACGACAATGCGGATGCGGACACACACCTGCGGACAAGTGGACCTGGATCTGCTCGATGGAGCAGTCGAGTTGGTCGGATGGGTCAACCGGCGCCGTGACCATGGCGGCGTGATCTTCGTCGACCTGCGGGATCGGGACGGCCTGGTGCAGGTGGTGTTCGATCCGGATATCCCGGAGGTGTTCGCAGTCGCCGAGACACTGCGCAACGAGTTCGTCATCCAGGTGCGCGGCCGGGTGCGCCGTCGCCCCGAGGGCACCGAGAATCCGAATATTCGCTCCGGCCAGATCGAGGTGCTGGGGCTGTCGCTGACGGTTCTCAACCGCGCTGAGCCGCTGCCGTTTCAGCTTGATGACGAGCGCGTCTCCGATGATGTGCGTCTGCGCTACCGCTATCTCGACCTGCGTCGTCCGGAAATGCTCGAGCGGCTCCGTCTGCGCCATCGCATCACCAGTGTCATGCGCCGTTATCTGGACGACGCTGATTTCATTGACGTCGAGACGCCGGTACTCACCCGCGCCACTCCGGAAGGTGCGCGCGACTATCTGGTCCCGTCGCGTACCCATCCGGGCGAGTTCTTTGCCCTGCCGCAGTCGCCGCAGCTGTTCAAGCAGATGCTGATGGTTGCGGGCCTGGAGCGCTACTATCAGATCGTCAAGTGTTTCCGAGACGAGGACCTGCGCGCCGACCGCCAGCCGGAGTTCACCCAGCTCGATTTGGAGATGAGCTTCGTCGACGAGGAAACAGTCATGGACTTGGTCGAGGAGATGATGCGTCATCTCTTCATCGAGATGGTCGAGGTCGCACTGCCCGAGCCGCTGCCACGCCTGACCTGGGCCGAGGCGATGCGCCGTTTCGGCTCCGACAAGCCGGACCTGCGCATCCCGCTGGAGCTGGTGGATGTGGCGGACCTGCTCAAGGACGTCGATTTCAAGGTCTTCAGTGGTCCGGCCAACGATCCGCATGGTCGCGTGGCCGCGCTGCATGTGCCGGACGGTGGCAAGATGCCACGCAGCCAGATCGACGAGTACACCAAATACGTCTCGATCTACGGCGCCAGGGGGCTGGCCTACATCAAGGTCAACGAGGCGGCCGCCGGTCGCGAGGGCCTGCAGTCGCCAATCCTCAAATTTCTCAGCGACGAGGCCATCGCCGGCATCATGGAGCGCACCAGTGCGGCCGACGGCGACCTGATCTTTTTCGGCGCCGACAAGGCGAAGGTGGTCAATGAGGCGCTGGGCGCGCTACGCGTGCGCCTCGGCCACGATCTCGAGATGGTCGAGTCAGGTTACAAGCCGCTGTGGGTGGTTGACTTTCCCATGTTCGAGTATGACGAGAAGGATGGCCGTTACTATGCGCTGCACCATCCGTTCACTGCGCCACATCCGGACGATATCGACCAGCTCGAATCCGCCCCGGAAACCGTGCGCTCGCGCGCCTATGACTTCGTCCTCAACGGCTATGAGCTGGGCGGTGGTTCTGTGCGTATCCATGACCCGGTCATGCAGCAGCGTGTGCTCACCCAGTTGGGTATCGATCAGGAAGAAGCCGAGGAAAAGTTCGGCTTCCTGCTTGATGCGCTCAAGTATGGTGCACCGCCGATGGCCGGTGTGGCCTTCGGTCTCGACCGCATCGTGATGCTGATGAGTGGTGCGACCTCCATCCGAGACGTGATAGCCTTCCCGAAGACTCAATCGGCCGCTTGTCTGCTGACAGACGCGCCAGGTGAGGTCGATCCGGTCGCCTTGCGCGAACTGTCGATCCGCCTGCGCTTGCCGCCGCCCGTTGAGACCGAGGTTGGCGACAAGGGCTGATCGTAGGCCCTGGCTGATCGCAGGCCCTTGTAATCTATAGCATTGACCATAGTCAAGAAAGATGAAGCCCTGTTCGCTGACTGCCGGGCTGACCCGGCGAACCGTCACTTTCCGGGAGGCCGCATGACTGCGAAATCTCAATCCGATCGCGCTGCGCGCGAGATTCCTGTCGCCCTCGAGCCCGAGATCGCCCGCATCGCGCTGGCCTCAAAGCCGGCTGCCCCGGTAACCGCCGAGGAGCGCGAGGCCCTGCGGGCCGAGATCAAGGAGCTGTTGGTCGAGCAGGACGCCGTGCTGGTAGTGCATTACTACGTCGACGAGGATCTGCAGATCCTTGCCGACGAGACCGGCGGGCGCGTGTCCGACTCGCTCGATATGGCCGCCTTTGGTGCCGAGCACCCGGCGCAGACATTGCTGGTCTGTGGGGTGCGCTTCATGGGCGAGACCGCCAAGATCCTCAATCCTGAAAAACGGGTGCTGATGCCCGAGCTGCATGCCGAGTGCTCGCTGGACTTGGGTTGCCCACCACGGGAGTTTGCCGAGTTCTGTGATGCACACCCCGACCGCACGGTGGTGGTCTATGCCAACACCTCGGCCGAGGTGAAGGCGCGTGCCGACTGGGTAGTCACCAGCTCAAATGCCTTGGAGATCGTTTCGCACCTCAAGGAGCGTGGTGAAAAAATCCTGTGGGCGCCCGACAAGCATCTCGGCGGTTATATCCGTGACAAGACCGGCGCGGACATGCTGCTGTGGGAAGGCACCTGTGTCGTCCACGACGAGTTCCGTGCCGATGCGCTCGCCGAGCTCAAGGCCAAGCATCCCGAGGCGGCCATTCTGGCCCATCCGGAGTCGCCCGAGGCGGTCGTCAAGATGGCTGACCGAGTCGGTTCGACCACCAAGCTGATCAGGGCGGCAGTCGAGTTGCCCAACCAGACCCTGATTGTCGCCACTGACCGAGGCATCTTCCACAAGATGGCCGAGGCCGCGCCGGGCAAGCTCCTGCTCGAGGCGCCCACCGGAGGGCGTTCGGCAACCTGTATCTCCTGCGCGCACTGCCCGTGGATGGCCATGAACGGGCTGGTGAGTGCGCGTGACGCACTCAAGCAGCCCGACGCCCATGAGATCACGGTCGACCCGGCCATCCGTGTCAAAGCGGTTGAGTCAATCCAGCGTATGCTGGACTTCTCGCGCCAGCAGGGCATCGTGACCCGAGGCAATAGCGACGCCTGAGTTTGGTTCCAGGCCTTCCGGTTGACGTCGAAGCCCGCCTTTATGGCGGGCTTTTTGTGTCGTCGTCATGAGAGGGGACGAGCATGGGAGAGTTCGAATAAAAGGAACTGCGAATATTCGAAGATCTCTCCATTCGTGGCGCTGATCGCCGAATAAGAAAAATTGAGTTCCATGCTCGGGTATCCACGACGTAGGGTGGGTCTTCATTTTCCACTCTTAAAGAGAAAAATGCCGATGAAAAAGCTGTTGACGATGCTTGCCCTGATCATTGCCGCGCCACTCGCGTTGCAGGCCAATACCGCCATGGCAGAGACCGAGAAAACCAAGTTCGTTCTCTATCATTTCAATTCGGGTGACATGAACACCATCAAGGCAGGTCTGCGCAACGTGACCAACCACATCAACTCGCCGTCTGGTCCGGCCACCGAGATCCACATCGTGGTGCACGGCGACGGCATCGAGATGATGACCGGGGCGCTCAAGGACCCACAGCTGGCCGCCGCAATCGACAACCTCAAGGCGAACGACGTCAAGTTCAAGATCTGCGCCAACACCCTGCGTGGCAAGGGGCTCAAGGTGGACGATCTCTATTACAGCGACGAGTCGGACGTGGTGCCCTCGGGGGTCGCCTATCTCGGCGACAAGCAGATGGAAGGTTGGGCCTATATCAAGCCGTAACGAGTACGTTCGCGGCCCGAGTGAACGCTTGGGCAGGCCGTCGGGACGAAGCTCCTACGTTCCAGGCCCGCTCCCATTCCGGTCGGCCGAGCCGGTGAGCACAAGCATGTCTATCGATGCGGGATTCGCTAGCCGGTGGGGCTAACGGCTATCATGCCGGCAGGTCTTCCACCGAGCGTCCGCATGCACGATTCCATCCTCCTGTCCCTGACCGCCATCGTTGTGCTGGGTATCGCTGGGCATTGGCTCGCCTGGCGGATCAAGGTCCCGCCGATCCTGTTCCTGTTGCTGACTGGTATCGCGCTTGGCCCGGTCTTCGGGTTGCTCGATCCCGACGCCCTGTTCGGTGATCTCCTGTTTCCCATCGTGTCGCTCGCCGTAGGGGTCATCCTCTTTGAGGGCAGCCTGACACTGCGCTTTCGCGATATCCAGGGCTTGTCCTCGACGATCCTGCGCATGGTGTCGCTGGGCGCCTTGGTTTCGTGGGGGGTGGCGGCCGCCGCTGCGCACTGGTTCGTGGGGTTGGAGTGGTCGATCGCCTTCCTGTTCGGGGCGATGGTGGTGGTGACTGGGCCCACGGTCATCATGCCGCTGTTGCGTATCGTGCGGCCCAGCGAACGGGTGAGCAAGATCCTGCTCTGGGAGGGGATCATCATCGACCCGATCGGTGCGCTGCTGGCCGTGCTGGTGTTCGAATTCATCGTCACGCAAGCGCAGACTGGTGCCGCGGGTTTGGGTGGTGTGATCCTGCCGTTTCTCGAGCTGGTCATTCTCGGCGCCGTGCTCGGCGTGGTCGGTGGCTGGCTGCTCGGGCAGGTGCTGTCCCGGCATGTGCTGCCGGATTACCTGATCAATGTGACCGTGCTTGCTGCGGTGCTCGCCGTGTTCACCGCCTCCAGTGTCATGGTGGATGAGTCCGGCCTGCTGGCGGTCACCGTGATGGGCATCTGGCTGGCCAACACGCGCGGCATACCCTTGGAAGACATCCTGCACTTCAAGGAAAGTCTGGGCATTCTGTTCATCACCGGGCTGTTCATCCTGTTGGCGGCGCGTATCGAACCCGCCATCTTGAGTCAGGTCGGGCTGGGTGCACTGCTGGTGTTGGCGGCGATTGTCTTCGTCGCCCAACCGCTCAAGGTGTGGCTGTCGACGATCGGGGGTGAGCTGAACTGGCGTGAGAAGCTGATGATCGCCTGGATCGGGCCGCGCGGGATCGTGGCCGCAGCTGTTTCGGGTCTGTTCGCGCTCAAGCTGGTCGATCAGGGGTTTGAGAGCGCGGAGGTGATCGTGCCGCTGACCTTTATCGTCATCGTCGGCACGGTGGTGCTGGCTTCGCTCACGGCACGCCCGTTGGCACGTGCGCTGGGGGTCGCATTGCCGGAGGATCATGGGGTGCTGATCGTCGGAGCGAACCGGGTCACGCGCGAGATCGCCAAGGTGTTGAAAAAACACGGCTTCCGGGTAGTGCTTTCCGATGGAAACTATAGCGAGATCCGGCAGGCTCGGATGGACGGACTGGAGACCTTTTACGGCAACCCAGTCTCGGCGACAGCAGACCGCAAGCTTGACCTGGTCGGCATCGGGCAGCTGTTCGCCATGTCCGCCCAGTCGGAGATCAACAACCTTGCCGCCGTACGCTACCGCCACGAGTTCGGTCAATCGAATGTTTTCGTCTTGCAGGCAGCGCAGGACGCCAGCGATCAGGACAGCCAGGTGGCCACCCAGTTCAATGCCCGCAGCCTGTTCCGCGAGGAGGTGACGCTGGGCTATCTGTTCCGGCTGATGGAGGCCGGCGCCGAGATGTCCAGCACCCGGTTGACCGAAAGCTTCGGCTACAGCGAGTACCTGTCACACTATGAGGGTCGTGGCGAGTTGCTGTTCGGCATTACGCCCAATGGCAATCTGCGGCCGTTGGGTGAAGAGTTCAGCCAGCGCCCGGGGCCGGGCTGGACGTTGATCGGCCTGTACGAGCCGAGTCCGGAGGCGGAGCGGCCGTGCGAACGCGATACCACTAGCGGCAGTGATATCGGGGCGGAGCGATTGCCCGGCTGATGGCCGTCGCACTGAATTTCAGCTTCCCTTCTCAAGGAAATGGTCGTGATGCTGATCGGAGGCGAGGCGGTTTTCGGCGCTGGTGCGGCAAGGGGTTGCGTCCGACCCCTGAGTTTGTATAATGCGCGCTTCAGCAAACGTGATCGAGCAATCGATTACGTGAGATGTGCGGGAATAGCTCAGCTGGTAGAGCACAACCTTGCCAAGGTTGGGGTCGCCGGTTCGAATCCGGTTTCCCGCTCCATCGGGTGGTTAGCTCAGTTGGTAGAGCGGAGCCCTTACAAGGCTTAGGTCGGGAGTTCGAGTCTCTCACCACCCACCATCATCTCAACAAGCAGCGGTAGTTCAGTTGGTTAGAATACCGGCCTGTCACGCCGGGGGTCGCGGGTTCGAGTCCCGTCCGCTGCGCCACAATCCGAAAGGCCCGCCTCCATGGCGGGCCTTTCTTCGTATGGGTCTCGGGAAAGCGGTGCCGTTCTACCAGCGGTGCCGCAGTCCCTTGGTCAGCGGTTGCAGCCACTGCCAGGCTTCGCCCTGGGCCATCCGTAGTGGACGTGAGACTGTCGCCGGGCGAGTCAGGCCGGCATCAAGATCTGCTGGCTGCCAAGCCTCCCGACGGTAGATCATTACGGTGTTCAGGCCATCAGGCATTCTGGAGGTCAGGGCGTTCGAGTGGAAATATGCTGAGAACTGGCGCTGGCTACTGGCCACGGCTGACTTGTTGTTGCGCCACAGGTTGATGGCCAGCACGCCGCCAGGGGCCATCGCGTCGGCGATCTGGCCGACGGCCTCGTCCGGCAGCCGGACCATGCCGGCCTCGTCGAACAGGTCGATCAGGACGACGTCAAGATTGCGCGGTGGCTGCCAATCCGGTGAGCAGATATCGGCGAACTGCAACTCTAGGCGCGGGTGATCGAGGTCGAGTCCGAAATGCCGACTGGCCAGCGGGGCCAGCGCGGGCCGCAGATCGACCGCATGGATGGTAGACTCGGTATGTTCTAGAAGAAACTTCGCCATGGCGCCGCCGCCCAGGCCGAGCATGCCGATCCGATCGGGCGCGGGATGTAGCGCGAGCGACAGGATCAGGGCTCGATAGTAGGCGAAGCTCAGATGCTCCGGCATGTCGGGACGCCAAGCCGATTGAGCCGTTTCGTTGCCGAAATGCAGCAGGATCTCGTCGGCTTGCTCGTACACTTCCAGCGGGCCGTGCTCGTCCGCTTGCCATTCCAGCAGACGGGCTTTCATGCGGACTCCGAGGCTGTGGCTGCCGTGGCTGGCCGACGGCAGCCGGGAACATTGCCTGGTGACAATGGTCTCTCAGGGGTGGCGTGACCTGGGGTGATCACCGCAGAGATAAACGCGAGAATTGAGGTGTTGATGATGTCCAACCTGTCGGGAAATGTGGTGAGCGCCAGTGGCGTTGTTGCCATTATCCGCAAACGGGCCGCTTATTTCATGGGACGGCTGCTGCCAGCCTGCCTGGGGATGGCCCTGATGGTCGGCGCCGGCCTGGCCCAGGCGGCAAATGTTGTGCTGGGCGAGAAGGTCTTTGTGCCCATGTTTCAACCAAATCCGGAGCTGGACGGCTATGCGGTGGGCCTGGTCGAGGAGATCCATGCAGACGGCACGTTAACGATCAAGATCAATCAGGTCGTCACGGGCAAGGGCAAGACCTTGGCGGGCACCTGTCATCCTTCCGGCGGCACGCCCTTGGCTGGTGCCCAGATCCTCTCGGACGACTCGGAGCGGCTCATTATCAAGCAGCGTCTGGATGCCGAGCAGGTGATGCCCTATCGTCGCGGTAGCCAGTTGTACCTTGAGCGCGAGAATCTGAGCATCGCTTATCTCAAGTACCTGAGCAGCGGCATGGGCATCACGCCGGATCGTCTCGACGTGGCTATCCGACGTGCGCGTGAGGTCGGCCTGCCCGACATGGTGACTGCAATGCAGGTTGCAAAGCTGCAGGTGGTGTCCACCCAGGGGAATGGCTTCCCGGTGCCGGCCAGTCGTGCGTTGCAGCAGGCCGCGCCGATGCTCGACCAGGTGGCTGCTATCCTTGAGTCACATCCGCAGGCGGTTGAAGAGGCGGCGCGGATGCTTGGTGGCACAACACCAGGCAGCCGCGAGAGCCCGCTGGCTGCCGTGATCGTGCGCCTGCACGATATCCTCGAGGAGCAGCTGGGCCAGCTTGAGCAACAGAGCCCGGATCCCCGCGAGGTCAGTGGTTACGATGTCGATGATCTGCTCGCGATCTACAATGGCTGGTATCGGGTAATGACCGGCAATGACTCGCGGCCATTCCAGAATGCCCATGTGAGCCATTACAGTGAGCGGGCGGCGCAGGCCCTTGACAATGGCGAGTGGCCGTCGTTGTTGTAGTGGTGCAGGAGAGGGTTTCAGTGGTTCAAGAGAAGCAATCCAAGAAAAACGCCCAAGCCACTCAGGCCCGGGCGTTTTCATGTGAAAGGGGCTAAGGCCTGGGGCTATATCTGGTAGCGCGCCTTCCATTCCTCGTAAGGCATGCCGTAGACATGTTCGCGTGCCTCGGCGTCAGCAAGCTCGATGTCTTGTTTTTCCGCTTCTTCGCGCAGCCAGCGTGCCAGACAGTTGCGGCAGAATCCGGACAGGTTCATCAGGTCGATGTTCTGCACGTCAGTGCGTTCCTGCAGGTGGGCGACGAGTCGCCGGAAGGCGGCGGCTTCGAGCTGGTCACGATTGCGGGAATTGATGGTCATGATGGGGTACCTCGCAAAGATCTGGGTTGGATCAGTTGTCCGGAGTACGGGTGTCGTAGGTAACCGCGTGCAATTGGCCGGATTCGAGGGCCGGTTTGAGGATGCGGTTGAGAATTTGATGTTGCTGCAGCAGTGATTTGCCGACAAAGGCGCTGCTGGTTACAGCGATGCGGAAATTGCAGCCTTCACCATCCGGACGCACGCGGGCGTCTGGCAGTTCGGCGCGGATCAGCTCGATGATCTCATTTTCAGTCATCTGCAAATGGTCCTCGGATCGTGTTTGGGTCAGCTGTGTGCTTGGAGGATCGGGGCGAGCAGTTCGGCGCGCCAGCCCCGAGTGAGTCGAGAAGGCCGATCCGGGTTGGCCAGGTGCTGTATCAGTTCGGCGTTGGTCGCCAGTCGGGCCGGCTCGATAGCGGCCTCGGCGGCGATCCCTGCCAATTGAGCTCGCCATGATTTTAACAGGTCTCGCTGCTCAAGCGGCAGGATGGGCGGACCTGGCCGGCGAGGCCATTCAGCCGGATCGCCGCTGAGCGTTGCGGCAATCGTCTTCGCCAGTGTTTGCCTGGCGTCTGCGTCCCGACTCAGTGGCGACGAGCCGGCCCGGCTAATTTCCCTGACGACCATGTCAGCGGTGAGCGGCGGTGCCAGGCGTGAGATGGTATGGGCAAGGTCCAGCATGGCCTGATCGCCCCAGACCCATCGGCGCGGGCGGTCGAGTTCGCGCGCCAGACGTTCGCGGTAAGCGGCGAGAGAGCGCAGGACGCTGAGGCCGGCGCGGCTGAGCGTCTGGACACCGCGGACTTTCTTCCAGCGCTGGTCGTCGTCCGGGGAAAAGCGCCCTGGCTCGAGTTGACGGCTGCTTTCCTCGATCATCCAGTCGAGCCGGTCTTGGGAGGCCAGGCGTTCGTATAGGGTCGGATAGAGGGCGTGGAGTTGTGCCACATCCTGCGCGGCGTAGTCCAGCTGGCGCGGACTCAGCGGGCGGGCCAACCAGTTGCTGCGCGTCACGGCCTTGTCCAACGAGACGCCCAGCAAGGACTCGGTCAGGGCGGCGTAACTCATTTGCGCGCCAATACCGAGCAGTTCGGCGGCGATCTGCGTATCAAAGACCCGTTGGGGCAGTGAGCCTGCCGCGGAGAGAATCAGATCCAGGTCCTGGTCGCCAGCATGCAACACCACCGGGGTGGTGGTGGCCGCCAGGGCCTGCCAGAAAGGCGTCAAATCAAGCTCGGCGACTGGATCGACCAGCCAGACGGCCTTGTCGGTAGCGATCTGCAGGAGGGCCAGCTGGGGGAAATAGGTGCGCTCGCGAATGAACTCGGTGTCCAGCGGCAGATAGTGCGCCTGCGTCATTGCCCCGAGCAGCGCGGTGAGCTCCGCGGGGCGGGTGACGAAACGGACATCGGGCACTTCAGGGCTCATGCAATGGCGTGATCGGTAGGCAGAAGGCGATGTCGATTGCGTCAATCGATCGGCGGAACGATCTGCATCGACTCGATCTGTACCGTTTCGACCGGGACGTCCTGGCCAAACGGGCCGGCGGCCCCGGTCTGGATTGCGGTGATTTTCTCGACGGTGTCCATGCCCCCGACCACGCGACCGAATACCGTATAGCCGGCACCAGCGCGTGAGTTGTCGCGGCGATCAAGAAATGTGTTGTCGGTCAGATTGATGAAGAACTGCGAGGTGGCCGAGTCCGGGTCGGCAGTACGCGCCATGGCGAGTGTGCCGCGTTCGTTGGATAGGTTGTTGTCGGCCTCGTTTTTCACCGGTGGACGGGTGTCCTTGCGTACGAAGTCGGCGGTATAGCCGCCTGCTTGGGCGACAAAGTCCGGAATGACGCGATGGAAGATCGTGCCCTCGTAGAAACCATCACGGACGTAGGCGAGAAAGTTCTCGACGGTGTCGGGGGCCTGCTGGTCGAACAGCTCGACCTGTATTGAGCCGTGACTGGTCTCGATCTGGACCAATGTTCCGGCGAGGGCGGCTGGTCCGATCACCATCAGAGCAGTCGCCAGGAGCCAGCGGGAGAGCTGTCGTGTGAGGTCAGTCATCGCGCTGGACTCGTTCGAGGCGCTCGTGGCGCTCCTGGGCTTCGATGCTCAGCGTGGCGACCGGCCGGGCCTCAAGGCGCTTGAGCCCGATTTCGTCACCGGTCTCTTCGCAGTAGCCATAGTCGCCATCACTGATGAGCTTCAGCGCCTTGTCGATCTTGTTGATCAGTTTGCGGTAGCGATCCCGGGTGCGTAGCTCCAGCGCGGCATCTGATTCCAGCGTGGCCCGGTCGCTGATATCCGGTTCCTTCCAGTTCTCTTCGCGTAAGTGGTTGAGGGTGGAGTCCGACTCGGCCATCAGCTCGTTACGCCAGGCCAGGAGCTTTTGCCGGAAGTATTCCAGCTGCATCGGGTTCATGTATTCCTCATCTTCCGAGGGCTTGTAACCTTCCGGGAGTTCAACTGCCATGTTTTCCACCACCTCTGCTTGAGCAGACGCTGAATGTTGATAACGGAATGCGTCGAAATTGACGACGCGCGGCGCGGGTGAGCCTGTTGGGCCGGCGTGAGCCGCTACCTCGCCCGCCTACCGGTCCATGGACGCGGGCGGACGACCGGCAAGTATAGGGGCGGCACTCGATCGGCGCAACGACCGTCCAGCGGGGCGGATGGTGGATGGGCGAGGCCATCGAATCGTGCAGGGCTTCCCTAGCGGGGTGGGCCTTCCTCCAGTGACTCGCTTTGTAGGCGGCGATCACTGGTGAATACCCAGGTGCGGGTGATTACCAGCCGGTCGTACTTGGCGGCGAGCTCGTCCGGGAAGGCCGGGTATGGCGCCGCCGCCTGCAGGAGGTTGCGAGCGGCGTTGTCGAGGGCCGGGCTGCCGGAGGTACGACGGATGGCGAGGTTGAGCACATGCCCCTGGTTGTTCACGGTGGCCTCGAGGATCACCCGGCCGGAGATGTCTTGTTGTACCAGCGCGCCGGGGTAGTGCCGGTTGCCGTAGGTTTCGACCTGCCGTTTCCAGCGTGCCAGATACCGCCCGGCCGGGCCGCCCTCGGTGCGACTGGTGGCATAGCCTGTGCGTAGGGCCGCGTTCACCTGGTCGTAAATCCGGTCGATCTGGTCCTGAGTCGATAGCTGACGTGGGGTATCGGTGACCGCCCAGGCCCCTTCACGCTGCGGGCCTCGGCCATCTTCGCGCAGTGTGTCATCAGGGCTGTCGGGACCGGCCTGGCCGGCCAGCATGAGGTCGGTGGGCAGATCCAGGGCATCAAGGTCAGTCTGGCGCGCGGCATCGAGATCTCGTTCGGCCCGCGGCGCCTCCAGGGTGATGTCGATAGCGGTTGGGGGGGCTGTTTCCGGCTGGGTGAAGTGCACTAGCAGCAGGCCAAGGTGCACCAGCACGGCCAGTACGATAGCTGTCCTGAACGCTCGGTGTGAGCCGAGTGGCATGCGGTTCAGCAGCCGGGGCTCTGTCATGAGGCTCTTGCTGGGCATCCATGCACTCCCGGGAACATTCATCCGCTCGGAAAAGCTTGAGTCAAAGTGACTGCCAGTCAATGGTCCGCCCGCTGGATGCCGGCCTGCCCTGGTGCATCGCCTGGCGCATGTCCTCGTCGCGCCACGAGTCGCCATTTTCGGTCACCAGCAGGGTGCCGTCGAGCCCGACCTGGTTTGCGAAGGCCTTGGCGTGCTGTGGCGCCAACAGCATCAGGGCGGTGGCCGCGCCGTCGGCAATGAGCGGGTCGCGATGGAGGACGGTGGTGCCTGCATTGCTCTGGGCCGGGCGGGCGGTCGACGGGTCGAGGATGTGACCATAGCTATGACCACGATAGTGGACGCGGCGCTCGTAGTTGCCCGAGCTGCAGAGCGCGTGTTTTCCAGAGAGTTCGACTCCGCCGAGGGGCGTGTTGCTCAATGGATCATTGATACCCAATTGCCAGCTGCGGTTGCCGGGACGACCCAGGGTGAAGAGATCCCCGCCGGTATCGAGCAGACAGTCGCGCACTCCCAGCGATTCAATCGCGGTGAGTACACGGCGCGCGGCGAACCCTTCGGCCAGTGCATTGAAGTCGAACTGCACGCGTCGATTGCTGACCTCGAGCCGGTCGCCGACGACATGGACGTCGTCGAGTGATGGGGCGTCGTCAAGCCAGGCGTCGAGTGTGGCCTCTGGCGGTGGCTCGGTCCGATGATGGCGGCCGCCGTCTGCATGGAAGCCCCACAGGGAGGTTAAGCTGCCGATGGTCGGGTCGAAGAGCCCGCCGCTGGCCTCGAACAGCGGGCGGGAGCTCTGGATGAGTGCTTGCAGGTCCTCGCTGACCTTGGCCTCACCATGCGTGGCCAAGCGCTGGTTCAGTCGGGTCAGTTCGCTGTCCTTCCAGGGGTGCAGGCGACGATAGAGTGGCTCGACGATAGCTTCGGCGGCGTCGATGGCGTTGTTGATGCGTGCGGGAGGGGTATCGAAGAAAGTCAGCGTCCAGATCTGGCCGAAGACCGAGAAGCCGGCCTCGCGCAGTTCAGGCCCCCGGCCACAGCCCCACAGGGTGACCGCCGGTAGACAGGCGAGTCCGGCCAGCAGCAGGCGTCGCCGGCGGTCGGTCATTTCTGGACGCGAGTCGCGAGGCGATCGAGCAGCTGGCCCGTGATGTCCTGCCCGGTGGCGGCCGTGATCTCGCGGGCGCAGGTCGGGCTGGTGACGTTGATTTCGGTCAGCCAGTCGCCGATCACGTCCAGGCCGACGAACCAGTGGCCGCGCTCGGCCAGCCAAGGGCCGACGGCGGCTGCGATTTCGCGGTCACGGTCGCGCAATGGCACTACCTCGCCCCGACCGCCCGCAGCAAGGTTGGCTCGAAAGCTCTTTTCCTCCGGGATGCGCAGTAGCGCGTGATCGATCGGCTCGCCGTCGATGAGCAGCACGCGCCGGTCGCCGATGAGTATTTCCGGCAGGTAGCGTTGCGCCATCACCAGTTCGGTTCCGTCCTGGGTCATTACCTCGAAGATCACCTGAGCGTTGATGTCGTCCTCATGGATCTTGAACACCGAGCTGCCGCCCATCGCGTCCAGGGGTTTGACCACGATCTCGCCCTGTTCGGCGGCGAAGGCATGCAGCTGGTCGATCGAGCGGCTGACCAGTGTTGGCGGACAGAGCGCGGGGAAGTGCTGGGCGAGCAGTTTTTCATTGGCGGCGCGTACGGCGTCGGGGCGGTTGGCGACCACGACGCCGGCCTGTTCAGCCAGTGACAGCAGGCCGGTGATGTAGTGGTAGTCGAGATCGATCGGTGGGTCCTGACGCTGCAGGATGATGTCGAAGTCCGTCAGGTCGCAGCTGTGGCGCTCGCCGAGCGTATAAAAACCCTCGTCGCGATCGACGACCGTGATCGGGGCGGCCTGTGCCTGGGGGCGGGCGTCGGCGAAGAACAGCCACTCCGGCTCGATATACCAGCAGTCCCAGCCACGCGCCTGGGCGCTCAGAAGGAAAGCGAAAGAAGTGTCTTTCCAGTACTGGATCCGTTCGATCGGATCCATCACGACGGCGATGCGCATGGGTGCTCCGCTTTGATTGATTTGGCTGAGGCGGGTCAGCTGGCGGCCGGCTGGCCGACCAGGTCCCGCTGCTCGCGGGCGGCGGCCAGCAGGGCGAGTCGGGCGACCACGCCGTAGCAGTACAGTCGGTTCTGGTGGCTGTCCGGCGAGGCGTCCGGATCCGGCGTGGCGCCAGCTCGGGTAAAGGGTAATGGGATGAATTCCGCACCTGGCGAGTTGAGGTTCTCGTCCGGTCCCTTTTTCGTATGCACCCGATAGAAGCCACCGACGACGTGACGGTCGATCATGTAAAGCACCGGCTCGGCGACATGGCCATTCGAACCCAGCTGCTCGAAGCTGTAGATACCTTCCTGGATCAGCACGCGGCTGATGCTCTGGCCGTCCTTCGAGGCCGCCATGCGTGTGCGCTGCTTGCGGTTGAGCCCGACGACATCCTCGGTCGACTGGGCCATCATCACGCCCATGCCGTAGGTGCCGGCATCCGCCTTGATCACCACGAACGGCTTCTCGCGGATCTCGAGCTCATCGTACTTCTGCTGGATCGCAGTCAGCATTTCGCCGACCTTTTCCTGCAGGCAGGCCTCGCCTTCGCGTTTCATGAAGTCGATCTGGCCGCAATCGAGGATCATTGGTGTCAGGTGCCACGGATCCAGGTCGATTAGTTCAGCCAGCTCGGCTGAGAGCGTCTGGTAGTGATTGAAGTGGTCAAATTTCGAACGGCGCCACCAGCCTAGCGCGGCCGGTGGCATGACGGTCTGTTCGAGATCTTCGAGAATCTCTTCTCGCCCGCCGGAGAGGTCGTTGTTGAGCACGATGGCGCATGGCGAGAAACCATCGGCCTCGATGCGGCGGCCTTTGCGGTGGATCGGGTGCTGGATCAGGCTGCGGCCCGAAGGCAGCTCGAACCGGGCCGGCTCGTTCAGTGTGTCGAGCGAGCCGATGCGGGTCTCTAGGCCGGCCAGCTCGAATAGCTCCACCATCGTCGCCAGTGACTCGAGATAGAACAGATTGCGCGTGTGGCGCTCGGGGATGATCAGCATGCCGCGGGCGTCGGGGCAGACGCGCTCGACCGCTGATTGGATGGCCTGAACGACCAGCGGACCAAACCTGTTGTCGAGGTTGTTGAAGCCCGCCGGGAAGAGATTCGTGTCGACCGGCCCGAGCTTGTAGCCCGCATTGCGAAGGTCGACAGAGGCATAGAAAGGCGCAGGCGTGTCACGCCATTGCTCCCGGAACCAGGCTTCTATCTGGCGGCGGTTCTCGATGATTTGCGACTCGATCATCAGCAAGGGGCCGCAGTAACTCGCATCGAGTTCAGGGGCCAAGTCGTTGTGATTGAGTTGCAAGGCGGAGTGATTGTTTAGCATCGAATTTTTGTCGGACTCGTTTGGCTGGGTGGCGTGTCGGACCAGTAGGCGACAGCGAGGCATGCGTAATCCACATTGTAAACGATGACGCATAGGGTTGTAGCGTGCCCGGATTCCGGAGGCTGTAGTGTTTGCCAAAGCACGGCACGTTGGTTACATTCCGGGTGGAACAATAGTTGAGAATCGACCAGCAGCAAGGACGTAGAGTTATGGAATCGACAGAAAGTCACGCAGGCCTTGCCGGCTTGAGGGTTATGGTGGTCGATGACAGCAAGACTATTCGGCGGACGGCGGACAGCATCCTCAGCAAGGCGGGCTGCGAGGTCGAAAGCGCGATCGATGGGTTTGATGCGCTGGCACGAATCGGCAGTTTCGACCCTGCCGTGGTCATCGTTGATATCCTCATGCCGCGCCTCGACGGCTATCAGACCACGGCGTTGATCAAGAACAACGATCGTTTCGCCGACACTCCCGTCATTCTGCTGTCCAGCAAGGACAGCATCTTCGACAAGGCGCGCGGCCGTATAGTCGGTGCTTCCGACTACCTCACCAAGCCTTTCAACAGCGACGAAATACTGACGGCCGTGGCACATTTTGCCGAAAGGCGACCCGCGGCCGAGGAAGGCGCGATGGTCGGCTGAAAAGGCAGTCCCACCGGCGGCCGTCAGGCCGCCGGTTGATCATGTTCTGAATCGGACTTTTTTAGAGGACAGGGTAGTGGCTCACATCGTTGTCATTGATGACTCGCCGACTGAGGTGTACGTACTCCAACAGATTCTTGAGCGGCACGGGCATCAGGTCTCCGTGGCCAACAGCGGCGAGGAGGGTGTCGAGCTGGTGCGGCAGACGCGACCCGACGCCGTCTTGATGGACGTGGTAATGCCCGGCATGAATGGTTTCCAGGCTACTCGCACCCTGAACAGGGACCAGGAGACAGCAGATATCCCGGTGGTCATTGTCAGCACCAAGGACCAGCAGACCGACCGGATCTGGGGCATGCGTCAGGGCGCGAAGGAGTATTTGGTCAAGCCGGTCAAGGAAGCTGACCTGATCTCCGTGCTCAAGACGGTACTCGGTTGACGTCATGCAGCGCGCTGGGGACGTGTTTGATTATCTCGGCTGGATTGACGCTCAGGTCAAACGGTACGCGGTCGGTTTGCCGAGGAATGAGGATCATGCCAGGACCTGGCAAGGCATCCTGTTCGCGGTGGCCGGCCGCCAGATGTTGGTAGCGCTGGATGAGGTCGGGGCGATCGTGACCCCGCCTCGCCAGGTGGGTCTGCCCGGAGCCAAGCCCTGGGTAGCCGGTCTGGCGAATCTGCGTGGTGAGCTGACCGGCATTTTCGATCTTTCCCATTTCTGGTTTGATGCCGCGATGCCGGCGTCACGACACAGCGTGGTCTTTCTGGCACGGCATGCCCAGGCCCCGTCCGCTTTTCTCGTTGAGCGCTCCTACGGCATTCGTCAGATTCCCTACGGTGAGGAGCGTCTGATAGAGGACTCCGAGCAACATGGTGATCTCGCGGGCCAGCCGGGTTTCCACAAGGAAGTCCGGTTGAATGAGGAATGGGTGCCAGTGCTGGAGCTTCGCTCACTGTTGAAAGATGACCAGTTTCTCAGTGCTGTTGCGTAGATGCCGCGGTTACGGGCACAAGAGCCCGACAGTAATAAAACAATGATGATTCGACCTCAGGAGTAAGTGACAACCATGAGTCTTCGCGCACGGATGGGCGGCATCAGCCGTAAGGTATTGATCCTCGTGGCCTTGGCGGTTCTGGCCCTGATCGCGACGGTTGTCGTGTTCATCTACTCGGCCCAACGCGAACAGGACTTCCTCGATCGCCGTCTGGCGGCCGCCGAGCTAGAGCGCTCCTCTCAAGAGCTGACCATCGAGGTGTTGCGCGCCATCCGCGGTAACCAGGGAGCTTTCGACCAGGTCCAGTCGATTCGGGCCAAGTTCACCGACGGCCTCGCCGCGCTGCAGGGACAGGATCCTGGGCGCCCCCAATTGAAGGTGCCGGAAAGCCGCCAGAATCTTATTGACCGGGTTGCCAGCAGCTGGGACGCCTACAACGATTCACTGAGCAGTGTGCTTGAAGGGCGTACCGCCATCCTGAGCGTGGGCGAGCAGGCTGACCAGATCGGGGAGATCCTGCCGGATCTGACCGCGGCTTCTGACGAAGTGGTCCAGGCCCTGGTTGTGAGTGGCGCTCCTAGCCACGTCATCTATCTGGCAACCCGTCAGCTGATGTTTGTCGAGCGCATTGGTACCACGCTTGGCGAGATCACCGAAGGTGGTGAGCAGGCGGTTAATGCCTCCGAACGCTTCGGTCGTGACGTGGCGCTATTCGGTGGTGTGTTAAATGGTCTGCTCAGCGGTAACCGCATGGCGCCGCGCGTCAATGATCCCGAGGCACGCGACGGCCTGCGTGAAGTTGGCGTGCTGTTCGCCACGGTCAACCAGCTGGTATCGGCCGTGCTTGAGCAGGCGCCACAACTGTTGGCTGCCAACCAGGCGGGACGTGAGATCGACCGTATATCGGGAGACTTCACCAGCGCGACCTCCGAGTTGGCTCGCACGCTGGCCGAAGATCAAAACCAGGCCTCGGAGTTCCTCTACCTTGGCTATGCCAGCGGTGCGCTCGCGTTGCTGCTGCTGGTCTGGCTGGGCGCTACCTTGATACAAGAATCTCGGCGAGCACTGGCTGACACCGAGGCGACCAACCAGCGCAATCAGGCGGCGATTCTGCGCCTGCTTGACGAGATGATGACGCTGGCTGATGGTGACCTGACCTCACATACAACCGTGACTGAAGACATCACCGGCGCGATTGCCGACTCGGTCAACTACACCATTGACGCCCTGCGTGACCTGGTCGGGACCATTAATGATACGTCGGTACGTGTGGCCGAAGCGGTGCATACCTCCCAGGGCAGCTCGCGCGCCCTGGCGGAAAAGTCTCGGGGCCAGGCGGATCGGATTACTGAAATTTCGGATGCCATCGCGCAGATGGCCGACGAAATCGAGAGTGTTTCCATCAGTGCGCAGCAGTCGGCGCAGATCGCCGAATCCTCGGTTGATGTGGCCCACCGTGGTGGGGATGCCGTACGTCAGACGATCAAAGGCATGAGCGAGACCCGCGAGCAAATCCAGGAGACTTCCAAACGGCTCAAGCGGCTGGGCGAGTCTTCTCAGGAAATTGGTGACATCGTTGGTCTGATTACCGATATCGCCGACCAGACCAACATTCTCGCGCTCAACGCGGCCATTCAGGCGGCAGTAGCGGGAGAGGCTGGGCGCGGTTTTGCCGTGGTCGCCGACGAGGTCCAGCGCCTCGCCGAGCGGATCAGTGACGCGACCCGACAGATCGAACTCCTGGTGACCACGATCCAGACCGACACCTCTGAGGCAATGCTCGCGATGGAGCAGACCACCTCAAATGTTGTGGACGGGGCAGCGTTGGCCGAAAACGCTGGTAAAGCACTGTCGGAAATCGAAAGTGTGTCGCTGAAGCTTTCCGAGCAGATTGGCGACATCACCCTGGTCGCGCAGAAGGAGGCCGCGGTGGCCACCGACCTGCGCGAGGCAGTCAACCGGATTCGACAGGAAACCCAACAGACGGCTGAGAACGCCACCTTGGCGGCCGACGAGATCGGTGAGCTGGGGTTGCTGTCACAGGAGCTCAACCGGTCGGTGGCTGGCTTCGCCATGCCTGAAAGGGACGGTGGCAGCATGACAGAAGATCCCATCGACCAGCAGCCGACAGAGGAGCGGGAAGAGCCGATCGAAAAGCGAGCCTGACCCAGTCGGGCTCCAGGGTCTCAAGGGCCACGCATCCGGGGCGGGGAGCGTAGGCACCGGTATATTCCAGCAGGCAGGATGCTGAAAGGCGGTGTAGCGAAAGATGCGGACAGAAAGGAAAGTCGATGCGATCGTGTTCGACTGGCTCCGTGAGGGGCTGGAGGAGCGGCTCGCCGAATTGTTGAGGGCCTTGGAGCAATTGTCCGAGGGCCACAATGTCACTGAGCATGTCTTTGACGCAACCCAGGCCCTGCAGACACTGGATAGCGTCTTTTCGATGATCGACGCCCAATTGGTTCGAGTGCTGGTGCACACACAGCTGGCCGCACTTGAGCCGCTGGAGGCGGACCGGCACGACGAGTCTGCCGTGTCCGCGCAGATCGAGTCGGCCGTACTGTTGCAGGCCCTCCTCGATCGCATGGCTGCAGGCGCCGAGCTGACCCCGGCCAGCCTGCAACCGATGGTCAATCGGCTGCGTGCGACCATGGAGCAACCGCCGTTGGCCGCTCGGGAGCTGGCGGCCAGGGCCCTGTTGCTGCAGGTCGGGCATGACTTGAACCAGCGGCCAGATGGCCCCGGAAGTGCAGATGCGCAGGCCGAGCTGCGGCCATTGCTGCGACAGATGGAGCGCGAAGTCCTGGCCGTCATGCGAGACGACTGGTCGGTGTTGCCGAGACTTCACGATCTCTCGTTGCAGATCATTGCCCATGAGCCGAGCCGTGGCGCCACTGTTGCGATTCTGATCGCCAATGAGTTGCTCCGTTTGACCGAGTCGGATCCGGATCGCTACGGCCTGATTCTCAAGCGCGCCGTTGGTCGCGTGCTACAGCTGTTCCGTCTCCAGCTCCAGGCGCACAGCGAAGTGGTGCTCAATCATGCCGGCCTTGACCTGGCCGCCTCGATCCTGCTTTCAATCCTCAAGCAGGCCGACGACCAGGAGATGATTTGCCGCGACGCGGCCGCCGGATGGCAAGCCCAGCTTGCTTACGCCGACGCGCCGGCCCAGTTCGTCGGTCTGGATGCCGAATCCTTGATCGCTGTCCAGCAAGCGCTCAAGGAGGAGCTGCTGAGCACGCAGGATGTGCTCGACCTATTCGTGCGTGGCAAGCGCGATGATCTGGAGCCGCTCGGTCGGATCCTTTCGAACTTCGAACAAATGACAGGTGTCCTGGACACGCTGGATTACACGGCGGCAGCTGAAGCACTTGCTGCCGGCCGGGAGCGATTGTTGTCGGTCACCCGGGGTGAGCAGCTGCTTGATGATGCGCTGCTGATGGATCTCGCCGGCACTGTCATGCTGGTCGAGCAAGTCATTGATGGCATCCCGCGGGATATGGCCGGTGGCGGCCGAGCCGCATCACTGCATGATCAGACCGTGGCCAGTTCCATCGCTGCCATCGCCAGTGCGGCCACTGTGTCGTTGGGTGAGGCACGCGAGAAAGTCAATACGGGCCTCTCTGGTGGCGAGACGGCAGATCGTGACCCCTTTGCGCAAGCCGCTGAGATGCTCACCGGCATCGGTGAGGTGCTGCGTCTGTCCGGGCGTGAGGCAGCCACGCCCTTGGCGATGGCCCTGGCCCGCTGGAGTCGAGCCCAGACCTTTGGGGAGCCGATAGACGACGAGCAGACCCTGTCGGCCTTGAGCGAGATTTTTGCGGCATTGGAGTTCTACCTCGAGAACCTGCGAGACTTCCAGAAGGAGATCGCCCGATTCCTGGAAGTGCCCAAGCGCCGGATTGATGACCTGCTGGCTGCTCTTGACGAGGGCGATGTCAGCGCACCTACCGTGGACGAGGTGCCGACTGAAACGGTGCCGGTGCAGCCGGAGACGGTGCGATCAGACGAGCCGGTTGGGCGGATGGAGATTGCCCCGGTCGACGAGGGCCAGGCAGTTTCTGACGAGCTGCTGGCCTTCTGGCAGGTGGAGCAGGACGAGGTGACGCCCGAGGACGAGGAGAGAGAGGGCTGGCCTGTCGAGGCCTCGGATCTCGCCGCGACCTCTGTGACCGAGCCTGCCGACCTGACCGGTGACGAGCAGCCGCTCGTAACCGTGGACCATTCGCCTGATGTGGGTGAGGAAGACCAGTGGCTCACTCTCACAGATGAGGCAACAGAGGCGTTGCCGGATCTTGCCCTGACGGCCCGGGACGAGCTTCAGGCCGACAGTATCGAGCAGGCAGACGACGAGCGCTTCGCCGCCAGCCTGGCGGAAGAAGGTGTCAGCGAGCCATTGCAGGCGTTGGAGTGGCCGCAAGCAGAACAGCCGGAGCACGCCGTTCCGACGGACGACCAGACGATTGGCGAGGAGCCGAGTGTCACGGGCGACGATGAACTTGTCGCCGACCTCCTCGATGAGTCCGATGCCGTTGAGGCGGCAACTCTGACGAGCAGGCCGGCAGAGGACCAGGCCTTGCCGGTTGAGGCCGAGGCGACGCCGGAGTCCGAGCCGGCCGAAGATCCGATGATGGCGGAGATGCGCGAGGTCTTCGCCGAGGAAATGCTCGAGATGGTGCCTGACCTGGCTGCGGCTGCGGCTGATTGGCAGGCGGCAGCGGATAGCGAGGCGCTAATTCGACTGCGTCGGGGGTTCCATACCATCAAGGGCAGCGGCCGGATGGTGGGACTAGACACTATCGGCGACTGGGCCTGGTCCTGGGAACACCTGCTCAACGAGGTGATAGACGAGAAAATCGAGGGCGACGGTGCCATCCGTGCCGGGGCCGTCGAGGCTGTCGACCTGATGCGGGCCGTATTGCCTGAGCTCGAATCCGGCCGGATGGTGCCGGAATCACATTGGTCAGCTTCACGACAGCTGGCCGAGCGTTTCGCCGCCGGTGAGCCACTCGTGGCGGCTGACGAGGTCGATCCGATCGCGGCACCGCCAGCTACTGAGCCCATGAGCGAGGCAGAGGTGGCTGTGCCCCACGCGCCTGCGCCAGTGATTGCTGATCCGGTATTGCGAGAAATCTTCGAGCAGGAGGTCGGCGGCTATATCGACGAACTGCAGCGCAATATTGCCGCGGCTCGAGACCATGGCGTCGGGCTCGCTTGTGACAAGGAACTGGTACGCCTGCTGCATACCACTCTGGGTTCGGCCCGTACTGCAGGCGTTGACGTCATTGCTGAGCTGGCCAGTCATCTTGAGGACTGGGCTCGGATAGTTTCTGAACATCACGAGCGCCTGGGCGGCGAGGATCTTGCCTTGTTTGCAGATGGGATCGATGCCATCGAGGTGTTGCGGCGGTGGGCAGTTGACCCGACCCTTGAGCAGCCAGACAGCTCGGGGCTTGAGGCCCGCCTCCACGCCCGATTGCAAACGGTTATGGCCGAGTATGGTGAGCGCGCCGAGTCCCGCGAGGACGAGGCTCTTGTAGTTGATACGCCTGAGGGTGCTGAGGCGCGAGAGCCGGCCGATGCGTTGATTGCCACGGACGAATCCCAGCAGGAAGCTCAAGAAGAGGCGGCACCATCGTCCCGCGAACCGGTTCTCGACCCCGCGATGGTGTTGGATCGGCGTGAGGAAGTGCCTGCCGAGGACGCGTCCGATGTGGCCGAAGTGGACCTGGCCGTCTCGACCGGTGACTGGTTCGAGCGAGGGCAGGGGGTGCCAGTAAGCGAGTTTGGCATACCGATGTCCGAGGACGAGGGGTACGCTGATGATATCGAACAGCGACCGGATGATGATCCGACAGAACAGGATGAAGATATCCTGCAAATTTTTCTCGACGAAGCAGACGAGCTTCTTGAGGAGGCCGATACCTACATCGACCACTGGCGCGCTCACCCAGACGATCTGGATTCCATCCGGCTGTTGAACCGCAACCTGCATACCCTCAAGGGCGGTGCACGGATGGCGGGCTTGCTTAACCTTGGCGATGTGGCCCATCACCTTGAGGGGCGTCTCGGCCTGGCGCGACGCGAAGGAGCCGAGGACAAGGCGGCACTCATTTCCCTAGTTCAGCACAGCTACGACGTGATCGCCGATTTGCTTGATCGGGTACGCGAGCAGCAGCCAGTTCCCCAGCAGCGCGAACTGGTCGGCTTGATCCGAGATCCGGACGGGGCGCGACGGTTCGCCGAGCGTGGTTCCGTCGAGCGTGTCGACGAAGCGGAGCCTGTCGTGTCGGTGCCGACGTCGGTCGATAGCATCGAGGAAAAGGTAGCTGAACCCGACACACCCCCGGCTCAGGCTGCGGCTCCGGCCGAGCGACGTGAAGAGCAGGTACGGGTTGTTGCGGGCAGTATTGATGCCTTGGTCAACCAGACCGGTGAGTCGGTGTTGCTGCAGTCACGCATCGATCGCCAGGTCAGCGGTTTCGAGCGCCAGCTATTCGAGCTGCAGCAGACGGTCACACGACTGCGCAGCCAGCTGCGGCGCCTTGAGATCGAGACGGAAACCCAGATCAAGGCCGATCTGATGGAAGAGGCCGGCGTCACCGAAGACCAGTTCGACCCATTGGAGTTCGACAGATTCACCCAGGTCCAGGAGCTTTCACGCGGCATCATGGAGTCGCTGGGCGACGTCGCCAGCATCGAGGAAAGCCTGAGCTCGCTGACCGAGCAGTTTCAGCTTTTGTTGCTGCAGCAGTCGCGCCTCGGTCGCAAGATGCAAGATGGCGTACTCGCCATGCGCCTGGTGAGGTTCAATGACGTCGCCGGACGTCTGCGCCGCATCGTGCGTCAGGTCGGTGATGAGATGGGCCGACCGGCCGAACTGCAGATCGAGCATGGTGATACTGAAATCGACCGCGTGACCCTGACGGCGTTGCTGCCCTCGCTGGAGCATATGCTGCGCAACTCCATCGCCCATGGCATCGAGCCCCCCGAGGAACGCCGTGCGCTGCAAAAACCGCCTGTCGGCCGCCTGGTGATCGCGGTTGATAGCGGTGGTGGCAATATTACCGTCAGCCTGCGCGACGACGGGCGCGGCCTGGATCTCGATTCCTTCCGCCGCAAGGCGGTCGAGCGCGGCCTCGTTCCGGCCGACCTTGAAATCAGCGACGAGGAGGCCCGTTCGCTGATTTTCCTGCCTGGCTTCTCGACTGCCGGGAGCCTCTCGCAGGTGGCAGGGCGCGGTGTGGGTATGGATGTAGTCGCCAGCACCACGCGTGAGCTGGGTGGTTTCATCGATATCGACTCCGAGCCAGGGCGCTATACCGAAATACGTCTCAACCTGCCGCTGACCCAGGCAATGACTCGCGGCATTCTGGTTGCTGGCGGCGAAGACCGTTATGCGATTCCCTACAAGGGGCTGGTGGCAGTCACCCGCATGACCGGAGTATCGCTGGTCGAGCACTATCGCGCCGAGACGCCACAAATCGAATATAACGGCGAGGACTTTCCGCTTTACTACCTGGGCGAGCTGCTTTGGGGACAGCCACCGCCGGAGACCGGGCAGGACGTTGCAGCCATTCGTCCGGTCCTGCTGTTCAAGCTCGGCGAGCGCCGCTTTGCCCTGCATGTTGACCGGCAGCTAGGCGGCATTCAATTGTTCGTCAAGTCGCTCGGGCCGCAGTTGGGTCGAGTTCCGGGGCTGTCGGGGGCGACCATTGCTGACGATGGGGACGTGATCCTGGTACTTGAGCTCTTTGAGCTGGCCCAGCAGTTCCAGCGACGCGACTATCAGCGTGGTCTGGAAGATCGGTCAAGGCCCAAACCCCAGCGGGCTCGCCCGTCGGTGCTGGTGGTGGACGACTCGCTCACCGTGCGTAGAGTCACCGAGCGTACTCTGGAGCGCAACAATTACGATGTGCTGCTGGCGCGTGATGGAGTCGAGGCCCTCGGCCTGCTGCAAGACAGCTTGCCTGACCTGGTATTGACCGATATCGAGATGCCGCGCATGGATGGCTTTGAATTGCTCGGTGCGATCCGCAATGATCCGGCGACGAGGGATACTCCGGTGGTGATGATTTCGTCACGTACCGGGCAGAAGCACCGTGCCCGCGCTGACGATCTGGGTGTGTCAGCCTATCTCGGCAAGCCTTATACTGAATCCGACCTGATCGATACCGTCGAACGGTTGCTGCCATCCACCAGCGCGGATCGCGAAGCCCTGACTACGGGAGAAGAGAATGTCGATTGAACGGAATCAGGCCGCCCGGCAGGTCCAACAGCATGAGTCTCAGGCGCATGACGAGTCTGTTCGTGTGGTGCGCCTGCCGACCCAACTTACCGACATTGAGCTCCTGGTTCCTTACGCCTTGATCGCGGAGATCACGGACGTGTCACTCCCCGATGGCAGCATCCGGCTCAGCCGCAACGAGGCGACCAACGTGGACTGGCGGGGGCAACGTGTGCCACTGGTCAGTCTGGAGGCGATGAACGGCGAATCGGTGCCCACCATCGGGCGTCGAGTGCGCTGCGCGGTACTCTACGGCACTGATCCGGAGCGGGCGCTGCCGTACTTCGCTCTGCTGCTGTCGGGTGTGCCCCGTACGGAGCAGGTCACCCGGGCCCAGCTCCAGAGCGCTGGCCCGCAAGACAATCCGTTGTGGCGAGCGGTGGTGCGGCTGGATGGCCGCCTGACCGCAATCCCGGATATTCGGGTGCTTGAGGAGCGTATCGAGCGGATGCGCCGGGATGATCGCCAGGATAATGGTCGCCTGAATGATGATCTGGGCGATCGTTCAGGAGTGGGGGGTCATGTGGTCGACAGCCTCGGCAATCGCCCAGGGAACGAGGAAGATCGCGAGCTGACGTAGCAGGTCGGAGTATAGTCTTGCGTCGTCAGGGCTGCGCCGTTCCATGACGTCGCACCACAGGGGCCTTGCTCCAAAAAACAACCCCGGTCCACCGCATAGGTGGCCGGGGTTGTTTGCTTTCCGTCAAGGCCCCGTCCGGGGCGAGGCGATATCAAGTCAGCTGTGGCGGTGACGCCAGTTGCTTTCCCGTAGCAGTTGAAAGGCAGCGAGGGCCACCAAGGCCAGGGTCGTGTAGCCGGCCGCGGTGCTCAGATAGCCGAGCAGGTAGGGAGCAACAACGGCGGTATATTCACCAGCGGTCATGGTCTCGAATTGGCCTGAGAACGCGTAGAAGGTGACATTCGAGATGATGAAGGCCGCCGCCGCGCCGATGGTCAATGCCAGTGCGATGCCGCCGATCCCGATCAGGGTGGCCGAGGGGGTTGCTGAGCGGGGCACAGCCAACCACTTGCCGGCGAGTCGACCGGCGCCCCACAGGGCTGCGTAGGCGAGCAACACGCCCGGATAGGCAGGTGAGAAGCAGCTGGCCATGGCGGCCCCATCCAGTGCGACGCTGCCCAGGTCGACCAGGACCGCGACGGCCAGCAGTCCGAACAGCACACGGGTTGAGCGAAACCAAAGGCCGGCAAGGAAGAACACCGCCCAGGAGGTGTCGGCCAGGTGCAGCACCGAGCTGAAGTGGTGGTAACGCGTGGCGAGCATCGACAGTGCGAGCAGCGCCAGCAACGTCAGGCCGGTGGCCCGATTGGTGATCTGGCCGGTCGGGAAAAGGCGGTTGATCGACGAGTTAGGCATGTTGGCACGATCCTGAAAGCCTGAGAATAGGACTGCTCATCTTACCGGCCGTAGCGCAGGCCCACAAACAATCCGCGTGGTGCTTCGTTGTAACCATGGATCACCTGATAGTCGCGATCGAAAAGGTTCTGCAGGCGCGCCTCAATCCGCCAGTGACGCTCAAAGCGGTAGCTGGCGCGTAGGTCCGCGGTCAAGAAGCCCTGATTGTCTTCGACCCATGGGCCGCCCTTCGAGCCACTTTGGCCGTGCAGAGCCGTGCCGAGAGACACCGGTCCCAGTCGGCGATCCAGGTCAAGTCGGCCGCTCCAGCGAGGTTGACGCGCCAGGCGGTCACCCGTGGCCCGGTCTTCGGTTGACAGGTAGGTGAGGCTGGCCTGGCTGGTCCAGTCAGTGGACGACCAGGAGGCATTGAGCTCGGCCCCTCGGATGGTCGCCTCGTCCACATTGTAGGGTTGGTAGAATGGCGGCGGACTGGCGATCAGGTCATCGGCAGTGGTCCGGAAGGCGGTGGCATCCAGCGACCAGTTGGCATGCGACCAACGGACTCCTGCCCGACTGGTGCGGGTCCGCTCCGGATCCAGGTCCGGGTTGCCGGATCCGGGGAAGTACAGGTAGTTGAACGACGGAGCGGTGAAAGCCGTGCCATGGCCGGCGGTCAGGGTCCATCGATCGGTGAGTGCATAGGACAGGTCGAGCGAGCCGGTATTGGTCGTGCCGAACTGCTCGTTGAAGTCCCGCCGCAGGGCAGCCTGCATCTCGAGATGCTGGCCTACGGCCACGTTGGCCTGGGCGAATAGGGCTCGGTTGCGTCGGCTGCGCTCATCAAAGTCGTAGTTGCTGGCGAGCTTGTCGTCGGTGCGATCCGCGCCGATGGTCAGGGTCGTGTTTCGAGAGATGAAAAAATCGTTGGCGAGAAATAGCGTGTCGCGTTGGGTATCGAAACGGGAGACGAAGGCATCCCCCTTGTAGCTGTCCTGGTCGTCGACATGACGCCCGGCCCGAGCGCGTAGCTGCCAGAAACCGATGCGCCCGCTCGATCCCGATATGCCGAAGGTACGTTGTTCGATTTCGCTGTAATCCTGGAATGCCCCGTCGTAATCCACCTCGGCCGTGCTGGCAAGAACCTGGGTACTGACGTGGCCACCGTTGTCGAAGCGGTACCCGAGCTGTGCCTGCGCGGATTTGTTTTTGTAGCCGTCATCGTCCGGACTCGTGTTCGGGTCACTTTGCGCATCGAAGCCGTCCGTCTGCTGGAGTGCCGCGCCCAGCGAGTAGTCGAAGCCACCCTGTCGTCCGCCGACATGCAGGTCCGCTTCGCGCTGACCGCGGCCTCCGCCCCCGATGCCCCCCGCGATATTCGTGCCCGGATCGCTGTTCTGACGAGTAAAGATCTGGATTACGCCACCGCCGGCATCCGCGCCCCATTGGCCGGAGCGCGGCCCGCGGACGATCTCGACTCGCTCGACCTGCGCTAGCGGGATGTGTTCAAGATAAGACTGTCCGGCTGAGACCGAACCGATCCGGATGCCGTCGATGAACACCGCCGTACGGCTGGCGCCCTGTCCCCAGATGGAGATGTTGGTCGGCTTGCCGGCACCGCCGAGATTGGTCACGTTCAGTCCGGCTCGACCCTGCAGCAGTTCGGCCAGCGAGCGGGCCTGGCTGCGTTCGATCTCCGCACGGGTGATCACCGTCTCGGGCATGGCCGGGGCCGGCAGTGGCGCGGCACGGCTGGCAGTGATGTTGATCGGGCCCAGCCGGTCGCTGGCCGAGATGTTGGCGCTGGCCAGAAGGGCGAGGCCACCGAGGCTGGCGGCCATGGGCCGCAGGAAAGAACGCTGTGTCATGGTTGCAAGATCACTGGGTCGACCTGCCCACCGCAGGTCGAAAAAGCCGATCAGAGGCCGGTCTCCGGGCTTGTGGTCTATCGGCATCGCCTTCCCGACCCGTGAGGGTCAGTGGCGGAATGATGCCGGCGTCACCACCTACCGTTGCGGGGGCAGCGCAGGCCTTCGACCTGCTTCCCTGTTTCAGCGCCCGTCGTCGAATTCGGGGCGCCACCACTGATGTCGGCGCGCATTGTTGGCAAAGGCGTGCATGAAGGCAAGCGCTGGCCACAGCGTTGACTCTATCTCGGCCTGGATGTTGGCCGTGGGCGGACATTACGGTTGATCATGAACGGCGTCCATCCGGACGGGCATCTCAGCGGGCTACGCTTGTCGGTTACAATGGGCGGCTCCATGTCTGCAGGATCGAATTGTTTATGTCCTTGACTGCGCCGCCGACCATCAAGGCCGTCCGTACGCTGGCGGAAACTCGGCTGTTTCGGATCGAAGAGGTGGATCTGCGATTCGACAATGGCACCGAGGTGAGCTTCGAGCGCTTGAAGGGCAGCAGATCTGCCGGGGGGGTGATCATCGCCGCGGTGACGGCCGACGATGAGTTCGTGCTGATCCGTGAGTATGCATGCGGCACGGAGCGTTATGAACTTGGCCTGCCCAAGGGTCGTATCGACACAGGGGAAACCCCGTTGGAGGCCGCCAGCCGCGAGTTGATGGAGGAGGCCGGCTTCGGAGCCCGCCGACTGACTTGCTTGAACGAACTGACCATGGCGCCGACTCATTCGGGTCAGCGCGTCCAGTTGGTGCTGGCCGAGTCGCTCTATCCGGCGCGCCTGCCCGGCGATGAGCCCGAGCCGCTGGAGGTCAGCACCCTGTCGATAGCCGAGCTCGATGAGTTTGCGGCTTCCGGGACCTGCTCGGAAGCCCGCTCGCTTGCGGCGATGTATCTGGTGCGCGCCTATCGGCAACGCCGTAACAGGGAGGGTGCGGCGTGAACGAAAGCCAACATCCGGATGACAACCATCGCTCCGGTGGTTCGGCCGTGGTCGGTCACGAACTGCTCGATGCAGTGCGGGCGATCGCCGAGGACGCGGGCGTCGCCATCATGACGCTCTACGAGCAGGACTTCTCGGTCGAGCGCAAGGCTGATTCCTCACCGGTCACCGAGGCCGATCTGGTCGCCAATCAGCTGATTGCCGAGCAACTTGCCGGGCTGGACGGTGGCTGGCCGGTGCTCACCGAGGAAGAGGAGGCACCCGCGTGGGGCCTGCGGCGCGAGTGGAAGCGGTACTGGCTGGTCGACCCGATCGACGGGACGCGCGAGTTCATCAAGCGCAACGGTGAGTTCTCGGTGAACATCGCCCTGATCGACGCCGGCGATCCGGTGCTCGGGGTAGTGCTCGCCCCGGCGTTTGGTCTCGAATATGCCGCGCTCCGTGGTATGGGGGCGTGGCGGTATGACGACGGCAAGGGATACCCCATCCGGGTGCGACCGGTAGCCGATCCGCCCACGCTTGCCTTGTCGCGTTCGCATGCTGGCCGGCGCGAGATGCAACTGATCGAGACCTTCTCCCGACCCGGGGCCGAGGCCCACGTATTGCGCTGCGGCAGCTCTCTGAAGACTTGTCTGGTCGCCGAGGGCAAGGCCGACCTCTACCCGCGCCTCGGGCCAACATCGGAATGGGACACGGCGGCCTCGCAGTGTGTGCTGGAGGCCGCCGGCGGTTTCCTGACCGACCTGGCTGGTCAGCCGCTGCGCTACAACACGCGCGAGTCGCTGCTCAACCCGATGTTTGTCGCCCACAACGGTATCGAACTGGATTTCGACCGGCTGCACGAGATCGCCGCGCTCTGATCCGCCCGACGCCGAACGGTGGTGTCAGCCGCCTTCCGGCTCGGCTCGCATCCAGCCGCTTCTGCCCTTGATCAGTTTCAGACGGGTCTGGTACGGCTGGGTTTCGCCGGCCTCGAACTGGCCGAAACGCAGCATCAGGCCCAGTCGCCCGAGGTTTTGGGCTAGGTCGCCATCTTCCTGCATGTCCCGGACTACCTCGGCGAGACTCTGTGGAAAGCGCAAGGTCGCCTTCACGTCTACCAGCCAAATATCGCCCTGCTCGGCGATATTCATCTGCTCGATCGAATCGACCACGACCACCTCGCCGCTGGGGTCGAGTTCCTGCTGCAGGATCGATTGCAGGTCGGCTCGATCCGGTCCGGACAGGCCGCAGCCGGCCAGCAGAAGGGCAGTGAACAGCAGGCCGACCAGCCGGCTGACTGGATGGATCATTCCGGCCGCGCCTTGCCGGCGCGGATGCCGGCCTTGAGATTGTCCCAGTGTGCCCAGTTGACCGCGGTGGGCGGCATCTGCAAGTGAAAGCCCAGTTTTTCCAGATGGTCGCGCACCGTGGCGGTGTCGGTCCGGGCCAGCTGCCGATCGTCGGACAGGTCCAGCGCCATGACGAACTCGAGGACACCGAAGCGCTCGCGCACCATGGCATCCAGCTCGTCGAGGTCCTGGCCCTCAGACACGAACAGGTACATGTCGGGATTCTTGCGGCTTTTGTAGATGTGGGCCTGCATGGTCGGGGTATCTGGCTGTGAGTGGGGTGACGATTGTCGCAGATTCCGTTCGTTGGCGGCAGTCGCCACCACGGCGATTATCTCAGCGATAGCCGGGGAAGCCGCCCGGATATTGGCCCGAGTAGCCTGGCTCCTTGATCGGGCGGCCGTCAACGGAATACGGATCGCGCGGCGGCCGGCTGCTGCCCGGGTACGGCGGCCTGTGGTTCTGGTGGTATCGCGGCAGCGGGCGGCGATTGCCGAACCACAGCGACAGCCCGTCGTCGTTGAGCCGTAGGCCACCGCCGTATGATGGATTGCGATAACGGTCATAGGGTGCGACCGGGTAACCATAGGGGTAACCCCCGCCACTGCTTTGCCAGGGGGTGACGACCACGACCTCCGGACTGGTCCGTCGCTGCTCGAGTGCTCGTCGCTCGGCCTCTTCCCGGGCCTTGCGCTCGGCCTCGCGGCGCTCGTCGTATTCCCGGGCCAGTCGATCGATGCCTTCCAGCGCTGCTTCTCCGCCACGGCCGGCTGCGGGCGCCGTGATTGTCTGCACCTCCATCTGGCCGTTGTCCTGGCTATTGCAGGGTTGGTCGGAATAGACAATGCGCCCGTCGGGGAGGGTGCATTTGTAGACGGTCTCGGTTTCTTGCGCCGACACGGCGCCGGTCACTGCCGCCAGTGTGACGAGCACGATCAGTCCTGATGGCAGATGGAAAAATCCCATCTTGCGGATCGTTTTTCTGGCTGTTTCCTTGGCCACGTTATCGGCCATTTTTTGGGCCCTCCGAGACAGTGGCCATGGTCTTTGTATAGACCAGCCGCAAGCGACTGGCCACGGCTGCATGCGCAGCGAAAGAGCTCTTTCGATTTCCCTAGCGCGTTCTGCCGTGAGCCGCCTGCCGAGAATTCAGGTTGCATCGTGCGCCAGGGCCTGTTCGATGTCCTTGGCCTTCGGCGCGGCCTTGCCGGCCAGTTCCTGGGCGAAGGTCGCCAGACGATGGCCTTCCAGCAGATCGAGCAGGGCCTCGTGGCGATGCCATTCGACCAGGTTGGGCCTGCCGCTGGTCAGGCGGACTCTCACCTGCTCGGCCAATGGCGCGAAGGACACGCGCAGCATCCGGTCACGCTCGGGTTGTCGTTCGGTCTTCTCCAGGCGCTTTTCGGCGCCCTCGAGATAACGCGGCAGGGCGGCGATCCGCTCGTCGCTCGCCAGCCAGATAAAGCCCGGGTGGACCAACAGGTCGAGCTGCTCGCCGATCTCGCGGGCGGCTTCGATCACCGATAGCGGCAGGTTACCGCCCAGTTGGCGGCGCAGGCGATGCTGCTGCTCGAGGATTGCCTTGACCGATTGCGCCAATGCTGCGACTCGTTCACCCGGGCCGTGGTCCAGACGCCCTAGTCGTTCCTGGAAGGTTTCTGCATCGCGCACCGGCGGCTCGCCGGCTATTGCGAGCTGCCAGGTGGCGCGAAAGATCAACTCCTGGTCGAAGGTGCGGTCGGCGCGCCTGGGTCGATGCATGCCTTCCGCGGGCAGCGGCCGGCTGGTCTTCAGGCGGCTGTAGTGTAGCCGCACCGTGTCCAGCGAGCGATCGGCACGCAGGTCGGACTCGACCTGCCGGACCTGTTGCGGGCGGGCCAGCAGCAACAGCCGGACCACGCCGGCCTCATGCACCAGACGGGCGCGCTCGGGGTCGTCGATCAACTCGACGCGTACGGCATCATTGTCGTCGACCAGCGCCGGATGCGCTTCGAACTGCGCCCCGCCGCTGTCGATGGTCAGGGTGTCGGGCAGCTTGTCGACGTCCCACTCGCTGGTGCGATGGTCCTCGAGGCGGTGTTTCGAGCGCTGCTCGAAGGCCTGTCGGCTGCGTTGTGTCTGTCGACCGCGCAGGGCGTTGATATCGCGGTCGGCATCGATCGGCTCACCATCCTCGTCGATGGCGACCAAACGCATGCGCAGATGGTCGGGGAGTTTCTGTTCGTCAAACAGCGCTGGGTCGATCTGATGCCCGGTCATGCGGCGGAGTTCGTCGGCCACCGCCTGCGTCAAGGGCTGTTCGGTGTCACTGATGCGCTCATCGACCGCCTCGGCAAAGCTCGGGGCCGGCACGAAGTGTCGTCGTGTGGCCTTGGGCAAAGAGCGGATCAAGGTCTCGATCTTCTCGCGGCGCAGGCCCGGCACCAGGTGAGTGGTGGGAGCAGCGTCGAACGACTCCAGCAGGCCGATGGGCAGGTGCAGGCTCACCCCGTCGTCCGGTTCGCCGGGGGCAAAGTGATAGCTCAGCTTGAGCCGATAGCGGCCGGCCTGCCAGTGATCGGGCAGCTTGGCCAGGCGCTGGTCGTCGGGCTCGGCAGCCAGCAGATCGTCGCGGGTCAGCTCAAGACTGCCGGCTGCGGCGCGGTCTTTCTTGATCCAGTGCTGCAACTTGCGCGCGTCGGTGACGTCCGCGGGCAAGCGTGCGTGGTAGAAATCGAACAGGGCCTGTTCGTCGACCAGGTAGGCTGGGCGACGCAGCTTGGCTTCAAGCTGATGGATTTCGTCGATCAGGGCCTGGTTGTGCTGCCAGAATGGCTGGGCAGACTCGAAATCGCCTTCGACCAGCGCGCGGCGGATGAAGATCTCGCGCGCCTCGAGCGGGTCGATGGCGCCAAAGTCGACCCGCCGCTTGGTGATGATCGGCAGGCCGAACAGGCGCACGGTCTCGAAGGCAGTCACCCGGCCGGATTTCACCTCCCAGGTCGGCTCGTTGTACTCGCGGGTGATCAGATGGCTGGCGATCGATTCGAGCCAGCGCGGATTGATCGGCGCATTCATGCGCGCGAACACCCGTGTGGTCTCGACGATTTCGGCGGCAACCATCCACTTGGGCTGGGCCTTGACGGTCACCGAGCCGGGGAACAGGTAGAAGCGGCGATTGTGCGCGCCCAGATACACGGTCGGGGCGCGACGTTTCTTGCCGCGGTGATCGCCGGCAGCCTTCTGGTAGCTCTTGGGCGGGGCGGGATCACGCATGCCGATCTGGTCGAGCAGCCCGGCGAGTGCCGCCTGGTGGAGTTGCTCGATCCGCCCGGCGAGCGCCGCTGGCAGCTTGGGTTTCTCACCCGCGGCTGGCTTGTCCGGCATGACGATGGGTTCGAAGCCAGGCAGGCGGATGCGAAACATCTCGTCGACCGACTGGCGCAGCTGGCCAACCAGATCGTGCCACTCGATCAGGCGGTTGGCGTTGAGAAAGCGCTTGATCGCCCATTGGCGTGCCTGGCGTCGGCTCTTGTGGCGGCGCAGCTCGTGCCATGCCGACCATAGCGAGATCGCGCTGGCGAAGTCCGAATCGGCCAGGGCGAATTCGGCGTGGGCGGTATCGGCCGCGCCGCGTTGGTCGGTGGGGCGTTCGCGCGGGTCCTGGATGGCGAGGAAGGCGGCAACCACCAGCATGTCCTCGGTCGCCCGCTCCCCGTGTTCTCGGGCCGCGACGATCATCCGGCCCAGTGCTGGGTCGATCGGCAGGCGTGAAAGCTGTCGGCCGATGTCCGTCAGCCGACCTTGCTGGTCGAGCGCGCGCAGCTCGAACAGATGTTTGCGGGCGGTGGCCAACTGGCGCGGTTCCGGCGGGTCGATGAACGGGAATTCTTCAGCCCGGCCGAGTTTGAGCGCGTCCAGCTGCAAAAGCACCGAGGCGAGGTTGCTGCGCAAAATTTCCGGGTCGGTGAAGGCTGGGCGGCTGTCGAAGTCTTCTTCCTCATAGAGGCGGATGCACACGCCCGGGGCGATCCGGCCACAACGCCCGGCCCGCTGGCTGGCCGAGGCCTGCGAGATCGGCTCGACTCCGAGTTTCTGGAGTCGGGCGCGCGGGTGGTAGCGGTTGATCCGCGCCACACCGGAGTCGATCACGTAGTGGATGCCTGGCACGGTCAACGAGGTCTCGGCGACGTTGGTCGACAGCACGATCCGCCGTCCGGCATGCGGGGCGAATACGCGCTGCTGGTCAGCCGGGGATAGGCGTGCGTAGAGCGGCAGAATTTCGGTGTTTTTTAGACCGTGGCGCGAAAGTTGGCGTTCAGTCTCGCGGATTTCGCGTTCACCCGGTAGGAACACCAGGATATCGCCTGGTCCCTCATGGACCAGCTCGTCGACCGCATGCATTACGCCACGGGCGATGGATGAGCTGAGTTCCTCGTCGCGATCGGTCTCGGGCGGGCGGTAGCGCAGCTCCACCGGGTAGCCGCGACCGCTGACCGAGATGGTCGGTGGCCGCGGTCGTCGGTCGTCGGAGAAGTGATCGGCGAAGCGCTCCGGGTCGATGGTCGCCGAGGTGATGATCACGCGCAAATCCGGCCGGCGGGGCAGCAGGCGCTTGATCACGCCCAACAGAAAGTCGATGTTGAGGCTGCGCTCGTGGGCCTCGTCGATGATCAGCGCGTCATAGCGCAGCAGGTCGCGGTCGTGCTGCAGCTCGGCCAGCAGCAGGCCGTCGGTCATCACTGCCACCCGGCTGTTGGGGCGAGTCTGGTCGGAGAAGCGTACCTTGTAGCCGATCGCCGTGCGGCCATCGCCACCGGCTGCGCCTTCATCGAGTTCTTCGGCCAGTCGTCGGGCGACATTGCGCGCCGCAATCCGTCGGGGCTGGGTGTGACCGATCAGCCCGCGACGACCGTAGCCCAGCTCGAGCAGCATTTTTGGTATCTGGGTGGTCTTACCAGAGCCGGTCTCGCCGGCGACGATGATCACCGGATGCTGCCGGATGGCCGCGATGATCTCCTCGCGCGCCCCGGAGACCGGCAGGTTCTCGGGGTAGGCGATATCGATGGCGAGCGCCTCGCGGGCCGCCACTTCGTCGGCGGCAGCCGTGACCCGGTCGACCAGCCGGTGCAGGGCGTCCTGGTCAGGCGGACCGCCCTCCAGCCGGCGCAGCTGCCGGTCGATCTGTGGCAAATGACGCAGGGCCAGGTGATCGCGGTTGGCGTTGATATACGCGAGAATACTCGCTGGATCGGTACTGTCGACAGGATGACTCATTTGACCCATTGTACGAAAAGCTGTCGCCTGGCCGTGACCGGATCGTCGTGACCGGGAAATGCGGGCAGCATTCGGATCCGATCAGGCGACCTACAGGGGACCCGCATAAGGGGAGGCTCCATGCCGGAAAACATCAGCTTCTTCGCCGCGCTGGCCGTCGGCTTTTTCGGCGGCGTGCACTGCGTGGGCATGTGCGGCGGCATCGTCGGGGCACTGACCTTCAGCTTGCCTGCTGAGGTCCGCGAGCGTCCGTTGCGCCTGCTGCCTTATCTGCTGGCCTATAACGTGGCGCGGATTACCTCCTACACCGTCGCCGGGGCGATCGCAGGTACAGTGGGGTTACTGGGTCTGTCGCTGGTGCCGATGCAGCATGCCCAGCTGATACTGCTGGGCATCGCCGGCCTGTTCATGGTGATGATGGGGTTGTATGTCGGCGGCTGGTGGTTTGGTCTGACGCGTATCGAACAGGCGGGTTCGCGGCTGTGGCGTTTCATCGAGCCGATTGGGCGGCGGCTGATGCCGGTCCGTTCGCCCGGTCAGGCCTTCGGTCTGGGGCTGGTCTGGGGCTGGCTGCCTTGCGGGCTGGTCTATAGCGTGCTGATCTGGGCGCTGTCGGCCGGCGGGCCATTGCAAGGCGCCCTGTTGATGCTCGGGTTCGGACTGGGCACGCTGCCCAACTTGCTGGCGATGGGCGCGTTCGCCGCGCAGTTGGCGGCGTTTGTGCAGCGCCAGTGGGTGCGGTGGATCGCTGGTGGAATGGTGATCGCTTTCGGTCTTTACCAGTTGTTCATTGCAGGAGCGCGTTTGGCCGGCTGACTGGTCGGTCAACTCAGTCGCGCACCAGAAAGCCGGCAAGTCCTTCAGGTGACTCCTCGCGCCCGTCGATCTCCTCGACCCGTGCCCGCGGCGGGCCTTTCCGCAGTTTTTCCATCGCCGCCAGCACCTTGGTACGGTCGCCTTCGAAGACGGCCTCGACCCGGCCATCGGCCAGGTTGCGGACCCAGCCGGACAGGCCGTGGTCGAGTGCCACGCGTCGGGTGAACCTGCGGAAAAACACGCCTTGCACGCGGCCACTGACCAGCAAATGCATGCGAATCATGGTCGACCTCCTCATGGCCGTGGTTGGTGTTGGCCCTGTTTCGTCGGCGCGGCCCGGGCGGCCTTCGGCACCGCCAAATGTAGCATCGCACCGTCACCGACCCCCTCGCGCACAATGGTGACGTAGCGGCCGTCGCTGGAAAAGGCGACGCCCTCCCATTGGTCGATACGCGGCAGCGAGCGCGAGGCGATCGGGCGGCGGATCGTTTCGGCCCAACCCTTTTCGGCCTTGTGATGGAAAAAATAGAGCGTGGAGTAGGTCAGCACGGCCAGCAGCTGCCCATCAGTTGACAGTGCCATGCCGGTCGGCAGATTGGTCAGTGGTGCGAGCAGGCGGGCGATCGGATCGGCCGGCACCAGCCCGCCCATTGAGCCGATCAAGCGTGCCTCGTGAATGGCGGCCTCGGCCAAGCACTGGTGTTCATTGCGCCCATCGGCGGGGGGGAATGGCTCGCGCTCGGACAGTGGCAAGGCATGGAGGCGTGGGGGCTTCTCGCGCTTGCTCAGCAGCAGAATCTGGTCGCTGGCGGGGTCGACGGTCATCGCCTCGGTATCCGCCGGGCCATCGGCGTAGCGATAGCGCAGCAGCGCCTCGGGTTCGGCCTGTGCCTTGCCCGTGACGGGTAGTGTCTCCGGTTCCGGAATGAACCAGAGCACATAGTCAGGCCAGCTGTCGCGGTTGTCGCCGCTGTCGGCGACGATCAGCATCTCCCGGCCGTCGACCAGAGCGCATTCGATCGATTCCCAGTCGCGCTGGATGATCCCGGTCAGCTCAAGGCTGATGTGTTGCTGGCCATCGGGGCCGATCCCATACAAGAACGGTGTTATCCGCTGCGCCGAGCCCGGGTGGTTGATGTTGTCGTTATGCGTCCAGAGCAGCTCCGGGTGGCGTAGTGAGCGGGCCAGGCCCGAGGCCTCGTCGATCCATGCCGGCAGCGAGGCCGCCGCCGGTGGCACCGGACTCGCCTGTGCGCTGGGTGCGGCGACGAGTACTGACGCGATCAGCGACGCAAGCAGTACAGCAATGGTCGGCCAGTGGCGCGCGGTGATGAATGGCATTGAAGCTGGAATAGCCGGGTCGGCAGAAACGCACCCCGCCCCGGCGGAGGGCCGGGGCGGGGCGGGCATCGATTCGTGCAGAGCGTCCCTTGGTGACGGTGGAGGTGCTTCAGGCGGGGCCGTCACCTGACGAGCCGTCGGAGCGGTCCTTGTTCGCGCCGAGCGTGTCAAGGCCGATCAGTCGATAGACGGGGCAGAAATTGATCACGCCAGTCGCCAGTGGAATAATGCCGATGTAACCCCACCAGCCGATCACACCGAACAGGGCCAAGGCGATCAATACCACGCCCACCACGATCCGTAACCACTTGTCGATCATGCCGATATTGGCTTCCATCATTCACTCCTATTATCAATGTCGAGAATTTGGGCTGGTCACAAGACCAGTGTAGTCATTGGCGTGAGAATTTCCTGTGCTCGACACGATGCAGGGCGATGTGGTTCTCGAAATAGATGCTGAAATCACTGTAATCCCAACGGCTGATCGGCGGCGTGGGCGGCTTGCCATGGGCCGGGACTGGGGCGTGGCGTTTTTCCGGCTCGCCGAAACGGGCAATAATCTGGGCCTGTGTCAGGCCGTGGACTGCCTGGTGAACGGCTGCTTGGTCGGGCTGCGCCTGGGCGGTGGTGGCGAAGGTCGCAGCGATCGCAATCGCGATGATTGCCAGTGGTCGGGTGAAGTGGGTCAACGCTTTCATTGAGTTAGCTCGTTCCTTGAGTTATTGCCCGAGTGATTGGCTAGGTGACTGGATTGGGGCGTCGCTGTTGTCTTGCCGCGACATCCCGGGCGGAGTCCTCCGCCCAGGGTGCCGAATCGGCTCCTCACGGCGGGATTTTCCGCTAGTCTGCGTCACGTTCGGCCATGCTGCAAGCTCGTCACCCGGCGGTGGGCCGTGAGTGGGGCAGCCTGCGCGGTTGCGCACCGGGTTCCCCGGGTTGATTTTTTGGGGCTGACCCCTGGGCTGAGCTGATTCACTTGATCGAGAGTACACGAGGGGTCGGATGGGACGGACATTCGAATGGATGATCGGGTTGCGGTACACGCGGGCCAAGCGCCGCAACCGGTTTGTGTCGTTCATATCGGCGACTTCGATCATCGGCATCACCCTCGGGGTGACCGCTCTGATCGTGGTGATTTCGGTGATGAACGGTTTCCAGGACGAGTTGCGCGAGCGCATCCTCGGCATGACGGCGCATGTCACTATCGGGCAGCAGGGCGGCACGCTCTCGGACTGGCCGGCGGTGGTCGAACGGGTGGAGGAAAATCCCACTGTACTGGCGGCCGCCCCCTACGTGCAGTCCGAGGGCATGCTTTCGGCCGGTTCGGCGGTTTCCGGAGCGATCGTCCGCGGTATTCGCCCGGCGCTCGAGATACCGGTCACGAATATCGGCAGCCATATGCAGGAAGGTGTGCTCGATGATCTCAAGCCGGGCGAGTTCGGCATCGTGCTCGGTTCGGCCCTGGCCCGTTCGCTGGGCGTTGGCGTGGGTGACCGGCTGATGTTGATCAGCGCGGATGTGGCGGTCACCCCGGTCGGTGGCATGCTGAGACAGCGGCGGTTCACCGTGGTCGGTATCTTCGAGGTGGGCATGTATGAGTACGATCGCGGCACGGCCATGATCCATATTGCCGATGCCCAGGCGCTGTTCCGCACCGGCGAGGGGGTTTCCGGGCTGCGACTGAAACTCGACGATATCTTTGCTGCCCCGGCGGTGGCGCGCGAACTCAATCATCGCCTCGGCTATCCCTATGTGGCCCAGGACTGGACCCAGTCGAACGCCAATTTTTTCCGCGCGATCCAGATCGAGCGCACCGTCATGTTCATCATCCTGTCGCTGATCGTTGCGGTAGCGGCGTTCAATATCGTCTCGACCTTGGTAATGCTGGTTACCGACAAGCAGGCCGATATTGCCATTCTGCGCACGCTGGGAGCGAGCCCCGGGTCGATCATGGTGATCTTCATGATCACAGGGGTGGTGATCGGTCTGATCGGCACCTTGGTGGGCGTCGCTGTTGGCGTGCTGATTGCCGAGAACATCGACGTGATCGTGCCCTGGATCGAGGGAATTGTCGGTACCCGTTTCATGCCGGCAGACGTCTACTACATCAGTGAGGTACCCTCGCGGCTCGACTGGAGCGATATTGGTCTGATCGGGTTGATGGCCTTTGCCTTGTCCTTTCTCGCCACGCTCTACCCGGCCTGGCGTGCCTCGCGTGTCCAGCCGGCCGAGGCCTTGCGCTATGAGTGAGTCGTTGCCGACCGATCGCCCTGTGCTCGAGGCCCGAGGCCTGATCCGCACCTACCGCGAGGGTGATCTCAACGTCGAGGTGTTGCGCGGGATCGACTTGACCATCCGTGCCGGCGAGCGGGTGGCCATCGTCGGCGCCTCGGGGGCCGGCAAGTCGAGCCTGCTGTCTCTGCTGGCGGGGCTGGACCAGCCCACCGAGGGTGAGGTCTGGCTGGCTGGTGAGCGCTTCTCGGCTCTGGGCGAGCGGCGGCGTGGGCAGCTGCGCAATCGTCACCTGGGCTTCGTTTACCAGGCACATCACCTGTTGCCGGAATTCTCGGCGCTGGTCAACGTGGCCATGCCCTTGATCATTCGCCGCATGGGGCGTGAACAGGCCGAAGCCGAGGCCCGGGTGCTGCTCGAGCGCGTCGGTCTGGGCCATCGACTGGCACACCGCCCCGGCGAACTTTCCGGCGGTGAGCGCCAGCGGGTCGCGATCGCCCGCGCGCTGGTGACCCGCCCCGCGGTTGTCCTGGCCGACGAGCCCACCGGAAACCTCGACACCAAGAGCACCGAGGATGCTGTCAATGCCATGCTTGAACTCAATCAGGCCATGGGCAGCGCCATCGTGCTGGTCACCCACGACCTTGAGCTGGCTGCGCGCATGGATCGCACCTTGCACATCGTCGATGGTCGGATCACCGCCAGTGCCTGAGCTTCCCTAGCTTCCTGGATCTATTGTCTGGGCGCTGTCCTGGTGTCCGATCAAGTCATTTTCATTGCATCGGAGGATCTTGGATGAATGAACGTCCGGCAACGATTCCTGCCACCAAGCCGTTGCGCTTCTGCCGGGCAGGCCAGCACTGATGTCCAGGTCGTGGATGTCCTGGTTGCTGGCGGCCTGGCAATGGCTTGGGCAATGGCTTGCCCGCCTGTTCGGCGGCCGGTTTTCCTCGACCGTTGAGATTCCCGTTGCTACCTGGTCAGCGCTCTGTCGCGCACAGCCTGAACTGGCCCGCTTGTCGGCAGAGCAGGCCGAGCGATTGCGGCGGCTGGCGGGACGGTTTTTGGCCGGCCGACCCTTCTACGCCGCCGGTGGCATGGAGATTTCCGACGCCGCGCAGCTACGTATCGCCGCATTGGCAGCGTTGCCAGTGCTCGAGTTGGGCCTGGACTGGTTGAAAGGCATTCGTTCGGTGGTGGTCTATCCCGATGCCTTTGTGGTCGATCACGAGGAGATGGACGAGGCCGGAGTAGTGCACGAGGTGCGCGGCCTGCGCGCCGGCGAGGCCTGGTCGCACGGCACGCTGGTGCTTTCCTGGGGCGACATCGAGGCCGGACTCCGTCCTGGCGCTGCAAGCAGTGTCGTGATCCACGAGGTCGCGCATTTCATTGATGGAGTAAACGGGGCAGTAAATGGATTTCCACCATTGCCCAGGGGGCAGGATCGGCGCCGTTGGACTGCGGATTTCCAGGCCGCCTTCGACCGGCTCAACCGGCAGATTGATGTCGGCGGCGAGCCATCGATCGACTGCTATGCCGCTACCAACCCGGCCGAGTTTTTCGCCGTGCTCAGCGAATACTTCTTCCGTCGGCCCGAGAGGCTGCTGCAATTCGATCCTCGCCTTTACGAGCACCTTGCTTCCTTCTATGGCCAGAACCCGCTGCAGCCAGAATCCGTTGCGTCGCCGCCAAGGCCTTTCGACTAATAAATTCGCGTCCAGCGTCTTCGGCGTCTAAGGTCAGGGGAGTAGGGGCTTGAAGTCTGGTGCCTGCTCGAGGCGGTGTGCCGGGAAACAAGACCACTCAAATCAAACGATATGACGGAGGACTTCGATCCATGTGTGCAGCCAAGGCCAAGAAGAACGAAAAGACACTCAAGAACCTGCAACAGGCGCTGTCGATGGAGATTGCTGCTACCCATCAGTACCTGCTGCATGCCCGTGTGCTGGAGGACTGGGGGCTTGATCGCCTATCGAAGAAGATGAATGTTGAAATGCTGGAAGAGCTGGGTCATGCCAGCAGCTTCATTGACCGTATGCTGTTTCTCGGCGGTGACCCGGTCGTTACCGAGGCCAAGGTGGTTCGGCGCGCGCCGTCGTTGAGCGAAATGTTCAAGGCTGATCTGGCGGATGAGTTGGCTTCGATCGAGTTTTACGGCAAAGCCTCCAAGGATGCCGCTGACGAGGGTGATGTCGGTACGCGCAAGCTGTTCGAGAGGTTGCTGGTCGACGAGGAGGAACACGCCGATTGGTTGCAGCGTCAATTGGAGCTCCTCGAACGGATGGGCGAACCCAATTACATCGCCGCCTACCACACGCCTGAAACCGGCGAGGCCTGAGCCGCTGGCATAAAAATAGGCATAAAATCAGGCCGGCCCGAGAGGGTCGGCCTTTTTCATGGTTATGTGTGCCCAGTAGGAGCGTGCTGGTTGTCTCCGCGGCTGGTTCTGCTAGCCCTGAAAAAGTAGGGGCCATGCCCAGCGCCCCATTCACAGCCCGTGGATCAGTGCGACCGCGATGGCCGAGGTCGTCTCCTTCGCCAGAGGCGGAAGGTCAGACCTGATAGCCGATCAGGCTGCCGATGAGCGCAGTCACGCCCATGGCGGTAACCCCCCAGAACAACACCCGAGAGATGCCGCGGATCATCGATGCGCCACCAGCGTATGCAGCCAAGCCGCCGAGCAGCGCCAGTGCGATCAGGGTCATCACGACCACGACGGTCATCATGCTCGTCTGGGGTCCGAACAGGACGGTCAACAGCGGCAGGCCCGCCCCGACGGAGAAGGCTGCGGCCGAGGACCAGGCCGCCAGGAATGGTCGGGCGCGGGTGATCTCGTGCAGACCCATCTCGTCGCGGGCGTGCGCCCCGAGTGCGTCGTGGGCCATTAGCTGCTCGGCGGTCTCTTGGGCTGTTTCGCGCGTGAGGCCGCGGTCGATATATATCTCGCGCAGCTCGGCCAGCTCGTGATCGAAGTTGATCTCCAGCTCACGCGCCTCCATGGCGAGGTCCGCCTCCTCGGTGTCCTTCTGCGACTGCACCGAGACGTACTCGCCGGCGGCCATCGACAGTGCGCCGGAGACCAGCCCGGCCGTGCCGGCCAGTACGATCGCCGAATGCGGGCTGCCCGCGGCGATAAAGCCGAGTATCAGGCTCGAGACCGAGACGATGCCGTCGTTGGCGCCCATCACCGCGGCCCGCAGCCAGGAGTTGCGGTTGATGCGGTGGTGCTCGGCGTGAATGTCGATCTTCTTTCCCATGGGGTACCTTCGTCCTGATACCACCCCGTCTGGTGAGTCGGGTGATAATCTTGATGACACGCAGTCTGTTGTCCCAGACGGCGTTCCGCTACAACAGGATATTGCCACGGCAATCATCTGCAACCCAATACGAGGATGCTGGTTAGTTCACAAGACAACCGATTTGATCATCATGAAGCATCCACTCGACAGCAATCCCACCCAGCTCTGCCAGCGCCTGCAACAGGTGTTGGCAGAAATGGGTGAGACAGTCACGCCTGTGGCAGTCTCGGCCATCGAGCGGTTCTGTCAGGCGACCGTGAGTGATGCCGATGGTGCTGTGGGCGGTGGGCTGGCCGGCTTGGGCCCACGCGTGGCCTTGGCGCTGGCGGATCTCCAGGCCGACTTGCCGACGTTGGTCGCCGCGTTGCTGGCCGATCCTGGCTTGGCGGGGCCGGACCCAGCCGGTCTGGGTCAGGCCCAGGCACGGATCCAGTCGCTCGATCACACAGTGCTTGATCACGCCGGCCGAACGGATGTACAGCGTCTGCTGGCGGCGGTCGAGCGGCTGCGTGACTGGGAGGAGCGTTATTCCGCCCCCCGCTCGGAAAGCCAGCGCGAATACTGGCGGCGCCTGCTGCTTGCCGGTGCGCAGGATGCGCGTGCCTTGCTGATCGATCTGGTCTACCGGCTCGAGGGCATGCGTGTTCTGGTCGATGAGCCGGACGAGCGCGCGCGGCGGCAGTTTGCCAGCATGACCTTGGCGGTCCACGCCCCGATTGCCCACCGGCTTGGCCTGGGGCAGATCAAGTGGGAGCTTGAAGATCTCGCATTTCGCCACCTCGAGCCGGCCACCTACGTCGAGATCGCGCGACTGCTCGATGAGCGGCGTGCCAGTCGCGAGGCCTACCTCAGACGGATCGAGGACAAGCTGCATCGCGCACTGCTCGAGGCCGGCATCCATTCGGAGGTTTACGGTCGACCCAAGCACATCTACAGCATCTGGGGGAAGATGCAGCGCAAGCAGCTCTCCTTCGAGGAGCTGTTCGATGTACGGGCGTTGCGGGTGCAGGTCGACTCGGTCACGGATTGTTATGGTGCGCTTTCCGTGGTCCACGAGTTGTTTCGCGCCATACCGAGCGAGTACGACGACTACATCGCCCGCCCCAAGCCTAACGGCTACCAGTCGTTGCATACCGCGGTGCATGCCGACGAGGACAAGGTGGTCGAGATTCAGATCCGCACCGAGCGCATGCACGCCTTCGCCGAATACGGTGTGGCCGCTCATTGGCGTTACAAAGGCGGCGGGGGTGGCTCAAATCCCTTTGATATGCAGGTTGAATCCCTGCGCCGCGGGCTTTCCCGGGGCGAGATTCAACCGCTGGCCGCACCGATGGTCTACGCCTTCACGCCGGCCGGCGAGTTGGTCGAGCTGCCAGTGGGTGCGACGGTGCTCGACTTTGCTTACCGCATTCACACTAAATTGGGGCATCGCTGTCGCGGCGCAAAGATCAACGGTCAGATCACCCCGTTGAAAACCAAGGTAAGCAACGGCGATATGGTCGAGGTGCTCACCCACAAGGAGCCGGCCCCCAGTCGCGAATGGGCGCATGCCAAGAGTGGATTTCTCCGATCGGCCAGCGCGCGCGGGAAGGTACGTAGCTGGTTTGCGCCGCTCGACCGAGAGGATGCGCGTGAGCGGGGGCGGCAGCTTTGCGAACGACTCTACCGGCGCTTTTCCATGGATGGCGCCGCGCGACGGCGCCTGCTCACGGATCTCGGGGTGAGCAGCGAGGAGCAGCTGTTCCTCGCCGTCGGTAGCCGCCGTATCGCAGCCGAGACACTGCAGGCGGCAGCGCGTGCGCAGTTGGGCACGGTGGCTGATCGCTCCGCCCGTCCACCGCGACCGGATCTGCCTGAGGGCGTGTCGCTGCCCGAACCGCCGGGCGGGCACAGCCTGGTGATTGAAAACCAGTCGATCGATGGGCTGAAGGTCACCGCGGCAAAATGTTGCCAGCCACAGCCGGGCGAGCGGGTGATGGCTTTTCTCAGCCGTTCACAGGGCTACAAGCTGCATCGGCCGGACTGTCTTAATCTTGCGCATCTGGCCCGCGAGTACCCGGAGCGGGTGCTGCCGGTCGAATGGCCAGGAGAAGAGGCAGGAGAAAAGCGCGACTGACGGGAGGCCGCCAGTCATGGCGGCGATGCTGGGAGCTTTTTCTGTTGAATGATGAGGTGGGCCGGCTCGTCACCCGAGTGGCCGACGAGGCAGGTTCCAGCCGAGTCAGGTTCGACGAGCGTCTGCAAAGGCCTTCCAGGCGGAAAGCAGCAGGATGCCGGCCAGCAGCATGATCAGCCAGTCCGGCGCGATCAGGCCGATTGCCAGCCCGCCGGCCACCGCGCCCGCGGCCGATCCCAGCCCCATGCCACCGAACAGGTCGCGCTCCCGTTTCAGCACCGCAAAGGCGTCCGCCTCGGCGTAACGCCGCAGGCCGACGAGCATCGTCGGCAACGAGATCGCCAGGGACAGCGAGCCGGCCAGGCGCACGTCCACCCCGTAGAGCAGAGTGATGGTGGGGATCAGCAGCTCTCCGCCGGCCACGCCCAGGAATGCGGCGATCGCACCGATGCCGAGACCGGCGGCAAACCCCGCAATCCAGCGCAGGACACCATCGGCCAGGAGTGGTTCGGCGGTCGGACCGGGCTGGGCCAGGTGTTGGACGATCATCAGGATTGCCAGCCCGACCAGTAGGACGAAGACCACGTAGTCAAGGGTCTTCGTGTCCATGCGGATGGCCGAGCCGGCCGCCAACCAGGCGCCGATCAGGCTGCCGGCGAGCAAATTGACTGTGATCGGCCAGTATTCAAGCAGTTCGGTCGGCAGGATGGTCAGGCTGCGCGCCACCAGCGCGACGCTCACCACGATCAGGCTCATCGCCTTGTTGAAGATCACCGCCTCAAGGGTCTCGAGCCGGAAGATGCCCTTGAGCACCGGCAGGCGGAACTCGGCCCCGCCCAGGCCGATCAGCCCGCCCAGTGCCCCGATCACACTTCCGGCGACAAAGCCGCCTACGGTGCGTTTGGCTGAATGATCCTTCATTGAAAGGATCTCCTCCGGAGAGGTCCGCGATTGATCGTCTGGCCGGTGTAGCGCCTACATCGTCTTGTTTCCATTTCTTCAAGGCCCCGTTTGAAGTGCCTGCAGCTACCGCATCAGCGCCGCGCTTTTCACCAGGGCGGTTACCGCCTGGCCGGTGCCCAGTCCCATGTCGGCTGCGGCCTGATCGGTGATCTCGCTGACCAGTCGCTGGCCATCGGGCAGGGTCAGGAATACTGCTTTCCGACCGGGGCCGGAGGTGTCGATCCGCGCGATCCGCGCCGGGAGCTGGTTCTGTATCGAAAGATTTTCGATCGGGTGCAGGGCCAGCGCCACGTCATCGGCGCGTACGCGCAGGCGCCGCGGCTGGTGGTCGATGGTGGCCCCGTCGGAGCCGATGTGGAAGGTCACGGGCAGGCCGTCGGGTGTCTGTGGCGTGGTGACGAAACGCAGTCGCCGCGGGTCCCCATCGGTCGGCTCCACATGTCCTTCCAATGAGGCCACCGGGCCTTCCTCGGTGAACAGGGGCGAGTCGACCCGATCGAGTGCCTCACGCAGGGTTTCGACCCGTTCGACCCGGCCGTCGGCCATGAACACCACCCGGTCGGCCAGCCGTTCGACCTCCAGTGGCGCGTGGGTGATCAACAGCGTCGGGATGGCGAAATCACGAATCACCGACTCGAACAGGTCCAGCAATTCCGCCTTGGCGCGCCAGTCGAGTGCCGCGAGCGGTTCGTCCATCATCAGCAGGCGCGGCCGCCCGATCAACGCTCGGGCAATCGCCACCCGCTGGCGTTCACCGCCGGAGAGGTTATCCACTGCCCGATCGAGCAGCGGGCCGATGCCGGTGCGCTCGATGAGCTCATCACGGTTGATCGCCGCGCCCCGGTCAGACGGCGCACGTCGCGCGGCGAACTCGAGATTGCCGCGCACGGAGCGGTTGCCGAGCAGCGCGGCATGCTGGAAGACCATGCCGATGTCGCGCCGCTCGGGCGGTAATGCCCGCGCGCCGTCCTGCCAAATTTCATCCTGATAACGCAGCTGGCCGCGAGTGCGTCGATCCAGGCCCGTCATGGCGCGCAGCAGGGTGCTCTTGCCCGAGCCCGAGCGGCCGAACAGTGCCGTGATGCCCTGTGATTCGAAGGCGAAAGGCCCGGATTCGAGCTGGAACCGACCCAATGCCAGTGACAGATTGCCCTCGAACATGGCTATCCGACCCGGACCGAGAAGCGGCGGTTGGTCAGGTAGACTGCGACCAGGACCGCAAACGAGAAGGCGACCATGACCGCCGATAGCAGATGCGCCTGGGCGTACTCGAATGATTCGACATGGTCGAAGATCGCAATCGAGACCATGCGCGTCTCTCCCGCAATATTGCCGCCGACCATCAGCACCACGCCAAACTCGCCCACCGTGTGGGCGAAGGTAAGTACGGCACCGACCAGCAGCCCCTGACGCGACAGGGGCAGGATGACGTTGATGAAGCGGTCGAACCAGCCGGCCCGCATCAGACGGGCGGCATCCAGCACGTCCTCGGGCAATGACTGGAAGGCACCGAGCGTCGGATGGACCATGAAGGGCAGCGAGAACAGCACCGAGCCGATCACCAATCCCGTGAAGTTGAAGGTCAGCTGGCCCTCGAATCCGAATAGCCCGAGAAATTGCGTCAACGGGCCGTTCGGGTTCATGGCGATGATCAGATAGAAGCCGATTACCGTCGGTGGCAGCACCAGGGGCAGCGAGACCAGGGCCTCCAGTGGCACCCGCCATCGCGAACGCATCCGGGCCAGCCGCCAGGCCAGCGGGATGCCGAGCAGGGCGAGCACGATCGTGGTGACCGTGGCCACCTGCAGCGTCAGCCATATCGGACCGAGGTCCAGCGGGATGCCGAAAAGGACCATGGGGTATCTCTTGAAATGAAACGCGCTTACGGGAAACGCGCGACCGGAGGCGGGTGGGGCCGCCGCGGGGGTCAGGGCGTATCGTAACCGTATTTGTGGATGATTTCGGCGGCCTCATCGCTCTGGACGAAGGCCATGAAGTCGTCGATCACTTCGGGGTGCTTGCTGCGAGTCAGGGCCACCGCGGCCTGCTGGATCGGGTCATAGTCCTCGGCCGGTGGCATCCAGACATGGCCCTTGCCCTTGACCGGGCTGTCCGGGTCGCGCAACTGCGACAGGGCGACGAAACCGAGTTGGGCATTATCGGTGGCGGCGAACTGGAAGGTCTGGCTGATGCTCTCACCGGTGACGATCCGGCTGTCGTCCTTGAGCTTGCGGTACAGCCCGCGCTTTTCCAGCACCTGCTGGGCGGCCAGTCCATAAGGCGCGCCCTTGGGGTTGGCTATCGCCAGATAGCGAAAATCGCTGCCAGCCAGGATGGCTTCGGCGTTTTCGTCCACCGGCAGGCTGTTGCTGTACAGCGCCAGCTGGCCGGTCGCGTAGATGAAATAGTCGCGAGCCTCGCCGGATTCGACCAGGATCTCCGGGCGGCCGGTATCGGCGGAGAAGAACCCGTCGAAGGGGGCACCGTTCTGGATCTGGGCCAGCAGCTTGCCGGACGGGCCGAAGGAGAAGCGCACCTCATGGCCGGATTTTTCCTCCCAGGCCGCACCGATTTCCCCGATCGTCTTGGTGAAGTTGGCGGCGGTGGCCACAGTGATGGTCGCTGCCTGGGCCACGGCCTGGGTCATGGCGGAGGCCAGCAGACTGCCGCCAAGGGCGGCGATGATCAGGGGTTTCTTGAACATGGGAGTCTCCTTTTAGATCGATGCGTTCAGTATGTTGTCCGGTATATCTTGCCGGGCAAGAAAATCCGCAAGCGGTTGGCCTGCGGCTGCAGACTTAGTCGTCGACGCCGAGGATCACATGGCTGGCCTTGATCTGGGCACAGCTCTTGCCGCCCTGCCGCAGCCCCAGGGTGCCGATGCTCGCGTTGGTCACTACTGCCGTCAGTTTGGCTCCGCCGGGGAGCGCGACCACTACCTCGCTGTTGATCGTGCCGGTCTCGATTCGCTCGACGGTGCCGCAGAGATGGTTGCGGGCCGAGGTGCGGCTGGCGGCATCGGCCAGGATGACAAAGCTGGCCTTGATCAGTGCGTGTACCGACCTGCCTTCGACCAGTTCCATCTCCTCGGCGCTGTGCCGAGTGATCACGGCCACCAGTTCGTCACCGCCGGTGAGCGCGATGATCACCTCGCTGCTGATCGGCCCGTGAACAATTGCCTTCACCTGGCCGGCAAGGGCGTTTCTGACACTGGTCTTCATCCTGATTCTCCGGATTTGCTCGAGGTCGTCGGTCAGCTGGTTGCGCTCGAACAGGTCGAGCAGCTCGCGTTGCATCGCGTCCAGCCGGCGCCAGGCAGCCAGCATGCGGCGGCCTTCCTCGGTCAGCGACGCCCCGCCACCACGGCTGCCACCGTGGCGGGTTTCGACCAACGGTCGCTCGGCCAGGTTGTTGATGGCATCGACCGCATCCCAGGCGGCCTTGTAGGTCATGCCGATCGCCCGGGCCGCCCCGCTGATCGAGCCGGCTTGCTCGAGCGCGGCCAGCAGCCTCAGACGGCGATCGGAGACCTCGCCCTCGCCGAGTTTCAGGCCCAGCGAGCCGGTGAAGGCCCCGATGTGTTTCGAACTATATAACGACATAAGAGGAGATCGCAATGGTTTTTGCCAGTTTGTAGTCAGTCATGGCGCATCTTAACGTCCCGGCGCTCCTTATCGTGGCGGTTCATTCCACCGGGTTGGGACTGCTGTTGCAATACAGGCTGGTTACGCTCGGGCGGGGCAGCATATGCCGGTATGATAACGGCCGGCTGCGAGTGCTCGCACAAGGGCGTCGTCTGCCAGACACAGGCTCGGTGCAACATAAGGTGAGGCAGGGAGGCGACGGACATGGATGAGTCGATAAAATCAGGGCAGGGCGGCAGCCAGTGAACAGGATAAAACTCACCACGGTTACCCGTGGCGCACTGATGGCTCTGGCCATGTTGCTGTTCGAGGCTCCGATGGCGGTGGCCGAGCCCGACCTGCCGCCGGTGGTGCTGGTCGCTCCGCTTGAGGCTGGCGTGAACCTGCATCCGCCACTGGTCGGCGAGGTGGTCGCCGAGACCACCGCCACGGTCGGCTTTCAGGCAGCGGGGCGAATCAGCGAACGGCTTGTCCGCCGCGGTGAGCGCGTCGAGGGTGACCAGCTGCTCGCCCGCTTGGATGAGCGTGATCTTGCCGCCCGAGTCGACTCGGCGCAGGCCGAGCTCAAGCAGGCGCGCGCCGATGCCCGCCTGGCGGAGCAGGAACTTGAACGCAGCCGGCAGCTGTTCGAGCGGAAGGTCGGCAGCCGCCAGGCCCTCGACCAGGCCATCTCCCGACAGGAGGCATCCGCCTCACGCGTGACCAGCGCCGCGGCGCGACTGACCGAGGCGGAGAATGCCCTAGGCTATGTCGTGCTCACGGCCCCTTTTTCCGGGGTGGTGACGGGACTATTCGCCGATGTTGGTGACGTGATGGCTATTGGACAGCCGGTGGTGCGACTGGCTGCCGATGATGGCCGTCTGGTTGAAGTGGCCGTGCCTGAGCGGCGCCGGGGCGATCTGGCCGCTCAGGTGCAGGCCCAGGTTCAAGCCCGGCTCGAGGCCGACGGCGTCACAGTCGAGGCAGAGCTCGACACGATCAGCGGGGCGGCCGATCCGGTCAGCCGCAGTTATGCCGCTCGCTACCGTCTGCCGCCGCGCGCGGCGGATGAGGTGCCCTGGTCGCTCGGTCAGACGGCCACGCTATTGTTTGTGACCGGGGACATGAGTCAGGGGAGCGGGCAGCAGCGGGTGCCGGTCGGGGCGATTTTCGCCCGCAATGGCCAGTCGCAGCTGTTTCGTGTCACTGACGACCGACTTGAGGCGATACCGGTGGTCGTGCGGGCGATCGAGGCCGGGTACGCCGTGATTGAGTCCAGTTTACCCATCGGGACGCTGGTGGTGATCGCCGGGGTCAATCGTCTGCATGACGGTCAGCCGGTGCGCCCGTGCCGTGGGGGCGAGGTCGCGACCGGCACCGGGGAGGAGTCGCCTTGAGCGAGTCGGTCGTCAGTCGCTTCAATCTGTCGGCGCTGGCGGTCCGTGAACGGGCGATAACCCTCTATCTGATCCTGCTGGTGGCGTTCGCCGGGCTGTACGCGTTCGTCTCACTGGGTCGGGCGGAAGATCCGACCTTTACACTCAAGGTGATGCTGGTCGAGGCGCACTGGCCGGGAGCGACTGCTCGCGAGATGCAAGAGCAGGTCGGCGAACCGCTCGAGCGCGCGCTGGACAATGTGCCGTACTTTGATTTTGTCGAGACGACCGCCCGGCCGGGCTCGATCTATCTGCTTGTCAATCTGGAGGAGTTCACGCCCGCCCAAGCGGTCGATGATGTCTTCTACCAGGTGCGCAAGCATCTGTCCGATGCGGGCCCACAGCTGCCGCCTGGCGTGATCGGCCCGCTCTTCAATGACGATTTCTCCGACGTCTATTTCACTCTGTATGCCCTGACGGCGCCGGGTGCGGATCAGCGCACCCTGGTTCGCGCCGCCGAGCTGCTTCGGCGTGAGGTCCTGCGGGTCGACGGTGTCGACAAGGCGCATCTGATCGGTGAGCAGGATGACCGGGTCGAGATCCGGCTGGATCCGGCGCGGATCCAGTCGATGGGTCTGTCTGTCGAGGCCGTCGCCGCAGCCATTGCCGGGCAGAACCGGATGACCGAGCGGGGGCTGATCGAGACCGACGGCCCGCGCCTATACCTTGGGGTTGGGCCGGGCCTCGATGGTGGCGGGTTCGAGACCATTGAGCGGATCGGTGCCACGCCACTGCGGATCGATGGGCGGGTGTTGCGCGTCTCGGATGTCGCCGAGATTTCACGGCGGCTGGTCGAGCCACCGACCTTCGTTGTGGAGAACAACGGCGAACGGGCACTGATGGTCGGCGTGGTCATGGCCGAGAACGTCAACGGGTTGAAACTCGGCGAACGGCTGGCGGCTTTCGAGCAGCGCGTGGCCGCTGATCTGCCGCTCGGGGTGCAGTTGGAGAAGGTCAGCAATCAGGCCAATGCGATTCGTCTCGCGGTGGACACCTTTCAGCTCAAGTTCCTGCTCGCGCTGGTCGTGGTCATGCTGGTGGGCTTTCTCGCCCTGGGGCTGCGCGCGGGGCTGGTAGTGGCACTGGCCGTGCCGCTGACCCTGGCGATGACCTTCGTCGTCATGCAGATTACCGGCAAGAACCTCGACCGAATCACCCTCGGGGCGCTGATCCTGTCGTTGGGGCTGCTGGTCGATGACGCGATCATCGCCATCGAGATGATGCTGGTGAAGCTCGAAGAGGGCGCCGATCGAATCGCCGCCGCCGGGCATGCCTGGACGGTCACCGCCATGCCGATGCTGGTCGGCACCCTGGTCACGGTGGCCGGTTTCGTGCCGATCGGTTTCGCCCAGTCGAACGTCGGCGAGTACGCCGGCAACCTGTTCTGGATCCTCGGCATCTCGTTGATCGCCTCCTGGCTGGTCGCGGTGGTGTTCACGCCGTATCTGGGGGTGAAGCTCCTGGCTCGGGTCGAACCCGCTCCGGGGGGGATGTATCGCGGGCCTGTCTACCGAGCACTGCGGCGTGTGGTCACGGCCAGCGTCACACACCGCTGGTGGGTGCTGGGCGGTACGGTGCTGCTGTTGGTCGGCTCAGTCGTATTGATGGCCCAGGGTGTGGCCAAGCAGTTCTTCCCCAGCTCGGATCGCCCCGAGCTTCTGATCGACATCCAGTTGCCCCAGGGCAGCTCGATCGCTGCCACCCGTGAGGTGGCCGAACGGGTGGCAGCGGCGATCGAGGACGACCCGGCATTGGCATCGCTCTCGACCTATATCGGTCAGGGCTCGCCCCGCTTCTTCCTGGCGCTCAACCCGGAGCTGCCCGACCCGGCCTTCGCCAAGATCATTGCGGTCACCCACGATGCCGATGCACGCGATGCCCTACGCGAGCGCATGGAGACGATGATTGCTGATGGGCTGTTCCCTGAAGCACGCATCCGCGCTCATCCACTGCTCTATGGCCCGCCGGTCACCTGGCCGGTGCAGTTTCGAGTCATGGGGCCGGAGGTCGAGCGGCTGATCGAGATCGGAGAGCGGGTGCGTCTGGTCATGGCAGACAGCCCCTATCTGGTCGACCCGCATCTCGAATGGGGGCTGCAGGTGCCCAGCCTGCGACTGGCGCTTGATCCGGGCAGGCTGGCCGCGTTCGACATCACGCCGGTGCAGGTCCAGTCACAGCTTGCCGAGCTGATCAACGGTCGCCACGCCACGCAGTTACGCGAAGATATCCGTGGTGTGGACGTGATCGTGCGTGGTGAGCCCCTGGTCGCCCGTGATCCGGCAGAGCTGGCGCGGCTGCCGATCCGGATCGGTGCCGGCAAGACCGTGCCCTTGGCGCAGCTGGGCGAGATCGAGGTCGAAAACGAGCTGCCGGTGTTCAAACGGCGCAACCAGACGCCGTATATCAACGTCAATGCCGAAATCCGCGATGCGCAGCCGCCGGATGCGACCCTGGCCACCTGGGCGGATCTGGCCGAGCTGCGCGCCTCGCTGCCGGCCGGCTACCGGATCGAGATCAGCGGCACGGTCGAGCAGTCGAGCAAGGCACAGGACTCCCTCAAGGTGATCATGCCGTTGATGGTGGTGCTGATGTTGACGCTCCTGATGCTCAACATGCGCTCCTTCCCGGGATTGTTCATGGTGGTTCTGACTGGACCACTGGGGCTGATCGGTGCGGCCGGCGCCTTGGCGCTGTTTGGCCAGCCCTTCGGCTTTGTCGCCCTGCTGGGGCTGATCGGGCTGGCGGGCATCCTGATGCGCAACACCCTGATTCTGGTGGGGCAGATCAACGCGAATCAGCGCGCTGGTGATGACCGTCACACCGCGGTGATCGAGGCGACCATTCGGCGGGCCCGGCCGGTGGTACTGACCGCTCTGACCGCGGTACTCGCCTTCGTGCCGTTAACCACCAGCACCTTCTGGGGGCCGCTGGCAGTCACCCTGATCGGCGGAATCACCGTCGGCACGGTGCTGACCATCGTCTTCCTGCCGGCGCTGTACGCGGTGTGGTTCCGGGTCAAGCCGCCCGCCGCGGCCTGACTTGCATCACACCTCTCCTCTGCGTTGATGGAGCGGTGTCTACATAATCGGGGGCACATCAGACCTCTGACGTGACTCGCGTCCCTTGTCACCGAACTGTTGTCATACATTCACCTCGCTGTCACAAACCGGCATCAGACTCCTCTCTCGCAATCGCGTTGTGTTGAATATCAACTGAGGGTCTTACTTGATGAAACTTCGTTCCGTATCCAGCATGGGCCTGGCCGCCGTGATGGTCGCGACCATGGGCACCGCCCAGGCGCGTGACCAGATCCGCATCGTCGGCTCCTCCACCGTCTTCCCGTTCGCCAGCTACGTGGCCGAGGAACTGGGCGCGACCACCAAGTGGCCGACGCCGGTTATCGAGTCCACCGGTTCGGGCGGCGGCATGAAGCTCTTCTGCGCTGGCAACGGCCTGGACACCCCGGACATCAGCAACGCCTCGCGTCGCATGAAGGCTTCCGAGTTCGAGCGTTGCCAGGAGAACGGCGTCACCGACATCACCGAGGCGATGGTCGGCTACGACGGTATCGCGTTCGCCGAAAGCAACACCAATGACGAGATCAACCTGACCCGCGAGCAGATCGCTCTGGCGCTGCTGGAAAAGGTGCCGGTTGACGGCAAGCTGGTCGACAACCCGTACAAGAAGTGGAGCGACATCGACTCCTCGCTGCCAAACCGCGAGATCCGCGTCTATGGCCCGCCGACCACCTCCGGCACCCGTGACGCCTTCGAGGAACTGGTACTCGAGGCCGCGACCGAAAAGATGGGCGCCTTCGGTGGCGAGGGTTATACCAATATCCGCAAGGATGGCGCCTACATCGAGTCCGGCGAGAACGACAACCTGATCGTCCAGAAGCTGCAGAAAGACACCGACGCCTTCGGCGTCTTCGGCTACTCCTACCTCGGGGAGAACAGCGACAAGCTGGTCGGTGCGAGCATCGACGGTGTCGCGCCGGAGCCGGAAGCCATCAGCTCGGGTGAGTACCCGGTTTCCCGTTCGCTGTGGTTCTACATCAAGAACAGCCATGCGGAAAACGTCCCGGCCATGGCCGACTACGTCGAGCTGTTCATGAGCGACAAGATGGCCAGTGATCTGGGCTATCTCAAGGGCATCGGCCTGATCCCGCTGCCGCAGGCGGAACTCGAGGAGTGGCAGGATCAGGTCGCGGACCGTGCGACGCTGCAGGTTTCCGATCTCAAGTAAGCGGAGGCCCCCGGGGACAGGGGAAGGAATGCTCGCCCAGGGATGGGGAAAACCGGTGGGTCTGCTCACCGGTTTTCTCTTGTCGCAAGCGTCTGGCGGAATCGTCGCCGAACGCTTGCGACAGGGGGCAGGCTCTCAACAATGGGCCGCTTTGATGCCTTGGCCGGCAGAAACCATCCACGGATGCCGGCACCGTGACCCAATACGGAATAACGCAGACATGCAGACCGATCAGTTATTGATGACATTCCTTGCCGGGGTGCTGCTTCTCGGGGCGTTGGCGTTCTTCCTCGGGCGGGCCAAGGCCGTGCGGGCTCGCGCCGGGGGCGCTCACATGCACTCCCAGCCCGATCAGTATGCCTGGTTTGCTGTGCTGTCCGCCGCCGGTCCGGCGGTGATCTCGGCCTTTCTTGCGGCGATCTTGCTGGGTCTGTTCGAGAATGCCTTCCCCGGCTGGCTGGCCGCGGCGGGCGCGCTGGGGCTGGGGGCGTTCGGCCTGTTCCTGGGGCTGAGCCGCATCCGTCCGGAACTGCGCGCGCGCGATTCGCTCGAGCGGGCGGTCAAGTGGGCCCTGCTGGGCGCGGCCTCCATCTCGGTGCTGGCCACCTTCGGCATCCTGTTCTCCATCCTGTTCGAGGCGATCCGCTTTTTCCAGATGGAGAGCTTCTGGTACTTCATCACCGGCACCAACTGGGCCCCGGGCGACTCCTTCCTCGAGTCGGCCGGGCGCGCCGAGGCCAATGAAGGGCCCAGCGGAAACTTCGGGGCCCTGCCGCTGTTCGCCGGCACCTTCATGATCACCGCGATCGCCATGCTGGTGGCCGTGCCCATTGGTGTGTTGGCGGCAATCTACATGGCCGAGTACGCCCCGGCCAGGGTGCGCGACGTGGCCAAGCCTGTGCTCGAGGTGCTCGCCGGCATCCCGACCGTGGTGTACGGCTTTTTCGCCGCGATCACCGTCGCCCCGCTGGTCGTCTCGGCGGCCAATTCGGTCGGGCTGGAGGTCTCGTTCAACAATGCGCTGGCCCCGGGGATCGTCATGGGCATCATGATCATTCCGTTCATCTCCTCGCTTTCCGATGATGTGATCAGCTCGGTGCCCACGGCCATGCGGGAGGGGTCGCTGGCGCTGGGGACCACCCGCCACGAGACCATTCGCCACGTGGTGTTGCCGGCCGCCTTGCCGGGGATCGTCTCGGCGACGTTGCTGGGCGTTTCGCGCGCACTGGGCGAGACCATGATCGTGGTGATGGCTGCCGGCATGCGCCCGAACCTGACCGCCAACCCGCTCGAGGACATGACCACAGTGACCGTGAGCATCGTCGCCTCGCTGACCGGCGACAACGAGTTCGAGTCGGCCGCGACCCTGTCGGCCTTCGCTCTCGGCCTGGCGCTGTTCGTGGTCACGCTGGTACTGAACTTTGCCTCGGTCGTGATGATCCGCCGCTTCCGCGAGAAGTACGCGGTCAACAGCCTGTAATACGATCAACCGGAAAGATCCTCATCATGGCTCAGTCCCTCGACGATATTTCTCGCCAGCTGAAAAAGCGCCACCGCAAGTCCGTCCGGATGAAGTGGCTGTCGATGTCGGCGCTGATAGCGGCTGGCGCGTTCCTGCTGTTTTTCCTGGCTGACATGCTGATCAAGGGGCTGCCGGCTTTCCAGCAGGCCTACATCGAGATCGAGGTCGACTACAGCGAACGGGCTGCCGAGTTGCCGCTGGCCGCGGTCGAGGCGGACTACCGGGAACTGGTCAGCCGCGGTTACCTGCGCCTGATCCCGGGGCGAATGGTCGAAGACGATTCATTGTTGGGCACCAAACAGATGGAATGGGTGCTGGCTGATGATGCGGTCGATCAGCTCCTCAAGGGTAGGAAGTCCCGACTCAAGGACAGTCAGGTCGCGGTGGTCGACCGCCTGGTCGAGGAGGGGCGTGCCGAGTTGCGATTCAACACCGGCTTTTTCACCAATGGCGACTCCAGGCTGCCCGAGATGGCCGGTCTGGCCTCGGCGGCGATCGGTTCGGTGCTGGTGATGATCATCACCCTGGCGTTCGCCTTCCCGGTGGGCGTGATGACGGCGGTCTATCTTGAGGAGTTCGCGCCGGACAACCGTTTCACGCGCTTTCTCGAGATCAACATCAACAACCTCGCCGCGATCCCTTCGATCCTGTTCGGCCTGCTGGGCCTGGCGATCTTCATCAACTTCTTCGGCGCACCGCGCTCCTCGGCACTGGCCGGCGGTCTGACGCTGGGCCTGATGACTCTGCCGATCATCATCATCACCTCGCGGGCCGCGCTGCGGTCGGTGCCCGACTCGATCCGTCAGGCAGCCTACGGCGTCGGGGCGACTCGCTGGCAGACCGTGCGCGATCACGTCCTGCCGCTGTCGATGCCGGGCATCCTGACCGGTGCAATCATCGGCCTCGCGCAGGCGCTGGGCGAGACCGCGCCGCTGATCATCATCGGCATGATCGCCTACATCCCGGATGCGCCGACGAGCTTCACCCAGGCGGCCACCGTACTGCCGGCGCAGATCTTCACCTGGGCGGGCATGCCGGAATCGGCCTATGTCGAACGCACCGCCGCCGGCATTATCGTGCTGCTGTCGGTGCTGATCACGCTCAATGCCGCCGCAGTATATTTGCGCAAGAAATTCGAGCACCGCTGGTAATGGAGTCTCTGTGCGAGCCCGATGTCGCTCTGGCCTCGCGATGGGTTGTTGCGCCGACGTGCCGCCAGGCCCCTTCGGGCGCGCAAGGACGACATCGGACTCGCACAGAGACTCCTTCGGCCCGAACATCTTTTCTCACACGTCAACCAACGACAGGTACAGCGAGCATGACAACCAAACTCGCATCCCCCGGTGCCCCGGTCACCTTCAATCAGGAGACCACCCACGATCTCGCTCTGACGGTGCGCGATCTCGAGCTCTGGTACGGGGACAAGCAGGCGCTCCACGGCATCGATCTGGATATCTACCAGAACAACATCACCGCGCTGATCGGGCCGTCGGGCTGCGGAAAATCCACCTTCCTGCGCTGCCTGAACCGCATGAACGACCTGATTCCCTCGGTGCGCAGCGTGGGCGAGGTCGTCATGGAAGGCCGGAACGTGCTCTCCAAACAGGTTGACGAGGTCGCTCTGCGCAAGAAGGTGGGCATGGTATTCCAGAAGCCCAATCCGTTCCCGAAGAGTATCTACGAGAACGTGGCCTACGCGCCGCGCATGCACGATATCGTCTCCAAGGGCCAGGAGCAGGACGAGCTGGTCGAACAGTCGCTGCGTGCCGCCGGGCTGTGGGACGAAGTCAAGGATCAGCTCGACAAGCCGGGCACTTCGCTCTCCGGCGGTCAGCAGCAGCGCCTGTGCATCGCCCGGACGCTCGCTGTGCAGCCAAGCGTCATCCTGATGGACGAACCTACCTCCGCGCTTGACCCGATCTCGACGGCCACCGTTGAGGACTTGATGTACGAACTCAAGGGGGACTACACCATTGTCGTGGTCACCCACAACATGCAGCAGGCCGCGCGCGTGGCCGACTACACAGCGTTCTTCCACCTGGGCAAGGTGATCGAGTACAACGACACCGCGACCATGTTCTCCACCCCGAAGCACAAGAAGACCGAGGACTACATCACGGGGCGGTACGGCTAAGCTTGAAGCTGACAGCTGACAGCTGACAGCTGGAAGCTAGAAGCCGGAAGCGGCTCAGGTGGGATGACGCCCCCTACTGCCACAGGCGTTACCGGTTGCCCACCTCTTCCAGCTTCTAGCTTCTAGCTTCCAGCTCCAGAACAGAAAAGCCCCACGAGTCGACGACCCGCGGGGCTTTCTTGCATCCGGATTGCCGGAAGGCCTTAGCCCTCCTTGTGGTAATCCCAGAGGCGCTGGACTTCGTTCTTGGAGCCCAGGATGACCGGCACGCGCTGGTGCAGCTTTTCCGGCTGGATGGTCATGATCCGCTCCGGGCCGGTGATCGACATACCGCCGGCCTGCTCGACGATCATCGACATCGGGTTCGCTTCGTACATCAGACGCAGCTTGCCGCCACGCTCGCGATGTTTGCTGTCGATCGGGTACATGAACACGCCACCACGGACCAGGATACGGTGCACTTCGGCGACCATCGAAGCGACCCAGCGCATGTTGAAGTCCTTGCCGCGCGGGCCTTCGGTGCCGGCGAGGCATTCGTCGATGTAGCGCTTGACCGGGGCATCCCAGAAACGCTGGTTCGACATGTTGATGGCGAACTCGGCGGTGTCTTCCGGAATGGTCATATTCGAGTGGGTCAGCTTGAATTCGCCCACCGAGCGGTCAAGCGTAAAGCCGTCAACGCCGTCACCAATAGTCAGGACCAGGATGGTGGACGGGCCATAGGTGACATAGCCGGCGGCGACCTGCTCGGTGCCCGGCTGCATGAAGTCTTCCTCGGTCGGGTTCTCCTTGGCGGTCGGGGCCTTGAGGACCGAGAAGATGGTGCCAACGGTGACGTTGACATCGATGTTCGATGAGCCGTCCAGCGGGTCGTAGGTGCACAGGTACGAGCCACGGTGCTTGCCGGCCGGCAGGTCGTAGACCTCGTCCATTTCTTCGGAGGCCAGCCCGGCGACATGGCCGCCCTCGGTGAGGATGTCGGTGAACTCGTCGTTGGAGATGATATCGAGCTTTTTCTGGGTCTCGCCCTGGACGTTCTCGGTCTCGGCCGAGCCCAGCAGACCGATCAGGTTGCCGCGGCTGACCTGGTCGGCAATCACCTTGCAGCCAGCGGCCACATCACTGATCAGGCCGACAAAGTCGGCGTCGACGCGGCCCTGGCGCTGGTGTTCGGCCAAGTACTGCGAAAGTCGCTTAGCATCAGACATGCGAAAAAATCCTCTGTATCAGTCGAATAAGTAAAACGAATAGCGAAGACAGGAAGTCTTTGAATGCACGAGCATTCAGAGCCGCCCTGTGCGCCAACCCCTTGCTCGAAAGCCGCCCATGGTACCCGATCGTTCGCAGCAACCGAACCGGGAGACGTCCGCTGCGGCTGTCGACGCCGTTGTACCGCCGGCTTGAGCAAGCACGTCCTGGGCCTGCTTCGAGCGGTTTGTTGGCGATGCGACCAACCTGCTCAGCTGGGCAGGTTCTTCTCCAGGACCCGCATCAGCCGGCCTTCGCTCACCAGCCCGGCAGTCACGAAGGCGAGTAGCAGCAGGACCAAGGCGCCTACGGCGAGAAACAGCATCGGCGCAGTCACGGCCAGCAGTGTCTGGGTGGCCGAATCAAGATTGCCGGTCTGCATCAGATTGAGCACATGCAGCGGATTGACCAAGATTGGCTGGTGGAGGAATGCCCAAATGTAGAAACCGGCGGTGGCGGCGGCCAGCAAGAGCGCGATTGCCGGCCAGACACGGATCAGGCGACGCCGGCGATGGATGACTCGACGCATCTCGATGGCGGGCATCTCATTTACGGGCCTGTCGTTGGCCATGGCTTAGCCTCCGGTGACGGGCGGGAAGAAAGCGACCTCGTCGCCATCCTTCAGGGGGTGGTTCAGGTCGACGTATTCGTGATTGACCGCCGCCAGCGTGTTGCCGGGGCGTTCGATATCGGTGACTCGCCGCCAGGCCTCGGCCACGGTCGCCGGCGTCTCGTCGAGACGGGTCTCATCGATCCCGATGCGTTCACGGAGGCTGGCAAACAGGCGGATATTGATGCTCATGGTCGTTCGTTTCACTTGCTGTTCATGTGTGTCGGTGTGCCCGGACGTGTGGTCCGGCGGCGGCCCAGCGGTGGCATTGACCCGATATTTCGGAGCTCGGCGTCGGCCCGAGGTGCCCGGCATATCGGACGTACGTCCGGACTGGGTACCTGCTTATTGTCTGCTAAAGTCTGCTTCAATCCTAGTGTGTATCCTCCCTAGTATGGACCCTGCCCCAAGGCCTTCAAGGTCTCTCGCGCCCTGCATGATCTTTACGCCCCAATCTTTACGCTCCAGTATGGCGGCGTGTCCGTCCGGCTACCGACTTTCGAGGATGTTTTCGCATGAAATGGTTCAAGCGCATAGGGCTGTTGCTGGTCGCGATCGTGCTGGCCGCCATCCTGGCCGTGGTCGCCTTCGTGCTCACCTTTGACCCGAATGACTACAAGTCGCAGATCGCCGCCCAGGTGGAGAAGCAGACCGGGCGGAGCATCCAGTTCAATGGCGACATTTCGGTCACCATTTTTCCCTGGCTGGGGGCGGCCGCCGAGGATGTGGTGCTGGCGAATGCCGAGGGCTTTGAGCCCGAGGCGATGGTTGCAGTGCGTCGCCTCGAGGCCCGGGCAGCGCTGCTGCCGCTGCTGCGTAAGCAGTTCGAGGTCGGCACGCTGTTCCTCGAGGGCGCGAGGATCAATCTCGCGCGCCATGAAGACGGCAGCACCAATTGGGACGACTTGGTCGCCCATCAGGCCAGGGCGGCCGCAGCACCACAGGCACCCCGATCACTCGAGCCCCAAGGTGGCGAGGATGGCGAGGACGGCGATGGGCTGACGATGAACCTGACCGTCGGTGGCGTGGTGATCCGCGATGGTGTGCTGTATTGGCGCGATGCCCAGGCCGACCAGGATCTTGCGATCGATGGCTTGAACCTGACTACCGGCGAGCTGGCCGACGGCGAGCCCACTGACGTCAAGCTGGTCTCGGGTTTTCGTCTCGTCCGGCCGGATATGCCCGCAGTTGCCGGCAATGTCGATCTGAGCAGCAAGGCCCAGTTCTGGCTGGAGCGCCGGGATCTGGTGCTCACGAATCTTGCCTTTGACGCAGTCATCAACCGAGAGGATGAGGCCAGCTCCGCCCTGCCCGAGCAAATGGTGGCGAGGCTGCAGGCCGACAAGGCCGACCTGCGGCTGGTCAGCTCGCAGGCACGGGTAGACGGAATCACACTGGACCTGAGCGGCAAGACGGTCGGCCCGCTGAGCCAGCTTGGAAGTCGGTTGGAGACGGCGTTGGAGGCGGACTGGTCGGCCGGTCGCTATGAGCTGTCCAGCATAAAGTTGACCGCCGATCTCGAGGGGCTTCCCGAGGTTGATGGCGTGGTCAGCGTCTCGGCTAGCGGGGCCGCCGTGGCAGATCTTGAGGCTGGCACCGCTACTATCCGTAATCTCGAGGTGGTCTCTGATCCGGTCAGGGCTTCCTCCGGTCAGATCGATCTCAGTGGGCTGGACTCCGGGCAATATGTCGCCAGTGGCCCATTGACGATTGCCGCATTCGATCCGCGCGCACTCGCCGATCAGCTGGGTGTCAGCCTGCCGGCGATGCGCTCGGAGGATGCCTTGCGTCAGTTTGCCCTGTCCGGTCAGCTCGAGGTCACTCCGGCGCGTGCGATGCTTGACGAGCTCGAGATCACGCTCGATGGGCGCAAGCTGAGTGGGCAGGCCGGCATTGACGACCTCGACAGCGGCCGGCTGTTTGCCCGCCTTGATGGCGGCGAGTTCGATCTCGACCCATACCTGCCGCCGAAGTCTGCCGGCGAAAAGAAGAAGGCGGCAGCTGCTGCCGCTGATGGTGCCAAGCCGTCCGCGGTCAGTCCTGATGAAATTGACCTGCCGACCGAGGTCCTGCGTGGTCTTGACCTCGACGCCCGTTTGGCCCTGGTGAGCCTGCGTTACGAGGACTACCTGCTGCGCCAGCCGGTGATGCATGTAACCGCAGCTGGCGGCCGGCTGCAGTTGGCCGAGCTGTCGGGCAACGCCTTCGATGGCCAGCTGGATGTCAGCGGCGTGCTCGATGTGCGCGGCGAGGTGCCGAGCTATATCGGCAAAGGGCGTATTGATGATGTTTCGTTGCAGCCTTTGCTGATGGCCGTGATGGACGAGGAGCGGCTGCTGGGCCAGGGTGACGTCGCCTTCGATCTTGCCACTCAGGGCAAACGGGTCGACCAGCTCAAATCGGGGCTCGACGGTACGGCGAACATCGTCTTGCATGACGGCAAGATCAAGGGTTTTGACATCGGTTATCTGCTGCGGCGCGCCCAGGCGAGGCTCGAGGGCCGGACCGAGCCCGAGCCGAAGGAAAAATCGACCGACTTCACCTCGATCACCGCCAGCGCGACCATCCGCAACGGTGTGGTACATAACGACGACCTGTCGGGCGCCTCGCCGCTGTTGCGCGTCACCGGTGAAGGTCAGGTGGACCTGCCGCGCGACACCATCGACTATCGGCTGACTGCAACCGTGGTCAACACCGCCACCGGCCAGGAGGGCAAACAGCTCGAAGCCCTCAAGCAGCTGCCGGTGCCGATCCGCATCAAGGGCCCGCTGAACGATCCGTCGATCACCCTCGATCTCGAGTCGATCGTCAGGGATGCCGCCAAGGGCAAGGCCAAGGAGCGCCTTGAAGAGGAGCTGGACAAGCGCCTCAAGGATTCCGCGCCACTCAAGGAACTGCTCAAGGGATTCGGGCGTTGATGGTCGCGGTAGGCTATCCAGCAAGCTGTCCGGCCGCCCGGACTGCCCACGGCTCGTGACGGCGCCTTTCGCTGAGCGCCTGCTCGAATGGTTCGACCAGCACGGCAGGCATGACTTGCCGTGGCAGCACCCACGTACGCCTTATCGGGTGTGGCTCTCGGAGATCATGCTCCAGCAAACCCAGGTCGCCACGGTCATCCCGTATTTCGAGCGCTTTATCGAGCGTCTTCCCAGTCTCGAAGCACTTGCCGCCGCCCACCAGGACGAAGTGTTGTCACTGTGGTCGGGGTTGGGTTACTACGCCCGTGCCCGCAACCTGCACCGCGCCGCGCGGCAGATGGTCGAGACAGGCCTGCCCGAAACGGTCGAGGGCTGGGCAGCCCTGCCCGGCGTGGGGCCATCGACGGCCGCGGCGATCATCGCGCAGGCCTTCGACCGGCGCGCGGTGATCCTCGATGGCAACGTCAAGCGCGTACTGGCTCGTCACGCAGCGATCGATACGCCACTGGAGACCGCAGCCACCCAGCGCGAGCTCTGGGCATTGGCCGAGACGCACACCCCGGCCAGCCGCGCCGCCGACTACACCCAGGCAATCATGGATCTCGGCGCGACCGTCTGCCGCCGAGGCCAGCCGCAATGCGAGCCGTGTCCGGTGGCTGCTGACTGCCGGGCAAGGCTCGAAGATCGGATCGCCGAGCTGCCCGTCCGCAAACAGCGCAAGCCCCGGCCGGTGCGAGAACGGGTATTGCTGTGGCTGGAAGACGGGGAAGGGCGCCTGTTTCTGGAAAAACGCCCACCCAGCGGCATCTGGGGTGGGCTGGTCTGCTTGCCGGTCAGCCAAAGTCCGGAGCAGGTCGACCGGCGGCTGGCTGAGCTCGGCTTCAAGCGTGATGGCGACTGGCAATCACTGGGACAGCTGCGGCACGTGTTCAGTCACTTCGAACTGGTCGCCGAAGTGCTGGGCGTAACGGTGGTCGCGGATGTGATGGCCGACCGTCCGGACGAATGGCATGTCCTCGAGCAGTTGATCAATGCCCCAGCAGTGGGCCTGCCTGCCCCGGTCCAGAGGCTGATCCGCGAGCACGGCGTGCCGGGCTTCAGAGGCCACCCTGGCTGAGCAAACTCTGAGCAAACTCTGAGCAAACTCTGAGCAATTCCTGGGCGATTCCTGGGCGATTCCTGGTTTTGTGGGAGCTTGTCTCGTAAGCGAAACGCGCGGCCTGCGTGTGTCAGCCTTGAAGGAGCGACTCGGGCGCTGTCGGCTTCTGCCGACAGCCATCACTGATTTTTGAGCTGCTGTTATCATCAAGATCACATTCCGAATTCCAAGCGTAAACGAGGTTTTACATGAGTGAACGCACCGTTTTTTGTCAGCGTCTGCAGTGCGAGGCCGAAGCCCTGCCGAAGCCACCATATCCGGGCGAGCTGGGCGAACGCATCTATAACAACATCTCCAAGGCTGCCTGGCAGCAGTGGATGGCGCACCAGACCATGTTGATCAACGAATACCGGCTGACGCCGATTGACCCCAAGGCGCGCGAATTCCTGGTCAACGAGATGGAGAAGTTCCTGTTCCAGGGTGGAGCAGTGAAGCCCGAAGGCTACGTCCCGCCGAGTGAGTAGCCTCCATGGCAGGCCGGCTTCCAGAGGTTGGAAGCTAGAACGCTGAAATCACTGTGGAGGCTTGTTTGCAAACGAATCGTACCGGCAGGCGCGAGCCAAGGCCCTGGGCTGGCATGAATGATGGCTGCGGCAACGGATAGCTGGACAGCCGCTGCCGCGGCTTTCGCGAGCAGGGCCCGCTCCCACAATGGCACGGTGCCACCGAAACCCCATGTGGGCCATGCCATTGCCTTGGGCCTGCAAGCGCATCGTGCAAGTTGGAATTGGACTGCTGGCTCAGTTGGGCGGGTAGCAGTTTAGGCGATACAGCCACTGACCGGTGTTAGCGCAGGTCGATATCAAACCATTCAGTAACGCGCACACGAGCACAGTGGATGCGGTAGACGGCCAGCCGCCGGATCTGGCGGCCCTGTCGACTGACCTCGAAGACTTGCCGATGGCAGTTCGGTTGCCGGACGAGCACTTCCATCAAGGGGCTGTCCGCCAGACCCATGATTGCCCAGCGCAACCTGGGCGTGAGCGGGCCGACCACTTCGGTGCGCGCCTCGACCCGCGCAGCGGCACTCTCCAGGCGTGTACGCCGCTCCCAGACTCGTGTTACCCGCGAGGCCGGCCAGCGGCCTGGCCGATGATCGCGCCAGCCTTCGGCCAGTCGCCGGACCTTTACCGGGCTGCCGGTATGACGGCTGAGCGCGCGGGTGAATGAGCCGCCAGTGCCCGCCAGTCGGCGCACATCGCTTGGCAGGCCAAACAGCGACTCGATGCCCACCGGCCCGCTCGTCCGGCGGAAGCAGCCCAAAGCGAAACGTCGCTCATCGCGGCGGCCACTCATGGTGCCGCCGGAGTGAACACCATTGCTTCGCCTTCACCACGCGGATCGCTAGCCGCTTCAAGCCGCCCTTCCTGGCGCCACCAGGCGACCGCCTGCATGTTGCCAAAGCTGCTCTGTACCTCGAACCGATGCCCCATCCGCTCAAGCTCCGCGCGCTGCTCCTCATTGAGCGTATCGGGCTCGATCTCGACCCGGTCGGGCAGGTACTGGTGATGAATGCGTGGCTCGGCGGTCCAGTTGGTCGCCGGTTCTCCGCGCGTGGCGGCCAGTATCCCGCCGAGCACCATGGTGATGATGCGTGAGCCGCCCGGTGTACCCAGCACCCCGACCAGTTCATCGTTGCGAATGAAGGTCGGTGACATGGAAGACAGCGGTCGCTTGCCCGGTGCGATGGCGTTGGCCTCGGCACCGACCAGCCCGTAGACATTGGGCACCCCGGGCTTTTGCGAGAAGTCATCCATCTCGTCATTCAGGAGCACGCCAGTGCCGGGCACAGTCACCCCGGCACCGAAGGGATAGTTGACCGTCAGCGTGGCCGCGACGTAATTGCCTTGCGCGTCCATGACCGAGAAGTGGGTGGTGTGTGGCCCTTCGGGCTCGGTGATTACCGGCGCCAGATCGACCGAGCGCGTGGCCTGTACAGGCGAAATGCCCGCCGCGAGCCCGGCGGCGTAGTCGCGGCTGGTCAGCCGCTCGACCGGCACATTGACATAGTCCGGGTCGCCGAGATACTCGGCTCGATCGCGGTAAGCGCGGCGCATGGCCTCGATGCGGTAATGCAGCCCCAGCACGGAGCGATCGTTCAGTCCATTGGCACGGCGCTCAAGCCAGTCATAGGTGTGCAGGATTTCGGCCAGCGCCACCCCGCCGGAAGACGGCGGTGCCGCGGAGACGATCTCGAAGCCCCGAAAGTGACTCACGATCGGCTCCCGCTCGAGCACGCGGTAGTCGGCGAGATCCGCAGCGCTCCAGATGCCGCCAGCGGCACGCACCCCCTTGACCAGCTGATTGCCCAGCTCGCCCCGGTAGAAACCGTCACGGCCATTGGCAGCGATCTGCTCAAGCGTTTCAGCCAGCTCCGGCTGACGGATCAGGTGACCGAGCGCGGGGAGCTTGCCATCGTCGAGAAAGACACGGCGGCTGACCGGGTCGGCGGCCAGCACCGCCTGGCGGAAGTCGGCCAGGCGACGGTACAAGGGCGTGACCTCGAAGCCCTCGCGGGCGGCGCGGATGGCCGGATCAAGGCTGGTCGCCAGCGGCAGATTCCCGTATTCGGCAGCCAACAGATCGAGCGCAGCGGGAGTCCCCGGGATACCGGCGGCTAGCGCCCCGTCGACCGACAACATCGGCTGCGGATTGCCCTCGGCGTCCAGATACATGTCGCGGCTGGCCTCGGCGGGCGCACGCTCACGGGCATCAAGCATCAGGTCACGGCCGCTGGCTGCCTCATGCAGCAGATAAAAACCACCGCCGCCCAACCCGGAGCTGTAGGGTTCGACCACGGCCAGTGTTGCGGTGATGGCGACTGCCGCATCGAAGGCATTGCCGCCAGCCTCGAGCACCTCGTGGCCGGCCGCGGTGGCTGCCGGGTGGGCGGTGGCGATCGCCGCCTGGCCCGGGCTGTCCGCGGACGCAACCTGGACCGCCGTCCATGACAGCGACAGGAGCAGCCCAAGCGCCAGTCGGCGCAGCAGTTTGTGCACGCTCAGCCTCCGCCGATCGCCTGGACCACCTCGACCCGGTCGCCGTCCTGCACCATGGCGCTGGCGTGCTCGGCCCGCGGGCAGATCTCGCCATTGACCTCGATCGCGTACCGCCGACCACTCGTGCCGGCCAGCGTCACCAGCCTCTCGATCGTGGTACGGGCGGGTACGTCCCGCTGCTCACCATTGAGCTCGATGCGAATCGTAGAATCAGTCATTGTTTTACTCCTCTTCAGACTCTATGCAGGGAATACTGGTTCAGGGCCATCAGCCCGGTCGGATTATCCCTGCTGATAGAATCCGGGGCCAATCGTGCGCCAGCCCATTCAATATGTTAGATCGCAACCTGTTAACTCGACACCCATGATCGACCTCCCTCAGACCGACGCCACCTCACTATCCCACATGCTATCGTGGAACGAGATCGATACTGTCCTGCTCGACATGGACGGCACGCTGCTCGATCTCGATTTTGACAGCCGTTTCTGGAAGGAGTTTTTCCCGCAGCGCTATCTCGAACTGAGCGGCCTTGAGCCGGATGAGGCGCAGCGTCGGCTCGAGGCACGCTTCGAGGGGCTGCGCGGCCAGCTCGCCTGGTATTGCCTCGATGACTGGCGCCGCGCACTGGCCCCAGACTGTCGAGACGAGCTGGATCTGGTCAAACTCAAGCGTGAACTCGCCCGGCACATCCGCTACCGCCATGGTGTCCCGGATTTCCTCGATCGGCTCGGCGGCGCGGGCAAGCAGCGCGTGCTGGTGACCAACGCTCATCCGGCAAGCGTGGATCTCAAGTTCGAGCATGTCGACCTGCCCAGCCGGCTGGACCGGATCTTCAACGCCCACGAGATCGGCGCGGCCAAGGAATCTGCGCACTTCTGGGAGCGGCTGGCCGACCAGCTCCATTTCGACCCCGACCGCACGCTGTTGGTCGACGACAACCTGGCCGCCCTGGCAGCCGCTGAAAATTTCGGGATCCGCTACCTGCGGGCAATCACCCTGCCGGACAGCCACGGCGAGCCGATGGATACCGCGCCGTTCGCAGCGCTCGACGACTTCCTTGCGGCCACAGCCGAACTGCTGCGGAGCGACGACTGACATCTGGTTGGCGGTCACTCGACCTTCAGTGGCCAAACAGACCAGTCCAGTCGAACATACAGGGTTGGACTTCTACCCAACAGTTGGCCGCCAGGCCGACTTCAGTTCAGGGCGCCACTCCTGGGGATCCCTCCCAACCACGTAGCGGCCCAACTCGTGCCGGGCTGGCGCGAGTTGCTTGCAAGGCAAGCTTGCACACCGAGTGCGTGTTTGTGGCTTAGCCGAATTCCATGCTGCGGATGTTGGCGCCGAGTTTGGTCAGGATCTCCTTTACCTGTTGGCTGAACGCTGGTGGGCCACAGACATAGAATTCCTCGGAGGGATCGAGCACGTGCTGGCGCATGAACTCCTCGTCGATGCGGCCGAAGTGGGTGCAGCGCGGCGCATTTTCGCGGGTGCAGAGAAAATGGGCGTTGCTGCCGAAGGCCGCTTCCAGCTCGTGCTGCTGGATGATGTCGTCACCGGCCTTGTTCGAGTAGATCAGCTTCTGGCCTGCAAGCTCGCCGCGGTCGGTCAGATCGCGGATGATGGCGAGAAACGGCGTGATACCGGCACCGGCGGCGATGAACCAGCCCGGCCCCTCATAGGTGAAACTGTCGAATGGCGCGGTGATCAGCAGCTTCTGTCCCGGCTTGGAGTTGGCCAGATGGTGGGTGACGCCGTCATCGCCATAACTCTTGATCATCAGCTCCAGCACGCGGTCATCGACTCGGTTGGTGAGCGTGAACGGCCGGCGCTGGTTGCGCCAGACCGGGTCGTCGATGGCCAGTTCGATGGCCTGACCAGGCGTGAAATGGTAGCCCTCGGGCTTGGCCAAGATGTAGCGTTGAACGTCATGGGTGACGAATTCGCGCAGCAGCAGTTCGGTTTGGAACATGGGCAGGTCGGGTGGTCCGTTGGCTGAAAATGTGCGCTATATCCTAGCCGATCTGGCGCTGAATCGCTGCGGCGGGAATCTTTGTCGTCACCGCTTGCTGCTGCATTCATCTTAAAAAACGGCGCGGAATCCGGTACATTGAGCGCCAGTTTCCGCGCGTGTGCCCGTGTCATTGAATGCCGTCATTGGCGATCACCCCGGGTAGCGCCTGCCCGAATTTCCCAAGTATCCGAGGACCGCGAGATGAGCGACTACATTATTGCCCCAAGTATCCTGTCGGCTGACTTCGCCCGTCTGGGCGAGGAAGTGGACAATGTCCTGAAGGCCGGCGCCGACTGGGTGCACTTCGATGTGATGGACAACCATTATGTGCCGAACCTGACCATCGGCCCGCTGGTCTGTGACGCGCTGCGCAAGCATGGCGTCACCGCGCCGATCGACGTCCATTTGATGGTCAAACCGGTCGATCGCATCATCCCGGACTTTGCCCAGGCCGGTGCCACCTCGATCACCTTCCATCCGGAAGCCACCGAGCACGTTGATCGCAGCCTGCAGCTGGTCCGTGACGAAGGCTGCCAGTCGGGTCTGGTGTTCAACCCAGGCACCCCGCTGGATGTACTCGAGTGGGTGATCGACAAGGTCGACATCGTCCTGCTGATGTCGGTCAACCCAGGCTTCGGCGGTCAGAAGTTCATCCCGGCCACCCTCGAAAAGGCCCGCCAGGCGCGCGAGATCATCGACCGTTCCGGCCGTGACATCCGGCTCGAAATCGACGGTGGCGTCAACACCGACAATATCGCCGAGATCGCCGCGGCCGGCGTCGATACTTTCGTCTCCGGTTCGGCACTGTTCGGCAAGGGGCAGGATTCTGACCCGAACCGTTACGACAGCGTCATCAAGGCCATGCGCGACCAGCTGGCCAAGGTCAAGTCCTGATGAGCCAGACAACAACAGTAGCCCGGTTCAAACCACGCATGGTGCTGTTCGACCTGGATGGCACCCTGATCGATTCGGTGCCGGACCTGCACGTAGCGGTCAACGCCATGCAGGCCGAACTCGGCAATCCCGAGCGGCGTCAAGCGGATGTGCGTGACTGGGTTGGCAACGGCATCGAACGACTGGTCGAGCGTGCGCTCACCAACTCGCTGGACGGCAAGCCTGACCCGGCGGTCTTCGACGAGGCCATGCCCTTGTTCAGACGGGCCTATGCCGAGAGCAACGGCAAGCACTCGAAGGTATTCGATGGCGTGATCGAGGGCCTGGATTTTGTCCAGGCACTGGGCCTGCCGATCGGTTGTGTCACCAACAAGGTCGAAACCTTCACCCTGCCGCTGCTGGAGCAGACCGGGCTCAAGGATTACTTCGAGGTGGTCATCAGCGGCGACACCCTGTCGCTGAAAAAGCCCGACCCGGCGCCGCTGATCTACTCGGCGGGCTGGTTTCATGTCCACCCCAGCGAGGCGCTGATGATCGGGGATTCGGTCTCGGACGTGAAGGCCGCGCGCGCTGCCGACTTCTCGATCATCTGCATGAGCTACGGTTACAACCACGGCGAGGATATCCGCAACTACGATCCGGACGCGGTTATCGATTCGATGACGGAACTCGCCGGCCTCGTCGGCAGGTAAGGCAAGCACCATGACCGGCACATGGACGTTGCGATGGCGGAGACGATGGCGAAGCTGAGCGCCGCCCGTCCCGTTCATCGACCACCGTTTCGGAGCCCGTCATGCCCCATCGTTTCCAGCCCTACCAACCCACTCGTCTCGACCTCAAGCAGCTCGCCGCCGATGGCTATAACCGTGTCCCCGTCACCCGCCGGGTGCTGGGCGACTACGACACGCCGCTGTCCGTCTACCACAAGCTGGTCGAGGGACCGTTCGGCTATCTGCTCGAATCAGTTACCGGCGGCGAGCGCTGGGGGCGCTACTCGATCATCGGTCTGCCTTCAAAGACGGTCCTGACCGTGCACGGCCACCGCGTGGTGGTGAAAGAGCGTGGCGAGATCGTCGAGGAGGAAACGGTCGACGACCCGCTCGCCTGGATCGAGACCTTCAAGGCCCGCTACCAGGTCTACGAACCCCAAGACATGCCGCGCTTCCACGGCGGGCTGGTCGGCTACTTCGGCTTCGAGACCATCGGCTACATCGAGCCGCGCCTGGCCAACTTCGATGCCGACGATCCGTTGGGCGTGCCCGACATCCTCTTGATGGCCAGCGAGGAAATGGTCGTGGCCGACAACCTCTCCAGCGAGCTGTTGCTGGTCACCCTGATCGACCCGGCCGAGGCCAACGCGCTGGAGCGTGGCCAGCAGCGGCTCGACACATTGGCCAAACGCCTGCGTGAGCCGGTCGCTCATTATCAATCCGATGTCCCCGGCAAGGCCATCGACGAGAACGACTTCACTGCCACCTTCAGCCGCGAGGGCTACGAGAACGCCGTGCGCACCATCCGCGAGTACATCGCGGCAGGTGATGCCATGCAGGTGGTGCCCAGCCAGCGAATGAGCATCGAGTTCAATGCCGCACCAATCGACTTCTACCGTGCGCTGCGCAACATCAACCCCTCGCCGTACATGTACTTCATCGATGCCGGCGACTTCACCGTGGTCGGCTCTAGCCCCGAAATCCTGGTACGCCTCGAAGACGGTATCGTCACCGTCCGTCCGATCGCTGGCACCCGCCCGCGCGGCGCCACCCGGGCCGAGGACAAGGCCCTCGAGCAAGACCTGTTGAACGACCCCAAAGAGATCGCCGAGCACGTCATGCTGATCGATCTGGGTCGCAACGACACCAGCCGCGTCGCCAAGGTCGGCAGCGTCAAGCTCGAAGAGCGCATGGTCATCGAGCGCTACTCGCATGTCATGCACATCGCCTCCCAGGTCACCGGGCGACTGGCCGCTGGCCTGAACGCCATGGACGTCCTACGCGCCACCTTCCCCGCCGGCACCGTCTCGGGTGCACCGAAGATCCGTGCGCTGGAAATCATCCAGGAGATAGAGCCGGTCAAACGCGGTGTCTACGCCGGTGCGGTCGGCTACTGGGCCTGGAACGGCAATATGGACACCGCCATTGCCATCCGCACCGGCGTGATCAAGGACGGCCAGCTCCACGTCCAGGCCGGCGGCGGCATCGTCGCCGACTCCGTGCCCGCCACCGAATGGGAAGAGACATTGAACAAGCGCCGCGCGCTGTTCCGGGCGGCGACCATGGCGAGCCGGGGGCTGGATAGCGACTGACATCCAATAAGGCGGTATCTCGCGACTCCTGTGGGCCATGTCACAAGCTTTGGGTCCTGCAAGCGAATCGCGCCGGGAGGCACGAGTTGAGGTTTGGGGTGGCTGTGCGGGTGAATCCAGTGGCAATTCAAGATTGGACAGCCGCTGACGCGGCTTTCGCGGGCGAGGCCCGCTCCCAAAATAATGCAGTGCCCGACGTGCCTGAGCTTAAGTTTTACAAACAAACCACAGCAGGCACGAGTTGAAGCTAGTGCCCCCTGTGGGAGCTTGCCTCGCAAGCGAATCGTGCGGAACGCACGAGTTGAAACTTGGGGGCGCTGCGCGGCTGAATCTAGCGGCAATTTACGACTGGACAGCCGCTGACGCAGCTTTCGCGGGCAAGGCCCGCTCCCGCAATGGCGCGGTGCCACCAAGCCTCCTGTAGCCCATGTCATCGCCCTGGGTCTTGCAAGCGAATCGCAGGGGACGTGTGAGTTATAGGTCGGGGACAGGGAGGCCGGGTTGCGCGCCGGTATGCGGAGTACAACTCCGAGATCCAGGCGATCCTGCGACCCAGGCGACCCAGGCGACCCAGGCGACCCCGGCGACACGAGCGATCCAGGCGCGATCTGGGGTGGATGGGCGCTGCCTTGGGGCGGCGAGTTGTACTCGCCGTAGCCGTTGTCAGATTCACGATGCTCGTGAATATTCCATCCGGCCAAGCACAAGCCCCGCTCGATGCCATCAAGCTCTGTGGGCCATGGTCATGGCTTCGGGCCTTGCAAGCGAGCCGCGCCGGGAGGCGCGAATTGGGGCATGGGACGCCACTGTAGCCAGGTCAGGTGGCAGTTTAGGCTGCAGCAGCCGCTGGCGCGGCCCGAGGCCACGGGGCACTCGATTTACTTTTCGGCTAACCAGTCACGTGGGCGCAGGAACTCGTCGTACAGACGCGCATCTTCGCTGCCTGGTTCCGGGTGGTAGTCGTAGCGCCAGGTGGCGCGTGGCGGCATCGACATCAGGATCGATTCGGTGCGCCCGCCGGACTGCAGCCCGAACAGGGTGCCGCGGTCGTAGACCAGGTTGAATTCCACGTAGCGCCCGCGACGGTAGGCTTGGAAGTCACGCTGGCGTTCTCCGTAGGGAGTGTCCTTGCGCCGCTCGACGATCGGCAGGTAGGCCGGCAGGTAGTGGTCGCCTACCGAGCGCATGAAGCCGAAGGCGGACTCGAAGTCGATCTGGCCATCGGCGCCGTAGTCGTCGAAGAACAGCCCGCCGATACCGCGTGGCTCGTTGCGGTGCTTGAGCCAGAAGTACTCGTCACACCATTTCTTGAAGCGCGGGTAGTGATCGTCACCGAATGGGCGGCAGGCGGCTTCGGCCTGTTCGTGCCAGTGCACGGCGTCTTCGGTGAAGCCGTAGTAGGGGGTGAGATCAAAGCCGCCACCAAACCACCAGACCGGCTCGACGCCTTCTTTTTGTGCCTGGAAGAGCCGCACATTGGCGTGCGATGTCGGCACGTAGGGGTTGCGCGGGTGGATCACCAGCGACACGCCCAGCGCCTCGAATGAGCCGCCGGCCAGGTCCGGGCGGTGGGCGGTGGCCGATGGCGGCAGCTTGTTGCCGGTCACGTGCGAGAAGTTGATCCCGGCGCGCTCGAAGGTGGTGCCGTCCTCAAGGATGCGGCCGCGGCCCTCACCGCTGAGATGCTCGCCCGGCGGGCGCTGCCAATCATCGTGCAGAAAGCGCGAGCCGTCCTCCTGGCCTTCGAGACCGGCGACGATCCGATTCTGCAGGTCGATAAGATAGTCGCGAACGGCCTGAATGTCCGCCCGATTGTTGGCTTGATTGTTCGCCATGTCAGCTCCTGATGATCCGCCCCGTGGGCCAGTGGATGATCTGTGAGGGTCGGGCACGGCGATCGACCGTGCCCGGGACGATTTTCACCCCAGCGTGTGCAAATAGTCGGCGCGCAGTGAGCGCATTCCGTGCCACCGGCCGGCCAGTGATATTGGCGCTGGTCGAGACGATCGGTTCACCAAAGGCGCGGCTGATCGCACGTGGCGTCGCATGCGCCGGTACCCGCAGGGCGATCTCCTCGCGGCCACCGGTCAGCCAGTCGGGCACGCCCGCGGCGGCCGGCACGACTACGGTGCGCGCCGCCGGCCAGCCGGCGGCCAATTGTGCCCATTCGGCCGGGTCGACCGCCGCATAGGGCTGCAGCCTCTCGGCCGTGTCGGCAATCAGGATCAGGCCCTTGCTGATATCGCGACGCTTGAGCGCCAGCAGCCGCATCACGGCCTGCCCATCGAGCGGGTCGCAGCCGAGCCCGAAAACGGCCTCGGTCGGATAGGCAATCAGCCCGCCCTGATCAAGAAAACGGCTGATTTCGCGCAGCTGAAACGGCGCGAGACCGCTCACGCGCCTTTGTCACCCGCGCTGTCCGTCTTGGGGGCGGCTTTCTTCGCCGCAGTCTTCTTCGCCACGGTCTTTTGGGCCACGGTCTTCTTGGTCGCGGTTTTCCCGGCAGCCGTGGTCGTCTTTTTCTTGGCCGTCTTCTTCGTGGTGGTCGACTTGGCCGCAGTCTTTTTCGCGGTGGTGGTCTTGGTCGCGGCTTTGGGGGCGGCGCGACGGCCGCGGCCCCTGCGCTCAGGCGCTTGGGCGATCATCTCGATCGCCTGTTCGTGGCTGATCGTTTTCGGGTCGGTCTCTTTGGGGATCTTGGCGTTTTTCTTGCCATCGGAGACATACGGCCCGTAGCGACCATTGAGCACCTGGATGCCGTCACCAAAGTCGTTGATGATGCGGTTTGCGTCCGCGAGCTTCTTGTCCGCGATGATCTCCAGCGCGCGCGGCAGCTCGATGGTGTAGGGGTCGTCGTCCTTGCCGAGTGAGGCGAACTTGCTGCCGTATTTCACGTAGGGGCCGAAGCGGCCGACATTGGCCTCGACCGGCTCGCCTTCCGGCGTCTCGCCGAGCTTGCGCGGCAGTGTGAACAACTCCAGCGCCTCTTCGAGCGTGATGGTGGCGATGCGCTGGTGTGGACGCAGTGAGGCGAATTTCGGCTTTTCCTCGTCGTCCTTGGTGCCGATCTGCACGAACGGACCGAAACGACCGAGACGCGCGACCACCGGTTTGCCACTCTTGGGATCGATGCCCAGCTCACGGCCCTGGGCCGCCTCCTGGCGCGAGACGTTCTCGGTGGTGTGCTCAACGCGCTCGGAGAACGGCACCCAGAACTCGCGCAGCAACGGTATCCAGTCCATCTCGCCACGTGAGACGGCATCCAGCTCGTCCTCGAGCTTGGCGGTGAACTCGTAGTCGACGATGTCGCGGAAGTATTCGGTCAGAAAGCCGTTGACCACCCGGCCCATGTCGGTGGGCTGAAAGCGCCGCTGTTCGAGCTCGACGTACTCGCGTGAGCGCAGCGTCGAGATGATGCTGGCGTAGGTCGACGGGCGGCCGATGCCGTATTGCTCCAGCGTCTTGACCAGGCTCGCCTCGGTATAGCGCGGTGGCGGCTCGGTGAAGTGCTGGGTGGCGTTGATGGCCGCGAGCGCGATCTGCTGACCTTCCTCCAGTGGCGGCAGGCGACGGTCATCGTCCTTGTCCGTGGCCTGGTCGTCTTCATCCTCGCGGTAGGCGGCGATGAAGCCGGGGAATTTCAGGGTCGAGCCGGTGGCGCGGAAGCTGTGCTCGTCGCCGGCGGCCAGATCGACGGAGACCTGGTCAAAAATCGCCGGTTTCATCTGTGAGGCCAGCGTCCGCTTGAAGATCATCTCGTAGAGGCGGTACTGGTCGCGGTTGAGAAACGCGCGCACCTTGTCTGGCGTATTGGCGGTCGAGGTCGGTCGAATCGCCTCGTGGGCCTCCTGGGCATTTTTCGACTTGGTGCGGTAGAAATTGGGGCTTTCCGGCACATAATCGGCGCCATAGCTCTGGCCGATGTGCGCGCGAATCTCGCCGATCGCGTCGTTCGACAGGTTGACCGAGTCGGTCCGCATGTAGGTGATCAGGCCGACGGTGCCCTGGCCGATGTCGACCCCCTCGTAGAGCTCCTGGGCGACCCGCATGGCGCGTGAAGCGGACAGACCAAGCTTGCGCACGGCCTCCTGCTGCATGGTCGAGGTGGTGAACGGCGGGGCGGCGTTGCGCTTGCGTTCGCGACGATCGACCTTGGCGACCGTGAGCATGCCATCGGCAGCCGCCTCGAGGCGCTCACGCGCGGCAGTGGCGCTGGCTTCGTCCTCGAGAGTGAATTGCGCCACCCGTTTGCCGTCGAGCTGGTAGAGACGGGCCGAGAACGGCTGCTTGTCAGTGCGGCAGTCGGCGGCGATCGACCAGTACTCGCGCGGCTCGAAGCGTTCGATCTCTTCCTCGCGCTCGACGATCATCCGCAAGGCCGGGCTCTGCACGCGGCCGGCCGACAGGCCCGGGTTGATCTTCTTCCACAGCAGCGGCGACAGGTTGAAGCCCACCAGGTAGTCCAGCGCCCGGCGCGCCTGCTGGGCGTCGATCAGGTCTTCGGACAGCTCACGCGGATTGGCGATCGCCTCCTGGACAGCACGCTTGGTGATCTCGTAGAACACCACTCGCTTGGCTTCCTTGTCCTTGAGCAGGCCGCTGTCTTGCAGCAGTTCGTACAAGTGCCAGGAGATGGCTTCCCCTTCGCGGTCGGGGTCAGTCGCCAGCAGGAGCGTATCGGCCTTTTTCATGGCCTTCTTGATGGCATCGACGTGCTTCTTGTTCTTGTCGATGATCGAGTAGCTCATCGCGAAGTCGTTGTCGGGATCAATGGCACCGCTCTTGGGCACCAGATCACGCACGTGGCCATAGGAGGCCAGCACTTCATAGCCGGGGCCAAGGTATTTCTTGATCGTCTTGGCCTTGGCGGGCGATTCAACGATGACGAGGTTTTCGCTCATAAAGTATCTTTGTCAGTTCGGTTCAGTTCAGTTCAATGCAGGATGGCGGCATCTTCGAAAACGAGGTCTTCCATCCAGGCGAAGGCCTGCTCCTCGCCCGGCTTGGTGAACAGGACCAGCAGTACGATCCATTTAAGACGCTCGACGTCAATTTCATCCTCGTCCAGAGCCATGGCGCGTTCGATGACCGTTTCGCGGCTCGAGGACGACAGCACGCCGATCTGCTCGAGCTGCATCAGAAAGCCGCGGGCATCGATATCGAGCACCATTTGTTCGTCGTCGCTGTAGACCCGGAAGGCCAGGTCCTGTTCAGGATCGGCGACGGCGTCCTGTGCCAGGATGCCCTCGAGCCAGCCGAAGGCGTGCTCGATCTCATCATGATCAAAGCCGGCTTCCAGCAGTTTCATCTGCAGTCCGGCGCGTTCGCTCTGTGGAGGAAAACGGTCTTCGTCTTCCATGTAATTCTCGAAAAGGAACATCAACAGGTCGAGGACGGTCTCTTTCATTGGCTCATCACCGGACAATGATGGACTTGGGCCCGCATGGGCGAGCCAGGGAATCACGAGGGCGGTGGCAGCTGCGGATGGTTGAGTCGCTGTCGCCGGTTGGCATCCGGTCAGGCGGGATCAGCCGTCTGATTTAGCACGGATGTAGAGTCCGCCGGGCAGGGTTGACACCTCTCCCGCCAGTTCAAGCATGAGGAGGATGGATGAAACCTCCGCGGCGGTCAATCCGCTGGTCTCGATCAGCCTGTCGGCCGGCTGCGGGTCGTGACCCAGCAGCTCGAGAATGCGCTGCTGCTCGGGATCAAGCGCTGCAGCCGCCGTGGCTGTGCCAGCCAGTGACGGCAGGACAGGCCGTTCGGCCGCCTCAAGTTGCTGGCGCAGTGTCGGGGCGAGTTCCTCGAGCAGGTCCTGGCCGGTCTCGACCAGTTTGGCCCCCTCACGGATCAGGCGGTGGCAGCCGCGCGCCAGCGGGTTGTGGATCGAGCCGGGAATGGCGAACACGTCGCGTCCCTGCTCGCCGGCCAGCCGGGCGGTAATCAGCGAGCCGCTCTTGACCGATGCCTCGACCACCAGCACGCCGCTCGCCAGCCCGCTGATCAGGCGGTTGCGTCGCGGGAAGTGCCCGCGGCGCGGCCCGGTGCCGGGCAGCCATTCGGAAAGAATCAGCCCATCGGCGGCGACGATTTCCTCGGCCAGCTCGATGTGTTCTGGCGGATAGATTTGGTCGATACCCGAGCCGAGCACCGCGATGGTGATGCCGCCGGCGTCCAGGGCGCCGCGATGGGCCTCGCCATCGATGCCCAGTGCCAGCCCGCTGGTGATCGCCAGTCCCTGCCCGGCGAGATGACGGGCAAAGGCGCGGGCATTCTGCCGGCCCCCGGTGGTGGGCGTGCGTGAGCCGACCATCGCCACCTGCGGCTCACGCAATGCCGCGACCCGCCCACGGGCGAACAGGGCGGCCGGGGCGTCGGGCAGCTCGTTCAGGGTTTCGGGAAAATGCGGATCGCCACGGGCGACCAGGTGGTGCTGCCCGTCGGCATCGAGCCAGTCGCGGATGGCGGCGGCCCGCTCCACATCGGGTTGTGAGCGACTCACGGCCTCCGGCAGCCCGGCCCGTCGCCACTCGTCACGCCGGGCCTCCAGTGCCGCGCGCGGTGTGGCGAAGTGCGACAGCAGCCGGTCAAGCCGACGAGGCCCCATGCCGGGGATCGACAGCAGCTTGATCAATGCCGCGGTTGAATCGTCAACCCCGGTGGGCGGGACAGGGCGGGGGTGCACCGCTAGCGGCGGCTATCCTGGACCGGGGTCTGGGCCAGGTCGCCGGTTTCGATTGACTCGGCAGCCTGGATCACCAGCGCATAGCTGACGCGATCGTAGCTGCGGAAGACCATGGCGGTGCCGATCGGGTAGTCGGGCAGGCGCACGGCCGGGCCGCGCAGGGCCTGGCGTCCGGACTCATTGGCCTCGCGGGGCGCAAAACGATCCTCGATGATCCGGCCACGCTTGCTGATCTGCAGCAGGTCGCCGGCAGTGACGCCCGAGTCCGCGCCGCGGTCGATGATGGCCACCTGGTGGCTGCCGATCTGGGTGATGGCATCGGGCAGCAGGATGATGCGCGCGTCGATCGGGAAGGCCGGGATCTGCGGGGTGACGTCGCGAGTGAAGGCCTCGGGGGTCATGTCGACCAGCCGGTCACCATCCTGGACTTCCCGGACGCTGTCCTTGAGCTCGAGCGTGGCCGGATCATGCGCCTCAAGCAGGTTGGCCTCACCCTTGTAGATGGCGCGGTAGCCGAGCAGTTCACCGGTACGATCGTCACGCAGTGCCTTGCCTTTCTCCACCACGGCGAATCGCTGTTGTTCACCATCAAGGCCCGGGCGGGCGTAGACGATGTCGCCTGTGCTCGCATGCATTGTGCCTTCGCGGTTGGCGATCAGGTACGGAGCGGCGTTGAAGTCCGCCTCACTCAGCACCTGGTCGTAGCTGAGGAAGGGGCGCACCAGTTCGAGCGGTATGGAGGCGACGGCTGGTGGTAGTGATTCATAGCGGATATGCGGACGCAGTCCCACGGCCAGGCGCGGGCGGTCGCCGACAAATACAATGTTGATGTGATCGCCCGGATAGATGCGGTGCGGGTTGGCGATCTCCGGATTGGCGTACCAGATCTCGGGCCAGTAATAGGGGTCCTTGAGGAAGTGGTTGGCGATCGACCAGAGGGTGTCGCCTTTCTTGACCACATAATCCTCGGCGGCGAGGTCATGGAACTGGTCGCGGGTTTCCTCGGCAGTCAGCGTGCGCTTGACCGGGCCACGCTCGGCGCCCAACGGCAAGGCATCAGCCGCATAGGGTTCGCGTGGATTGATCACGTCCTCTTCGGTCAGGGCGCAGCCCGACAGCGTGGCGGTCAGCGGAACGAGGGCCACCAGCGCGAATGCCAGGGCGAGTCCTTTGGTCGATCTCATCGTTACAACGTCCTTGATGTGCGGTTGAGAGAAGCCCGGCTACGGGTTATCCCCCTGTGATTGTCGACATTCATCTGGGTTCTGCCGAGTGCTGGCGTACAATGTTGCTCCAAATATGACTTCTTGTAAAAAATTCCGCTCGATCTCGAGTCAGCTTTCGGGCGGAAGCGTTCTTCTTTATCTGGTGATCGGCATATGAGTCTGCGAGACATCCTCATCTACCCCGACGATCGGCTGCGCGAGATCGCCCGGCCGATCGACTCCTTTGAACCGGCCTTGGCCGAGCTCGCCGACGACATGTTCGAGACCATGTACCAGCAGCGCGGCATCGGCCTGGCAGCCACGCAGATCGACGAGCATCGGCGGCTGTTCGTGGTCGACGTCAGCGAAGATCGTAGCGGCGCATTTGCCTTCGTCAACCCGGAAATCCTCGCCCGCGAAGGCACGGTCGAGTCCGAAGAGGGTTGCCTGTCGATTCCCGAGATCAACGAAACCATCATGCGCGCCGAGCGCATCCGCGTGCGGGCGCAGGACGCCAAGGGGCAGACATTCGAGCAGGATCTCGATGGCCTGTTGGCGATCTGCGTCCAGCACGAGCTTGACCACCTCGATGGGCGGCTGTTCATCGACTACCTCTCACCGCTCAAGCAACAGCGTATCCGAAAGAAAATGCAGAAGGCGGCGCGCCGGGAGCGGGAGCGAGTATGAGCCTGCGTGTGGTCTACTGCGGTACCCCGGATTTTGCCGTGCCGGCGCTGGAGGCACTCGCCGGCCTTGAAGAAGTCGCCGGTGAGCCGCTGGAACTGGTCGCGGCCTACACCCAGCCGGATCGTCCTGCCGGTCGCGGCAAGAGGCTTACCGCCCCGCCGGTCAAACTGGCCGCCCTCGAGCTCGGCCTGCCGGTCGAGCAGCCGGCAAGCCTGCGCGATGTCGAGGCGCAGCAACGACTGGCCGCCTATCGCCCCGATCTGTTGGTCGTGGCCGCCTACGGACTGATCCTGCCGCCGGCAGTACTGGCGCTGCCTCGCCTCGGCGCGATCAATATCCACGCCTCCCTGTTGCCACGCTGGCGCGGCGCGGCGCCAATCAACCGTGCCATTGAGGCTGGCGATACCGAGACGGGCATCACCATCATGCAGATGGAGGCCGGTCTCGATACCGGGCCGATGTGGCACAAGCTTGCCGAGCCGATCCGCGCCGACGACACCGCCGCGACGCTGCACGACCGCCTGGCCCCGTTGGGGGCGACCGCACTGCTCGAAGCCTTGCCGCGAATCGTGGTCGGCGAGGGCGTGCCCGAGCCGCAGGACGACGCGCAGAGCAGTTATGCCGCCAAGCTGGCCAAGGCGGAAGGCCGGGTTGACTGGCGCGAGCCGGCCGCACTGATCGAGCGCCGCCTGCGGGCCTTCAATCCCTGGCCGGTGGCCCAGACCACGCTCGACGGCCAACCGTTGCGCCTGTGGGAGGCACGCCTGGCCGAGGGCCGGGACGGGGTGACGCCGGGCGAGGTGCTGGCCATCACCACTGAGGGCTTTATCGTCCAGACCGGCGATGGCGGCCTGGAACTCACCCGGGTGCAACGTGCCGGCGGGCGTCCTGTCGCCGCGGCGGACTTCGCCCGCAGTCGGGATCTGGAGGGGGTTCGCCTTGGTGAATAGACCGGCGAATCAACCGCCGAGCGCTCGCCGACCGGCCCCCCAGGAGCGCCACCGGCGGCGCAATGCCGGCAAGGGTGGCAACAGCGGGCGGGCACGCTCACCCGAGGCCCTGGTGGCCGAGGGGCTGCTGCAGGTGGTCGAGCAGGGCCGCTCGCTCGATCAGGTGCTGCCCGAACTGACCGCTCGCGCCCAGATCGCCCATCGCAGCGTCATCCAGGCGATGAGCTACGAGGTGTTGCGTCACTATGAACAGCTCGTCTGGTGGCGCGACCAGTTGCTTGATCGGCCGCTCAACCCGCGTGCGGCCGAGGTGGGCATGCTGCTGCTGGTCGGTCTGGAACGACTGACCGGCTCGAAGCGCGAGCCGTCCCGGGTGGTCAATGCCGCCGTGCATGCCGCCCGCGAACTGAATCACAGCTGGGCCACCGGACTGGTCAACGCCGTGTTGCGTCGGGCTGCACGACAGATCGCGGCCGGGGAAACACCCCTGACCGATGCGCCGCCGGCCATCCGTGCCCGACTGCCGAAGTGGCTGTTCGACATGCTGGCGGCCGATTGGGGCGAGGAGCGTGCGGTCGAGATAGGCGAACAGCTGGCGACGCATCCGCCCATGACCTTGCGGGTCAGCGCGGTCGAGGGGGGCGTCTCGGCCTACCGCGAGCGGCTGGCCGAGCAATCAGTCGACGTGGTGCCGACGCCGTATGCGCCGCATGGCCTCACTCTGACCGTGCCGCTGGACGTCGAGCGTCTGCCGGGCTTTCACCAGGGTGTGGCCTCGGTGCAGGATGAAGCGGCGCAGCTGGTGGTCGAGCTGATGGACCTGGCGCCGGGACAGCGGGTGCTGGATGCCTGCAGCGCCCCCGGCGGCAAGACGCTTGCCATGCTTGATAGCCAGCCGACGGTGTCGATGACGGCGGTGGATATCGACGTTGCCCGCCTGGCACGGGTGCAGGACAACCTTGAACGGACCGGGCACTTCGCCGAACTGGTCTGCGCCGATCTGACCAAGCCGTCGACCGAGCCGCCGGGCTCGTTCGACCGAATTCTGGCGGATGTGCCTTGTTCGTCCACCGGCGCGATCCGGCGCCATCCGGACATCAAGCGGCTGCGCCGTCCCGCGGATATCGATGCCCTGGCAGAGCGGCAGCGCGCGATCCTCGAACGGCTGTGGGCGCTGCTGCGCCCGGGCGGGCGGCTGGTGTACGCCACCTGCTCGATCCTCAAGCGCGAGAACGTTGCGCAGGTCGAGGCCTTCCTGCAGACACATCCGGACGCGGTCGCCCTGCCCATGGAGGTCGACTGGGGCGAGCCGCAATCGGTCGGCCGGCAACTGTTCCCGCAGGCCGGTGGTCACGACGGCTTCTACTATGCCGTGCTGGAAAAGCGGGCAGAAAACGGATGACTGCCTTCCGCAGCCCGTTTTTTGGCTGGCTGCTGGCGCTGATTATTGGCCTCGGCGCCTGGGACGCCGTTGTCTGGAGTGCGGCCTGGGCAGACGCTCGAGTGCTTGATGTGCATGCCGAAGTGCGCGAGGAGGCGGTGTTCCTGGATGCGGATCTCGAGCTGCATCTGGATGCCGAGGTGATCGAGGCGCTGCGCAATTCAATTGCCTTGAACCTGGTGGTCGAGGCCCAGATCGTCGCCCCGCGCGAATGGCTCTGGGATCGGAAGCTGCTGGTGGATCGACGCCGGCTGCGGCTCGAGTACCACGCCTTGTCAGGCACCTGGATGGTCACCGATCTTACCGCCCGCGAGACACATACCTTCTCCGAGTTGTCCGGGGCGATCGAGTCGCTCTCGCGGCTGCGGGCCTGGCGGCTGGGTCCTTGGGCACCACTGGCCGACCAGCCGCAGTTGCTCGGCAAACTGCGTGTGAGGCTGGATATCAACAAACTGCCGCTACCGTTGCGGGTGCCGGCCCTGTTTCGTGACGTCTGGGACCTGAACAGCACCTGGTTCCTCTGGAGGCTGTCGGAGGGGCGATCATGACCCAGCCAGAGCGGCGGCCGAGACGATTGCCGGGGCGACTACTGGGGCGACGGTTGCGCCGCTGGGTGCGCCAGGCGATTCCGCCGATCAGCGCCATGGTGGTGGTACTGCTGCTGGTGCTGCTCTATCTCGTGTCCGACTCGCTGCGGGCCGTCGAGCAGCCCGAGGGGCTGTATCTCGCCCTGCTGGGCGTCAGTGCGGTGGGGTTGCTGTTTCTGGCGCTGGTGGTGCTATGGCATATCGTCCGGCTGATCCGACACTACCGTCGTGGCAGGCCCGGCGCCCGCCTGACGGCCCGGCTGGTGCTGACCTTCGTCGCCCTGTCGGTGGTGCCGGTGGTCATCGTGTTCTACTTCTCGCTGACCTTTGTCCAGCGCGGTATCGACTCCTGGTTCGACGTGCAGGTCGAGCAGGCGATGACCGATGCGCTGTCACTCTCGCAGAAGGCCTTCGACGGGCGGATGCGCCAGGCGCTGGAGGAGACGCGGCGCGCGGCCGACGAGCTGCGAGCGGACAGCTCGGAGCTGATCGCGCTGTCGCTGTCACAGGTGCGGCGAACCACCAGCGCCCAGGAGATGACCATCCTTGGCCAGCGCAACCTGATTATCGCCTCGTCCTCCGAGGATGCCACCAGCATCGTGCCGGCACGGGCCGACGAGGGCGCCCTGGCTCACGCGCGCTCCGGGCGGGATTTCATTGGTCTGGTTCCCGGAGACGACGGCCTCCAGATCCGTGTGGTGGTACCGATGGAGGCCGGATTGACCAGTGACGGTGGCAAGCGTGTCCTGCAGGCACTTTTCGACGTGCCCGACGACACCAATGCGTTGTCGAGCAGCGTCCAGGCGGCCTACAATGACTACCGCGAACTGGTCTACCTGCATGCCTCGCTCAAGCAGACCTTCACCTTGGCCCTGACCCTGGCGCTGCTGCTGTCACTGCTCACCGCCGTGTGGCTGGCCTTCCTGGCCGCCGGTCGTCTGCTCAGCCCGATCCGCGAGCTGGCCGCCGGAACCCGAGCGGTCGCCGAGGGTGATTACAGCCTGCGCCTGCCGGTTGACCGGCGTGACGACCTCGGCCAGCTGGTGCAGTCATTCAATACCATGACCGCCCGTGTACGCCGCGCCCACGAGGTGATGCGCGAGCTCCAGGAGCTGGCGGACAAGGAGCGCGATTACCTCGACACCGTCATTCAGCACCTGTCCTCGGGGGTGCTGACGCTCACGCATGATGGACGGATCATCAGCGGCAACTCGGCGGCGCAGCAGATCCTGGGCGTCAATCATGCCGAGCTGTTTGCTGGCACCCTGCAGGATATCTGCCGCGAGCACGCCGGCCTGCAGCCGCTGTGCGAGGCCTTTTTCGATCATCTTGGCCCGCAGCAGGGACTGCCGCCCGGTGAAACCATTGAGGCGCAGCTGCGCATCATGAACAGCCTGGGCCGCAAGGTGCTGCTGGCTCGGCTGGCGGCCCTGCCGCCGGACGGCGAGATGGATGCCGGTGGTTACGTGATGGTGCTCGAGGACGTCACCGCCCTGATCCAGGCCCAACGTGATGCGGCCTGGTCGGAGGTAGCCCGGCGGCTGGCCCACGAGATCAAGAACCCGCTGACGCCCATCGGCCTGTCGGCCGAACGGCTGCGTCGCCGGATCCTGCCGCAGCTCGACCAAGAGCATGCGCCGATCCTCGACCGCGCCACCGCCACCATCATCGCGCAGGTCGATGCGATGAAGCAGATGGTCAACGAGTTCGCCGACTACGCGCACAGCCCGCGCAGCCAGCCGGTACGGCTCGACTTGCGGGCGTTGGCCGCCGAGACGGTCGAGCTCTATCGAGGCAGCACCGCGGTCAAGGTGCGTTTCCTGGCCGAGGGTGAGCAGCCAGTCTGGGTGGAAGGGGATGCCACTCGGCTGCGTCAGCTGCTGCACAACCTGATCCGAAACGCCAGCCAGGCGCTGCATGAAGACGGGACCACCGAGGCGCCGACCGTGCTGGTTGGCCTGCGCCTGATCGGCGAGGCGGGTCAGCGTCTGGCCGAGCTGACGGTGGCCGACAATGGCCCCGGCTTCCCGGCCGAGCTGCTGGAGCGATTGTTCGAGCCTTACGTCACCACCCGCCCCAAGGGCACAGGCCTGGGGTTGGCGATCGTCAAGAAGATCGTCGATGAACATGCCGGTGTCGTGCACGCCTGGAATGCCGTCGAACAGCCACAGACAGACGAGACCGAGCTGGGTCGGCGACTTGCCAATCGTGGTGCACGCGTTACGATTTGCTTACCTTTGGAGTCGGGACAGCTACCGGTTGCACGGTGAGAAACTCCAATGAAAACAGGAATTTGCTGAACGAATGAGTATTGGACATATTCTGGTTGTCGATGACGAGGACGAGATTCGCAATCTGCTGCGCGACGTGCTCGAAGACGAGGGCTATACCATCAGCAGCGCGGCCGATGCGGTCGAGGCACGCGCCTCGATCGCCGAGCGCCGCCCCGACCTGATCCTGCTGGATATCTGGATGCCCGGCCTCGACGGCCTCGGATTGTTGCGGGAATGGCATGAGCACGGCCAGCTGGTCTGGCCGGTGATCATGATGTCCGGCCACGGCACGGTCGAGACGGCCGTCGAGGCCACCCGCCTGGGCGCCTTCGATTTCATCGAGAAGCCCATCTCGCTCGACAAGCTGTTGCTGCTGATCGAGCACGCACTTGACAATCGGCGCCTGGCGCAGGAAAACGCCGCCCTCAAGCGCGGCAAGATCGACCCGCGCGATCTGCTCGGCGATTCGGAATACATGCAGGGCCTGCGTGAGCAGGCGAGAAAGATCGCCAGCCATGATGCCTGGGTGCTGATCTCCGGCGAGCCCGGCACGGGCAAGCAGGCCCTGGCGCGCTACATCCACCGGCACTCGCCGCGGCGACATTTCCCGTTCGTCGACACTGGCGGCAGTGCGGTCTCCGGCCGCCAGAATGCCGCCGTGGAACTGTTCGGCGCCGAAGAGGGCGGCCGCATTCGCTACGGGCTGCTCGAGCAGGCCAATGGCGGCACGCTGTTCATCGCCGAGGCGGCGGACATGGACGAGCGCACCCAGATGCAGCTGATTTCCGCACTGGAAAGCCAGTCCTTCTTCCGTGTCGGCGGCAACGAGCCGATCCGGGTCGACGTGCGCGTGATCGCGGCCACCCGCAAGGATCTGGAGGCCGAAGTGCGTGCCGGCAACTTCCGTGAGGATCTCTTCTACCATCTCTCGGTGGTGCCGGTGCACATCGAGCCGCTGCGGGAGCACCCCGAGGACATCCCGATCCTGCTGGCCCATTATCTGAAGACCGCCCACAAGGTCGAAGGACTGGCGCGACGCGAACTGACCATCGGCGCGCGCAATCTGCTGCGGCATCACCATTGGCCGGGCAATGTCCGCGAGCTGAAGAATCTGGTGCAGCGCCTGCTGATTCTGGGCAGCGGTGACGTGATCGATGAGCTGGAAGTCCAGCAAGCTCTGGGGCTGGCCCTGGTCAATGAGGCGGAGGCCGACAGCACCCCGGCGCTGGTGTCGCTCAACCTGGATCTGCCCCTGCGCGAGGCGCGCGACGAATTCGAGCGGCGCTACCTGCTGGCTCAGCTGAAGAATGTTGACGGGTCGGTGACCGAGTTGTCGCGCTGCACTGGCATGGAGCGCACCAACCTCTACCGCAAGTTGAGGTCGCTGGGCATCCAGGTGGGTGAGCGCAGCTCGGGTACCGGTTCATGAACGCCCGTCGGCCTCGATCCTTGGCTATGGGATCAGTGACCATCCACGCGGATCATGCCGTCATCTCTGGCCGGAAGGCGCAATGAAGGTAATCGTCCTCGGTGCCGGGCGGGTCGGCAGTTCGGTCGCCACCGCGCTGGCCACCGAGACCGATAACTCGGTCACCGTGGTTGATACCGATGTCGATGCCTTGAGCTGGTTGCAGCAACGGCTCGACATCCGCACCGTGACCGGGTCGGGCTCGCAGCCGAGCGTGCTGGCCGAGGCCGGTGCCGACGATGCCGATGTCCTGCTCGCGCTCACTCAGTTCGACGAAATCAACATGCTGGCCTGCCAGGTGGCCTGGACGCTGTTTCATACCCCGACCAAGATCGCGCGCATCCGGGCGACCGACTATCAGAGCCACCCGGCGCTGTTTGACAATGCCGCCATCCCGGTCGACTTCGTGATCAGCCCCGAGCACTTGATCAAGGATTACATCGCCCGTCTGATCGAGTACCCCGATGCACTGCAAGTGCGCGAGTTCGGCGATGGCAAACTGCTGCTGGTCGGCATGGAGGTCGATCGTGGCGGACCGATGGTGGGCGAGCCCATCCGTTACCTGCGCGAGCTGCTGCCGGGGATCGAGACACGGGTGGCAGCTATCTACCGTCACGAGACCTCGATACCGCCCGAAGGCGACACGCGCCTGCTGGCCGGTGACGAGGTGTTCTTCCTCGCCCGCAAGGACGACATCCACCGGGTGATGGGCGTGATGCGCCCGCAAGTCAAGCCCTACCGGCGCATCATGATTGCCGGCGGTGGCAATATCGGCGGGGCGCTGGCCGCCCGGCTGGAGGGTGACTACCAGGTCAAGCTGATCAGCCACAACCTGCACCGGGCGCGCGAGCTGTCCGCCTCGCTCGATCGCAGCATCATCCTGTCCGGCAGCGCCTCGGACACCGGGCTGCTCGAGGAGGAAAACATCGAGGACATGGATGTCTTCCTCGCGCTGACCAACGACGACGAGGACAATATCCTCTCCTCGATGCTGGCCAAACGCCTCGGTGCCCGGCGAGCGATGTGCATCGTCAATCGCAATGAGTACGTCGATCTGATCGAGATCGGTACGATCGATATCGCCCTGTCGCCTCACCAGATCACCATTGGTGAGGTGCTGACCCACCTGCGGCGCGGCGATGTGGTCAACGTGTATTCCCTGCGTCGCGGGGCGGCCGAGGCGATCGAGATCATCGCCCGTGGCGACGAGGAGACCTCGCGGGTGGTTGACCGACGCATCGACGCGCTCGGGCTGCCGCGCGGCACCACCATTGGCGCCATTCTGCGCGATGGAGAGCCGCTGATCGCCCATCACGACACCGTGGTCCGGTCGGGCGACCATGTGGTGCTGTTTTTGACCGACAAGCACCGCGTCGGCGAGATCGAGCAACTGTTCTCGGTCGGTTTCGGCTTCTTCTAGGCCGCGACTCGGACACCCCATGCAACTTCTGATTGTCATCCGCATGCTCGGCCTTCTGCTGATGGTATTCGGCCTGACCTTCGTGCCGCCCTGGTTCGTCGGTTGGCTGATGGGTGATGATGACCTGTCGCCCTTCCTGCTGAGTTTTGTCGTCAGCATTTCTCTCGGCGGCCTGCTCTGGGGGCTGACCCGCCAGTACCGGCGCGAGATGAAACTGCGCGACGGGCTGCTGATCGTGGTGTCGTTCTGGATGGTGCTGGGACTGATTGGGGCGACGCCGATCTATCTGCAGCCGGAACTCGGCCTGAGCTTTTCGCAGGCGGTGTTCGAGTCGGTCTCGGGGATCACCACCACCGGGGCCACCGTGATCACCGGGCTGGATGAATTGCCGCGCTCGCTGCTGTTCTACCGCCAGCAGCTCCAATGGCTGGGCGGTCTCGGCATCATCGTGCTGGTGGTCGCCTTCCTGCCGCTGCTGCGCGTTGGCGGCATGCAGCTGTACAAGGGCGAGATCACCGGCCCGATCAAGGACACCCGCCTGTCGGGGCGGATCTCGGAGACGGCCAAGGCGTTGTGGCTGGTCTATACCGGCATCACGGTGTTGTGCGCGCTGGTCTACAAGATCGAGGGCATGACCTGGTTCGATGCCGTCAGTCACGCCTTCACTACCGTGGCCACCGGTGGGTTCTCGACCCACGACGCGAGTTTCGGCCACTTCAATGACCTCACCATGGAAGTCACCGCCATGATCTTCATGATCCTGGGGGCGACACCGATGGCGCTGCACTTCATCGCCCTGCGTCGCGGCACGCTTGAGGGCTATCTGCAAAGCGGCGAGCTGCGCTTCTATCTCCTGTGGATGACGGCGGTAGCGGTGTTGGCGGTCCTGTTCTTCGTGATGCATCTGCCCGAGGGTAGCTGGCTCGAGGATCTGCGCTATCTGCTGTTCAACCTGGTCTCGTTCGCCACCACCACCGGCTATACTGCGGCCGACCACACTCAATGGGGCGCCTTCCTGATGTTGCTGCTGGTATCCACGGCGATCATCGGCGGTTGCGCCGGCTCGACCACCGGTGGCATGAAGTCGGTGCGCGTGATGTTGCTCACCCGCCAGGGGCTCAATGAGGTGCGCCGCCTGGTCCATCCGCGTGCCGTCTTTGTCACCCAGCTTGGCGGCCGACCGGTCGCCCCCAGCGTGATCGCCGCCGTCTGGGCCTTCTTCGCCGCCTGGATCATGGCCTTCGTGGTGATTTTCTTTGCCATGCTGTTCACTGGCATGGACCTCACCTCGGCCCTGGGAGCGGTGCTCGCCACCCTGACCAACCTCGGCCCCGGCATCGGTTCGGTCAGCGCCAATTTCGCCGGCGAGACCACCGCAGTGCTCTGGATCGGCATGTTCGCGATGATCCTCGGCCGTTTGGAGATCTTCACCGTGCTGGCGATCCTGCTACCCATGTTCTGGCGGCGTTGAATGGTCGGATGAACAATCGCTCGAGAACCCAGTTGCCGCCGCCGTTTCATCGCGGCCTGCTCGCACCGAGCCACTGGCCGACCTGGCTGGGGCTGGGATTGCTGTGGCTGCTGTCGTTCGCCAGCCACCCGCTGCGGTCTGCGCTGGCCCGGCTGGGCGCACGCCTGTACCGGCGCTTCAACCCGCGGCGCACCGCGGTCGTGGCGACCAACCTCCGGCTCTGTTTTCCCGAGGAGAACGACGCTACCCGCGCCCGCTGGCTGCGCCGTTATACCGAGCTTCATCTGCTGGCGCTGCTCGATCTCGGTCGCATTCGCCGTGCGCGCCACGGCCAGCTGACCGCACAGACCGAGATCGTGGGTGAGGAGATCCTCAAGCAGCTGCGCGCCGAGCCAGGCGTGATCCTGACCGTGCACAGCGTCGGGATGGAGTGGGTCGGGGCGGTGTTCTCCGAGCTGGTCGAAGGATCAAGCATCTACAAGACCTTTGCCAAGAACCCGGTGCTCGACTGGTGGTTTGCCGGGATTCGCAGTCGTTACGGCAACGACATTCAGCCGCGCGACCGGGGCATGAAGCCGCACCTGCATGCCTTGCGCTCCGGCCGGAGCTTCCTGTACATCGCCGACGAGGACTTGGGCGCGGACCATGGCGTATTCGCGCCGTTCTTCGGCGTCGAGAAGGCGACCCTGCCGCTGGCCGGCAAGATTGCAAACATGACCGGGCGCCCGGTCTACCCGGTGATCGGCCAACTCGATGAGAAGAGTGGGCGCTACCGGTTACGCCTGTTCGAGCCGGTCGAATTGCCCGCCACCGCCGATCGGGCCGCGGCGACCGCCATCAATCGCGTCATCGAGACCATGGTCCGCGACGATCCCGCCCAGCTGATGTGGTCCCTGAAGTACTTCAAGACCAGCCCGCCGGGTGAGGAAGATCGCTATCAGGACTGACCGAAGGCCGCCCCATCAGCCTTTTCGGCGCAACTCACGTCGTGCCCGCCCGCTGGCCTGGCGCTGAAAACGACGATAGCTCCACTGATACTGGGCCGGACATTGCCGGACGACGCGCTCAATCTCGCGGTTGAGGGCCGCGGCGGCCTCGACCGGGTCTTCATGATCGACCGGCTCGCTCACCGGCTCGTAGTGGGCCAGAAAGCCCCCGGCATCGGGCAGGCGCTCGGCCCAGCCGATAAAGACAGCCGCACCGGTGCGCCGGGTCAGGGTGCGGATCAAGGTCATGGTCAAGGCCGGTTGGCCGAAGAATGGCGCCATCACCCCCTCGCCGTGCCGGGGGGCCTGATCCGGCAGGATGGCGACCAGCTCACCGCGCTTGAGCGCGTGCAGGACCTGGCGTACCCCGCTGAGGTTGGCCGGCACCATGACCGCACCGGAGTGCGAGCGCGCCTCGACCATCAGCGCCTCCAGCGCTGGCTCGCGCGGCGGGCGGTACATGGTCGTGGTCGGTGTGTGCACGGCCGTCATCAGCCCGCCCAGTTCCCAGTTGCCCAGATGCGGCCCCAACAGAATGGCCCCGCGGCCCGCTGCCAGAGCCTGTTCGACCGCATCGAATCCTCGTGTTTCCTGTATTGCGGCCTCGATTTCTGCCCGGCTCCAACGCCAGGCCAGGGCGGTCTCGATCAGCCCCTTGCCCGTCTCGACCAGGCACTGCCTGGCGATGGCTTCGCGTTCCGCCGGACTCTTTTCCGGCAGACAGAGGGCGAGGTTGCTTTCCACGGTCTGACGCATCGCCCCCTTACCAAGCCAGGCGACCTTGCCCAGCCAGCGGCCGGTGCGTTGTGCGGCCGGCAGCGATAGCCGACCCAGGGTAGCGAGCGCGGCGCGGGCGGCCGCAAGGCGCAACCGACCACGCCAGCGATACCTGGCCGAGTCACGCCGCTTGCTCATGCGCGACTGTCCGAAAGCGAGCCGGCCTGCGCGGTGGCATGTTCAATAGCCTGATCGGCCCCTATGGCCACCAATGGTGCCATGGTCGATCGGAGCGAATGGAACAGCTGATCATTGCCCTGCTCCTCGGCGGCGAGCAATTGCTTGTAATGCTCGCGCTGGGTCGGCATGGCAAAGCAGGCCGGGCAGTTGTCGGGGATCACCGGCAAGTCGTGTTGCCGGGCAAACTCGGCCAGCGTCGACTCGCGCACGTCCACCAACGGACGGATGATGCGCAGGTCACCGGCATCATTGAGATAGTGCGCCTTCATCGTATTGAGCTTGCCGCCATGAAACGCACTCATCAGGAAGCTCTCGGCCAGATCATCGAGATGCTGGGCCAGTGCGAGCACATTGAACCCCCGCTCGCGGGCGAGTCGATAGAGCAGCCCGCGCTTGAGCCGCGAACAGAATGAGCAGTAGGAATCACCGATCATGTGCTCCTCGGCCAGCCCCGTGATGTCCTCGCTCACTCGATAATGACGAATGCCCAGCCGAGCCAGGTATTGGCCCAGCGGGGCGGGGTCAAAACCGGGCACCATCGGATCGACCGTAATCGCGGCCAGCTCAAAGTCGATTGGCGCGCGCCGCTGGACATGCCGCAGAATATGCAGCAACGACAGCGAATCCTTGCCACCGGAAAGCCCCAGTAGCACACGGTCGCCATGGTGCAGCATCTGGTAATGCATCATTGCACGCGCCACCTGCTTTCTCAGGACACGCCCCGGCGAGGCCCAATCCGCGTGGCGGGGTGATGAATGCGTGACAGGTTGATTCTCGACAATGGCAGGCATACGGATCAGCGCCAATGATAACTGGGCCGCCATCTTACCAGCCACCGGCAACCACCTTGCATGACCCATCGCGTTCGCAGCCATGGACAAACGAACAGCCGCTAAACGCGGCTTTCGCGGGCAAGGCCCGCTCCCACAGGGGGATTGGTGACCACGGTTGAGCCAAGTAATGGCCTCGGGCCCTGCAAGCCACGCTAGTGGCACGAACTTCCTGTGGGCCAGGCAATGGCATCGGGCCTTGCAAGCGAATTGCGCCGGCAGGCGCAAGCCGGGGTCTGGGGTGGCGGAAAGCCGTGCGGTGGCCATGGATGACTGCAGCAGCCGCTAAGCGCGGCTTTCGCGGGCAAGGCCCGCTCCCACAGGGGCATCGGTGACCACGGTTGGGCCAGGTAATGGCGTCGGCCTGCAAGCCACACTAGTGGCACAAATTTTCTGTGGGCCAAGTAATGGTGTCGGGCCTGCAAGCCGCGATAGTGGCACGAACTTCCTGTGGGCCAGGCAATGGCATCGGGCCTTGCAAGCGAATTGCGCCGGCAGGCGCAAGACGGGGCTTGGGCTGGCAGGAAACAGTACGGAAAACAAGAGTCGCGCTACACTCGTCGCGGCCCGTCGTCCATTCCATCCATATCGAGGTCTGCCCGCATGCGCACGCTCTACCCGCCGATTGACCCGCTGCTCAACCACAGCCTGCCTGTCGGTGATGGCCATGTGCTGCATGTCGAGGAGTGTGGTCGACTCGACGGCATCCCCGCCTTGTTCCTGCACGGCGGTCCCGGTTCGGGCTGCACGCCCATGCATCGGCGCTTCTTCGACCCTGATCGCTACCGCATCATCCTGCCGGATCAGCGCGGCGCCGGGCGCTCCACACCCCATGCCGGGCTCGACGCCAACACCACCCCCAACCTGGTGGCCGACCTCGAACAAATCCGCACCGCACTCGGCATCGACCGCTGGCTGCTGTTCGGCGGCTCCTGGGGCTCGACGCTGGCACTGGCCTATGCCCAAGCGCATCCCGAGCGGGTGACCGGCCTGATCTTGCGCGGCATCTTCCTCGGTCGCGAGCAGGACATTCGCTGGTTCTATCAGGAAGGGGCCAGCCGCATCTTCCCCGACTACTGGCAGGACTACCTCGAACCAATCCCCGCATCCGAGCGCGGCGATCTGATCGCCGCCTACCGCCGTCGCCTTGTTGGCGAGAACGAAATCGCCCAGCTGCAGGCCGCCCGCGCCTGGTCAACCTGGGAAGGGCGCTGCGCCACCCTCCGCCCGGAGCCGGCAGTGATCGAACGCTTCGCCGGCAGCCGTCACGCCCTGTCGATGGCCCGCATTGAAAACCACTATTTCAGCCAGGGCGTCTTCCTCGACCAACCACTGCTCGATGGCATGGAGCGGCTGGCGGGCATTCCCGGCCATATCGTGCACGGCCGCTACGACATGATCTGCCCGATCGAGCAGGCCTTCGCCCTGGCCGCAGAATGGCTCGACGATGACGTGACCATGGAGATCATCGAGGCCGCCGGCCATGCCGCCAGTGAGCCCGGCATTATTGATGCCCTGCTACGCGCCACCGATCGCTTTGCCGACCAATGGCATCCCCACGATGGGGCCAACTCATGATCGTGCTTATCCAGCGCGCCCGCCGCGGCGCGGTGCATGTCGAAGGCGAACTGGCAGGCGAGATCGGCCCCGGGCTGGTCTGCCTGGTGGGTGTTAGCCAGGGCGATGGGCCGGCACAGGCGCAGCGACTGGCCGAACGCGTCCTCAACTACCGCGTATTCCCGGATGAGCAGGGCCGCATGAACCGCTCGCTGCGCGATACTGCTGGCGGCGTACTGGTCGTACCGCAGTTCACGCTGGCCGCCGACACCCGGAGCGGCAACCGCCCCAGCTTCACCCCCGCCGCCGCTCCGGCCGAGGCCGAACGACTGTTCAATATCTTCCTTGCCGCCTTGCAGCAACACCATGCCGGCCCGGCCGCCAGCGGCCGCTTCGGTGCCGACATGCAGGTGGAATTGGTCAACGACGGGCCGGTGACCTTCTGGCTCGAAACCCGGCCCGGCTGATCAGCAAAGCCCGGCACCATCCCCTGTGGGCCAGGTAATAGCATCGGGCTGTGCCAAGCGAATTGCGCCGGCAGGCGCAATCCAACGGTTGGCACGAACCCTGTGGGAGCTTGCCTGCAAGCGAATTGCGCGGGACGCGCAATCCAAAGCCTGAGTCGCCACGAATCATTACCGTGGCAACCGATGACTGAACAGCCGCTTGACGCGGCTTTCGCGGGCGGGGCCCGCTCCCACAATAATGCAGTGCCACGAAGCCCCATGTGGGCCATGTGATTGAATTGGGCCCCGCAAGCGAATCGCGCCGGAGGCGCGAGCCAAGGTTTGAAGTGACATGAATCGCTACTGCGGCAGCAATCATTAACGTGGCGACGGGCGGCCGGTCAGCCGCGGACGTGGCCGCCGGCATTTGTCCAAATCTGACAACAGCGCCGTGATCACCTGACTGGATGTGACAAGGGCCTGCGGTCAATCGGCCCCAGGGCCCGATGAGTCCTGCCCGAGTCCCACGCAGATCAGGGCGCTGACGCGCCGCTGACCGCGTTTGGGCCCGAGTGTGGACTGGGTTTGAGCAAGGATGAGCCGGTTCGATTGTGTTTTGGCACAGGCCTTGCAAGACTTGCCGTGCCTAGTTAAGGGCCAGGAGGCCCTGGGTTGATCAACACTCCACAGGAGAAAAATAAATGATTAAGCAAATGAGCCACCAGGTTCAGAAGGGTTTCACCCTGATCGAGCTGATGATTGTGGTCGCGATCATCGGTATCCTCGCCGCCATCGCGCTGCCGGCCTACCAGGACTACACCATTCGGGCGCAGGCGTCTGAAGGTCTTACCCTGATGTCTGGTGCCAAGACGGCCGTAGCCGAAACGTTCATTAACCGCGGAACGTGGCCAGCTGACCGCGAGGAAGCCGGCATGAGTCCAACCGTTACGGATACGACTGGCCAGTATGTGACTCAGGTTGAGGTTATTGATGGTGAAATCATCGCTACCTACGGGGGCAATGCCAACGCCAAAATTAGTGGTGATAAGCTAGTACTGACTCCCTACGAGACCGCTGACGGTAGTGTTGCGTGGCAGTGCAGTAGTGATAGCCACGGTCCAGCTCCGGATAATGCCACCGCAGCGGCCGGTCCGACTATAGGCGACTTGCCGGCGAAGTACGCTCCTGCGCAGTGCCGTTAACAAACGGTAAGGACCATCCGGTCTGACTATAAAAGCCCGCCAATCGGCGGGCTTTTTTGTTGCTGCATTTGTCATCAGAACGCAAGACCTGCCGGGCTGCGCCAGCCGCCCGGCAACGCTCAACCAGGGCAGCCGCTAGCGCGGCTTTCGCGGGCAGGCCCGCTCCCACAGTATCCGGTGCCACAGGTCCTGTGTGGGAGCTTGCCTGCAAGCGAATCGCGCCGGTAGGCGCGAATTGGGGTTTGAGGGCGCTGGTGCGGCAGGGAAGGATTCCCGGAAATGGTGTCCTGATTGAAGTCGGCCTGGCGGCCGACTGTTGGGTGGAAGTCCAACCCACAAAACTCCTGGGTTCAATAAGCCACCAAACCCTGTGGGAGCTCGCCTTGCAAGCGAATCGCGCCGGTAGGCGCGAGTTGAAGTATGGAAGCGCTGCTGCGGTCGGGTTTGGTGGCGATTTAAGCGGGGACAGCCGCTAACGCGGCTTTCGCGGGCAGGCCCGCTCCCACAATAGTGCAGTGCCACCAAGCCCTGTGGGTCGGGCTTCAGCCCGACCATCCGTCCGGCAGGGTGATTTCTGGCCGGCAGCACCCAAAACGAGGCGGGCCGCGATCCGACCGGGGGTGGTCAGTCGCGGCCCGTGTTGGGCATTTCTCTGGTTGTGGTCAGGCCGAGATGGAGGCCGACGTGTTGTCGGCTGGTGTGTCGAGCTGACAGCCTTCCGGGATCAGTGGGGTCAGGCCGAGTTTGGCGAACATCGCCTCGTCGGCCGCTGCATCGGCGTTTTCGGTGGTCAGCAGCTTTTCGCCGTAGAAGATGCTGTTGGCCCCGGCGAAGAAGCACCAGGCCTGGATCGCCTCGCTCAAACCCTCGCGGCCGGCGGACAGGCGCACATGCGAGCTGGGCATCATGATGCGGGCAGCGGCGATGGTGCGGATGAACTCGATCGGATCGAGCGCCGGCAGGTCGGCCATCGGGGTGCCCGGGATGCGTACCAGCATGTTGAGTGGCACCGATTCCGGCGCGCGCTCGAGGTTGGCCAGGGTGGTCAGGAACGAGGCGCGATCCTCGCGGGACTCGCCCATGCCGAGGATGCCGCCGGAGCAGACATTGATGCCTGCCTCGCGCACGTGCTCGAGTGTTTCGAGGCGATCCTCGATCGAGCGGCTGCTGATCACCTGGTCGTAATACTCGGGCGAGGTGTCGATGTTGTGGTTGTAGTAGTCGAGACCGGCCTCCTTGAGGCGGGCGGCCTGCGCGGGCGCGAGCATGCCGAGGGTCACGCAGGCTTCCATGCCGGTCTCCTTGACCACCTGCACCATGTCGATGACGCGCTCGAGCTGCGTGTCGGTGGGGTTGCGCCAGGCCGCACCCATGCAGAAGCGGGAGGCGCCTTTCTCGCGCGCTCGGCGGGCGGCGGTTCGCACCTCGTCGAGCGGCAGCAGCCGTTCACGCTCCAGGCCGGTGTCGTAGCGGGCACTCTGCGAGCAGTACTTGCAGTCTTCCGGGCAGGCGCCAGTCTTGATCGACAGCAGGGTGCTGACCTGGACCGCGTTGGGGTCGAAGTGTTCGCGGTGCACCGTTTGCGCCTGGAACAGCAGGTCGTTGAAGGGTTTTTCGAACAGGGCATGGGCTGCCTGTTTGCTCCAGCGCGGGCGGGTCATGGGAATCAGCAATCCTCGAATATTTCGGGTGGCTCGGTGAAGCACTCTTCCCAAGTATCTTGCTTGATTCGGTAGAGGTCGTAAAGTGACCACGGAATGAGAATGATCGCCGCGATGGCCCAGAGGACGAAGTAGAACGTGAAGCTGGGCGGGGCGAAGATGGCAATGGCGACCGCACCGCCGGCTATGGCGTAGAAGCGGCGGGCGGCCGACTGGGTGTATTCGCCGACCTTGGGGTTGGGGTGATGCTTGTTCAGTGCGTAGACCAGCATGGACAAGCCGGCCCAGAAGATCATCAGCGGCAGGGGAATCAGCACGGCGACGATATTGCCCCAGTTGAACCAGGTTGCGGCGCGACGAGCCGACTTCCCGGAGATGCAGATCGGGGTGTATTCGCTGTTCGTGTCGAGCGTTTGTGCGGGCGCATTGTGGTTCATGCTCATTGTCATCCGGCCTCTAAATATGCATGTGAGATGCAGGTTAACATGGAATGGTTATTCGCGCGACGCCAGCGCTGGTTCGAAGCGCCTTGTCATCTCTGCCGGCGCGATACCTTAGATATAGCTGGATTATGCCCCGATTGCTCGGCCGAGTGGCGAGCGCTGCTGGGACGGCCGCGCTGTTCGTCCTGCGGGCTGATACGGGCCGGCTCGGTCGAACTTGATACCTGTGGCGCCTGTGCCGCGCGCCCATGGCCGTTCGACGGGGTGGTCGCCGCGGTGGATCTTGAGCCCTCTGTCAGGGAGCTGATCCATCGGTTCAAATACCAGCGGGACTTCAGTGTCCTGCCGCTGTTGCAGAGAACGCTGGCCGAAGCGCTGATCGAGCTGCCGGACGAGGCGCTGCCCGAGGCGCTCGTGCCCATGCCGCTGCACCCGTCCCAGTGTCGTCGGCGCGGCTTCAACCAGGCCTGGCTGCTGGCCGATGGTGTTCGTCGAGCGATTGATCGACCGTTGCTGAAACGCGGCTTGCGGCGGGTGCGTGACACCGGTTCGCTCACGGCGCAGTCGGCCAGTGAGCGGCGGCGCACCCTCAAGGGTGCCTTTGCGACTGACCGGCCCATGCCGATGCGGGTGGCGATCGTTGACGATGTGTTGACCACCGGGGCTAGTGCAGCCGCGTTGGCGGCCGAGTTGCGCCGGGCCGGGGCGGAATCGATCACCGTCTGGGTGCTGGCGCGCACGCCATAGCCGCGTACGCCATAGGCAAGGGAAGCTGGCAGCCGCTTGACTTGTGTCGCCGAGGCGGCTTGGGTAGAATCCCGCGCTTGGGCCATTCCGGCCGCGTTCGCCCGTGGGGGCATCCCGCGAGATCTTCGCCGGCGGGTCGGATTGGCATTCCCCTCGGGGGCGAACCGAAAAACCAATCTGATGATGCGGCCTTGCTGATGCGACCTTGGGCGACTCTCCGGCGGCATCCAAACCAACTTTCGAACCTTTATCCAGGGGCAGAATCGAGATGAAAGCAGGCATTCACCCAAACTACCGGCCGGTGGTGTTCCAGGACGCCGTGGCGGACTTCGCCATCCTGACTCGTTCGACCATCCAGTCGAAAGAGACCATCAAGTGGGAAGACGGCAACGAGTATCCGTTGGTCAAGGTCGACGTATCCTCCGCGAGCCACCCGTTCTTTACCGGCAAGCGCTCCGAAGGCAGCATGGCCAGGCAGGTGGACAAGTTCCGCAACCGCTACGGCCAGACCAAGAAATAAGCAAGAAACAAGATCGGGAAACAAGACCGATCGTGATCGCGTTCTTGTCATTGGGCCGAGCGCAACGAAAGGGCACCGTGGGTCTCCACAGTGCCCTTTTCCGTGTCTGGCTGATGGTGATCGCCTCGTTGGTCGCCGGGCCACTGGCGGCCGACGAGTGCCGGCCCGATGGCGTGGCGGGACGGGCGGCGACGGTGTCCTATGTGAACGATGGCGACACCGTGCGACTGAGCAATGGCGAGCGTGTCCGGCTGGTGGGCATCGATGCCCCCGAGATCGGGTATGGCGGTGATCCGGACGAGCCGTTCGGTCGCGACAGCCGCCAGGCGCTGCAAGCCTTTCTGGCGGCATCACGCAACCGTATCGAACTGGTGCCGGCCCGCGAACACAAGGACCGCTACGGACGGACGCTTGCCTATCTATACCGACCGGACGGCGAGTCAGCGCAGGCTCACTTGCTGACCCAGGGCATGGCGATGGCGGTGTTCATCGCGCCCAACGACGCGCTGGCCGATTGCTTTTTGGCGCGTGAGCGCATCGCCCGCAAGGCGGGGCGAGGTATCTGGTCACTGCCGGCTTACGACCCCGGCCTGCCGAGTGCTGCCGGCATACCGGACGAGGTGCAAGGCGCGGGCATCGTTCGCGGCCGCGTGTTGTCGGTAGCCGAAAGTCGGCGCCACATCTGGCTCAACCTTGAGGGGCGCGTGTCTGTACGCATAAACAAGGCCGACCGGGCGCACTTCCCCGGCTGGGACTTCAAGGCGCTGGAAGGGCGCACGCTGCGGGTACGTGGCTGGATAGTGCATCACAGCAACCGTTTCCAGGACTGGTTCATCCCGGTGAGCTCGGGTCATGTGCTGGAGCGGCTCGACTGACGAAGTGCCCCATGGGACAGAGATATGAAAAAGGCGGACCTGCGGGTTCGCCTTTTTTGTGAGCGATGTAATTGAATCGGGCCTTGCAAGCGAATCGCGTCGGTAGGCGCGAGTTGTAGTATGGAAGCGCTGCGCGGCTGAATCTGGTGGTAATTTACGATTGGACAGCCGCTAGCGCGGCTTTCGCGGGCAAGGCCCGCTCCCACAATAGTGCAGTGCCACCAAGCCCCCTGTGGGCCATGTCATGGCTCTGGGCCCTGCAAGCGAATCGCGCCGGTAGGCACGAGCTATCGATCGTTGGGGTGGGGAAGTTGGGTTGCGCACCGGTACGCGGAATACAACTCGCCGTAGCCGCTGCTGGATTCACGATGTTAGCGAATATTCCATCCGGCCAAGCACAAGCCCCGCTCGATACCACCAAGCCCTGTGGGTCGAGCTTCAGCCTGGCAATCCGCCCGGGAGGGTGGATGGGTTGATGTGGCGGGCTGCGTTGAAGTCGTCCTCGTGGCCGACTGTTGGGTGGAAGTCCAACCAACAGCGGATGGGGGTTACTGAAACAGCCGCTGGCGCGGCTTTCGCGGGCGGGACCCGCTCCCACAATAGTGCGGTGCCACGGATCCTATGTGGGCCGTGTCATCGCTTTGGGCCTTGCAAGCGAACCGTGCCGACCGGCGCGAGTTGAGGGTTGGGGGCGCTGGCGCGGTTGGGAAGGACCCTTGGGAATGGCGCCCTGATTGAAGTCGGCCTCATGGCTGACTGTTGGGTGAAAATCCAACCCACAGCGAGCTTGCTCCAGCCTGTGGACCACACAATCGAATCGGGCCTTGTGAGTCTGCGGCCGAGATCGTCGCTGCGGTTGGATTGTGTGGTATTTATCAGTCTCAACAGCTGCTAATGCGGCTTTCGCGGGCGTAGCTCGCTCGCAGGAGGGTGCGGCCGTTGTTGTGGGAGCTTGCCTTGCAAGCGAATCGCGCCGGCAGGTGCGAGTTGGGCTTTGGGAGCGCTGCTGCGGTTGGATTTAGTGGCGGGTTGAGCGGGGGGCTGGTGGCGCCGGCGCGGTTGAGCTTGGTGGCGATTTAAGCTGGGACAGCCGTTGGCGCGGCTTTCGTGGATGGGGGCCTGCTCCCACAAACCTTCGTTTTTGCGTTCAGGCCCGTTCCCGCCGTGGAGTGTTATTTCACGCCGTCCTGGCCGAAGCGCTGGGCGAGGCGTTCGAGTTTTTCTTCCATGCTCATGTTCTTGAGCGCTGGGTCGGGCTGGCTTTCCTTGCGCTGATCACTGGTCGATTTGCTCGGGCGGCGCTTTGAGTCGGCGCCACGTGGGGCGGTCTTTGCGCCTTTGCGCGCGGCGGCGGGTTTGCCGCTGGCCTTGCGCGGCCGGCGCGGCTTGTTCTCGTCGCCCGCTTCCTTGCCAGGTTCTTTACCGGACTCTTTGCCAGCCTGCGCAGCGCGTTTGGCGTCACGTTGGGCGTGGATTGCCTTGATCTGTTCCTCGGAATGCGCACGGGCCTTGTCGTCGACCGGTTCGGCCGGTTCGCCCTTGAGGTCGACGCGATGTTCGGCGTCCTTCATGGCGAAGTGGTACGACAGCCGCGAGGTGTAGAACTTCATGGCGGTCCGGATGGCCCGCGAGTTCAGGCCGTCGAGTTCGGGCGGGCGTTCGGCGAGGATCTGCTGCAGGATGCCGATCGCCAGCGGCTTGACCGCCTTGGGGTCGGTCGAGAAGGCCTCCGGCCAAGCGGCAGCGAACTGCTTGATGGCATCACGCGGATGCACGCGTGGCTTCTTTTTGTCCTGTTGGGCCGGCTTGCTGTTGTCGCCATCACCATCGGTCGCCTTTTCTTCCACTTTGGCAGCCTCGACCGCCTTGGTGGCTGCCGGGGTGTCTGCTTGAGCGTCTGCCTGCCCAGCTGTCGGCTCGATGGCCTGCTCAGTCGCCGGGGCAGCTGCCGGCTCGGTCGGCTGGGCCTGCTGCGGGGCGCTGCTGACCTCGGTCTCCGCCGGGATCGAGCTCGTGGCGTCGGTGGTCGGCTCGGTGGCCCCGTTCGTTTTCTGATCGTCTGCGGTCATGTCTCAGTCAGCTTGGCTCGGCAACAGTGAAAATAAGACCGGCATAAGGGGGTTCCTTGTAATTAAAGGAGTTCCTGGCCGGCCCACTGGGTCGAAATCTTAACGGTTTAGCGCCTGGTAGGGAAACTCTGTACGAATCGATGGTGCCTCTGCGGGACTGGGCGCGTAATGAAGGTTGTCGTCAGGCATTTGGCTCGATCGCTTTCTTGACAAGTAATGGCTAGAAGCCCTGCTAAATGGCGAGGTGGGGGCTGAGGGTGGCTGCTGGGGTAGGTGAGAAAGTTGGCCTGGTTTGCGGCGTTTTCAGCCGTGACCGGGGTCAGTGATCCAGACGCTGGATGGTGTGGCGTGCCCGCCACAGTAACCACAGGCCGGGCAGGGCGGCGAGGAAGGTGAGGATGAAGAAGATGGTCCAGTCGACCGCTTCGACAATAAAGCCCGCCGTCGGGCCGAGGTAGATGCGGCCCAGCGAGGCGATCGCCGACAGCAGGGCGTACTGCGTGGCCGAGTATTTGCGGTCGCACAGGGACATCAACAGGGCGACGAAGGCGGCCGTGCCCAGCCCGCCGGCAAAGTGTTCCAGCGATACCACGGTCACCATCAGCCCGTAGGTGTTCCATTCGTACAGCAGGGCATAGCCGAGGTTGGTTATCGCTTGCAGCACGCCGAACAGCATCAGGGCACGGTACAGTCCCAGCCGCACCATCCACAGCCCGCCGAACAGCCCGCCGATAATGGTTGCCAGCAGCCCGGCGCCGTTGTTGATCAGCCCAACGTCGGTGGCGGTAAAGCCAGCGCCGCGGATCAGGAAGGCGGTGGTGAGTGTGCCGGCGAAGGCATCACCGAATTTGTAGAGGATGACGAGTGCGATCAGCATCCAGGCCTCGGGCCGGCTGAAGAACGCCTGCATGGGGCCGATGATGGCGGCGCCGAGCGTCTTCGGGGCCAGCTCGCGCGTGTCGCGCTCGGGGGCAAACCAGGCGGTAATGAAGCCGACCCCCATCAGCAGCGCCATCAGGCTGTAGGTCAGCGGCCAACCGACGTGGTCACCCAGGATCAGGGCGACGGAGCCGGCGACCAGCATGCCGATGCGATAGCTCATCACGAATACGGCCGCGCCCAGGCCGCGTTCGGGCGCATCCAGTGTGTCGGTGCGCCAGGCGTCGATGGCGATGTCCTGGGTAGCGGAGAAGAATGCCACCAGCAGGGCAAAAATCGCGATCTGCCAGATTTGCGTCTGCGGCTCACTGGCCGCAAGACCCAGCAGCCCGGCGGCAATCAGTAATTGGGTCAGCAGCATCCAGCCGCGACGCCGGGCGAAATGCCCGATCGTGAAGCGGTCGAGTATCGGTGCCCACAGGAATTTGAGCGTGTAGGGCAGGCCGACCAGCGCGAACAGGCCGATGGTCTTGAGATTGATGTCTTCCATCGTCAACCAGGCCTGCAGCGTGCCTGAAGTCAGCAGCAGCGGCAGGCCGGAGGAAAAGCCGAGGAACAGCACGGCCAGCTGCTTGGGCGAGGTGGCAACGGCGCGGATGCGTTGCAGTCGGCTCACGCAGCTCCCCGTAAGCGGAAGGTCGGTGCCGGGCCGGCGTTGGTCGTGTGGATCAAGCCGTGCCGGGCCAGCCAGTCGATCGCCCGGTCGGCATCGCCGCGGAACCAGTCGGCCGGTGTGCCGACCCGGAAGGAATAGCCCCAGGCCTGCATGTCGGCCAGCGCCCGCTCCCGGTCGAAGCCGTCCAAGTGGTCGGCCATCAGGATCTGCAGGTAACAGACGGCCTCTTCCTCGATATCATCGCTGCCGGCATCCGTGTTTGCGGCAGCGCGGCGGTCGGCATCCATGCACACCAGATGCGCCAGCTCGTGCAGGGCCGAATGCACTGCGGTGTCGGGCCGCAGGTATAGTGTCTCGCCGATCAGGCCTGCCTCGTCGTCGCCCCAGAAGCTCCCCGGGATCGACTCCCCGGCAGGCACCCATGCCAAGGCCAGCCCGAAGCGGGTGACCAGGGCTTCCAGCGCCCCAGCCGGCAACTCGCGTACGCGCAGCACCGCCGCCTCGTCGACGACGAGATCCGCGGGTGGCGGCGTGAAACCGGGCTTGATGGGATGCTGGTCGGACATGGCCGCGCATTGTGCCATGACTAACATCGCCACGCTGTCGGTGAGTGATTGTTGCCGGAGCACTCCCGGTTGGATCGGTGTTGCGGTTGGGCTATGTGGCATCTGTCGGCCAAGACAGCCGCTAACGCGGCTTTCGCGGGCGGGGTCCGCTCCCACAAAGCTGCGCGGGATTACTCGAAGCCCCTGTGGACCATGTGATTGATTTGGGCCTTGCAAACGAATCGCGCCGGGAGGCGCGAGTTGGGGTTTGGGGCGCTGCGCGGCTGAGTCTAGTGGCAAATTACGACCGGACAGCCGCTGACGCGACTTTAGCCGCGAATGGTTTGCTGCTTGCTGGGCCACTGGCTATCGATTTCACGCGCCGATTGCCTGCAGTGGCAGGGTTTCCCGCTATGCCTGGCGCGCGAGTCAGTTTTCTTGCTTGTCCAAGAAAACCGACGAAAAGAAAGACACCCCGACGCCTTGGCCCTGTGGGCCTGATCGTCACGGATTGTATCCGCGCCGCTCAGCCTCGCAAACGAGGAATCGCTGCCGGGTCGGTTCAACGCGACTTCCTGTCGCGACGAACCTCGGGCCGGCATCCCTGCCGACCCGTCCCTGCGACTCCCCGCCCGCGAGGCAAGGCGCAAGGGGCCTTCCCTTCGTTCGGCGTTTGCTCTCTGCCGATACTTTGGCTTGCTCCACAGGGGTATGGTGGTTGTTATGGCTTTCGCGGGCGGGGCCGTTCCCACAATAATGCAGTGCCACCAAGCTCCCTGTGGGCCATGTCATCGCCTTGGGCCTTGCAAGCGAATCGCGGAGGACGTGCCACCGAACTCTGTGGGTCGGGCTTCAGCCCGACAATCCGTCCGGCAGGGTGGATGGTTTGATGTGGTGAGTTGAAGTCGGCCTCGCGGCCGCCGGTTGGGTGGAAGCTCAAGCCACAGGGGCCACAGGGTGCGGTGGTTGCTGGAAGCAGCCGCTAACGCGGCATTCGCGGGCGAGATTTTCTTCTACAGGAAGTGGTTTTTGTAGGCTTTCTTTAGGTTTCAGGCCGTTGTTTGTCGTTGCTTCTTGGGGATGCCGCTGCCCGCCAGGACAACAGGTTCTGCCCAGTGGGGTTTCTGGGAGGGGGCAAAGTCGACATAATGCGCTCGGGACGGCCCATTACGCCGAGTTCGAGGCGCAGTTATCGCTCGTTTGCGGCATGTCGACAACTTTTCGAGAACGTTTGCCCATGCAGGAAGGAGAACAGATCGCCTCGGTGGACCTGGGGTCCAACAGTTTCCATATGCTGATCGTCCGGATGGAGGCCGGACAGCTGCAGGTGGTCGACCGCATGAAGGAGATGGTCCGGCTGGCGGGTGGTCTGGATGAAGACGGCTGTCTGTCTGCCGAGGCCATGGAGCGCGGCCTGGAGTGTCTGCAACGTTTCGGGCAGCGCTTGTCGGGCATGCCGCGCAATCGGGTGCGGGTGGTGGGCACCAACACCTTGCGTGCGGCCAAGAACGGGGCAACGTTTATCCGGCGGGCACAGCGTGCCATCGGTTATCCGGTCGAGATCATCAATGGCCGCGAGGAGGCGCGACTGATCTATCTGGGCGTGGCGTCCAGTGATGTACCAGTAGACGGTCGACGACTGGTGGTGGATGTGGGCGGGGGGTCGGCTGAGCTGATCATCGGTCAGGGGCTCGAGCCGCTGCGGATGGAGAGTGCCCCGCTGGGATGCGTGCGGCTGACTGCCAGTCATTTCAGCGATGGCAAGTATGGCAGGACCCGGTTGATCAGGGCCGAGCGACGTGCTGCGCTGGAGTTGATGCGTTACCGACGGGCCTACCGCAAGATGGGCTGGGAGCGGGCCGTGGGCAGCAGCGGCACGGCGCGGTCGCTGGCGGCGGTCGCCAAGGCGAATGGCTGGGGCGACGGCAGTTTGACGCTCGACGGCATGAACCAAATTCGCAAGGCCGTGCTCAAGGCCGGGCGGCTCGACAAGCTGTCGCTCGATGGCCTGTCCGACGACCGCAAGCCGGTCTTTGTCGGCGGTCTGGTCGCCATGCGCGCGATCTTCGAGGCGCTGGGCATTGAGCAAATGGCCATCTCCGACGGGGCGCTGCGCGAGGGGTTGATCTACGACTGGGTCAAGCGCGACGGCGTCGACGATGTGCGCGAGCGGACCGTCGCCCGCTTGCAGAAGCGGTTCAAGGTGGACGTCGAACACGCCGATCGCGTGGCCCGCACGGCGGCGGCACTCTGGCAGCAGGTGGCGGTTGATTGGGGCGCCGGGTCGGATGAGACCAGCGAATCCTTGCCGCTGGCAACCTGGCTGGATGTCGCCGCCCGTTTGCACGAGGTGGGGCTGGCGATTTCCCATTCGGGTTACCATCGCCATGGGGCTTACATGCTGGAGCATGCCGACATGCCGGGACTGACGCGACTGGCGCAGGCGGTGGTTTCCTCGCTGGTGCACGCCCATCGGCGCAAGTTCAAGGCGTCACGTTTCGAGTCGCTTGACGAGATACGTCGGCCGCTGGTGATGCGGATGGCCGTGATCCTGCGGCTGGCGGTGCTGCTGCACCGGGATCGGGGCGATGGGGAGACTGAGAGTGCCGATATCGGCCCCGACCAGCTGAAGCTGACCGCCAACGGCAAGCGTCTGGTGCTCAAGTTCGCCGATGGCTGGCTCGAGGCGCATCCGTTGACCGTTGCGGACCTCGAGCGCGAGCAGTGCTATGTCGCCAATGGCGGCTTCAAGCTGCGGTTTTCCTAGGGAAGCCCGGCACGAATCAGAGTTTCCCTGGCGCAGACGTAAGAACATGGCGGGGCGCTACGTCGCCTACGGTAGTCCCAAGGACCGATGCCGATCTTCTGCCGCGGTAATCCGCCGCACTATCCGACCCTAAAGAGAGGGTCGCCTGTCGCCTGGGTGAGTTGAATGGCGTGCCGATAAGGTCCGGACGGTAGCTTCTGCAAGGTTGCGCTATGCTCTAGGGGCTGACTCAAATTATGGAGCAATGGAATGAAGCTATCGATGCTGTTCGCGGATACACCCGCATTCTTCGCTCGCTGGTCCGGCCGGACGCTGGCCCGCATGTTGACGGTGGTCGCGTTGGCGGCCCTGGCGGTGACGGTGGCCGCGCCGGTACAGGCCGATGATGACACCCAGCGCGTGGTCTACCATGTCGATTACGCCGATCCGACCCGCTACTCGGCAACCCTGACCTCGATCAACAACCTGATCAACGATGCCGAACAGAAGCTGCAGCCCTGGGATGTGCATATGGTGCTGGTTGGCTTCGGTATCCGTTTTGCCACTGACGATCCGCTAGAAAACATGCCGGCACCTTATGCCGCCGATGAGGCACTCGACGAGCGTCGCGACGAACTCAAGGGCCGGTTGCAAACCCTGATGGAGATACGCGATGTGAAGGTCCATCTCTGCGAGGTGACGCGTAGCGAGGTCGGCTTGGACAAGGACAAGCTTTATGAGGGCATCGGTTTGGTCGGCTCGGGCGTGGCCGAGATCGCCGACCTGCAACGTGCCGGCTATGCCTACCTGAAGATCCAGTGACCATCTGATCGTCGCTGGGATCGCCTGCCGGGATCGTCCGCTGGCGACCAGTACAGTGAGATGACCGACTCGAAAAGGCCCCGGCTGCATCACGTAGCCGGGGCCTTTGTTATGCGTCTATTGCAGACGGCGTATTGATCAGGTCGGTGGTCATCCTGCGAGCATGCCTGGGCTGTCGCCATCCAGGTGATTTCTGCTGCCTGATTCGGCCGCCGCCTTCCTGTTGGTTTCAATGTAGCCGGATGGCAGGGGCACACTTTTCCAGGCTTGCCGCCGGAGGTTGCGGCCTCAGCGCTCGCTGGTGGCCGGCCAGCGCCAGTCACGGATCTCGGGCATGTCGTCGCCGTATGCGGTGATGTATGCCTGATGGGCGGGCCGCCGCTCGGTCATCGTATGACGCTGCTGCTGCGCATCCGGGCTGATATCCGGGGCGTGGCTCGGCACATGGTTGATGACGGCCATGACCTGGTGGGGCCGGTCCGGTTCGCTGCACATTGTTCCGGTGCGCATCGTTCCACCGGAACATCTGAACGGATCTGATCTGCTGGCTGCGAGATGTGAGGCAGCAGGACAATGGGCCGCGGCCAGTACAGCCTGGTTTTGTCTATAGCGAATCGATGGCGTGCCTGAGCTGGTCGCGCACCTTCGTGGCAATGGCGGTCAACTGCGGGTTGGCGACCGCCTGCATCGAGGCCACGGGGTCAACGGCAGCGACCTCGACATCGCCCCCATCGTGCTGCTGGACGATGACGTTGCACGGCAGCATGGTGCCGATCCTGTCCTCGGCCTGTAGCGCCTCCCATGCCATGGCCGGATTGCAGGCGCCGAGGATGAGGTAGTTGCGAAAATCACGATCGAGCTTCTGCTTCATGGTGGCCGTAACATTGATCTCGGTCAGGATGCCGAAACCCTGCTCTTTCAGGGCAGCGGTCGCACGTGTCACCGCATCGTCAAAAGACGTACCGGGAAGCGTCTTGGCATGGTAATAACTCATGGTTTGTTCCTCGTAATTGGAGCTTCACTCGAGCTTTGGTTGTCATATCTACCAACTATAGCTAACGACAGGCACAACCGGACGAGTGTGCGGGCTATGCTTGCCAGTCAGTCTCTGCTGGATCAGGCCGGCCAGCGCCAGTCACGGATCTCGGGCATCTCGTCGCCGTGCTCGGTTATATATGCCTGGTGGGCGGCCAGTCGCTCGGTCATCGTTTGACGCAGCTGCTGCGCATCCGGGTCGGCAGCTGGGCCCAGGCTCGGCACACGGTCGATGACGGCCATGACCAGATGGAACCGGTCCAGCTCGTTGCGCACGGTCATGTCGAACGGCGTGGTGGTACTGCCTTCCTCTTGATAGCCATGCACGTGGAAGTTGTCGTGGTTGGTGCGTCGGTAGCAGAGCTGGTGGATCAGGCTCGGATAGCCGTGATAGGCAAAGATCACCGGCTTGTCGGTGGTGAACAGCGCATCGAACTGCGCATCCTCAAGGCCGCGCGGATGCTGGCTGGGCGACTGCAGCTTCATCAGGTTGACCACGTTGACCACGCGCACACGCAACTGCGGCAGGTGGCGGCGCAGCAGGTCGACCGCGGCCAGCGTCTCGATGGTGGGCACATCACCACAGCAGGCCATCACCACATCTGGCTCGGCATCGCCACTGTTGCTGGCCCAGGCCCATTCGCCCAAGCCCGCCGCACAGTGCGCCTCGGCCGCCTCCATGTCCAGCCACTGCGGCGAGGGCTGTTTGCCGGCGATGATCACGTTGACGTAGTTGCGGCTCTTGAGGCAGTGGTCGGTCACCGACAGCAGGGTGTTGGCGTCGGGCGGCAGGTAGACGCGGATGACCTCGGCCTTCTTGTTGACCACATGGTCGATGAAGCCCGGATCCTGATGGCTGAAGCCGTTGTGGTCCTGGCGCCAGACGTGTGAGGTCAACAGATAGTTCAATGAGGCGATCGGGCGTCGCCATGGGATCTCGTTGGATACCTTCAGCCACTTGGCGTGCTGGTTGAACATCGAGTCGATGATGTGGATGAAGGCTTCGTAGCAGGAGTAGAAACCGTGCCGGCCGGTGAGCAGATAGCCTTCCAGCCAGCCCTCGCACTGGTGTTCACTCAGCACCTCCATGACGCGGCCATCGGGCGCGACGTGCTCGTCGCCGGGCAGGATTTTGGCCATTGAACAGCGGTCGGTGACCTCGAACACGGCATTCCAGCGGTTGGAGTTGGTCTCGTCCGGACTGAAGATGCGGAAGTTGTGCCGGTTGCGCGCAATCACGTCGCGAATGAGATAGCCCTGCACGCGGGTAGCCTCGCCGCGTACGGCGCCGGGGGCCGGCACATCGACTGCGTAATCGCGGTAGTCGGGCAGGTCCAGATCCTGCAGCAACAGGCCGCCGTTGGCGTGCGGGTTGGCGCTCATGCGCCTGGGCCCTGCGGGCGACAGCGCGGCAATCTCCGGCCGCAGCCGGCCATCGGCATCGAACAGCTCCTGTGGCCGGTAGCTGCGCATCCAGTCCTCGAGGATCTGCACGTGCCCGGGCTGGTCCATGTCGCCCATCGGCACCTGGTGGGAGCGGAAGGTGTCCTCAACCTGCTTGCCGTCGATCTTTTCGGGGCCGGTCCAGCCCTTGGGCGAGCGCAGCACGATCAGCGGCCAGCGCGGCCGCTCGCCCACGCCCTGGCTGCGCGCCTGCTGCTGGATGCTGCGGATCTCGCCGATGGCCTGCTCCAGCACTTCGGCCATGCGCGGATGCATCAGCGCCGGATCATCGCCTTCAACGTAGTAGGGCGCATAGCCGTAGCCGGTCAGCAGCGCTTCGAGCTCAGCCGGCGGGATGCGTGCCAGCACGGTCGGGCCGGCGATCTTGTAGCCGTTGAGGTGCAGGATCGGCAACACGGCGCCGTCGATGGCCGGATTGAGAAAGTTGTTGGAATACCAGGAGGCCGCCAGCGGCCCGGTTTCGGCCTCGCCATCGCCGATGACGCAAGCGACCAGCAGATCGGGATTGTCGAAGGCGGCGCCAAAAGCGTGCGACAGCGAATAGCCCAGCTCGCCGCCTTCATGGATGGAGCCGGGCGTCTCCGCACCGACGTGGCTGGAGATGCCGCCAGGGAAGGAGAACTGCTTGAACAGGCGCTGCATGCCGGCCCGGTCCTGGGTCACCTGCGGGTAGACCTCGCTGTAGGTGCCCTCCAGCCAGGCGTTGGCCACCGGCGCCGGGCCACCGTGACCCGGCCCGGTGATGGTGATCATGTCCAGGTCGTGTGCCTTGATGACGTGGTTCAGGTGGGCGTGGATGAAATTCAGGCCGGGCGTGGTGCCCCAGTGGCCGATCAGGCGCGGTTTGATGTGCGCGCGCGTCAGTGGCTGCTCAAGCAGCGGGTTGTCGAGCAGGTAGATCTGCCCAACCGAGAGATAGTTGGCCGCGCGCCACCAGCCGTCGATACGGCGGATGTCCTCGGCATCCAGTGTGTGCGTGATCCCGCCGGTGTGTTCGGTCATCGTCTGTTTCCTCGTCAAAGCCTGTGATGGTGTGATGGTTCGATCAGCCAGTCTCTGCCAGCCTGTGTTCCTGGAGCTGGCGAGCCATCTCGAGTTCTTCATCGGCCGGGACGACCCAGATGCCGGCCGGGCTGTGGGGTTGATGGAGCGCGCGTAGGCCTCGGTGGTCTTGTCGGTTGGCCTCAAGGTCGAGGACCAGTCCCACGCTGTTCAGGTCGTGACAGACCGACTCCCGCACGATGGCGTCGTGTTCGCCTACGCCGCCGGTGAATACCAGCGCATCCAGCCGGCCCAGATTGATGAGATAGCCGCCCAGGTAGTGGCGGATGCGATGGACATACATCGCTAGGGCCATGCTGGCCGCTTCGCTGCCCTGGTCGATCGCTTGGTGGATTTCCCGCAGGTCGCGGGTGCCGCACAGACCGATCAACCCGGATTCGTGATTGAGCAGGTGGTCGATCTCCTCGCTCGACAGTCCACCACGGCGTTCGAGTATGCCGGGGATCGCCGGGTCGATATCGCCGGTCCGGGTGCCCATCACCAGCCCTTCCAGTGGCGTCATGCCCATCGAGGTGGCGACACTGTGCCCGTTACGGATGGCCGTGATGCTGGCCCCGTTTCCCAGGTGCATAACGATCAGGTTCAGTCGCTCGGCCGGTTGGGCGGTGGCTTCGGCCAGGCTGCGCAAGGCATGTGCGACCGACAGACCATGGAATCCGTAGCGGCGGATGCCGAGTTCCTGCCGGCACCAGGCGGGTAGGGCGTAATCGCGTGCCGCTGGCGGTAAGTCGCGATGGAATGCGGTATCGAACAGGGCGTAATGCGGCCTGTACGGGAAGTGGCGACGTGCGACCTCGATGCAGGCAACGGCGATGGGATTGTGCAGCGGGGCGAGCGGCTCGATCCGCTGCAGGGCAGCGAGCATGGCATCGTCGATCGGTGTGGGGGCCTGGAATTGGTCGCCGCCGTGCACCACCCGATGGGCAGTGGCGTGGATGGAGTCTTTCAAACCCTGCGGCAGGGTGGTGAGCAGGGCATCCAGGGCGCGGGCGTGCGCACTGCCCGGCGGGGCGTCCCCATCGGTCAGCGCCTCGACCACCTCGTCGCAAAGCCGGTTGTCCGCTGCATCGAGAATGGCCAGCTTGAGTGAGGACGAGCCGGTATTGATCGCCAGCCAGGAGCCGCGGTCTTGCTCGTCTGTCGTCATCGATCTGATCCTCTTGCATGAAACGGCGGGAGCGCGCGTGGTCGGGGCGCTCACCGTCGCCTTCCAACCGTAGACTAAAAGTCCGCGGGTTGTCAGACGGCGGTCGCCGCGATGACCATGAATCCGGCCTCGTGCGGCTTGCCGACGACAGGCGCTTCTGCCCGCGCCGGTGGCAGATACGGCCTTGATCACGGGATGTCAGCAGGCAGCTTCAGTGGTCGAGCGGTTGGGGCTCACCCGCCTTGAGGTCTTCCTGGTCTGCTTGTGGATAGACGACTTTCCCCGCCGCTGTCCGCTGGGCCCCCGGCGTTGGTCGGGCGGCCTCCTTGCGGCCGTCCCCCATCAGATGGGCGACCTCGTGTCCGTTCAGTAACAGATAATCCGTGATGATGCGGCGGTGGCAGCGCCACCACACGGCCTCCGAGCACATGATGGCAACCCGATCGTGTTCGCCGAGGCTGACGAGCTCATCGAACGCCCGTCCGAACTGATCGGACAGGGCGTAATCGGCATAGTGGTGGAAGCTGCGGTTGCGCCAGAGGGCATTGCTGCTGTCGGGGATATCGGGCTGGCGCCCGCGTCGCCCGCCCAGATCGGGCATGTGACGATAGCCGATCTGGCAGCGGGCAAGCGCCTCGGGCAGGGTGTCGATGTTGTAGTCGGGATTGCTGCGGGAGCGGGGGAAGCGGCGCACATCGACGACCAGTGTCACTTGTGCCTGGCGCAGGATCGCCACGAAATCCGCCAGGCGTCGATTCGAGTGTCCGACGGTGCAAAACCCGCTGCTCATCAATCGATCCGGGACAGTGCCGATCCCTTGTGGGCTGCAATATGATCGGTCTTGTCGCTTTTGATCTCGTATTGCGGCTCGTTTTTCGAGGCGCGTCGAGTGTGACCCTTGTAGTCAAAGTCGCGGGTGTGAATTTTCGTTATCCGGCCAGTGACATGGCCGGCCTCGGAATTCCAGGTCACATGGTCGCCGATCTTGAATTTGGCCATCTCGTCGCTCCGGTGTCTGTGGGCAACTCATGAGCAGGAGCGCGTGAGTTGCCGATGGATGGGTTGCAGACCTTGTCGTCCAAGGAGTCGTACAGAGCTTCCCTAGCCAACATTCCCATCGTAGACCGGCAATGCACGGATTGCCGGCGGTTTATCGCCGTGCGGGGCACCGACAGTGCTGCGTACGCCTGCGGTCGGCACTCCGGGGTTGCGCGATGAACCAAAAAAGCGCGCCGGAGGGCGCGCCTGTCAGGTCGATTTCCGGTGAGGGTGGCGGTCAGGGGGCGTTGCCCTGGGCCACGGCATCCTGGATCGCCTTGAGGATCCTTTCTCCGCGTGGCCCGGCCATTTGGACGTACTGGTTGAATACCGGCTCGACCTTGTCGCGGAATACCGTAACCTGCTCGGGCGTGAGATCGACGAATTTGATGTCGCTCTTGGAGCTGATTTCCTCGGCCGCCTCGGTATTGAGCGTCTTTTGCACCTCCCAGATGTACGGGTCGAGTTCCTCGATCGTCTCGCGGATGCTGGACTGCATGTCTGGTGGCAGGCTTTCCATGAAGCCCGGGCTGGTGATGACCGTGGCGACAAACTGCGCATTGCGTGCCTGGATCAGATAGTCCTGCACCTCGTAGAAGCTCATGTCGCGGATGGCGAACATCGGCTGGGTCTGGGCATCGATCTGGCCGCGTTGCAGGCCGCCGTAGATCTCCGAATAGGCCATCGGTTTCGGGTTGGCGCCATAGCTTTCGTAAGTTGCCAGCAGCAGGTCGGACGGCTTGACGCGAATCTTGACGCCCTCGAAGTCGGCCGGCTGGGTGATCGACTTGTTCGCGCTCCAGACCATCCAGCCCTCGGGGACGATCGCGAGCAACTCGAGCCCCTTTTCTTTGTAGGCGGCACCCAGCTCCTCGTGGACCACCGGATTGCTGGCAAAGATGTCCTCGTTGATCGCATCGTCCTGCGAGAACAGGAAGTGCAGAGTGAACACCTGTGCCTCCGGAATGGTCGATCCCACGTGGCCGGCGGAAGCGAAGGCAAACTGCATGGTGTTGTTCCGGATCTGCTGGGTGATGTCCTGCGAGCTGCCCAGCGTACCGTAGGGGTAGATCTTGACCTCGACGTTGTCGTTGCGCTGCTCGATCAGTTCCTTGAACTTCTCGGCGTATTGCCACTGCACGCCGCCCCTGGTTTCCTCAAGGGCGAAACGCCAGACCTGCTCCCCATCAGCACTCTTGGAGCCATCACCGGATTGGCCGCAGCCGCTCAGGACCAGACCGGTGGCCATGGCCAGGGCACCCATCCAGAGGGCGCCTCTGTGAAGGAATCGCTTGTTTTCCATCTGTCTCTTCCTGTGTCTCTTGCCTGGATTTTGTTTGGATCTTGCTTGTTGTTCGTGAGCGACCGGACCTCGTCTGGGCCGCGGCCAGCGTGACCCACGACCTTAGCATGCTGAGAGGGTCGGTTCGTTGGACAGTCGGATCACGGCACAGCTACACTTTCACGCATATTAGTGATTGTGGGTCTGGAGCCTGGGCGGCCATTCCCCTGCTGGTCGTTCAGATCGGTCGATGGGCCGGGAAATGCAGGAGTTCAGCCGGGGCACTCGAATGGGTCTGCCCGGCTAGGAGAAAGCAATGCCGCAAGCGCAGGGAAGGCTGTCCCGATCATGGCCGGGACGAGTGCTGTTCCGCCTCGACTGGCTGATCGGCTGGTTCGAGAACATCATTCTCTCCGGGGCCATCCTGCTGATGGCGGTGCTCAATATCGCCAATGTTCTGGGCGACAATCTCCTCGGGCAGGGCCTGGCGTTTGCCGGCGAGATCAACCAGGCGTTACTGGTCATCATCACCTTTGTCGGCGTGGCCAAGGCGGCGCGGCATGGGCGCAACATTCGCATGTCGGCCATCTATGACCAGTTGCGCGGCCGCTGGCGCAAGGCGGCAAACATGCTGATCACCACCGGTTCGGCGGCGGTGATGTTCTATCTGGCCTACTACGCGGTGGTCTACGAGGCGCAGCTGCGGGCCATCGGTCAGGCCACGCCGTCGCTGGGCATTCCCCTCTGGATACTCTATCTGCTGGTGCCGGTCGGTTTGTTCATGGCCGGGCTGCAGTACGCCCTGACGACCCTGCGCAATCTCGTCTCCAGGGACCTGTATCGCTCCTTCCTCGAGCGGGAGGCTTACGAGGACGCGGACCTGCACGCTGAAGGGGAGGGCGAGCCGGCCACCGACTCCGGCGGGCGTGATCAGTCGGGCAGGGAGGGCCGTTGATGCTCACCCTGATGTTCGTCCTGATGTTCCTGCTGCTCATGATGGGTTTTCCCATGATGGTGCCGCTGATCGTCGGTGCCCTGGCGCTTCTGCTCACCACCTTTCCGGGGGTGGACCCGAGCCAGATCGTCCAACAGATGATCGGCGGGGTGCGGCCCTCGGTGCTGGTGGCCGTGCCGATGTTCATTCTGGCTGCCGACATCATGACCAAGGGGCGCACGGCCGACCGCCTGCTCGATCTGGTGCATGCCTTCATCGGTCACCGCCGTGGCGGCCTGCCAATCACCACGGCGGTGACCTGCACGCTGTTCGGTGCGGTGTCGGGCTCGACCCAGGCGACGGTGGTTGCCGTCGGCAGCGCGCTGCGGCCGAAGATGCTCAAGGCCGGCTACAAGGACAGCTTCACGCTGGCCCTGCTGGTCAATGCCTCGGACGTCGCCTTGCTGATTCCGCCGTCGATTGCGGCGATCATCTACGGCGTGGCGGCGAACGTCTCGGTGGGTGAGCTGTTCATCGCCGGTATCGGTCCGGGCGTGGCGATCATGCTGATGTTCTCGGTCTACAGCTGGTTCGTTTCTCGCCGCTGGGGCATCGAGCCTGGCGAGCGGGTCGGCTGGATGGGGCGATTGCGCGCCATGCGCGGAGCGGTGCTGCCGATGGGTTTCCCGGTGGTGGTGCTCGGCGGGATCTACTCGGGGCTGTTCAGCCCCACCGAGGCCGCCGCGATGTCGGTGCTCTATGCCTTGATCCTGGAGATGGTGATCTATCGGTCGATCAAGCTGTCGGACCTGCCGGGTATCGCGTTGTCGACCGGGCTGATCACGGCGGTGGTGTTCATCCTTGTCGGCGCCGGCCAGGCCTTCTCCTGGGTGATTTCGCTGGCGCAGATTCCCTCGGAGATCCTTGGGCCGATCCTCGATCAGGTTGCGGCGAACCCGACCTATCTGCTGATCCTGATCGCGGTGGCCTATTTTGTCGCCTGTATGTTCGTCGATCCGATCGTGGCGATCTTCGTGCTCACCCCGATCTTCATGCCGGCCATTCACGCCTCGGGCGTCGACCCGGTGCTGGTGGGCACGCTGGTGGTGCTGCAGTCGGCGATCGGCTCCGCCACCCCGCCGTTCGGTTACGACATCTTCACCGCCATGGCGGTATTCCGGCGACCCTACTGGGACATCGTCAAGGGCACGCCGCCATTCATCATCATGCTGATCACCATGACGGTGCTTCTGATCTCCTTCCCGCAGATCGCCCTGTTCCTGCGCGATCTCGCCTTCTACTGATCTCGTAATCCCTGTGCCAGCCAGCGATCGGCCGCGGCCAGTCGCTCGGGCGTGCCCACATCCAGCCATACGCCGCGATGGTGGTGGGCGCAACCCTGCCCGCGGGCGATCGCCGCACGCAGTACTGGTCCCAGCGGCCGTCGCCCCGGTGGCAGGGCGCGAAACAATGCCTCCCCGAACAGGCCGATGCCGGCATAGGTCAGCGCTTTGCCCGTCTCGTTCCTGAGCCGGCCCTCGTGGTCGAGCGCAAAGTCGCCGGCTGGATTGTGCGGCGGGTTGTCCACCAGCACCAGGTGGAAAGGGCAGCCGGCCGGCAGGGTGTGGGCGACCAGCGCGCTGTAATCGATGTCCGAGAGCACGTCACCGTTGACGATCAGAAAGCGCGGACCGAGCCGGGCGAGCGCCTGGCGGATGCCGCCGGCCGTTTCGAGGGCCTGCTCGGCCCGTGTGCCCTCCACCGAATACTCGATGCGCAGCCCCCAGCGAGCACCATCGCCGAGATGCTCGCGGATCTGCTCGCCCAGATGAGCGAGGTTGATCACCACGCGCTCGATGCTGGCGGCGGCCAGGCGCTCGAGATGATGCTCAATCAGCGGCTTGCCACCCACTTCGACCAAGGGCTTGGGGGTGTGGTCGGTCAGCGGGCGCAGCCGCCCACCACGGCCGGCGGCCAATATCATGGCAGTCGTCTCAGTCATGGGCGGGCTCCGGTTCGAGTGCGGCGATCAGCTGCCGCAGCGGCTCAAGGCCCGGCGCCCGGTCGATCGCCCACTGCAGATGACGCCAGGTCAGCGGCAGGTCACCGAGGTAGCCGTGCTTGCCATCGCGGCGGCTCAGACGGGCGAAGATGCCCAGTACCTTGAGGTGCCGCTGGACCGCCACCCAGGCGAAATCCTCGACAAAGGCGCCTCGGCTCGCGTTGGTCAGGCCGGCCTCGCGGGCCTGCTCCAGGAAGGCATCGATCTCGCGCTCGACCCAGTCGGCCGGCCAGTCGATGTAGCTGTCGCGCAGCAGCGAGGCCAGGTCGTAGGTCAGCGGGCCGGCCACCGCGTCCTGGAAGTCGATGATCACCCACTCGTTTCCCCGGCGCATCAGATTGCGGCTGTGGTAGTCACGCTGGACGAACACCGGCGGCATGGCGGCCAGTCGCGTCGTAATTTGATCGCGCAGAGTCTGCCAGCGGTGCTGCTCGGCGGTCGACCAGTCCACGCCCAGGTGGCCGGCCCGGTACCACTGATCGAACAGTTGCAGCTCGGCGGTCAGGCGGGGGGCGTCAAAGGCGGGTAGCCCCTTCCGGTTGACGCCCGCCATCGGAATCAACTGTGCACGGCAGTCGGCCAGCGCCGCGGCCTGTGCCTCTTGGTCGGCGCGGGGCAGCCATGAAAATAAGGTGTCGCGGCCCAGATCCTCGAGCAGCAGAAAACCGTCTTTGAAATTGCTGGCGTGGATGCTCGGCACCGGCAGACCGGCCTGTTTCAGTCGGGCCTGGACGTCGATAAATGGGGCGAGCGGCTCCCGGTCCGGTGGCGAGTCCATGACGATAACGGTTGTCCCGTCGGGGTGTGCTGCCCGCCAGTAGCGACGATTGCTGGCATCACTGGAGGCGGTGTGCAGCGGCCCGTAGTCCGGCGCATGTTGGTCGATAAAGGCGCGGGCCAAGTCGCGTCGGTGGTCGGCGGCAACGGTTTCGGACATCGGTTCTCGGGTCCTGGTGATTCAGTGATTGGGTGGATCGGTCTGACGATGGCACGACGCTCGGCAGAACGAGCCTTTTGCGTCGATACTCGAGTTTACAAGGATTCCTGAACGGGGCGCTGATCGGGGTTTTGTCCATCTATTTATCCATCTGATTGCGCCGCCGGCATGCCCGACTCGAGAGGCCTATCATGCGACACCGTATCCGATACCCGCAGGCGCCCCGCGAATGGGAGGTCACCGATCCACGCCTGGCGATGGACCGTAGCGCCCGGCGCAGGTTCCTTCGCTCGGTGATCGGGGCCGGCGCTGCCCTGGCGTTACCGGGCGGTAGCCAGGCCGAGGAGCGTGGGCCGCTTGCCGCACAGCTCACCGGGTATGACGCGATCACCGGTTACAACAATTACTACGAACTCGGTACCGGCAAGAGCGATCCGAAGCGGAATGCTGCTGCGCTGGCCGCCTTGATCGAGCGGCTGTCGCCCTGGGAATTCGAGGTCGACGGCGAGGTGGCCCGGCCCGGGCGCTTCAGTCTCGACGATCTGATCGCGCTGCACGTCCCCGAAGAGCGTATTTACCGGCTGCGCTGTGTCGAGGGCTGGTCGATGGTGATCCCCTGGGAGGGCGTGCCGCTCAAGGCGCTGCTCGATCAGGTCGAGCCGACCGCTGCGGCTCGCTTTCTGCGTTTCGAGACGGTCTACCGCCCCGACCACCCACTGCCGGGACAGACCCGTACAGTCCTTGATTGGCCTTACGTCGAAGGGTTGCGACTCGATGAAGCGCGGCATCCGCTCACGCTCTTGGCCACCGGCCTCTATGGCCAGCCGTTGACCCCACAGAACGGCGCCCCGGTACGGCTGGTAGTGCCGTGGAAGTACGGCTTCAAGAGCGGCAAGTCACTGGTGCGCATCACCCTGACCCGAGACATGCCCACCTCGACCTGGATGGCGGCCGTGCCGAGTGAATACGGCTTCTATGCCAACGTGAACCCGAACGTCGACCACCCGCGCTGGTCGCAGGCCACCGAGCGGCGTATCGGCGATTGGCGGCGGCGCGACACCCTGATGTTCACCGGCTATGCCGATCAGGTCGCCTCGCTCTATCGCGGCATGGACCTGAAGAAGTTGTTCTGATGGTGGTGCGTCGGCCCTGGTTGGCGAGCCGAGTGGCCTGGTGGTTGATCTTCCTCGCCCAGCTCGGCCCGCTCGCCTATCTCGCCTGGGCGGTGCCCACCCACCAGCTTGGTTACGAGCCGGTGGTCGACAGCCTGCGCTTTCTTGGTGAGACCGCGCTCTACCTGCTGCTGATCGGGCTGGCCATCACGCCGCTGCAACGCCTGGCGCCACGCCTCGGTGTGATCGACTACCGGCGGATGGTAGGCCTGTACGCGTTCTTCTATGCCACGCTGCATGTTTTGCTTTGGTTGGTGGTGGATCGTCAGCTGGTGCTGGCGGTGATCTGGAGGGATGTGAGCGAGCGTGTGCACATCATTTTTGGGGTGCTGGCCTTCCTGATGCTCATCGCGCTGGCGCTCACCTCGACCCGTGGCTGGCAACGTCGTCTGGGACGACGTTGGCAGACATTGCACCGCCTGGTCTATCCGGCGACGGCACTGGCCATCCTGCATTACTTTCTTTCAGTCAAGCTCGACACTCGCACACCGATCGTGCTGGCCTGCCTGTTTCTGCTGCTGTTGCTGGCACGCCCGTTGACCCACCGGCTGGTGCGGGCATCACGCCATGGTTCTCGCCGCGATTGAGTATAAGAAAGCCCTTATGTCAAGATGAGGCACGGTCCAACCATTCGAAAGACGGCCTTCGGGAGGGCATGGTATGAAACTGACGGTTATCGGTGCAGGCTTCGGTGCCTTGACGGCAATTCGGCGCCTGCGGCGGCTGCGGCCGCAGGCGGAGATCACCCTGATCGCGCCCGAGCCCACCTTTCAGTACTACCCGAGCCTGATCTGGGTGCCCGCCGGGCTGCGCCGGCGCGAGGACATCCTCTACGACATCCAGCCACTGCTCAAACGGCTCGATGTGCGATTTCACGCTGGACGCGTCACCGGCGTCAGTGACGATGGTCGCCGGGTGATCACCGACGGCGGCGAGGTTGAAAACGACGGCCTGATCGTGGCCAGTGGTGGGCGCTTCCTGAAGAAACTGCCCGGTATCGAGCACGCAATCACGCTCTGCGAGGGCATCGATGCCGCCGAGGCGATCCGTGATCGGCTCGCCGCGATGAAGGGCGGCACCATCGCCATCGGTTTCGGCGGCAACCCCAAGGAGCCGGCGGCGGTGCGTGGCGGCCCGATGTTCGAGCTGCTGTTCGGTATCGACCGATTGTTGCGCAAGCAGGGGCGGCGGGAGCAGTTCCAACTGGTCTTCTTCAACCCCTCGCCACGGCCGGGCAACCGGATGGGCGAATCGGCGGTCGATCGGCTGCTCGAACGCATGCAGAAATTCGACATCGAGGCCCGCATTGGTGCCAGAATCACGCGCTTTGAGGCCGATCGGGTGGTCACCGAGCAGGGTGAGTTCGAGGCTGATCTGATTCTGTTCATGCCCGGCATGACTGGGCCGGCCTGGCTGGAAAACGCGTCGTTTCCCACCTCGCCGGGCGGTCTGGTTGATGCCGACGAACACACCCGCGTCAAGGGCTTTGAACGGGTCTACGTGGCTGGCGACTCGGGCAGTTATCCGGCCCCCGACTGGGCGCCCAAGCAGGCGCATATGGCCGATCTGCAGGCGGCGGCGGCGGCCGAGAACCTGGTCGCCGAAATCGACGGCCAACCGGGAGACAATACCTTCAAGTGGGAACTGGTCTGCGTGATGGACATGCTTGACCGGGCAGTACTGGTATTCCGCAACGACAAACGTCAATGGGTAACCCCGCCGTGCCGACTGCTGCACTGGGGCAAGCGTTTCTTCGAGTGGTGGTATCTGCGTGACCTGCGGCGCCGCTAGGGAAGCTCGGCAATACATGGCCCAAGGCTGTAGCTTGAGGGAGCGGCTTGATGGGTTCGGCGTGCCGTCGTCCATCATTTTGCGCTAGGCTTGCATTCGTTTGCCGCTTGTCCGTGGCCTTCGGATTCAAACGGGGGCACCTCAGCGGCGTCCGATATTTTTCAAGCAGGGGCTCTACACTTGTCATTGATCCGCCTGTTCTTCCAGCTGCTGTTTATGCGTGCTGGCCCGCAGGACATGCCGGCCGGGCAGCAGCCCCTGCTGGTTGCAGCAGGGTTGTATCTCGTGGTCGGGGCGCTGCTCGATCTGGCTGTGCGCGGCGAGGGCCCGGGGGGCACAGGTGGCCCGAATGGCCTGCTGTTTTTGGCGGTCGATGCCCTGGTGCTGGCGGGTTATTCGGCCGGGCTGGCGGTAATGCGTGACCAGCGACCGCGCATCCAGCAAATGCTTACCGCGCTGTTTGGCGCCACCGCCATGCTGGGGCTGGTGGCCTGGCCGCTGGTGGCGCTGCAGCCAGGCGGCACAGAGCTCGCCGGCGAGCAGCTCGGATTGTGGTCGGTGGCGATGATCGCCCTGTTCGCCTGGAACCTGGTGGTATTGGGCCAGATCTACCGACGTACCTTGGAGTTCAGCGCCCCTATCGGTGTGCTTGCCGCGCTGGGGTACTTTGTCCTAAGTTCGCTGGTCTACGCTTGGCTGGCGGTGCAACTGCTTCCTGGCGAGAATGGACTGCCAACATGATCGATCATCCACGCAAGCTTCACATCCTCGGTATTGCCGGCACGTTCATGGGCTCGCTGGCCTTGCTGGCGCGCGAGATGGGCTTTGCCGTCTCCGGCCGGGATCAGGCCATCTACCCACCGATGAGCGATCAGCTCGCCGCGGCCGGCATAGTGGTCGAAACCGATATGGATGCGCCGCTGCCTGATGACGCCGAGATCATCGTCGGCAACGTCATGCGGCGCGACATGCCGGTGATCGGCCAGTTGCTGGACGGCTTCTACCGCTTCCGCTCCGGGCCGCAGTGGCTGGGCGAAGAGGTGTTGCGCGATCGGTTCGTGTTGGCAGTCGCCGGGACCCATGGCAAAACCACGACCTGCTCGATGGTTGCGCATATCCTCGAGCGGGTCGGTATGAGCCCGGGGTTCCTGATCGGTGGGGTGCCGGGGAGTTTCGGCGTCAGTGCCCGCCTCGGTGAGACGCCGTTCTTCGTTATTGAGGCCGACGAGTACGACACGGCGTTTTTCGACAAGCGTTCGAAGTTCGTCCATTACCGCCCGCGCGGCCTGGTGATCAACAACCTCGAGTTCGATCACGCCGATATTTTCGATGATCTTGCCGCGATCGAGCGCCAGTTCGCCCATCTGCTGCGACTGGTGCCGGACCGGGGCAAGGTGATTGCGCCATTGCATGAACCGGCCATCGATCGGGTGTTCGACCAGGGGCTGTGGTCCCCGCTCGAGCGCTTTGCCGAGCGGCGCATGCCGGGCGCGGCCTGGTGGCTGGAGGATGGCGAGGTGGTCTGTGAGGGCGAGCCGCTCGGCGGTCTGCCGGAGGTGCTCCATGGTGATCACAACCGGCACAATGCACTGGCTGCGCTGGCGCTGGCCCGTTTCGCCGGCGTGCCGGCGGCCGAGGCACTGGCCGCTCTGGCGGATTTCGGCGGCGTTGCCCGGCGGCTCGAGATCAAGGGCGAGGCCGGCGGGGTGCGCGTGATTGACGATTTCGCCCACCACCCGACCGCCATCACGGCGACGCTGGCAGCGGTGCGTGAGCAGATGCCGGCCGGGGCGCGACTGGTCGCAGTGCTCGACCCACGCTCGAACTCGATGCGCACCGGGGTGCATGCCGCCGGTTTGGCCGGTTCGCTAGCCGCGGCCGATCACGTTTTCCTGCATGCCCCGGAGGGTTTGGGTTTCGATCCGCTCGAGACACTGCGGCCGCTGGTGGGCCGACTGACGGTGGCCGACTCGGTCGACGTGTTGCTCAAGATGGCAGTGGCCGAGTGCCGATCTGGTGACTGGGTGGTCTCGATGAGCAACGGCGGCTTTGGCGGCTTCCCGGCGCGCCTGGTCGGCATGTTGCGAGCACAGGCGGCATGAGGCGGGGCGTGGCTACCGAGCATGTCGTGCTGGCGATGACCGGTGCCTCGGGGCTGCCCTACGCACTGCGCCTGCTCGATTGCTTGATTGCCGCCGGTTGCCGGGTGAGCCTGATTGCCTCCAAGGCGGCCCATGCGGTGGCGGCACTCGAGCTTGACGGGCCGTTCCCCGCCCGGCATGACGCCCTGGCCGCCGAGCTGGGCGGGCGCTTCGGCGCGGCCGATGGGCAGGTGACCGGGTTTGCCCGCGAGGACTGGACCGCGCCGTTCGCCTCCGGCTCGAACCCGCCGGATGCGATGGTGGTCTGTCCCTGCACCACCGGCACGCTCGGCGCCATTGCCAATGGCCTGTCGGACTCGCTGATCGAGCGTGCTGCTGACGTCTGTCTCAAGGAACGCCGCGATCTGGTGATCGTGCCGCGCGAGGCACCGTTGACGGCGATTGCCCTGGCACAGATGACCAGGCTGGCGGAGCTCGGTGTGGTGATCCTGCCACCGTCGCCGGCCTTCTATCACCGCCCGCGCACGATTGAGGACCTGATCGACTTCACCGTGGCGCGTATCCTCGACCAGATTCGAGTGCCGCACGACCTTCATGCACGCTGGGGCGATCGGGATGGCGGCTGACGAGACACGCCTGCCGCTGTTTCCGCTGCGGGCGGTCTTGTTCCCTGGCGGCGAGTTGCGGTTGCGCATTTTCGAGGCGCGCTATCTCGATCTGGTGCGCGATTGTCTGCGTGATGATCGTACTTTTGGCGTGGTGCGGATCATCGAAGGCCGCGAGGTAGGGATGGAGCAGGGCGCGCCGCATATCGCCGTGGTAGGCACCACCGCCCGGCTGATGGATGCCGATGTTTTTCCGGGCGGGCTGCTCGGCGTGCGAGTGCTCGGCGAGCGGCGTTTTCGCGTGCTTGCGTACGAACCGGATAGGCGTGGTCTGGTATGGGCGCGGGTTGAAAAGCTTGTCACCGATCTGGGCGCGGGCGACTCGATTGCTGCGGAGCGTCGAGAGCGGTTGGTAGCTGCACTGGCCCGGCTTGAGCCCGCGCTGCAGGCGGCCGAGGCCAGGCACGAACTGTCCTGGCTTTGCCACCGGCTGGCCGAGCGTCTGCCGCTGGAGCTGGCAGCACGGCAATCATTGCTGGAATGCGAGAGCGTCGCCGAGATGGTGGCGCGGGTTGAGGATTGGCTGGCCAGCACGCAGCGTTGATCTGATCTGATCTGACTGGACTTCAGATACGAATTTTCGTGACCCGGCCCCGCCGGGTCGACATGTGGCCGACACTGTCGGCATCATTCAAAGGTGTCTTTATGACCGTTCACACCGCTACCGCGGATACTCTCGAGGGCCTTCTCAAGGACAACGACATCCTGTTGCTGGATTTCTGGGCGCCCTGGTGCGGCCCCTGTCAGTCCTTTGGTCCGATCTTCGAGCAGGCCGCCGAGGCAAATCCCGACGTCGGTTTCGCCAAGGTGAACACCGAGGAGGAGCAGGCGCTTGCCGGGCATTTCCAGATCCGTTCGATCCCGACCTTGATGGTCTTTCGCGAGCAGATCCTGCTGTTCAACCAGGCCGGTGCATTACCGCGCCAGGCGCTCGATGAACTGATCACCAAGGTCAAGGACCTCGACATGGACGAGGTGCGGGCCGAGGTTGAGAAGGCCGAAGCGGAGGCCAAGGGCGAGTGATCCGGAGTGCCACTCCGGTGGTGCCCCGACAGAGGATCCCTGGTTGATCTCGGTCATCCTGCAGATGGCCGGGATCATTGCGCTGGGGCAGGTCTGGCGTTACCAGCCGCTTGGTGGCTGGACGGCGGACCGCGCACGTGGCGCGTTGACGACCTCGGTCTACTACCTGTTCCTGCCGGCACTGGTGTTCTCGGTGCTGTGGCGGGCGCCGCTGGGGGTCGACACACTGCGCATCGCCGGTACGGCCACAGTGGCCGTGCTCAGCTCGTTGGCACTGATGGCCGTGATTGGCCGGGCGATGCGGCTCGGCCGGTTGCAGTTTGGAGCCCTGCTACTGGCAGCGGCCTTCCCGAATGCGACCTATATGGGGTTGCCGCTGCTGGGCAGTCTGTTTGGTGATGCCGGACGAGCGATCGCGATCCAGTACGATCTGTTCGCCTGTACGCCGATCTTGCTGTCGCTGGGCATTCTGCTGGCGGCCCGATACGGTGACAGCGAGGAGCAGGTCCACCCGATCAAGACCTTGCTCAAGGTGCCACCGCTGTGGGCGGCAATTGCCGGGGCGGGGTTGAATCTGGCGGGCGTGTCGCAGCCGGACTGGGCGGCTGAGGGGCTCGATCGCATCGGCGCGGCCGTGGTGCCGTTGATGCTGGTGGCGCTGGGCATGAGCCTGCGGCTGGAAACACTCACTGGCCGCCAGTTGCTGACGGTCAGTCCGGCGATCGCAATCCAGCTGTTGTGGATGCCACTGGTGGCCATGGGCTTCGCGCTGGCGGTGGGCACCAGTGGGACGACGCTGACAGCGGTGGTGCTGGAGGCTGCCATGCCGGTGATGGTGCTGGGGCTGGTGATCTGTGACCGCTTCGGTCTCGACACCACCCTGTACGCCACCACGGCGAGTGCGTCGACCCTGCTGGCACTGCTCACCCTGCCGTTCTGGTACGGGCTGGCGAGCTGAACTTTCAAGAGGGCAAAAAATGAGCGAGACGCAACAGGGCCGGGAGACATTGCTCCCGGTTGAGAAGGACAGGGCAGTGCGTGTCTTCCACGTGATGCGCGATGATGACGGCGTGGTCCTTGCGGATACGCGCGTCGACGGCTTCGAGTACATCCATGGCCACGGCAACCTGGTCGTCGGACTGGAGAACGCGCTCGAAGGGCATGTCGAGGGCGACGAGATCGAGGTGACCGTCGAGCCGGAGCAGGCCTACGGGCTGCACGACCCCGAAGGGGTGGTCGAGGTGCCGCGCGAGCGCATCGAGGCGCAGGCCGAGCTCGTCCCGGGCAACATGGTCGAGGCACATGGTCCGGAAGGGCGCATCGAGATGCTGATCCTCGAGGTAGGTGATGAGACGGTCAAGGTCGACCTCAATCACCCGCTGGCCGGTTTCCGTCTGCACTTTTTTGCGCGGATCGGCCCAGTGCGTGCTGCCCATCCGGACGAGATCAAGCATGGTCGTGTGCATCCGGGGGGGCACCATCTGATGACCGGCGATTCCTCCGTATTCGACCTGCCGAAACAGGAATCCTGATGGACATATCCACCACTGGCGCCCCGGTCGAGCCGTGCTATCGGCTTGGCTTTGCGGGGCACCGCAGCCGCTACCTCGACGTCACGCTGACCCTGCCGGCTGCCGTTGCGGGCTACCGGCTCAGCCTGCCGGCCTGGATCCCAGGCAGTTACCTGCTGCGTGATTTCGCCCGCCACGTGGTCGGAAAACGGGCGGTTGATGCCGATGGCAGGCCGGTACAGATCACGCCGGTGGACCAGCAAACCTGGGATCTGGCCGGCAGTGAGCAGGAGGTGAGTGTTCACTACCGCATCTACTGCGCGGACTTCTCGGTGCGCAGCGCGCATGCCGACTCGAGCCATGTGTTCTTCAATGGCACCAGCGTCTTTCTGCGTGTGCATGGCGCCGAGCAGGCCCGTCACCAGGTAGTGATGGGCGGCGAGGGGCTGCCGACCGACTGGCGGCTGGCCACCACGCTGCCGAGCATTGCGGTCGACGAGCGTGGATTTGGCCAGTATGCCGCGGTCGACTACGAGGCCTTGATTGACCATCCGGTCGAGATCGGCGATTTTGTCGAACGTCAATTCACCGCCGGTGGCGTGCTGCATCGAATGGTGTTCACCAACGCGCTGCCCGAGACCGACTTCGATCGGATCGCCCAGGACGTGGCACGCCTCTGTGAGACCGAGATCGAACTGTTCGGCGGTGCGCCCTTCGACGAGTACCTGTTCCTGGTCGCGCTTGACCAGTCGGGTTTTGGCGGGCTGGAACACCGCGACTCCACGGCGCTGGTGTTCCCGCGTGAGCATCTGCCGGCGGTGACGGCCGAGGGGGTGAGCAAGCAGTACCAGCGGTTTCTGAGCCTGTGCGCGCACGAGTATTTCCATAGCTGGCACGTCAAGCGGATTCGCCCAGCCGCCTTTGCCGGGCTACCGCTCGACCAGCCTGCACATACGCGCCTGCTGTGGGTGTTCGAGGGCTTCACCAGTTATTTCGACGACTGGCTGCTGCGCCACGCCGGGCTGATCGACGAGACGCAGTACCTCGCCGCGCTGGAGGAGACCGTCAATCGCGCCATGCGCGGCAAGGGCTGGTCGCGCCAGACGCTCGAGGAGTCGAGCTTCTATGCCTGGACGCGTTTCTACCAGCAGGATGCCAATGCGGTGAATGCGATCGTCAGCTACTACAGCCGCGGGGCAGTGGTGGCGCTGATGCTCGATCTGATGCTGCGTGAACGTGGCGCCAGCTTGATGGACGTGATGCGACGGTTGTGGGATGAGCATGGCAAGACGCCCTTGCCGGAGGGCAGGCGTGTCGAGGAGCTGGTCGAGGTGGCCATGGGCGGGCCGATGGCCGAGTTTTTCGACCGCGCCCTGCGCTCGACCGAGCCGCTCGATGTCGCCGGGCTGTTGGCGCGCTTCGGCGTGGCGATGGTGCCACGAGCGGAACTCGCTGGCCCGGATACCGGGCTGCGGGTCGATGAACTTGACGATCAGCACGCACGCGTGACGCTGGTCTTTGAGGATCGACCGGCCGCGGTGGCGGGGCTGGCGGTCGATGATTGCATCATCGCGGTCGACGGTTTTGCGGTCAGTGGCAGCAACTGGGCGGAGCGCATCGCGCGTCACCGAGCCGGCGACCGACTGCATCTGCATGTCTTCCGCCAGGGGCGCCTGCTGGAGATGACCCTCACGCTCACCCCCGAGTGTCTCAACCAGCACCGCCTGGAGATGGCGAAGAGCGATGCGTTGACCGAGGCACGTCGGTCCGACTGGTTGGCTCCTCTGGAGTCGGCGCGGCCCTGATGGCCGCTTTGCCTCACAGGACACCCCAAAGACCTCTCAGGCGCCTGTTCGCGTGGATTTTTCGTTCGGCGTGGCCGAAGCGGGATCCTCATCAGCGGTGTTTCTCATGTCCGAGTCAGTATAATCGGGCTCGTTCCGAGAAATCATTGAATGACCGCCCAGTCACCATTGGGTGGTTGTTCTGTCTTTCCTGATCGCCGACCGACGAGGTCGTCCGCCATGCGCCGTGATAAGGCACTCGACTTTGAGTCTCTTGTGCACCGTCTTCAACGGCTATCCGATGCCGCTGGCTGGCAGTTTGCCGCCCGGCCGCAGGTGACCTCCACCAACGAGCTTGTGCGGGCGATGATGGCGAATGGTGCCAACGAGGCACCTGCTTGTGTAGCGTTGGCCTCGATGCAGACGGCCGGCGTCGGTCGTCGCGGCACACACTGGCTGAGTGGGGCTGGTGACGGCTTGTGGTTTTCGCTGGTGGTGCCGGCCGAAGCGCAACTCGAGGGGCCGCCGCCAACTCTGGCGTTGGCCGGGTGTCTGGCAGCCGTGCTTGAGGAGCGCGGGGTGCCGGTGGCGGTCAAGTGGCCCAACGATCTGTATCTTGCTGGTGGCAAGCTTGGCGGTTTGATGCTTGAGCGCGGCCGGCTTGGTGGCCGACTCAGTTGGCTGGCCGGGGTCGGCATCAACTGGCGCCTGCCGCCAGGCCACACTACTGGCGATTACCATCCGGCGGCGCTGGGAATGGTGTCTGGCGGTGCTTGGCGGCGTGATCCGGTCGGCCTGGCGGCCGATCTCGTCGACGCGGGAGTCCGCTTGTTGCTGTCGCCGAGCCGGTGGCCAGAAGAGATCGAGCGGTTGCGTCGCAGTCATCACTGGTATGGCGTACCGGTGGAGGTCTGTCCCGAGGGCGAGATACGTTATGTCGGGGTAGGGGGCGAGATTCGCCCCGACGGGTGGCTTGAGGTGCGTAGCCAGGCAGGCTGCCTCAAGGTAATCGGACCAAATGATCGGGTGCGCGCCGCCAAGCGGCTGGGCCCCAAAACAAACAACGTAAAGGAAGTTTGACCTAGTGAATTGCTACATCGACGCGGGCAACAGCCGGATCAAGGGACGTATCACGCGGCGCACCAGGGCGGGCGCCGAGCCGTTCGTGATCGAGTGGCCAGGCAAGGCCGAAGGTGATCCGGTTGGTGCGTTGGCCACCCAGTTGGCACCCCTGCTGGTCGACGAGAAAGGGCGCTCACCCAAGCAGATCGTGCTTGCTTCGGTAGTCGAGGCTGGTCGCCGGGAATGGCTGGAGACGGCGTTGATCGAAATCTGTCCGGAGGCGAAGCGGCGTTGGCTGTCGGTGCCGCGCAAGTGTTGCCATGTGCGAGTGGCCTACGCAGAGCCGGCTGAGCTCGGCATCGATCGTTTCTGCGCCATGATCGAGGCCTATGCCCAGGTCGACGGGCGGCCGTTGGCGGTGATCAATGCAGGTACGGCCATCACGCTGGACGTGCTGGCTGTAGATGGGCAGCACCGTGGCGGACTGATCCTCCCTGGCTGGCGCACACAGCTTGAGGGTCTGCTCGCTGCTGCGCCTGGCTTGAGGGAGGCGGTTGCTCCCTTGCTCGAGGCAACGACTCGGGCCCAGGGGCAGGCCCATAGACAGGCCCAGCAGCAAGCTCGGGCCGGCAATGAAGCGACTGCCGAGCGGTGCCCGCCCGAATCGACCAGCTGGCTGGGTGTCGCGATCGACACGGCCACTGCCGTCGAGCTGGGATGCCACTGGATGATCGCCGCGGGCGTCAACCAGATGCTGTCGGCATGGCAGCAGGGGGTGGCTGACGAGGGCGAGCTGGCTGTGGTGATTTCCGGCGGAGACGCCGAACGGTTGGCGGCACTGGTGGACCCGGCATTCGAGGTCCAGATAGAGCCGGATCTGGTCCTGTCAGGTGTCGTACGGCTGGCGCGCGCACGACGTTGAACGGTCGACTTGGCAAAGCCCCCAAGGTGTGAGTAGAATGCGCGCCCAGTGCCGGCTTAGCTCAGTTGGTAGAGCAACCGCCTTGTAAGCGGTAGGTCGTGAGTTCGAGTCCCACAGCCGGCACCATATGGTTTTATAGCGCCCGTGGTCCTGTCGCGTGCGTCGGCCGATGTCATCATGCGCGCCCTTGCCGGTGATGTCTGCATTGTTTGGAACGGGTGTTGACAGCCCGGTTCGTTTTGTGAAGAATGGCGCGCTTCCCTGGTGGGGTACCCAAGCGGTCAACGGGAGCAGACTGTAAATCTGCCGGCTCAGCCTTCGCAGGTTCGAATCCTGCCCCCACCACCAGACAAGACGGACCTCGCGATTGCTCGCGGGGTTCAAATGGTCTGCGGGTGTAGTTCAATGGTAGAACCTCAGCCTTCCAAGCTGATGGCGTGGGTTCGATTCCCATCACCCGCTCCAGTCCTGCGGCCCAGGTGTTGTGCCTGGGCTTGGTGCGGACCGAAACGGCCCGGAAGGGTCGCGTTTTGAGATGACTGCGTTGGCAATGTTTCGTCGGCGCAGGCTCAATGCATGCTCATGTAGCTCAGTTGGTAGAGCGCGTCCTTGGTAAGGACGAGGTCATCGGTTCAACTCCGATCATGAGCTCCACATTTTCATTTGCTTGTCCCGGTTGGCGGAGGATGCGATGTCCAAAGAAAAGTTCGAACGTAGCAAGCCGCACGTGAATGTCGGCACCATCGGTCACGTTGACCACGGCAAGACGACGCTGACCGCGGCGATCACGCGCGTGATGTCGGACACCTATGGCGGTCAAGGCATGGCCTACGACCAG
>JBAYRD010000002.1:0-375392 GCA_041676845.1 Halothiobacillaceae bacterium | reverse complement strand
GGCGGCAATCCTTGCGCCCCGGCAGCCCGCGGGGGCAACCCCTGTGCACCGGCCAGTCGCGGCGACAATCCTTGCGCCCCGGCAGCCCGCGGGGGCAACCCCTGTGCACCGGCCGGTCGCGGCGGCAATCCTTGCGCCCCGGCAGCCCGCGGGGGCAACCCCTGTGCACCGGCCAGTCGTGGCGGCAATCCTTGCGCCCCGGCAGCCCGCGGGGGCAACCCCTGTGCACCGGCCAGTCGTGGTGGCAATCCTTGCGCTCCGAGCGGTCGGTAAGGGGCATCCTGGGTCGGGCCAATGTCGGTTGAGCGGAACATTTCGGTAAGCAGCTCATCCCAATCCAGGCTGCCTGCAGACTGGCTTGATGCTGGCCTGGCGGCCTTGGATGAGTGGCAGTCCATTGAGGCGGCACTGGCGGCCGATCGGCAGACGGTGTTGACCGAGCTGTTTCGTGACCACGATGACAATGGTTTTGATTACTGGGCGCATTTTCCTGCGGATGATGCGCTTGACCCGGTCAGCGGGGCACGATTCTATTACCACGCGCATGACTCGTCCGCCTGGGTGGCCGAAGAGCATGGTCACTTCCACTTGTTTGTCGGTGATCCGGGTGATTCGGGTAGTCCGGATGATCCGGACGAGGCCGATTTTTCCCATGTGGTGGCCGTGTCGATGGATGCCAGGGGCCAGCCACGCCGGCTCTTCACCACCAATGGTTGGGTGACCGGTGAGGCCATGCGCCCCTCAGGTGAATTGCTGGCCCGTCTGCCGCAGGGTTTCGACATCAATCGTGCCCGACCGTCTTGGCTGGTCGGGCGCTGGCTTACCAGCCTGGTCGCCTTGGTGATGCCGGAGATCCGTGAGCTGTTGCGTGCCCGGGACCAGGCGCTCCAGGGACCGGATGGGCAATGGCCTGATCCGGTGGTGCTTGAGGATCGTGGGCGTCACGTGTTGAGTGAATGCGCCCTGGACATGGGCGCCGTGGTGTCCGACTGGTTTCGACGGGCTGAAACCATGCAGGCCGAACTTGTTTCCCCGCCCGCATAGGGTGGGTTCCGGCGGCGGATGCGCGCCGCTTTTTGGAGTACAAAAAAGGAGTTGAGTCGTATGGATATCAAACGGTTTTTTGTGGTTTCCTCTGGGGCTGTGGCGCTGGTCATTGCTCAAGGAGCCTGGGCGTTGGACGTGCCCGGACCGGTTGTCGACCCGCAGTGGCTGAATGACAACCTCGATGAGGTCACCATTTTGCAGATTACGGGATCCGAAAAGGCGTTCACGATGGAGCCGAAGTACGAAACCGTCAAAGGCGAGAAAATTGTCTCGGTGGTTGCTGGCCGTCTCCCTGGCGCCCGATTTGTCGAATGGGGCAAGGTGCGTGTTGATCGCATGGAAAACGGCAAGAAGGTCGGCAAGCTGATTCCAGAGAAGGCCGACTTCGAGACATTCGTTCAGAAGCTGGGTGTTGATGCGGATGACGCCGTGATCATCGTGCCGCTGGGTCTCTCGGATTCCGACTTCACCAATGCGACCCGCCTCTACTGGCAGTTGAAGTATTTCGGTCACGACAACATGGCCCTCCTCGACGGCGGCCTGGCGAATTGGCTGGCGGCTGGTTTCGATGCCGAGTCCGGTGAGCCGGGGAAGATCGAGGCGGGCAACTGGAAGGCTACCGCCCAACGTGACGAGATTCTGGCAACTTATGCCGAAGTCCGCGCGGCCGTTGACAGTGACGGCGACGTACAGTTGATTGATTCTCGTCCCCCGAACCAGTATCTGGGCGTGTTCAGCAAGTCCAAGACCGTTCCTGGGCACCTCAAGGGCGCCATCAACCTCCCTACCGAGGTGCTGGTCCGTGCTGATGGTGCCGCGGCCACTTTCCTGCCTGAGGCGAGCTACAGGTCGATCCTGGAGTTCAAGGGCGTCGATCTGGACGAACCCATCATCACCTACTGCAACTCGGGCAATCTGGCTTCCGGGGCCTGGTTCGTGGCCCACGAGATCCTGGGTGCCGACGATGTCCAGCTGTACGACGGCTCGATGAGCGAGTACGGTCTGTATGTCGGCGAAGGTGCCAGCTCGGTCAACCCGGCCCAGATCTACTGAGCTTGTCCTCCTTCGTCCGCGGGAGCGCGGACCCGACCAGTTGACATGACCCCGCCCATGGCGGGGTTTTCATTGTCGCCCGGCTCATCATTGCATCCAGCCGCCCGGCAATGATGGCAGTGAATGTATACTCTTCAGGAAGGTCAAAATGACATGGCAAGGAGATTCGAATAGATGAAGACTTGGGTAGTGGTTGCCGATGAAGCGCGAGCGCGTTTTTTCGTGGTCCGGGACAACAAAGGAGCATATCTGGGTAGCGAGCTCTATCCCTCAAGCCAGCCAGCTCCCGAGGGGGCGCTTGAGGAGATAACGACACTGTCCAACCCGAGCGCCCGCATGCGAGGGATCGAGCTCGAAACGGATCGCCCAGGCCGCATGCCCGATCGGATGGAGGACGCGATGAGCGCCTATGAGCCTCGTTACAGCGTGAAGGAAGTGGAAGCTCAGCGCTTCGCCCGTGACGTGGTGAGCCAGCTCGATCAGGCTCGCCATGACGGCAAAATGGATCGGTTTTATCTGCTGGCTGCGCCCAACTTCCTCGGTCTGTTGCGTGACGAGATGGGCAAAGGCCTCCAGGAAGCGCTGGTCTCTGAACAGGTCAAGAATGTTTCCGATCGTACGGTCGAAGAGATCCGGGCCGCTCTGCCGCAGCGGCTGTAACCACTTGGGAAGCTCTTTCCGAGATTGTAAAAGGCTGCTGATTTGTGGAATCAGCGGCCTTTTTTCTGCTTTGCTTCCTTAGGGCAGCACCCAGAGCGTTACCGACAGCAGCAGGCTGGCGAGGGCGCTACCGATGACCGGCAGCATCATGATCCCGGCCAGTGGCTGGCGTTGTGCCAGCTGCCAGGCCGTCCATATCAGTATGGCCAGCCAGGCAATGGCGACCAGCAGTGCTATTACCGACCACTCCGCCCGTAGCAGCAGCACGACTGCCAGGGGCAGCACAAGCGCAGCCCATAGGCCGACTGTCTCACCAAGGCGCTGTGGTGTGGTGATTGAGGCGGCGTAAGCGAAGGCAGCAAAGGCCAGCAAGAAGGAGAAGCCCATCGCGCCGGTCAGGGGGGAGGCGGGCAGGGTGCGGGCGCTGGCTGCGCCAGGAGGGTGCAGGTCTGCACCCTGCCACAACAGCAAGATCGCGACCAGCAGGCTGGCGGGCATCCAGATGGCCAAGGCGGTGCGGTTGACGGTCGGTTCGCTCATGATCAAGCCTCTCTTATTGGGTCCGGTATCTGCATAGACCATAGCAGGGCGAATGGCTCGCGGCTGTGGGCATCCCGAGGTACGACTAAGGGTTGCGGCATCGGTCTGCAGCGGGCCGTTTCCGGATTGTGGCGGAGATGCGTCCGACGGTGGCCGTCCGACGGGAATCTGGTCTCGGGGCTCGCTCGTGAAAAGATCGTCCTTGCAGAGCCCTTCCCTGGAGAGCGGTATGGGTCGTACCGGGTGCCACCAATCGAGGGTCTTCTGTCGTGTCTGTCGGCCACCTTGCGGCACGCAACCGCCCGACAGGCTGCCCGCTGCTTCAGGCCTGGCGGGGTGGCCTGTCGATGAGTGAAGCAACGCTGTTGGTCTGGTAAAGTCACCGCCTTGTCTGGGGCCGCCCCACGGGAGCGTGGTCATCCCGGGTCTGCCCGTCACCCCGCATACGCATACATTATGCAGAGCACGGCCCGCAGTGATTCATCACGGGGAGCGGGTCGTGTCTGTCGGTCAAGCCCAATCCAATTTTCTCGACAGAGACTTATCGATGAACTGGTATCGCATCAAGCAGGAATGGTTTTCCAACACCCGCGGAGACCTGCTCTCCGGGCTGGTGGTGGCCCTGGCGCTGGTTCCCGAGGCGATCGCCTTTTCGATCATCGCCGGAGTTGACCCGAAGGTTGGTTTGTACGCCTCGTTTGCGATTGCGGTGGTCACTGCCTTCGCCGGTGGCCGGCCGGGCATGATCTCGGCTGCCACGGCCGCCACGGCCCTGCTGATGATCACTCTGGTCAAGGAGTATGGGCTGGAGTACCTGCTGGCGGCGTCGATACTGGCCGGGGTGCTGCAGATCGTCGCCGGTTACCTGCGACTTGACCGACTGATGCGCTTTATCTCGAGCTCGGTGATGACCGGCTTTGTCAATGCGCTGGCCATCCTGATCTTCATGGCCCAGTTGCCCGAGCTGACCAATGTTACCTGGCATGTCTATGTGTTGACTGCGGCGGGGCTGGCAATCATTTATGGCCTGCCCAGGCTGACAACGGTGATCCCCTCGCCGCTGGTGACCATCGTGGTCCTGACGCTGATCGCCTGGTGGCTGAATCTCGATGTACGCACGGTGGGCGACATGGGTGAGATGCCTGCCACGCTGCCGATGTTCCTGCTGCCGGACATCCCGCTGAACCTGGAGACGCTGATGATCATTCTGCCGTACTCGGTGGCGATCGCGGTGGTCGGTCTGCTCGAGTCGCTGATGACGCAGAACGTCATTGATGGATTGACGGACATGCGTACCGACAAGGCCCGCGAGTGCAAGGGGCAGGGGCTTGCCAACATCGTATCCGGCTCGATGGGCGGCATGGCAGGTTGCGCGATGATTGGCCAGTCGGTCATCAACATCAAGTCGGGTGGGCGGACACGGCTGTCCTCGCTGGTTGCCGGGGTGTTCCTACTGATCCTGGTGGTGTTTCTCGCCCCGGTCCTGACTCTGATTCCAATGGCCGCGCTGGTGGCAGTGATGATCATGGTGTCGATCGGCACGTTCAGCTGGAGCTCAATCCGTGACCTGACGAAGTTGCCGTTGAGCACCAATATCGTGATGGTGATGACGGTCATTGTGACGGTCTTCACCCACAATCTCGCCTATGGTGTACTGACGGGCGTGTTGTTGGCGGCCATGTTCTTTGCCAACAAGATTGGTCAATACATGCATGTTTCCTCGCGACTGTCCGAGGATCAGGATGACCCGCGCCACCGGATCTACAGTGTGTTGGGGCAGGTGTTCTTTGCTTCCAGCGAGAAGTTCCTCGATGCCTTTGATTTCAGGGATGACATCGATAAGGTGACCATCGATCTGACCCGCGCGCATTTCTGGGACATCACCGCCGTGCGGGCCTTGGACAAGGTCGTGATCGACTTTCGCCGTGAAGGCATCAAGGTCAAGGTGATCGGCATGAACGAGGCGACCGCCACGATCCTCGACAAGCACGGAGTCCACGACAAGCCGGATGCGGCCGAGAAGTTGATGGGCCAATGAACATGGGAATCGAGAACATGACCAAGAACAAGGAGCCGGTGCTGGCCTGCGTCGATGGATCGCGCTCTTCCGAGGCCGTGACCGACTATGCCGTCTGGGCGGCCGAGGCACTGTCTGCCCCGTTGACCTTCCTGCATGCGACCAGCAGTCTGCATGTCTCGTCGAAAGTCGACCTGTCCGGCAGCATGACGCTCGGTGGCCGCGAAAAACTGCTCAAGGAGATGGTTGCACTCGAGGAAAAGCACGGTCGCCTGGAACGCGAGCGTGGTCGGGCACTGTTGGATGACGTCCTCTCCCGGGCACGAGATCGCGGCTTTCCCTCGCCTGATGGACTGTTGCGCAACGGCGATATCACCACCGTCATACTCGAGCTCGAAGAGACGATACAAATGCTGGCGCTCGGCAAACAGGGCCGGGATGGCGATGCCGCGGCCATGCATGTCGGCAGCCATTTGGCTGGCATTCTGTCGATGATCCGCAAACCCACGCTGGTCACGCCACTGGGGTTCAAGCGGCCCGAGAGCTACCTGATCGCCTATGATGGCAGCCCGACGGCCTACAAGCTGGTCGAGATGGTCGCTCGCACCCCGCTCTTGCAGGGACTGCCGGTACACATTCTGATGGTCGGTGAGGAAAAGCAGGCCAACTGGGACAAGCTCCAGGTGGCCAATACCCGTCTGCAAAAGGCCGGTTTCGCCACCCAGGTGGCGATCCGCCAAGGCAAGGTTGATCAAGCGGTCTCGGACTACATCGAGGAAAAGGATATCGACCTGCTGGCGATGGGAGCCTATGGTCATAGCCCGATCCGCTATCTGGTCCTGGGCAGCACCACCACCAAGATGATCATGAAGGCCAATGTGCCGTTATTGGTGGTGCGTTAAAACGGCGCCACCCCGTCTTTCCGGGCGACAAAAAAGAAGGCCGTGCTCCCAAGGGCACGGCCTTCTTGCGTCGGATCTTTGTCCGGCGGCAAGCCACCGGGGTCACTCGGCCGCGTAGTAGTCTGCCAAGGCCGCGATCTCGGCGTCAGTCAATGGCTTGGCGAACTGCGACATGCCGTGAGCGACGTCGTTGTCGCGATAGCCATCACGGAACAGCTTCATGGTGCGGATGAAGTACACCTCGGGCTGGCCGCGCAGGGTCGACGACTCGTTGATGCCGCCCGAGCCATTGCTGCCGTGACAGGCGGAGCAGGGTGTGATCAGGCGGGCTGGATCGCCCACACTGATCAGCTGATGCGCTGGATGCGATTTGGCCGGCTTGGCCGTTTCCGGCAGACCCTGCTGCTCGTAGAATGCAGCCAGATCGGCCATGTCCTGTTCGCTCAGATCTTCGCTGACCACGATCATGAGCTGTGAACGGTTGTCTTCACTTCGACGACCGTCGGCATAATCGATCAGCTGCTTGTAGGTGTACTCGGCGCGCTGACCGGCCAGGCGTGGCCAGTTTCCGCTCAGCGATTCGCCGTGATCACCGTGACAGGAGGCACAAAAGGTCTGATCGTGCAGTTTCTTGCCCTGTTCGGCGTCACCCTCGGGCATGGACTGCATGGTGTCGTGCCACTCGGCCACGGTCCACTTGGCCACTTCGGCAGCGTTGTGCGAGCTGGCCGATGCGGGTGCCGCTGCCAGCCCGAAGAGGCTGGCTATGAGCGCCGGTGCGGCGAGATGTTGGATGATGCGTGGCTTCATCGAGAAACCCTCCTTTATTTGTATGCGACCCAGAGGCCGAAGCCGAAATATTGCGCCACCCACAGGAGCAGCAACACAATGGCTACCGTGCCCATGCGATTGATAGCGCGAGATGGCGTGTAGGTGCCCTCGGTCTGGCCGGCCTGCCAAGCGAGCGTCAGCATGTAGGCAAGTACGCCCGCGCCGAGTACGCCGAAAGTGACGAAGAACAGGATTGTCGAGTACCAGTCCATCACGATCTTGTAGTCAAGCGGGTTGTAGCCATGCACGCCGTAGAGTGTGACCCAACGGATGGCCTCGCGCATGGTGGCCACCACGATCATGCCGACGGTGGCGATCAGGATCGGGGTGTAGCCCCACATGCCCTGGTCGAGACGCTTGCCCAGCAGCAGCGGGTAGGCGGCCACCAGGATCAAGGCGACGGCAGTGGCGATCGGCCAGATGCCGGTGGCGAAGCCGGCGATGTCATCCGGCAGCCCCTTCATCCACATGACCAGCAGGACCAGGGAGATGGCCGTGCCGACGACGCCCAGTCGGGTGGCGATCCGCTTGACGAACTCCAGATAGTCGCTGTCTTGCTCACCGGCGCCTTGCAGGTAACGGCGATAGCCGAACAGCCAGATGCCGATGACGGGGGCCGACAGCAGGATGAAGAAGCTGAACCGCGACAGATCCCAGGCGTGGATGGAGCGCCCGGAGGCATCGATGATGCCACCGGGGGCATACCACTCGAGCCACTTGTCCGGCTCGAGCATCTGCATGGAAAGAAAGTGCATGATGAAGCCGACCACCAGGAACAGCGGCAGCGCGACGAGCATTGCAATCGTCCAGCGGGTTTTCTTGGTCCGGATCTCGTAGTTCATCGCGTAGAAGAGATACAACGCTAGTGTGGCGACGATCAGGATGAAGATGAACCCGATTACCCACCAGGCGGAGAGTACGTTCGAGGTGTACCAGAACGGGTCATAGATGACCTGGACGAACAGCAGCGGGGCGACACCGATTACGATCGCCACCGAGATGGCGACCTTGGCGGTGTTCACCATGGCGTCGGCCAGCCGGCGCCAGTGGGCCTGCTTGGAGAAGGACCCGCGGAGCGCAAGGGCCGACGATCCCAGCAGGACATGGACAGCCGCGATGTGCAGCGCGAAGGTGACTACCCCCAGGATCAGGAAGATCACCGGGTGAGCCGGGATGCCCAGCGGATCTCGCAGGGCATAGAGCATGGCGGTATCCATTATTTCACCTCCTTCTCAGAGCGGGTTTCGAGGAATGCCGTTTTGTCGCCGGAGGTATACCGGGCGACGGCCTCCGGATCGTTCAGGCCGGCGATGTAGAGGGCCAGTGCTGCGGCCTCGTCATCCTTGAGTGGGATCTGTGGCATGTACATCGTGTTACCGGTCGACAGGGCGCCCAGCAAGTAAGTCTTGATCCCCTCGATATCCGCTTTCTGCGGGAAGTAATTCCCTATCGGGCGGATCCCGGTTTTCGACAGCGAGTGGCAGTTGCTGCAGGCGGTGATCGCCAGGCTGCGACCGACCTCGACCATGTTGTCCGCCGTGATTTCACGCTGGGACTCCGGCCAGAAGACGCCGGCATGGGTGAAGCCGACTTTCTGCAGTGTCGGGATTTCCGACTTGACGCCCATGCCCGGCACGTCGTGGCCGATCACCTGGTTCGAGTACAGGTACTGGCCAGCGATGTATGGCTTGCGCGCGGACTCGCGGATCGTTTCGCCCGGCCACAGGCCCATCACCAGGATCGCGAGCGTGGCGACGGCAGCGACGGCGCCGGTCACGACCTTCGGGCGGGCAAAGGTCAGCACGAAGTAGGCCAGCATGGCGGCAAGGACGATCAGGATCGACGGGGTGAAGGAATCCGGCAGACGGTTCTCCAGCACCAGGTGGGCGATGCCCGGCAGAGTACCCAGGTACCACGGGTAGAGTGCGATGCCGACGAGGACCGACAAGCCACCGACGACTGCCAGACGGCGCAGCAGCCAGCGCTTGAACTCAAGATCTTTGAGTCCGGCAGCGACGAAGCCCCCGACCACGGCTGTCATGGTCAGCATGAAGGCGGTGCGGATTGCCAGTTGGGCGAAGGTATTAGGCCCGTAGAAACCCAGCAGATAGCCGCCCTCGGCAAGCCATTCCTCGCGCCCTGGCATCATCATGAACGACAGGATGCCGACGATTGCCAGCATGGTGGCGTACGAGGTGATGCCGAAGATCACGGCCAGCTTCATGTAGCTGCGTCGGTCCAGCTTGCCGGCCAGGTAGACCAGCATATAGACGCCGATTACTTCGATGACGAAGAACACCCATTCGGTGGCCCACTTCCAGACGAAGTTGTGGATCAGCGCCGAGATGCCTCGCGGGCTGCCTACCGTGGTCGAGTACCAGATCCCCGGGCCGGTGATGGAGCCGAGGACGTAGGAGAAGATCAACAGGAACAGGCCGTACTTGCGGATGAAGTCGATCAGTTCCGGACGGTCATCGCGCATGCCGATGTAGGCGAGCACGGCGAACAGCACCGCCGCACCCACGGCGGTGTGCGAGAACAGCACGTGGATGGTGGCGATCAAGCCAATGACCCAGCCGCTGCCGATGCCCGGTTCGTACCAGGTTGGGTAAAGTCCGATCAGGTCCATGCGGGGATCCTCCTGTCAGAGCGAGTGTGGCCGGAGACGATGGTCCGGCGATATGAATGTGGAGTCATCATCTGAAGCTGTCCTCGGTGAAGGCGGTCATCCAGTTGTGCTGGTAGACCGCCGCCAAGCGTTGCTCGACGATGCTCGCCTCGAACGGCAGGTAGCGCTGTTCATCGACTCGGGTGATCCGGCCATCCTTGAGGCGGAACACGTCCGCTACGAACATGCCGGCATCGGTGTTGCCTGCCAGCGCATAGCAGGTGTTCTGGAACACCGGCTCCACTGGCGGGTTGCCTGCGAACAGGGCCCGCAGCTGGATGGCCAGCACCTTGGCCTGGCTGTTGGCGGCATAGCCTGATTTGGGCATGTCACCGGCGATGCAGGAATCTCCGATCACGTGCACATCCGCATGTCGAGTCGACTCGAAAGTCATCGGATCGACCGGGCACCAGCCCGTGTCATCAACCAGGTCCTGGTCGATGGCGAATTGCGCGGCCTTCAGCGGCGGGATGATGTTGATCATGTCGGCCTGGAAGGTGCCGGCCTCGGCCGTGACCGTCATGGCGTCGGGATCGACGCTCAGGATCCGGCCACCCAGCTCGCCCATGACCCACTCAAGCGGGCCGGGATCGTCCCAGGTCTCGAGCTGACTGAGTTCTTCCTCGCTGTAGATCGACTGAGCCGGCTTCGGGATATTGAAGCGGTAGATCCGGTTCCAGGCATGCAGCATGGAGTAATCCGTGGTGAAGCCGTTCTTGGGGTCGAGAATGATGACCCGTGGCGAGCTGTCCCCGCGGTCGAGCAGCCATTGGGCGATCAGCCCGGCGCGCTCGTATGGCCCCGGCGGGCAGCGATACGGCCCCGGCGGTGGGCCGACGATGACTGTGCCGTTCTCCGGTACTGCCTCCAGTTGCTTCTTCAGCACCAGCAGCTGGTCAGTGGCATCCCAGCCGTGCGGTATGCGGGTTTCGGCGATCTCGGGGGTCAGTCCCCCAATGGCGTCGAAATCGAAGGAGATGCCCGGGGCAACGACCAGACGGTCATAGGAGAGCGTCGTGCCATCGGCCGTGTGCACCTGTTTGGCGTCGTAGTCGATCGCGGTGGCCCGGTCATGGACGAAGCGCACACCGTATCGGCTGATCAGCGCGTCGTAGGAGATGGTGATGTCGTCCATGGTCTCCTGGCCAGTGATGACTTCACTCGAACCGTAGGGACGGCGGTATTCGCTTTTTGGTTCGACGATGGTGACATCGATCTCGGGGGCATAGATCTTGAGGTACTTGGCAGCGGTAGCACCGCCGACGCCCCCGCCGATGATCACGACCTTGGCCGAACGGGCCGCGCGGGCCAGTGGGGTGCCCAGTAGCCCTACGCTGGCCGTGCCGGCGCCAGCAAGTTTTAGAAAATCACGACGATTGATCGTACTCATGAGTCATCCCCTCCTGCGTTGTCGGCCTTGGCCCGCTCTCTCGGCATGCTGGCGAAATAATCGGCCATGGCGGAAATTTCCTCATCGGTGAAGGCGCGCGCCAGCGGCCCCATCAGGGTCGAGGGCCGCGAGCCGTCGGCGAAGGTGTTCATCGCCTGGATGAACTGCTCTCGGGGCATGCCAGCCAGCGGCACATAGGCCGAGTTCTCGATGTATCCCTCGGTGCCGTGGCAGCCAGCACAGGTCTGGGCGGCCATCAGTGCCTGTGGGTCGGCATTGCGGCTGCCCTCGGCCTGGGCAGTCGTCAGCCATAGGCTGCCCCCCAGGACTGCGGCCCATCCGATCGCCTTGTATCTGGTCATGATGTCTACTCCTCAACTCCTCGCCCGCTGCGGATCCTGGTTCGGCGGCGTGTCCCGTCGACAGTCGGGCATGATTGGTTACAGACGCTTTATCTCTATCCGTGCCGTGAATATACCGCATAAAATATATTTATGCATAGGGCGGCAGAGATCTATGGGCGGTAGAGATCCGTTACTCAGGGGATCTCGCCCTGGGGTGGATCGTTACGGACGAGGGTGAGTGATAACCACGATACGGCCGACTCTTACTTCCATGGATTCAACACCAGTGCGCTCGCTCGTGGTGTAGACAGGAAGAGGAAGGCTGGCCCATCTGCGCCAAGCGTCGAGAGCTTCTCTAGGTAGAGACGCTGTGCGAGCGGACTTCAGGGCGTCGGCAGGGTGGCGAGGGCAGTGGCGGCCCGTTGCCGATCGATGGCCAGAATGGGAATGGGGGCTTGAAATTCCGGGACCAGCCGACGGCTCCACATTCGGAGCATTTCCAGGTTGTCGGCTGCGTCGTCGGTTTCCTCAGTGAGGCGATTCAGCACCACGGCCGCAATTTGGATGCCCTGCCGGTGTATCGTCTCGATCGCTGTCAGCGTCGCGCTCAGTGTGCCGAGACGGTCTTCTGCCACGAGGATGACCGGCAGGGCGGTTGCCCGGGCCAGCTCCAGATTGAGCGCGTCCTCGCTCAGAGGGGAATACAGGCCGCCGGCACCTTCAATCAGCCAGACCTGGTCAGCCATGTTCGGAGGGCGGATGAGGGCCGGCAGCAGGTCGCGGGCGAACAGAATACGGCGGCCTTCGCGACGGGCCGCTTCCGGCGGGGCCAGTGGTGCCAGCAATCGCAGCGGGCAGATGGTATCGAGTGGCTCGATCGAGCCGGCCGCTTGTCGCAAGGCCGCGGCATCGGCCGGCAGCCGCATGATCCTGCCTCTCACCTCGACTTCGCGGCAGCCGCTTTCAACGGGTTTTCTGACATGGACCCGTTGACCACGTTCGACCAGCAGGCGCGCCAGGTGGCAACTCACGAATGTCTTGCCGACGCCGGTATCGGTCCCGAGCACCACCCAGCCCCGGCGGGACGCGGTCGTGCTGTTCATACGGTGCCAGGCAGTGCCTTTCCGGTCAGGCGGCGATGGGCCGTCATATAGCGTTCACGGGTCTGGGCGATGATCTCGTCGGGAATCTCGGGACCGGGGGCGGTCTTGTCCCAGTCGAGGGTCTCGAGCCAGTCACGGATGAACTGCTTGTCGAATGACGGCGGGCTGATACCGGGACGGTACTCGTCGGCCGGCCAGAAACGCGAGGAGTCCGGCGTCAGTGCCTCGTCGATCAGATGCAGAACGCCGTGCTGATCGAGGCCGAATTCGAATTTGGTGTCGGCGATGATGATGCCGCGCTTGGCGGCGTAATCGACCGCCATTTGGTACAACTGCATGGCGGTATCCCGGACCTGTGCGGCCATGGCTGGGCCGATCAGGCGTTCGGTCTCGGCAAAGTCGATGTTCTCGTCATGATCGCCGACATCGGCTTTGGTCGCCGGCGTGTAGATTGCCTCGGGCAGCTTGTCGGCCAGCTGCAGCCCTTTTGGCAGGGTGATGCCGCAAACCGCGCCGGTGGCCTGGTAATCCTTGTAGCCCGAGCCGATCAGATAGCCGCGCACCACCGCTTCGATCGGCAGGGCCTTGAGATGGCGCACGATCACGCTACGGCCTTCGAGCAGGGAGCGCTCGGCCTCGTTCGGCACGATGCCACTCAGATCCTGGTCCTCGCAAAGATGGTTTGGTACAAGATCGCGGCTCTTGTCGAACCAGAAGCGCGAGATCTCGGTCAATACTCGCCCCTTGTCGGGGATCGGCGTGGGCAGGATTACGTCGAAAGCGGAGACGCGGTCGGTGGTGACGATCAGCATTCTTTCATCGTCGATGCGGTACAGGTCGCGCACCTTGCCGCGATGGATCAGTTCCAGGTTACTGATCTTCGTTTCGAAGACGGCGGGTAATGTGTGTGTCATGTTGATCCAACTGTTAGCATACGAAGTTTCCGGCCATTTACGGCTGTGTGCGGGACGTGCTTGTGCACAAAAGTCGACTGTATTGTACGAGAGCGCGCGAGGCGAGGCGATGGTTGCCAGGGTGGGTCTCGTCGCCGCTGGTGTGTCTGGAGATGAACATGCAGAACAGGAATGAGGGCGCCTGCGTGCGCCGGGCTGCGATCGCGTTGGTGGCTCTGATTGCCACGGTGGTCATCAGTCCCGCTTTCGCCGATTTCACCGTCAACCTGGCAGACGGTGAGGTGCTGGAAGTCACCGAGATAGGGGCTGACAACGATGGCCCGTTGGTCCTCTGGTTTACCAACCAGTACGGGGATATTGCCGGGCCGTCGAGTGTCGCGCAGGCCCTGGCTCGCCGTGGCGCCACTGTCTGGCAGGTGGATCTGCTTGAATCGTTGTTCCTCACCCGGACAGATCGCGCGGTACGCGAGCTTGACGGTGCGGCGGTCGCCGCGCTGATCCAGCATGCCATTGACGTGGCGCCTGGACGTGAACGGGTTGTGCTTGGCGTCGACCGGATGGGAGTGCCCGTCCTGCGCGGGATGCGCCTGTGGCAATCACAAACCGACGACCCTGCGGCACTGGCCGGAGCGATCCTGTTGTTTCCCAATCTCTTCCGCGGTACACCAATCGCCGGCCAGGAGCCCGAATTCTTCGGCATTGTCGATGCCACCAACCTACCGGTCATGATCATTCAACCCGAAATGGGCGTGTACATGAACCGTCTGGCGACCCTGCGCGATCGGTTGATCAATGCCGGCAGTCCGGTGTTCACCTGGGTGGTCCCGGAGGTCAAGGACTTCTACTTCGTCGAGACGGGCGAAGGGCAGACCGATTCGCTCGAGGCGAACGATGATCTACTCGAGGACCCGGCATCCGTCAAGGCGACCCGCGCGCTGCCCGGCCAGATCATCGCCTCGATCCCCCTGTTGTCTGCCGCATCGCATAGCGGCGAGGTGTTGGAGATCAATCTCGCTCACACCGAGCCGACGGAAAAGCAGACCGGCCTGCAACCGGTTGATCCGGTCCCGGCGCCAGACTTCGAGTTGGTCGACCTCTACGACGGCCGCCAGAGCTTGCGTCACGATTTCGATGGCGTGCAGATCGTCAATTTCTGGGCGACCTGGTGCCCGGCCTGCGTGGAGGAGCTGCCGTCCATGGAGCGGCTCGCCTCACGTTATCCGGACCGCCTGCGCATCTACGGCATTGCCTTCAAGGAAACGCCCGAGCACCTGCGTGACTTTCTGCAGCACTACGATATTTCCTTCCCGGTGCCGGTGGATATCGACGGCGCAGTGGCTGAGCGTTACGGGGCCTTCGCCTTTCCGACCTCCTTTATGGTCGCCCCGGACGGCAAGATCCATTATGCCGTCAACGCTGGGATCATCTGGGATACGCCCGAAGTTGAGGCGATCATGCAGGAACTGCTTGAGATCAAGCCAGAGTGAGCTGGAAGCTGACAGAGGTTGGAGTGTCGTGACTCCCTCAGGAGTTATCGGCTTTGATCTGTAGCCTTACCGCTGATCTGACCTCTTCCAGCTATCCGTTTTCCGGCTGACACCCTGGGCAGAACCAGGTCGAGCGCTGGCCTAACACGATGCGCTCGATGGGCGTAGCGCAGCGGTGACACGGCTCGTGGCTGCGGTCGTAGACGTTGAGTGTCTGCTGGAAATAACCGGGTTCTCCGGAGGGGGAGAAGAAATCGCGCAGGGTGGTGCCACCCTGCGCGATGGCCGTCTCGAGTACTTGGCGGATGGCGGTGGCCAGCCGGCTGCATTCCTCATGTTTGAGTCCGCCGGCGGGCCGTTGGGGATGAATGCCGGCGAGAAACAATGCCTCCGAGGCATAGATGTTGCCCACCCCGACCACGATCGCGGCGTTCATGATCGTCTGTTTGATGGCGGCTCGGCGGCCGGCCAGCCGGCCGAGGAGGTAGTCGCCGTCGAAAGCTGGATCGAATGGTTCGGGGCCGAGGGTGGCCAACAGCCTGTGGGGAGAGTCGATGTGATCAATAAGCACGGCGCCGAAGCGTCTGGGGTCGTGCAAGCGCAGCGCCAAGCCGCTATCGAGCAGCCATTCGACGTGGTCGTGCTTGCGCGGTGGGTTAGCCGGGTCGTCTAGCCGCAGGCTGCCTGACATGCCCAGGTGGATCAGCACGCGGTCACCCCGGTCCAGCTCCAGGAGCAGGTATTTCGCCCGCCGACCGACCGCCTCGACCGGACGACCGATGAGGCATGCGGCTAGGTCTTCTCGTATCGGCCAGCGCAGCCGCGGATTGTGCACGGTGACCTTCTCGATGTGTCGGCCGACGAGGTGGGGCTCGATGCCGCGGCGGGTGGTTTCAACTTCGGGGAGCTCGGGCATGGTTTGTGCGTTCGGGTCGGTCGGGCAAGGGGTTGCATGGCGGCACAAAGAAACCCCGCGGGAAGATTCCTCGCGGGGTCCTGTCGCCAGTCAGCCAAGATGTGACGGCCGCCGGGGCGGCCGATCGATTCTCTTGCTAGATCCTGGTTATTTGATTCTGGCTTCTGTGTAGAGAACGTGTTTGCGTACCACCGGATCGTACTTCTTCATTTCCAGCTTTTCCGGCGTGTTCTGCTTGTTCTTGTCGGTGGTGTAGAAGTGGCCGGTGCCAGCACTGGATACCAGTCGAATCTTTTCGCGCATGTCGCTATAACCTCAATAATCAGGCGATGTTCAGATCTTCTCGCCGCGGGCCCGCATATCAGCGATGACGGCGTCGATGCCGATCTTGTCGATCGTGCGCTGGCCGTGGCTGGATACGCGCAGGCGGACGAACCGCTGCTCGCTCTCTACCCAGAACCGCTTCTTGTGCAGGTTGGGCAGGAACCGACGCCGGGTCTTGTTGTTTGCGTGCGATACGTTGTTACCGACCGCCGGGCGCTTCCCGGTTACTTGGCAAACTCGGGCCATGATTGTCTCCTGGGCGACTCGTTCTGTCTGCGCGCGTACCGAAATATAGATGTCTGTCGGCGGTACGCGGGCGGGTCAATTCAAAGGCCGCGTAGGATAAAACAGGACCACCAGTTTGGCAAGGGCATTATGCGGCCATCGCCTGGTAGCGAGTGATCGATCCTGCCCGTCTCGCACTCGGAGTGCGGGAGTCGCCGCCGGGCGGCCGGCAATGGGTTTTGCCAGTCGGCCAACCTCAGCCGGGCAACGGCCACACCCACAGGATCATGGGGACGGCAACGATGACCACCAGCACCGACAGTGGCAAGCCCATCCGCCAGTAATCACCGAACTGGTAGCCACCCGGCGCCATGACCAGGGTATTGGACTGATGGCCGATCGGCGTGAGGAAGGCGCAAGAGGCGCCAATCGCCACCGCCATCAAGAACGGATCGGGCGAGGCGTGCATGCCTTGCGCGAGCTGAATGGCGATCGGGGCGGCAAGTACCGCGGCGGCGGCGTTGTTGACGACGTTTGAGAGCAGCATGACCGCCATCATCAGCAAGGCGAGCATCAGGAAGGCCGGCAGCTGGTCGGCCATGCTGAGAAAGACCCCGACGATCAGGGTCGAGCCGCCAGTGGTTTCCAGGGCCTGGCCGATCGGCAACATGGCAGCGAGCAGCACGATCACCGGCATGTCGATGGCCCGATAGGCATCGTCGGAGGGCAGTAGTCCGGCGATCACCATCGCCACGGCGGTACCGACGAGCGCGATGGTAACCGGCAGGAGATTGAAGGCGACCAACGCCAGGCCGGCAGCGAAGATGCCGGCACCCAGTACTACGCGACGCGGGCGGGCAATATTCAGGCCGCGTGAGGCCAAAGGTAGGCAGCCGAGCTGGTTCATCGCGTCGGGCAGGCTTTCCTCGCGACCTTGCAGCAGCAGGATGTCGCCGGGGAGAAAGCGGATTTGGCTGATGCGCTGTTTGAGTCGCTTGCCCTGTCGGGCAACGGCCAGCACGTTCACCCCATAGCGCTCACGCAGATCCAGCACTCTCGCTGAACGGCCCACCAGTCGCGAATTGGGCGTGATGATCGCCTCGGTCAGGGCCAACTTGCCGGCTGTATCGCTGTCTGATTTGTCTGACCCGCTGGCTGCCAGTTCCAGTCCGGTGACGTCGATCAAGGTCTCGAGCCCGTCGGAGTCGGCCTCGATCAGCAGGATGTCGTCGGGCTTGAGTACTTCGTAGATTGAGGGCAGACGTCGGCGCTCATCTGCGCGGAGCAGGGCGGTGACCATTATCTCGGTCTCGTCGGCGACCGATTCGATCAGCTCATGCACACTCCGCCCCGCGTAGGCGCTCGACTCGGGGACGCGCAGCTCGGTCAGGTAGTTCTCGATCGCAAACAGTTCGCTGTCACCAGTCGGCTGGCCACGACATGGCGTCAGACGCCAACCGATCAACGCAATGAAGACGACCCCGACGAACGTGATGGCCAGCCCCACCGGCAGGAAATCGAACATGCCGAAGGCCTCGGACCCAGTGTCAGCTCGGTAGGCGGCGATAATGATGTTGGGTGGGGTGCCGATCAGAGTCAGGGTGCCGCCGAGCAACGAACCGAAGGCCAGCGGCATCAGCAAGAATGATGGCGAGCGCTCGGCATGTCGCGCCATCCAGACGGCCACCGGCATGAATAATGCCAGCGCGCCAACATTGTTGATGAACCCTGAGCTCAGGGCGACCACGCCGGTCAGCGTGATCACCTGGACCGTCGGGCGGTCACCGACCCGGATCAGCCGGCGGGCCAGCGCATTGATGACCCCGGCGTTCAGCAGCGCCCGGCTCAGGACGAGTACGGCCGCCACGGTAATGACCGCCGGGTGGGAGAGCCCGCTGAACATCGCCTCCGGCGGGACGAGCCCGGTCAACCCGGTCGCCAGCAGCGCGAGCAGGGCGACCACGTCGTAACGCAGCCGTCTCCACATGAATCCGACCAACGTCAGACCGAGAATCGCGAACAGCAGTGCCTGGTCACCGGTCATGTCTGGTCACCGGTCATGTATTGTCCCCACGGTCGCGTCCTGCTGATCGATGGTGATAGCGAAAAGCGGCTTTCCGACTCATGTGCATGGGCGCCTCTCGGTCGTGTGGCGGTGGGCCTGTCCTCACCCTATAGCAGCAAGTGCTCCTGACGACCGGCGCAGGGGGCTTTGCTATGATGAACCGCCTTTGTCCGGCCGGGCGGGGAAATCCCTCCGCCCGGCTCGGGACATGTCGTATTCCACCCGTTTCAAGAAGTCATATATATGTCCAAGAACGACAAGCAACCGGCGGTGCTCTCCGGTATCCAGCCCTCGGGTCAACTGTTGATCAGTCACTACGTCGGTGCAATCCGCAACTGGGTAGCCATGCAGGACACGCATGACGCGCTGTTCATGCTGGTGGATCTGCATGCGATCACCGTGCGCCAGGATCCGGCCGAGTTTCGCGCGCGCTGCTACGACTTTATCGCCCTCTATATGGCTTGCGGGCTGGATCCCGAAAAGAGCACGCTGTTCGTACAGTCGCATGTGCCCGCGCATGCCGAACTCGCCTGGGTGCTCAACTGCTACACCTATATGGGTGAGCTTGAGCGCATGACCCAGTTCAAGGACAAGTCGCAGCGGCACGAGGCCAATATCAACGCCGGATTGTTCGGCTATCCCGTGCTGATGGCCGCCGACATTCTCCTGTATCAGGCCACCCATGTGCCGGTGGGGGCCGACCAGAAACAGCATCTCGAGCTCACGCGCGATCTTGCGTTGCGTTTCAACAATCTCTATGGCGATATCTTCACTGTGCCCGAGCCGTTTATTCCCGAGGCGGGCGCACGCATCATGTCGCTGCAGGATCCGACTGCGAAGATGTCGAAGTCTGACCCCAGCGAAGCCAGCTACGTGGCCCTGCTTGACGAGCCCAAGCAGATCCTGAGGAAGTTCAAGAGGGCGGTGACCGACTCGGACATGGACATCCGCTTCGACCCGGAGAACAAGCCGGGCGTATCCAACCTGTTGACGCTGTTGTCGATTTTCGGTGACGAGTCGATCGAATCGATCGAGAATCGGTTGGCAGGCTCAGGCTACGGCAAGCTCAAAGTCGAGACCGGTGAGGCGGTGATCGCTCATTTTGAACCGATTGTGGCTCGTTACCGCGAAATCCGTGCCGACGAGACGGGGCTGGATGCCGTGCTTGCCCAGGGCGCCGAACGCGCTGCGGCTCGTGCTCGCCCGACGCTCCAGCGCGTGTTCGACGCGCTGGGCTTTCTGCCGCGACCAAATAGTCTGGGCTGAACTGATGTCGATCCTCGCGCCACGCTTGATCCGAGCACCGGCCGCCAGTGGTCTGACGCGGGCCTGGTCGGTCGAGGCGATCCTGGCGCATGAGCAGGCGCTGTTCGCTGGTGGGGTGGATGCCTACGGGCTGATGGAGAGCGCCGGCGCGGCCGCCTTCGACGCCCTGTGCGAACGCTGGCCGAAGGCGGCTCGACTGGCGGTGCTGGTGGGGTCGGGACAGAACGGTGGTGATGGCCTGGTGGTCGCGCGGCTCGCCCATCGCGCTGGGCTCGAGGTGAATCTGCTTGGCTGGCAGGAGCCTGATTTCCATGGCAGTGCGGCCCAGGCCTGGGCGGCCCTGCGCGAGGCCATGCCTTCGGTCGATGTGCATGCCGCCCCGGAGGTGATATTCGAGGCGTTGACCTCGGCCGATGTCGTGGTGGATGCCCTGTTCGGCATCGGCCTGTCGGGACCGATCGGCGGTACGCCGGCCAGCTTTCTCGAACGGGTACAACAGACGCTGGAAATCATGCCCACGCGCCCCGGCGTGCTGGCGGTCGATCTGCCGTCCGGGCTCAATGCCGACACCGGCGTGGTCGATCCACTGACGCTGACGGCCGATGTGACCGTGACTTTCCTCGGCATCAAGCGGGGGCAGGTGACGGGCCGGGCCTTGGCGGTCTGCGGCGAGCGGGTGTTGGCCGAGTTGGGCTATCCGCTCGAGGCAGAAGGCCATGCCCCAGATGACTCATTGGCCCTGCTGCCAGGCGGTATCCGGCTAGCGGCCCGTCCGCAGGATGGACACAAGGGGAGCTTCGGCACGCTGCTGGTCGTCGGCGGTAATCGTGGGATGCCCGGTGCGGCCCGGCTGGCGGCCGAATCGGCCCTGCGAGCCGGTGCCGGCAAGGTGATCGTGGCCACCCATCCGACACATGCCGCGACCCTGAACATCGGTCGACCCGAATTGATTGTCCATGGCGCCGAGAGTGCCGAAGACGTCTTGTCGTTGATCGGTGAGGCCTCGGCGATAGTGATTGGGCCGGGGTTGGGACGCGATGATTGGGCCGCGGAGATCTGGCGGGCGCTGCATGATGGCTCGCTGCCGATGGTGGTGGATGCCGAGGCCTTGCGGTTGCTTAGACCACAGTCGCTCCAGGGACGGCAGGCGGTCATCACCCCGCATCCGGGTGAGGCGGCCGGCATGCTGGATTGCGAGACGAGCGAAATCAACGCCGATCGGATCGCCGCAGCGCGGATCTTGTCGGCCCGATTTGGTTGCGGGGTCGTGCTCAAGGGGGCGGGCAGTGTGCTTGCCGACGGCGAGCGACTCGCCGTTTGCCAACGTGGCAGCCCTGCACTGGCGACTGCTGGCAGTGGCGATGTGCTGGCCGGGCTGTTGGGTGCCTTTTTCGGTATGGGTATGGCGCGCTTCGAGGCCATGGAGGCGGCCGTCTGCGTTCATGCCGAGGCCGGTGAGGACGAGGCGGCTCGTGACGGAGAGTGGGGCATGGCGGCCGGCGAGCTGTGCGAGTTGATCCGGGCGCGGCTCAACGGCCGTGGCAGGTCGATTGATGGTGGCTGGCGGCGGGTCTTCTCGGAGGGTGGCAATGACGGGTGAGCAGACTGGGTCGCGGCTGGTGCGTCGCGATCTCGACCAGTCGGCGGTCGAGTCACTGGCCGCCTGCCTGGCGGGCGTGGCGCCGTCGAGCGGCATCCTGTCGCTGCGTGGAGAGCTCGGCGCTGGCAAGTCGACCTTTGCGCGGGCCTTTTTGCGTGCCCTTGGTGTGACCGGCACGATTCGCAGCCCCACCTACACCCTGGTCGAACCCTATGACGTCACGGCAGTAACAGGCGGTCCGAGCCGGGTGCTGCACCTGGATCTCTACCGGTTGGCCGACCCCGAGGAGCTCGACTATCTCGGCCTGCGCGACGAGCTCGATGAGGCCCTGTTGCTGATCGAATGGCTCGAGCAGGCGCAGGGTGAATTGACCGCCGATGCTGAGCTGTCACTGGCCGGTGGGCCTGATCGGCCTGACTTGCGGGACATCAGCCTGCGCGCAGACACCTCGTTGGGCGCGGCCTGGGTTGCCCGTCTGGCTGGTGTCTGGAATGACGCCTGAGCCGACGGCCTGATTGGCGTTCGGGCCGACATCAAGTCGGTCCGGGCGCTGGGCTGTGGTGTTTTTCCAACGTAGGCAAAACCACATCATCTAGTGTTCCTGGGTTTTTATCTATGCCATATCTTGGTGGGCATGGGCTGTGTAACGAGATTAGGATTGGCGGGTATCTTCTTGCATTTGTTGAAAAAAATGCTTTTTTGACCACACTGTAGGGGCTGTGGGATGAAACACGATCTTGGGGTTGTGTCGCCAGAGGTGGAGCATGAAAAAGCTAACCCAGTCTGCCCGTGATGCGTTTGCCGTGACGGATGTCGGGCGCCGTCACTTTCTCCGTACGACCATCGGTGGCGGAGTGGCTGCCTTCGGACTGCCATTTGCCGGGTCGGCGCTGGCTGCCCGGGCGGTGGCCGTCTCCCGGGTTGAGGCGGGGCGGCACGAAGGTTTCACCCGCTATGTGTTCACGGTCTCTTCGCTGGTCGATTTCGACACGCTGCTGCTCGACAACCCGGCCCGCGCTGTGGTTGATCTGCACGCAACGCGTCTCGTTGGCGCGTCGTTGCCGGCCACGCCGGATTCACCGGTGGTCAAGGGGTTGCGGGTCGGTGTGCGAAACGGCCACGATCTGCGGCTGGTGTTTGACCTGAAAAAGCACACCCGCCCCCAGATCATCATCCTGCCACCAGTCGATGGCGGGGCTTACCGGCTGGTGGTCGATCTGCCGCACGGCGGCGGCGAGCCGACGGTGATCGCCGAACGTCCGGATCTGCCGCGGCAGGAATCAGCGCTGCAGTCCCATTCGCGCGGTTTTCGCGATCTCGTGGTGGCGATCGATCCCGGACATGGCGGCAAGGATCCAGGCGCGATCGGTCGCCTTGGTACCCGCGAGAAAGATATCGTGCTCAACATCGGCTTGCAGCTGCGTGATCTGATAGCGGCCGCCCCCGGGCTGACGCCAGTGATGACGCGTGAGGATGATCGGTTCATCCCCTTGCGGCAGCGCACCGAGATCGCTCGACGACACCAGGCCGACCTGTTCATCTCGGTGCATGCTGATGCCTTCCGCCTGTCCTCGGCCAAGGGGGCTTCGGTCTACTGCCTGAGCCAGGGCGGTGCCAGTTCAGAGGCCGCCCGTTGGCTGGCGGCGAAAGAGAACAGCGCGGATTTCGTTGGTGGTGCCTCCTTGGCAGAGCACGACGCGGATGTTGCATCGGTGCTGATGGATCTGGCGCAGACCAAGACGCTCGAGTCCAGTCTCGACTTCGCCGATCGAGTGCTTCGTCGCATCGACCGAGTAGCCCAATTGCACAAGCCGACCGTGCAGCAGGCCGGTTTCGCGGTGCTGAAATCGCCGGACATCCCGTCGATCCTCGTCGAGAGCGCGTTTATCAGCAATCCGCAGGAAGAGCAGCGTCTGCGGACATCTCGGTACCAACGACAGATTGCCGAGTCCATTTTCGAAGGCGTGAACAACTACTACACCGCCCATGCTCCGCAGGGTACCCGCTACGCCATGCTCTGAGCACTAGGGGAGCTCTGTATCGTACAGGGCTTCCCTGGCCAGTTGACCGACCGGCAGAGCGCCGGTCTGCTTGCTTGTCACTCTGGCGGCGGGCGACAATGACGGTTTTCACTGTCAGAGTCCCATGCCCGAAATTCGTCAACTACCCCAGTCCCTGGTAAACCAGATCGCCGCTGGCGAGGTGGTCGAGCGACCGGCTAGCGTGATCAAGGAGTTGGTGGAAAACGCCCTGGATGCCAAGGCCGGGTGCATCGAGGTGCAGCTGGTGGCCGGCGGGGTCAAACAGCTCTCGGTCCGGGACGATGGCCACGGCATGCCCCCCGAGCAGATGCCGCTGGCGGTCGCGCCACATGCCACCTCCAAGATCCGCGATCTTGACGACCTTGAGGCCGTTGCGAGTTTCGGCTTTCGTGGCGAGGCGCTGGCGAGCATCCAGTCCATTTCCCGGCTGCGGATCGTTTCTCGTCCGACCGATGCCGAGCACGGCTGGGAGCTGGCCCCCGGGGTAGACGACGAACCCCGCCCGACACCGGCCAGGCCCGGCACGTTGGTCGAGGTTCGAGATCTGTTCTTCAACGTGCCGGCGCGGCGCAAGTTTCTGCGCACCGAGCGTACCGAGTTTGGGCATGTCGACCAGCTGATGCGCAAGCTCGCGCTGTCGAACCCGACCGTGGCCTTTCGCCTGATTCACAACGAGCGTGGTGTACTGGACCTGCCGGCAGTCGATGCCGACTCGCTGGAAGAACGCATACCCAAGGTGCTTGGAGAGGGCTTTCTCGAGCAGGCGCGTGAGATCGACGCGGCCGCCTCGGGCTTTGTTCTGACCGGCTGGGTGGCGAACCCGCAGTATGCCCGGGCTTCGACCGACCAGCAGCTGTTCTTCGTCAATGGCCGGGTGGTGCGCGATCGGCTGATCGCACATGCCATCCGTCGGGCCTATCGCGACGTGCTCCATCATGCCAGGCACCCCGCCTACGTACTCTCGTTGCGGCTTGACCCGGCAATGGTGGACGTCAACGTGCATCCAACCAAGGCCGAGGTGCGCTTCCGCGACGCCCGCGGGGTGCATGATTTTCTGTTCCAGTCAGTGCACCGGGCATTGGCCGCGCCCGGTGGGGCGGTGTTCCCGATAGCCTCTCAGCAGGCGCCGTCTGCAGTGCCTGTCCCGGGCGATGAGGCAGTCATGCGCGCGCCGCCCTCCGGGGGTGTTCGCGGTGGGCGAGTATCGCAGGGCTACCTGTCGTTGCTCGCTCGAGGGCAGGCTGCGGTCGGCTCTCCGGGGATGGCCTCGGAGATGACCCCGGGGATGGACGGGGTGGCCGAACCATTGCCGGGCAACGAGGAGTTGCCGCCGCTTGGCTATGCCATGGCGCATCTGGGCGAGATCTATATTCTGGCGCGTAACCGCGACGGGCTGGTGATCGTCGATGCCCATGCCGCCGCCGAACGGGTCACCTACGAACGCCTCAAGAGCACTTATCGCCAGCAGGGTTTGTCGGGCGCGCCATTGCTGTTGCCGGTGGACCTGACCGTCTCGCCGTCTCAGGCTGAGGCCTTCGAGACCTGGCAGGAGGCGTTTGCCGCCGCCGGCGTCATGGTCGATCGCGTCGGCCCCGAGCGGGTTCGAGTCCGTGAGGTGCCTGCCATGCTGCGTGAAGCGGATATCGAAACACTGGTGCGTGAGATGCTCGCTGAGCTCCAGCGGGTGCCATTGGCCGAAGATGTCGCGCCACGCGCGGTCATTGAAGACCGTATTGATGAGATACTTTCGACCATGGCCTGTCATGGTTCGGTACGGGCCAACCGACGCTTGACCGTCGCCGAAATGAATGCCCTGCTGCGTGATATGGAACGCACCGAACGCGGTGACCAGTGCAACCATGGGCGGCCCACCTGGCGAGCGCTGTCGATAGAAGAGCTCGACCGCTGGTTCATGCGGGGGCAGTGATCGATATCCAATGATTGACATCTCGGCAAGCTGGCTGGACGAGCTGATCGCAGTAGCGCCGCGTGCGGATTCGAGGTGCTCCAGCTGGTCGCGTGCATTGGCCAATTCTGCGCCCGCAAGGGTATGTCGGACTTTCCGTCATTCGCGGCCATTGGTCGAGGTGCCTTGATGGTCGGGGCGGAGTTAGAGCGCTTGCCGATCGTCGCCATCGCTGGGCCAACGGCCTCGGGCAAGACGGCGCTTGCCATGCGGCTGGCCGAACAGCTGCCCGTGTCGATCATTTCGGTCGACTCGGTGATGATCTATCGTGACATGGATATCGGCTCGGCCAAGCCGTCACGGGAACTGCTGACGCGTTACCCTCATGCCCTGGTCGATATCTGCGACCCGATCGAGGCCTACAGCGTCGAGCGATTCTGTCGTGATGCGCTTGAAGCGATTGCCACAGCCCGCGCTGCCGGCCGTGTGCCGCTGTTGGTCGGCGGGACGATGATGTACTTCCAGGCATTGCTGCGTGGGCTGTCGCGCCTGCCGCCGACCGAACCCGCGGTGCGTGAGGCGGTCCGAGAGGAGGCCGAGCGACTTGGCTGGCCGGCGATGCACGCACAGCTCGCAACGATCGACCCGACAGCGGCGGCCCGGATCCACGCCACCGATCCCCAGCGGATCGGGCGGGCGCTGGAAGTCTATCGAGCCACCGGGCGCAGCCTGACCGAATGGCAGCGGCGTCACCCACCTGCCTCGCCGCTGGCCGGCGAGCGTCTGCTGGCGATCGCCCTCTGGCCACGCAGCACCGCCCATACCCGGCGCGCGGTTGCCGAGCGTTTCGACGCCATGCTGGCCGAGGGCTTTCTCGACGAGGTCAAGGCCCTGCGTGCCCGCGGCGATCTGCACTCAGGACTGCCCTCGGTGCGTGCAGTCGGCTATCGGCAGGCCTGGGCCTATCTGGCTGGTGAGAGCGACTGGACGACAATGCGCGAACGGGCGATCACGGCGACGCGTCAACTGGCCAAACGCCAGCGCACCTGGCTGCGGGCGGCGACCGAATGGGAGGCGATGGATGCCGAGGCGGTGGCCGCAGTGGAGTGGCGCATACTGGACTTTGTCGGAGCGGGTTGATCTTGAGTAAGGAGGCTCTGTACGAATCGACGGCGCCTCTGGCTGACGGGTTTGTCCGCAATCAATGCGCTGGCCCGAAGGCGGGTTCATTGCCCGTCGAGGGGCGGCAGCGCCGAGTGCGGGCAAACCCGCCAGCCCCTTCGGGCGGGCCGCCAAGGGCCATCTGCGGTGTTGCAGTCCTTGTAAAGGACCACCGCCCTTCACGGCGGACTGCGCCTGGCACCTGGGCCCTTGGCGGTCCCACAGAGGCACTATATTCGTACAGAGCTTCCTTGAGGCGGACAGCTGCGGGTCGGGGCGCTATGCTTGCTGGAAACTGCCGGCGTATGACATTGATATGTCCACGCTTGTCCCCATGCTTGTGGGTTCAGGCCTGAGAAGTTCGGGCGGCGAGATAAGGTGTGCCAGTTGTCGATAGACCGCCGAGAGCAGTCAGCCGGCCACAATGGCCGGATAATTTATGAAGAGGAAGGATCATGGCCAAAAACAAAAGCCAGTCACTGCAAGAGCCATTTCTGAACATGTTGCGTCGAGAAAAAGTCCCCGTCTCAGTCTATCTGCGCAACGGCATCAAGCTCCAGGGCCAGATCGATTCATTCGACAACTTCGTCGTCCTGCTCAAGAACAACGTCAGCCAGCTGGTCTACAAGCACGCGATCAGCACCATCGTGCCGGCTCGGCCGGTCAGCATTGATCTCGAGCCCACGCGCGGCGAACCGGGAGGGGACGAATAATTCCGATGGATTTCTTCGAGCGCCACGAAGGCGGTGAACGAGCTATTTTGTTACATGTCGAGCAGCGGGCGGCGGACTCCAACGAGGATCTGGTCGAATTCCGTGAGCTGGCACATTCGGCCGGGGCCGAGATTCTCGCCGAAATCGTCGCCAATATCCGGACCCCGGGCTCACGTCTGTTCATCGGCAAAGGCAAGGCCGAGGAGCTGGCCGAGCTGGTCGCAAGCCTGGATGCCGAACTGGTGCTCGTCAATGCCCCATTGTCGCCGTCTCAGGAGCGCAACCTCGAGGCCCTGATCAAGTGTCGCGTGCTTGACCGGACGGGGCTGATACTCGACATCTTTGCCCAGCGTGCTCGCTCCCATGAAGGCAAGCTGCAGGTTGAGTTGGCCCAGTTGAGCCATCTGGCGACCCGACTGGTGCGCGGCTGGACCCACTTGGACAGCCAGCGCGGCGGTGCCATCGGCCTGCGTGGACCGGGTGAAACCCAGCTGGAAATGGATCGCCGTCTGATCGGTGCGCGTATCACGCGGCTCAGGGAGCGGATTGCTGGCGTCCGCCGGCAGCGTGCCGAGGGGCGCAAGGGGCGGCAGCAGTCTGATATGCCCACCGTAGCGCTGGTCGGCTACACCAACGCCGGCAAGTCCACCCTGTTCAACGCCCTGACCGTGGCCGAATCCTTTACGGCAAATCAGCTGTTCGCCACCCTCGATACCACGTTGCGGCGGGTGGAGCTGACCCCGCAGTTGACCGTGGTCTTCGCCGACACGGTCGGCTTTATACGCCATCTGCCGCACGAGCTGGTCTCGGCGTTCCGCTCCACGCTGGAAGAGACGCTCGAGGCGGATTTGCTGTTGCATGTAGTCGACGCCGCCTCGCCTGAACGGGATCGTCAGATCGAGGACGTCGAGGCTGTGCTCAAGGAGATCGGGGCAGGCGCGATGCCACGCCTGACGGTAATGAACAAGATTGACCAGCTTGAGGGCGGCGCCGTACATGTCGATCGCGATGCCCGTGACGAGCCCGTCCGCGTCTGGATTTCCGCTCAGGAAAAGCAGGGTCTGGACGAGCTGCGTGAAGCACTCGCCGAGCGGCTCGAGCCGAGCACCGTCAGCCATCGACTGTTCGTTCCGATGGCGGATGGCCGCCTGTATGCCCTGTTGCAGGGTGAAGGCGGCGTGGTCAGCGAAGACTGCGACGAGACCGGCTGGCATCTGGAAATCCAGCTGCCGGTCGCCCGCTGGGGTCAGCTGTTGAAGCAGGAGCCGGCGCTGGAGCACATGGTGCTTGATCCGCCGCCTGCTCCTGAGCCCGAGCCATTCGAGCAGGCGCTCTCCGCGCGTACCGAGCTCCCCTAGGGGTATACAGTTGCCTCGACCGCTCGTCGCCACTACACTTCAGCGCTGTCTTCCGCTTCGCCTCAAGGGGCGGACGGGGCGATTGAACTCAATCGAATACCCATCACCGCCGGTTACGCCGGCGGCAATCACTGGAGAAGCCCATGGCCTGGAATGAGCCGGGTGGCGGTAAAGATCCCTGGTCGAACCCTCGTGGCCGGGGCAAGCCGCCCAACATCGACGACGCCCTTGAGCGCCTCAAAGAACGCTTCGGCGGTGGTGGCGGCATGGGTAATGCCGGCGGAGCCAAGGGCATTCTCGCCATTATCGGGATCGTGCTGGTCGGCTGGCTGATCTCGGGTATCTATATCATCGACGAAGGTCAGCGCGGCATCGTGCTGACCTTCGGCAAATACACCAGTACCGCCGGCCCGGGCCCGCACTGGCGTCCGCCATATCCGATTGCGGACGTGATCACGGTCAATGTCGACCAGTATCGCGACCGGGAATTGAGCATGTCCGTACTGACCAACGACGAGAATATCGTCGAGGTTGATCTGGCCAGCCAGTTTACCGTTGGCGACCCGGTGTCCTTCCTGTTCAACGTGCGTGATCCCAACAACACGCTACAGGACGTCATGCAGAGCGCCACTCGTGAAGTGATCGGTTCCAGTCGCATGGACTACGTACTGACCGATGGTCGCGTGCAAATTGTCGATGCCGTGCGTGCTCGCATGCAGGAATTGCTGGATTCCTATCAGACCGGTCTGAACGTCCGTTCGGTCAACCTGCAGGATGTCCAGCCGCCCGAGCCGGTGCAGCCGGCCTTCGAGGATGCCATCCGGGCACGTGAGGACGAGCAACGCTATATCAACGAGGCCCTGGCCTACGCCAACCAGGTCGTGCCGCGGGCCCGTGGTGACGCCGCCCAGATCCTCGAGCAGGCCAAGGGGTACAAGGCCCGTGTGGTGAACCGGGCCCAAGGTGAGGCAGCCCGTTTTGACGCGCTGCTGGAGTCCTATCGCATCGCACCGTCGATCATCCGTGAGCGCATGTACATCGAGACGCTCGGCGAGATCTATGCCAAAGGGAATAAAATCATCGTTGATCCAGCGAATGCCAACAATATCCTCAACCTGCCGGTCGGCGTGAGGGGCGGTATCGTGGGTGATCCGGACAGCCGCGATAGCGCGCCACTGGCCGTGCCGTCACTGATGAGTGGGCAGTCGTTCGGCAGCGACACGGGCACGCCCGTTGATAACAACCGATCTGGCTTGCGCACGAGGGGGTCCGAATGAACTGGGTAACACGTCTGCTGCTGCCGCTGATCCTCGTGATCGTGTTCCTTTACGCGACTGCGACGTTCCAGGTGGCCGAATACCAGGAGGGCGTGAAGTTCCGCCTCGGTGAGATCGTCGAGACCGACTTCGAGCCGGGTCTGCATTTCAAATGGCCCTTCATCAACTCGGTGCGTCTGTTTGATATGCGCATCCTCTCGCTGTCCACGCCACCGGAGCGGTTCCTGACCAGCGAGAAGAAGAACCTGATCGTTGATTACTACATCAAGTGGCGCATCATGGATCCTGCCAGCTTCTACCGAGCTACGGGTGGCCAGGATGGTGTGGCCGAGAGTCGGCTCGGTCAGATCGTCAAGGACAGCATGAAGAGCCAGATCTCCAGCCGGGATATCAACGAAGTGGTTTCCGGGGATCGCGACCTGTTCATGCGTAACGTGATCCAGACGACCAACCAGGACATTGAAGGCCTGGGCCTCGAGATCGTCGATGTACGCATCATGCGTATCGAGCTGCCGCAGGAAGTACGCAGATCGGTCTATTCGCGCATGGAGAAGGAGCGTTCCACGGTGGCCAAGGCGATCCGCTCGCGCGGTGAGGAGCAAGCCAAGCGCATTACCTCGGATGCCGATCGACAACGGGTAGTGCTGATTTCCGAGGCGCAGCGTGAGGGCGATCAGATCCGAGGGGAGGGGGACGCAGAGGGTGCCCGCATCTATGCGAACAGCTACAGTCAGGACCAGGAGTTTTTCTCCTTCTACCGCAGCATCCAAGCCTACAGCCAGGTGTTTGCCAGCGGCAACGACACCTTCATTCTCAACCCGGCCAGCCCGTTCTTCCGCTATTTCCAGTCGGCAAATGGCGAGGGTGAAAGCGAAACGGAAGATAGCGGCCTGTTACCGGCACGTTAAGGGCGCGAGCGTATGATGGATGATCTGCTGCGAGTGCTCGGCCTGGTGCTGATTATCGAGGCACTGCTGCCGTTCATCAGCCCGCGGGCCTATCGGCAAGCGGTTGCACAGATCGCCCTGACGCCGGACACGCGGCTGCGTGGCATCGCCTTGGTCGTGCTGATGATCGGCCTGGCGCTCTGGGTCTGGGGGTAGTCCCGACCCGCCGGCGTTGTCGCCCGCTTATCGACACGGGGCGCCAAGAAATGTCAACGGACCCCAGCCGTGCTGGGGTTTTTGTCCGTCGTGAGTACAATGTGCGGGTTTCCCCCGAGCCATGGTCGCCACCCTAGACCTGCGCGATGCGCCTGCCCACGAACCACTCCTAACCAGAGACAGCATGAGCAATCAGTCCCCCTGGATCCTGCCGGCCGGCATCGACGAAATCCTGCCCGCGCAGGCGCGCCGCATCGAGCACCTGCGCTCCCGGATACTCGAAACCTTCGACCGCTGGGGCTACCAGCTAGTGGTGCCGCCGATGGTCGAGTTCATCGATACCCTGCTGGTGGGTACGGGGGAAGATCTTGATCTCGATACCCTCAAGGTGACGGACGGACTCTCCGGTCGCCAGCTGGGTGTGCGCGTTGACATGACGCCGCAGGTAGCGCGTATGGACGCCCATAGTTTGCCGCCGGTCGACGAGCGCCGCTTGTGCTACATTGGCACGGTCATTCGCGCCAAGACTGATGGTCTGGGAAGTTCGCGCGCACCGATTCAGGTGGGTGCCGAGCTGTTCGGCAGTGCCGGCCCCGAGGCCGATGTCGAGATGATTTCGCTGATGACCGAGGCGCTGGCGGTCGGCGGTTGCCGGCAGATGACGCTCGACTTGGGTCATGTCGGCGTGTTCCGCGCCCTGGTGCGCGCCGCCGGGCTGGACGAGGCTCGCGAAGATCAGCTGCGTGATGCGCTGACCCGCAAGGCCGTACCCGAGATTCACGAGGCGCTGGACAGCTGGTCGCTGGATGGGGCGATCTCTCATGCCATTACAGCACTTTGCGATCTGCATGGTCCCTGGAGGCCGACTATCGAGGAGGCAAAGGAGCGCCTGCAGGGCGTCCTTGATGCCGACGGGCAGGCAGCGCTGGAGCGGCTGGCTGTGGTCGCCGGCGCGATTCAGGCACGCGTGGCCAGTGAGGTGCTGGTCGACCTCTCGGAGCTGCATGGCTATCACTACCAGACGGGCCTGGTCTACGCGGCCTACTCGCCGCGCATGGGGCGTGAGATCGCCCGCGGTGGCCGCTACGATGACATCGGACAGATCTTCGGGCGCTCGCGCCCAGCATTAGGCTTTTCCCTCGATTTGCGCGACCTGCTCGGTCAGGGCGGCGATGAGGGCAGGTCACGGCCGACCGTCTACGCCCCGGCCCGACTCAATGACGATGCCCTGGATCGGGCGATCGCTGATCTGCGTGAGCAGGACTATCGTGTGATCACGACAAAATCGGTTCCTGCCGGGGCGCGACAGCTCGTGCCCGTCGGAGAAGGACAGACAAGAACTTGGCAGCTAACAGGTGAATTGGACCATGGGTAAGAGCGTGGTTGTCCTCGGGTCTCAATGGGGCGACGAGGGCAAGGGAAAGATCGTTGATCTGCTGACGGAGAACGTCGCTGCAGTCGTGCGTTTCCAAGGGGGGCACAATGCCGGACATACCCTGGTGATCGACGGTGAGAAAACCGTGCTGCACCTGATCCCTTCCGGCATTTTGCGCGAAGGCGTCAAGTGCCTGATCGGCAATGGGGTGGTGCTCGCGCCGGATGCGCTGATCAATGAAATCGAACGGCTTGAATCCCGTGGCGTGCCGGCTTCCGACCGGCTGATGCTCTCCGAGGCCTGTCCGCTGATCCTGCCGCATCACGTGGCCCTGGATCAGGCGCGTGAGCATGCTCGCGGCGCGCAGAAAATCGGTACTACCGGGCGCGGAATAGGCCCGGCCTATGAGGACAAGGTCGCTCGTCGCGGTATCCGCTTGGAAGATATCTTTCACCGCGAGCGCCTGGCGGCGAAACTTGGCGAGGTGCTCGATTATCACAACTTCGTGCTGCGCCAGTATTTCAGTGCCGATCCGATCGATTTCCAGCAAACGCTCGACCGTCTGTTGGCCCAGGCCGAGATCCTCGCACCAATGGTTGGTGACGTGCCGGGTACACTGGCGCAGATGCGTGCCGAGGGCCGCAATCTGATGTTCGAGGGTGCGCAGGGCACGCTGCTCGACATCGACCACGGGACCTATCCGTACGTCACTTCATCAAACACCACGGCCGGTGCGGCCTCGACCGGTACTGGTGTTGGGCCGCTGGAGTTCGACTACGTGCTCGGCATCACCAAGGCTTATACTACTCGTGTTGGTGGCGGACCGTTCCCGACCGAACTTGATGGTGATATTGGCGAACGACTGGCCACGCGCGGCCATGAGTTCGGCTCGACCACCGGTCGGGCGAGACGCTGCGGCTGGTTCGATGCGGTCGCGCTGCGGCGTGCAGTGCAGATCAACAGCATCTCCGGACTGTGTCTGACCAAGCTTGATGTGCTCGATGGCATGGAGGAAGTGCAGATTTGTGTGGGTTATGAGATGGACGGACAGCGGCTTGAAAGCGCACCGTTCTCCGCTGATACCTACGCCCGCTGCGAGCCGCTCTACGAATCCATGCCCGGGTGGCAGGAGCCGACGGTCGGTCGGAAAGACCTGGATTCCCTGCCGCAGGCGGCCCGTGATTACATCCAGCGGATCGAGGAGCTGGCCGGTGTGCCGGTCGACCTGATTTCGACTGGCCCGGACCGCGAGGAAACCATCATTCTGCGTGACCCCTACGGCGCTTGAGCGTCGGCGGGAGGCATGCTTTGGCTGACCCGCCGAGATTTCGGTGCGTCACAGGCCTTTATTTCTGAGAAAAAACCCGTAGAATTGCGCCACTTGAATTTCCCTCGGTGAATTGCCGAGGCTGCGAGAGCGGTCACTTGGCTGGCCGGCGTCGTCGACGCAGTCTGGCAGTCACTACTCCAATAGGAATCGTTAAACGTTATGGTCAAGATTCGTCTGGCTCGTACTGGTGCCAAAAAGAGGCCCTTCTTCCACGTTGTCGTTACCGACAAGCGCAATGCGCGTGACAGCGGCAGATACGTTGAGCGTATCGGGTTCTTCAACCCGGTAGCCCGTGGTCAGGAAGAGCGCCTGCGCCTGGATCTGGATCGCGTGGCTTTCTGGCAGGAGCGCGGCGCTCAGACCAGCGAGCGTGTCGCGTCATTGGTTCGTCAGGTCAGGAAGCAGGCGCCAGCCGCTGCCGAGTAAGGCGTGGCGGCGTCGGCGGGGCCGGCCGATCCGGTAGTCATTGCCCGACTGGGGCGTGCCCACGGCATCAAGGGCTGGGTATGGCTGCAGGTGTTCAGCCGGCCAGTCGAGAATATTGAGCGCTACCGGGACGTCCACTTGCGGGATGCGCGCGGTCAGGTCAGCCCGGCACGCATTGAGAAGCTGACGGTGAACCCCAAGGGGGTCATCGTGAAGTTCGTCGGGATCGATGACCGCACCGCGGTCGAGCAGCTCGGTCGGCCTGAGGTCGTGGTGGGGCGCGAGACGCTGCCGCCGGCCGGTCCGGAAGAGTACTACTGGAGCGACCTGATCGGCTGCGAGGTAGTGCATGTGTCAGGACAGTCGTTCGGCCAGTTGCGTGAAATGATGGAAACTGGCGCCAACGATGTGCTGGTGGTGGACGGTGAGCGGGAGCGGTTGATTCCCTTCCTGCCGGATGAGGTAATCCGGACCGTTGATCTGGAAGCCCGCCGGATTGAGGTCGATTGGGATCCCGATTTTTGATGTGGATTTCGTTGGTGACCCTGTTCCCCGAACTGGTGGAAGCGGGCAACCGTTGTGGCATGGTCCGCGCGGCGATCGAGAAGGATCAGCTGAGTGTGGCGTGTTACAACCCGCGCGACTGGTCGACCGATCGCAGCCGGCGGGTCGACGATCGTCCATTCGGCGGTGGGCCGGGGATGTTGCTGCAGCCTGGGCCAATCAGCGGGGCGATCGATGCAGCGGTGGCTGAGAGCGGTGACGTACGGCCATTGGTGATCGCGCTGTCGCCACAAGGGAGGCGGCTTGATCGGCAGGTGATCGCCGCTTGGGCCGAACGGAAACAGCCGCTGGTGCTGGTCTGTGGTCGGTATGAGGGCTTCGATCAACGGATACTCGACTCCCGGGTGGATGCCGAGTATTCCCTTGGTGATCTGGTGCTCTCCGGCGGTGAATTGGCGGCGATGGTGATTGTTGATGCGATCGCCCGGCGGCTGCCTGGTGTGGTCGGGGACGTCCAGTCGGTGGTCGAGGACTCGTTCGAGGCTGATCGGCTGGACCACGCGCACTACACGCGACCGCCGGAATGGGAGGGTCGCGGAGTGCCGCAGGTACTCTTGAGCGGTAATCACCAGCGTATTGCCGCATGGCGTGCCGAGCAGGCCGTGTTGATCACGGCCCAGCAACGACCGGATTTATTTTTGCAACACGGGCCGTCCGACAAGGATCGGGCGGTACTGGAAGAACACTGGCTCCCGGGTAGCGATGAGGCCCGGGCATCCAACAGACACACGAATTGACAACAGGTGGCGGAAAATGAGCGATATCATCAAGAAAATCGAAGCCGATCAAATGACCCGCGAGGTGCCGGAGTTCGGCCCTGGCGATACGGTTTCCGTCGATGTCCGGGTCAAGGAGGGGGATCGCGAACGCCTGCAGGTGTTCGAGGGTGTCGTGATTGCCAAGCGCAACCGCGGCCTGAACTCCTCGTTCACCGTACGTCGGTTCTCCTACGGTGAAGGCCTGGAGCGTGTCTTCCAGACCTACAGTTCGCAGATTGCTGGCATCAAGGTCATGCGCCGCGGTGAGGTCCGTCGCGCCAAGCTCTACTACCTGCGCGGTCGTACCGGCAAGGCAGCGCGTATCCGCGAACGCCAGGGCTGATCGGCTCCAGATCGGCACACAGCCGGCCGAGTGAACAGACCCCCGCACCATGGGATTGGTGGCGGGGGTTTGTTTTGTCTGCCTGACGGGTTTTCTCGCTATCATCCCGGCCTCCATCAAACCAGCGGCCTGGATTTTGTGCTGGCCATTCGAGTCCCGGCTCCCTTGAATTCGCGCGTGGCGTCCCCATCCCTCGGCGTTGACGGTGGCCGACAGATATCGATGGCCACTGAACCATATTCAAATCCGAGCGAAATCCCGAGCTAACCAAACGGAGAGTCGTTTCCATGAGCCAAGCCCAGACGCACGCCTTCCAGACCGAGGTGAAGCAGCTGCTTCATCTGATGATCCATTCGTTGTATTCCAATCCGGAGGTGTTCCTTCGTGAGCTGATCTCGAATGCCTCGGATGCCTGTGACAAGTTGCGTTTCGAGGCGCTCGCTGATGACAGCCTGTACGAAGGTGACCAGGAACTGCGGGTGCGGGTGTCCTTCGATGCCGACAAGAAGACCGTCACCATCGACGACAACGGTATTGGCATGAATCATGACGAGGTGGTCGAGCACATCGGCACCATCGCCCACTCGGGCACCAAAGCCTTCCTTGAGCAGCTCGAGGCCGACAAACGTAAGGATGCCAACCAGATCGGCCAGTTCGGGGTGGGTTTCTACTCAGCCTTCATCGTCGCTGATCACGTCGAACTGGCCACCCGCCGCGCCGGTCTGGGCGGCGAGCATGGCGTGCGCTGGACCTCGACTGGTGAGGGTGAGTACACCATCGAGACGATCGAGAAGCCCGAGCGCGGCACCCGCATCGTGTTGCAACTGCGCGAGGACCAGCAGGAGTTTGCGGACGAGTTTCGTCTGCGTTCGATGATCCGCAAGTACTCTGATCACATCAATTTTCCGGTGCAGATGTGGGTGCCGCCCAGGACCGAGGAGGACGAGGAGGGCAAGGAGACGGAGGTTCCGGGTTTCTGGGAGACGGTCAACGATGCCAGCGCACTGTGGACCCGCCCGAGGGGCGAGGTCTCCGATGAGGAGTACATCGAGTTCTACAAACACGTCTCGCACGACTGGGAGCCACCGCTGGCCTGGACGCACAATCGGGTGGAGGGCAAGATTGAATACAGCTCGCTGCTCTACATCCCCAAGCGCGCACCGTTCGACCTGTTCGAGCCGGAGCAGAGCCAAGGCGTCAAGCTGTACGTCAAGCGGGTGTTCATCATGGATGACGCCGACAAGCTGATGCCGCGCTATCTGCGCTTCGTGCGCGGCGTGATCGACTCGGCCGACCTGCCGCTCAACGTCTCGCGCGAGATCCTGCAGTCCAACCGTGTGCTCGACACGATCCGCGCCGGCTCGGTCAAGCGCGTGCTTTCGTTGCTCGAGCAGATGGCCAAGAACGAGCCGGAAAAATACACCGGGTTCTGGGAGACCTTCGGCCGCGTGCTCAAGGAGGGCGTTGGCGAGGACTTCGCCAACAAGGAGAGGATCGCCGGTCTGCTGCGTTTTGCCTCCACCAAGGGCGATGGGGAAGCGGAGACGGTCTCCCTAGCCGACTACATCGAGCGGATGCCCGAAGACCAGGATGAGATCTACTACATCATCAGCGACAGCTACCAGGCGGCTGTTGCCTCGCCGCACCTCGAGATCTTCCGCAAGAAGGGCATTGAGGTATTGCTGCTGTCCGACCGTGTTGATGAGTGGGTCATGGCACATCTGACCGAGTTCGATGGCAAGACCCTCAAGTCGGTGACCAAAGCGAAGATTGAGGTTGATGAGGAGGACGAGGACAAGTCCGACGAGGAAAAGCAGGAGCGCGAGGCGCTGATCCAGCGCCTCAAGGAGACCCTGGACGACCAGGTCGAGGACGTGCGACTCTCCCGGCGCCTGGTTGACTCACCGGCCTGCCTGGTGACCGATGAGGGACAGGTCAGCCTGCACTTGCAACGTATCCTTGAGCAGGCGGGCCAAGAGGTGCCAATCGTCAAGCCGATCCTCGAGATCAATCCGGACCACCGGTTGCTCAAGCAGGCCGAGGGCGAGCCCGACGAGACGCGTTTCGCCGATATTGCCCATGTGCTTTTCGGGCAGGCAATGCTCGCCGAGGGGGGCAAGCTTGCCGACCCAGCGGATTTCGTTGGCCGATTGAACCGACTGCTTGCCTGATGGAATTTCTCACTGACGTTCCCTGCTCTAGCCCCGGTATGCCGGGGCTTTTCGTATGCGTCCCCGATGGGACGGAGCCCCTCTGGTAAATGCGCGAATTTTCGGCCCTGGCCAAGCTGTGTTTTTCTATGCCTCCTGGCATGCGATAATCGGCCGATTTATCGGCCTTGGGTAATGCAATCTTGGTTCAGCAACGCACACTTCGAAATTCTATCCGCGCAACGGGGATCGGCCTGCACACTGGCGAGCAGGTTCGTCTGACATTGCGGCCCGCGGCCGTGGATACCGGCATCGTCTTCCACCGGGTCGATCTCGGCGACGACGCGACCATCCCGGGGCACGCGCTCCATGTTGGTGAGACCCAGCTGTCAACCACGTTGGTGAAGGACAGCGTGAAGATATCCACGGTCGAGCACCTGATGTCCGCGCTCGCGGGCCTGGGGATCGATAACTGTCGCGTGGAGATCGATGGCCCGGAAATGCCGATTATGGACGGCAGTGCCAGCCCGTTTGTCTTTTTGATCCAGTCGGCGGGTATCCAGGTGCAGGATGCGCATAAGCGTTTCATCCGTATCCTTGAGCCAGTCGAGGTGATTGATGGTGATCGCTGGGTACGCTTCGACCCGCATGAGGGCTTTCGTGTGGCGATGTCGATCGATTTCAACCACCCGGTACTCGACAAGTCCGCCCGCCTGGCCGAGGTTGATTTTTCCTCGACCTCTTTCGTCAAGGAGGTGGCTCGGGCACGGACCTTCGGCTTCATGAGCGATCTGGAGGCAATGCGCTCGCGTAATCTTGCGTTGGGCGGTTCGGTCGATAACGCCATCGTCGTCGGTGAGGAGTACATCCTCAATGTGGACGGCCTGCGCTACGGTGATGAATTCGTCAAGCACAAGATTCTCGACGCCATCGGTGATCTCTACTTGCTCGGTTGCAGCGTGATCGGCAGTTTCACCGGTCACAAGTCGGGACATGCACTCAACAATCAGTTGCTGCGCACCTTGCTGGCGCGCAAGTCGGCTTACGAAACCGTCACCTTCGAGAACCAGGAGCCGCCGCCTGTGTCGTTTTCCCGACCGGCGGCGCAAATTGCCGACTGATCTACGCGCATGAATAGAGCGACCCGGCTGGTGTCAGATTTGTTCTGGTAGACGAGGCGGGTTGCACAGATATTGCAGGAAAGTCTGTGCCGGGCAGGTTCCGCTCCGGCATATCCAGGAGGGTACAAATGACGCGACTATACGGACTGTTGACCACGGTAGCCCTTCTGCTGCTGACTGGTTGCGCCTCGGCGCTGACGGGTCAGGGTGATCAGGCCCGGAATGCAGCCCATAAAGCAGCCCAGGCTGCCGAGGCCTTCAGCCCACCGCCGGGCAAGGGGTCGTTGTACATTTTTCGTGATGAGGTGTTTGGCGCAGCCGTGCCCATGAGGGTCTCGGTCAACGGTCATGTGCTAGGCCAGACACGGCCCAACACCTACTTCTGGCTGACGCTGGACCCAGGCCGCTACCGGATCGAGTCGCAGATCGAGAACGTCTCGACCGTGCAGGTGACGGTGTCGGCCGGTGAGAACACCTTTGTGTGGCAAGAGGTGAAAATGGGCATGTGGATGGCCCGTAGCCTGTTGCAGCAGGTGGACGCCAAGCGGGGCCGGCAGGGCGTGATTGACGCGAAATGGATCAAGGCGGATCTGCCGGAGGGAGGCATCCGTCCCCTTGACGGCGCGGCCGCTGATGCCTCGGTCGAGGTGTCACCTGAAGTCGAGCGCTCTGGGCAGAAGGGCGCGATCACGGTCGAACTCTCTGATTGAGTCGAACCCACGGTGCCGTTCTGATCCAAACGGCTCACTCCTTTTTTGGCTGCAGCAGCTGTGCCAGTCGGTCAAGCGAACGAGAGAGAGCGGGATCGTCCTGCGATTTGGCCAGGCAGCTCAAGGCCCGGCTGCCAGATGGTGAGGCTGGGCGCTGCAGGGAACGTGGTGGATTGCCAGGAGTGGGGCGCGCGGCGATCACTCGCACGCGGATTGCCGCTGGCTTTGGCGCACCGGGATGGGCCGTCAATGCCTTGTGTAGCCGATCGAGCAGATCGGGTGCCTCAAAACGCATCCGGCTGGCCATCGCCGCGCTGGTTACGCCAAGGGTCAGCGTCCGCTCGTCGATATTCAGCACTTTTACTGACTGGCCGGAACGGCCAGAGACCAGCCCGTCGACGATCGCCTGGTAGCCACGGATCAGTGCTACTCGGTCAAGGATGCCAGCCAGGACAGGGTTATTCTGACGGTAGCGTTCAAGGTTCATTGTGCGGCCTTTATTTGAGAGATATGTGGCAGACGTGCGGCGGCTCCAATCTCTATCATTATCCACGCATCTGCCGTAATATTCAGCGCATTTGCCGCCATGCCGCGTAGCATCTGGCATGGTTTTTCGGCACGGTTTTCGTTTTTCACAGGAATGTCATGATTGGATCGCTTGCAGCCAAGATTTTCGGGACGCGCAATGACCGCCAGGTCAAGGGGCTCAGGAAACGCGTCACCGAAATCAACGCCCTCGAAGAGGCAATGCAGGCCCTTTCGGACGAGGAGCTGAGGGGGCGTACCGAAGAGTTCCGGGTGCGCTGGACGGATGGCGAGAGTCTCGACTCGTTGTTGCCTGAGGCATTTGCCGTCTGTCGAGAAATGAGCCGGCGCATCATGGGAATGCGCCACTTCGACGTGCAGCTGATCGGTGGCATGGTCCTCCATCAGGGCAAGGTCGCCGAGATGAAGACCGGCGAGGGCAAGACGCTGGTCGCCACCCTGGCCGTCTACCTCAATGCGATCACCGGGCAGGGCGTGCACGTGGTGACGGTCAACGACTACCTGGCCAAGCGGGATGCCGAATGGATGGGGCGCGTGTATACCGCGCTGGGCCTGACCGTGGGCACGGTGCTGCCGGGGATGGACGCGCGCGCCAAGCGAGATGCCTATCACTGCGATGTGACCTACGCGACCAACAATGAGCTTGGTTTCGATTACTTGCGCGACAACATGGCGTTCTCGGCCGAGCAGATCATGCAGCGCGAGCCTGCCTTCGCCATCATCGATGAGGTCGACTCCATCCTGATCGACGAGGCGCGTACGCCGCTGATTATTTCCGGGCCGGCAGCAGACTCCTCGGACACCTATCTCAAGATCAATGGCCTGATTCCCATGCTCGAGAAGCAGGAGCGTGAAGAGCCAAAGGATGACGAACCGCCGCTGAGCGAGGACGAGGTCGGCGACTTCACCGTTGACGAGAAGAACAAGCAGGTCTTTCTCACCGAGCGTGGTTTTGACAAGGCCGAGGAGCTGTTGATCCAGGTGGAGTTGCTGGAAGAGGGCGACTCGCTGTACGACTCCCACAACATCATGTTGCTCTCGCACCTGACTGCGGCCCTGCGGGCGCATGCGATCTATCGGCGTAACGTTGACTATATCGTCAAGGGTGACGACGTGGTGATCGTCGATGAGTTCACCGGCCGCACGCTTGCTGGGCGACGCTGGTCCGAAGGCCTACACCAGGCGGTCGAGGCGAAGGAGGGCGTGACGATCAAGCCCGAGAACCAGACGCTGGCCTCGATCACCTTTCAGAACTATTTCCGCCTGTATCCGAAACTCGCCGGCATGACCGGGACGGCGAGCACCGAGGCACGCGAACTGGGTGAAATCTATGGCCTGGACGTGATTGAGGTGCCGACCAACCGCCCGATCCAGCGGATCGACCATGGCGACCTCGTTTTCCTTACCGCACAGGAGAAATACGATGCCATCACCAGGGACGTGCAGGCCGCCCGTGATCGCGGTCAGCCGACGCTGGTGGGTACTGCCTCGATCGAGGCCTCCGAGATCGTTTCCGAAGCCCTCGAAAAAGCCGGCATCCCGCACAATGTCCTCAACGCCAAGAACCACCTGAGAGAGGCGGAAATCATCGCCGAGGCTGGGCGACCCGGTGCGGTGACCATCGCCACCAACATGGCCGGCCGAGGCACGGACATCATGTTGGGCGGCAGCCTTGAGCAGGAGCTGCTCGAGCTGGGCCCGGACCCCAGTGAAGAAGAGCGGGAGAAGGTCGAGGCATCCTGGCGGGCTCGTCACGAGGCCGTGTTGGAGGCCGGCGGCCTGCATGTGGTGGGCACCGAACGGCACGAGTCCCGTCGGGTCGACAATCAGCTGCGTGGCCGGGCTGGCCGCCAGGGTGACCCGGGCTCGACCCGCTTCTTCCTCTCGCTGGAAGACAACCTGATGCGGGTGTTCGCCTCCGATCGCGTCTCGGGACTGATGAAGCGACTCGGCATGAAGCCGGGCGAGGCGATTGAACACCCTTGGGTGTCGCGCGCCATCGAAAACGCCCAGCGCAAGGTCGAGGGCCACAACTTCGACATGCGCAAGCATCTGCTCGATTACGACAACGTCGCCAACGAGCAACGCAAGGTCATCTACGAGCAGCGTCGGGCGGTTATGGCGACCACCGACACCCGGCCGATCATCGAATCGATGCGCCGCGAGGTGCTTGACGACCGGTTCCGCCGCTTCATCCCGGCCGGTGCCCTTGAGGAGATGTGGGATATCGAAGGACTGGAGGCCCACCTCAAAGAGGATTTCGGTCTCGACTTCCCGATCCAGAAGTGGCTGGATGAAGATGACGAGATGCACGATGAGCCACTGCTCGAGCGGATCCACGAGACCGCGCGACGGCATTACGACGCCAAGGAAAGCCTGGTCGGCGAGGACAACCTGCGCCAGTTCGAGAAGGGTGTGTTGCTGCAGGTGCTCGACGCGCAATGGAAAGAGCATCTTGCGGCGATGGACTACCTCCGTCAGAGCATCGGTCTGCGAGGCTATGCGCAGAAAAACCCCACGCAGGAGTTCAAGCGTGAGGCGTTCGAGATGTTCGGCAAGATGCTGGACGACATGAATTACGAGATCGTGCGTACACTTACCCGTCTGCAGATTGCCGCGCCGGAAGGCATGGAGCAGAGTCAGATCGACTCGATGTTTGACGAACTGGTTGACGGTCCCAGACTCGATCCGAGCCAGTTGAGAGCCCAACACGAGTCGGTCTCGACCTTCGCGGGCACGGAAGAAGAGACCGCCCAGGCCCCCGGTTCGGCTGGCCGAGGCGGTCAGCAGGCAGGCCAGGGCAGCGAGGTACCGACTCGACCCCTGCGTCGAGAGACTCCCAAGGTCGGCCGCAACGAGCCCTGCCCCTGTGGCTCGGGCAAGAAGTACAAGCACTGCTGCGGCAAGCTCTGACCAGGAGCCCGCGATCCGACCATAGTGTCCGTCCGTTCAGGAGAGCGGCAATGAAACGTCTGATACTTGCCGTGGTGGCCGTACTGGTTGCCGCCGTTGCGACCGCCCCACTTGTCACCGGGCATGTCATGGAGACGACGCTCGCCGAAGCCGGCTATTTTCCGGGCACACGGGGCGTGCTGAGCCTGGAGCTGACCGATTACCAGCGTGGCTATCTCGAGTCACAGGCTCGGTCCGAGCTGGTCATCCGATTGCCTGAACAGGAGCCGATACGACTGGAGCTGCGCCACCGCATCGACCAGTTGCCGGGCCTCGATGGCCGCTACGCCACCGTGCACACCCGCTGGCAGTTGCAGGATTCGGAGCTGCGCGACGAACTGGCGCAGGTGTTTGGGCATGATATCGAGTTCACGCTGGCCACTGCGCTGTACCTGACTGGTGGTACCCGCTCCATTGGGCATGTGCCGGCGATCGAGCGTGGCGAGGCTGCCTTTTCGGGGGCCGATCTCAAGCTTCGCACCACGGCTGACCGCCGCTTCGAATACACGCTCGCTACCAATCGTTTCGTGATTGACGATCAGGCCGGCAGCGTTCGGGCCGGTGGGCAATTGAGCATCGAGGATCTGCGTCTCTCTGCAGCCGGCCAGGTAGCGGATGATGGCTTCCCTTGGGATAGCCAGGGATGCCTGGAGGTGGGCAGGATTCAGGCCATCGAGCCGGCCGGCCGCAGTTTCATCGACCATCTGAGCATCGGCGTGGATACTGGCCTTGATGATGACCTGTGGGGCTTTGCCGTCGACTACCAGATCGGCGAGGCCACCATAGAGGGCGAGTCATTTCACGATGCACAGCTGCGGTTGGCGGTCGAGCGACTGGACGTCGCGGCTTTGCGGGCGATCGCCCAGCGTATAGAGAGGCTGCAAGCAATCGGCGCAGGTGGGATGGAGGTCGAGCAGGTCATGCGCGACGAACTGCCGGCACTGCTGAACCGTGGCCCACGGCTGGCGATCGAGCCGGCCAAAGTGACTACCGTCGAGGGTGACACCGAGGTGATGCTGTCGGTCGAGGTGCCGGGTGGCATCCTCGATGGCGAGCCCAACCCGCTGATGTGGATGGCGATGATCGGTGCATTGGTGCTTGAGGGCAGCTTGCAGATGCCGGTCGCCCTGCTGGAAAAACAGGCCGCCGTGCAAGGTCGTCCCGGCCAGATCCAGGAACTGCTGGCACCATTGATTGAGCAGGGCTGGGTCGAGATCGAGGATGACGTGCTGAAGACCAGCGTCGACTTCCGGCAGGGTAGTCTTAAACTCAACGGCAAGTCCGCCAACCAGCTGCTGGGCATGGCATTCGGCGGCTGAGCGGCGCCGCCATTCAGGAGAAGGCAAATCATGAGCGATAAGACATGAGTGTGGGGTTGAGTGCCCCGGTCGCCGGAGAACTGCGTCCCATTCCCGGCATCCGCATCGGGATCGCCCAGGCCGGGGTGCGCAAGGCCAATCACGACGACCTGGCCGTGATGCTCCTGCCAGTGGGGGCGACCATGGCCGGCGTCTTCACCCAGAACCGCTACTGCGCCGCGCCGGTAACCCTGTGCCGAGAGCGCTTCGCAAGCAATCTCGCGCCGCGCGCGCTGGTGATCAACACCGGCAATGCCAACGCCGGCACGGGGGCGGATGGTATGGCCCGCGCCAAGGCCGTCTGCCATGCATTGGCGCAGCAGCTGGGCTGCGACGACCGAGCCGTCTGGCCGTTTTCCACCGGCGTGATCATGGAGTCCCTGCCATCGGAGAAGATTTCCGCCGCGCTGCCGGCAGCGGTGGCCGAGGCGATCGAGGACAACTGGCTGCGTGCTGCCACGACGATCATGACTACCGACACCACCCCCAAGGGGCGTTCGCTGTCCCGGGTGATCGACGATATTGCGGTGACCGTCACTGGTATTGCCAAGGGTTCCGGCATGATCCATCCCAACATGGCGACCATGCTTGGCTACATCGGCATCGATGCACAGCTGCCGACGGCGGTGCTGCAAGCGATGCTCAAGGAGATCAACGAGGAAAGCTTCAGTCGGGTGACCGTCGACGGCGACACCTCGACCAACGATGCCTTCATGCTGATCGCCAATGGCCGGCCACAGAGTCTCGAGGTGGCGAGCCTCGACGATCCGGCCTACGCACCACTGCGCGATGCCGTCGCTGAGGTGGCGGTGTTCCTCGCCCAGTCGCTGGCGCGCGATGGTGAAGGGGCGACCAAGTTCGTCACCATCGAGGTCAGCGGTGGGCGCGATCGCGCCGAGTGCCGCCAGGTAGGCAAGGCGATCGCCCACAGTCCGCTGGTCAAGACCGCGTTGTTCGCCTCGGATCCCAACCTGGGCCGCATCCTCGCGGCCGTGGGCAATGCCGGCATCGACGACCTGGACGTGGCCAACATCAGCCTGTGGTTGGGTGACGTGCGTGTGGTGATTGATGGTGGTCGTGATCCGAACTACGTCGAAGCCGCGGCAGCAGCAGTGATGGCAGAGCCGGAGATCACCATGCATGTCGATCTGGGTCGCGGCTTGGCGGTTGACCAGGTCTGGACCTGTGATTTCTCCTACGATTACGTCCGGATCAACGCCGAATATCGCTCCTGATCGTGAGCGAACGCCGCCGCACCGATATCGTCCTGGGACTCTTGCGTGAGCCGGGCGATCGTGTTTGGGTGGAAGTTCGTTCCGATGGCAAGCACCTGGCCGGTATGCGTGCGTTCCCCGGTGGCAGACGCCTCCCGGGCGAGACGCTGCGTGCCGCGCTTGGCCGCGAGCTGGCCGAGGAGATCGGCATCAGCGTGCGCCGGGCGCGGCGGCTGATCACGCTCGACTGGGACTATCCCGACCGGCGGCTGCGGCTGATCGGCTTCGAGGTCACCGACTGGGCGGGGCAGCCTCGTCCGCTCGAGGGCCAGCGGCTGGCCGCCGAGCCGCTTGGGAAAAACGAGCGGGCCGAGTGGCTGGCAGCCATGCCGCCGGCCAACCGCGGGCTGGTCAATGCCCTGGTTCTGCCGCGTTGCCTTGCGATCACGCCACCGGTCGGACGAGGCGGTGTGACTGCCTGGCAGGCAGGGGTGGAGTCCGGTCTGGCATCATTCCAAGCCCCGATGCTGGTCAACCTGCGGCCGGGTCCGGGCATCGATCGGAGCGCGGTGGCCTGGCACAGGCTGGCTCGGGCGGTGCTCGCCGCCGGGCACTGGCCGGTGGTCAATCCGCCGGGCGGGGCCGGCCTGCCCGAGGGGATGGAGGCCGGCGTGGGGGTGCATCTCAATCATGAACGACTGGAGTCGGTGTCCGTCAACTCAGTGCGGGAATGGCAGGCGCGCGGCCAGCTGGTCACGGCGGCCGTGCATGATGCAATGAGTCTCGAGCGAGCCGCCGAGCTGGCGGTGGATCTGGTGACCGTCTCGCCGGTCCGGGCGACCGCCACCCACCCCGGGTCAAAAGGGATTGGCTGGGCCGGTTTCGAGACCTTGGCCACAGCCGCTGCCATGCCGGTCTACGCCTTGGGCGGGGTGGGCCCCGACGATCTGCCGCGGATCTGGCGTCGGGGCGGCTTCGGTGTGGCGGCCATTTCGGCCTTCTGGCAAGCACGACACGAGCCCTGAGAGAGCAGTGTGGGAGAGCGTTAAATGAGTATGAAGCAGGCGAAATGGCTGGTGGCCACCTTCCTGATCCTGGGGGCGCTGACCTATCTCTGGGGGCATGCGCCCGGCAAGCTATCCACCGACAGGCCGGTGACCGGCACATTGATCCAGGTCCCGTCACCGGATGACTGTGAATTGAAAGGACCGGGCTGTGAGGTGTCGATCGCCGGGCTGGGCACGTTTCACGTCTCCATGCCGGATAGCGTGGTGCCGTTGGAGAAATTCATCTTTCGGGTCGAGCCTCAGGGCGAGGTAGCACAGTCGATCGGCGCCGTGCGGGTGGATTTCGAGATGCTGGATATGGACATGGGGATCAATGCCTATCGACTGGAGCGGCTGGTCGATGGCGAGTACCGCGCCACGATCATCCTGCCGGTCTGCACCACCGATCGTAGCGACTGGTTGGCCAACCTGACCATCCACAGCACCGAAGGCACCTACCTGGTGCGACTGCCATTTACGATGGATCGTTTTCGGCCGCCTGGCGGATAGAGGGCGTCAGTCGTCCGCCCTGAGGCGGCGAAGCAACAGATAGACCGCGCCGGTGCCGCCGTCGTGGGGTGGGGCGGAGCAGAAGGCGACCACATCATCGCGTTGGGGCAGCCAGCGATTGAGCAGGGTCTTGAGCACCGGCTGACGGTCGGCGGAGCCATGGCCCTTGCCATGGACGATGCGCACACAGCGGCGCACTTCGGCACGCTCGCTGCGAATGAAGGTGGCCACCTCGCTACGGGCCTGTTCAACGGTCATCCCGTGCAGGTCGAGCGAGGCGGAGATGCTGTAACCGCCCCGCTTGAGTTTACGCAGGATGGTTTTTTGCACGCCCGGTCGGAGGTACTGGAGCTGCTCGCCCTGTTCGGGGGCCTCGGCCAGATCACTGAAACTGACCTCGTCGATCATTTCCTCGAAACTCACCTCGCGCCGCGGGCGGGCACTGACGCGCGGGCGTGCCGGCTCGACGCGCTCGTCCTTGACCGGCTTGACCGGACCGATGGCGTCGAGAAACAGGGCACGATCCTCGGGGTCGATGTGTGACTCGTCACTCATGGGATCATGATAGCCCTCAGGCAGGGCCAGGTGCCACTGCCCGATGCCATCGCTGGTCGCCCTCAGGGCCCCTGGCTGACCCCTGGCTGGCTGATTTGGCGACCGGCAAGCGGTATCCTTGCAACAATATCTATGCCGTGCCCAGGACTGGTGCGGCCTTCCGAACCAACACGAGCAAGCCATGCATATCCTTCTGAGTAACGACGACGGCTATCTGTCACCGGGCTTGAATATTCTGGCCGAGCGTCTGGCTCGCTTCGCTACCGTTACCATCGTCGCCCCCGATCGGGACCGCAGCGGCGCCTCCAACAGCTTGACGCTCTCCCGGCCCTTGCGCCCGCGTCAACTCGAGGAACGGCTGTGGGTGATCGATGGCACGCCTTCGGACTGTGTCCACCTGGGTATAAAAGGACTGCTGCCGGAGATGCCGGATCTGGTGGTCTCCGGAATCAACCATGGGGCGAACCTTGGCGATGATGTGCTCTATTCCGGGACCGTTGCCGCGGCCAGCGAGGGGCGGGCGCTCGGATTGCCGGCGATCGCCGTTTCCAGTGAGTCATTCTCGCCCGAACACCTCGATTCGGCCGCCCACTGGGCCGACTGGTTGGTTGGTCGACTCGGCGATCACCCACTGCCGGCCTATACCCTGTTGAACGTCAACGTGCCCGACACGCCGCTCGACCAGATCAAGGGGGTGTGTTCCACCCGTCTCGGGCGCCGACATCCTGCCGCTCAACTGGTCCGAGAGACCGATCCACGCGGCCAGGAAATCGTCTGGATCGGGGCGGCGGGTGCGGCGGAAGATGCCGGCGAGGGCACGGATTTCCATGCGCTGGCTGCCGGATGGGTGTCGGTCACGCCGATTCATTTCGACATGACACGTCATGGGGTGGTGCCCGCACTTGAACAGTGGCTGGCCTGAGGGCGCGGCGGTGATCCAGCGGGACTACCGGTGGGCGCGCCAGACCATGCTCGAGCGGCTCGAGATGCAGGGTATTCGTTCGCCGGCTGTCATGAAGGTGATGGCAGCCGTGCCGCGCGAGGCCTTTGTCGACGAAGCACAAAGCATGCGTGCCTATGAGGATTGTTCCTTGCCGATCGGGCAGGGGCAGACGCTCTCGCAGCCGTACATCGTCGCGCGCATGACCGAGCTGGTGCTGGCGGGTGAGTCACGCCTGAGTCGGGTGCTCGAAGTGGGTACCGGGTCGGGCTACCAGGCGGCCGTGCTTGCCCAGTTGTGCCAGTCGGTGTTCACCGTCGAGCGGATCGAGGCATTCCTCGACCAGGCCAAAGCGCGGCACCGACAATTGGCGCTGCTCAATGTCCGCTACCTGCATCGTGACGGATTCAAGGGCTGGCCGTCCCAAGCGCCGTTCGATGGGATCGTGGTGACCGCTGCGCCCGATGCGGTGCCGCCCGAGCTCAGGGAGCAGCTCGCCATCGGCGGGCGGCTGGTGATTCCGGTCGGCGCACAGGGTGGTGGACAAAAACTCACGGTCATCACCCGGCTTTCGGACAGCGAATACCAGACCTGCTGGTACGATCTGGTGTCATTCGTTCCGTTGCTGCCGGGAGCACTGGCGTGAGGTGCCCATGAGACTGTTCGGCCCGCTCTACGATCGCGTTCTGGCCTGGTCCGCCCACCGTCGCGCTCCCGCGCTGCTCGGGGCGCTGAGCTTCGCCGAATCCTCGGTCTTCCCGGTGCCGCCCGATGTCATGCTGATGCCGATGGCGCTGGCACGGCCGCGCTGCTGGTGGGGCTTTGCCCTGATCGCCACGGCCGGCAGTGTGCTCGGTGGGCTGCTCGGATATCTGATCGGTTTGTGGGCAGTCGAGGCGATCCAGCCATGGCTTGCGGATTCCCATTACGCCACGAGCTTCGAGCGCGCGCGCGAATGGTTCGCCATCTGGGGATTCTGGGCCGTGCTGGTCGCCGGCTTTTCACCCATCCCCTACAAGGTCTTCACTATCGCCGCCGGCGCGATGACGATGAATCCGATCGGGTTCGTGCTCGCCTCGTTTGTTGGGCGCGGTGCGCGGTTTTTCCTGGTGTCCGGGCTGGTGGCCTGGGCCGGGCCACGGATCGAACCGAAGCTGCGCCAATACATTGAATGGCTGGGCTGGTTGTTTGTGGCCTTGTTGCTGATCGCCATCGGGTTTTGGCAGTTGATGTAGGCCATGCGTACCGGCACGCTCTACCATTGCCCTTGCCAGCCGTTGCGGCCGACGCTGCGATGGTTGGCGGTGGTAATCCTGCTGCTGGGACTGATGTTGCTGGCTGGTTGTGCCACGCCCACCGATTACCGCAGTTGGGAGGGTGGCCAGCGGGTCTACTACGTCAAGGGGGGCGACACCCTCTACTCGATCGCTGTCGCCAACGACCTTGACTGGCAGCGGTTGGCGAGCTGGAACGGCATTTCCAATCCTCGACAGCTCAAGATTGGCCAACGCCTGCGTTTGTCGCCACCGTCTGGCACTGCCGCAGCGCCTGCAAGCGCCCGCCCGACCACCAGGGCTGCCGCGACGAAACGAACGACCACTACTCCCAGTCAAAAAAGCGTGCCAAGGGCAACACCAGTGGCCTCGCCAGTAAACTGGAAGTGGCCGCTGCGGGGCAAGGTGCTGCATCGTTTCCCCGAAGGCGCAGCAGCCCAGAAAGGAGTGATCCTGGGCGCAGAGGTTGATGCCGCTGTGGTGGCCGCGGCGGCCGGCAAGGTCGTGTATTCAGGCGACGGTTTGCCCGGATACGGCAATCTTGTGATCGTCAAGCACAATGCCGAATGGCTGTCTGCCTACGCGTACAACAAGAGTCTGTCGGTATCCGAGGGCGAACAGGTCTCGCAGGGACAGACCATCGCTCGAGTCGGCCCCCGGGACCATCGTCAGCCCGGGAAGGGTGGCCACCTGCTGTTCCAGATCCGTCGGCAGGGCCAGCCGGTCGATCCGGAACGCTACCTCCCCTGATTCGGGTACTCCTTCGGCCGCGCCATTTCCTTGACGCTCAACCGTCCCCATCTATCGCTCAATTACGCTCAGCTTTGACCGTTACTACGGTTGAAAATTGCGCCGAAATTTTCATGTAGCGCTTCTTTAAGAAGATGGCGGGTGGGGAGGGTAACGTTTTTTGCGTACAGGCTCATGTTTTGGAATCCGGGTCTAGGATATCGGGAGTACGATTGTTTTTTATTCGCCGTCAGGGACTTGAACGGCGCTTGATATTGTGCAAACGTGGGACACAGGCCGATGCGCTAGCAGTCGGTGACATTGCAGTCAAGTGAGGGACGCGACATGGCACAAGCAATCGTTCACAACAGCATGATTCAGGCACAGCACGGCAAGGCGGCCGGCCTGGCAGGGAGTCGGGTGGGCACTAGCGGCAATCATCCGATTCGCCGTTTCAGTACTGCGGATGCGGACTCCGGAACGTCCGACCCGATTCGCATGTATCTCAAGGATGTCGAGACTGAACGACTACTGACTCGTGCCGAAGAGATTGACTATGCGCGCCGGGCTCAGACCGGTGAAGAATGGGCGCGGCAGAAGTTGATCGTCTGCAACCTGCGTCTGGTGATCAAGTTTGCACGCCGCTATATGAATCGGGGCCTGGATCTCCTTGATCTGATCGAAGAGGGCAATCTCGGCCTGATACGTGCCGTGGAGAAGTTTGATCCCGATCGCGGCTTCCGTTTTTCTACTTATGGAACGTGGTGGATCCGTCAGACCATTGAACGAGCGATCATGAATCAGGCGCGCACGGTCCGCTTGCCAGTACACGTGGTTAAGGAAGTTTATTCCTACAACCGCGCTGCCCGTCAGATCGGACAGAGCCAGGTTGGCGACGTTCGGCCGGAGCAGATCGCCGATCATCTCGGCAAGCCGGTTGAGAACGTGCTCAAGGTCATGTCCTACAGCGAGCACGAATCGTCGTTCGATAGCCCGCTGAAGAGCGATGGTGAATTTTCGCTGCTCGACGTGGTGCCGGACGAGAACCGCCCATCGCCGGAAGACGAGCTTCAGGATAGCGGCGTGATGCAATTGCTCGAACGGTTGATTGACAAGCTCGATGATAGACAGCGCGAAGTGCTGATGCGACGTTACGGCCTGCGCAATCATGAGCCCGCCACACTTGAGGAAGTGGGTGGGATCTTGGGCTGTACCCGTGAGCGGGTGCGCCAAATCCAGCTTGAGGCCATCCGGCGTCTGAAGAATTTCGCTGCTAGTGAGGGCGTTACCGCGGACGTGATTTTCAGCGAGGAGTGAGGGAAGGCGCTACTGCGATCACGCACCATTGGCTAAACCCTGGCCGTCTCTTTGCCTATCTTATGGGTATTGAGGCGGTTTTTTGTGGCTGACCGGGGAACAGGTAGCCAGGCGAATTGTTGGAGGTCGGGGAGCAGGCTGGCAAGATGGACTCAGCCGGATTGGGAATGCCGGCAATACCATTCCTTCTGTCCAGGAACCTTTAAACATGGCTAACGACACGAAAGCGGGATTCGAGACCTGTGTCGAGGATGCTCTCCCGGTACTGCTGCATCGGGTTGACCAGCTCTGGCGCCAGTTGCTTGACCATGAGCTTGCCCATCACGGTCTGAGTCAGGCCAAATGGCGGACCATGGCCATTGTGTCAATGTATCCCAAAGGTTTGATCCAGTCGGAGCTGGCCGAGGAGCTTGGGGTTGAGGGCCCTTCGATGGTGGCCATGATCGACCGGCTCTCGCGTGACGAATGGGTCGAACGGATCCAGTGCGGCACTGACCGGCGCTGCAAGATCATTCGTCTGACCGAGCGAGCGTTGCCACTGATTGACGAGATTCGGGCGAGTGCCGAAAAGCTCTATGCTCGTACTTTCGCCGAAGTGGATGTGCCGGGAATGAGTATCAACGATGCCAGACAGTTCATGCTCGCCCTGCGCGACCAACTCCATGACAATTTGCCGGAGCAGAAACGTCAGCAGCGCCGACGCAACCAAGAGCGTGTGGACGAGTGTGATTGAAGCAAGGCCCGCCGCAGAAAAATGGGCCAAACGACCACGCCCCCCGATTTAATCATCAGGGGGCGTGGTCGTTTGGGTACCGCAGCTTGGAAGGTGTCAGGTGTGACGCCTGCGTAGAGTTTCCTTAATCGTCGCTGTCTTTTTGTTGCTGCGCGCGGTTCATCAGGAACTCGGCCAGCAGCGGTACCGGCCGGCCGGTCGCACCTTTCTCCTCACCCTCTTTCCAGGCTGTCCCGGCGATATCCAGGTGCGCCCAGTGGTAATCACCAACGAAGCGGGACAGGAAGGCCGCTGCCGTAATCGTGCCACCGGCCCGCCCGCCGATGTTTGCCATGTCGGCGAAGTTGCTCTTCAGCTGATCCTGGTACTCATCCCACAGGGGTAGTTGCCAAGCCCGGTCGTTGACATTGTCACCGGCCTGCAAGACCTCCTGCGCCAGCGGGTCGTGGTTGGAGAGCAAGCCGCTCGGATGATGTCCCAACGCAATGACACAGGCGCCGGTCAGGGTGGCGATGTCGATGATTGCGGCCGGCTTGTAGCGTGTGGCATAGGTGAGGGCGTCGCAGAGGATCAGCCGGCCCTCGGCGTCGGTATTCAGCACCTCGATCGTCTGTCCCGACATGCTGCGGATCACGTCACCGGGTTTCATGGCAGCGCCATCAGGCATGTTCTCGACTGTCGGAATAATGCCGACGACGTTGATCGGCAGCTGCATTTCCGCGACCGCAGACATCACGCCGATGGTGGCTGCTGCGCCACCCATGTCGAATTTCATCTGATCCATGTCGGCGCCGGGCTTGATCGAGATTCCGCCGGAATCGAAGGTCACGCCCTTGCCGACCAGCACGATCGGTGGCGTATCGGCATCCGCCCCCATGTGCTCCATCACGATCAGTTTGGGCGGCTCATTGCTGCCCCTGGCTACCGCGAGCAAGGCATTCATGCCCAGCGCTTCCATCCGGGACTGGTCCAGCACTTCTACTGACAGATGCAGGTGGGTCTCGGTCATCTTGCGGGCGTGCTCGGCCATGGTGGTGGGGGTGAGCAGATTGCCCGGCATGTTGGCGAGGTTCTTTGCCATGCGCATGCCGTTGCTGATAGCGGTGGCTTCGCGCACGTAACGTTCGGCCTCCATCAACTCGCGCCGCGTCGGCAGGATGAAGGTCACTTTGCGCAGTGGACGGCGGGGTCCGAGATCCCGATCGGTCTTCAGGTCGTCGAAGCGGTACAGGGCGTCGCCGATGGCGACGACACTCTGGCGCAACACCTGCTTTATGCTGCCGCCGCGCACATTGATCTCCGAGAGATGGCTCACGCACTCGGCCGTGCCACGGTGGTGCAGGGCCTCGACCGCGGCACGAGTCGCCTTGATCAGCCCCCGAGTATCCAGCTCTCGCTCCTTGCCAAGTCCGACCAGCATGACGCGGTCGGCCTGGATGTTGGGCACGCCGTGCAGCAGCAAGGTATCGCCCAGATCGCCGTCCATGTCCCCGCGTCGGGTGATGGCCGAGATGAAACCGTCGCTGACCTGATCGATGGTTTCCGCGGCGGCCGACAGACGGCGGGACTCGAACACCCCGACGATCAGGCAGGCGGTACGCTGTTTTTCCGGAGCGCCACTTTTTACGGAGAATTCGAGCACGTTGATCTTCCTCGGGTCTGATATGCGTGGGTTGCGGAGCAGCACCTGTCTGGGGCCCCGCAGTTTCTCGTGGCGACAGTCTAGCAAAAAGACTGGCTTGCGCCGGCTGCGCTTCGGCCTGTCTACTCAGGTCTGTTAGCATTCGATGCTCCCAGAGTCTGATTTTATAAAGGGTGGCACGATGACCGATCATTCCGAGAAACAAATTCCTCCCCCGTCGGAGGAGGAGTTCGAGCCGGGCATCGGCAATCCCTACCGTTTCGAGGCGCCGTCGCGACAGACCGGTTTCGGCTTGGTGTCGAAGGTCATACTGGTGATTGGCGTGATTCTCTCGATCGCCGGTGTAGTCGGTGGTCTTGGGCCGTTGCTTTTTACCAGCGCGGATGATAAGAGTCAGTTCATGAATCTGCTGATGCTGACCCCGGCCGGGGTGCTTCTGACGTTCGCTGGCATGACCGGCTGGGTGATTGCTGGCGGTCGCTGAGCGAGATTTTCCTTGCATCGACAGCCATGGCAGAGGGTTTGCCATGAGGGGGTCTTTATGGGTCGAATGCTGGCGTTGGTCTTGATGCTGGCTGCTGCCTGTGTCCAGGCCAAAGAGCATGCCGATGATGCGGGGGACGTGGTCACGAGCGAGCGGATCGGCATGGGGCTGGCGGCAGAAATTGCCGAGGAGGCGATCGCCGCCTGCACGCGCCGAGGCTACGCGGTGACCGCGGTGGTGGTCGATCGGTCTGGTGATCCGCAGGTGATGATGCGCGCTACCCATGCACCACGCTTCACCCGCCAGATTGCGACCGACAAGGCCCGTGCGGTGATCCTGGCCGGGATCGATTCGGGAGCTTTTCGCGCCAATCGCGAGGACATCCGCATGGAGATGAATCACGTCGACGGGATTCTCATGCTCGATGGGGCGGTGGCGATCGAATCGGCCGGCTCGACCATCGGCGCGCTGGGCATCAGTGGCGCGCCGGGTGGCGACAAGGATACCGAGTGTGCCCGTGAGGCATTGGATGCCTTTTTCGATCGGTTGCAGCTGCGCTGATTCGGGGCTGCCCGGGCCTATCCACTATCCCGTGGCGGCAATTAATCGCGACTATGCGTCGATCGGGCAGGGGCAGCCGCCCCGCTCGATTTGTACGGTGGCGTGCTCGATGTCGAACCGCCGCTTGAGCTCCTGCTGAAGCTGACGGAGGAAGCGGTCGTGATCGGTGGGCGGCGTGGGCATGACCAGATGGACGCTCAGCGCCGTCTTGCGGGTCGATAGCGCCCAGACGTGCAGGTGGTGATGATCGGTGACGCCGGGCAGGGCGGCGAGGAGCTGTTCGACCTCGTCGAGGTCGATCCCGCTCGGTACGCCGTGGAGGATCAGTTGCAGCGCACGCCGGGTCAGACCCAGTGCAGGCACCAGGATCACCAGACTCACCAGGATGCTGAGTGCGGGATCGATCCAGGCCTGGCCGGTCAGCAGCACGGCTAGCCCCGAGAGCCCCACGGCCACCGAGACGGCAGCGTCGGCGACCATGTGCAGGAAGGCCCCGTGCAGGTTGAGGTCGTGTTTTTGCTGGGCCATCAGTAGCCAGGCGGTCGCAGTGTTGATTACCACGCCGGCAAACGCGACGGCGATCACCAGCACCCCGTCGACGCTCGGCGGATCGGCGATGCGCATGCCTGCCTCCCAGAGGACCCATAGCGAGGCGAGTATCAGAGTGATGCCGTTGATCAGGGCGGCCAGCATGGTGCTGCTGCCCAGTCCGTAGCTGAATTGCTGGTCGGCCAGGCGGCGACTGAGCCGGTTCGCGCCCCAGGCCAGCACCAGTCCCAGCACGTCACCGAAGTTGTGGGCGGCGTCGGCCAGCAGGGCCATCGACTGGCCCAGAATGCCGGCGGTCGCCTCGATCACGACAAAGCCGAGGTTGAGCGCGATGCCGATGCCCAGGGCGCGGCCGGCTTGGTCGATCAGGTCGTCGGGGCGATGGTGCTCGTGCATAGGCGATCTGCCCGGTAACGGCCGCCCGATCGGCGGGTCAGTGCAGCAGGCCGAACATCTGGCGGCGGTACTGGCGAGTGAGTGGGTGCTCGGCGCCCAGCATTTCGAACATGTCGATCAGGCCGCGGCGACCGGCATCGTCATTGTAGGCCCGATCATGCAGCATTATCTGGTAATACTGCTCCAGCGCGCCCTCGATCTCATTGCGTATCGCAAATTTTGCGGCCAACGCCTCGCGTGCCTCCAAATCTTTCGGATCAGCCTCGATGCGTGATTGCAGCTCGTCTTCGGGTGGGCCAGAGCGGGCCGAGCGCGCCATGCCGATGCGGGCCTTCAGTTCGCGCACATCGTCACGCGTAGCGGCGTCCATGGGCAGGGCCTCCAGGATCTGCCAGGCCTGGTCGAGGTCGCCTTCGGCGGCGAGCAGGTCGGCGAGATCCAGCAGCACCTCGACGTTGCTCGGCTCTTGCAGGTTGGCCTGCTTGAGCAGATCCATCGCCTGCTCGGTCGCCCCGGCAGCACGCACCTGCTGGGCCTCACGACGCAGCTTGTCGATCTCGGACAGCACATGACGGCCGATGAATTCACGGATCTGTCTCTCGGGCAGTGCGCCCTGGAACTGGTCGACCGGTCGACCGCCGACGAACAGTATCACCGTGGGCAGGCTGCGCACGCCGAACTGCTGAGCCAGCTCCTGCTCCGTCTCGGTGTCGACCTTGGCGAGTTTTATTTGGCCATCCATGCTCTCGACGATCTGTGTCAGCAGCGGCATCAGCTGGCGGCAAGGGCCGCACCATTCCGCCCAGAAGTCGACCATTACTGGGGTTTCGTGGGAAGCATCGACGACTTTGTCGGCAAACTCCGGGGTGGTGACGGAAAAGACGTGCGCACTTTCGCTCATGGCTGGACTGTCCTCGTGAAAAGCTGGTGTGGCCTTACATGGCGGCGCCCGGTCGGTTTTCAAGGCCGAGGCGGGAACGGCTGCCAGCATCAAGGTAGGTGTGTACAATTTGCCACAGGCCGCGATGGTCCACCTTCGATGACCCAATTGAGCACCTGTTCGACCCGCGCGGGGCATGATTTTCAAGGGATGCACGGTTGATTATGGCTGAACGATCCGACTATGACTCCGGCTCAATCGAGGTGCTCACTGGCCTTGACCCGGTGAAAAAGCGCCCGGGCATGTATACCGACGTTACCCGGCCGAACCATCTGGCCCAGGAGGTGATCGACAACAGCGTCGATGAGGCGATCAGCGGCCATGCCAGCATGATCGACGTGATCGTGCATGTGGATGGTGCACTGACGGTCACGGACGACGGCCGTGGCATGCCGGTCGATCTGCATCCCGAGCATGGCATCACCGGCGTGGAGCTGATCCTCACGCGCCTGCATGCCGGCGGCAAGTTTTCGGACAAGTCCTACCAGTTCTCCGGCGGCCTGCATGGCGTGGGTGTGGCGGTGGTCAATGCCCTGTCGAACCGGCTGGTGGTGGATATCAAGCGGGGCGGGCAACTGCATCGCATCGAGTTTGCCCACGGCGAGGTCACCCACCCACTGGAAGTCATCGACACGGTCGGCCAGCGCAATACCGGTACGCGCCTGACCTTCTGGCCGGACACCCGCTACTTTGACCAACCACGCTTCAATATGTCGCGACTGCGCCACGTGTTGCGCGCCAAGGCGGTGCTTTGCCCAGGTCTCAAGGTCAGCCTGACGGACGAGGTCAGCGGTGAGCGCGAGGAGTGGTGCTATGCCGATGGACTAAGCGACTACCTGCTGGAGAGCGTTCGCGGTCAGGAGGTACTGCCGCCGGAGGGGTTCGTCGGCCATATGCGGGCGCCCGACGGCAGGCGTGCCCAGGAAGTGGCCTGGGCGGTGGTCTGGGCCACCGAGCCGGGCGAGGGGTTGACTGAGAGCTACGTCAATCTCATTCCGACCTTGCAGGGCGGCGCGCATGTCAATGGTCTGCGCCAGGGACTGACCGAGGCGATTCGCGAGTTCTGCGAGTTCCGCAACCTGCTGCCGCGCGGCGTGCGCCTGTCACCGGAGGATGTCTTCGAACGGCTGCGATTCGTACTGTCGGCCAAGCTGCACGACCCGCAGTTCGCCGGGCAGACCAAGGAGCGGCTGTCGTCGCGCGAGTCGGCCAGCTTCATCAGCGGCGTGATCAAGGATGCGCTGTCGCTCTATCTCAATCAGCACCCGGAGATGGGCGAACGCATCGCGAAAATCGCGATCGAGTCGGCTCAGGATCGGATCAAGAGCGAGAGGAAGGTCGCCCGCAAACGGGTGACCAGTGGTCCGGCGCTGCCGGGCAAGCTGGCCGACTGCGCCTCGACCGATCTGTCGCGCACCGAGCTGTTCCTGGTCGAGGGTGATTCGGCCGGTGGCTCGGCCAAGCAGGCCCGCGACCGTGATTTCCAGGCGATCATGCCGCTGCGCGGCAAGATCCTGAACACCTGGGAGACCGATCCCGCCCAGGTGCTCGCCAGCCAGGAGGTGCACGATATCGCCGTGGCGCTGGGACTGGAGCCTGGCTCCGACGACCTTAGCAAGCTGCGTTACGGTAAGGTCTGCATCCTCGCTGATGCCGACTCCGACGGTCTGCACATCGCCACCCTGCTGACGGCATTGTTCCTGCGTCATTTCCCGGCGCTGGTCGACGCCGGTCACGTCTTTGTCGCCATGCCGCCGCTGTACCGCATCGATATCGGCAAGGAGATGTTCTATGCACTCGACGAGCACGAGCGTGACGGCATCATCGACCGGCTCGAGGCCGAGGGGCGTCGTGGCAAGATTCAGGTGACCCGCTTCAAGGGTCTGGGCGAGATGAATCCGATCCAGCTGCGCGAATCCACGCTCGCCCCGGCCACCCGCCGCCTGGTCCAGTTGAAGGTCGAGGGTGACGACACCCTGGAGGTGTTTGACATGTTGCTCGCCAAGAAACGGGCGGCTGACCGTCGCGCCTGGTTGGAGCGGAAAGGCGATCTGGCTGAGGTGGTGTAGTTGGTTGCCTCGGGGCGGTCTTGGTGGCTGCCGTCCCGCTTGCGCCTTGGCGCGGCCTGGCTGATCGCGACATTTTTCTTCGGGTGGTCGGGAGCCATGGCGGCGGCCACGCCACAGCTGCAGCTGACCGGCCTGTCGGAAACCCGGTTGATCACCAACGTCGGTCTGTCCGTGCCCCGAGTGGGCTTTTCCTGCCAGGCGAGCACCGCCCAGATCCGCCGCTATCTCGACGCTGCCGTCAAGGCGGCCAGGGAGGCATTGCAGGCTGACGGCTACTTCAATGCGCGCATCCGCCCATCTATCCGGTCGCGCCAGGATTGCCGCGACCCGGCACTGGATATCGAGGTGGGCCCGGTGACCACCATTGAGACGGTGACGGTCGACCTGCCCGCAGAGATCCGATCACTGGGGTCGGTAGACCGCTTCATCAGCGAACATCGGCCGGCACCCGGGGAGCCGCTCGACCAGTCAGCTTATGATGCCTTTCGTGACGGGCTGCTTTCGCGGGTGCAGGGGCAGGGTTATCTCGACGCACACTTCACCACGCGCGAGCTGCGGGTCGACCCGGCGACACAGTCGGCGCAGATCGCCCTGGCGCTCGACGCCGGTTCTCGCTATCACTTCGGCAAGGTAAGTATCGAGCAGTCGGTGCTCGAACCCGAGCTGGCCCTGCGCCTGACTGGCGTGCCACCCGGCGCGCCGTACACCAGCCGCGATCTGCTGGCGATGAACCAGAACCTCACCGGCACCGAATACTTCGAGTCCGCCGCGGTCCGGCCACGACTCGACGAGCGCGAGCAGCTCGAAGTGCCCGTGACCATCACCACCCAGGCAAGCCCACGCACCGCCTACGAATTACGGGCCGGCTACGCCACGGACGTCGGACCGCGCGTTGGTGCCAATGTAAAGCGCCGTTACGTCAATCGGCGTGGCCACCAGTGGACGGCGCGCACCCAGCTGTCGGCCATCGAGCAACGCCTGGATACCAGCTACTCGATTCCTCGTGCCGCCGACCCGCTGCGCGAACGCTACGATATCTACGCGCGGATGACTCGGGAAGACAACAACAACATCGTCACCACTACCGCGGCGAGCGGGGTGCAATGGGTGCATGAGGGTGATCGCTGGACGCGGTCGCTGTTCACCGAGTACCTGTTTGATCGCAGCCGCTACGGCGACGAACCGTCCGAATCGAATGGGTTTGCCATTCTCGGCGGGCGCCTGGGCTACAACGGGCTGGACGATCCGTTGTTCCCCACCGAGGGGGTGGTGTTCAACGTGTCTTTGCAGGGGGCGGCCGAGCCGGTGCTTTCGGCCGCGAGCTTCCTGCGCAGTCGAGTGTTTGTCGGTGGCTACCTGCCGCTTGGGCGCTGGATCTTTGCCGGCCGGGGAGAGGCGGGGATGATCGCCACCGACGAGTTCGACAAGATGCCGCGTTCGCTGCGGTTTTTCACCGGCGGAGATCGTTCCGTGCGCGGCTATGGCTACGAGTCGCTCTCGCCGAGAGACGAAAACGGTACCCGCATTGGGGGCAAGTACCTGGTTGCCGGTAGTATCGAGGCGATGTATCCGGTGATTCGGGACGACTGGTATCTGGCCGCCTTCGTCGATACCGGTAACGCCTACATTGACCCCAAGGCCGATCTTCGCACCGGTGCGGGGTTGGGGCTGCGCTGGCGCTCGCCGGTTGGTGTGGTGCGTCTTGACGTGGCCCAGCCACTGGACGGGAGCGGTGGCCTGCCGCGGCTGCATCTGGGACTGGGGTCGGCGTTTTGAATCTGGCCGCGCTACTGCTGACGAGCCTGATCTGGCTGCGCCGCCTGGTGCTGGTCGCCGCCTGGTCGGCTGCGTTGCTGGTATTGCTTGCGCTGGCCGGTCTGTGGTGGTTGACCTCGACGCCTGCAGGTACGCAGTGGGGCATCCAGCAGGCCGAGCGCCTGTTGCCGCCGCTGTCGGTCGAGCAGGTGGCGGGCACCCCCTGGCAGGGGCTGACCCTCGACGGGGTGATCTGGTCTCCGCAAGAGGGGGCGCGGCTGCGTATGGACACCACCCGGCTGCGTATCGATCCGGCTGAACTCTGGCGTGGCCGACTGCATCTGTTCGAGCTGTCGCTGCGTGGCGGCGAGGTCGAACTGCCGCTCGGCGAAGCAATGGCCCCGAATGCGGATGACGCTCCCTGGCGCTTGCCGTCGCTCCCGGCGGTCGCCGTCGATGTCGACCAGTTGGCGATCGATCAGCTGGTCATTCTTCGTGACGGGCAGCGCTACCAGCTGCTGCGCGGTCGTCTGGAGGGCCATCTGGAGACACGAGGCGAACGGCCCAGGCTGGCGGTGGCGCTGGGCGAGCTCGACTTGCGCCTGCCCGATGACCTGCGGCTGGAGGCCGCCGGTGATTTGATGCTCGAACCGACCGGAGCGATGCCGTTGGTCGCCCAGCTGGAACTGCTGATCGATCATCCCCGCGGTTGGCTGTCGGGGCAGATCACGGCCGACGGCTCGCTGCAGGATAGCGTCACACTGGTCCCGCAGCTCGCTTGGATCGGAGTCGACGGGGTGCCGGCGACGGCCTGCGGTCGGCTGGAGCTGGCGCTTGGCGCATCGCAGCTGCACCTTGATACCCTGCGAGTCGCTGTCCTTGGCGGTCTGCTCGACCTGCAGGGCGAGGCGCGCTGGGCCCCCGATTGGTCGGTGGCGTTGACGGGGCGGGCCGAGTCGATCGATCCGGCCTGGATCGACGCGGCCATGCCAGGAAACCTCGGCTTCATGTTCGACGCGCAGCTCGATGCGATGGAAGGCTGGTTGCCGGCAGCCGGGCAGGTCAAGATCTCCGCCCTCAACGGGCAGCTTGCTGGTGAGCCAGTCGAAGACGTGGCCCTCGACCTGCGCCTCGACCAAACACAGGCCACCGCTCGGCTTTCCGGCATGGTGGCGGGCGGTCAGTTGCACTTAGACGGCGAGCTGGCTTCTGATCTGGCCTTCACAGCCGACTGGCAGATTGAGGCCTTGCCGCTTCCCGGTGGCGAGGATGAGTCTGCCGCGCAGTTGGCCAGCAGTGGTCACCTGGACGGCCAGTTGCCCGAGTCGCTCGCCTTGCTTGACGGGCATGGTCCTTTGACGGCCGCCGGCTGGATTGAGCGCAGTCGCGTGGTCCTGGAGGCTGGCGAGCTGCGGTTGACAGAAGGTGGTGAGCCGGATGCGGGTCGCTCGGCCGAGCTGCAGCTGGCGGTCCGGCTGGAGCAAGGGCGATTATCTGTGCAGCGCGCCACGTTGACCGCCCCGGGGGCCGACCTGTCGATATCCGGCGGCCTGACCCTGTCACCCGACTGGGCCCGGTGGCGGCTCGACGGGGTCGAGGCCCAGTTGTCCGCTCCTGATCTGGCAGCGCTGCCATGGGATTTGCTCGCGCGCGTGCCGGGTCTTGATCTAGCCGCGTTGCAGCCACAGACAGCTCGCGGCTCGGTCGAGCTGGATCTGTCCGTTACCGGGCCGTTACTGGCGCCCCACGGTGAGCTCGACTTACGGGGCGAACGGCTGCGACTGGCCGGCTACCAGCTCGATCGTCTGGTGACCAATGCCCGTGTCGATGCGGGTGACGACGAGTCGTCACCAATCGAGGATCGGCCGGTACAGCTGTCGCTGCAGGCCGATCGCTTGCGCTCCACGCGTGATGATGACGAAGAACTGCTGTTCGAGCAGCTGACTGTTTTGGTAGACGGGCGCCGCGCCGACCATCACTGGACGCTTGATCTTCGCGGTTCAACCGACGCTCACCTCGAGGCGCGGGGTGGTTGGCAGGAGAATGTCTGGCAGGGACGGATGACGCAGTTGACGCTGGACTCGCCCCGGGCAGGGGGCTGGCGCCTGCTGGCACCGGCACAACTGTCCTTGTCGCCTGCGCTGCAACGCGTTGATGGGCTGTGCCTGGCGCCGGTCGCCGCCGCTATCGATCGACCCGGCTCGCTGTGCCTGGACGGTGAGCGCCAGACGAGTGGTCTGGAGGCGCAGCTCCGGGCCGACCTTGCCCTGGAAGCTATCTGGAAGACCATTTGGCGGCAGTGGCCCGAGTTAGCCGGGGATGAGATGGAATGGCCAGGGCGATTGAAGATGGATGGGCAGTTGGCCCTGGCCGAGGGTGATCGAACGGCCGACCTATCGCTGGTCCTGCCGGCCAGTGAGTTGCGGGTTGTTGCGCAAGATGAGGACGATGAGACGGCCGCCGAGGTGGTGGCCTACCCCGAGACACGGTTGTCCCTCCGGCTGGTCGATGAGGAGATCAACGCCAGCCTCAAGGGTGGGCTCGAGGATTGGCTGATGTTTGCTGGACAGGGGCGGGCCAGTCTTGAGGATCGGTCGATCGCGGGTGATCTGTCGCTGAGCCGAGTCGATCTCGGCCGGCTATTTCCCCTGCTCGAGCGGTTGGGCGGCCCAATGAACATGCCGGTCAGCGACGTGGTCGGCACCGTCGGCGGACGGTTGACACTGGCTGGCCGGCTCGATGCGCCCAGTGTGTCTGGTCGGCTGACAGGGCAGGGGCTCGGCTTTGCCTCGTTGGCGGCCGGGACTGAATATCGCGACGGGCGCTTGGAAATTACGCTCAGTCCGGATGGCGACCTGCAGCTGTCAGGGTCTCTGCTTGGTGAGGCGGACACACCGCCGAAACCGGTATTTGATGGGCGCCATGTAACCGAGACCGCCATGCCGGCCAGTCGCGGACGTCTTGAGCTGGAGGGGACGGGGCGGGTCAAGTCTCTCGACGACTGGCAGGTGAGTGCGCGTCTGGGTGGCGAGGCGGTGCCCCTGCTGCGCCTGCCGACCCTGGCACTGGATGCGCGCCCGGATCTGGTGGGCGAGTTCAGGCCATCTGGCGGCCAGCTGTCGGGCCAGATACATGTACCGTTAGCCATCGTCAATATCGCTCGGTTGCCGTCAGGCGTACGCAGCAACTCCGAGGACCTGGTTATCGTCGGTGAGAAACGCGAGCCGCGGTCGGTCATCTATCCGGTCACGGGCGATATCGAGGTGGTGCTGGGCGAGGATGTCAGCCTGCGTGGGCTGGGACTGGCGACACGTCTGACCGGCGGGATCGACCTGCGGATACGGCCGGATCAGCCGGTTGGCGGGTTTGGCGAGATCCGGCTGGTTGATGGGCGTTACGATGCCTACGGCCAGTTATTGACTGTTGAGCGCGGGCGCCTGATCTTTTCCGGCGCGCTGACTTCGCCCGGGCTGGATGTGGTCGCCACCCGCCAGATCGACGACGCGGACGGCACCGTGGTGGGGTTGCAAGTTATCGGTCCGCTCGACTCACCGGAAACCGAGGTGTTTTCCCGCCCGGCGACGTCACCCAGCGACGCCTTGTCGCTGCTGCTTACCGGTCGGCGGCTGTCGACGGGCGGTGATGCCGATGCCTCTTTGCTGCTCAACGCCATCGCCGGGCTGGGCATCCGGCAGGGCGATGAGATGGCCCAGCAGGTCAAGTCCGTGTTCGGTGTCGACGAGATCGGATTTACGTCGGCCGACGGCGTCGAAGGCACACGTCTGAGTGTCGGCAAGCGCATCGGGGATAACCTCCTGGTTCGTTATGCCGTGGGCGTGTTCGATGGTGTCGGCGAAGTCATCACAAGCTATCGCCTCAACCGGTTCCTGCGTCTTGAGCTCTCCAGTAGCGCCGAGTCGCAGTCCGGCGATCTCATCTATCAGATCGAAACCGGGCGTCCGGAGGACTGATGGGTATCGGGCTGTTGATTGGTCTCGGCCTGATGGTCGCGCTGTCCTACCTGCCGGGTTGGTGGGTAGGGCAGGTGATGCGGCGTTATAGTCAGCCGGCCGACCGGTTCGACTTCAGCGGTGCCGATCTCGCCCGCTATCTGCTCGACCGGCACCACCTCGAGTACGTCAAGGTGGAGCAGACGGAGTCGGGGGATCACTACGATCCGGTAGATCAGGCCGTGCGGCTGTCCCCAGGCCATTTTTCCGGCCGGTCGCTTACCGCGATTACCGTGGCCGCTCACGAAGTGGGACATGCCTTGCAGCACGCTGAGGATTACCCCCCGTTTCAACGGCGCCAGGAGGTGGTCGAGCGTACCCTGTGGGCGCAGCGGATCGCTGGCTGGACCCTAGTGGCCATTCCGGTCGTGTCGGTCATTCAGAAAGGGCCGCTCGCCGGGCTGGTGATGTTCGCCGGCGGCGTGCTCACCATGGCCGTGCCGGTGTTCGCCCATCTGGCCACCTTGCCGACCGAGCTGGATGCGAGCTTCAACCGCGCCCTGCCCATGCTCCAGGAGGCGGGGCTGCTCAAACGGGCTGACCGACGCCCAGCACGACGGATCCTGCACGCGGCGGCGCTGACTTACGTGGCGCAGGCGCTCTCCTCGGTGATCAATGTGTTCAAGTGGTTGCGCGGCGTGCGTCTGTGACCGGAGCGGAACGTGGTCGGGGCGAATAGTAATTGGGGCAAATCGCCCCTGTCAGGGTCTCGGTTACAATGCCGCCCATCACGCCGCTATCCGGCAGGAAATCCAGAAGAAAACCAGGAAACGTATCCATGCAGAGTCAATACCTAGAAACTGCCCTTGCCGCCGCGCGCGCGGCTGAATCGGTCGTCCGCCGCTATTGGCAGCAGAACATCAAGATCGAGATAAAGGAAGACGCCACACCGGTCACCGTGGCCGACGTCGAGACCGAGGAGGCAATCAAGTCCGTCATCCTCGATGCCTTCCCGGATCACGGCTTCTACGGTGAGGAGACCGGCAAGACCCGGCCCGAGGCCGAGTTCACCTGGCTGGTCGACCCGATCGATGGCACCAAGAGTTTCGTGCGTGAGTACCCGTTTTTCTCGACGCAGATCGCGTTGATGCGGGGCGATGAGCTGATTCTGGGGGTTTCCAGTGCGCCGGTGTTCGGCGAGTACGCCTACGCGGAGAAGGGTGGTGGCGCTTTCTACATGGACCGTGAGGCCCGAGTCTCCACGATTGACTCGCTCGCTGATGCGACCCTGTCGGTCGGCAACCTGACCACGCTCGCGGGGCGGCCGGCTGGCTGGGCGGGGCTCGGCACACTGGTCACCGAGGTCAACCGTCTGCGCGGCTATGGCGACTTCTACCATTATCATCTGCTGGCGCGTGGAGCGATCGATCTGGTGATCGAGTCGGACGTCAACGTGCTTGATATTGCGGCCCTATCGGTGATTGTCCGCGAGGCTGGCGGCCTGTTCACCGATCTGGAAGGCCAGGGCGTCGGACTGGACACCACCACGGTCTGTGCCGCCGCCACCCCGGAATTGCACCGGATCGCCCGCAAGCGCCTGGGCTATTAGTTTGGGCTATTAGCTCGGGGTATTGGCCTGGAGAACCAGCTTGGTGTCTTGGCCCGGGATCATGGCCTGGAATACTGGAAACCCTGCGCTATTGAGTCCTTCGCAGGCCATCGCGACCATGAGTGCAGACAGGCCATCGTCCCTTTGCTCTGGTCACGATCCGGTCGGTCGAGCTGCCCGTCTCAGCTTGTCATCCGACCGAACGGCCCAAGCAAGGTAGCCAGGGTGGCCCGAGTTGCCCGGGTACCATGGCGGTATCATTTGCTCATTTACGGATTGCGCACGAATGTCGAAGAAATCTCGTCAGAAACGACTTCCCGGCGAGGCCTACGCCCCGAGGATTCATGCCCGACTCTGGCTGATCGACGCAGCCGGCGAGCATTATCTGGGTGTGGGCAAGGTGCGGCTGATGGAGGCGATCGATGAGCTGGGGACGATCAGTCACGCAGCGCGCAAGCTCGGTATGAGTTACAAGCGCGCCTGGTCGCTGATTCAGGAGGTCAACCAGCTCGAAGACGAGATCTACGTGACCAGAGAGGTCGGCGGTGCCGGCGGCGGCCACGCCAAGGTGACCGAGGCTGGCCATGCGGCGATCGCCCGCTACCGTGAGCTCGAAGACGACCTGCGCGACTTTCTCGCCGAGCGAGCCCGGAAGCGGGGAGGGCAGGCATGACCGATACGCTGCGCGAACGGGCCGGGCAAGCCCTACGCGACCGCGACCCGGTCACCAAGGCCGCTGCTGTCCGCACACTCTACCAAGAAGCCATGGCGCTGCCGGATGAGCAGCTGCCCCTGCCGCCGTCGTCGGTCGAGTCGGTGCCTGATCCCGGTCGTCCCGCGAGCCCCGAGCTGGTTGCGCCGAAAGATGTGCCGAAACGCGGCCCGGCCACGGTCGAAGGGCGTGCGGCGATGGCGCATTCCTTCGCGCATATCGAGTTCAACGCCTTGAATATCGGATTGGACGCCTGCTACCGCTTCGATGACATGCCGGCGGATTTCTACCGCGACTGGCTCTCGGTGGCGTGCGACGAGGCCAAGCACTTCGAGTTGCTGGATGGCTATCTGCGCGAGCGCGGTTATGCCTACGGCGCTTTCCCGGCCCACGCCAGCTTGTGGGAGACCGTCTTCGGGACCGAACACGACGTAATGGTGCGCATGGCCTTGATCCCGCGCGTGCTCGAGGCCCGCGGGCTGGACGTCACCCCCGGTATCCAGCGCCGCTTGGCCAAATACGACGACCAGCCACTGATCGAGATCCTCGACGTGATCTACGCCGAGGAGATCGGCCATGTCGAGATAGGCACGCGCTGGTTCCATTACGCCTGTCAGCAGCGCGGCGTCGACCCGCGCCAGACCTTCCGCGAGTTGTTGCAGCAGTACATGGCCGGCCGGATCCGCGGGCCGTACGATGAGGTCGGGCGGAAGGCCGCCGGCTTCAGCGACGAGGAGATCCAGGATCTCAAGGACATGGAAGCCGACACCCTGGCGCGGCTGGAGGGCAAGTGAGTACTGTTCTTGTGCCCACGTTTCTGCGGCAACCGCCGCGCTCCTGCAATGCCTCTGCCCGCAAGGGTGCTTTCAGGCGCGCTGGCCAGGCTTTGGCTCCTGCACCTATCGTGGCTAAAGCCGCTCCTGCGTCTTCCCTGCTGTCTGTGGGAGCTTGCCTTGCAAGCGAATCGCGCCGCCAGGCACGAGTTCTTCCGGGCTCCGCCTGGTGCCACGATCCGGCCGGGACGGCGGCTGCCGCCGCCTTCGCGGCCAATGCCCGCTCCCACAGTGGGGCGCTTGCCAGCTGTGGGAGCTTGCCTTGCAAGCGAATCGTGCCGGCAGGCGCGAGCCTCTGGTCAGTTTCAGGCGGGTACTGCTGCCGCTTGTGCGGCCAAGGTCCGCTCCCACAAGAGGAGGCCGTCGCATGAGCTTCGTCCACCTTCATGTGCACAGCGAATACTCACTGATCGACGGCACCCTGCGAGTCAAGGACGCGGTCGTTCAGGCCAAGGCCCGCGGCATGCCGGCCATCGCCTTGACCGACCAGAGCAACCTGTTCGGATTTGTGAAGTTCTACCAGGCCGCACTCAAAGCAGGGGTCAAGCCCATCTTCGGCGCGGACTGTTTGCTCTACGAAAACAGCCAGACCCCGCCATCGCGTGTGCTGCTGTTGGCACAGAACGACATCGGTTTCCGGCACTTGACCGAGCTGGTGTCACGGGCCTACTGCGAGGGACAGCACAATGACAAGCCCTGTCTGGATCGCGACTGGCTGAGCCCTGCGCAGTGCGAGGGTCTGATCGCCCTGATCGGTGTCGACAGCGATCTGGGGCGTGGGCTGGTCCACGGGCTGGATCACCTCACTGACGAGACGTTGGCGTTCTGGGCCGAGCGCTTCCCCGACCGGCTGTACCTGGAGCTTGTGCGCACCAACCGCGTCAACGAGGGTTTGTTCATCGAGTCGGCGGTTGACCTTGCCATCGCTCGGGATCTGCCGGTGGTCGCCAGCAACGACGTGCGATTCCTTGACCAGTCGGATTTCGAGGCCCACGAGGTGCGCGTCTGTATCAACCAGGGCCGTACCCTGGAGGACCCACGCCGCCCGCGCGCTTACAGCGATCGCCAATACCTGCGCAGCGCCTCCGAGATGCGCGAGCTGTTCAGCGACATTCCCGAGGCGCTCGACAACAGCCTCGCTATCGCTGAGCGCTGCAACGTCACCCTGAAGCTGGGCGAGAGTTTCCTGCCCAATTTCCCGACGCCCGCGGGACAGACCGAGTCTGATTATCTGCGCGAGCTGTCCGTCCGGGGGCTGGAAGAACGTCTCGAACGTGTCCCGGAGGCCGATCATCAGGCCTACCGTGAGCGTCTCGAACGCGAACTGGATGTCATCATCCAGATGGGCTTTCCCGGCTATTTTCTGATCGTCGCGGACTTCATCCAGTGGGCCAAACGGCAGGATATCCCGGTCGGGCCGGGGCGCGGCTCGGGTGCGGGCTCGATCATTGCCTGGGCACTGTTGATCACCGATATCGACCCGATGGCCTTCGACCTGCTGTTCGAGCGCTTCCTCAACCCCGAGCGGGTCTCGATGCCCGACTTCGATATCGACTTCTGCATGGAAGGCCGTGATCGGGTGATCGACTACGTCGCCGACCGCTACGGCCGCGACGCCGTCGCGCAGATCGCCACCCACGGCACTATGGCCGCCAAGGCGGTAGTGCGCGACGTCGGCCGGGTGCTGGGCTATCCCTACGGCTTCGTCGACCGGATCGCCAGGCTCATCCCCTTCAAACCCGGCATGGACGTCACGCTGGGCGATGCCCTTGGCCGCACGGAGAGAAGTCAGAGGGAGCCTGATCGTTACTCGGCCGACCTGAAGGAATTCTACGATCGCGACGAAGAAGTGCAGGCGGTCGTCGACATGGGGCTGGCCTTGCAGGGCCTGCCGCGCTCGGTGGGCAAGCACGCCGGTGGTGTGCTGATTGCACCTGGCAAGCTGACTGACTTCACGCCGATGTTCTGTGAGGCGAACCATGCCTCGCCGGCCTCGCAGCTCGACAAGGACGATGTCGAGGCCGTCGGGCTGATCAAGTTCGACTTCCTGGGATTGCGCAACCTCACTATCATCGACTGGGCGCTCAAGGCCATCAATGCCATGCGCGAGCAGGCGGGCGAAGAGCCGATCGACATCTCGGCCATTCCCATGGACGACCCGAAGAGTTTCGCATTGCTCAAGCGTTGCGAGACCACGGCCGTGTTCCAGCTTGAATCCAGGGGCATGAAGGGGCTGATCAAGAAGCTCCAACCGGACAACTTCGAAGAAATCATCGCGCTGGTGGCCCTGTTCCGACCAGGGCCGCTCGACTCCGGCATGGTCGACGACTTCATCCTGCGCAAGAAAGGCGAGCAGCAGGTCGAGTATCTCCATCCCTGGCTCGAGGACGTGCTCAAGCCCACCTACGGGGTGATCGTCTACCAGGAACAGGTCATGCAGATCGCGCAGATCCTGGCCGGTTACACCCTGGGTGGCGCGGACCTGTTGCGGCGTGCGATGGGCAAGAAAGACCCCAAGGAAATGGCCGAGCAGCGCCAGATCTTCCTCGATGGCGCCGCGGCGAAGGGGGTCGACGCCCATCAGGCTGGTTACATCTTTGATCTGGTTGAAAAGTTTGCCGGCTACGGCTTCAACAAGTCACACTCGGCCGCTTATGCACTGGTGGCCTATCAGACTGCCTGGCTCAAGGCGCACTACCCGGCGTACTTCATGGCCGCCGTCCTCTCGGCGGATATGGACAATACCGACAAGGTCGTGGGCCTGATCGAGGAGTGTCGCCGCATGGGGCTCGAGGTGGTGCCGCCCTCCGTGCAACGCTGTGCCTATCGCTTCACCGCTGGTGGCGAGCGCGAGGTCGTCTACGGCCTTGGCGCAATCCGCGGGGTGGGCGAGGGCGTGGTGCAGCGCATCGTCGAGGAGCGAACCGAAAATGGCCCGTTCAAGGACATGAACGAATTCTGCCAACGCGTCGGCGCCGGCTCGCTCAACAAGCGCGTGCTCGAGGCGATGGTCTGCGCTGGTGCACTGGACGAGTTGGGCCAGACGCGTGCCACGCACCACGCCCATATTCCCGAGGCGATGAAGGCGGCCAGTCAGGTCGCCACCGCCGCCGAGGCCGGCATGAGTGATCTGTTTGGCGGTATGGACGAGCCGGAGGCGGTTGTCTCCAGCCCCATCAAGCCCCTTCCCGAGTGGTCCGACGACGAGCGTCTGCGTCTCGAGAAGAACGTGCTCGGGCTGTACCTGACCGGCCACCCGATCAACCAGTACACAGCCGAGCTGGAGCGCTTCATTACCGGCTGGCTGGACAGGCTTACCGAGAAGGCCGAGGCTGCCTCAGCAGCCGTCGGCGGGGGCTTCACCCGCGGTGAGCCGGCAGTAGTGGCCGGCCTGTGCGTCGCCGAGCGCAGCATGCGCACCGCCAGCGGCGACAAGCAGCTATTCATCACCCTCGATGATGGCCGCGGCCGCGGCGAGATGCGGCTGGTGGGCGAAGACATCGAAGCCTTGGCCGACCATATAGGCCGCGACCAGCTGGTGATCGTCGAAGGTGATGTCTCCTACGACTCCTTCAATGGCAACCTGCGCATCCGCCACAAGCAGCTCTACACCCTCAGTGAGGCCCGCGCCCGCTTCGCCCAGTGCGTCACCGTGGCACTGACCCCCGACTGCGGTAGTCAAGCCACCGAACGGCTGCTCGACATCATCGAACCATTCCGCACATCGGAGGGGCTGCCACTGATCGTCGAGGTGCAGAGTGAACTGGGACGCGGGGCATTTCGATTATCCGATGACTGGCGAGTGGCACCGGAGGCGGCGTTATTTGAGCGAATGGAAGAGCTCGATACCGTCAAGCGGGCGGTGGCCTATTACCCGAAGTGTTCGAGTTGACTAGACACCGGTCGGGATGACGTTAGTCGAGCGTTGAGGCAGCGATGATCAAAAAAACGCCCCGGGGGAACCTCGGGGCGTTTGTCATCAACAAGCCAAATTTAGCGCGGTGGGTAGTAGGTTTCCAGGTAGTCCAGAATTTCCTCCTCCACTTCCGGAGCAAACTCCCAGAGGCCCTGGCTGTCCTGCATCCAGCGGATTTGTTCCAGCCAGACCTCGCGGGTGTACCCGCGGCCGGTGATCAACCGGGCCGAGTGACACGCTATGCAATTGGCCTTGACCGTTTCAAACCCTGGAGCCTTGATCAGGTTGGTTTCCGGGTCGATCTCGTACTCCTCGGCGGCCTCGATCTGGTCGCCCGCAATGGCGGGCGCTACCCAGAGGAGGCCGAGGAGGGCCGATAACAGCAGGGCCATCTTTGACTTCATTGGCAGCTCCTCAAGCTACTACGTGGACATCGATGTGGTGGGCCATGTTGTTGCCATACCCGCGCGGGTTCCAGCCCGGCAGCATCATCGGTTGGCTCTCGCCCTTGCTGTTGGTCGCCCTTGCCCAGACCTGGTAGTAACCGATGGTCGGGAACTCGACATCGGCCTCCCAGAGCTGCCAGGCAAATTTGTTTGCGGGCCGCTTGAGATCAGCCTCCTGCCAGGTCTGACCATAGTCGATGGACACGTGCAGCTCCTCGACATCACCCCAGCCATCCCAGGCCTTGCCTTGTACCTTCAGGCCGTCGCCCTGCGTGACACGGATTCCCGTCTTCGGCGAGGTGATGAGTGATTTCACCGGCATCTCCTCGAGGATTACCATGTCTTCTTCCGGCACGTCGGCCCCCGGCTCGACCGGATAGGCCGGTACGCGATAGCTCTGCCCCGTCATCTTGGCCCCGTCGTGCACCCGGTCACGAATCAGGATGCCCTGCAGCCATTTGCCACTGGCGGAGGCCGGGAATCCCGGTGTGATCAGGCGCAGCGGATAGCCATGCTGCTCGGGAATGTCCTCTCCATTCATGGCCCAGACGATCAAGGTCTCGTCTTCCACTGCCTTGCGCATCGGGCAACCACGGGAGATGGCGTCCAGATCGGCGCGGCCACTGAGATGGGCATCGCCCGCCTTGTAGCCGATATACACGGCCTTGTCCTTGTCGTAACCGACATCTTCCAGAACGTCCCGCAGGCGCACGCCGGTCCAGGTCGGGCAGCCTACCGCACCCACATTCCACTGGTTGCCACGCGGTGACGGCTCAAATGCGGCACGCCCATTGCCTCCGCATTCGAGCCAGATCTGCCGTTCCACATTTTCGAACTTGTTTTTCAGATCATCGATCGAATAGGTCACTTCGCGGTTGGCCGCCTCGCCACTCACGGTCAGAGTCCATTGCGAGGGGTCGATGCTGTCCTTCGCCGGCGGCACGCCGTTATTGCGGATGAACATGTTCGGGTACGGGGTGACTTCGTCGTGCAGCAGGTGCGGCGGCAGTTCACCGTTGATCGGGCGGTCATTCAGGTAGATGAAGTCATCCACTTTGCCCTCGACACTGAAACCCTCGATGCCCGCGGCCACTGCGCTGGACAGGGTGCTGCGCTGGAACATGGTCTGCATTGCGGTTTCCGCGCTCAGACCGAAGATGGCCAGAGCGGCGCCGCCCTTGGTCACGCGGCCCAGGAAATCGCGACGTGCAACACCAGCGGCGGCCAGGCCTTCCCCAGTCCCCTTGGCCTGTTTTTCGGACTCACGGTTGACCTCGAAACGATCGTTCTTGTTGTCACTCATTTGCCAGTCCCTCCTCCGGCTTATTCTTGGAACACCATGTGGCCTCACTCCAGTCCCTGGAACAGCCAACCCGATCTATAGCAGACCCTAGAGGAGCCTGCAATCTCGGTTGGTGATCCACCATATCACGCCCTCAGGCCACTCCCTGCCGGCGCCACAGGCCCAGGCCCAGGCCCGCAAGCAGCGTGGCCAGCAAGGGCATGGCCCAGGCAGAGAGGGTCGGAATGCTTGCCGGTACCGATGGCGCCGAGTCCGCTGGTCCGATAAAGGCACCGAAGGCTGTGGGCGCGCTCCCGACGTCCACGATGTCGATTATCGTGAGTGTCGCCGTGTCGATTACCGAGACGGTGTCGGAGCTGTAATTGGCCACATAGGCCCGTGTTCCGTCCGGAGTGATCGCAAGGCCGAGAGGCTCGCCCCCGACGCCCAGGAATGTCACTGTGAGCGTCGTCGTGTCAATCACCGCAATGCCATCGATGTTCGTCACATAGACTTGGGCCCCGTCCGGGCTGGCCGCAACGCCGTAGGGATCGCTCCCGACGGCGGGCACAACGGCGGTCACCGTGTCTGTCGCGGTGTCGATCACTGAGACGCTGTCGTCATCGGCATTCGTTACATAGACTCGCATCCCGTCCGGGCTGACCGCGACACCGTGGGGAGCATTCCCGACGGTCACGGTGGCGGTTACTGCGACCGTCGTCGTATCGATCACCGAAATGCTGTGGCCATAGCTATTTGCTACGTAGACCCGCGCCCCGTTCGGGCTGACCGCGACACCGCGAGGCACGTTTCCGACGGTCACGGTATTGGTCACCGTGTTTGTTGCCGTGTCGATCACCGAGACGGTGTTGTTGCCTTGATTCGTTACATAGACCTGCGCCCCGTCCGGGCCGATCGCGACACCGAAAGGCACAGCTCCGACGGTTATGGTGTTGGTTGCCGCATTCGTCGCTGTATCGATAACCGAGACGCTGTTGTCCAGGTAATTAGCCACATAGACCTGCGCCCCATCCGGGCTGACTGCGACACCGGAAGGGTAGTGCCCGACGGCCACGATGTCAGTCACCGTGTTGGTTGCCGTGTCGATCACCGAGACGGTGCCGTCATTGAAATTCGTGATGTAAGCGAACGGTGCCGCCACTGCTAGGATCGGCAGCAGCAGAAACATCAATCCGGCCAGCCCAGCCCGCATGGCGCACAGGTGGGAGGCGGGATGTCGTCGAATGGTGGTGAAAGCCTGTCGTCCAGGAGCCGATGAGACCAAGGAGGGAGGTAATGTGTGTCGCACCGGAGCTTCCTTCCAGCATTATGTTCCTGTTTTATAGACCACAGTCCCCGTATTGTCGCTAAAACTGGCGATTAGCAGCAGCGCAATCGTCTGGATGGCTCCCCCGTCACATCAAATCCAGCCCGAGACGGGGAGCGATCACTTTCCGGGCAATGTCCCAGTCCAGTCTCGAGGTGATCTTGATATTGCTTGCCTCACCAGCCACGGCGGCAAGCGGTGTTTGATAGGGGGTGCAAATGTCGAGGCCGGTGGGCTCGGCATGGTTGCGGGCTTTGAGCAAGATGTCGCGCCTGATCGCCCGTGGTGTTTGAAAGGCCCGGAGATGGGCATGGTCGTTTGGCAGGGTTATATGTCCGTCGCCAAAGAGACCGATTGGTGCGCTGTGTCGTACGCAGGCCGTGGCCGCGCCCTGCGCTTCCGCGGCCTTTAGCACGGCGCGATGGAGTTTGGCCGATGCGAAGGGGCGAGCCACAAATTGATACAGCAGCAGCTCGCCCGTGGCGACTGCGGCCAGTTTCATCAACGTGTCTTCCCTGGATTCGCCCCCCTCGATGATCTCCACCTCTGAGGGCAACAGCCTCGCGGCATGATCTGCCAGGCCGGGAGGGGCGGCCACGACGACCTGATCACAGACCTCGATCAGCTTCGATGTCGCGATTTCCAGCAGGGTCCGTCTGCCCAATTTGAGAAACGCCTTGGGGCCGAGCCCGAGACGGGTTCCCTGTCCTGCCGCTGCGAGCAGTCCGCTCGATCGAGTCGAGTGGATGATCTTCTCCATCGTTATTCATTCCCCAGGGGTTTCGATATGGTGGCTGGCCTTGCCCTGCCTATAGTTTTCCTAGCCATTATACTTGTCGGCCTTTTTGGCCTGTCTGAAGTGGTGCTGTGATCACGGCCGTCGAGATGGTCCGGGGCGGCATGGGTCGGTTTCGATAACGCGGGGAGCAAGGTGTTGGCGTGAATGGTTGGCTCAAGGCCATGCGGAAAGGGTCGAAGGATTTCGAGAATGGCCGCTGGGAAGATGCGATCAAGGCGTTCGAGCGTGCGGTTCAGGTACGACCGGGGCGGGTGGAAGGCTGGGTGAATCTCGCCAGCGTGCTGCTGCAGGCCCATCGCCTGCCGGATGCCGAACGCGCTTGGCGCGAGGCGGTCAAGCGCCGTCCTGATCTGTCCATGACATGGCTCGGGCTGGGTCGTGCCCTTGGGCATCAGCACCGTCCGAATGAGGCGGAATCGGCCTTCAGAAAGGCCTTGGCGATCGAGCGAACGGCCGAAATCCTCAATGATCTGGGTGTCGCGCTGCGCGATCAGCAGCGCCAGGATGAGGCGCTCGAGTGTTTTCAGCAGGCCTGCACCCTAGACCCGTCCAACAAGCTCGCGGCCGTCAACCTGGCGACCACGCTGCTGCTGGCAAGACGATTCCCCGAGGCGCGTGAACGTATCGATGCCTTGCGGTCCAGCAGGCTGCCCCCGGAGCTGCAAGACGAGGTCGAGGCCAGCCATCTTGCGATGCAGGATCGGGAAAGATTGCTCAAGCCGGTCAACGAAGCCCTGCGAGGCAACGATATCGAACCGTTGGTGGCTGGCCTCGCCCGGCGCCCGGTCCAGTTGCTCGATCCGGTGGTGACAACGCGGCTGGATCGTTGCGTGCGCTCTCTGCAGGAGATGGCCTCCCGCGAGGAGCAGGTGCTGGGCCCGATCCCTGCTTCAGCCAGTCTCTCGACAGGGGATCGGCAGCGTCTTGAGGCATTGCTGATGATTCCGGTTGTCGAGGAGGTGGAGGCCTGTGCGCAGGCAATGACGGCCATCGATTCGATCGAAGGCCCGGAATGGGATGAGACGCGAGGCATGCTGGCAGCCGTGGTCACCGCAGACGCCCTGGGTGGGCTGACCGGGCAAGCGGTTCGGGATGAAGCGATGCTGCGGCTGTGCCATGCCCGAGCCTGCCAGGCGTTCCCCGATATGCTTCCCGGCCATTTCAAGCTCGTGCGCAACAAGGCGGGCGATCCTCGGTTCCCGAAGGCCCAGCCCCACCGAGTGGCCGAGACCCTCCATCACTTTCTGGAGCGGCAACTGCCCGCAGTGCCGGCCGGCGCGCCTCGGGCCGCCCTGCTGTTCATGGGACTGAGTGACATTCACCCCTTCGCGGACGGCAACGGGCGGGTGGCCCTTGCCCTGCTCAACCGGGAAATGGAGCGTAGTGGTGAGCAGATTGCCCTGCTCGATCGCGCCCTGGGGGTGACCGGGCGGCTGGGTGAGGCATTGCGGGCCGCACGTTATTCCGATGGCGACATGCGTCCCTTGCTGGAGGTCTTTCGTGAAGGACAGTCCTTCGCGGCCCACCTTATGTCCGGCCTCCGTCAGCGGGCGAGCGTTTCTGGATGATGATTAAGTAGATGAAGGCGGGGCGCTTTCCCCTGTGCATTTTAGCAGGTTTCGCAGCCGTCTTTGGTTCAAGAACTCCCTGTCGTTGTGGTTCCAAGCAATGCCGAAACCGCTAGCTCGCTGGCCACGCTGTGTTTTTCATGCTGCCGGCGAATTCCTGCAGGGATTCGCAATTGAGACAGAGGCGCTGGTGGTAACAGGAGATTGAGCTGGGAGGGCCTCCCCTTGGAGGCATATCCTGGAGGCATATCCTGGAGGCATATCAAATTGATCGGCCGTGCTTGTACGCTTTGAGATTAGTTCTTACTGTGTTTTGATGGCTCGGATTTCTCGGAACGATGTGTTTCGGAACGATGTGTTAAGGGAGGTACGGGCGAGGGATTATGCAGACCAAGATCAGAGCAAGCATTCGCAATGGGGCAGCAGCGCTGCTCCTCTCGTTATTGGCACTCTCGCCAACCACCGTATGGGCGGCGGTCACCTACTCATCGCTGTCTGCCGTGGAGATCGGTGGGCGGTGTATAGACGATGGCAGAAAAGCAGCGGTGGGCATCCAGATCCCTGCTGGTGGCCCAGACTACCGCATCAACGAAGTGACCATTCGTTTGCATGACGCCACGGGAGGAGGTGGCGGAACACCCTTCAGCCTTGATGTCTATGACGATAACGCCGGCTCGCCCGGCTCCCCTATTGCCTCCATTGGCAGCGGTACCGGCAACGGCCACGACACATATGATTTATACACCCTGACTCCAGCCTCTCTCATCACACTGCAGGCCGGGGCGGTGTATTGGATCACCGTCAGCAGCAGTTCGGATATCTATTGCGCGTTTGGGTGGTCGGAGAGTGGCGCTGACCCGGCTGGGAGCATATTTCCCCATATCGGCATTCAGCGATATTCCAATGGAGCTTGGACGGATCGCTCGGGCGACTACATGCCGCAGCTAGAAATTGACGCCGACCCCGTTGTGGCTCCTCCTGTTGCGGCTCCTGCATCCATCCCCACGCTTTCGCCATGGGCCCTGCTGCTCCTGGCACTCGGCATGTTGTCCGTCGCTGGCATCAGTCGTCGTCGGGGATAATGTAGGCGCGCGTTGCGCGATGATTGCGGGTGGGTAGTGGATAAAATCGGTCTTTCCGTTGTGTAAACGCCTTCAAGAGCGCAGATGGCGGCTCTGGATGCCTCATGCCTTGTTAAATCGGCGTCGTTATCTCTCGTGACGCCGCTGTTACACTCCGGCCGGTATCAAGATCTAGCCGGAGAAAGGCAATGTCCTCGCCCAACTCGACCCCGATGCATCACTTGGATAATGACATGCCGGATCACCGCGTCACGCCTGCTCAGGCCGTCAATCTGAGTGGGCTGTTTTTCGAGCGCGTGGCGCGCACGCCGGAGGCGATCGCGTATCGTCAGCACGATGCGGGTCGCCAGGACTGGTTTGATACCACCTGGGCGGATATGGCCTATGAGGTGGGGCGCATCCAGGCGGCCATGCGGCGCGATGGGCTGGTGGCCGGCGATCGTGTCGCGATCATGCTCAAAAACGCTCGTGAGTGGGTGCTGTTCGATCAGGCCGCGCTGGGGTTGGGGCTGGTGACTGTGCCGTTGTACACGGATGACCGGCCACAGAACGTGGTGAACATAATCAAGGAGACCGGGGCCAAGCTGCTGGTGGTCGACGGCCGGCGCCAGTGGCGCGGGCTGGAAGCGGTCGCCGATGGCTTCGAGACCTTGACGCATATCATCACGCTCGCGCTGGTCGAGGTTGGGGATGGGGCGCAGGACAGGCATCTGAAATCTTTTGCCGACTGGACCTTCGGAGCGCGCGGCGAGCCGGTACGGCTGCAGGCCGATGGCCAGACACTGGCCTCGATCGTCTATACCTCCGGCACCGCTGGGGGCGCCAAGGGCGTGATGCTCAGCCACAGCAATATGCTGGAAAATGCCTTCGCCTGCTCCAGGATCGCTCCGATCACGGCAGATGATCTGTTTCTGTCTTTTCTGCCGCTGTCGCACACCCTCGAGCGTACTGGCGGCTACTACCTGCCCATGATCTGCGGCTCGACCGTTGCCTTTGCCCGCTCGGTGCAGCAGTTGGGTGAAGACCTGAGCGTGATCAAGCCGACCTTGTTGATCTCGGTGCCGCGCGTCTACGAGCGCGTCTACGACCGTATCGGCTCGGCGCTGGCAAAGAAGGGCGGCCTTGCCCAGTGGCTGTTTCGTCTCACGGTCGATGTGGGCAGTGCGCGCTTCGAGCGTCACCAGGGCCGGGGTGGCAGTGCGCTCAAGGCCGCATTCTGGCCGCTGTTCGACAGGTTGGTGGCGCGCACCCTGCGGGAGCGCCTCGGTGGGCGTTTGCGCTACGCCATCTGCGGCGGTGCGCCACTATCGCCGGAGCTGGCGCGGGTGTTCAACAGCATCGGCGTGCCGGTGTTGCAGGGCTATGGCCTGACCGAGGCCAGCCCGGTGGTGTCGGTCAACCGGCCGGACAATAATCGCCCGGAGACTATCGGCACGGCACTCGACGGCGTCAAGGTGCGCCTCGGTGAGCAAGATGAGTTGCTGGTCAAAAGTGCCGGGGTGATGCGGGGTTACTGGCAGAACGAGGAGGCCACTGCCGCGGCAATCGACCCGGACGGCTGGCTGCGCACCGGTGACCAGGCGGTGATCGACCCGGACGGTCATATCCGTATCACCGGGCGGCTCAAGGACATCATTGTCATGGTCAACGGCGAGAAGGTGCCGCCGGCGGCGATGGAGACCGCTATCGGTCTCGATCCGCTGATCGAACAGGTGTTGGTGTTCGGTGAAGGTCAGCATCAGCTGGCGGCCTTGGTGGTGGTCGAATCGGAGGCTTTCGCCGCGCTGATGCGAGAGTTTGATCTAGACCCCGAGGATCCGCAGACACTGACCGACCGTTTCGTTGAACGACTGGTCTTGAGGCGAATCAATGCGCGGCTATTCGATTTTCCCGGTTACGCCCAGGTCCGTCGCGTTGGCATCCTCACCCAGCCCTGGGCCATAGAGGAGGGGCTGATGACCCCAACGCAGAAATTGAAGCGCCCGTTGATCGAAAAGGAACATGCGGCAGATATCGCTGCGCTGTTCACCGAGCGCTAGGCCTGCGGAATCTGTAGACACTTGCAGGTGGCCGCGGTGACCGAGCTGGTTCGCGGAGATAATCGGATACCGGGTCGATGGGCGGGCCTTGTGTACAGCGGTTGTCGGTGGTCTCGCGGCGTGAGCCTGTTCTGGCCGTCTGGATCAGACAGCGGCGAGCGGGTCCAGGCCCGCCTCGCGCAGCAGACGGGCGGTGGCGATCAGCGGCAGACCCAGGATTGCGGTCGGGTCGCGGCTGTCCATGCGTTCCACCAGGCAGACGCCCAGTCCCTCCGAGCGCATGCTGCCGGCACAGTCGAACGGTTGCTCGATGGCCACGTAGCAGGCGATCTCCGCGGCGGAGAGGTCGCGCATCTGTGCCTCGACCGTCTCCTGCCAGTCGAGTCGCCGGCCGTCGGCACTGATCACCCGCAGGGCGACGTGAAAACGGATCGGCTGGCCGGCGATCTGGGCCAGTTGCCGACGGGCGCCGTCGGCATCGCCTGGCTTGCCCAGGATGCCACCTTCCCAGGCGAGCAGCTGATCGGAGCCCAGCACGATCGCGCCAGGGTGGCGTTCGGCGACGGCCTCGGCCTTGAGTTGGGCCAGTCGCAGGCAGGCCGCGGCTGGCGACTCGCCGTCGGCAACGGTTTCGTCGATGTCCGCCGGATCGGCCAGGTAGGGCAGCTTCAATCGGTCGAGCAGGGCGCGTCGCGTTGCGGAGCCCGAGGCGAGGATCAGATTGGGGTTGGTTTGTGACATGGCGTTTGGTGAAAGTGTAAGAAGCCGGTAAACTTGGCGGATTATGATCCCCGCTTGTGAGTGCTGGCGGTGCGCGGTACGAGTCGTGCGCCGCTGGTGCAGGACGTAGTTGGATGTCGACCGACAATCGCCAGAATGACACCAGGCAGCTGACTGTGCCACTCAGTGTGCGGGCCGTTTGTCGCGCTGGGGTGGTCGAGTCCGGCGAGGTGCCCCAGGCAGCGTTGTCGCGTTGTCGGGACATGGTAGCCGAGGGCGGCGCGCTGGCCTACCAGGTCCGCTTTTTTGAGGGGCAGGATGTCCATCCGCTGGCCGCCGAGGTGCGGGTCGAGGCGTCGCTGGCGCTTGAATGCGCACGCTGTCGCGAGATGGTAGTGACGCCGGTGAGCTCGACTTCGGAGGTTCGCTTCGTCTTCAGCGATGACCAGGCCGAGCATGTCGAGACGGAGGCCGAGCCGGTCATTCTTGATCGCGAAGGGCGGCTGCAGTTGCTCGACTTGCTTGAGGATGAGTTGCTGATGGCGGTGCCGTTGATGCCGGTCCATGACCAGCCTTGTGCCGAGATTTCGGCGGATCGCCCCTACACCTCAGGTGTGCTGGAGGAGGCGGACGAAGAAGAGCGCGAGAGCCCCTTTGCGGCGCTGGCGGTGTTGAAAAAGGGATCCGGCAGAAAGGATTGAATTCCGGACGTGGCGGGTAGACCGCAACGGATGGAGTTGGAGAAACGTGGAAGTACGCAGGCGCGCCCCGGCGCGTCTCGATCATTTTGGAGGTAGAAAATCATGGCCGTTCAGAAAAACAAGGTTAGCCGCGCCAAGCGCGGTACGCGTCGTGCTCATGACAGCTTGAAGAGTGCGCAACTGTCAATCGATGCCACCAGTGGTGAGTCCCATCGCCGTCACCACGTCACGCCGGATGGCTTCTACCGTGGCCGTCGTGTCGTGACCAAGGCAGGCGACAACGTCTGACTTCTCCCGTCGAGCGCCTGTCCGCCTCGAGCCTTTGTTCGTCTGCCGCCCGCGTGGCAGACAGGCAGATCCGGCTGTGTCGTGAAAGCGGCACGGCAGGCCTTGTCGTGGGCAGATATTCGCCAGTTAAGAGGCGTTGATGAGCAGTCAGATCGCAATCGATGTGATGGGCGGCGACCATGGACCGGAAGTTACGGTCCGTGCCGCCGCCCGTTTCCTGTTACGCCACCCGTCTGTGGGGCTGTTTCTGGTCGGCGACCAGCCCACCATTGAGCGGTATCTCGCCGCCGAGAGTGGGATTGACCGCAAGCGGATCGAGATCGTGCACGCCGACCAGGTGGTCACGATGGACGAGTCGCCGGCGATAGCGCTGCGTACCAAGAAGCGGTCTTCGATGCGGCTGGCGATCGATCTGGTCAAGGAAGGTCGGGCCCAGGCCGCGGTCAGTGCTGGCAATACCGGGGCGCTGATGGCCACGGCGAAATTTGTCCTCAAGACCTTGCCCGGCATCGAGCGTCCGGCGATCTGTACCGCGCTGCCCAGTGTGTCGGGGCACACCCATGTACTGGACCTGGGGGCGAACGTCGATTGTGACGTCGAGCATCTGTTCCAGTTCGCCGTGATGGGCTCGGTGCTGGCCGAGGCCTTTGACGACAATCCATCGCCCCGTGTCGGACTGCTCAATGTCGGTGCCGAGGCGATCAAGGGCAACGATACGGTCAAGGCGACAGCCGAGCGGCTCGAAGCCGGGCCGGTCAACTACATCGGCTTCGTCGAAGGTGATGACATCTACATGGGCGATGTGGACGTGGTGGTCTGTGATGGCTTTGTCGGCAATGTGGCGCTCAAGAGCAGTGAAGGCGTGGCGAAAATGATCAGTCATTTCCTGCGCCAGGAATTCAAGCGCGGACCGTTCTCGCGGCTGGCTGCGCTGATGGCGCTGCCGGTGCTCGAGCGATTGAAAAAACGGGTCGATCCGGGCCGCTACAATGGCGCGAGTCTGCTCGGCCTGCAGGGCATCGTCGTCAAGAGCCACGGCGGTGCCGATGTGGCTGCTTTTGGCAAGGCCCTTGATGTGGCGCTGCGAGAGATTGAGAACGACGTGCCGCGTCGTATCGACCAGCGTCTGGAGACATTGCTGCAGGAGCGCCCACAGGCATGATCCACTCACGTATTACCGGTACCGGCAGTTACCTCCCCGAACGGGTCATGACCAACCATGACCTGGAGAAGATCGTCGATACCTCCGACCAATGGATCCGTGAACGTACCGGCATCGAGCAGCGGCATATCGCCGCCGATGGCCAGTTGACCTCGGATCTCGCCGAGCACGCCTCGCGGCGTGCGCTCGAGGCCGCCGGCCGGGTGCCGGAAGAGGTCGACCTGATCATCGTGGCAACCACCACGCCGGATCGGACCTTTCCATCGACCGCCTGTCTTTTGCAGCAGAAGCTCGGCATCCATGGGCCGCCGGCGTTCGACGTCCAGGCAGTCTGTACCGGGTTCATCTATGCACTGTCGGTGGCTGACAAATTCATCAAGACCGGCGCGGCCCGTTGTGCGCTGGTCGTGGGAGCAGAGACGCTGTCGCGCATCGTCAACTGGTCCGACCGCAACACCTGCGTGCTGTTCGCCGATGGGGCTGGTGCCGTGGTGTTGGAGGCCTCGGACGAACCGGGCATCATCCGTACCGACATCCATGCCGATGGCAGCTATGAGTCGCTTCTTACTACTGCCAAGCCGGACCCGGAGACGATGGACCCGGAACGGCTGGCCGACGGCACCGCCTTCATCGAGATGCGCGGCAACGAGGTCTTCCGCATGGCCGTCAACACGCTCGGGCGCATCGTCGTGCAGACCATGGAAGCTGCCGGCATGAGCCCTGATGAAATCGACTGGCTCGTGCCGCATCAGGCGAATATCCGCATCATCCAGGCTACGGCTCGGAAGCTTGGCATGTCGATGGACCGGGTGGTGGTCACGGTCGACCAGCACGGCAATACCTCGGCGGCGTCCGTGCCGTTGGCACTGGATGTCGCGGTTCGGGACGGGCGCGTCAAGCGTGGTGATGTCGTCCTGACCGAGGCCTTCGGCGGAGGGTTCACCTGGGGCTCGGCATTGCTGCGTTACTGATCGATCGTTGCCTTTATCGGGGGTTGCATGGCGAAGGAAATCGAACGCAAGTTTCTACTGGCCGATGACAGCTGGTGGCATGAAGTCGAGCGCTCCGATCGCATGCTGCAGGGCTATCTCAACGATCAGGGACCGGTGTCCCTGCGGGCACGCATTATCGGCCCGCGAGCCTGGTTGAACATCAAGAGCCGTACGCTCGGCCTCTCGCGCGATGAGTTCGAGTACGAGATTCCACTGGCTGATGCCGAGTACATGCTCGACCAGCTGACCACGGGCCCGGTGATCGACAAGACCCGACACCTCATCCGTCATGGCGGGCTGCTGTGGGAGATCGACGAGTTCCACGGCGAGAATGAGGGACTGGTTGTCGCTGAGCTGGAGCTCGAGCAGGTCGACCAGTTTTTCGCCCGCCCGGCCTGGTTGGGAGACGAGGTCTCACACGAGGCGCGCTACTACAACGTGTCGTTGGTTAAAAAACCCTACAGTCAGTGGTAGATTAAGAGGCGGCTCGAGACTGGGACGGCGCGAGCGAGCAAATGAGGACCGGCCGGGGCTGCTGTCAGGCGGGTCGCCTGCCGGGCAGTCAGTGAAAGGAGTCGCGCGAGGTCTGTTTCGTACCAAGACGATAGGGTTACCGATGATTCGGGTCATGATTGTTGATGATCACACGATGGTGCGTGCCGCGATCGGCCATCTGATCGGTGGTGTCGGCGACATCAGGGTGGTCGCCGAGAGCGACAGTGGCGAGCAGGCGCTCGACAAGCTCCGTTCGAAGGACATCGACACCATTCTCTGCGATATCCACATGCCCGGCATGGGTGGCTACGAGTGTCTGAAGCGGGCCCATCGATGCTATCCCCAGCTGGGCCTGGTCGCACTGACGGCCGAGGCCGACGTGTCCCTGGCCCGTCAGGTGCTCGAGATCGGTGTGCACGCTTATGTGACCAAGGATGCCGACCCCGACGAGCTGATCGATGCCATTCGCAAGGCGACGCGGGGAGAGCGTTTCGTCTCTAGTCGTATCGCGCAGGAGATCGCGTTGCACAGCGCCAGCGTGGCGGAGGATCCGTTCGAGGAACTCTCCCGCCGTGAGCAGCAGGTGTTGCGCATGATCCTTGAGGGCAAGGGCAACACGGGCATCTCTGACGCCCTCTGCGTCAGCCCCAAAACCATCAGCACCTACCGCACCCGCATCTACGAAAAGCTCGGTGTGAGCACCGACATCGATCTGCTGCGCCTGGCGGTCAAGGCCGGCCGCGACGTCCTCTCCAACTGATCAGGACGGGTGTCGATGGGCGAGCGATTTGATCCCAAGGCCTTTCTGGCTTCCGTAACCGAGCGTCCCGGCGTCTATCGCATGCTCAATGCCGAGGGCGAGATCCTCTACGTCGGCAAGGCCCGCAACCTCAAGAACCGGCTTACCAGTTATTTTCGCGGCACACCGGCGGCGATCAAGACCCGTCGGCTGGTTGAGCAGGTCGCGGATGTCGAGATCACCGCCACCCAGACCGAAGCCGAGGCGCTGCTGCTCGAAAGCAACCTGATCAAGGCTCATCGGCCGCGTTACAACGTCCTTTTACGCGATGACAAGAGCTACCCGTGGATCTACGTCTCCACCAATGATCGCTTCCCGCGGCTGGCCTATCACCGTGGCTCCCGCAAGCGTCCGGGGCGTTATTTCGGCCCGTATCCGTCGGCCGGGGCGGTGCGCGAGACGCTCAATCTGCTGGAGAAGGTCTTCAAGGTGCGTCAATGCGAGGAGAGCGTGTTTCGGAACCGCTCGCGTCCCTGTCTGCAGTACCAGATCGAACGCTGCAAGGCGCCTTGCGTGGGCTATGTCGACGAGGCCGAGTATCGGCAGGATGTCGAGGACACCATGGCCTTTCTCGCCGGACGTAGCCAGAAACTGATCAACGACCTGGTTGCGCGCATGGAGCAGGCGGTCGCGGAGCTCGACTTCGAGCGGGCGGCGAGCTTGCGCGACCAGATCGGCATGCTGCGGGCAGTCAGCCAGCAGCAGGGTATTACCGGGATGTCGGGTGATGCCGACGTCATCGCCCAGATCAGTGAGCAGGGCATGACGGCCGTCGGGGTGGCCACGATTCGCGACGGCCGACACCTGGGCACGCGGCAGTTCTTCCCCGACGTGCCGGCGGATGCCGATGCCGGCGAGGTGATCAGCGGTTTTCTCGGTCTCTACTACAGTGAGCACGAACCACCCCGGCGCGTGCTCTGCGACATTCTGCCCGAGGATGCCGACTGGCTGGCCGGTGTCTTCGCCGAGCAGGTCGGTCACCGGGTCGAGCTGCTGGTGCCGCAGCGGGGCAAGGCGCGCGCCTGGCTTGAAGATACCCGCGAGAACGCCCGTATTGCGCTGGCGGAACGGCTGGTCAGTCGCAGGGGGCTGACGCGTCGCTTCGAGGCGCTTGGGCAGTGGCTGTCGATGGATCATATCGAGCGGATCGAGTGCTTCGACATCTCGCATACCCAAGGCGAACTGACCGTCGCCTCCTGCGTGGTGTTCGGTCCGGAAGGGCCGCGCAAGGACCAGTACCGTCGCTACCACATCGAAGATATCGCCCCGGGCGACGACTATGCCGCCATGCGCCAGGTGCTGTCGCGTCGTTTCGATCGTGCGGTGCGCGAATCCGGCCTGTTGCCTGATCTGTTGTTGATCGATGGTGGCAAGGGGCAGCTCGCGCAGGCGATCGAGGTGCTCGCCGAGCGTGAGTTGACCGATCGCGTGCGCGTGATCGGCGTGGCCAAGGGCCCCGAACGCCGCCCCGGCGAGGAGACCCTGATCCAGCCACTGGCCGATGCCCCGGGACTCTATGCGGAAGACCAGCTGAGTCCGCACGACCCGGCGCTGCACCTGATCCAGCAGGTACGTGACGAGGCCCACCGCTTCGCGATTACTGGCCACCGGGCTCGTCGGCAGAAAGCGCGCACCCAATCCGACCTCGAACGCATCCCGGGCGTGGGCAGTAAGCGCCGCCAAGCGTTGCTCAAGCACTTCGGTGGCATTCGCGGCCTCAGAGGGGCCAGTGTGGCCGAGCTGGCCACGGTGCCGGGCATATCGCCGACTCTGGCCTCGCGCATCCATGAGTGGTTCCATGAGGGCGGGACGGCGTAGGTGACCACCTTGGGCTGGCGGTGCGGCCAAGTGGAGCTTCCCTGAGCTGAGGTCTTCTATCCTTTACCCGCCATTTCTCGTTTCGGAGATCTGCCGCATGCTGCGTGCACTCGTGGTCCGGTCCGTATCATTCATCCGTCCGTGGTTATGGCTGCTGACAGCCACCCTGCTGATGGCCCTGACCACCTCGCTGGTGATGGCACAGACGCCGGGCTCAACAGGCGGCCAACCCAGCAGCGAATCGGCCGGATCAGGTGGTGAGGGAAGCTATGCCGCCTTGGTGGAGCTGCTCAAGGATCCGGTCCAACGGGAGCGGTTGATCGCTGAGCTCGAGCAGTTATCGGCCGATGGTGAGAGCAATGGCAACGACTCCACCGCCGGGGATGGCGCGGAGATATCGGGGATTACCGATGGTCCGGCGTCGGGTCTGGTCAGGCTGGTGTCCAGGACAATGGGGGAGATGGCTGGCGCCATCCAGCGGTTGGTTATCGATGGCTGGCTGGTTGACTGGCCTGTCGTCGTCGCACTGGTCTGGCGCCTGATAGCCGTCCTTGCGCTAGCTTATCTTGTGCTGGTTTTGGGGCAACGTCTGCTCGAGCCGCTATGGCAGCGCTTGGAACGGCATCTCCAGTCGGTCACGGAACGTCATCGATTGTTTCACGTCAGCATGGCGGCGCTGGTCAGCCTCGCCTTGGGCGCAGGCCTGTTGGCAGTGGCCTTTGTGGTTGCCCAGGCGATCGTCTGGTGGCTGGCCGATGGGGACCGATACACGGCCGAGGTGCTGGGGCTGGCCCTGCAGGCCTTTATCGTGGTCGAGGCGGCCCGTCTGCTGATCAAGGTGGTTTTTGCGCCGCGATCGCCTGGCATGCGTCTGTTCCCTTTGTCCGAGGAGAACTCGCGCTACTGGTCGCGCTGGCTTTCGCGAGCGACTTGGCTGATCGGGTATGTCGGCATCATGCTGGTGCCCGCCATTCAGGGCGGTGGCCATCTGGATCTGGCCGGTGCGATTGGCTGGGCAGCGGCACTGCTGGCGCTGGCCTACACCTGGAACCGGCTGTGGGTAGCGCGGCCTATGGTGCGTAGTGGTCTGGTGGCACTCGCTGATCAAGCCGAACGAGCTGAGCGGGCATTGACGGCCTGGGCATGGCAGCTGCTCGCGATCAGCTGGCACTGGTTGGCGCTGATCTACGCATTGGGCGTGTTCGTTGTGGCGATCATCCGTCCTGGCGAGTCGCTGCCATTCGTGGCTCTGGCCACCCTCAAGACCGTAGTGATCGTGGGCGGGTCGATCTTCGTTGCGGCCATGTTGAGCGGATGGATCAGTCGCGGCGTGTCGATGCCCGAGGGGCTGATGGCGCGCCTGCCGACCCTGCAGCTGCGTTTGAATGCCTATGTGCCGTTGATCCTTCGTATCTTGCGGGGCGTGATCGCTCTGGTGGCTCTTGCCGGCATATTCTGGGTCTGGGGTTTGGTCAATGTGTTCGCCTGGTTCACCAGTGAAGGTGGGCGGTGGTTGCTGGCGGCCACGTTCGATATCTTGATCGTGCTGCTGATTGCGCTCACCGTCTGGCTGGTGGCCACCGGCCTGATCGAGGCCAAGCTCAACAGCGTCACCGAGATGCCGTCGGCGCGCATGAAGACCTTGCTGACCTTGTTTCGCAACGCGATCGCCATCGCGCTGATCATCATTGTGGCCATGATTGTCCTCTCCGAGCTGGGGGTGGACATCGGGCCGCTGCTGGCTGGCGCTGGTGTGCTGGGCCTGGCGATCGGCTTTGGTGCGCAGAAGATGGTGCAGGACATGATCACCGGCGTGTTCATCCAGATCGAGAATGCCATCCACACGGGTGACGTGATATCCGCCGCCGGCGTGACCGGCACGGTCGAGCGCCTCTCGATCCGCTCCGTGTCCGTTCGTGACCTTTCCGGCACCCTGCATGTGGTGCCATTCTCATCGGTCGATATCGTCTCGAACTACACGCGTGACTACGCCTATCACCAGGCGGACTACCATATCGGTTATCGGGAAAACATCGACGATGCAGTCGTTCAGTTGAAGGCGGCTTTCGATGAGCTGACCAACGACCCCGAACACAAGGAGTCGATTCTCCAGCCGATCGAGATTCCCGGCGTGACGGCGTTGGGTGAGAGTTCGGTTGCTATCCGCGCGAGGATCAAGACCGCCGCGGGATCCCAGTGGAGGGTGGGGCGCGCCTACAATCGTTTGGTGAAGATGTATTTCGACCAGGCAGGTATCGAGATTCCCTTTCCGCATACCACCCTGTATTTCGGCGCAGACAAGGACGGAACTGCCCCGCCGGTGAACCTGCGTCTGCTCGATGCCGGGCGAGACCGGCAGACGGGCCGCACCGATGGGGACGGTATCGAGCAGCCCGAGACCTGATTCCCCGGAAGGGGTACAGAGGCAGGCTGGCGGTTTCAGATGTTCTCGGTGTGAGCTGGCTCAGCTCAGTCGTCGATTGCCGCGATGATCGAGAAGGCCCCACGGATATCGCCTTTCTGGAAGCCGGTGGCCTGATCCTCCGGATACAGCTGGTTGATCTTCGCCTTGAGGGCCGGATCGATCTTCTGGCCGTGACAGGTCAGACAGACTTCCTGGGTTTCGATGGCCTTCATAAAGCGCAGACGGTGCTCGCCATCGACCTCGGCGACCTCGTGCCACTCGATGGTGCCCGGGGCTTCACCGGCAGCGTGACGGGATTCGAAATCCTCCAACACGGCTCGCTCCCAGTCCGTGGGCGTGGTGGCTCGTGGTTTGAGGCTGGTCCGTCGCAGGGTGAAGCCGGTCGCCTCGCTCAGGTCCGAGGCGATCTCGGGGGCGCGCTCATGACAGATGTTTACGGCGGCCAGGGCGCCACCTTCCTGCATGGCTGCCTGCAGCTCGCCTTTGAGGGTCTTGCCGAAGGTCTGCATGGCCTGACGATATTCCTGCAGCTGCTGATCGATCGCCTGGTCGGCCGCTTGATCGGCCATGGCCGGCAAGGTGGTGGCGAGGCTCGCCGTGAGGGCGGCAGCAATCAGTCGGCTCCGGTGCTGGCTGGATGCTTTCATCGACATTCTCCTGTTTTCTGGATAAACGGTTGGCATAGGTGAGAATGCCTAGTTTAGTTAGGGAAGCGATGCCGGTCACACAACCGGCGGGGTAGTCGAACACGAAAATGCCGGCCCAGGTGGCCGGCGTGCAATGGGGCCTGGGCGGGCTTGGCGCTCGGGGGGTCAGAAGGGGTTGTAGGACTTGTCTTGAGTGAACTGGATATAGCCCACGCCAGCACCCAGGCGCAGGCCGACGCCGACGCGAATCGGGGCGACCACAATCGACTGGCTGCGCAGGTAGTGCATGCCCACGCCGCCGACCAGGAAGGCGGAGCCGGAAACCCCGGCGAAGCGTTGAAACATCAGCTCGGGGCTGGGCAGGTTGTAGACCAGCATGAATACTCGACCGCCATCACCACCGAAGTCCCAGCCGATTGAAGGCCCCTGCCAGTAGACCTTCTGCGTGACGCCAGACTTCGACGAGAACTCGCCCATGCCATAACGCAGTCCGACGACGACCGCACCGCCGCCCTCCTCGCCCTTGATGATGGCGTTCGGACGCCCGTACTGGGCGAAGGCGCGGTCGACAACCTTGGCGATCGCCTCCGCGGAACCCCCGAGGAAGTCCACCGCCTCCTGGGTGGTCTGGTACTGGTCGTAGCCATCCTCCTCCTGGTTGACGGTCGCGGTATTGTTTGTGCTGCCGGTCGACTGATTGGTAGCGCAGGCGCTGAGCAGCAGCGCCGCGGCTACGGGCAGGATCAAACGGGCCAGCCGCGAGAGGGCCGATGTGGTCGGGTAGGTCGTCGTGCTATGGAGAAAGCCTGTCATGATTGCGCAAAGTCCCTGTGATCGGAGTGAAACGGCCGGCGGTTGTCTATCTCAAGAGACCCGCGTGTTGCCCGAAAGTTGCCGGCAAGGGCTGTCGGCGTCGCCGCTGGCAGTGGTTGACAATTTGCTTGGTTATGGTCAAGGATACGCGCTTTGCTGCCGGGGCGCCCGGCGGAACTGTCATTGTCTGATGGGGTCACCCGATGAGCATCAAGTCCGATCGCTGGATCCGCCAGATGGCCGAGGAACACGGCATGATCGAGCCGTTCGAGCCCGGCCAGGTGCGTAGCAGGACCGGTCCGGATGGAAGCGCTCAGCCGATGGTGTCTTACGGCACCTCAAGTTACGGTTACGACGTACGCTGCTCGAACCACTTCAAGGTGTTCACCAACATCAACACCACGATCGTCGATCCGAAAGCCTTCGACGAACGCAACTTTGTCGATGTGTATTCTGACGTCTGCATCATCCCGCCGAATTCCTTCGCGTTGGCGCACACGGTGGAATATTTCCGTATTCCGCGCAATGTACTGACCATCTGTCTCGGCAAGTCCACTTACGCGCGCTGCGGCATCATCGTCAACGTCACGCCGCTTGAGCCCGAGTGGGAAGGCCATGTGACGCTCGAGTTTTCCAACACCTCGCCCATCCCGGCGAAAATCTACGCCAATGAAGGCGTTGCGCAGATGCTGTTCTTCGAGTCCGATGAGGTCTGCGAGGTTTCCTACCGGGATCGAGGCGGCAAGTACCAGGGGCAGCGTGGCGTCACTTTGCCGACCACCTGATTCGCCACTGTGCTCGCTTATTCCGCCGTTTCCTCAACGGCGTTGAGCAGCAGAATTTCCCAACCGCGCGCCTCGGCCTCGCGTCGCAGCACGGAGTCCGGATCGACCGCCACCGGGTGATCGACCTGTTTGAGCAGCGGTAGGTCGTTGCGCGAATCGGAATAGAACCAGGTCTCCTTCGGACGGGCCTGCTGAGCCTCCAGCCATTCTTCCAGTGCCAGGATCTTGCCGTGCTGGAACGTCGGCGTACCCGTGTAGTGGCCGGTGTAACGACCATTACGGCGCTCGGGTTCGGTTGCGAGCAGGTGAGGGATATCGAACAACTCGGCGATCGGTTCGGTGATGAAGGCATTGGTGGCCGTGATCAGCATCAGGGTATGCCCGCGGCGGCGATGTTCCTCGACCAGCTGGCGTGCCGGCTCGCCGATCATCGGCCGGATTCTGTCCGTCACGAATTCCAGCCGCCAGGCTTCAAGGGTCTCGATCGGGTGCTTGGCCAAGGGCGCCAGCGCGAAGCGCATATAGGCGTCGATGTCGAGGGTGCCCTGCTGGTAGTGACGCAGGAACTCATCGTTGTGACGGGCATAATCATCTGCATCGACGATGCCGCGCTCGGCCATGAAGGCACCCCAAGCGTGGTCTGAGTCGCCAGCGAGCAGGGTGTGGTCGAGGTCGAAGATGGCTAATTTCACGATATGCCTCCAGCCGGGCGGGAGATGCTCCCTGCCGTCTTGATCGTGGTTAAGTCCCGGATCATTCCGGGTGGACGGCCGCATATGATACCGCATCACGGACTCCTGGATCACGGGTTCCAGGTGGGGCTGTGATCGAAGCGCCACGCCGTCTGGCGAGATCCGCAGAGGTGTTGTGAATCGCACCCAGGAGCGAGCCAAGAGGCGATCAAAGGTGTCTCCGAGTTTATCGCCTCAAGGTTTTGTGAAAGAATCACGGGCACTTGGGTGACCGTCACCGGCTACGTGCCGCGATCATGGTCTACCTCTGCGGGGTTCGTCAGCCCCGCCATGTCAGGCGTGCGACTTTGCAAGAGTGGAACCGTGATTGACCGTAGTGGCTTTCGATCCAATGTCGGGATCATCGTGTGCAACCAGCGAGGCGAGGTCTTCTGGGGCAAGCGGGTCGGGCATCGTTCCTGGCAGTTCCCGCAGGGCGGCATCAATGCCGATGAGCGTCCGCTCGAGGCGATGTATCGCGAGCTGCATGAAGAAACCGGCTTGCTGCCAGAGCATGTCTCGGTGGCGGCGTGGACACGCGGTTGGCTGCGTTACCGGTTGCCACGCAACATGGTGCGTCGCCACATGCAGCCTGTCTGCATCGGCCAGAAACAAAAATGGTTTCTACTCCGGTTGCGTACCGATGAAAGCGCTTTCGATCTGAATGCGTCGCCCAAGCCGGAGTTCGATGGCTGGGAATGGCGTCCATTCTGGTCGATCCTGCCCGAAGTGATCTACTTCAAGCGCACGGTCTACTTCCAGGCACTGCACGCGTTGGCACCCTTCGTGGAAGGGGTGCCCGCCGACTGCCCGGATGACTGTCTGCCTGAGCAGCTCGAGCGCCGTATCCGGCAGGGCGGCTTGATCGAGGCGGGAGACCGCGATGCTCGATAAGCTGCGGCAGATCGTTACCGAAGTCTCCAAGTCTGCTGACCTGTGTACTGCTCTTGATCTGATCGCCCGGCGGGTGCAGTCCGTGTTGGGCGCCTCGGTCTGCTCGGTCTACGTACTGGCCGGGGAAGAGGTGGGCACGGCTGAACCCAGCCTGGTGTTGCAAGCCACCGAGGGCCTGAACAAGTCGAAGATCGGCCAGGTCATGCTGGGATTCGATGAGGGGCTGGTGGGGCGAGTCGCCCGACGGGCCGAAGTGATCAACCTCAAGGACGCCCCGGCCCATCCGGATTTCAAGTTCGTCAGTGATATCGGCGAGGAGCCCTACCACGGCTTCATGGGCGCGCCGATCATCCACCGGGGCGAGGTCTTGGGTGTGCTGGTCGTCCAGGAGCGTGAGTATCGTCGTTTCTCGGATGAGCAGGAATCCTTCGTCGTCACGCTGGCCACCCAGCTGGCTTCCGCAATTCGCTATGCCTGGGCCAGCGGTGAGCTGATGCGTACGAGAAACGAATCCGGTGGCCTGGATTCGGCTTTCTCCGCCCGCGGCCTGCCGGGTTCACCCGGGGTGGCCTTCGGCACGGCGGTGGTAATTGCTGACGGTCAGTCACTGGAGTTGGTCGAGGACCGTGAGGTCGAGGACGTCGATCATGAACTGGCGGTGCTCGATAGTGCTATCGAGGCGGTGCGTCAGGAATTCGAGCAGATCAAGATCGACTTCGCGCGGGTATCGGGCAGCGAGGAGGAGAGTCTCCTGTTTGATGCCTTCATCCGTATGCTCTCGGGCGGCTCGCTAGTCAGGGCGATCGAGAGGGAGGTTCGGGCCGGCAAGTGGGCCGGGGCGGCCTTGCGCGATGCGGTTGCCGAACACGTCGCCGTGTTCGAGCAGATGAGCGACAGCTATTTGCGTGAGCGGGCCCAGGATATCCGTGACCTGGGCAACCGTGTGTTGCAGAAGCTGTATGCGGAGAGTGCCGAGCCAGTCGAATGGCCTGAACATATTGTGCTGGTGGGCAATGACCTGTCTGCATCGCATCTGGCTGAGCTGCCCACCGAACGGTTGGTCGGGCTTGTCTCATCGAGCGGCTCGGGGTCGTCACACTTGGCAATCCTGGCGCGTGCGCTGGGCGTGCCGGCGGCCATGGGCGTTTCCGATCTGCCGGTTTCCCGCCTGGGCGGCAAAGAGGTGGTGGTCGACGGCTATCGCGGTCGGGTGGTGGTGCGCCCACAGGGCCCGCTGCGCGAGAGGCTGCTGCGACTAGCCCGCGAAGAGGTCGAGCTCACTGAAGAGCTTGCCACCCTGCGCGACGAGCCGGCGCTGACGCTTGACGGTGTTCGCGTGGCGATGCACGTCAATATCGGTTTGCTCTCCGATATGGCGCCGTCGTTGACCGTCGGTGCCGAGGGTATCGGCCTGTATCGCACCGAGGTGCCTTTCCAGATCCGCAAGCAGTTCCCCGGAGAGGAAGAGCAGGCGCATATCTACCGCGAGGCCCTGGAGACATTTGCTGGCAAACCGGTGGTGTTGCGTACGCTGGATGTCGGCGGGGACAAGTCGCTGTCGTATTTCCCGATCCGTGAAGATAACCCCTTTCTGGGCTGGCGTGGCATCCGGTTGGTGCTCGATCATCCCGAGATCTTCCTCACTCAGATCCGGGCGATGCTCAAGGCCTCGGTGGGGCTGAACAATCTGCACATCATGTTGCCGATGATCTCAGCGGTCGACGAGCTTGATCAGTCACTGTCCTATATTGCTCAGGCAGTGGACGAAATCTCTGAGGAGATCGGCGAGATCCATCCGCCCAAGGTTGGCGTGATGATTGAGGTGCCTTCGGCGGTCTACCAAGCCGAGGCGCTCGCCAGACGCTGTGATTTTCTTTCCATCGGCACCAATGATCTGACTCAGTACCTGCTTGCTATCGACCGCAATAACGAGCGGGTGGCCTCGCGCTATGACGCGTTGCATCCGGCGGTGCTCGCAGCGATTCAGGATGTTTGCGCGGCGGGCATACAACAAAACTGCGAGGTGGCGGTCTGTGGAGAGCTTTCTAGTGATCCACGGGGTGCCGTACTGCTGTTGGGCATGGGGATCCACTCGCTGTCGATGAGCGCCGGATCGCTGCCCCGGATCAAGCGAGTGATTCAGCGTTTCTCGCATGTCGAGGCACGAGATCTTCTTGAGCAGGCGATGCGATGTGAGCGACCGGTCGAGATCCGCTCGCTGCTCAATCAGGCGCTTGAGGAGCGTGGCCTCGGTGGCTTGATCCGTGCGGGACGATAACAATCGACCCACGCTCCGGGGTGATTGACTTCGTCCGCCGTGATCCATATTATGGCGCACCTTCGTCGCCTAGACGGGTCAAGCCGCCTTGGCGGACGGGACGCGTTTGCGCGGTGACGGTGAACGGAGTGTAGCGCAGTCTGGTAGCGCACCTGGTTTGGGACCAGGTGGTCGTGGGTTCGAATCCCTCCACTCCGACCAATCATGAAAAACCGAAACTTGCGCCTGTAGCTCAACCGGATAGAGCATCGGCCTTCTAAGCCGAGGGTTGCAGGTTCGAGTCCTGCCGGGCGCACCAATGCGCACCTGCACGAATGGCAACTGCCTTCGATGGTGACTGTAGCTCAGTTGGTAGAGCCCCGGATTGTGATTCCGGTGGTCGTGGGTTCGAGACCCATCAGTCACCCCACCATTGCCAACGAAGAAACCCGCCAAAATGGCGGGTTTCTTCGTTTCTGCCTCGTCGTTTCTGCGCCCACAGGTCCGTATGTCCGACGTCAGGCGCATGATCGAATGGATCGGAGCCGTCCTTTGCTCAGGACCGGATGTGTTGCTGACGAGGTCCGTTTGCAAGACGAGATCGCAAGTCTGGCGCTGTGCCCGCGATCGGGCCTGACTCGGGCTCGTAATATCCACAGGTCGCGGATGTCGCGCGTAGTACGCGGCTCGTTGAGATAGTTGTTATCAGGTGAAGACGCCGGCCCCAACATCACTACCTGCATTGCAGTCTGCTGGGATAGCAATTGTCGCGACTGAAAGAGTGGCTGTGGAAATTGAGGCTCGCAGATAGCAGATGGTGGAGTTGGCGTAGTGCGGGGTGAGTGGTCGGAATTAGTCGGGTTGCAGCTGACGGGTGCCGATAACGATGGCGCGCTTGGGCAACCGAATGGGGCCGACGACTTCCAATCCTGATTTGTTTACCAGTCGTTGTGATTCTGATTGGGAAGTGACCCTTGAGAGGCGTCTGTCTTTCCTTGCTGTAGTGAATCGAGTCGCTGATTGAGCGCACTCAATGACTCGATCTAACTCTCTAACTCTCTGGAAAGCGGTTATTTGATAATGTCAGTTTTAATTAATGATTATCGTTGACGCTCTGTTGGCTATGAGCTAGATTCCCCCGGTATTGGCCCGGAACGAGGAGGGTTCGGTTTCCTTTTGAGGCCGGAGTGCGGGTCCAGCACATGATATTCTGCGTCCATTGTCAGATAAAGAGTAGGTGTATAGATGAATCAAATCGATGTTAAAAAGCTTTCCGCCGATGAGCTGAAGAAGTTGGTCAACGACGCCGAGCAGGTCCTGCGTGAGCGCAGCAAGCAACGGGTCATGGAGCTGCGTCGTGAGGCAGAGGCATTGGCCAAAGAGCTCAATACTACGGTCGCCGACCTCTTTGGTTTTGGCAAGACTAGTACGCGGACGGGTAGGAAGTTGCCGGCGAAATACATGAACCCGGCCAACCCGTCACAAACCTGGTCGGGTCGCGGCAAGCGACCGAACTGGCTGGTCGCCGAGCTGAACAAGGGCAAGGAGCTTGAGGATTTTCTTATCTGAGTAGCGAGCCGGTTGGCATAATGGCTGTGGGTGATCCGGCGACCATGTACTGAATTCGCCCGAATGGGCGAATGCCTATCATTCGAATGATCAAGGCCCCGTCTATACATAAGCGGGGCCTTTAATATTTGCGGCCGTCAAGACGCGATGTGCAGCTGTGGTTTAGTGCGCCGAATGCGAGCAAATCCGCTAGCTCTCTTCGGGCGGGCCGCCCAGGTCATGGCTTGGGGCCCGTCTGCGCCCAAGTCATGGCCTGGGCAGCCCTTGTAAAGGACCACCGCCCTTCACGGCGGACTGCATCTCGCATGGACCCTTGCGTGGCCCCGCAGAGACACTATTTATTCGTGCGGAGCTCCCCTAGGCGTCGGAACAGCCACCCTGGTGGATGGTCGATTTTATTCAGGCAGTAGCGGGCAGCCCGATCGATCACACCCTGCTCGTGGTAAAGGCCTTCGTTCTCGACCCAGTCACGAACTTCCTCTTCAAGAATGCCGTGGTGTTTGGCAACACTGATCAGCTGAACCACGGCATCGCGGTGCCATTTCGCCTGCATAGTGGTTTTTTCTTCCTGAGTCTCGGCTACGGCCACTGCGGCGGCCGCTATCAGTGGTGCGCTTTTTTCTCGGCGGGAGACATCGCTGACCAACAGGCGGCCGGCAAGTGGGCAGACCACTTCGGCTGGCGCTTTCAGGGCGAGAGCCGCGGTGAAAGCGAGTAGTAACGCTTGCGGATCATCAGCGCTCTGGTCGATCAGGAGGCTGAGCACAGTGCGATAGTCGCCGACCTCGATCATCAATGCCATGCCGCGTTCGCGTGTGGCAGTATCGAGCTGAGGCCCGAGTCGAGTGAGCATTTGTCGCCACAGGCCGAGGCGGTGTTCGTCGAGCCAGGGCGAGAGGATCTCGACGGCTTCATCGCTGCCACCTTGTTCGATGAGCTGCTCTATCAGGAGGTCGGCCGCCTGTTCGAGATGGGCTGGGTCGTCGACCCGAGCCGCCGTCTCGACGGCTTGGGTCAGAAGCGGAATTGCCTTGAACAGGCTGCCTTGGCGGCGATAAAGCGTCGCCAGGTCAAGAAGAACCTGAGTGGCAACCTCGGCGGGTAGCTCGGCGAACGCGGGCTGGCCGATCAGCCCGCTTAGCAGAGCGATGGCCTCGGGCGCTGCCCCGCTGGCGGCACGGGCCAGGGCCAAGGTGTGGGTCAGGCCCGGATCAGCATGCTCGGCCAGAAGTTCTTCGGCCAGTGCCGCGGCTTGATCAAGCTTGCCTGCGCCGATCAAGGTGACGCACAGTCCGTCGGCAATCTCGAAACGACGTGGGTCGTCGCAATGGCGCATCCAACCGAGCAGCCATTCCAGTTCGACCTGCTCGATCTCCTCGGTCTGCCAAGTCTCCCAGTAATACCAATCGAGCACCGCAGCCGCTTCCTCGCAAGAGATGGGGCTGGTAGTGGGCCTGTCCATGCGGAGGCGCAGGGTTTCCAATGAAGGGGGAATCGGCTTTGCCATGGGGGTGCTCATCGTCTGTCTGGTTGGATGCGTTTGGATCCGGACAAGTCTACCGGATTGCGCCGGCGGCCATGGAGGGCGGGCCGTGGCTGCGACGGCGGCGCTCGACACGCCCCCAGGATCCGTTATAATTCGCCGTGGAGTTGGCTAGATTGTCGCGGCGCCCTTTCCTTTCGGGGAGGGCGCCGAGGAAAGTCCGGGCTCCACAGGGCACGGTGCCAGGTAACGCCTGGGCGGCGCAAGCCGACGGAAAGTGCTGCAGAAAGCAAACCGCCGATGGCCGCAGCAATGCGGCACAGGCAAGGGTGAAAGGGTGCGGTAAGAGCGCACCGCACGCGTGGCAACATGGCGTGGCACGGCAAACCCCACTGGGAGCAAGGCCAAATAGGGGAACAATGGCGTGGCCCGCGCTGTTCCCGGGTAGGCTGCTCGAGCGTAATGGTGACGTTGCGCCCAGATGAATGACAATCCACGACAGAACCCGGCTTACCGGCCGACTCCACCAGATTCTCTCACTGACGGTCCTCTCCGACCGTCTTTTTTCTATGTAGTGCCCCTACACCCGTCTTGTCCTCCCGCGTTGGGTCGAGTTGTCGGCATTTCTCCTGATCTTGCCGCCACCGGCGGCCACTGCGGTGGGAATGCGGCTCGCCGCATCCTCGTGCGCTTTGTGATCTATCCGCGGTAACCCACTGTTTTTATCTGGAAACAGCCTCGGTTCTTTTGCTTATTGTCTGCTAACTCCTTGTGGCCAAAAGAAAAATGCCTCGATTTTCTTGAACGGCCACTGGGGTGGGGCTATAGTGCAAACAAGTGTGGGAAAGTGGGAAAAGGTGGGAAATAAATGTTCCGGGGCATCACCAGCCTGAACCTAGACGCCAAAGGACGCCTGGCCATGCCCACGCGGCATCGGGAGGCGTTTGCCCAAGACGACAACCAGCTGATCCTCACCATCGACACCCAGGAGCATTGCCTCCTGGTCTACCCGCTGAGCACCTGGCTCGAGATCGAGAAACAGATCGACGCCTTGCCGTCGTTCAACAAGACAGCCAATCGCATCAAGCGGATGCTCATCGGTCATGCTACCCAGGCGGAGTTCGACTCCGCCGCTCGCATCGTCGTTCCGCCGGCCCTGCGGGCCCATGCCAAGCTGGAAAAGCAGGCCGTGCTCGTGGGGCAGGGCAAGAAACTCGAACTTTGGTCGCAGCCGCTGTGGACTGAAATGACTGAGGATTTCCTCGATCAGTCGGACGAGGACGATCATCTTCCGGCGGCCTTGGAGACCTTGTCACTATGACTGTCGATGCAAGCCACGACACGGTGTTGCGCGACCAGGCGGTTGGCGCCCTGGTCACTGACCCGTCGGGCGTTTATGTCGACGGCACATTCGGTCGCGGCGGCCACAGCCGCGCCATCCTGGCGCGGCTATCGGAAGACGGTCGCCTGATCGGCTTCGATCGAGATGCCGAGGCGGCTGAAAGTGCCGCAGAGCTGGCCGCGAACGAAGGCCGTTTCTCGTTCATCCGGGCCGCTTTTTCCGGTTGGGGCGATGCCCTGGTCGAACGGGGCATCACCGAGCCGGTCCATGGGGTGATGTTTGATCTGGGCGTGTCCTCGCCGCAGCTTGATCAGGCCGAGCGCGGTTTCTCGTTCCGTTTCGACGGGCCGCTAGACATGCGCATGGACCAGAGCCAAGGCATCTCCGCGGCCGACTGGTTGGCGGTGGCCGAGGAGGAGGAAATCCGTGATGTGCTCTTCCAACTGGGCGAGGAGCGCTTTGCTCGTCGAATCGCAGCGACGATCGTCGAGCGGCGTCGCGAACGACCACTGACCCGTACCAATGAACTGGTCGACTGCGTGATCGCCGCAACTCCGCGACGTGATCCGAACAAGCACCCGGCCACTCGCACCTTTCAGGCCATTCGCCTGTACATCAACCAGGAGCTCGACCAGATCACCCAGGCCCTCCAACAGGCTTTGGTACATCTGCGACCTGGTGGTCGGTTGGTAGTGATCAGCTTCCACTCGCTGGAGGATCGGATCGTCAAGCGGTTCATCCGTGATCACAGCACCGCTGACAAGGATTTCTTCGGTAATCCCACCGGCCCGGTTGCCCTGAAGAGAGTCGGCAAGGCCATCCGTGCGGATCAGGCCGAGACACGGCGAAATCCGCGTGCACGCAGTGCGATCATGCGGATAGCGGAGCGGACGGCATGAGGGCGTTCAACCTTGTTCTGCTGATGTTCCTGCTTGGCAGCGCCCTTGCCGTGGTGCTGCTGGTTGCCGAGGATCGCCGCTTGACTCAGCAGATGGCGATGGCCCATGACGGCATCGAGCGGCTCGAGGGCACCTACGCCGAGCTGCAATTGGAGGAAGGCACGCTCACCGCCCAGGGGCGGATCGAACGAATTGCGACCGAAGAGCTCGGCATGCTCCAGCCGACCCAGGACAACATCACGGTGGTGTTCCGATGAACGCGCTCTGGGGTGGCATCCTGCAGTGGGCAGCCTGGTTGGGCGTACGCTGGCGGGCGGGGATTGTTCTGCTGCTGTTTGCCGCGATGGCCCTGGTGTTGCTCGGGCGCGCGGTGCAGCTGCAGGTGACCGAGCATGATTTTTACGCTTCGCAGGGCGGTGATCGGCAGCAGCGCGTGCAGGCCATCGCCGCTCATCGCGGCATGATCACTGATCGGCATGGTGAGCCCTTGGCGATCAGCGTGGCCATGCACGCGGTGTGGCTGGATCCCAAGGTGATCGTTGCGCATCCGGAGGCCGTGGGCCGTCTTGCCGAGATCCTCGATCAGCCGGCCGACGAGCTTGAGCATCGGGTACGAAAACATGCGGCCCGCCGCTTCCTGTACGCTGCCCGCCAGGTGCGCCCCAGCGTGGCCGCCGTGGTGCGCGAGGCCGGATTGCCAGGCGTCGGTCTCCAGCGTGAATACAAGCGCTTCTATCCGACCGCTGATGTGACCGCGCCGCTGCTCGGGTTTGCCAATATCGACGACGAAGGGCTCGCAGGCGTCGAGTTGAGTTTCAACCAGCTGCTGTCCGGCACGCCGGGCAAGCGTCGCATTCTCAAGGATGGTGATGGGCGCGAAATTGTCGATCTCGGGGTGATCCAGGAGGCCCGCCCGGGTCAGGATCTGGCGTTATCGATCGACCGTCGCTTGCAGTATCTGGCCTATCGCGAGTTGGCACGGGCCATCGACGAGCACCAGGCGGAGGCCGGTTCGGCGGTACTGATGGACGTCGCCACCGGCGAGGTGCTGGCGATGGCGAGCGCGCCGTCGTTCAACCCCAACAATCGCGCCAGCATCGATCCATCAGTCACTCGCAACCACGCGATCGTCGATCAGCTTGAACCCGGATCAGCGCTCAAGCCGTTCACCGTCGCCACCGCGCTGACAACCGGACGCTGGCAGGCGACCGACACGCTGGATACCGCACCCGGTTATCGCCGGGTGGGTGGCTTCACCATCCACGATCACCGCAACTACGGCACGCTGGACCTGACTGGTCTGTTGGAGAAGTCGAGCAACATCGGCGCCAGCATGTTGGCCGAGGACATCGGTGCCGAATCGTTGTGGAAGACTTACCGGGAGCTGGGCTTTGGTCAGATCACCGGGGTGGGTTTCCCGGGCGAGGCCGCCGGCTCGCTCAGCCTGTGGCGCGACTGGCGAGCAGCCGATACGGCGGCCCACAGCTACGGCTACGGGCTCGCGGTTACACCATTACAACTGGCCACTGCCTATGTCGCGCTGGCGAATGGCGGCCAGTATGTCTCCCCGAGCCTTTTGCGTCGTGATGGCCCACCGGCCGAGACCCGATCGGTATTCGAACCTGCCGTGGCCAACCAGGTAGTCGATATGCTGCGCACGGTGGTATCTCCCACCGGCACGGCAGCGAAGGCGACCATCACTGGGTTTCAGGTGGCCGGCAAGACCGGTACCGTGCGGCGGCTCGGCAAAGGGGGCTACTCCAAGACCGACTACAACACCGTGTTTGCCGGGGTTGCCCCGGCGAGTGATCCACGCCTGGTGCTGGTGCTGGTGATTCAGCGTCCCACGGCCGGCGAGATCTACGCCAGTGCGGTGGCGGCCCCTGTGTTCCAGAGGGTGATGAGCGGCGCGTTACGCCTGCTCAATATCCGCCCCGATGACCTGCCTGAGCTGCCGGTCACCGTCGCCGAGAGCGACCCTGGCAAGGAGGCCGGCTGAGATGGCGCGCGTCGATATCTCCGAGCTTGGCCTGCGGGATCTCCCACAGCTGCGTCATGCCGCCGCGCCGGATTGCCGTATCCGTGCAATCAGCGATGACAGTCGTGACGTCGATGCCGGCACGCTGTTCTACGCTCGCACGACTCAGAGCCATGCGGCCGACCGGTTCGTGGCCGACGCGTTGGAGCGTGGAGCCGCCGCGGTGATCGGCTGCGGCCTGACACCGGCGCCGGGGGTGATCAACATTGACCAGCCCGAGGAGACGATCGCCGCACTGATCTACCAGGCGAACGGTTGGACACCAGACACGGTGAGTCTCACCGCCGTGACCGGGACCAATGGCAAGACGACGGTCAGTCACCTGATCGCCGGCTTGATCGGTCTCGACGATGAGCCAGTCGGGGTGATCGGCACGCTCGGTTGGGGGCTATGGTCGCCGCAGGCAGCCTATGAGGCCACCGGCCTTACCACGCCCGGGTTGATCGATAACTGGCGCCTGATCTCGGCCCTGGTTCGCAAGGGTGTGCGCGAGATCGTGATGGAGGTCTCCTCGCATGCCCTGAGCCAGGGGCGGGTCGAGGGGCTGCCAATCCACAGCGGTGTGTTCACCAATCTCAGCCGGGACCACTTCGACTACCACGGTGATTTCGAGGCCTACCTCGCGGCCAAGGCCCGCTTGTTTGCCTTGCCGAGCCTGCGTCAGGTAGTGCTCAACGCCGACCAGTCGGCCAGCCAGCGGATGCTCGTGACCCTTGAGACACGCGAGGACGCTCTACAACGGCTGTGCTTCAGCCTGGCGCCGGCCACGCCCTTGCCCGACTGCCGGCCTTGCCTGTTCGGGTGGCTGGAGGTGCCTGAGGCCGGGCGTCTACGTCTGTCGGTCACCAAGGACGGCGAGACCGCACAGCTGGCCACCGCCCTGACCGGCCGTTTCAATGCCGAGAATCTGCTGGCAGCACTGGCCGCCCGGTTGGTGGCGGGCGAAACGCTTGAAATATTGACCGACCGCGTGGGGCGACTGAACGCACCACCAGGGCGGATGGAAAGTTTTGTGATCGGCCGGGGCATGACGGCCGTGGTTGATTACGCCCACACGGCCGATGCGCTGGAGAATGTCCTGGCCAGTCTGCGCGAAGCCATGCCGTCCGGGCGGCAGCTGGGCGTAATTTTCGGCGCCGGCGGCGATCGGGATCCGGGCAAGCGGCCACTGATGGGAGCGGTGGCCGAGCGGCTGGCCGACTGGGTGATCGTGACCAGCGACAATCCACGCAGCGAGTCACCGGAGACGATCATGGACGCGATTCTGGCGGGCATGGAGGCCCCCGAACAGGCCGAACGGATCACTGATCGCCGCGAGGCGATCGTCGCCGGCATCCGTCGGCTGGCCGCCGGGGAGTCTGGTGATTGTCTGCTGATTGCCGGCAAGGGGCATGAGACCGGTCAGGAAATTGGCGGCCGGCTACTGCCCTTTGACGACCGCCAGCTGGTGCGCGAGTTGGCCCAGGAGGTGGCGGCATGATCCGGGTCACCCTTGAGAGGATTGCACAGTGGAGCGATGGGCGGTTGGCAGCCGGGGCGGACCCGGCGGCATCGATTGCCGGCGTGGGTACCGATACCCGCGTGCGTCTGGACGGCCGTCTGTTCATCGCCCTGAAAGGGCCCAATTTTGATGCCCACGCCTTTCTTGAGCAGGCCGTTGAGCAGGGTGCTGCGGCCGCTCTGGTCGAGCGCGAACAACCAGAGATCGATCTGCCGCAGATCGTGGTCGATGACACCCAAGCTGCCCTCGGTCGCCTGGCACGCGGCTGGCGTGAAGCGGTCGACCCGACCGTGATCGCGATTACCGGCAGCAGCGGCAAGACCACGGTCAAGGAACTGCTGGCCGGCATGCTCGGCGAGATCGGTCCGACGGCAGCCACCCGCGGCAACCTGAACAACGAGATCGGTGTGCCGTTGACCCTGCTCGACTGGCCGGCCGAGACACGTTTTGCCGTGGTCGAGATGGGGGCGAATCATGCCGGCGAGATCGCTGCACTGACCGAACTGATCACCCCCGACATCGTCACCGTCACGATGGTGGGGCATGCCCATGTGGGCGAGTTCGGCTCGGTCAAGCACATCATCGAGGCGAAAGGCGAGATCTATCGTCACCGGCCGAGCTCGGCGCGGGCATTGGTCAACCTGGACTCGCTCGGGGCCGATCGATGGCTCATGCACGCCCCACAGGCGGATACCTTCAGTCTCGATCCCAGCCATCGCGAGTGGGCCACCTGGACCGGCGAATACGACGCCGAGCGGCATGAACTGTCGGTCGATGAGCGCGGTCGGAGCCTGCTCGAACATCTTCCCATCCCGGTTCTCGGGGAGCACAACGCCATGAATCTGCTGGCGGCAATCGCTCTGGCTCGCCTGGCTGGCGCCTCCAGCGAGGCGATCAGCGCCGGGCTGGCTGCCTTTCGCCCGCCGGCGGGGCGCATGAATCTGGTTCGGCTGGCGAATGGCTGGCGGGTAATCGACGACAGCTATAACGCCAATCCGGAGTCGATGCGCGCCGCGCTCGACTATCTGGCCGGCCAGCCGGGCGAACGGTTGGCGGTGCTGGGCAGTATGGGCGAGCTCGGTGCACAGGCCGAGTCGCTGCACCGGCAACTAGGCGAATTTGCGGCCAGACAGGAACTCCAGGGGCTGATCGCGGTCGGTCCGGGGGCTGCGGCGATCGCAGCCGGCTATCGGACTGCTGGCGGCGCGGCCGACTCGATTGACACGGCCGAGGACAGTGCCGCGGCAACCGAAGCTCTGCGCGCCCGACTGGCTCAACTGGCCCGTCGAACGGACACGGCCATGACGGTACTGCTCAAGGGATCACGTTTCATGCACATCGAACAGGTCGGCGCGGCCCTTGAGCGGGAATACGGTCTTGCGCCGCAGGCCGGCAACCAGTCCATAGGGAGAGGGGAAGATGCTGCTCTGGCTGACTGAATGGCTGACCCAGTACGCCAGTTTCTTTGGCGTATTCGACTATCTGACCTTCCGCGCGATGCTCGCAGTCGCCACGGCCCTGCTGATCTCGCTGGCAATCGGGCCGTTCGTGATCCGTTGGCTGCGGAGCGTCAAGGCCGGCCAGCCGATTCGTGCACTGGGCCCGGAGACGCATCAGGCCAAGGCGGGCACCCCGACAATGGGTGGGGCGTTGATCCTGATTGCGATCGCCGCGTCGATGTTGCTGTGGGGTGATCTCGGCAATATCTATGTCTGGGTGGCGCTGCTGACCACCCTGGGGTTCGGCCTGATCGGCGGCTGGGACGACTATCTCAAGCTGTCGCGACGTAACAGCGACGGGCTGGCCGCGCGCTGGAAATATCTTGGTCAGTCGGTGGTGGCCTTGGTGGCAGCAGTGTTCCTGTACGGCATCGCCGCCACGCCGGCCGAGACCAGTCTGCTGATTCCATTGCTCAAGGATGCCCTGATCCCGCTGGGATTCGGCTTCGTGGTGCTGAGCTACTTCGTGATAGTGGGCAGCTCCAACGCGGTCAATCTGACCGACGGTCTCGACGGGCTGGCCATCATGCCCACCGTGCTGGTGGCCGCTGCTCTGGGCGTGTTTGCCTATGTCACTGGTCACTACCAGTTTGCCAACTATCTCGGACTGCCGTTCATCGGCGGGGTGGGCGAGTTGGCGGTGTTCTGCGCGGCCATTGTCGGTGCCGGGCTGGGCTTTCTCTGGTTCAACAGTTACCCCGCCGAGGTGTTCATGGGCGACGTCGGCGCGTTGGCCCTGGGGGCCGCCTTGGGGGTCGTGGCGGTGATGGTCCGCCAGGAGATCGTGCTGTTCATCATGGGCGGCATCTTCGTGCTGGAAACCGTCTCCGTGATCCTCCAGGTCGCCTCATTTCGTCTGACCGGCAAACGTATTTTCCGCATGGCGCCGATCCATCACCACTTCGAACTCAAGGGTTGGCCGGAGCCGAAGGTGATCGTGCGCTTCTGGATCATCACGGTGATCCTCGTCCTCGTCGGCCTGGCAACCCTGAAGGTGCGCTGATGCAACTGATAGTCGGCATGGGACAGACGGGCTTTTCCGCCGGGCGCTTTTTCCAGCGCCGCGGCGAGGCATTCGTCGCCACCGACACCCGCGGTATGCAGGCGCCGCGGGAAGTTTGGCTGCGCACTTTCGGCGTGGGCACGACCTATGACGGGCCGCTGGCGGCCGAGATGCTCGACGATCCGGCGTTGACTGATCTTGACAGTATCGTGCTCAGTCCGGGGCTGGACCCGGCCGCCATGCCATTGCGCAAGCTGTTGGCCGAGGCTGCACGGCGCGGCATCCGGGTCGAGAGCGATATCGCCCTGGCGCTGCGCCATGCCACCGTGCCGTATCTGATGGTCACCGGCTCAAACGGCAAAAGCACGGTCACTGCGCTGACCGCAGAACTGCTCACGGCGCTCGGCTATCGCGTCGGCATCGGTGGCAACTACGGCACGCCGGCGCTTGACCTTTTGGTTGAGCCGACCGACCTGCTGTTGCTCGAGGTCTCCAGTTTCCAGCTCGAGGCCTGCCAGGCTGCCGGCATCCGCGCCCGGGCGGCGACCGTGCTCAATGTCACGGCCGACCATCTCGACCGCCACGGCACGATCGACAGCTATGCCGCCCTCAAGCAAAAGCCGCTGGTACAGGCAGAGACCGCGGTGATCAATCTCGATGATCCGATCGTGCGCGCGATGGCCCCGGTCTGTCAGGGGCGGATCGTTGGTTTCTCGGCCAGCGCCGAGGCAGATGGGATAGCGGTCGAGCATCGCTTCTACCTTGACGCGGATGGGGGAACGCTCTGCCGTGATGACCAGGTGCTGCTGGATGGGGAGACGCTGGCGCTGCCGGGCACTCACAACCGCCTCAACGTACTCGCTGCATTGGCACTGACCGAGGCCTTCGCCGGACATGACGCCTTGTCGAACGCAGCACTGCGACAGGCCGTGCAGACCTTCGGCGGCCTGCCGCATCGCATGCAGGTGATTTGTCGCTGGTCTCAGGGCGGGGCGGAAGTGCGTTTCATCAACGACTCCAAGGCGACCAATGTTGCTGCCACCATTGCCGCAGTCGAAGGGCTGGCCGCAGCGGGCCTCGACCGCCAGGTGGTGATCGTCGGTGGTCAGGCAAAGGGGCAGTCATTCGATGAACTGGCCGAGGTCCTGGTGGCCCACGCCGATGCCGTCGCCCTGATCGGCGAGGACGCCGGCCTGATCGAGCAGGCACTGGCGCAGACTGGTGGGGCCAGCCATCCCGTGACCCGGCGCGCCGCCTCGATGGACGAGGCGGTGGCCTGGGGGGCTGAGCGGGCCGCGCTGATGGTGACACCGGGGCATTCGGTGGCGGTGCTGTTGTCACCAGCCTGTGCGAGTTTCGACATGTTTCGCGGTTATGCCCAGCGCGGCGAATGCTTTGCGCGCGCCAGCGAATCCGTCTGTGCCCAGATGGATGTGACGGTGGAGGTGCGGGCATGAGCCTGGTGAGCGCCAATATCCGCAGCATCCGCTGGCTGGGCCGGATCGGCGGTGATGGGCTGCGCTGGCTGAGCGATCGTCGTCAGGCCGAGGTGCTGCGTCATGCCGATGGCATCTCGCTTGATCGGGCATTCCTGGTTGCTTTGCTGTCGTTGCTGTCGATCGGGCTAGTGATGGTCGCCTCGGCCACTCTCGGCATGGGTGACTCGGCGACTGCCGGGCGGGGTGCCTTGATCCGCCAGGCCGCCGCCGTGCTGATCGGTCTGGTTGCCATGACCGTGTTGTTGATGGTGCCGCTGCGTCATCTGGTCGCGACACGCAGCCTGATTCTGCTGTTGTCGTTCGCTCTCCTGGCCGTGCTGTTCATCCCGGGGGTTGCACACACGGTCAACGGCGCGACGCGCTGGATCGATCTTGGCTTTGTGCGCGTGCAGGCAAGCGAGTTCGCCCGTTTGGGCATGATCATCTGGATGGCCGCCTACCTGGGCGTGCATCTGGAGAAGGTGCAGACGCGGGTGCGCGGCATGATCGGTCCGGTGGCGGTGATCGCGCTCGCCTCAACCTTGCTCCTGCTGCAGCCGGACTATGGCAACGCGCTGGTGCTGGGTGCGACGCTGTTCGCGATGGCGTGGCTGATGCGCGCCCAATTGCTGACCATGCTGATGCTGATGATTGCCGGTGGGGCGATCGCCGTGGCGGGTGTGTTCTCGGCGCAGTACCGGGTCGACCGGCTGCTGTCGTTCTCCAACCCCTTTGCTGATCCGTTCGGCGATGGCTATCAGCTGGTCAACGCCCTGATCGCTGTCGGTACTGGTGGCCTATTTGGTCGTGGGTTGGGTGAGAGCGTGCAGAAGCTCGCCTATCTGCCGGAGGCGCACACGGACTTTATCTTTGCTGTATTCGCCGAAGAGTTCGGTCTATTCGGCGTGATTGCCCTGCTGGGGCTGTACGCCGTGCTGGTGTGGCGTGGCTTCGTTATTGCCCGGCTGGCCTGGACGGCCCAACACTACGTTGGTGCGGCACTCGCCTGGGGTATCAGCGTGTGGATTGGCATGCAGACGCTGATCAACATGGGCGTGAACATGGGGCTGTTGCCCACCAAGGGCTTGACGTTGCCATTGATCAGCTTTGGCGGCTCGGCCATGGTCGCGACCTTGTTGGCGCTGGGGCTGGTATTGCGTGTCCACCATGAGGCCAATCAGGCGCTGGCCGAGAACGAATCGGCGGAGGTGAGTCGATGAGCCGCGGGTTGATCTACCTCATGGCCGGTGGCACCGGCGGCCATGTGATCCCGGCACTGGCGGTCGCCGGGGCGCTGGCCGAGCGCGGTTACAGCATTCGCTGGATGGGCACCGAGCGCGGCATCGAATCACGCCTGGTCCCCGAGGCGGGCTACCCGGTCGATTACCTCGCGATCGGCGGGCTGCGCGGCAAGGGGCTGGTTACCCTGCTGGCCGCGCCATTCCGCCTGCTGCAGGCCCTGTGGCAGGCCGCGGGTCTGCTGCGCAAGCATGATCCCGTGCTGGTGGTTGGCATGGGCGGGTTCGCCGCCGGTCCGGGCGGGTTGGCCGCCTGGCTGCTGCGCCGCCCGCTGTTGATCCACGAGCAAAACGCCATCGCCGGGCTCACCAATCGGGTCCTGTCTCGGCTGGCAGGGGTGACGCTGGCGGCCTATCCCAAGGCCTTCGGCCGCTCGCTTCCCGCTGACCAAGTGGTGGGCAACCCGGTGCGCGCAGCCATCGAGTTGTTGCCGCCTCCGGGTGAGCGGTTCGCTGGTCGCCAGGGCCCGGTTCGCGTGCTGGTGCTGGGTGGCAGCCTCGGGGCCCAAGCGCTCAACGAGACGGTGCCCAAGGCGCTGGCGCACATCAGCCAGAGAACCGATATCACGGTGCGCCATCAGGCCGGCCCGCGGCATGCCGAGGTGACCGAGCGCCACTATGCCGAAGCCGATTGGGGTGCGGGCAGCCAGCACGAGGTGACGGGGTTTGTCAGCGACATGGCGGAAGCCTTTGGCTGGGCAGACTTCGTCATCGCCCGGGCCGGGGCCATGACGGTTGCCGAGATTGCCGCCGCTGGTGTCGGCGCCTTGTTCATCCCGTTCCCACATGCCGTTGATGATCACCAGCGCTTCAACGCCGCCTGGCTGGTCGAGCAGGGGGCGGCGCGATTGCTTGATCAGACTGAGGCCGACGTCGAACGGCTGGTCGCTCTGCTCGGCCCGCTGCTGGCCGACCGCAAGTTGCTCCTCGATCTGGCTGAGCGTGCTCGGGCGGCGGCCGTGCCAGCGAGCACGGCCCGGATCGCCGCGTTCTGTGAACAGCTGATCGACGGCCGAAACTCTGGGGAGGTGGCGTGATGGCAGCGCTGAACGTCGAATTTGCCCCGGTCGCCCAGGTGCGCATGCGCAAGGTGCACCGGCTGCATTTCGTCGGTATCGGCGGAGCAGGCATGAGCGGCATTGCCGAGGTGCTGCATACCCTCGGTTTTGTGGTCACCGGCTCGGACATGCTCGAGTCACCGGCCGTGCAGCATCTGCGCGAACTGGGTATCGAGGTGTTCATTGGCCACGATGCGGCCAACCTTGGTGAGGCCGACGTGCTGGTGATCTCGACGGCGATTGCGCCGGACAACCCGGAGCTCGAAACCGCCCAGGCCCGCCGTCTGCCAATTGTGCGGCGTGCCGAAATGCTGGCCGAGATCATGCGTTTTCGTATCGGACTCGCAGTCGCCGGCACGCATGGCAAGACCACGACCACCTCGTTGCTGGCGGCGATCATGGCCGAGGCGGGGCTTGATCCCACCTACGTGATCGGCGGCAAGCTGCTCGCCAGTGTTTCCAATGCGCGGCTTGGCCGGGGCGAGTACCTGATCGCCGAGGCGGACGAGTCGGATGCCTCGTTCCTGCACCTGCAGCCGCATGTGGCCGTGGTCACCAACATCGATGCCGACCATCTCGAGACTTACGACAACGATTTCTCGCGGCTCCTGGATCACTTCATCGAATTCCTGCACAACCTGCCGTTCTACGGCTTGGCGGTGATGTGCGCTGACGATCCGCACGCCATGAGCATCGTCAATCGGGTCGGTCGGCAGGTGCTGACCTACGGGATCGATGCGCCGGCGGACGTGTACGCCAGCAATATTCACAGCGATGGCTTCGACTCGACCTTCGATGTCACCCTGCCGGATGGTGAGTTGCTCTCCTGCCGACTGGCGATGCCGGGCCGACACAATATTCTCAACGCGCTGGCAGCGATCACCGTCGCGCACGACCTGGGCATTGCCGGGGCCGAGATCGTGCGCGCCCTGGCCGACTTCAAGGGGGTTGGGCGGCGCATGGAGCGGGGCGGCACGCTCGCCTTCCGCCATGGTCGGCGCATGCTGCTCGACGACTATGGCCACCATCCGAGCGAGGTGACCGCGACGCTCGCCGCGGTGCGGGAGGCCTGGCCGGATCAGCCCCTGCTGCTCATCTTCCAGCCGCATCGCTACACCCGCACCCGTGATCTGTTTGAAGACTTCGTCGAGGCACTCTCGCAGGTTGATCAACTGATCCTGCTGGAAGTCTATGCCGCGGGTCAGCAGCCGATCGCTGGCGCCGATGGCCGCAGTCTGGCGCGGGCGATCCGTGCCCGCGGTCAGGTCGACCCGGTGTTTGTCACCGACCTGGCACAGGTGCCGGAGGTAGCCGACGACATGGTCCGTGAAGACGGCATCGTGCTGACGCTCGGTGCTGGCGATGTCGGTCGCCTGCCGGGGCTGTTGTTCGAAGCCTGGGGGGAGCGCAAATGAACGGACAGGGATTCGGTCGCGTGATGGTGCTGATGGGCGGCTGGTCGGCCGAGCGCGAGATTTCACTTGCCAGCGGCCGGGCGGTCCATGAGGCGCTGGTTGGTCAGGGTATTGATGCGATTGCGGTGGATCTCGATCGCGCCGGCGCCCGTCAGTTGGGGCAGCGACTCGCCACCGAGGGCATTGAGCGGGTTTTCATCGCCCTGCATGGTCGCGGCGGCGAGGATGGCCAGATTCAGGCCCTGCTCGATCTGGCTGATGTGCCTTACACCGGCAGCGGTATGGCGGCTTCGGCCGTCGGCATGGACAAGGTGCTGTGCAAGCGCATTTGGCAAGGTGCGGGGCTGGCGACACCGGATTTCGTGGTGGTGGAAGATCCGGCTGCGGCCCATGCGGCCGCCGAGCGGCTCGGTTGGCCGGTGATCATCAAGCCGGTCGCCGACGGCTCGAGCATCGGGGTGAGCAAGGTCGATCACCGGGAAGACGTCGCAACGGCATTCCATGACGCAGCGGCACATGGCGAGGTGATGGTCGAGCAGTTCATTGCAGGCGGCGAGTACACCGTCTCGATCCTTGCTGAGCGGACTTTGCCGGCGATCCGGATTGACACGAGTGCCGAGCATGCCTTCTACGACTACCAGGCCAAATACGAGGCCGAGGACACCGGTTATCGCATTCCTTGCGGACTGTCGGCCGACGAGGAGGCCCAGATGGCCGAGACGGCTGAGGCCGCCTTCCGCCTGGTGGGCGCCAGCGGCTGGGGCCGGGTGGACTTCATGCGCGATGCCTCTGGGCGGCACTGGCTGATCGAGATCAACACGGTGCCGGGCATGACCAGCCACTCGTTGGTACCCATGGCCGCCCAGGCCGTGGGGATGGATTTCCCGGGGCTGTGTCGGGCGATCCTTGCACAGACCCTGAACAGGCCGACCAGGAAACCGACCAGGAAACCGGTCGGGGAACACAGAGGAGGCGAAGCGGCCAATGGAGCGCTTTGATGGCTTTGCGACGAACTTCCCAGGCACGACTGCGTGGGCCCACCTGGCGCGAGCGTTGGTTGGCACTGGTGGCCGGACTGCGCGTGATCCTGCGTTGGGTCTGGCAGCTCGGCCTGTGGCTTGCCTTTATCGCCGCATTGGTACTGGTCTCGCAGCGGGTGTGGCTGAAGCTGCAGTCACCGGTGGCCAGCATCCAGGTCGAGGGGGCAAACCGTTTCGTGACCGTAGAGACGGTACGCCGAGTGTTGGAGCCGGCCAAGGGGCAAAGCATCTGGTCGGTGGACATCGAGGCACTGCGCCAGCGGTTGCTGGCCGACCGCTGGCTGACCGCGGTGCAGGTCGAGCGCCACTGGCCGGACCGTCTGGTGGTTCGGATGGCGACGCACCAGCCGATCGCGGTCTGGAGCGAGGACCAGCTGCTCAGTGCCGCCGGGGTGGTGTTCGAACCGCAGCAACGGCCGGCGGATCTCGAGTTGCCGGCACTCGCTGGCCCGCCGGGCAGCCATTGGACCGTGTGGGAGCGCTACACCAGCCTCAAGCCGGTGCTGGCCAACGTGGGGTTGGAACTGGTCGGCGTGACCATGAGCCCGCGCGGTGCGCTGAGCCTGCCACTGGCCTCTGGTGCGGTAATTCACGCCGGGCGGGAATCGCTCGAGATGCGATTGCAGCGGCTGCTGGACGTGTATCCGGACACGCTGGCCGGACGTATGGACGAGGTCGAGCAGATCGATCTGCGCTACAGCAACGGGTTTTCGGTGGCCTGGCGTGAGCGGCCCGCTGAGGACGATAGCCAAAGCCCGGAAGAGTGACGACAGGAGCATTCGGGGGCTGAGGCCAGGAAAGATCGGAAATGATGGAAATCAAGGGCAGACATACAGCATGAGCACGTTGAGAAAAGGAGAGCGAGAATTCGTCGTCGGGCTCGACATCGGCACCCATAAGGTGGCCGCTCTGGTGGGTGAATGCGATGGCGATGGGCGACTGAGCCTGGTCGGTTACGGCTCGCACTCGACCAACAAGGGGTTGCGTCGTGGTTCGGTGGTCGATATCGAATCCACCTCAATGGCGATACGTCGTGCCGTCGACGCGGCAAGTGCCCAATCCAATTGCGAGATCGCCTCGGCCTGGGTCGGCGTGGCCGGTGATCACGTGCGCAGCATGGACTCGCAGGGCATGACTGGCACCGGTGGTCGGGAGATTACTGACGCCGACGTCATCCAGGTCATCCAGTCTGCTCGTGCGGTCAAGATCCCGGATGGCCAGCAGATCCTGCACTGCGAGCCACAGGAGTTCCGCATCGACGGCCAGGACGGCATCCGCAATCCGCAGGGCATGAGCGGGCACCGGCTCGAGGCCAATGTGCACATTGTCACCTCGGCGGCCAACAACGTGCAGAACGTCATCAAGTGTGTCGAGCGTTGCGACCTGCACGTCGACGGCACCGTCCTTGAGCCGATCGCCGCGGCCCGCGCGGTTCTCAATGACGACGAGCGTGAGCTCGGCGTGGTGCTGATCGACATCGGCGGCGGCACGACCGATATCGCCATCTACACCGGTGGTGCGTTGCGTTATGCCGCCGTGTTGCCGATCGCCGGTGAGCAGATCACCAACGATCTGTCCTATGGCCTGACCACGCCACCGGCGGAGGCCGAGAAAATCAAGATCCATCATGCCGCTCTCGGCTCGCTTGATGAGCATGAGGGCTCACGTGCCATCGAGGTCCCCGGGGTCTCGGGCCGACCGCCGCGCCGTATTCCGCAGGAGACGATGATGCGCATCGTCCGCCCTCGAGTGGAGGAGCTCCTCGGTTACGTGCAGGAGGAGATCCGCCAGTCGGGCTACCAGAACCTGGTCAATGCCGGGGTGGTACTGACCGGTGGCACGGCGCAGATGCCCGGCTTTGTCGAGCTGGCAGAAGACTTCCTGCAGATGCCGGCCAGGTTGGGTATGCCCCAGGGCGTGGTCGGCAATCTGGAGGCACTTGAGGACCCGGCGAATGCCGTCGGGATCGGCTTGATGCTCCACGGGTTGCAACAGGCCCGCGAACAAATGGCCCATGGACCGGCGACGGCCCATGGAAATTTATTGGAACGCCTGAAGGGCTGGTTCCGAGATCATTTTTGATCCACATCCACTTATCTGAACGCCAAGCGACAGAAGGAGACGACACCATGAGCAGCGACTGGAAAATGGCAGAGATGCAGACCGAGAGTGCCAAGATCAAGGTTATCGGCGTTGGTGGCGGCGGTGGCAATGCCGTCGCGTACATGGTTGGGCAGGAGATCGAAGGCATCGAGTACATCAGTGCGAACACCGATGCCCAGGCGCTGGTGAACAGCAATGCGCCTTCCCAGCTGCAGATCGGCGCGAACATCACCAAGGGTCTGGGCGCTGGCGCCGACCCGGAGCTTGGCCGTCAGGCCGCGCTCGAGGATCGTGAACAGATCCAGGAGGCGATCAGTGACGCCAACATGCTGTTCATCACCACCGGCATGGGAGGCGGCACGGGTACCGGTGCGGCACCGGTGATCGCACAGATTGCCCGTGACATGAACATTCTCACCGTCGCCGTGGTCACCCGTCCTTTCTCTTTCGAAGGCAGGCGGCGTACCGCGGTTGCCATGGAAGGCATCCAGGAGCTGGAAGACAGCGTCGATTCACTGATCGTCATCCCGAACGATCAGCTCACTGCGGTGATGGGCAAGCAGGCGACCCTGCGCGATGCCTTCGCCGCCGCCAACGAGGTGTTGTTCACCGCCGTGGCCGGTATCTCCGAGCTGATCACCCGACCGGGCGAGATCAACCTCGACTTCGCCGACGTCCGCGCGATCATGACCGAGAAGGGCACCGCGATGATGGGGACCGGCATCGGCACCGGCGACAACCGCGCGGCCGAGGCGGCCGAGGCGGCCATCCACAGCCCGCTGCTCGATGACATCAACCTTACCGGTGCGGACGGCATCCTGGTGAACGTCACCTCCAATGGCGATCTGTCGATCGGCGAGTTCATGGAAATCGGCGAGATGGTCCAGTCGCTGGCCGGTGACGATGCCGTGGTCAAGGTCGGCACCGCAATTGACGACGAACTCGACAGCCAGTTGCGCGTCACCCTGGTGGCGACCGGGCTGTCGCGCATCAAGGATGTCGCCGCAGCGGGTCGGCCGCGGGTGGTGATCGATAATGATCGTCGCGAGGAGAGTGCCGACGAGTCGGCCGAGCAGCCGCATATTGAGAGCCAGCCGGCCTATGCGGGCAACGGCTATCACGGCAATGCTGCGATCAACCTCGATACCATCGATATCCCGTCGTTCCTGCGGAACCAGGCGGACTGATCGGCACCCGGCCGCTGGATCGGGGAACCGGCTGGTGAGGCAGAAAACAAAAGGCCTCGGGATGCACGTCCCGAGGCCTTTTCTTGTCTGCGGCGGGTTTTTTATCTGCGACTAGGCGCGAGCTGGTTCAGCGGTTGGGCAGCAGTTGCACGACGCGCATGTCCAGATGGCGGTCGATCCAGCTGCGCCGCTTTGCATCCGTGAGTGCGGTCAAGAGCAGCAGCCCCGCGGTGGCGAAAGCCAGCATGCCGAAGCCAAAACGCATGAGCATCGGCATGAGGCAGCAGTCATCGCGTTCGCGGATTAGTAGCAAACGCCAGACCTTCATTCCCGGCGTCTGGCCAAAGCGGCACCAGAAAAAGACGAAATAGCCCGCGACCCAGGCGAGCAGATAGAGGCGGAACAGCCACTGGTCGGGGCCTTGGGCCGGGATGGACTCACCGCCGGTGAACAGCAGAGCGATGAAAGTGGCCAGGATCAGGACGGCGATGACGAACAGCAGATCGTAGCCGAGCGCGGCCAGCCGTCGCCATAGCGGCGCGGTACGTGCCAGGCGTCGCGGAATATCCTCGGTGGCAGCGGCGGTCATGCCGTGGTCTCGACGGTCTCGGTGGCCTCAGTGGCCTCAGTGGTCTCGGGCAGGGCGATGTCATCCAGGATTGCCCGGATCACCGCCAGGCGATCCTCGAGGGTCGGCATCTCGCGGCTGAATCTGAGGGTGTTGGCCGAGAGCTGGTAGGTATCGGGGGCGGCCTGCACAGCGGCCACCAGCTTGGCCGGATCGACACGCGCGTTCTCGCCGAAGATCAGCCGGCCGCCGTGAGCGGTAAGCTCAAGCTTGGTGATGCCAAGCCATCGGGCATGGATACGCAGCCGATGGGTCTCGACCAAGGTGATCACCGGGTCGGGCAGCAGACCGAAGCGGTCGATCAGCTCGACCTTGAGCTCATCGAGGGCCTCGTTGCTCTTGGCGGTGGACAAGCGCTTGTAGAGCGTCAGGCGTGTGTGGACGTCATTGACGTAATTCTCGGGGATCAGGGCCGGCTCGCCCAGGTCGACCTCGGTCGAGCGGGTTTCGATCGGTGCCTCGATCGCCGGCTCACGGCCCGCGCGAATGTCGGCGACCGCACGGTCGAGCAGCTGCATGTAATAGCGATAGCCCACTTCGTGCATCTGGCCGGATTGGCCCGAGCCGAGCAGTTCGCCGGCGCCGCGGATCTCCAGATCGTGCGTGGAGAGCGTGAAACCCACGCCCAGATCCTCGAGGGAGGCGATGGCCTCCAAGCGTTTTTCGGCATCTGGGGTCAGCAGGCCCGGCTCCGGGGTGATCAGGTAGGCATAGGCGCGATGGTGCGATCGGCCGACCCGCCCGCGCAGTTGATGCAGCTGGGCCAGGCCGAACTTGTCGGCGCGATGGATCAGGATGGTATTGGCAGTCGGGATATCGATGCCGGATTCGATGATCGTGGTCGAGACCAGCACGTTGAAACGCTGGTGGTAGAAGTCCGTCATCACCTGTTCGAGCGCTCGCTCGCCCATCTGGCCGTGGGCTACATTGACTCGTGCCTCCGGGACGATTTCCTCGATCATCCGGGCCATGCGATCGATGCTCTTGACCTCATTGTGCAGGAAATACACTTGCCCGCCGCGTTTGAGTTCGCGCTGAATGGCCTCGCGAATCTGCACCTCGTCCCAGCGCAGGACAACGGTCTTCACCGCCAGGCGATCGCGCGGCGGCGTGGCAATGATCGTCAGGTCACGAATGCCGGACAATGCCATGTTGAGCGTACGCGGGATGGGTGTGGCGGTCAGCGTCAGCAGGTCGACCTCGGCGCGCAGGGCCTTGAGTCGTTCCTTGTCGCGCACACCGAAGCGCTGCTCCTCGTCGATGATCACCAGCCCGAGATTGGCAAATTCCGGTGAATCACGCAGCAGTTTGTGGGTACCGATGACGATGTCGACTTGCCCAGCCTTGATCCGCTCACGCAGCTCGGCGGTTTTTTTACTGCCCGATAGACGTGAAAGGCTGTCGATGGTGACCGGCCAGTTGGCGAAGCGGTCGCGGAAACTGCGCAGGTGCTGCTCAGCCAGCAAGGTGGTGGGGACCAGCACCGCGACCTGGGCCTGGTTCTGGACCGCGACGAAGGCTGCGCGCATCGCCACCTCCGTCTTGCCAAAGCCGACGTCGCCGCAGACCACACGGTCCATCGGCTGCTGCGCGGCCATATCGACCAGTATCTGCTCGATGGCCTGGCGCTGATCGTCGGTCGGCTCGAAGGCAAACTCGTCGGCAAACCGACGATAGTCGGCCTGGTCGACCTGAAGCGAGATGCCCTTGCGGGCGGCCCGACGGGCATGCACGTCCAGAAGCTCGGCGGCGACGTCGTGCACCTGTTTGGCAGCCCGTTTTTTTGCCCGTTCCCACTGCCCGGAACCAAGCCGATGCAGTGGGGCGGTCTCCTCGGCACCGCCGGTGTAGCGTGAGATACGCTCTAGGCTGGAGACCGGTACATACAGCCGGTCGTCATCGGCGTAGGTCAGCAGCAGATATTCCTGCGGCTGGTTGTTCATCTCGAGCGTGACTAGTCCCTGGAAGCGGCCGATGCCGTGGTCTTCATGCACCACGGGGGCGCCGATGGCGAGATCGTCGAGGTTCTGGATGATCGCGTCGGCATCACGCCCCCGGCGTGAGCGGGCCCGGCGCTGAGCGACCCGCTCGGCAAACAGGTCGATCTCGCTGATGACGGCCACGGGCCGACCAGCCGTCGGCAGGATCGCCCCCTGTTCGAGCTCGGCCACGGCAATGCCCAACGGCGCTTGGCTGGCCTCGTTCCAGCCTTCGACGCTGGTCGGCTCGAGGCCGGCGGTGGCGGTCTGCTCGATCAGCGCCTGACGTCGACCGCTGCTCTCGGCGACCAGCAGGCTGTGGCCGTCGAATCCATGTACGAATTCGGCCAGTCGTTCGATCACCGCTGTCGGTGCGGCACTGCCGGCGGCCAGATTGGGTAGAGGGCGGTCGCCGATATCGGCAGCCTGCGGGAAACGCTGGTCGGCCGCGGCGACCAGTTGCCAGCGCGGCCGCGCCCTCACCTGTTCGTCGAACTCGTCCGGCGTCTGGTAAAGCGCTTCGGGCGCGGGGATGGGATGGTCGATATCGCTGGCACGTTGGACAAAACGTTCGTTGGTCTCGGTGACAAAGCGGTCGATTGCCTGGTCAATGCCGTCGAACAACAGCAACCGGGCCGTTTCCGGCAGGTAGTCGAACAGCGTGGCGGTCGATTCGAAGAACAATGGCAGATAACTTTCGATGCCTGCTGGCACCAGCCCCTCGGAAACCTGCCGGTAAATCGGCGAACTGGTGGGGTCGCCGGGGAACAGGTTGCGCCAGTTCTGGCGGAAGGTAGCGATACCTTTTTCGGTCAGTGGATATTCACGGGCCGGCAGCAGGGTGATCGCATCAACGGTCTCGTTGGAACGCTGTGACTCGGGCTCGAAGTGGCGCAGGGTCTCGATCTCGTCGTCGAACAGATCAATGCGGACTGGCTGTGCAGCACCGGTCGGGAAGACATCGATCAGCCCACCACGCAGGGCATATTCCCTGTGCTGCTCGACGGTCGAGACCCGGCTGTAGCCGGCTTCTTCGAGCTGGCGCTGATAGGCTTCGCGATCAAGACGTTGGCCGACCTCAAGCAGCATGCCCTGGCCGGCGACGAAGGCCGGCGGTGGCAGGCGCTGGAGCAAGGTGGTCGCCGCGATCAGGGTAAGCCCTGTCGTCTCCTGCGGCAGTCGCCACAATCGCGAGAGGCGATCGGAGATCAGGTCCTGGTGTGGCGAAAAACGGTCGTAGGGCAACACCTCCCAGTCGGGGAATATGCTGGCGGACACCCCGAGAAAGGCCAATGCGGCGCGCGTGTCATTGACCGTCCGGCTGTCGGGCAGCACGACCAGCAGCGGGCGTTTCGCTGTCTCGGCGGCCAGGCGTGCAGCCAGTGCGCGGCCGAGGTCGGTATGCACGCGCAGGTAGATGGGATCGTGACGGTCGGTTGGTTGGGGGAGGGAGTGTTTGGTGTCGCTCATTCTCGGGTTCGATTGATTGGCAAGGGGGCGAGATTGTCGCGCATTTGGAGAACGGCTGCACGGACCGGTGTCGGCTTGCAGGTGGTGGCCTGGGCAATGGCCTAGGCAATGGCCTGGGTGATGGCTCCGTTGCTGGTCAAGAAAGTGCAGCTCTGCAAGTTACGCTTGGGGCCGCATCAAGCGGTGGTTGCGGCCAGGTAAGGGAGCCGTGTTCAGGCGTGCAGAGTTTCCTTGGGCACGGGTCAGTCCGGTTGGCCAGTCAGAAGCAGCAGTTCGGCGGTATCAAGCGCTTCCGGGGAGCCGTACAGGGTCAGCACGTCGCCTTCCTGCAGCTCGACTTCGTCGCTGGGGCTCTCGCCGCGGATGCCGTGACGGTTGATGGCGTCAACGACCACGAGGTCGCGGTTGGTCAGTGCCGCCGCAAGCCGCTGGCCGATAGCGGCCGAGCCGGGCACCAGTGACACGTTTTTCAGGGTGCGTGGGGCGAGCGGCGCGAAGTCGTTCGCATCATGCGCCCGGTCGCCGTGGAAGGTATGACGCAGCGGGGCGTAGTCTTGCTGGCGGATCACGATTGCGGTGGAGGAGACACTCAGCACCCCGGCCAGCACGAAGGCTGCGGCCGGGCTGAAGCCCATCATCAGGGCCGCTCCACCCGTGATCAGCGCGGTCAGAAGCACTTGTGCCCCGCCCATGCCCACCACCGCACGACGCATGGCAATCAGCCGGGGGAGGGAGAACTCCAGCCCGAGCATGAACAGCAGGAACACCACGCCGAACTCGGCGATCAGGTGGATATCGTGAATATCCTTGACCAGGCCCAGCGCATGCGGGCCTGCCAGCATGCCGACGGCCAGGTAACCGAGGATTGCCGGCAGATTCAGTCGCCGCAACACCACCACGGCACCCACCGAGAGCAGGAGCAGGGAAAGCAGCGTGGCTGTGGTGTCAGCGGGCATGGGTCGGGTCTTGTTCCTTTCTTCAGGCTTAAGGCCAGTCCGCGGGCGCACGGGGAGCCCAAGAGGAGACCTCTGGTTTAATCCGAGGTTCTTTTACTTTTTATCATAGGTCGCTGTGCCCGTGGTTGTCTTGGCCCGTCAGCGGGAGAAGAACGAGCGCGGGTATTCCTTGGGTATATATACCTTGGCAGCCAGGGTGCGCAGCTGTTCGGTACCAAACTGCGCCTGGAGAAAGCGGGATGGCGCGTCGCCCAGAAAGCGCGACAGATGAAGATGTTGGAGCAGATGCGCTGGCCTGCCGCTGCTGCCAGTCCGAGCCTTGAGCGTAGTGGTCGCCAGGGCATGCAACTGAATCTTTATCGGCTCCTCTTGCGACAGCTTGATGATCAGTGAGCTCCAGCAAGCCCGGACACGATCAACCGGCCCAGGCGATCGTCAAGATCATCGTCCGGGACTACACGGTTAGCTGATAGGTAGACACAGCATGGAGCAGGGATGGCGTAAGAAAATCATGCCGATCAGTGGTGCGCGCCGTTGGAATCCTTGCCGTCGATGCGTCTGGTGTCGATATGCCCCCACATCAGCTTCCAGACGACCACGAGCAGGATGACAAATCCGACGATGATCAGGATCTGGCCAAGCCGCTGCTGGTCGCCAAGCAGATAATTGCTGCACAGGCGCTGTGGTGAAATCAGATACAGCCAGCCCAGACGCAGGGACATGGCAATGACTTCGGCCAGGACAATGCCGCGAACTACGAAGCTGGCGCGTGGCCAGCTCAGCGCCACGGGCACGCCGATGAGTAATGGCACGCTCAGGAATTTTGCCAGTGTGACCAAAGGCTCGTCGATGGCCGCATCCATTGCCCTGGGCAACATCCACACCAGGCCGGTCAGCGAGGCCAGCAGCAGGCCGTTGATGCCGGCCTGGTCCCAGGGCGCCAGACGTCGGCCTATGGCCGCCGGCAGACCCTGAGCAAGCGCCCAGCCAGCCACGGCCAGCAGCGGGAGCTGAACGAGCATCTGGTAGGTCATTGTCGACTCGAGCGGGTGGCGCACGGCCGGTAAGGCCAGTGCTGCCCATAAAACCACACCGGCCAGGGCGGTTCGCTGGCCCGCTTTCAAGGCGTCAACCGCTGCATGACGTAGTCGACCGCGCCACGGGTATCGTCCCAGTCGCGGATTGCGACCAGCCGGCCGGCTGGGTCGACCACATTGATGGCCGCATTGTGCACGTACCCGCCTATTTCATCCGGCACAGCGGTAACGCCGAAGGCGCGCATCAGCGCCTTGCGGCCGTCGTCATCGACTGCTCGAGCGGCCATCCAGCCTGCGCCCTGGTCGCCGAAGCGACGCTGATAGTGGGCCAGATCTTCAGGTCTGTCGCGGGGGTCGAAGCTGACGCTGACCAGAAGCAGCTGGTCGGCGGCAATAGGCCCGGCCAGTTGGCGCTGCAGTTGAGCGAACTCGCCACCCTGCGCCAAGCAATAGGTCTCGCAGCGAGTGTAGATGAAGTCGACCAGCAGCCAGCGGCCACGCAGCTTGCCAAAGCTCGTGCGCTCGCCTGCAGCGGTCTGTAATGCAACCGGCGGGATCGCTCGCGGATGTTCGCTGACGACAATACGGCGTGCGGTTTCGCTGGTGAAGGCACGAAACCCCTCAGTGACGAAGGCCAGGACTGCAAGGCCCGTCGCCAGCACCACCAGGCTAGCCAGCAGTGTGCGCAGCACCGTCACTGGAATTCCCGGATGCGGGTGAATCGGGGCTGCCGGGCGCGGGTGACTTGAGCAGGCCGACGGTGATGCGGATAGCAAAATAGGTCATGGCCAGGATTACCAGCAGGGCACCAACCACGCCGATTTTGTCGGTGAAAATCCATGCCGGCAGGTGCGTGTCCATTCTTCGCGCCACACTGAGGTGGCCGGAATAAAGAAGCGCCAGGACGAAAATCAGCCCACCGACAAGAAACACCGGAAACCCCAGCCGATCACCGCCGGTGTTTGGTGGGAGGTTTTCACGCCGGCCGATGACGTGGAACATCAAAGCCAGCACCATCGGCAGCACCCCGAGCAGAATGTAGAAGTGGAAGTGCCCAGGGACCCATTGGGTATTGTGCATCACCATATTGACGCTGATGGTGGCGTCGAGAATGGCCGGCCAGATACCCGCCGCCCAGCCGAACAGCGACAGGATCATCAGCCGAGCGGGCAGGTTCCAGCGCATGTTGGAGCGGTAGATGTTGGTCAGCGCGCCGTACATGGTGACCAGAAACACTGGGAAGCCCGCGCCCCATGACACCACCTGGCCCATCACCGACAGCCAACTCGGCTGGACATAGTCCATCAACAGATGATGAGGATAGACGATGAGCACAAACAGCGTGCTTACCGCCCATGCCCACAGAAACGGTCGTGAAGTCGGGTAGGGCTTGCCCGAGTAGCGTGGCAGCAGTTCGTAGACCGCAATCACGGCCATATAGATCGTGAGATTGATGAATGTGTGGCCAAACCAATAAATCAGGTTCTTGGCCAACAGCGCGTCAAGGACCATTTCCGGGTAGTAGATATTAACCAGGCTCATCACCAGCGCCACCGCGCCAATCAGGATGCCCACCGAATTGGAGATGATCACCATGGTGCTGGCGACCACGGCCTTGGGGTGATCCGGGTCGACAGTGCCGCGAAACAGCCATTGCAGACCGAGTGCGCGCCCGAGGTTGCCGTGGACCTTGATGATTGCGGCCGCAGCATCCAGGTAGAAGATCAGCATGCCTATACCGATCAACAAATAACCGACCATGAACAAGGCCGCGGCGTTGGGGCTCCACAGGCCCATGCCCATGGCCGGCAGTGGATACAGAAAAGTCCACAGTGCGCCGTAGCCGCCGACAAAGATCGCCCCGATGATGCACAAGGCCCCGAGCATGAACAGCACGTAGTTGGTGACGAACGCCCATAGGTGCAGCCGGACATACTGGCGCAAGAAGAACCACATCACTGCCGTGGCGGCCAGTGCGGTGGCGCCGACCATGCCGGCACCATGCATCGACAGCACACGATAGAACAGATCAGCTGGCATGGGCAGCCAAGCAGCCTGAGAAGTAAGCATGCTCAATCCGAGGAGCATCATCAGCAAAAACAGCGCCAGGGCCGTGATCATGTACAGATTGAATATGCTCCGCTCGCCGCCTTTGAGGCGTTCCTGATCGGAATACATCGTAAGAATCGCCATCGCTCAGTCCCCTTCCTTAGCTGCAACCACCTTGATCTCTGCGGTCATGGGCGTGTGCCCCACGCCGCAATATTCCAGACACATCACCTGGTAGGTACCTGGTTCTGTAAAGGTATGAACCAGCTTGTTGGTGTAGCCGGGCATTGCCTGGGTCTGGGTGATGATGTGGCCGTCGGGGGCGTATAGCGCGAAGCTGTGGTTGACATCCCGGCTGGTGACCCGGAACTCCACCGTGCTGCCGGCTTGGACGGTGCTTGGCTCGATCAACCAGTACCACTGTCCGCTGATTACATCGACCACCTGGTCGACATCCAGCGGCTCATGTTGCGGCGGGATCGGGAAGTTTTTCAAGGTGGCGTAGCTGCCGGTCACAAAGGCAATCACAAGCGCGGCGAACAACCAGCGGCGCAGCACATGGGAGGTATGCGTGGCCTGGCGAGTGGCGGCGGCGTCGGCCGGCTTGCTGGCCTGGCGGATTACGTGCATAAAACCCAGTGCAATCAGGCCGATGCCCGCCAAGGCAATAATCCAAATGACGTCCTGAACAGTCATGGCAAGTTCCTTTTATCAGCCAAGGTCTGGTCACTATGCTGCCGCAACTTTCTGGATGTCAAGGCCGGCGTCGATATGATCGTGCTCGTGTTTTATGCAGATCCCAAGAACATGGCCATCGGCGCCAATGAGATTCCAGCCGTGGCTCGAATGGATTGGCGGTAAGAGGCTGTTTATTCAGGATTTTATGGAGGCATTCGGGTTATGGTTGCCGTCACTGGAATAGTGGGATGCCGATGGGGTTGTCGGGGTCGTGGGGTTGGCGCTCAGACGTCCACGGTGGACGCCGTTTTGGCCATACCCCCCCCCTAAGCTGTAGCGTTAAGCAGGTAGCGTTTTTTCACAACCGGCCGGGTCGGCGGCCGTTGCCTCGGCCAACCAGCGGGTGAAGAGCGAGCGCGGGTATTCCTCGACTCCCAGGCTGCGCAGATGTTCGGTGCTGAACTGTGCATCGAGAAATGTGATCTCGCCCCAGGCCTGGTCGACCAGGATGGCGGCCAGGGCGAACTTTGAGGCATTCGAGGCGCGACTGAACATCGATTCACCGAACGCGGCGCGACCGATGCGGCTGCCAAACAATCCACCAACCAGCTCCTCACCGGACCACACCTCGACCGAATGTGCGATGCCGGCGGCATGCAGGTCGAGGTAGGCTTGGCGCATTTCTGGCACGATCCAGGTGCTGGCGGCTCCATGGTCGTTGCCATCGCCAGCACGCGGAGCGGCACAGCCGTCGACCACGGCGGCAAAGGCGGTGTCGATGGTCACCTGATACCGATTCTGTCGACGCCACTTGGCCAAGCTGCGCGAGACATGGAAACGGTCGGGCGTGAACAAGGCGCGCGGGTCCGGACTCCACCACAGGATGGGGTCGCCCTCCGAATACCAGGGGAAAATACCGCGTCGATAGGCGGCCTCCAGACGCGCGACTGAAAGATCGCCGCCGGCAGCCAGCAGTCCGTTAGGTTCCCGCAGGGCGAGGGAGACTGGCGGGAACGCCTGTGGATCGGGGCCCAGCAGCGGGATCATTGCTGTTGCGCTTTCCCCGGTCTGGGCAGAATGAAGCCAGACTGGTTCTCCCGGGGCCGGAACAGCACCGCGACGTGGCCGACCGTCTGCACCAACGTCGAGTGGGTCGACGAAGTGATCGCCGCGATAACGTCGCGCTTTTCGTCACGCTCGACACCGGGGATGCGTACCTTGATCAGCTCGTGGGTCTCGAGCGCCTGATCGATCTCGGCCAGCACCGCATCGGTCAGTCCATGCTGGCCGAGTAGCACTACCGGCCTGAGGTGATGGGCCTCGGCGCGCAGATATTGTCGCTGACGAGCGGTGAGGTTCATGTCGTGCTGGTCTCCGGAAAGTGTCTGGGATGTCTGGAAAAGTTTGGAAAATGCCGGTTAAGGTTGACTGGAGCTGTGTGAAATCACACATTGCGGCATCATGAGTGGATCGGCAGTTTAACGGTTTGAATCCCGACGACCAATCGAATATGAGGTGCGAAGGTCCCATGCGAGCGATCCGAGTGCTGCTAACCCTGACAATGGCAATGGCAATGGCGTGGCTGACCGGCTGCCAGCCAGATGATATAGATAGCCGGCTCGCCAACTATGAAGCGCCTGATCCGCTCGTGCTCAGAGCGCTCACGACTCCCATCGCCGTGCCTGTGGTGACACTCGATGGAGTCGATGGTGAGGTGGCCTCCGAGGCACTATTTCGTGATCACTGGACACTGCTCTATGTGGGCTATAGCTACTGCCCCGATGTCTGCCCCACCGAGCTCGGTCAGCTGGCGCAAATCCTGCCCGAGCTCGAGCAGCGCCTGCCGGATATTGATTGGCAGGTAGTGTTCTTCTCGGTCGACCCTGAGCGGGATACGCCAGCGCGCCTGGCAAAATACACGGCTTTCTTTTCCGATGAATTCGTGACGGTCAGTGGCTCGCGCCAGGCGATCGATACGCTTACCGGGGCGGTGAAGGCCGGCTACCGCATCGAGCCGCACGAGCCCGGCGATGTCACCTACAGCGTCGCGCACGGCACGAGTTTCCGCCTAATCGATCCGGCAGGTCGGATGCTGGCCCTGTTGCCGGGGCCGCATAACCCGCCGGCGATCGTGGATGCCCTTGAAGATTTCCTGTCTGAGGTGAAGTTATGATCAAGACGACAACAGTCGCGAAAACATCATCATTCAAGGCCCTGCTGCTGGCCGCGTCCCTGCTGCTCGGTGGCCTCGCTCAGGCAGCGGAGCTTGAGGTGGATTCGCCTTGGGTTGCCCTGGCTCCGCCAGGGGCGCAGGCCACCGCAGCGTTCATGGAGCTGCACAATCCCGGTGATGAGCCGGTCGATCTGGTCGGCGTGCATGCCGAAGGCTTCCAGGCGATCGAGCTGCATCGCTCCATCAATGAAGACGGCATGCATCGCATGATCGAGCAGGAACGTATCACTGTGCCGGCCGGTGGGTCGGTCTCGCTCGCCCCCGGCGGGTATCATGTGATGCTGATCGGCCCTGAGCGCACACTGGAGGAGGGCGAGCTGCTCAGCCTGGAGCTGCGACTGAATGGTGGCGAGATGCTCACCATCGAGGCACCGGTCACGCGTCGTGAGCAGGCCATGGGTGGGGCTGGGGGCGGGGCTGGCCACCATCATTGACGTTTGGGGCGGCGAGGTCATCGCATCAGTTTGGGCAACCGGGGGTGATCGGGGATAATCCCGCCCCCGGTTTTCTGGTTTAGTTGGAGTCCCGCATGGCGCGTTCGGGCAGCAGCAAGCGATGGCTCGCTGAACATTTCAGTGACGAGTTCGTGCAAAAGGCGCAACGCGAAGGCTGGCGTTCGCGTGCTGTCTACAAGCTGATCGAGCTCAACGAGCGCGACCGCTTCCTGCGCCCAGGCATGACCGTGGTCGACCTGGGCGCCGCACCGGGTGGCTGGACCCAGTATGCCTCCCAAGTGGTCGGGGCCCAGGGGCATGTGTTCGCCCTGGACCTGCTGCCCATGGACCACTTTGCCCACACCACCGTGCTGCAGGGAGACTTCACTGAAGACGCCGTGCTCGAGCAGCTGGAATCCGCGCTCGGAGATCGTGAGGTCGACCTTGTGCTTTCCGACATGGCCCCCAACATGAGTGGAATGGATTCGGTGGACATCCCGCGCTCGCTCTATCTTGCGGAACTTGCGTTGGACTTCTGCGATCGCATGCTCAAGCCCAATGGGGGCTTCGTCACCAAGCTGTTCCAGGGCGAGGGGTTTGACGAGTATGTCAAGGATGCGCGACAGCGATTTGACCGCGTGGTGGTGCGCAAGCCCAAGGCCTCCCGTGCCCGCTCGCGCGAAGTCTATCTGGTGGCAACCGGCAGGCGCGTGAGATAAGGTTCACCGAACAGCATTCGATCCATTGATTCGCCAGGGCCGGCCGTATGGCCATGCCCGTCTGTTATTAGCTACACGCACGAGGTGTTGCGTTGAACGATTTGACCAAGAACATTCTGATCTGGGTGGTGATTGCCGTCGTGTTGATGACGGTATTCAACAGCTTCGATCAGCGCGCAACCACGACCAGCGCCGTGCCCTACTCACAGTTCATTCAGGATGTGAAGAGCGGCCGGGTTGACTCGGTCATCCTCGAGGGCCAGAACATCACCGGCATCACCGGCTCGGGTACCCGTTTCGAGACCTACAGTCCGGAGACGGACAACCGTGCGTTGATTGGCGACCTGTTGAGCGGCAACGTCAAGATCAACGCCAAGCCGCCGGAAAAGCCGTCATTGCTGATGACGATCTTCATCCAGTGGTTCCCGTTCATCCTGCTGATCGGTATCTGGATCTTTTTCATGCGCCAGATGCAGGGTGGCGGTGGCCGCGGTGCAATGAGCTTCGGCAAATCCAAGGCCAAGCTGATGGGCGAGGACCAGGTCAAGGTCACGTTCAATGACGTCGCCGGTGCCGACGAGGCCAAGGAAGAGGTGGTCGAGCTGGTCGAGTTCCTCAAGGATCCGGGCAAGTTTCAGCGGCTGGGCGGCAACATCCCGCGTGGCGTGTTGATGGTCGGTCCGCCAGGTACCGGCAAGACGTTGCTGGCCAAGGCCATCGCCGGTGAGGCCAAGGTGCCGTTTTTCACCATCTCCGGTTCGGACTTCGTCGAGATGTTCGTCGGGGTGGGTGCCTCGCGCGTTCGTGACATGTTCGAGCAGGCCAAGAAGCATGCCCCCTGCATTATCTTCATTGACGAGATTGATGCGGTCGGTCGTCACCGTGGCTCAGGCATGGGTGGTGGCCACGACGAACGTGAGCAGACACTCAACCAGCTGCTGGTCGAGATGGATGGTTTCGAGGGCAATGAGGGCGTGATCGTGGTTGCGGCCACCAACCGCGCCGATGTGCTCGACAAGGCGTTGCTGCGCCCGGGCCGCTTCGACCGTCAGGTGATCGTCGGCTTGCCGGATGTGCGTGGGCGCGAACAGATTCTCAAGGTCCACCTGCGCAAGGTGCCGGCCGCCAAGGATGTCGAGCCATCGCTGATCGCCCGCGGCACGCCGGGCTTTTCCGGCGCGGACCTGGCCAATGTGGTCAATGAGGCGGCGCTGTTCGCTGCCCGCGCCAACAAGTCCGAAGTCACCATGTCTGATCTCGAGCACGCCAAGGACAAGATCATCATGGGCGCCGAGCGCAAATCGATGGTGATGAGTGAGGAGGAGAAAAAGCTCACTGCCTACCACGAGGCCGGGCATGCCATCGTCGGTCGCCTGGTCCCCGAGCATGACCCCGTCTACAAGGTCTCAATCATTCCGCGCGGCCGGGCGCTGGGTATCACCATGTTCCTGCCGGACCAGGATCGCTACAGCTATTCCCGCCGCAAATTGGAATCGAACATCTCCAGTCTGTTCGGCGGCCGGATCGCCGAGGCGCTGATCTTCGGCGAGGATGCGGTGACCACCGGGGCGTCCAACGACATCGAGCGGGCCACCGAGCTGGCACGCAATATGGTCACCAAATGGGGCATGTCCGACAAGCTCGGCACGCTCTACTACTCCGAGGATGACGGTGACCCGTTCATGGGTCGTCAGACCAGCGGTGGCCACTTCTCTGATGACACCAAGGAGATCATTGACGCCGAGATCAAGGACATCATTGATCGCAATTACCAGCGCTGCCAGCAGATCCTGGTGGACAACATGGATATTCTGCATGCCATGGCTGATGCGTTGATGACATACGAGACCATCGATGCCGGTCAGATCGACGATCTGATGGAGCGCCGCCCGGTACGTGAGCCGGAGGGCTGGAGTGACGATCGCTCTGGTCCGGGCGAGGCGCCCCCCAGTGCCGGCCCGCAGGTCGACGCTAGCGACGAGGAGCCCGAGGGGGATGCAGGCACCGCCGGTGCTGAGCCACCGCAAGATGGTGGCCGCAGCCCGGGTGCGGATCCGCTGGAGGACCCAAGGGGCGGGTGATGGCCCGTCGCTGTCCGGATTGGAGGCAGGAAGGGCGCCCATGGATCATGGGCATCCTCAATGTCACGCCAGATTCTTTTTCTGATGGTGGCCGGTTAGACAGTGTCGAGCAGGCGGTGGATGCGGCTGCATCCATGCTCGACGCCGGTGCCGACATGCTTGATGTCGGCGGGGAATCCACCCGGCCGGGTGCGAGTCCCGTCTCCGAGCATGAGGAACTCGACCGGGTCGTGCCCGTGATCGAGGCGCTGTCGGCTCGATTCGACTGCCCCCTGTCGGTCGATACCAGCACCCCGGCGGTGATGAGTCGGGCGGTAAACGCCGGCGTCTGTTTGATCAATGATGTTCGAGCCCTGACTCGCCCCGGTGCGGTCGAAGCGGCAGCGGCTAGCGGCGCGGCGGTCTGCGTGATGCATATGCGGGGTGAGCCTGGCGACATGGCCGGGCGCACTGACTATCATGATGTTGTGGCTGAGGTGATCGACTATCTTGCCGAACGCTTGCGATCTCTCAAGGCGGCCGGCATCTCGAGCGAGCGTGTACTGGTCGATCCGGGTTTCGGTTTCGCCAAGACTTGCGAACAGGATTTCACGCTGCTGCGTCGATTGAGGGAGTTCGATCGCCTGGAGGCGCCGTTGCTGGTCGGCATGTCGCGAAAGCGCATGATCGGCGAGGCGACCGGCCAGAGGGTCGATCGGCGCGCCGTGGGGAGTGCCGCGGCTGCGCTGCTGGCGGTCGAGCGGGGTGCGAAGGTGCTGCGTGTCCATGATATTGAAGCCACGCGGGATGCACTGGCAGTCTGGAAGGCGATGCACACGGCTTGATAGATGTCGCTCGGACAAGCATCGTTTTCCCGCCATAAAAGCATTTGCCTTGGGTCGGATTAGGGTTTTCTGATATTTTCCCCGCCGGGATTGAAATGGTTGACGTCAAAATCACCGCACACTCGCTCGATCACCGACTCATGGCGCCTCCGGGCCTGGGTGGTGTTTGTTGGCATTTGGTCAGATGCGGGTGGGGTCGGGATACAACAGTTGAGAGAAAAAACATGAAAAATATGCGTCGTTCGCTCATCGCCCTTGCTGCCAGCGGCATGCTTGCCGCTCCATTGATGGCTCAAGCTGCCGGCGACCCGTCTGTCGGCAAGGAAAAGTATGCCACCTGCGCTGCCTGTCATGGCGCCGACGGGCAGGGGCACGGAGGGGCTTTCCCGAAAATGATCGGTCTCGGTGAAGAAGAGACGGTCAAGAAGATGACGGCCTATCGCGATGGCGATCAGGAATACCTGAAGAGCGTCGGTCTTGGTGATCGTTACGGCACGATGGCGCCGAACGCGTCCAATCTGTCGGATGAGGATATCGCCAATCTGGCCGCCTATATCGCTCAGGAATTTGGTGGCGCAGCGGCTGGTGACGGTGCCGCCGACGCAGAGCCGAGCGGTGCAGATCAGTCTGTGACGGACGGCATCATCCAGGCAGACTTGGGCCGCGGTGCTGCCCTGTATTCCTCTTGTGCCATCTGTCATGGTGAACAAGGAGAAGGTGGGCACTTGTTCAATGCGCCGAAGCTGAAGGGGTTGCCGGCCTCCCAGGTCGCCTCCCTGATGAAGGTCTACCGCAAGGGCACCGAAATGGGCCCGAACTCCTATGCGATGATCCCGCAGGCGACCCACTTGTCCGATGCGGACATCGATAACCTGGCTGCCTACATCGCCACGATCGGCGAGGACGCTGCGGCCGATCAAGAGTAAGTGCCTGACTGTCGCCCGGCTGTCCAGTCCGGACCCGGGTGGCGCGATAGATGCATTCTGGACGCCGGCTGCCATGCCGGCGTCTTTGTGTTTTGCGGATGGGTCAGGTGGGCCGGTTCGTTCGGGAGTGAAGATCAAGCATGAGTGAGGCAAGGGTGTTCGGAACTGATGGTGTGCGTGGGGAGGTGGGGCGCTACCCCATGACACCGGAATTCGTGCTCAAGCTGGGCTGGGCGGTCGGCCGGGTGCTGGGCGCGCAGGGGCGTCGGCGAGTGCTGATCGGCAAGGACACACGTGTCTCCGGCTATATGTTCGAATCGGCGTTGGAGGCGGGTTTTTCCGCCGCTGGGGTGGACGTGCGCCTGCTTGGGCCGATGCCTACCCCCGCCATCGCCTATCTCACGCGCACGTTGCGGGCATCGGCAGGCGTGGTGGTCAGTGCTTCACACAACCCGTTTCATGACAATGGCGTGAAGTTCTTCTCGTCGCAGGGCGAGAAGCTACCTGATGCGGTCGAGGACGAGATTCAGGTGATGCTCGGCCGCGAGCTCAAGGTGGTCGATAGCCGGCAGTTGGGCAAGGCCGAGCGGATAACGGATGCCGCTGGTCGGTACATCGAATTTTGTAAAAGTACCGTACCCAATGGCATGAGTCTGTCCGGGCTGCGAGTCGTAGTCGATTGCGCCCATGGTGCCACCTATCAGATTGCCCCCCGCGTATTCGCCGAACTGGGAGCCGAGGTCGAGGTGATCGGCGCTGCCCCCGACGGCTTCAATATCAACGAAAGTGTCGGTTCGACTCACCCCGAGGCGCTGCAGACTGCCGTACGCAAGGCGGAGGCGGATCTGGGCATCGCTTTGGACGGCGATGGCGATCGGGTGGTGATGGTGGACGCCGATGGGCAGATCCGGGACGGGGACGAGCTGCTCTACATCATCGCTGCGGGTCGCATCGAGCAAGGCTACCAGGGTGGTGTGGTCGGTACCTTGATGAGCAATCTCGGGCTCGAGCAGGCGATCGAGGCATTGGGTTGTCCCTTCCGCCGCGCCAAGGTCGGCGACCGCTATGTCCATGAGGTGCTCAGGGCTGAACAGTGGCTGCTGGGCGGAGAGTCTTCGGGGCATCTGCTGTGTCTCGATCGGCATAGCACCGGCGACGGTATCATCGCCGCCTTGCAGGTGCTTGCCGAGATGGTGCGCCGCCAACGCTCGTTGAGCGAATTGCTCGCACCGATGGCCGTATTGCCGCAGACGCTGGTCAATGTGCAGGTCGAGCGGGCCGTTTCCCTGAACGATCCGGTGATCGTCGACGCCGTATCCGCCGCTGAGCGGGAGCTTGCCGGAAATGGTCGTGTCCTGTTGCGGCCGTCGGGTACCGAGCCGTTGATTCGGGTGATGGTGGAGGGAGAGTCGCGCGAGCAGGTACGCACAGTCGCCGAAGCGCTGGCCGAGGTCGTGCGGACGCATGCCGCTACGTGAATTGCTCGCCCTGCTATCGCCACGGTTCCGTCGGACGAGGTTCTCCCGTATAATGCGCGCGCCGGGTCGCTCTTTTTGAGGGTCGATCCGAAATCCCACACGCCCATCGAGTTGGCAGCGCGGGGTGCCCCAGCAGTTCGGCCGGGGTTGCGTTGCCAGATGTGGCGGAGGCCTAACCCAAAGAAATCAGGTAGTTATCAAATGGCTAAAATCACGATGCGTGAGATGATCGAGGCCGGTGTCCACTTTGGCCATCAGACTCGTTACTGGAACCCGGGCATGGCGCCCTACATTTTCGGTCAGCGTAACCGGATCCATATCGTCAACTTGGAGAAGACCCTGCCGATGTTCGAGGATGCCTTGAACTATATCGGCAAACTGGCAGGCAATGGTGGCACGATCCTGTTCGTCGGCACCAAGCGTTCGGCGCGCGATCTGGTCGAGCAGGAAGCTGAGCGCTGCGGCATGCCGTACGTTACGCATCGCTGGCTCGGGGGCATGATGACCAACTTCCGCACGGTGCGGGCCTCCATTCGTCGCCTGAAGTCGCTCCAGCAGATGGAGGAGGACGGCAGTCTCGCCAAGCTGGTGAAGAAAGAAGCCCTCGAGACCATGCGGGAGCGTGCCAAGCTTGAGCGATCCATCGGTGGTATTCAGAACATGGAGCGTCTCCCTGATGCCCTGTTCGTGATCGACGTGGGTCACGAGGAAATCGCCATCAAGGAAGCCAAGAAGCTCGGTATTCCGGTGATTGCTGTAGTCGATACCAACAACAGCGCCGACGGCGTTGATTACGTCATTCCGGGTAACGATGACGCGATCCGTGCCATCCAGCTGTATACCAAGGCCGCGGCCGACGCGGTGCTGGACGCCAAGGGTGCTGCCAGCGTGGGTGAGTCGGACTTCGTCGAAGTAGCCGAAGAGGAAGAAGTGGCCAAGTAAGGCCAGTGGCCGGGGATCCATCCGCGACCACCTGGCACGAATTTTATGAGCAACGGGTCGATTGGCCCGTTGTTTTCGTACAAGACAGAATTTGGGAGACAACAGTTCATGGCTATTACCGCCTCTCTGGTCAAGCAACTCCGCGAGCGTACCGGCTCGGGCATGATGGAGTGCAAGAAAGCACTGGTAGCGACTGGTGGCGATATCGAGGCCGCGATCGAGCAGATGCGCAAGAGCGGGCTGGCGAACGCCGACAAGAAGGCCGACCGCGTCGCCGCTGAAGGCCAGGTGGCCATCGCCATCAGCGATGATGGCAAGAGCGCTGCCATGGTCGAAATCAACTCTGAAACCGACTTCGTGTCCAAGGGTGATGATTTCACCGGGTTTGCGCAGACGGTGGCTGACAAGATTCTCGCGGATGACCCGTCCGACCTCGACGGGGTTCATGCCCTTGATATTGACGGCGAATCGGCCGACGACCGCCGCAAGGCGCTGATCGCCAAGTTGGGTGAAAACATCCAGATCCGTCGCTTCGTTCGCATGAGCACTTCTGGCTCCATTGGCGCCTATCGTCATGGTGAGCGCATCGGTGTGCTGGTCGAGCTGGAAGGCGGCAGCGAAGAGCTGGGGCGTGACCTGGCCATGCATGTGGCGGCTTCTCGGCCCAGCTGTGTCGATGAGTCGCAGGTCGACCAGAAGACCCTGGAGAAGGAGCGCGACATTTTTCGTGCCCAGGCCGCCGAGTCCGGCAAGCCGGCAGAGATCGTCGAGAAGATGGTCGAGGGCCGTCTGCGCAAATTTCTTTCCGAGATCACCCTGGTCGGCCAGCCGTTCGTCAAGGATCCTGATCTGACCGTCGGTCAGCTGCTGAAGAAAGAGTCTGCCAGCGTCGTGCGTTTCGAGCGCATGGAGGTCGGCGAGGGCATCGAGAAAGAAGAGGATGACTTCGCCGCCGAGGTAATGGCGCAAGCCAAGGGGGACTGATCTCCTCCACTGAAAACCGGGCATGCCCCGGTTTTTTTTCGGCTTACGGAATCCCTGCCTGAACCTCCCCCTGACCAAAAACTAGCGGGTCTCAGGCAGACATCCCCAGCTTTGAATCCGTCGCCATCCAGTGACGCTCCGTCCATCGCATGATCACAGCCCACAGGAGTACAACATGAAAACCGCCGGCCCTCCCCGTTATCGACGCGTCCTGCTCAAGCTCAGTGGTGAGGCGCTGATGGGCGATCAGCCTTTCGGGATCGATCCCGCGATGATCAATCGACTCGGTAGCGATATTCAGGCGCTACGGGATGCGGGTGTCGAGGTGGCCGTTGTGGTCGGGGGTGGCAATATCTTTCGTGGGGAAGGGCTGGCTGACGCCGGCATGGATCGGGTCACTGGTGATCAGATGGGTATGCTTGCCACCGTGATGAACGGCTTGGCGATGCAGGACGTATTCGAGCAGCTCGGACTGGATGTGCGAGTGATGTCGGCGGTCTCCATCCACGCCGTCTGCGAGGACTATATTCGGCGGCGTGCGATCCGTCACCTGGAGAAGGGGCGTATCGTGGTTCTGGTTGGCGGGACTGGCCATCCATTCTTTACTACCGACTCGGGCGCCAGTCTGCGAGCGGCCGAGATCGGTGCTGATCTGCTGATCAAGGCGACCAAGGTTGATGGCGTCTACAATGCCGATCCGGCCCTGGATGCGGATGCGAAACGCTATGATCATTTGACGTACAATGCCGTGCTTGACCAGCGACTGGGCGTCATGGACGCCACCGCGATCGTGATGTGTCGCGATCAGCACGTGCCGCTGATGGTGGTGGATATCAACGAGCCGGGGAGCTTGCTGCGGGCCGTCGCAGGTGAACCTGTCGGGACCTTGGTTACAGCGGAGAATGTGAACAAATGATGGACGATGTGATCAAAGATGCCAGTGCTCGCATGAGCAAGAGTATCGAGGCGCTCAAGAGTGATCTTGCCAAGATCCGCACCGGCCGAGCCCACGTCAGTGTGCTCGACCACGTCCAGGTGGAATATTACGGCAGCGAGGTGCCGCTTTCCCAAGTAGCCAGATTGGCGGCGGAGGATGCGCGCACGCTGACCGTCACGCCGTGGGAAAAGGACATGGTGGGCAAGATCGAGAAGGCGATCATGACTTCCGATCTGGGGCTGAATCCGACCACCGCCGGTGCCGTCATCCGGGTGCCGATGCCGCCGCTTACCGAGGAGAGGCGTCGCGAACTGGCCAGGGTCGTTCGCCACGAAGGCGAAAACGCCAAGATTGCCATCCGTAATATTCGCCGGGATGCCAATAACGACCTCAAGGCCTTCCTCAAGGAAAAGGAGATTTCCGAAGACCAGGAACGTCGCGGTCAAGATGCGATCCAGACGGTTACCGATGAGCGGATTGCCGAGGTGGATCAGATCGTGGCCGAGAAAGAAAAAGAGCTAATGGAGATCTGAGCATCGACGTGCGGGCACGTAGCAACGAGTACGAGCCGGTGCCCGACGTCGACCGGGGGTGTCTGCCGCGCCACGTGGCAATTGTCATGGATGGCAACGGCCGCTGGGCACGCTCCCGCCATCTGCCGCGCTCGGTGGGCCATCAGCGCGGGCGTCGTGCTGTGCGGGCCACTATTCGGGCTGCCATTCGTCGGGGCGTACCCCTCCTGACCCTGTTTGCTTTCTCCTCCGAAAACTGGAAGCGCCCGATAGAAGAAGTCGACGCGTTAATGAAGCTGTTCATCAACGCGCTCGAGAAAGAACTGGACGAGCTGGACGAGAACGGCGTGCGCCTGATCTTCATCGGCGAGCGTGACCGTCTTGGCTCGCGGGTACGCGACTTGATGGATGCAGCGGTGGCCCGCACGGCGGATAATGACCGACTCGTTCTCCAGATCGCCGTCAGCTATGGGGGGCAGTGGGACATCCTGCAGGCGGCCCGCCGACTGGCCGAGCGGCATGCCGAGGCGCCGCTCGCGCTTGACGATTTCGAGACCCTCCGCTCGGCCTTCGAGGCCGAGCTGTCCACTGGTGACCAAGCGCCGGTGGATCTGTTTATCCGTACTGGTGGCGAGCGGCGCTTGAGCAACTTTCTGCTCTGGCAGGCCGCCTATGCCGAGCTTTATTTCACCGATGTGCTCTGGCCCCTGTTTGACGAAGCCGAATTCGAGCAGGCGCTAGCCTGGTTTGCGAGCCGTGAGCGTCGTTTCGGACGGATCGGCGAGGTCGATGAAATATGACGGGAACGGCCCTGCGTTTACTGACAGCTCTCGTGGTCGGGGCGATCGCGCTTGCCGTCGTTTTGCTCGCGCCCGAGCGTATTTTTGCTGGTGTCACGTTGATCGTGCTCGGCTGGGCGGCGGTCGAATGGTTCCGGTTGTGCGGACTGGCTCCTTGTCAGATCTGGCCTTGGGTGGCTGCCACCGTTGGCCTGGCGGTTGGCTGGCAGACCGTTTGGCCAGCGGATCAGCTGCTGTGGCTGATGGCTGCGGTGGCGGTCGTGTGGCTGCTGCTGTTTGTGGCCCAACTGCGTCATCGTCGCGAACGTCCAGCCAACCGACCGTTCTGGCAAAGGCGGCTGATCGGTCTGGTGATCCTGCCGTTGTTCTGGCTGGCGCTGGTGGAAGTGCGTGGCGCGCCCAATGGTGAATGGCTGCTGATGTTCGGCATCCTGGTGGTGGTCGTGGCTGATTCGATGGCCTACTTCACCGGGCGGGCCTTCGGCCGCCACAAGCTCGCCCCGATGATCAGCCCGGGCAAGTCGATCGAAGGCGTGTTCGGTGGCCTGGCTGGCGTGGTGGTGCTGGCTGTCATCGGTGCTGCTCTGCCTCTGTTTTCTGCCACCTCAAGCTGGCTGTTGGTCGGATGGTGCCTGCTGGTGGCGCTTGCCTCCGTGGGTGGTGACCTTGAGGAGTCACGTCTCAAGCGCGAGGCGGGGGTCAAGGATAGTGGTCGGCTGCTGCCCGGCCATGGTGGGCTGCTCGATCGCCTTGACGGTCAGTTTGCCGCCATGCCGTTGTGGTGGCTGGGCCTCTGGCAGATGCAGCTGCTGGGGGGCGCCGTATGAAAGGAATGGTGCAACGCGTCGGTCTGTTCGGCTCCACCGGCAGCATCGGTGTGAGCACCCTGGACGTGCTCGCACGCCATCCGGAACGATTCTCCGTGGAGGTGCTCGCGGCCCACTCGCGGGTAGTTCCCTTGTTTGAGCAGATCAAGCGCTTTCGTCCCGCGGTGGTCGGGCTGGTTGATGCCGAACAACTGCCGGCCTTGCTCGAGCGGCTGGCGAGCCTGCCGGAGGCTTATCGCCCGCAGGTGGTGACTGGGCAGGAGGCGGTCGACGAACTGGCTGGCCAGGATAATGTGGATATCGTGGTGGCGGCCGTAGTCGGCACGGCCGGGCTGCGCTCGACCTGGAATGCCTTGTCGGCCGGCAAGCGGGTGTTACTGGCCAACAAGGAATCCTTGGTCGCAGCGGGCGAACTGATGCTGGACGTAGCCCGTCGGGGCGAGGCGACCCTGCTGCCGATCGACAGCGAGCACAATGCGATCTTCCAGTGTCTGCCGGCCGAGCAGGCCGCCGTGGTGGGCCGGGCAGGCGTGCTCGGCGACACCCGTGATATTGAACGCCTGGTGCTGACCGCTTCCGGGGGGCCGTTCCGTGACCGGCCGCTGGCAGACTTCGACACGATCACTCCCGAGGAGGCCTGCGCACATCCGAACTGGTCGATGGGGCGCAAGATCTCGGTCGACTCGGCCACCATGATGAACAAGGGGCTCGAGGTCATCGAGGCCGTCCGGTTGTTTGGTGTGTCCGCCGATCGTATCGAGGTACTGGTGCATCCCGAGTCGGTGATCCACTCGATGGTGCGTTTCGTCGACGGGGCGGTGATTGCGGAGTTGGGTGAGCCGGATATGCGCACGCCCATTGCCCATGCGCTCGCCTGGCCGGATCGCATCGAGGCGGGGGTGCCGCCCCTGGATTTCGGAGCGCTGGCCGGGCTGCATTTCGAGGCCCCGGACCCGGAGCGCTTCCCCGCGCTGCGACTTGCATTCGAGGCCCTGGCCGCCGGTGGCGCCATGCCGCTGGTGCTCAACGCGGCCAATGAGGTGGCCGTGGCAGCCTTCCTCGACCATCAGATCGGCTTCACGGCCATCCCGACGGCGATCGAGGCGGCCATGACGCATTTTGGCCAAGTCGCGCCATTGGATCTGCCGACCAGCATCGAGGGGGTGCTGGTGGCTGATCGGCAGGTGCGTGATTGGACGGCCGAGTGGTGCAACGGCCAGGATGGGCCTGAGGTAAAATAGGCCATGGATATTCTCATCAGCCTGGTCGGGTTCCTGCTGACCATCGGCATCCTGGTCGCTTTTCACGAGTATGGCCATTTCTGGGTGGCGCGGCGGCTTGGGGTGCGAGTACTGACCTATTCGCTGGGGTTCGGCCGCGCGATCTTCACTACCCGGCGTGGCCCTGACGCGATCGAATTTCGTGTCGGTGCGTTGCCGCTCGGTGGTTATGTACGCATGCTCGACGAGCGCGAAGGCGAGGTCGACCCGGCCGAGCGTCATCGGGCCTTCAGTCGCCAGTCGGTGAGGGTGCGGGCAGCCATTGTCGCTGCCGGGCCAGCGGCCAATGTGCTCTTGGCGCTGTTTTTCTGGTGGCTGATGTTCATGGTCGGTACCCAGGGGTTGTTGCCCAAGGTGGGCAACCTTGCGGTCGAATCGCGTCTGGCGGTGGCCGGTGTCGAGGCTGGCGACGTGATTCGGGCCGTTGGTGGCAAACCGGTGGCCACGCTTTCCGACTTGCACCTGGAGCTGCTTAATGGGGCGATTGCACAACGCCAGCTCCCGATCGAAGTCGAACGTGATGGCTCGAGCCATGAGGTCACGCTCGATCTGCGTCATCTGGATCCGCTCGGTGGCGAGATCGGTCGTCAGCCTACGGACATCCTTGAGCGTGTCGGTTTTGAGCCATGGCGGGCGCCGGCACAGGCCGAGATCGCCAAGGTGCAACCTGGTTCGCCGGCGGCTGCGATCGGCCTGTCCGCTGGCGAACGGATCCTGGGGCTGGAGGGGCGACGCTACGACGATCCCTGGATGCTGATCGATGCCATTGGTCAGCGAGCCGGCCAGCCGACTGATCTGATTGTCGCAAGTGAAGGGGGCGAGCGCATAGTGAGCATCACACCGCGGCCGACCGAGGTCGAAGGCGTGATGGTCGGCCGCATCGGTGTGGCGCTGACATCTCGACCGCTCGATTTCGAGGCGGCCCAGGCAATGTTCCTGGTCGAGCGCGCTGGCCCGTTCGAGGCCATGGGACTGGCCGCCGAGCGTGGCTGGAAAATGACCACTCTGACCTTCGAGGTGTTCTACCGGCTGCTGACCGGCGAAGCGAGTCTCGCCAACCTCTCCGGTCCGGTGGCCATTGCCGAGTACGCCGGCAAGAGCCTGGCGTTGGGACTGTCGACCTTCCTCGGCTTTCTCGCGCTGGTGAGCCTGTCGCTTGCGATCCTCAACCTGCTGCCGATCCCGATGCTCGACGGTGGGCATCTGCTTCTTTATGCCATCGAGGCCGTCAAGGGCAGTCCGGTTCGCCCCTCCTTCGAGGAGGTGTTTGCCCGCCTCGGGCTCGTGATGCTCGGCATGTTGATGCTGGTGGTTTTCTACAACGATATTGTCCGGTTGATGCACTAGCCCTGCTTGGGCCACAATAGCCCGGTTTCACGCTTGTGCCGGGGGCGTGCCCCTATGTCGCAGCCGATTTCCCGATCCCCGTTTCATCTGTTTGAACAGGAAAGCCTTTCGGCATGACCATCTTTCAACGCTGCACATCCTTGGCGCTTGCTGCGCTGCTCTTTCTGCCCTCGTTGGTACAGGCATTTGAAATCACCGACATCCGGGTGGAAGGGCTTCGCACCATCTCTCCGGGCACCGTGTTTACCTACATCCCCTACGAGGTTGGTGATGACTTCCAGCCAGAGGACAGCACCCGGGTAATCGGGGCGCTCTACGACACCGGCTTTTTCAAGGATGTCGAGGTAGGACGGGCAGCGGATGATGCCCTGCTGATCCGGCTGCAGGAGCGCCCGACCATCACCGCGCTTGAGGTCAACGGCAACAAGAAAGTCGAGACCGAAAAACTGCAGGAAGCCCTCAAATCCATCGGCCTGGTGCAGGGGCGGGTGCTCGACCAGCGGGCACTGGACAAGATGCAGACCGAGCTGCAGCGGGTGTACTACAGCCTTGGCCAATACGGAGTGCAGATCGACACCGAGGTCGAGGAGCTGGAAGGCAATCGGGTCTTCGTCAATATCGAAATCTACGAAGGCAAGCCCGCCTCCATTCATCGAGTGCGCATCATCGGCAACGAGGATTTCAGCGAACGTGAGCTGCTTGGCGAATTCGAGCTGGGTCCTGTTTCATGGTGGCGTTTCTGGTCGAAGGGCGATCAGTATTCCAAGCAGAAATTGGCTGGGGACCTGGAGCGCCTGCGTTCGTTTTACTTCGATCGCGGTTACCTGAAATTCTCGATCGACTCGACCCAGGTGACGATCACCCCGGACAAGAAAGACATCGAGGTCGTTGTCAATATTACCGAGGGCGATCGTTATACCGTTGAAGGCGTTACCTACAGCGGCAACATGCTGCTCAATGAACAGACTCTCGAGGAGTTGACCCAAGTTGAGGTGGGCCAGTACTTCAACCGACGTCAGGTGACCGACACCAGCGATGCCATCGGTCAGCGCATGGGTGACTATGGCTATGCCTTCGCGCAGGTCGAGCCGCGCCCGGAGATTGACGAGGGCAACAAGACCGTCGTCATCGACTTTAATTCGCAGCCAGGGCCTCGTGTCAGCGTTAGACGGATCGAGTTCGGGGGCAACTACAACACCAACGAGGTTGTCTATCGTCGCGAAATGCGCCAGATGGAAGGCAGTTGGTATGCTGGCAACAAGCTGGATCGCTCCAAGCAGCGCCTGCAACGTCTGCCGTCGGTGCAGGCGGTTGATCAGCAGGTCAAGCCGGTCGCAGACGCGCCGGATCAGGTGGATATCCAGTACGACATCACCGAGCAGCTTTCCGGCTCACTTACCGCCGGCGTTGGGTACTCCCAAGCCGAAGGCGTACTCTTCAATGTCGGTCTAAACCAGCCGAATTTTCTCGGCACAGGCAAGGAGGTCGGCTTCAATGTTGAACGCAGCTCCTTCCGCGAGTACTACCAGTTCAATTACCGTGACCCCTATTTCACCGTTAACGGTGTGAGCCAGGGCTTCGGTCTCTTCTATCAGAAACAGGACGGCACCGAGTTGTCGCTATCACGCTACCTGGTCGATTCCTACGGCGGCAATATCAACTTCGGCGTACCGCTCTCGGAGCGCACCTACGGCTCGATCGCCTTTGGCGTCGAGAGCCAGAAGATCAAGTCGACCAGCTATTCGCCCAGCTGGATCACCGGTGTACCCGACAACGACCGGCCGGGGCCTGGTTTTGAAGGCAAGCAGTACTACTCCTTTACGGTGCGGCCATCCTGGCGCTACGATTCGCGCAACCGCCACCTCTTCCCGACTGCTGGGCAGTACCACAACCTGTCAGCGAGCGTCGCGGTGCCGGGTGGTGATCTCACCTATGTCAAGGGTGAATATGACGGCGAGTTCTACCTGCCAGTGAGCAAGATGTTTACTTTGCAGGCGCATGGCAACGTTGGCCAGATCAAGGCCTACGGTGATACCCAGAGCGACCATAGTGGTGTGAGTCAGTACTATGACGGCGTGCCGCCATTCCTGAACTACTTCACCGGCGGGATCCGCTCGGTGCGCGGTTATGAAGACTACTCGCTTGGCCCGCGCGACAACAACAACGACCCGATGGGGGGCACGTTCAAGATTAATGGTGGACTGGCCCTCTACTCGCCGTTGCCGTTTCTGACCGAACAGCGCGAATCGCTGCGCATGTCCCTGTTCTGGGATATTGGTAATGCCTACCGCGATATCGATGACTTCGAAGTGGATACCCTGAGGCAATCGGTTGGGGTCGGCTTTAGCTGGATTTCGCCTGTGGGCCCGCTGATGTTCAGTCTTGCCCAGCCGCTCAATGACGAGCCCAACGACCGCACCCAGATGTTCCAGTTCTCGGTCGGTGCGTCGTTCTGATGTCGTCGAGTCGTACCCATCCGCTATGGCATAATGACTTGCCTCGAAGAGTCGGGCGCCGCCCGGCGAGGCCCGTTCGATCCGCTCGGGTCCAGACGTTTCAGGAGATGACCGCGTGATTCGCTTGGTTCAACGATTCGCTTTTCTGACCATAGCCCTGATGGTGCCATTACTGGCCCAGACCACGGCCCAGGCCGCCGATGGCATCAAGATCGGCTTCGTAAATTCCACCGTGCTGCTCGAACAGGCGCCGCAGGCCGAACGCGCCAAGCAGAAACTTGAGCAGGAGTTCTCCGTACGTGAAGGGGAGCTTCGCGATCTACGCCAGGAAATCCAGGATCTCGAAAACCGGCTCAATCGTGATGGTGTCACGATGAGTGAGACCGAGCGCGGCAACCTTGAGCGTGAGCTCAATCGCAAACTGCGTGACCTGCAACGAGAGCAAAGCAACTTTCGTGACGACCTGAACCTGCGTAAGAATGAGGAATTGGGCAAGCTCCAGCGCCTGGTGCTGGAGGCCATCCGCGAGGTGGCACGCGATCAGGGCTACGATCTGGTGCTTTCCGAGGGAGTCGTCTATTCGGTCGATCGCGTCGAGCTCACCAAGGACGTACTCGATCGTCTTGAGCAGAAAACCCGCTGAACGGTCGGACCGGGCCAGAGCGATATGAGCATTCCTGCCAGTATCAGCGCCACTATTGGTGAAATCGCCGTGTGGCTGGAGGCCGCCGTGACCAACGAGGCCGCTACCCGTATTACGGGAGCGGCCTCGTTGACGTCTGCTACCGGTAGTGAGATCGCCTACTACGATGGTGATGGCAAGTCCGCGGACCTGGCCGCAAAGACCAGCGCCGGTGCGGTTATTACCACCGAGGTTGGCTGTGAACAGTTGCCGCCGGAGGTGCCCGCCTTGCTGGTCGAACAGCCTCGGCTGGCTTTTGCCCATGTGCTTGAGCGACTCTATCCGCGAGTAGTGCCCGAAGCGGGCGTGCATCCGAGCGCCCTGGTGGCGGCGGACGCGGTGATTGACCCGACCGCTCATGTGGCAGCCCGGGTCGTGATCGGTACAGGCACACGCATCGAGGCGGGGGCGCAGATCGGTCCTGGCTGCGTGATTGGTCGACAGGTCGTGATCGGTGCGGATAGCCGTTTGCTAGCCCAGGTGACGGTACTCGATGACAGCCTGATCGGAGCGCGGTGCGTGATACAGCCGGGCGTGGTGATCGGCTCAGACGGCTTTGGTCTGGTGCGAGAGCAAGGGGCCTGGCGCCGGGTACCGCAGGTCGGGCGCGTGGTGATCGGTAACGATGTCGATGTCGGGGCGAACACCACCATCGATCGGGGTGCACTTGACGACACGGTGATCGATGACGGGGTCAAACTCGATAACCTGATCCAGATCGGCCATAACGTACGCATTGGAGTGCATTCGGCGATTGCCGGCTGCGCGGGACTCGCCGGTTCGAGCGAGGTGGGCCGGCACTGTACTCTGGGGGGCGGTGTTGGCCTGGCCGGTCACCTGACGCTGGCCGACAACGTACACGTCACCGGCATGTCGATGGTCACCCGGTCAATCCATCAGCCAGGTGTGTACTCGGCGGGTACGCCGCTGGACCGCAACGAGCGCTGGCACCGTAACGCCGCGCGATTCAAACAACTCGACCGACTGGCACGTCGGGTAAGGCAACTGGAAAAACAGCTCGGCGACGCGCCGACGCGTGAGGAAGATTCGTGAGCGAAGACAACACCATGATGGTGCAGGAGATCATGAATCTCCTGCCGCATCGTTACCCGTTCCTGCTGATCGACCGCGTGATCGACTGGGCCCCCAACGACTACTTGGTGGCGATCAAGAACGTCACTTTCAATGAGCCGTTTTTTCAGGGACATTTCCCGGTGCGGCCGATCATGCCCGGCGTGCTGATCACCGAGGCGATGGCACAAGCGACCGGCGTGCTCGCGTTCCGGAGTGACGGTGGCGAGCCGAAGGGCAATGCGCTGTACATGCTGGTCGGACTTGACGACGTCACTTTCCGCCGCATGGTCGAGCCAGGCGACCAGCTCACCATCCGTGTCGAGATCAAGCGCATGGCCCGTGGCTTGGGCATCTTCAACTGCGAGGCACGTGTGGGCGACGAGCTTGCGGCCCGGGCCACGATCAAGTGCGTGGCCAAGGAAGTGATCGAGTGATTCACCCGACCGCCATCATCAGTGACGAGGTCCGACTGCACGAGAGCGTGGCGGTTGGCCCCTTTGCCATCCTCGAAGGTGAGATCGAGATCGGCGCCAACACCGTGGTCGAATCACATGCGGTGATCAAGGGGCCCTGCCGAATCGGGGCGGACAATCACATCTTCAGCCACGCCGTGATCGGTGAGGTGCCGCAGGACCTCAAGTTTGCTGGTGAACGGACCTTTCTCGAGATCGGTGATCGCAACCGTATCCGCGAGTTCTCCACCATCCACCGCGGTACCGCCGGTGGTGGTGGATTGACGCGACTGGGCTCGGATATTCTGTTGATGGCTTATGCCCATATCGCCCACGATTGTTTGATCGGCGATCACGCCATTCTTGCCAATGCCGCCTCGCTGGCCGGCCATGTCGAGGTGGGCGAGCATGCGATCCTCGGCGGCTTCGCCGTCGCGCATCAGTTCTGCCGCATCGGCGCGCACGCCTTCATCGGCGGTTTTTCCAAGGTGTCCAAGGATGTGGTGCCCTTCGTCATGGCCGATGGGGCCCGGGCGCGTGCCATTGGCCTGAACAAGGAAGGCCTCAAGCGCCGCGGCTTCTCCCAGAAGACCATCACCCTGCTCAATCGTTGCTTCCGTCAACTGGTCAAGCGCCAGGGAGATGGCCAGGCCTGGGCGGAGTTCGAGCTGGCCGCCAAGGCCGACCCGGCGTTGGCCGAAATGCTCGGGTTTATCCGTGATAGCGAGCGTGGCATCACACGCTGATCCCGGACCCGCGACACCTCATCTGCTTTCCCGCTTTCCTTCTCAGCCTTCCCATCCTGACAACATGAAATCCATGCAACCTGCCGAACGTATCGAGCATGACAGCCTGGGCGAGGTGCGCCTGCCCGCCGCGGCCCTTTTTGGTCCGCAGACGCAGCGGGCGGTCGACAACTTTCCGGTCAGTGGCCGGCCCATGCCGCTCGCCTTCATCGATGCACTCTGCCGACTGAAGGCCGCCTGTGCGCAGGGTAACCACGAGATTGGCGCGCTCGACACCGCCCGTGCCGAGGCCATTACCAGCGCGGTCGATCAACTGGTTGCCGGACTGGCCGCAGGACGCTTTCTGGAAGCCTTTCCGATCGATGTCTACCAGACTGGTTCAGGCACTTCGAGCAACATGAACGCCAACGAGGTGATCGCCCAGCTGGCCGGGAATGAGGCGGGCGTGCATCCCAACGACCACGTCAATATGAGCCAGAGCTCCAATGACGTGGTGCCGAGCGCTATCCGGTTGATGTCGGCGCGGCGGGTGGAAAACGACCTGCTGCCGGCGCTGGCGCACCTGGAGACCGTCTTGCTGGCCCGTGCCCACGAGCTGCGTGATGTGGTCAAGACCGGTCGTACCCACCTGATGGACGCCACCCCGATTCGTTTCGATCAGGTCTTTGAGGGCTATGTAGAACAGCTCAAGGGTTGGCGGCTGGCGCTGGAACAGGCACGTGACCGTAATCTGGCGCTGCCGCTGGGTGGCACGGCGGTGGGCACGGGGTTGAACGCCCCGCAAGGATTCGCCGCAGCGGCCATCGGCGCGCTCAACCGTGGCCTCAAGCGCGAGCAGCCGTTCACGCGTCAGTCACAGCCGACGGTCGGGATGAGCGTCCAGGACGACTCGCTCGCCCTGAGTTCGGCGTTGCGCGGGGTGGCGGCCTTCTTACACAAGCTGTCCAACGACCTGCGTTGGATGAACAGCGGCCCGCTGGCCGGTCTGGGCGAGATCACTCTGCCGGCGCTGCAGCCGGGCAGTTCGATCATGCCGGGCAAGGTCAATCCCGTCGTGCCGGAGTCGGTCGCGATGGTCGCCGTGCAGATCCAGGGGCTCGATCACGCCATCGCCATGGCGTCCCAGTCGGGTAATTTCGAGCTCAACGTGATGTTCCCGCTGGTGGCGGCCAATCTCGACGAGATGATCACGCTGGCGGCAAACGCCTCGCGGCTCCTGGCCGACAAGGCGATCGCCGGATTCACGGTCAACCACGAACGCATTGAGCGCGATTTGGCGGCCAACCCGATTCTGGTGACCGCCTTGAACCCGGTGATCGGTTACGAGGCCGGCGCGGCAATCGCCAGGCGTGCCTACGCCGAAGGCCGGTCGGTGCTCGATGTCGCGCTCGAGATGACCGATCTCGACCAGGCCACGCTGGCTGAGCTGCTCGACCCGCGGGGTCTTACCGGTGATCGTTGAGGTCGCTTAGCCGCGAGGCCGTGTCATCCCCTGCCACCATCCTGGTGGCCAGCTTGGCCAGCCGCTCGAACGCACCACCGGCGCCCAGTCGTTCCCGGATTTCGCCGGCCGCATAGCGTTGTTCACGGGCGCCGCTGGCGCTGAGGATGGCCTCAATGTCGGCGGCCAGGCGGCCCGGATTCGCTGCATGCTGGATCCGCTCGGGGACCGCCGGGCGATCGAGGACGATATTGGGCAGGCCGACCCGCTCGATCCGCAGCAATCCTCTGGCCAGCGCGTAGGTCAGCACATTGCTGCGATAGGCGATCACTTGTGGCGTGCCGATCAGTGCGGCTTCCAGCGTGGCAGTGCCGCTGGCGATCAGTAGTGCATCGGCGGCGGCCATTACCGCTCTGGCGTTGCTGTCGGTGATGGTCAATCGATCGCGCAGGGTCGCCGATGGAGCGGCGCGATCGATCTGTTTGGTCAGCCAATCGGGATCGATCGAGTCGGCCCGTGGCAGGACGAACTGGCGCGCTGGCTCGGCGGCCAACAAGCGGTCGGCCGTGGCGATAAAGACCGGCAATAGCCGCTCGATCTCGCCACGACGACTGCCGGGTAGCAAGCCGATGATTGGTGCGTCGGCAGGCAAGGCGAGCGTCTTCCTGGCAGCTGGCTGGCTGGGTGTCTTGCGGTCGATCAGGTCGATCAGCGGATGGCCGACATGGGTGGTTGGCAGGCCGTGCTGCGCGAACAGTGGCACTTCGAAATCGAACAGCACCGCCAGATGATCGGCGTAGCGGTCGAAGTGGCGCGCCCGTCCCGGGCGCCAGGCCCAGACCTGCGGGGCGACGAAAAACAGTACCGGGATGCCGCGTGCCTTGGCCGCACGCGCCAGGCGCTGGTTGAATTCCTGAAAGTCGATGGCGATCAGCAGATCCGGTCGCCTGCGGTCGAGGGCCTCGATCAGCGTGTTCAACGCCGCGCGCAGGCTGCCATAATGCCGCAGAACTTCGACCAGCCCCATGACCGAGACCTGGTCCATGTCGATGATCGTCTCGATGCCGGCGGCACGCGAGCGAGCACCGCCGAGGCCGAAAGCGGCCAACTCCGGCAGTTGCTCGGCCAGGCGAGACATGAGTTCGGCGGCGTACATGTCGCCGGAGGCCTCGCCGGCGGCGAACATGATCCGCGGTTGTGGCTTGGTCAGTGAATCCAAACGATCCTCGGCAACAAGGAGTGTGATGACAGTGGACGCGAGTATGCCGCAAGGGGATCTGTTTGACGATCTGGACGCCGTGGGCCGCTATTGTGGCGTGGACGAGGCCGGTCGTGGGCCGCTGGCCGGGCCGGTGGTGGCCGCGGCGGTGATTCTGGACCCTGCTCGCCCCATCCGCCAACTTGACGATTCCAAGCGGTTGTCGGAGGCGCACCGGGAGGCGTTGTTCGACGAGATTTGCGAGTGCGCCGCCGGCTGGGCGATCGCCGAGGCGAGCGTGGCCGAGATCGATGAGATCAATATCCTGCAGGCCTCAATGCTTGCCATGCGCCGTGCGGTGCTGGCATTGCTCGACGCCGGCCATGCTATCGACCGGGCCCACATCGATGGCAACCGCTGCCCCGAGCTGCCCATCATCGGTCGGGCGCTGGTCGGTGGTGATGGGACCGACCCGGCCATCGCTGCGGCCTCCATCCTGGCCAAGGTGGCGCGCGATCGACAGATCGTCGCCCTGGACGCCGAGCATCCCGGCTACGGACTGGCACGCCACAAGGGCTATCCCACTCCCGCCCATCTGGCTGCGCTGACCGAGCTGGGCCCCAGCCCGATCCACCGCCGTTCCTTTGCTCCGGTACGCCGTCTGTTGAGCTGACGTGTCCTTGCTGATCACGGTCAGATCAGAAACTCGATGGCCGGCCCTCGGGAGAGAAAGCCGGCGGGGGAGGCCGAGGCGCTGTAGGCGCCCGACTGCAGCACGGCCAGCCAGTCGCCCGGCGCGAGAGGTGGCAGCGATTGGTTCTTGCCGAGGACATCCAGCGGCGTGCACAGTGGCCCGGCAAGATCGACGCGCTCGTTGGCTTCGCTGTCCAGATGGTCGATCGCCACCAGTGGCCAGTTGCGTCGCAGGATCGCGCCGAGGTTGCCCGACAGGGCCAGGTGGTGATGCATGCCGCCGTCGCAGAGGAGATAGGTAGTACCCCGCGATACCTTGCGATCGACCACGCGCGTGAGATACACGCCGGCCCCGGCGACCAGAAAGCGGCCCAGCTCCAGGCGGGCGTCGATGGTAATGCCACCCGCTTGGCCAAGAGTGGCCAGTTCGTCGTCCAGGCGGGCGAAGGCCGGTGCCAGCGCGTCCAGCTCGAGCGGCTGCTCACCCGGGTGGTAGGCCACACCCAGCCCCGGGCCAATGATGAGCTCCTTCGGCGTGTAGCCGGTCGCCTGTTGCCAGTCGCGCAGTAGGTCGGTCCAGGCGGCGAGCGTGGCAGCGATGGCCTGGGCGTCAAGGTTTTGCGAGCCGGCAAACAGATGCAGTCCGACCAGGTCGATACCGCCTGCGGCCAGTCGTTGACGTTGCTCGAGCAAGGCAGGGATCGCCTCGCTGTCGATGCCGAAGGGGCGGGCGCCCCCGCCCATGTGCATGCCTGAGCCCTTGAGCGTGAACGGCGGATTGACGCGCAGGGCGACGCGGGCGGTTCGGCCCATCGCACAGGCCTCGATCATGATGCGTTCGAGTTCACCAATGGATTCGGCGTTAATGGTGACGCCGGTCTCGATCGCGTAGCGGTGCTCGGCGCGCGATTTTGCCGGCCCGGCAATCGAGAGCTTGTGCCCAGTTTGGGCCACGTTGGCGGCGAGTTTCATCTCGGCCAGCGAGGCGCAGTCGAAGCCATCGACTCGTTCGGCCATGTGGCGCAATAGCGGTGGGAACGGATTGGCCTTGATGGCGTAGTGGATGCCGATCGAGGCCGGCAGGGCGTTGCGCAGCGCGGCGGTGGCCATGTCGAGACAGCGTCGGCTGTAGACATAGGCCGGTGTTTGCACCAGCCGGGCCGAGAGCGGCTGGCAGTCGATCGAAAGCTGGCCATTTTCCTGGCCCCAGCATTCGGCCAGCGGTCCGAGGGTGCGGGTGAGCACCTCGCTGCCAGTGGCCGCATCGATTTTGCTGGGCTTTGCCATGGTTATTGCGTCTCCGTCTCGTCCAATTCCTGAGTGTTCAGTTTCTGGGCGTTCAGGGCCTGGCGATCGAATTTACCGTTGGCCGAACGGGGCAGGGCGGCGTGGCGGTAAATGGCTGCCGGCTGCTGGTAGGGGGCGAGATGACTGCGCAGATGCCGCCGAAGTCCGTCAAGGTCTGCATCATGCGGAGCGACGTGCAGCAGCAGTTGCTGATTGCCGCTGTCCGGATCGGGAATGCCTATTGCGACAGCTTCCTCAATGCCGGGGGCGGCATGTGCGGTCGACTCGATCTCCTCGGGGCTGATGCGGAAACCCGCCACCTTGATCTGCTCGTCCAGCCGTCCCTCGAAATACAGTCGCCCCGATGGATCCATGTGGACGCGATCGCCGCTGAAGACCACACGCTCATCCTGTTCGTTGGGCCAACCTGGCGGCGGGGTACGGAAGCGTTCGGCGGTGGCCGCCGGATCGTTGATGTAGCCCTGCGTCACCAGTGGCCCACCCTGGATCAGTTCACCGCTCTCGCCCGGGCCGAGCAGCCGGCCGTCTGTATTAACCAGTCCGATCGTCGTCTCGGGCAGGGGGTAGCCGATGGCATCGGGGTGTGCATCGACCTCTTCGGGGGGCAGGTAGGTGGCGCGGAAGGCTTCGGTCAGGCCGTACATCAGGAAAAGCTGTGTATCCGGGCGGGCCTCGCGCAACCGGCGGGTCGCAGCCACTGGCAGGGCGCCGCCAGAGTTGGTCAGTATGCGCAGGCCGGGGGCATCGGCAAGCCACGGCTGTCGTGAGAGCGGCACCAGCAACCCCGGCGTGCCGGCGAATACCGTCGCCTCTTCGCGTAGCAGTGGGCGCTTGAGGTCAGCAGGCAGCAGGTAGTCGTCAAGATAGACTGCGGCGCCAGATGCGAGGCCGGTGGTGATCTGCGAAAAGCCGTAATCGAACGCCAGAGGCAGCACGGCGGCGATGACATCATTCGCTTGCAGAGCGAGATAGTCGGCCACCAGGCGTGCGCCGGTGTCGAGGTTGCCCTCGCTGACCATGACGCCCTTGGGCAGACCGGTGCTGCCGGAGGTGAAAAACAGTATTGCCAGTCGATCGGCCCGTCGGTCGGTCAAGTGGTCGACCAATTGGTCAGTCAGGCGGCCTTGGTCAGTCGGGGTGGGGCTCCATTTGGTCGATCCTGGTGGCAGGGGTGATTGATCCGACCGGGGCGCGTCCAGCTCGCGGGGTGTGCCGCCGCTGGGCAGCCAGGCCCAGGGGGACTCGAGCGAGGACAGACCTCGCTGGCGTAGCCGGGCCTGGTCGGCCAGTAGCCCGCACGCCTCGCAACGGGCCAGCTGGTGATCGATCTGTTCGGGCTTGAGACCCGGGTGGGCTGGGGCAGGCACGATGTCCTCGGCGAGCATTGCCAGCAGCCAGATAACCGTGTCGACCGACTTGCCCGCCCAGACCACCACGTGGTCGCCGGCGACCAGGTCCAGTTCCTGCAGCGTCCGGCGAGCCGCACCGAGCCGGCCGACCAGCGTGGCGTAATCCAGCCACTGGTGCCGGTCGCCCAAGGCGCGGGCGTCCGGGCGACTCTGGGCCTGTCTGCCGATAGTGGAAATAAGGTCGATGGGCATGGATGGCTGTTCCTAGCTGCTCCTGGTCACTCCTGGTAACCCTTGTGGGGCAGTGTCCGGATCGGACAGGTATACTTCTTGGGAGCTCCAGCGGGGCATGTCCTGAGGGCATGTGCCAGGGGCATGGCCCCAGGCCGGTGCTGTCGTCGACAATTGGCGGTGGCCGGCACGAGCAGCTCAGTTTATCACGCCCCGCCAGGCGAGCGCTTGGGGCGCAATCGACCGTCGCGACCGCTGTGGTCGCCAATTTTTGGAATGGTCTACTTATGGCAGGCAACACTTTCGGCATCCTGTTTCGGGTCACGACATTCGGTGAATCCCACGGGCCGGCGCTCGGTGCAATAGTCGACGGCTGTCCGCCGGGACTGGCACTTACCGAGGCCGACCTGCAGGCGGATCTTGACCGGCGGCGTCCGGGCACTTCGCGGCACACTACGCAGCGGCGCGAGCCCGATCGGGTGCGCATTCTTTCGGGCGTGTTTGATGGGGAAACCACCGGGACACCGATCGGACTGCTGATCGAGAACGTCGACCAGCGCTCCGGGGATTATTCCAAGATCGCCGAGCAATTCCGCCCCGGACATGCTGATTACAGCTATCGGCAGAAGTACGGTCGGCGCGATTACCGTGGCGGGGGGCGTTCCTCGGCCCGTGAGACGGCAATGCGGGTGGCAGCCGGTGCGATCGCCCGAAAGTGGCTGGCCCAAGAGCATGGTGTAGTCGTGCGTGGTCACCTGACCCAGCTCGGCCCGATCCGTCTGGCCGATGACTGCTTCGATTGGAATGCCGTTGGCGAGAACCCGTTTTTTTGGCCCTGCACCGAGCAGGTGGCGGAGCTCGAATCCTTCATGGACGACCTGCGTCGCTCGGGTGACTCGGTCGGCGCGAAGATCACGGTGCGTGCCGAAGGCTGCCCGCCGGGCTGGGGCGAGCCGGTGTTCGACCGACTGGACGCCGACATCGCCCATGCCCTGATGGGGATCAACGCGGTCAAGGGGGTGGAAATTGGTGCTGGCTTCAGTGCGGTTGACGCCCGTGGCACCGAGTTTCGCGACGAGATCAGCCCGGACGGCTTTTTGAGCAATCACGCCGGCGGCGTGCTCGGCGGCATCTCCAGTGGGCAGGACATCGTCGCCCATCTGGCGCTCAAGCCGACGTCGAGCATCCGTCTGCCCGGACAGAGTGTTGATCTTGAGGGCAAGGGCACCGAGGTGATCACCACTGGCCGCCACGACCCCTGCGTCGGTATCCGTGCCACGCCGATTGCCGAGGCAATGCTGGCCCTGACCCTTATGGATCACGCCCTGCGCCACCGCGGTCAGTGCGGTGTCGTCACCAGTGACACGCCGGTGGTCCCGGCCGGGGAAGGCTCGCTACTCGGCCGATGAGCGTCGCGCCGGCAGGTCAGGGCGGGGCGGGCAGCCTTAACCCGATTCGGCTCGGGTACTTTGCCTTCTTTCTTGGTCTCGGCATCTACCTGCCGTATTTCAGTCCCTACCTGATCGCGCAAGGCTTCGGCCCTGACACGGTCGGGGCGATGCTGGCGATGGTGATGGCCGCCAAGATCGTCGCTCCGCCGCTGCTGGGCTGGGCGGTCGATCACAGCGGTCGGGTGGTCGTCTGGCTGATCATGGCGGCGGCAATCAGTGCCTTGTTGGCAGCGGGTCTGGGCCTGTTGGTTGGCCTAAATGCGGGGCTGCTCGGCTGGATGCTGCTGCTGACCCTGTTCGGCTTTTTCTGGCAGCCATTGCTCTCGCAACTGGACGTCACGGCGCTGCGCCTGACCGGCTCTGCCCCCGAACGCTACCCGGCCCTGCGGGCCTGGGGCTCGGTCGGCTTCATCGTCGCTTCGGTGGGGCTGGGCGCTCTGATCGACCGCATTGGTCTTGCCGCCGTGCCCTGGCTGATGGCGGCAACCTTGGTCGGACTGGCGGTGGTGCTGTGGCGGGTGCCGGAGCCGGGCCTGCCACGCGACCCGGGCACCCGAGCAGTCTCCATCCGGGCCCGGTTGCGCGAGCCGGCCATGCTGGGATTCTTCGCCGGCTCGTTTCTGATCAATCTCGCCCATGGCGTCTACTACGCCTTTTTCAGCGTGCACCTGGCCGAGCTGGGCTATTCGGCGACCGCCATCGGTCTGCTGTGGGCCCTGGGTGTGGTTGCCGAGATCATGCTGTTCTTTCTCCTGCCAAGGCTGCGCAATCGCTTCGCGCCACTTGGTCTATTGCTGATAGCCATCGTCCTGATGGCGGTGCGTTGGCTGCTGATCGGCTATCAGGCCGACGTGCTTGGCTGGCTCTTGTTTGCGCAGCTGTTGCATGCAGCAAGCTTCGGCATGACCCACGCAGTGTGTGTCTGGGTGATCGACCACCAGTTTCCCGGGCGGGCCCATGCCCGCGGCCAGGCGATCCTGTCGGCGGCCAGCTACGGAGGCGGGGCCGCGCTCGGTCTGTACCTCGCCGGGCTGCTCTGGGGTAGAGTGGAGCCCGGTATCGCCTTCGCCGCGATGACTGTCGCTAGCCTGCTGGCCTTCGGGCTGATGCTCGTCAGCCGGCGGGTGGTGTGCTGGTCGCCGGGAGCGCGCGAGGTTATCTGAGGAGTGTCTGGACGAAATCAGCCGCGTCTGCGTTCTCGAGCTTGCTCGTGCACGACGTTGTTGCTGTTTCCAGATGAATAATTCCCATCGTCATTCCGTGAGGTCGTCGTGAGTCGGACCGCCGCCAAGCACAGCGAGTTACCCGCCAGTGTGGCCGCGGCCGACTGGTATCGCGGTCCGGTCGGACGTCTGGTGGCCGCCGACCTGATCGAGCTGCTTGCCCGTCGGGCGGAAACGGCCTTCGGCTATCACGCGCTGGTGCTGGGCGAGGCCGGGATTGAATTCGATCACCGCTTCGACTGGAACCGGCAATTGCGTATCGGTCATCAGGTGCTGGCCGGGCCGGCCGGCGGGGACAGCGCCGGCCGGCTGACAGTCGAGCTGGATGCGCTGCCGATCGAGAGCGAGGCGATCGATCTGGTGATTGCCCTGCATGTGCTCGAGGACCGCCGCAATCCCCACGAGATCCTGCGCGAGATCGACCGGACCTTGCACCCCGAGGGTCGGTTGCTGCTGGTGGGTATCAACCCGACCAGTCTGCTGCATTTGAGTGCTCGTTTCTGGCCGCGTTGCCATGCATCGCTCGCGCGCGGCCGCCACCATCCCGCCTGGCGGGTGGTCGACTGGCTGCGTGTGCTTGGTTATCAGATCGAGGCGATCGAACCGCTCGGCGGTGTCGCTCCCTGGTGTCGCGAGGCCGCCTACCGGCGCTGCGAGCGTCTGCGTCGGATCAGCAGCGACTGGGCCTGGTTTCTCAATGGCCTGTACCTGATTGATGCCAGGCGGCGCGTTATCCGGCCGACGGTGGTCAGGCCGGCCTTTCGCCTCTCGTCGCTGGTCGGGCAGCCCGTGCGCGGTGAGATAGCCGGACGGAGTCGCCAGACCCAATCATTCTTATCCCACCCACCCTCATCTCATCGATAAAGCAAATCAGACAACACATGGATCAAAGCGAAACTTCTTCCACTACGGGGCGCAAGGTCGTCCATGCTTGGACTGATGGCGGTTGTCGCGGCAACCCCGGGCCGGGCGGCTGGGGGGTGGTGCTGCGCTTCGGTGAACACGAACGCGAACTCTGGGGAGGGGAGATCGAGACCACCAACAACCGCATGGAACTCATGGCGGCAATCCAGGCGCTCGAGGCGCTCAAGGAACCCTGTGAGGTGCATCTGACCACCGACTCGCAGTACGTCCGCCAGGGCATCACTGAGTGGATTCACAACTGGCGGCGGCGCAACTGGCGCACGGCGGCCCGCAAGCCGGTCAAGAATGCCGATCTTTGGCAGCGCCTTGAACAGGCTGCCGCCCGGCATGATGTGCATTGGCATTGGACCCGTGGGCATGTCGGTCATCCGGAAAACGAGCGCGCCGATCAGCTGGCCAACCGAGCGATGGACGAGTTGATCGCCCGGGGCTGAGACAGCAAACCGATCGCGATGCCGGAAACCGGCGGCCGAAAAATACAGAAAAACGTATCAAGGGGAGCGTGTCGATGAGCAAACGATGGTTGCAAGACAACATGGGCTGGCTGGTGGTGCTGGTGATGGTCCTGTTGCTGGCCGCCTGGATACTGACGGGCGAGCCGCCGGCCCCCGAGCCACCCGTGGGAGATCGCAGCGGCATCGTGCATGTGGCACTGGAGACCAGCCGGGCCGAGATGATCGAGCGACAGATCGCGGTGCAGGGCCAGGTCGAGCCGGATCAGATCGTTTCCCTACGGGCCAAGACCGGTGGTGAAGTGGTCGAGGCGCCGGTCGAGGAAGGGGCGGTGGTCGAGCCGGATGCCCTGATCGCGCGACTGGACATGGATGACCGCGCGGCACGCCTGCGTCAGGCACAGGCCGAGCTGCAGCGTGCCCAAAGCGACTACGCTGCCGCCGAGCGACTGGCAAAAGAGGGTTTTCAGGCCCAGCTGCAGGTCGAGCGGGCCAGTGCCGGTCTCGAGGCAGCCCGTGCCAGTGTCGCCGCGATCGAACTCGATATTCGTCATACCCGGATCATCACTCCTATCGCCGGGGTGCTCAACACCCAGATCGCTAGGGTGGGCGATTATGTAGCGCCGGGGGAGCCGGTGGCCGAAATCGTGGAAAACAATCCGCTGCGTGCGGTGGTCCACATTCCCCAGCACCGGATTGCCGAAGTCAACGAAGGGCAGCCGGCCCGGGTGATTTTTCTCGGCGGCCAGCAGCGCGAAGGGCAGGTCAATTACATTGCGGCCAATGCCGATCCCACCACGCGGACCTTCATTGTTCGGGTGCGCATCGATAACCCCGATCGCAACCTGCCAGCCGGCACCAGCGTCACCGTCGAGATTCCGGTTGAACAGGTATCGGCCCATGCCATCTCGCCGGCCTTGATCTCGCAAAACGAGGCAGGAGTGCTGGGTGTCAAGGTGGCGATCGAGACCGTCGACGGGTGGCAGGCGCGCTTCGTGCCGATTGAACCGGTGCGGGCGGATGCCAGCCGCATCTGGGTGACTGGCCTGCCAGATGAGGCCCGGGTGATCGCACTGGGACAGGGCTTCGTGCGAGACGGTGATCGGATCGAAGTGAGCGAGGTCGGTTCATGAGGGCGATGCTTGCCGTCCTGTTTGCCCATTCGCGCAGTGTGCTGATGGTACTGCTCGGCCTGCTGGCTGCCGGTGGGATCGCCTATGTCTCGATTGCCAAGGAGGCGGCCCCTGACGTCGATGTGCCGATCTTCTTCGTCACCGTGGTCTATCCGGGCATTTCGCCGGAAGACAGCGAGCGACTGCTGATCCGTCCGCTGGAGCGCGAACTGTCGACGATCGAGGGCCTCGACGAGATGCGGGCCAGTGCCGGCGAGGGATTTGCGCTGCTGCGGCTGGACTTCCGCGCCGGCTACGACAACCGCCGGGCGCTGGCGGATGTACGCGAGGAAGTGGATCTGGTGCGCCCCGATCTGCCGCCGGAGGCCCGGGAACCCGTGGTGGCCGAGGTCGATCTGTCGATGTTCCCGGTGCTTACCGCCGCCCTGTCCGGGTCGGTGCCCGAGGCCACCCTGGTTCGCATTGCCCGCGAGCTGCGCGATCGCATCGAGGCGGTGCCCGGCGTGCTTGAGGTCGAGATCGGCGGTGAGCGCGAGGACCTGCTCGAGGTGAACATCGACCCCCAGACGGTGGAGACCTACCAGCTATCCTATGAAGAGCTGGTGGCCGCGCTGGGGCGCAGCAACCGACTGGTCGCCGCCGGTGCCATGGATACCGGTGCCGGTCGCATGTCGCTCAAGGTGCCCGGCGTGATCGAATCGGTCGAGGATGTGCTCGAACTGCCGGTGATCGCCCATAGCGGCACCGTGGTCACCTTCGGCGAGCTGGCTACGGCCAGACGCACCTTCAAGGATCCGGATGGTTTTGCACGCATCGATGGTCAGCCGGCCATCTCGCTGGAGATTCGCAAGCGCAGCGGGGCCAATATCCTCGAGACGGTCGAGGCGGCTCGCGTCATTATCAAGGAGGCCAGCGAGGACTGGCCCGGTGGTGTTGAAGTGCGCTACCTGCAGGACCAGGCGCGCGATATTCGCGACCTGTTGGGCGATTTGGAGAACAACGTTCTCACCGCCATCCTGCTGGTGATGCTGGTGATCGTGGCGTTCCTGGGCGGCCGTTCGTCCTGGTTGGTGGGGTTGTCGATCCCCGGCGCCTTCCTCGGCGGCGTGCTGGTGCTGTATCTGCTTGGCTACACCATGAACATCGTGGTGCTGTTTGCGCTGATTCTGGTGGTGGGCATGCTGGTCGACGGCGCCATCGTAGTGATCGAGCAGGCCGACCGCTATCTGGCCGAGGGGCGAGGCACGATCGCCTACCGCGATGCCGCCCAGCGTATGGCCTGGCCGATCATCGCCTCGGTGGCCACCACGCTGGTGGTGTTCCTGCCAATGCTGTTCTGGCCGGGGCTGGTGGGAGAATTCATGTTCTACCTCCCGGCGACCGTGATCATCACCCTGTTGATGTCGCTGGCGATGGCACTGGTCTTTATTCCGGTGCTGGCCGCGGCCCTAGGGGGCGATAAATCCAGTCGTCCAGAACAGGTTGCCCGCATTCGTGCGGCCGAGGCGGGTCGTTTCGACGAGATTGACGGCGGCACCAGACGATATGTCGATACCCTGCGCTGGACGGTGGCCCATCCGGGTCAGACGCTTGCTGTCGCTGTGGTCGTGGCCGCCGGGTTGTTCGTCGCCTACGCACAGCTTGGCCGTGGGGTGGATTTCTTTCCCGAGATCGAGCCGCGTTTTGCACAGATTCAGATTCAGGCCCGCGGCGATCTCTCGGTTTGGGAGGCAGACGATCTGGTGCGCTCGGTGGAGTCACGCCTGCTCGATCGTCCTGCGCTGAAGACGGTCTACACCCGGACCATCGGCTCGGCGCAGGATCGGCTCGCCCAGAATTACACCGAGGACGTGATTGGCGTGATCCAGTTGGAGTTCGTCGATTGGCAGCAGCGTCCGCCCGCCGGCTTGATCCTGGATGATCTACGCGCGGAGCTGGCGGATATTCCTGGCGTGCGACTGCAGTTCTTGACCCAGTCCGGTGGTCCCCAGGCAGGCAAGCCCGTGGTGCTTGAGGTGTCGGGTGCGCGCAAGGGTGCCTCGGAGAGTGAGCTGGTCGAGGGCGTCGAGCACTTGCGTACGGGAATGCAGGCAATCGGCGGGTTCGTTGATATCGAGGACGACCAGCCGCTGCCGGGTGTCGAGATCCGGCTTGAGGTCGATCATCGCGAGGCGGCCCGCTTCGGGGCGGATGTCACCTTGCTTGGGCAGGCGGTACAGGCCCTTACCCGGGGCCTCGAGCTCGGTGATTACCGGCCGGCGGATGCTGACGAGGAGGTCGAGATCCGGGCACGTTTCCCGCTTGGCGAGCGCAATCTCGAGCAACTGATCAATCTGCGGGTACCCACCCAGATGGGGCTGGTGCCAGTGCGAAATTTCGTCGAGTTCGTACCGGCGCCCAAAATAGGGGTCATCAACCGGGTCGATGGACGGCGGACTTTCACCGTCGAGGCGGATGTCGCGGAGGGGCGGCTGGTGGATGAGCGCGTGCGCGCGCTGACTGATTGGCTTGCATCGCATCCGATGCCGGCAGGTCTGCAGCTGGCGATCCGCGGGCAGCAGGAAGACCAGGCCGAGGCTGGAGGATTCCTGCTGGTGGCCTTTGTGGTTGCCATCGGCCTGATGCTGCTGATCCTGGTCACGCAGTTCAACAGTTTCTACCAGGCGCTGCTGGTGCTGAGCGCGATCGTGATCTCCACCGGCGGGGTCCTGCTGGGATTGATCCTGCGCGGTGAGCCGTTCTCGGTGGTGATGAGCGGTATCGGCGTGATCGCGCTGGCCGGGGTGGTGGTCAACGCCAATATCGTCCTGATCGATACCTTCAACCAGTTGCGCCGTGATGGTATCCCGACAGACGAAGCCGCCCTGCGTACCGGGGCGCAGCGGCTGCGGCCGGTGCTGCTCACCAGTGTCACCACGGTGCTGGCACTGGTGCCGATGGTGTTTGGTCTGACCATCGACTTCGTCGGTCGCGAGTTCAGCATCGGCGCGCCTTCGACCCAGTACTGGGTGCAGCTGGCTACGGCCATGGCCGGCGGCTTGACCGCAGCCACCTTGCTGACGTTGTTGCTCACCCCGGCGATGCTCGCCTGGTGGGATCGCCGCTGGGTGAGGCCGGAATAATCATGTCGGGGCGATTGCGCCGGGGCGATCAGATCAGCCAGGCGGTCAGCAATCCGCCGCTGAGCGACAGGATCATGGGCCCGGTGACATGTAGCCCGAGCTGGCGCGTGCCGATGCCGCCGGCGATGCCTGTCTTGACCAGATTGTTGACCGTCGAGGCGATGATGATGCCCATCACGGCGGTGTGGATGTCGATGGACTCTTTCGCCATGCGCGCCAGGGAGAGGTTGATCGCATCGACGTCGGCCACGCCTGAGGAGGCCGCCAGCAGGTAGATACCCGCACTGCCGTGCCAGTCACGTAGCCATTCGCCGGCGAGCATGATGGCAGTCAGCAGGGCGCCGAACAGCAGGGCGGAGGTCAGATCAAGCGGGTTCTGCTTCAACTCCGGTCGCTTGACCGATGGATGCAGCCGTGCCCGATGCCACATCAGCGCCGCCGGTACGTACAGGAGCACCGTCATTACCGCCAGCGGCCAGAGCAGTGGTGCGAACATGGGCGGATGGATGGCGGTCGCGACCAGCAAGACCCGCGGAAACATGGTGCCGCAGGCGACCAGAATGCCCACGGCGAGCATCGGACTGAGGCCGGGCGTGTGGCGTGACTGACGCGCGAAATGCAGGGTCAGGGCAGTTGAGGAACTCAGGCCCGCAAACAGGCCAGTGAACAGGATGCCTTTTTCCGCACCACCGACCCGGATGGCGAAATAGCCGACGAACGAGATCGAGGCGATCAGCACCACCATCCACCAGATCTGGTAGGGGTTGAGCGCCCCGCCCGGGCCTAGCGGTTCGTTGGGCAAAAGCGGCAGCATCACCGCGCTGATCAGGAGCAGTTTGAACGCTGCGTCCAGTTCGCGCGCCTCGAGTTTCTGCAGCAGGCCGTGAATCTCGTCCTTGTTGTCGAGGATCATCACGGTTGCCACCGCGGCCGCGGTGGCAATGACCACGTCCACGGCCACGGCGATCGCACCGAGGCAGAGGGTGATCAAGAGACCGATGCTGCTGGTGATACCGAAGTCGCGCATTGACTGGGCCCGGGTGCGCCACGCCACCAGGGTGATGGCGGCCACGGCGAGCAGCAGGGCGGGGAAGGCCCAGACGGTGAGCGTCTCGGAAAGCAGGGCCGCCAGGCCGCCGAGCAGGCCCACCAGCGCATGAGTACGGATGCCGGCGATCCGTTCGCCGGGTTCCTGTTCCCGTGCCGACCAGCCGCGCTCCAGACCGATCAATGCACCGAGCAACAGCGCGACGGCGAGCAGCGCCAGTGTCTGGTTTTCCTGAAGAAACTGACTGGTCAGATTGTCCATGCTCACTCCATTGACTACTGTGCCGGCTCAAGCCACCTGTCCGGCGGTGATCCCAAGGCCCAAGCCCGGGCCCAGTGGAACTGTACCCGTGGTGACCGCCCACATCGGCCACCTCCTCGATGAAGAATAGCCCCGGTTGCCCCTGAACTGCCATGATCGGCGAGATAGTACGTGGCCGCGTCCACCGTCCGGGGTGATTTCGTTCAGAGACGTCCTGGCGGACCGGCTGGCTTTTCCATAGTGTTTGATGTGGTGGTGTTCGACCAGTTGGAGCAAGGCCCGCTGCGGATAGCATTTTTGGACGCCCAAGTTGGACAGGCGCGGATTGACCGCGAGAAGCGGGTTCGGGCACTGCGCCGGTTCGAATACCGAGCTGAGATAAGGAGACATTGCACCATGAAGCCTGTTGTTGCTGCTGCCAACCCCGCCAAGGTCACCCTCAAGGCCGGCACCGAGTACTACTGGTGCCGCTGTGGCCGCTCCAAAAGCCAGCCCTTTTGTGATGGCTCACACCGCGGGACCGGCTTCACGCCGCAGGCGTTCACGGCCAGCGAGGACGGTGAGGTCTGGCTGTGTCGATGCAAGCAGACGCATGACGGCCCGTATTGCGATGGCCACCACAAGCAAGTGCCGGCCGAAAAGATCGGCAAGGAGTTCGTGCTCGATGCCAACACCAGCGTCGCGCGTGCCTTCGGCCTGGAGCCGGGGACCGAGCCGGATGCAGACGCCGTGGCCCAAGCGCCGGCGCAAGCCGCGTCGAGCGGTGATGAGGCACCCGCGGCTGTGCCTACGCCCGAAGAGCCCACTGTGGCCTTTATCCACCGGCTGGCACGCGAAGGCCTGAGCCAGCTGGGTCCGTATGGCGAGATGGATGCCATGGGTGTACCGCGCAGCCAGTTGCCGGACTGGAATGACATCCAGTTCATGACGGCGCAGCTGGCCATGCAACCGCTGATGGAAGATGTGGCGGTGGGCACCGAACTGATCATTGGTCCCGAGGCCAGAAAGCCATTGCAGCTGAACATGCCGCTGTTTGTCAGCGACATGAGCTTTGGTGCCCTGTCCGAAGAGGCCAAACTGGCGCTGGCCCAGGGGGCAGAGATGGTCGGCACGGCCATCAGTTCGGGCGAAGGCGGCATGTTGCCCGAAGAACAGCAGGCCAATAGCCGCTACATGCTCGAGTATGCCTCAGCCAAATTCGGCTACAGCGACGACTTGCTGCCGTTGGTGCAGGCCTTTCATTTCAAATGCGGCCAGGCGGCCAAGACCGGCACTGGCGGACATCTGCCCGGCGCCAAGGTGCGGGGCCGTATCGCCGAGATTCGCCAGCTGCCCGAGGGCAAGAATGCCGACTCGCCCCCCACCTTTGCCGACCTGCATACGGTGGATGATTTCGCCCATTTTGCCGACCATGTGCGTGAGCTGACCGGCGGCATTCCGGTCGGTTTCAAGATGAGCGCACAGCACATCGAGCGTGACATCGCCTTTGCCGTACAGGCTGGTGCCGACTACATCATTCTCGATGGCCGTGGCGGCGGTACCGGTGACGCGCCGCTGCTGTTCCGTGACCATATTTCCGTGCCGACCATTCCGGCGCTGGCGCGGGCGCGCCATTGTCTCGACAAGCTGGGCGCCAGTGGTCGGGTCACGCTCATCATCACCGGCGGGCTGCGTACGCATACCGATTTTGCCAAGGCGTTGGCACTGGGCGCCGACGGTATCGCCTTGGCCAATTCGGCCATGCAGGCCGTCGGTTGCGTGGGCGCGCGCATCTGCCACACCAACCGTTGTCCCACCGGGGTCGCCACGCAAGATCCGGCGCTGCGCAAGCGCTTGGATGTGGACGTATCGGCCAAACGACTGGCCACGTTCCTGGAGGCCAGTGTGCAGCTGATGCAGGTGATGGCACGCGCCTGCGGTCATGATCATCTGAACCAGTTTGCCCGCGACGACCTGGCTAGCTGGCACAAGAACATCGCCGAGCTGGCCGGCATCCAGTGGTCCGGTTTCATGCCCGATCGTTGATCAAACCACCTGTCCGGCGGCCACGGCCGAGGCCCAGGCCCACTGGAAATTGTGCCCGCCGAGATGCCCGGTCACGTCGACCACCTCGCCGATGAAGAACAGGCCTGGTTGCTTGTGTGCTTCCATGGTCTGTGAGGAGAGCTCGCGCGTGTCGACTCCGCCCAGCGTCACCTCGGCGGTGCGGTAGCCTTCGGTGCCGGCCGGATGGACGGCCCAGGACTGCAAGGTACTTGCCACTTGCCGGATATCTGCCCGAGCGTACTCCTGCAGCGGTCGCGACCAGTCATGCCATTCACACAATACGCGCGCCAGCCGGCGCGGCAGGTGCTCGTCGAGATACTGCAGGATGGTGCTTTGTGGCCGTTCGGCGCGACGGTTCACCAGATCGGTGTCGACATCGATGCCGGGCAGCAGATCGATCACTAGCGGCTCGCCGGGTTGCCAGAAGCTCGAGATTTGTAGCATCGCCGGCCCCGACAGGCCGCGATGGGTGAACAGCATCGGCTCCTCGAAACGCATGCCGGAAGCGCTTACCGCCACTGGCACGCTCACGCCCGCAAGCGGTGCCAGGCGCTCCTTGAGCGGCGGGTGCAACGTGAAGGGCACCAGGCCGGCGCGAGTGGGCAGCACCTCCAGACCGAACTGGCGCGCGACCTCGTAGCCGAACGGTGTCGCCCCCATGGTCGGGATCGACAGCCCGCCGGTGGCGATCACCAGCGATTCGGTGGTGATTGTTTGTGCCGCCGCGCGCACGCGGTAGCCGCCGTCGTACGGTTCAATCGTATCGACGCCGGTTTGCAGCTGCAGCTCGGCGCCGGCCCATTCGCACTCGGTTTTCAGCATATCGACGATTTCGCGTGCCTTGCCGCTGCAGAACAATTGTCCTGCCGCCTTTTCGGTGTACTCGATGCCATGGCGCTCGACCAGCTCGAGAAAGGCCTGCGGCGGATAGCGTTTGAGCGCGGAGATGCAGAAGCGCGGGTTGGCGGACAGAAACTGCGCCGGCGTGCTGTTGAGGTTGGTGAAGTTGCAGCGCCCGCCGCCGGACATCAGGATCTTCTGCCCGGCCTGGCGGGCGTGCTCGAGCAGCAGCACGCGGCGGCCTCGATAGCCTGCGGTGGCCGCGCACATCAGACCGGCCGCACCGGCGCCAACAATCACCACGTCCACATGCATTGGGGCACCCCGAGGAACTTGAATGACGCGGCATCATAGCAATGCCGTCGCCGGCACCGTCCCATCGGCCGTCAACCCGTACTATGCTGTGCGCTGCATTCGGCCGCCCACCCGCTTTTCCGGAAACGTCATGCTGCCATTTCGTCTGTTTCGCCGGTCCGGCTCGTCCAGTTCAACCGCGGTATCGAACCGTCTGCTCGCGCCGGTGGTGTCGATGCTGTTGCTGGCGTCGCTGTCGACGGCCCTGCACGCCCAGGGCGAACGCCCGGCAACTGCCGTGATCGCCTCGGATGCCGAGCGGCAGACCTGGTCGGACCCGCTCGAGGCCCTCGGCACGGTGCGGGCGGACGAGTCGGTGACTTTGTCGGCGACGGTCACCGAGATCATCCGCGCGGTGCACTTCGAGGACGGCCAGCGGGTGGCGGCTGGTGACCTGCTGGTGCATCTGGAGGATCTCGAAGAGCAGGCTGAACTGGCTGCGGCGCAAGCCCGGCTGGTCGAGCAACGCAATGCCCTTGAACGTGCCCGTGGATTGGTCGAACGCAATCTGGGCGCCCGGGCGGAGCTGGAGGATGCCCGGGCCCGGGTCCAGCAGGCCCAGGCAGAGATCGAGGTGGCCCAGGCTCGTTTGGCGGCCCACCGTGTGCTGGCGCCGTTCGATGGTGTGGTGGGCCTGCGCGACATCAGTCCCGGCATGCTGGTCAGCCCGGGCACGGCGCTGGTCCGGCTCGACAAGCTCGATATCGTCGACGTGGATTTCACCGTGCCCTCGCGCTACCTGGGTGCCGTGGCCCGTGGTCAGACGATCACGGCCAGCACCGATGCCTATCCGGGGCGGCGTTTCAGCGGTCGAGTCACCGGCATTGATAACCGGATCGATCCGGCCACGCGCAGCATCACGCTCCGCGCCCGGATCGAGAATGACGATGGTGCCCTGCGTCCGGGGCAGTTGATGCAGACGCTTCTCGAGCGCGACCGGCGCGAGGTGGTGGCCGTGCCGGAGTCGGTGCTGTTGCCGCAGGGAGAGCACCAGTATCTGTTCGTGATCGACCGGCAGACGGCCACTGTCGAACGCCGCGAGGTCGAGATTGGTGAGCGCCGTGAAGGCTGGGTGGAAGTGATCGATGGGGTCGTGCCGGGCGAGCGGCTGGTGCGCCACGGCATTCAGAAGGTGCGTGATGACGATTTGGTTCGTGTGCTGGATGTCGCTGACGAGGACAACCCGATTCGCGAGATCCTGCGGCGTCATCGCGACGTGCTCGATGCCGAGCGCAGCGAACCGTGATCCTTTCCGACATATCCGTCCGGCGGCCGGTACTCGCCGGCGTGCTGTCGGCCCTGCTGGTCGTCTTTGGCCTGATAGCGCTCGACCGCTTGCCGCTGCAGGAGTACCCGCAGATCGATCCGCCCGTGGTCAGCGTCGACACGCGCTATCCGGGAGCCTCGGCGGCGGTGGTCGAGACACGCATCACGCAGGTGCTGGAAGACCGTATCGCCGGGGTGGAGGGGATCGAGATGATTACCTCCACAAGCGAGGATGGCCGTTCGTCGATCACCGTTGAATTCGCGCTGTCACGTGATCTGGACGCGGCGGCGAACGACATCCGCGATCGCATCAGCGGCGCGCTCAACAATCTGCCCGAGGAGGCCGATCCGCCGGAGGTGGAAAAGGCGGATTCCTCCAGTGAGGTGGTGCTGTGGCTGGGCCTGTCTGGCGAGGAGTATTCCATCGCCGAGCTGACCGATTACGCCGAGCGCTATCTGGTGGATCGCTTTTCGGTATTGCCCGGCGTGGCGCGCGTGCGCGTCTCGGGTGGCCAGACCTATTCGATGCGTGTCTGGCTCGATCGGCAGGCGCTGGCGGCCCACGGACTTTCGGTCAGCGGTATCGAATCCGCGTTGCGGGCCGAGAACGTCGAGCTGCCGGCCGGCTCGATCGAGTCGCGTGAGCGCCAGTTCATCGTCCGTCTGCCGCGCAACTTCGAGACGGCCGCGGATTTTCGTGATCTGGTGGTCAAGCGCGGCGAGCGTGGTCACCTGGTACGACTTTCCGATGTCGCCCGGGTGGAGGTCGGCGCCGTCGAGACCCGCAGCATCTTCCGCGAGAATGGTGTGCCGCGCGTGGGGCTTGGCATGATCAAGCAGTCGACCGCCAACGTGCTGGAGATCGCCCGGGGGACGAAGGCCGAACGCGAGCGGCTGCTCGGTACGTTGCCTGACGGGATGACGCTCAATCTGAGTTATGACACCTCGGTGTTCGTCGAGAGTGCCGTGGGCCAAGTGGTCTCGACCCTGTTCATCGCCATCGGGCTGGTGGTCCTGACCATCTTCCTGTTCCTGGGCAACCTGCGTAGCACCCTGATCCCGGCGATCACCGTGCCCATCGCCCTGATCAGCACCTTTGCGGCCTTGTACCTGTTCGGTTTCACCATCAACCTGCTGACGTTGCTGGCGCTGGTGCTGGCGATCGGCCTGATCGTCGACGATGCCATCGTGGTGCTGGAGAACGTCAATCGCCGTATCCAGGAATACGGCGAGACACCGTTGGTCGCCGCCTTCCTGGGCACGCGGCAGATCGCCTTTGCGGTGGTGGCGACCACCCTGGTGCTGGTGGCGGTGTTTCTGCCGCTGTCCTTTCTGGAAGGGGATATCGGCCGCCTGTTCTCCGAGTTTGCGTTGACGCTTGCCGCAGCGGTCATCATCTCGAGTTTTCTCGCCCTTACGCTCACGCCGATGATGGCCTCAAAAATCCTCGGACCGCGTGAACAGTCCGGGCGACTGGCCGTGACGGTGCAGTCGCTGCTCGATAGCAGTCGGCACGGCTACCGCGTGGCTCTGCGCTGGGCGTTGCGGCTGCGCTGGCTGGTGGTGGTGCTGTTCCTCGGCGCGATCGCGGCCACGCTGTGGCTGGCCGATCAATTGCCGCGCGAATACACGCCCACCGAGGACCGCGGCACGTTCTTCATCGTGGTCAATGGGCCCGAGGGGGCGAGTTTCGACTTCATGCTCGATTACATGGATGAGATCGAGGCCCGGCTCGAGCCATTGCTTGAGTCGGGTGAGGCCGAGCGGGTCCTGATCCGCGCCCCGCTGGGCTGGGGCAATATCGAGAACTTCAATACCGGATTCGCCATCGTGACCCTCGATGACTGGGCCGATCGGCGTTCCGGCTGGGCGGTCATGGAGGAGGTGCGCAGGTTGGTTGCCGATCTGCCGGGAGTGCGTGCCTTCCCGGTGATGCGCCAGGGTTTTGGTCAGCGGGTGCAAAAACCGGTGCAGTTCGTGCTTGGTGGCGGCGAGTTCGAGGAGCTGGCGCAGTGGCGCGACCTGCTGTTCGACCACATTCGAGAGCACAACCCGCGACTGACCGGGCTGGACTCCGATTACAAGGAAACCCAGCCGCAACTCAAGGTCGAAATCAACTACGATCGGGCCGCCGACCTTGGCGTGACGGTGACCGAGATCGGGCGGACACTCGAGACCCTGCTGGGCGGGCGTACCGTGACGCGTTACGTCGATGACGGCGAGGAATACGACGTGATCCTCGAAGGCGAGCGGGACAGCCAGCGCAGCCCGCGGGCAATCGACAATATCTACGTGCGTTCCGCGACCAGCAGTGAGCTGATCCCGCTGGGCAGTCTGGTCAGCCTGACCGACTTTGCCGGGCCGGCCACACTCAACCGTTTCAACCGGATCCGTGCCATCACCATCGAGGCCGATCTGGCCGATGGTTACCCGCTGGGTGAGGCATTGACCTATCTCGAGGAAACCGTCGACGAGATCCTGCCGCCCGAGGCCCAGACCGACGTCAAGGGCCAATCGCGCGACTACCGCGAGGCGGGCGGGGCGACCGTGTTCATCCTGGTGCTCGGGACGCTGGCGGTATTCCTGGTCCTGGCCGCGCAGTTCGAGAGCCTGATTCATCCCTTCGTTATTATGCTGACCGTGCCGTTGGCGATCCTGGGGGCGCTGCTGGGTCTGTATTTCACCGGTCTGTCACTCAATATCTACAGTCAGGTCGGGTTGGTGATGCTGGTTGGATTGGCGACGAAGAACGGCATTCTGATCGTCGAGTTTGCCAACCAATTGCGCGATCAGGGCCAGGCATTCGCCGAGGCACTTGAGGAGGCAGCGGCCACCCGTCTGCGCCCGATCCTGATGACGGCGGTCACCACCATGGCCGGCTCGATTCCGCTGATCGTCTCCAGTGGCGCAGGCTCGGAGACGCGCCTGGTGATCGGGACCGTGATCCTTGCCGGCGTGGCCCTGGCCACCGTGCTGACCCTGTTCGTCGTACCGGTCGCGTATGATCTGCTTGCCCGCCGGACCGGGTCGACTGGGGATGTGGGACGGCGGTTGGAGCGAGAGATGAGAGACGATCCTGTCGTCTGATTTTTTTTGGTACGGATGGGGCTCGCATGCCGTTTGCGTGACATGGAACGCGATGTCGATTCGTACGTGGTGGAACTGTTTCACGCGCCGGTCTACCGGCGAGGCATAAATTGGCCGTCGTACCCGGCGCGCGAGTCGATTTTCTTGCTTGTCCAAGAAAACCGACGAAAAGAAGACACCCCGATGCCTTGGCCCTGCGGGCCTGATAGTCGCGGATGGCATCCGCGACTATCAGGCCCGCGAACAAGTGATTGCGGACGGGTCGGTTCGACGCGACTTCCTGTCGCGGCGAACCTCTGGCCGGCGCCCCTGCCGGCCAGACCCTGCAACCACTTGTCCGCGAGGCAAGACACAGGCGGACTCGACTCTTCGGTTAAGCCGAGAGTGCAAGCTTGGAGCAGCAGCTTCCCTGGAGATTTGAGTCACGCCACCCGATAGCTGGGCACCAGATCCCCTTGCGTTCTGCCTCGCGGCCGGCGGTTGGCTCGGGGTCGGAGCGACAGGGACGTCGCTCCGAGGCTCGCCGTGACAGGAAGTCACGTCGAGCCGGCCCCGAAGCCGGCCGCCGGTTGCGAGGCTTCGAGTCCGGACGTTGTCCGGGCTCGAAGGCCCGAAGGGCCAGGACGTCGGGGTGCCTTTCTTTTTTCCGCTTTTCTTGGGCAAGCAAGAAAAGGGGGCTCGCGCGCCATGCATGGAGAGAAAACAGTGCCTCTCCACGCGACCGGCGCGTGAAATCGTTCCACCGTGTCTGACTCATTCCCCGTTCCATGCCGGGCACCCGGCATGCGAAACTTTCCACACCGTTACATTACGGATTGACTGGAAGCCTTAACTGGCCACTCAACTCAAACCACGGAAACCACATGACTATCTGGGTCGACGCCGACGCCTGTCCCGTTCCCATCAAGCAGATGCTGTTCCGTGCCGCGGATCGTGTCGGCGTGGAGGTAGTGCTGGTGGCCAATCACGCCATGGCCGTGCCGCGCTCCAGGCGGGTGCGCTTCATGCAGGTGGCAGCGGGGTTCGATGTCGCCGACAATGCGATTGTCGAGGCGGCCGAGGCCGGGGATCTGGTCATCTCGGCGGACATCGAGCTGGCGGCCGAGGCACTTGCCAAGGGTGCGGCGGTAATCGGCCCGCGCGGCGAGGTGTTTTCCAGCGAGTCCATTCGCAGCCGGCAGGTGCAGCGTGAATTCATGCAGACGCTGCGCGAGAGCGGGGTGGTTACCGGCGGGCCCGCGCCACTGGCTCCGCGTGACAAGCAGGCCTTCGCCAGCGCCCTGGAGCGTTGGCTCAATCAATACCAACGCGAGAACCGTCCATGACATTGCGACAGATCATCCTGGATACCGAGACCACCGGCATGCCGGTCGAGGAAGGGCATCGGCTGGTCGAAATTGGCGCAGTCGAGCTGATCGAACGGCGCCTGACGGACAACAATTACCACCAGTACGTCAATCCGGACCGTGCGGTGGACCCCGGAGCCTATGCCGTCCACGGGTTGTCCAATGACTTCCTGGCAGACAAGCCAAGCTTCGCCGAGGTGGCCGAGGAATTCCTCGCTTATGTGCGCGGAGCGGAGCTGGTCATCCACAATGCAGAGTTCGACGTGGGCTTTCTCGACGCCGAGCTGAAGCAAGCCGGGCATGCGCCGTTGAGCGAGCATGTCGAGCTGGTCACTGACTCGCTCGCCATCGCCCGCCAGAAGCACCCGGGGCAGCGCAATAGCCTCGATGCGCTGTGCCGTCGCTACCAGATCGACAACTCCGAGCGCACCCTGCATGGGGCGTTGTTGGACTCCGAGATCCTCGCCGATGTCTATCTGGCCCTGACTGGTGGCCAGTGGGACTTGTCTTTTGACAATCCAGCAGAAGCGGCCGCGGCAGGTCGGGCGGCGCTCGGCACAATCCCTGCTGATCGACCCAGGCTGCGCGTGATTGCCCCCGAGGCGGCGGCGGTGGCGGCTCATGCCGAGTGGGTCGAGCGGCTCCGGCAGGCCGATGAACGATTCGTCTGGCCACGAGAGTAGTCTGCGAGACCAGGCTGGGCGCGCCCGCCACTGAAGGTAAAGAGGCGAGCGGTATGGAAAAACATACCGGTTCGCCGAGTCGGGTACTTCCTTGTTACTATGCGGCTTACGGAGTGTGTCGGCCCCGCCGGCACGGTCCCCGGAACGCACGGTAGGTGGCCTTGACCGAATATATTCTCATTCTGATCAGTACCATTTTGGTCAACAACTTCGTTCTGGCGAAGTTTCTCGGCCTGTGCCCGTTTCTTGGGGTATCGAACAAGGTCGAGACCGCCATCGGCATGTCACTGGCGACGACTTTCGTGCTGACGCTTTCGGCGATCGCCAGTTACATCACGCATGCCTGGCTGCTCGAGCCGTTGGGGCTGGAATACCTGCGCACCATCATGTTCATCGTGGTGATTGCGGTGGTGGTCAACTTCACCGAGATGATGGTCAGGAAGACCAGCCCACTGCTGCACAATGTGCTGGGCATCTACCTGCCGCTGATTACCACCAACTGCGCCGTGCTGGGCGTGGCCCTGCTGAACGTCCAGGAAGCGAACAATTTCGTCCAGTCGGCGTTGTACGGCTTTGGTGCTTCAGTGGGCTTCTCGATGGTGCTGATCTTGTTTTCTGCTCTGCGCGAGCGGCTGGCCGCGGCTGATGTACCGGCGGCCTTCCAGGGTGTGCCGATTGCCCTGGTTACGGCCGGGTTGATGGCGCTGGGCTTCATGGGCTTTGCCGGGATGGTGACTGTCTGATGTGGTTGGCAATCCTTCTTGCCGTTGGGCTGGCGATCCTGTTTGGGGTGTTGCTGGGACTGGCGGCACAGTTCTTTCGTGTCGAGGGCAATCCGCTCGTTGACCGGATTGATAGCCTCTTGCCGCAGACCCAGTGTGGTCAGTGCGGCTATCCTGGCTGTCGGCCGTACGCCGAGGCATTGGCCAAGGGCGAAGAGGACATCAATCGCTGCCCGCCGGGTGGTGAGTCGACCATCCGCGATCTTGCTGACCTGCTGAATGTCGAGTTCAAGCCGCTGGACGACGAACTCGAGGTCCAGGAGGTCAAGATGCTGGCGGTCATCGACGAGGAGGTCTGTATTGGCTGCACCAAGTGCATCCAGGCCTGCCCGGTGGATGCGATTCTCGGCGCAGCCAGGCAGATGCACACGGTGATCGAGGACGAATGCACCGGCTGCGAGCTGTGCGTCGAGCCCTGCCCGGTGGACTGCATCGACATGGTGCCGGTCGAGGAAGGGGTGGAGGCCTATCGCTTCCCGATGCCTGAGTCTGCCCATCCGGAACCTACCCGCGGCCCGGGCGCCCGACACGGGACACTGGTCAATGCCTAAGGTGAAGGCGACGGTTTCCCCGGGGTTGTACGGCTTTCATGGCGGGTTGGTCCTCGAGGGGCACAAGGCCCCGGCCTGTGAGCGCCCGATTGCCGAGATGCCGCTGGTCGACGAGTACATCCTGCCGTTGCACATGCATATCGGCGCACCGGCCATCCCGGTGGTTGCGGTCGGCGATCGCGTCCGCCGTGGACAGCTGCTGGCCCGTCCCGACGATTTCATTTCCGCGGCCATCCACGCGCCGACCTCCGGGGTGATCAAGGCGATCGAGCCGCGCGGGTTGCCGCATCCGGGCGGGCTGTCGGCACAGAGCATCATCCTGGCTGCCGATGGCGAGGACCGTGAGGCCGAGCTGCTCGAGCCCTGGCCGGACTACTGGAATCGCAATCCGGTCGAGATCCGCGCGCGTCTGCGTGAGGCGGGCATTGTCGGGCTGGGTGGCGCAGTGTTCCCGACTGCGGTCAAACTCGCGACGGCCACCCCGGGCGGAATCGAGACGCTAATACTCAATGGGGCAGAATGCGAGCCCTATATCTCCTGTGATGATCGGTTGATGCAGGAAGCGCCCGAGAGCATCCTGCGCGGTGCGCAGATGCTGATGCACGCCGTCGGTGCAGCCCGCTGTCTGATCGGCATCGAGGACAACAAGCCACGCGCGGTTGAGGCCCTGCAGGCCGTGATCGACCGATTGGCGGCCGACGAGGGTGAAGAGCGTCTCTCGATCCGGGTGGTGCCGAGCATCTATCCGGCTGGTGGCGAGAAACAACTGATCCGGACACTCACCGGCATCGAGGTGCCACGCAACCGCCACGCGACCGACTACCAGATGCTGTGCCTGAACGTGGGCACGGTGGCCAACAGCTGGCATGCAGTGACCGAGGGCCAACCGTTGATCGAGCGCGTGGTGACGGTGACTGGTGGCGGGGTGGCCGAGCCACGCAATTTCCGCGTGCGTATCGGTACGCCGATGGCGCAAGTGATCGAGGCGGCCGGCGGCTACACCGATGGGGTCGACCGATTGCTGATGGGTGGGCCGATGATGGGGTTCGCCCTGCACAGCGACCAGATACCAGTGGTCAAGGCCACCAACTGCCTGCTGGCCCTGCGCCCGGTCGATCGTGATCCCGAGCCTCCAGCGCAGCCCTGCATCCGCTGCGCACGCTGCTCGGATGCCTGTCCGGTAGACCTGCTGCCGCAGCAGCTCTATTGGTACGCTCGCGCCCAGCAGTTCGAGCGCAGCCTTGAGCATCATCTGTTCGATTGCATTGAGTGTGGTGTCTGTTCGGCGGTCTGCCCGTCGCATATCCCGCTGGTGCAGTACTTCCGCTACGCCAAGACCGAGATCTGGTCTGCTGAACGCGAGAGGGCCAAGGCCGAACACGCCCGGCGACGATTCGAGTTCCACAACGAGCGGATCGAGCGGCAGAAGGCCGAACGTGAGGCCGCCTTGGCGAAAAGGCGCGCTGCCATCCAGGCTGCCCAGGAAAAGGCCGCCCGGAAAAAAGCAGTCCAGGAAAAAGAAGCCCAGGAAAAAGAGGCTCAAGGAAAAGTAGCCCAAGAAGAAACAGTTCAGACAAAGCCTGCCGCCAAACAGACCAGCGACCTGGCCGGAGAGGGCGCCAAGACGGCGAAGGCCGGATCTCCCGAGCGAGCGGAGGGGGTTGCCGCGGAAGGCAAGAAAGACCCGGAAGGCCAAAAAGACAAGGAAGGCCAAAAAGACAAGAAAGACGGTGACAAGTCGGCCGTCGCGCTCAGCATCGAGGCCGCTCGTGCCCGAGTGCGGGCGCGCAAGGCCCGAGCGCAGCAAGACGATCAGCCTGACAGTGATAAAGAGACGGCAGCGCCACCCTCGACCGAATCGACCGACCAACCGGGAGAGTCGTCATGAAATTCTCGGTGAAGACCTCGCCACATGTCGAGGCGTCCTCGAGCGTGGCCGAGGTGATGACCACCGTGCTGTGGGCGTTGCTGCCAGGTACGGTGGCTGCCGTCTGGCTGCTCGGCTGGGGCGTGCTGGTCAACGTCCTGTTCGCTGTCGGTGCGGCCTGGCTGGCCGAAGCGCTGATGCTGTGGTTGCGGGCGCGGCCGTTCCGGCCGGCGTTGACCGACCGTTCGGTGCTGATCACCGGCTGGATACTGGCGCTGTGTCTGCCCAACCTTGCCCCCTGGTGGCTGCCGGTGGTGGGGGCAGTCTTTGCCGTAGTGGTAGCCAAACAGCTCTACGGAGGCATCGGCTACAACCTGTTCAATCCGGCCATGGTCGGTTACGTGGTGCTGTTGGTTTCGTTTCCCGAGGCGATGACCCGCTGGGGTGCGCCGGTCGAGGGCGGTGCAGCCAGCCTGTCATTCGCCGAGGCGCTGCAATGGAGTCTGTTTGGCCTGCTGCCGGCTGGCATGGGATTTGATGCCTTGAGTCAGGCCACGCCACTCGACCAGTGGCGAATGTTGGTCACCCAGGGTGGCGAGATAGCGGGTGCGGGTGCCTCGATCTGGCAGGCCGGTGGCTGGTCACTGTGGCTGAATTTCGCCTTTCTCGTCGGTGGCGCCTGGATGCTCCATCGTAATGCGATCCGCTGGCATATTCCGGTGGCGATGGTGGCTGGCGTGCTGGTGACCGCGGGCCTCCTGTGGGGCATCAATCCCGAGCGTTTTGCCGATCCGTTGTTTCACCTGATCAGTGGTGGGGTCATCTTCGGTGCGCTGTTTGTTGCCACCGACCCGGTGACTTCCTCGACCACCCCGCGTGGGCGATTGGTGTTCGGTTTCGGTATCGGCATGTTGGCGGTACTTATTCGCAGCTTCGGCAACTACCCTGATGGGGTGGCGTTTGCGGTACTGCTGATGAATCTGGCGGTGCCGCTGATCGACTACTACACGCAGCCGGCCGTCTTCGGCCGCAAGGGCCGAGCTGACCCCGCTGGAGAGCAGCGTCCGTGAGGGACCTGGAGCTGCGCCGTGTCGTCATCACCGCGGTGATCCTGGCGGTGTACTTCGGTCTGGGAGTGGGGTTTGTCGCCTACACGCAGCAGAAGACGGTCGATCAGATTGAGCTCAACCGTCAAGCGGTGCTGCTCGGGCAGATCATGGCAGTGCTTTCCGGCCGAGCGCATGACAATAACCCGGCCGAGGATGCGTTCCTGCTGCCCGACCCCGAGGCCCTGGGTCTTGGCAAACCGGTGCTCGAGTCGGCCGGACTGAACGACGGATCGAACTCGCTGTCAGCTGAGGAACGCGAGCGGGCGATGGCGGCCGGGCAGCTTGGTTTTCGTGCCCGCGAGGGTGACGAGGTCACCGCCGTGGCGATCCCGGTCGTGACCCGTCGCGGCTACAGTGGTGATATCCGCTTGCTGGTCGGGGTGTGCCCGGAAGGAGAGGTCATTGCAGTACGGGTGCTCGAGCAGAGCGAGACCCCCGGGCTGGGCGACAAGATCAAGGCCGACAAGACCGACTGGATTTTCGGCTTCGCCGGGCGCCGGCTGGGCGACCCGCCGGTCGAATGGTGGGCCGTGAAGAAGGACGGCGGTGTGTTCGATCAGTTCACCGGGGCGACGATCTCGCCACGGGCGGTGGTGGCAGCGGTCAAAGATGTGCTGCTGTACGTGCGTGAGCATCGACAGCAGCTGTTTGAGTATCCGCCGCGCACCGATCAAAGCCCGCCGAAGAACGGTCAAGGGGAGGAGCATGACGATGAGTGACCCGCGCCTATCCGAGCTTGCCCTCGACGGGCTGTGGAAGAACAACCCGGCCCTGGTGCAGGTGCTGGGGCTGTGCCCGTTGCTGGCCATCTCCAATACCACGATCAACGCCATCAGTCTGGCGATCGCCACCCTGGTGACCCTGGTGGTGTCCAACGGCGTGGTCTCGCTGATTCGTGACTGGGTGCGGCCGGAAGTGCGCCTGCCGGTCTACGTCATGGTGATCGCCTCGACGGTCACCGTGATCGAATTGATCATGAATGCGCATTTCCATTCGCTCTACAACACGCTCGGTATCTTCATCCCGCTGATTGTGACCAACTGCATCATCATTGCTCGGGCCGAGGGCTTTGCGTCACGACAGGCATTTGGCCTGTCGGTGTTCGATGGCATCGTGATGGGCATGGGCTTCGGGCTGGTGCTGATCGCGCTGGGCGGCATGCGGGAGCTGATCGGCTTTGGCACCCTGCTGGCCGGGGCCGACCAGCTGTTCGGCCCGGTAGCGGTCGACTGGGGTCTGCGGGTGCTGCCGGAACAGATGACCTTCCTGCTGGCGCTGATGCCACCGGGGGCCTTTATCGGCCTTGCGTTGCTGATCGCCCTCAAGCAGGCAATCGACCAGCGTTCGGCGCGCCGAGTGCGGGCCGCCCAGGCCGCCCGTAGTGGTGAGCCGACCGCCGAGCCTATCGGCTGAGCCGGCAGCTGAGCATGGCAGCGGCCACCTCAGGCTGCTGCTATATTCCCATTTTGCGATGTCCCGTTCGGACATTGCTCCCCGTCGACTGGCGGGGTAATTTCCTGAATCGTCCCCAATCCAAGGAGAAAGGCATGGCTGCAGAGATCAAGATCGAGGAGCTCGAATACCGTTCGGATGAGCTGATCATGAAAGGCATGGTTGCCTTCGACGCCAATGCCGCCGGGCCGCTCCCAGCGGTGCTGGTGGTGCCGGAGTTCTGGGGGCGAAGCGCCTATATGGAAAAGCGTGCCCGCGACATGGCCGAGGCCGGCTACGTCGGTTTTGCCATCGACCTCTATGGTGACGGCAAGGTGGCCGGGGATGCTGACGAGGCCACCGAGCAGATGAACCTGGCCCTGTCGGACTTCGACGTCCTCAAGACTCGCTACCGTCTCGCGATCGACGCGATCAAGCGCCATGATGCCGTTGATGCCGAACGATTGGGCGCGATCGCCTACTGTTTCGGTGGAGCGGTCAGCCTGAGCATGGCTCGCCAGGGCGTCCATCACGATGCCTTGGTGACCTTCCATGCCGCCATCGATGGTCTGGCGCCGGTTGCCGGCCGGGTCGACACGCCGACCTGGATCTTCACCGGCGAGGAGGACCCGTTGGCCGACCCGGCCGAGGTCGAGCGCGTCGCCGAGGAGATGCGCGCGGCTGGTGCCGAAGTGCATGTCACCCGTTATCCGGGGATCACTCACGGCTTCACCAACCCGGGTGCCGATGACAATGCGCGGCGCTTCGGTCTGCCGCTATCCTATAATGAAGCCACCGACCAGGACTCCTGGGCGAAGACACTCGATTTCTTCGCCGACAAGCTTGGCTGACAGCCGTTTCATCTTGGGCGGGCTGGCAGCACTGTTCTCGTGATGGACAGAGAACATCTCACCCTGATCGAACATCATTCTTGCCAGCCACCAGGCCACCACCAGGCCAGGTCCTGGCTCGGGTTACACTGCCCGCCGAACTAACCACCGACGTCACCCAGGGATGCCATGCACTCGGCCAACTACATCAGCACCATTGACCGCTATCACGAGCAGTCGCGTCCCATTCGGAGTTTGATCGAGTCGATCATCACCGGCATCGGCGAGCCGCGGTTGCTCACCGACCAGGTCGCCCTGCACTCGGTCACGGAGAAGCTGATCGATCTGTATCCGTTCGTGGACCTTGTCTATCTGCTTGACGAGAATGGGGTGCAGATCGCCGAATTTGGTGCAGACGAGAGCGGCGACGTCAGCCAGGTCATGGGGCGTGGCCAGGGCCTGGATCGCAGCGAACGGCCGTATTTCAAGTTCGCCAAGTCGGACACGCATGTCCATCTCACCGAACCCTATCTGTCCTCGGTCTCGCCGGAACTGTGTATCTCGGCGACGCTTCGTATCGAACAAGAGGGGCGTATCGGTTATCTCGTCATCGACGTCGATCTCGCGGCCATGATCAGCTTCCTGTTCGGCGACACCCTACGGCGTCGCATCGAGCCGTTTTTTCGCGTACTTTACGGTCTGTTTGCCGCGGCCATGCTGCTGGTGGCCGGCGTGCTGTTCTACAGCAGCATGAGCGAACTGGTCCATGCCCTGATGGAGCCCGGCTGGGCAGCCGAGCTGCAATTCAAGCCATTTGAGGTGATCGTCGTGCTGACGTTGGCCATGGCGATCTTCGATCTGGCCAAGACGATGTTCGAGGAGGAGGTGCTGCTGGAAAAAGACCTCCATCGGCATAGTACGACCCGACGAACGATGACCCGTTTTGTCGCCGCGATCCTGGTCGCGATCCTGATCGAGGGGCTGCTGACCATGTTCAAGGTATCCATGGGCTATTCCGAACAGGGCGGTGTGGCCACGCTGATGGTGTTCTCGGCCGCGGCCCTGTTGGTCGCTCTTGGCCTGTACGTGTACCTTGGGGCGCTTGCCGAAAAGGCGCTGCTGGGCAAGAGTGGTCACCGCCAGCAGCTGCGTGACCAGCACGAGGACTACTGACTCCCCCGCCACTGGAAGGACCGCGCCATGACGGCATTCGGCCCCTTGATGATTGATCTGGCCGGCCCCGAGATCACGACCGCCGACCGCCGCCGGTTGCTACATCCGTCGGTGGGCGGGGTGATTTTTTTCGCCCGCCACTTCGAGAATCGCGCCCAGATTTCCGACCTGATCGCGGAAATCCGCGCCCTGCGCCGACCGCAGCTGTTGATCGCGGTCGACCAGGAGGGCGGCCGTGTGCAGCGTTTCAAGGGCGACGGCTTTCTGCCGCTGCCGGCGATGGGGCGCATTGGTGAACTGTTTGCCGAGGATCGACAGGCCGGACTTGCCGCGGCACGGTCATTGGGCTGGCTGATGGCCACGCAGTTGCGTGTTGTGGGGGTCGATCTGAGCTTCGCTCCGGTGCTTGATCTCGATCGCGGCATCAGTGGCGTGATCGGGGATCGAGCCTTCGATGCGCGCCCCGAGGTGGTAATTGAATTGGCGAGCGCCTGGACCGACGGCATGCAGGCCGCTGGCATGGCCGCAGTGGGCAAGCACTATCCCGGCCATGGCGCAGTGGCGGCTGATTCCCATATTGCCTATCCGATCGATGCCCGGCCGTTGGCGACGATTGAACAGACTGACCTGCGCCCATTCCGGGTGATGGCCGAGCGCTTGATTCCCGGCCTGATGGTTTCCCACGTGATCTACCCGGCGGTCGATGAGCTGCCAGCTGGCTTCTCGCCGGTCTGGCTGCGCGAGATCCTGCGCGAGCAGTGGGGTTACCAGGGAGCGGTGTTCAGTGATGACCTGACCATGGTGGCGGCCTCAGCGATCGGTGAAATCGAGGCCCGGGTCGAACAGTGCCTGGTCGCGGGCGTGGACATGGCGCTGATCTGCAATCACCCCGAATGGGTCGATCGGGTGCAGGAGTCGTTGGATTTTGAGCCAAGCCCCGAGGGCGCGGTGCGGCTGAGCCGAATGTTCGGCCAGGGCCCGGTGCCGGCTGTAGAACGACTGACTCGCTCAGCGCAGTACGCCGAGGCTGTCCGATGGATTGAGCGCCTCGGTATCGACGAGTCTGATTACCCCTGATGAGTCAGGGACGGTGCGGCGAGCGGCCTGAATGCAGGTTGCCGTGCTTGCAATCGGGGAGCAGGCCATAGATCGTGCAGAGCTTCCCTTGTCGGCGAGCGCATGGATTACCATGCCTGCTTTCATCATTTTGTCTGGTATTCATCCGCCTGTGAGCAGCGCGTGCATGCCGGGCGTGAACTGTTGATCGTTTCGGGAGAGGGCTGACGTGCATTTGGCTATTATCGGTGGGACCGGGTTGTCCCAGATCGAAGGCATCGAGGGCGTGCGCCACCAAGTGGTTTCGACGCCATACGGTGAGCCCTCCGGGCCCCTGTCCATCGGTCGGATGCAGGGTTGTAACGTGGTGTTTTTGCCGCGTCACGGCTATAACCACCGTATTCCCCCGCACCAGATCAACTATCGCGCCAACATCTGGGCCCTGCGCGAGCTTGGGGTCGACGGGATTCTTGCCATGTCCGCTGTCGGCGGTATCAATCCGGACATGGGGCCGGGCACGCTGCTCGTACCCGACCAGCTGATCGACTACACCTGGGGCCGACCGTCGACCTACTACGAAGGGGATCTCGACACGGTCACCCACGTTGATTTCACCTATCCCTATGATCAGTCCCTGCGCCAGGCCTTTCTCAGGGCCGGTGAGGTGTTTGGTCTCCCGATGATCGACGGCGGCACCTACGGCGCCACGCAGGGGCCGCGCCTGGAGACGGCGGCTGAAATTCGAAAACTAGAACGCGATGGCTGTGACGTGGTGGGCATGACCGGCATGCCCGAGGCCATCCTGGCCCGTGAGGCGGGGATCAAGTACGCCAGCCTAAACGTGGTGGGCAACTGGGCTGCGGGTGTTCATGAAGGCGAGGCGGCTTCGATGGAAGAAGTCGAGAAGACGCTCTCGCTCTTGATGCGTCAGGCCCGCAAGGTGCTCAGGCAGATTCTGAACGACGAGGACCGTCTGCTCGCCGGCTGAGACGTCCTTTCTGTTGTACTGCACTGGCTCCTGACAGGCGAGGGCCGGCAGGGTAAAATGCCCGACTAATCATCCAGATCGCCGCCCGGTGTGCCCGAGGAACGGGTCGCGCGGCGACGTGTCATTCAAGCGAGATCCTCATGATGCATCAAAACCGCTACACCGGTCTGCTCGATCGGTATCGTGACCGCCTGCCGCTGTCCGACGACACCCGTCTGATAAGCCTGGGCGAGGGTGCCACACCGCTTATCCGGTTGCAGAACCTGCCCAAGCTGTTGGGGCATGCGGTGGAGATCTACGCCAAGTACGAGGGGCTCAACCCGACCGGTTCATTCAAGGACCGTGGCATGACCATGGCGGTCACCAAGGCGGTCGAGGAAGGCTCCAAGGCCATCATCTGTGCCTCGACCGGCAACACGTCGGCCTCTGCCGCCGCCTATGCCGCCCGTGCCGGCATCACCGCTTTCGTCATTATCCCGGACGGCAAAATTGCGGTAGGCAAGCTTGCTCAGGCGATGATGTACGGTGGAACCATCCTGCAGATCCGTGGCAACTTTGACGATGGCATGCGCCTGGTCAAGGAAGTCGCCGAGCAGGCACCGGTGACCATCGTCAACTCGGTCAACCCGTACCGTCTGCAGGGGCAGAAAACCGCCGCCTTCGAGATCATCGAAGAGCTGGGGCGTGCCCCCGATTACCACTGCCTGCCGGTGGGCAATGCGGGCAACATCACTGCTCACTGGATCGGCTACAGCGAATATTCGGCCACCTCCGGCGAGCAGGTAACCGAGGCCTGCGCCTACTGCGACGGCAAATGTCCGTACGCCGGCGGCTCGGTTAGCAACCGGCCGAAAATGGTCGGCTACCAGGCCAGTGGCTCGGCGCCGTTTTTGCGTGGCGAAATGGTCGATGACCCGGAGACCGTTGCCACCGCAATCCGTATCGGTCATCCGCAGAGCTGGGATCGCGCCTGGAAGGTGATGGAGGAGTCGGGAGGCTGGTTCGCCGAGGTCTCGGATGCCGAGATCCTCGCCGCTCAGCGTCTGCTGACCCAGCACGAAGGCATCTTCTGTGAGCCGGCCTCTGCCGCCTCGCTCGCCGGTCTGATCAATGACCTCAAGGCCGGCAAGATTCCGGACGGCTCAAGCATCGTGCTGACCTTGACGGGCAATGGTCTCAAGGATCCGGACAGCGCGATCAGCCAGTGCACCGGTGAGGTGGTCGACTGTGACACGGCCGCCATGGTAACGGTTGATGCCGATCTCGAGTCGGTGCGCAACGCGATCCTCGGCTTCATGGACTGAGACTTCATGGGCTGAGGCTTGATGAATTGATCACCGGCCGATCGGGAGCCGCATGACGGCATTTGCCTCGAGCCCCGCCATTGCCGTGACCCCTGTCAGCTGGACCGCAATCCAGCTGACAGGGGTTTTCTTTCGCCAGGCGCGGTGATCGCCTATGCTCTCTGCGGGGCCTGCGAGCTGATTTTCTTGGGAGCGATCGATGAGCGAGCCTAATCAGGGTGAGGCCAATCAAGGAGAAGTGATATCCGTGCGCGGCAGCGTCGTCGAGGTACGTTTCAAACACCGCCTGCCGCCAATTTTCACCCTGCTGCGCGCCGGCCGGGAGGGGAAGATCGTGATCGAGGTATTGCTGCAGTCGGCTGCGGACCGTGTGCGTGGCGTGGCGCTCACGCCGACGCAGGGTCTGCAGCGTGGCGCTGTTGTCACGGATACCGGTGGGCCACTACAGGCCCCGGTGGGCGAGGCGGTGCTCTCGCGCATGCTGGATGTCTTCGGCAACACCATCGACCGCGGCCCGCCGCTGGACGATGTGCAATGGCGCTCGGTCCACCGGTCGCCGCCGCCCCTGGAGCGCCGCTCCACCCACTCGGAGATCTTTGAGACCGGCATCAAGGCCATCGATGTGCTGATGCCGATGGAGCGCGGCGGCAAGGCCGGCCTGTTCGGCGGGGCCGGGGTGGGCAAGACCGTGCTGCTCACCGAAATGATCCACAATGTGATCGGGCAGCAGGAGGGGGTGAGCATCTTCTGCGGCATTGGTGAGCGCAGTCGCGAGGGCGAGGAGCTCTACCGGGAGATGAAAGAGGCCGGGGTGCTCGGTGGCATGGCGATGGTCTTCGGCCAGATGAACGAGTCGCCCGGCAGTCGGTTTCGGGTCGGGCACACGGCGCTGACCATGGCGGAGTATTTCCGTGACGACGAGCACCGCGACGTGTTGCTGCTGATTGACAACATCTTCCGTTTCATCCAGGCGGGCGCCGAGGTCTCGGCCCTGATGGGGCAGATGCCGTCGCGGCTGGGTTACCAGCCGACCATGAGCACGGAGCTGGCCGCGCTGCAAGAGCGCATCGCCAATACCGATGCCGGTGCGATCACCTCGATCCAGGCAGTCTACGTGCCGGCGGACGATTTCACCGATCCGGCCGCGGTACATACCTTCTCGCACCTGTCCGCTTCGATGGTGCTGTCACGAAAACGGGCCGCGGAAGGCCTCTATCCTGCCATCGAACCACAGCAGTCGCGCTCGAAGATGGCCACGCCCAGTGTCATCGGTGAGCGTCACTATCAGATCGGGCGACAGGTGCGCCAGACCCTGGCGCAATATGAGCAGCTCAAGGACATGATCTCGATGCTCGGGCTCGAGCAGCTGTCGGCGGAGGATCGCCGGGTGGTTGATCGGGCGCGCCGCCTGGAACGATTTCTTACCCAGCCGTTTTTCTCCACCGAGGCATTCACCGGATTGGCGGGCAAGCTCGTCTCCCTCGAGGAAGCGCTGGACGGCTGCGAACGGATTCTCGCCGATGAGTTCAAGGATCTTCCCGAGAGTGCCCTTTACATGATTGGGGTGGTCGACGAGGCTTACAGCAAGGCCGCTGAGAGTGCGGAGCCCCAGTCGGCCGATTCGACAGCCGCTGCGGGGTAGCGTGATGATGGCGACGATGACACTACGCATCCTGCTGCCGTACGCGGTCTTCCTCGAGCGCTCCGAGGTCACGCGGATCGTGGCCGAAGGGCGTTCGGGCGTGTTTGGCGTGCTGCCACGCCGTCGGGACGGAGTGGCCGCCCTGCCACCCGGAATACTGGTTTTCGAGGCGGGCGGTAACGAGGAGACTTATGTGGCAGTGGATGAGGGCGTGCTGGTCAAGACCGGCCACGAGGTGCGCGTCTCGGTGCGCGATGCGTTGATGGGCACCGACCTGCGTCATCTCCGGCAGGCGATCGAGGAGCAGTTCCTGACTCTCGATGAGCACGAACGAGATGTGCGCTCGGTGGTGGCCAAACTCGAAAGTGGCCTGATTCGACGACTGGCGAGGTTTCACCATGACTGACGGCCCGGACAAGCGCGATGTGGGGCGCGAGGCCCAACACGATCCCGGGCATGAACCTGGACACGATTCTGGGAACGACCCCGGGCACGACGCTGGGCGCGACTCCGGACACGAGGGTACGGCCTTCAGCCGCGCCGTGGGGGCCAAGGCGGCACGCAAGCTCCTGGCCCAGCGGGATACCACGCATGGGGTCTGGTTCGGTCTGGGGATGATGGGGCTGGTCGGCTGGTCGATAGCGGTGCCCACCCTGCTGGGCGCGCTCGGCGGTGCGTGGCTCGACCAGCATCATCCCGCGCCGTTCTCGTGGACACTGGCGTTGCTGGTTGCCGGACTGATGATCGGCAGTCTCAATGCCTGGCGCTGGATCAGCCGCGAACGTCAGGCGATGGAATCGAACTGGGAGGGAGGCGATGACTGACTGGCTGGTCTTGCTGCTTGCGATCATCGCCGGTATGGCATTGGGGATATTCTTTTTCGGTGGCCTGTGGTGGACGGTGCGTCATGGGCTGTCGATGCGGTTCCCGGCATTGCTGTTTCCAGCGAGTCTGCTGCTGCGTCTGGGGGTGACCGTGGTCGGTTTCTATCTGGTTGCGGATGGTGACTGGCGGCGCCTGATCGCCTGCCTGGTCGGCTTCATGCTGGCGCGTTGGCTTGTGAGCCGCTGGACGCGAGGACAGGCAGAAAACATGGCTGATGAGCAGGTGGAGCAGCGATGGAACTGAGTCCCGATACAGTGGTGCTATGGCAGTTTGGCTGGCTCAAGCTGAATGCCACGATCCTGTTCACCTGGGTGATCATGCTGTTGCTGGTCGGCGGATCGTGGCTGATCACCTCACGATTGTCGAGTGGCGAGAGGCGTTCGCGTTGGCAGAACCTGGTCGAGATGCTGGTCATCCAGATCGAGAAACAGCTTGAGGACGTTGGCCTTGATCGACCACGCAAGTATCTGGGGTTTCTCGGCACGCTGTTCCTGTTCATCGCCGCCTCGGCGCTGGGCACGATGATCCCGGGCTATCTGGCACCCACCGGTTCCCTGTCGACCACTACCGCACTTGCCCTGACCGTATTTGTCGCGGTGCCCTTCTACGGCATCATCGGGCAGGGGCTGGGCAGTTACCTGCGCTCGTATGCACGGCCGACCCCGATCATGCTGCCGTTCAATATCATCAGCGAGCTGTCGCGCACCCTGGCTTTGGCCGTGCGCCTGTTCGGCAACATGATGAGCGGCGCGATGATTGCCGCCATTCTGCTGACCATCACCCCATTCCTGTTTCCGATCGTCCTGACCGCGCTAGGCTTGCTGACCGGCATGGTTCAGGCCTATATCTTCTTCATCCTGGCTACCGTCTACATTGCCGCGGCTACCCGCGTGCAGTCAGTCGGTGGCTGATGTTTCTCGAAGGGAGAAAAACATTCATGGACAGCATGACCTTCATTGCAGTGGTTTCTATCGTCACCGCCGGGCTGACTGTGGGCATCGGCGTGCTGGGGCCATCGCTGGGCGAAGGGCGAGCGGTCGCCACTGCCCTGACCTCGCTGGCACAGCAGCCGGACGCCGCTCCGACGATCACTCGCACCCTGTTCGTCGGGTTGGCGATGATCGAATCGGCCGCGATCTACTGCTTCGTGATCTCAATGATCCTGCTTTTCGCCAATCCGTTCTGGAATCACTTCCTCGCCGCAGCGGGTAGCTGACCGATGCTGATCGACTGGTACACGGTGGTTGCGCAGGTAATCAATTTTGCAGTCCTCGTCTGGCTGCTGAAACGATTCCTGTACCAGCCGATCTTGCGGGCGATCGACGCCCGCGAGCAGCGCATTGCCGATTCGCTGGCCCAGGCCGAGGAGATCCAGGCTGAGGCCGAGGCTCAACGCAGGATATTCGAGGAGCGCAATGCCACCTTCGAGCGACAACGCCAGGAGCGACTCGGGCAGATGGCCGAGGAAGTCCGGGACGAGCGTCATCGGTTGATGGAGGAGGCCCGTCGCTCGGCCGAGCAGCTGCGCGAACGGCAGGTCGAGGCACTGCGCCGGGAACAGGAGCGGCTGAGCCTGGAGCTGGTCCGCGGGGTCCGCGAGCAGGTGCTTGCCATCACCCGGCGGGCCTTGAGCGATCTGGCTCATCGTGACCTGGAGGCTGCCATGACCGCCGTGTTCCTCGACCGGCTGCAGGCCTTGGAACCGGCCGAGCGTGACCGGCTTGCCGGCACTCTGTCCAGGGCCACCGAGCCGATCCGGCTGCGCACCGCGTTCCCGTTGTCGCGCGAGCAGCAGCAGCGGCTGGAGGCGTCGCTGTCCGAGACGCTCGGGCTTGAGCCGCCGATGCAGTTCGAGGTGGTCCCCGAGATCGTCGGCGGGATCGAGCTCGTTGGCGATGGCGAGAAGCTTGGCTGGAGTATCGAGGAGTATCTGCATGCCCTCCAGCACCATCTGGCCGAGCGACTTGACGGCGAGGTGGGGGCGATCGAGCCGCCTGCTGCTGACGAGCCAGACGCCGAGCCGATCAATGGAGGGTCGCTGTCGTGACGACAGCCGACCAGACGCTGCTCCATCAACTCGAGGACGGGTTGCACGCCCTGAGCGAGGCCAGTGATTCGTTCCGGACACAGCTTGAGTGGCGCGAAATCGGGCGGGTGCGGAGCGTGTCGGCCGGTATCGCCCATGTCACCGGACTGCCCAATGTCGGTTACGAGGAACTGCTGGTCTTCCCGGGCGAGATCTCCGGCATTGCCTTCAACGTCGACGAAGACGAGATCGGCGTGGTGCTCCTGGGCGAGTACTGGCACCTGCAGTCGGGTGACGAGGTCGAGCGGACCGGTCGAGTGATGGATGTGCCGGTCGGCGAAGAGCTGATCGGTCGGGTGATCGATCCGCTCGGCCGGCCGCTCGACGAACGGCCCGCCCCGCCAGCCAGCCAGCGGCTGCCGATTGAGCGGCCGGCGCCACCCATCATGGACCGAGCGCCGGTCTCGGTACCGTTGCAGACCGGCATCAAGGTGATCGACGCACTAATCCCGATCGGCCGCGGGCAGCGGGAGCTGCTGCTCGGTGATCGCCAGACCGGCAAGAGCAGCATTGCGATCGACACCATTCTCAACCAGCGTGGCAAGAACGTGTTCTGTGTCTATTGCGCGATCGGGCAACGCACCGCGGCGGTCGCCAGGGTCATCGAGACCTTGCGGGCGCACAAGGCGATGGAGTACACCACCGTAATGGTGACGGAGGGCAACGGCCCGCCCGGGCTGTCCTACATCGCGCCTTATGCGGCCACCAGCATCGCCGAATACCTGATGGCCCAGGGTCACGACGTGCTGATCGTCTATGACGATTTGACCCAGCATGCGCGCTCCTATCGCGAGCTGTCACTGCTGCTGCGCCGGCCGCCCGGACGCGAGGCCTTCCCCGGTGACATCTTCTATATCCACTCCCGTCTGCTGGAGCGGTCGACGCAGCTGCGGGCCGAGGAGGGCGGCGGGTCGCTGACCGCTCTGCCCATCATCGAGACCGAGGCGCAGGATGTCTCGGCCTACATCCCGACCAACCTGATCTCGATCACCGATGGTCAGATCGTGCTGTCGCCCACGCTGTTCGAGCTGGGTACGCTGCCGGCCGTCGATGTGGGCAAGTCGGTCTCACGCGTCGGCGGCAAGGCACAACGCAAGGCATTTCGTCACGAGGCCGGTGATCTCAAGCTCGCCTATGCCCAGTTCGAGGAGATGGAAAGCTTCGCCCGCTTCGGTGCACGTCTCGACGAGCACACCCGCCGCCTGATCGAGCATGGCCGCCGCATTCGCGCCTGCCTGCGCCAGCCAGAGGGGCAGCCGGTGCCCATCGCCGAGCAGATTGTCGTGTTGATGGTGCTGAACGAGCATTTGTTCGATGCGGTGCCGCTCGAACGGATGCCCGAGGCGGAGGCCGCCATCCGGCGCCTGCCCGCTGATCTCCCCGAATCACTTCGGCAGCGTCTGGTCGCAGGTGAGGCGGTGCCAGCAGAAGAACGTGACCATATTATCGCCGCTGCTCGTGAGGTATTGGCGCGCTTTTCGAGTGAAAATGAAGAGCATGCCGGGAAGGGTGAGCGGTGACCACGAGCACGTTGGCACTGCGGCAGCAGATCGAGAGCGCACACGATATACAGTCCGTCGTGCAGACGATGAAGGCCCTTTCGGCCTCGAGCATCGGTCAGTACGAGGCATCGGTGCGTGCCCTCGATGACTACTTTCGCACCGTGTCCCTCGGCCTGGTGGCGAGTCTGCGGGAGCAGGGCGGCTGGGCCCCGCAGACCGTCGGGGCGGCCGACGCGACGGGTGTCCATTCCCTGGTGGTGGTCGTCTTTGGTTCCGATCAGGGGCTGGCCGGTCAGTTCAACGAGCGGATCGTCGCGTTCGCCCATCGGTATCTCGCCGCTCACCAGGGCGAGTTGCATCTCTGGGCCGTAGGCGAGCGGGTGGAGGGGCGATTGCAGGACCTCGGGTTCACCGTCCGCGGTCGTTTCGACGTACCCGCCGGGGTGCGCGCTGTGGGGCCACTGGTCGGCCATCTCCTGCTGGCCAACGAGCACTTGCTGACCGACGACGAGTCCACCGAGCTGCAGCTGTTCCACAATCGGCCGACGGCCGGCTCCGTGTTCGAGCCGATGCAGCAGCGCCTGTTGCCGGTCGATCAGGACTGGTTGGCCGCGTTGATGGAGACTCCCTGGCCGACCAATCAACTACCGGAGGTGATCGGGGCAGGGCAGGTCACTCTGCGCGCACTGCTGCGGGAATACCTGTTCGTCTCGATGTTTCGGGCCTGTGCCGAATCACTTGCGAGCGAGAACGCCAGCCGGCTGGCGGCCATGCAGCGAGCCGACCGCAATATCGAGGAACTGCTCGAGCAGCTGCAGACGAGCTATCACCGCCGCCGCCAAGGCAGTATCGATGCCGAGCTGTTCGATCTGATCGCGAGCTTCGAGGCCTTGGACTAGCCGTAGTGGACGGCTGCCATCGGACGGCATGCCATTCGGTGCCTGACGTGCCAGCCCATGCCGTTCTCCGCCTGGGCCTAGCCTTGTTGACCACAAAATGATGGTGGCCGAGGAACAGCGGCGTCACAGGTGCGGGTTACTTCGGTGCCGCTTCCTGCTCAACCGGGACGCCAACACAGCATTCTTCCCGCAAAAAGTCGATCAGGCTTTCGAGATGCTGATACTCAGGTATGCAGATGATGCTGCGACTGTGCCTTTCCTGCCTGATCAGTCCCACCTTGGCCATACGTGCCAGGTGATGCGACAGCGTTGAGGCAGGAATACCCAATGCGTTCTGTATCGTCCCCACCGAGGCTCCCTGATGGCCGGACTTGACCAAAAAGCGGAAGATCGCCAATCGGTGACTATTTCCTAGCTCCGCCAGGCTGGCTGCGACCTCTTCGTGCTCCTCTTCGTGCTGCATGGGCATCCTCCCGGGCCATGTTTCCATGTTTCTAGAAATATCGTTGACAGGACTGAGGGCAGCAGTTTACCATCCCGAAATATTTCCATGTGTCTAGAATCATAGGATGGTTGGATGTCCCCGCAACTGCAAGACACCCTGGGCATGTTTGCCTTTCTCGCGGTCGAGCTATCGGCGCTGTTTATTGGTATAAGCCTGCTGGTCGGGATGCTGCAGCGGCATATCCCGCCATCGAGGGTAGAGGCCTTGTTGAGCTCCAGCCGGCGCAGGAGTTACCTGCTGGCCGCTGGTCTGGGGGCGATCACGCCATTTTGTAGCTGCTCGACCATTCCCATGCTGAAAGGCCTGATTCGTGCACGTGCCGGTTTCGGGCCGATGATGGTATTTCTGTTCGCCTCGCCGCTATTGAACCCCATTATTGTCGTCCTGCTCATCGCTACTTTTGGTTTGACCCTCACCACCATCTACGTGCTCGCGGCCCTGCTGGTCTCGCTCGCTGCCGGCTGGCTGTTGCAAGAACTGGGGTTTGAGCGTCAGGTTCGTCGTGAGGCGAGCAGAGAGGCGGGTGAAGACGAGTGCTGTGGGGCTTCTCCCGCAATTCACTGTGACAGCAACCCGGCCACCTCCAGCTGTGAGACCAGCAGTTGTGGCAGTGCGCCGGTGCAGAGCTCCTGTGATGTCGCCGGAGCGATGAGTGCTCAGTGCGGCGGCAATATAGCCGCTGAATCCACTTCCAGGAAAGGCAGGTACAGCGGTTTGTGGCAGGAAGCCTGGTCGGATTTCCTCGAGGTCTTGCCGTATCTGCTCATTGGTATCGCGATTGGCAGCCTGATCTATGGCTATATGCCCACCGGTCTGCTGGAGCAGTACGCCGGGCCTGATAATCCCTTTGCGATCCCGATTGCTGCCGTCATTGGTGTGCCGCTGTATATCCGCGCCGAGGCCGTGATACCGCTAGCAGCCGCATTGATGGCCAAAGGGATTGGGGCCGGAACGGTGCTGGCGTTGATCGTCGGCAGTGCTGGAGCCAGCCTGACGGAGCTGATCTTGTTGCGCTCGTTGTTCACGCTCAAACTGCTGGCGGCCTTTGTGACTGTCATTTTTGCCATGGCGATGATTGCGGGCTACGTCACCTTCCTGTTTTTCTGAATACAGCTCCAGACACCACGCTGAGCAAGCCTCCATCCAGCGGTCCGCCTGGCTTGGATTCATTTGGCTGCCTTGAGAAAGAACCCGAAAATCCGCCTGGCAGAAGGAAGCGAACCGCTTGCAGAAAAGCCTTGCTCTGCCTTTCTTTTCAGGATTTGAGCCGGTTTCCACGTCAGATCTTCCACGCCAGATAACGATAAGCCACAAAAAAACCCCGCCATGATGGCGGGGTCTGTGTTGCTGCAAGGCGTTGGCCGCTTACTGGCTGACGCCCGTTACCGCATGACCGACCACCTTCGGCTCGAAGTCATAGCAGTCGCTCATGCAGCGGGTGTTGTCAGTATCCGGGCGTGTCTCGGTGACGAAATAGTCGACCGACGGCATCTTCACATCCGCCAGCGTCTCGTTGCTGCAGGTGAAGTCCCAGTCGACGACGTCTGCCAGGTTCAGGACATAGCAGGTCACCGCGTAGGATTCATCGACACCCATGGTGCCTGGCGCGTAGAACGGCATGTGGCGCTTGATCATGTCAAACAGCGTCGGAGCATGACCCCAGAGATTGTTCACGCCACGGTTGCCCACGCCATCAAGGCCCTGTTTAAGGGACGTGACGAATTGCGGCATCGGGTCGCCGACCATCTTCGGGTAACCCTCGGCACCTTCGCCAAAGTCACCATGACACATGGCGCACTGTGCCTGATACGGCTGCTCACCCGCTTCGACGGAGCCTGAGCCTTCCGGCAGATTGGTGCCGTCGTAGAACACGCTGATGTCCCATGGCTGAATGGCTTCCTCGGTGATGTTTGCACCGATGCCGTTGAAGCCGCTGGCAGCGCTGGCCGCCATGCCGGCGGTGCTCAGGCCCAGAGCCATCGCTCCGGCCGCCAGGCCCAGGCTGAACTTAGAAATTTTCAATTTGGACATTGCTCACCTCGCCGGTCTTTTCGATTTTCCAGGCCTGAATGGAGTTCTTGTGATAGATGCTGTTCATGCCGCGAACGTTGCGCATCTGCTTTAGGGTCGGCTGAACATAGCCTGTCTCGTCGGTGACGCGGCTCATGATCAGGTGCTCATCCCCGTTCCACTCGAACGGGAGCTTGAACTTGGTCACGCACTTGCTCAAGACCGGCTCGACCAGTTCGGCTTCCTGCCAGTTCTTGCCGCCATCGATGGAGACATCGACGTGAGCAACCTTGCCATGGCCCGACCAGGCAATACCACGGATCTCGTGGGCACCCTTGCCCTTGAGCTGCTGGCCCGGGCTGGGGGAGCTGATCACCGAGTTGGCCTCATTGATCAGGGTGAACTGGCGGATGGTGCCATCCGGCAGCGGCTCGATGTAGTGACGAGTCTCCTGATAGGTGACCAACGGCTTGTCGACGAACTTGATGCGGCGCAGCCATTTGATCGACATGTTGGCTTCGCAGCCCGGGAGCAGCAGACGGATCGGGTAACCGTTCTCGGGGCGGAGCGCTTCACCGTTCTGGGCGTACGCGATCATTGCGTCCTTGTACATCTCGCAGCTGTCGGCGGGGATCGGTTCGCCGAACTGATCCTTGGCACCCTCCATCGGGATGGAGCGCTGCAGGGCCGAGCCGTCGGTGCCTTCAGCATAGAACCAGGTCGATTTCGGATCGACGCCGACGTACTCCATCAGATCAGTAATCTTGACGCCGGTCCACTCGGAGCAGCTCAACATGCCGTGGGTAAACTGCATGGAGTCCATCTGAACCCCGCGCCACTCCATCGCACCGTTGGCCGGGCACTCCAGAAAGTGGATCGCGGTGTGGGATGGCATGCGCTTGAGATCATCCACGGTGAAGATCATCGGGCGCTCGACCATGCCGTGGACGACCAGACGATGGGTCTCCGGGTCGATGTCGACGGCACCGGCATGGTGACGTTCGAAGTGCAGGCCGTTCGGCGTAATGATGCCGTGGAGGTCCTGCCACGGGGTGAAGCTGATCGAGGCGACGGTGTCGGCGGTCAGCCAGCTGACGTTACGACGGACCACGTGCTTCTCGAACTTCGACGGCATGCCGTAGGGGACGGAAACGACACCGCGGCCGAGGATGTTGCGGGCCGGGTCGTCCTTCAGAGGCTCGGTGACGGTATCCAGCTTGACGTCAGCCGCAGAGGCATTACTGGCGGCTGCGACGGCAGCACCAGAAGCCGCCAGCGCGACGCTCTTGCGTAGAAATTTGCGACGGTCGCTGGAAGCGACGCCCTTGCGGGCATCACTCTGCAGCGCTTGATCAATTGTGGTGTCTGACATTGCTCACTCCTGCATCGTAGGCAACTGGCTTGGATCAGTCTCGTGTCGATCCATTGAACGTATCTTGCGGTTTTCCGACGACCGAAAGGCACGCTTACGTCTGGGGTCGGGTACGGCAGCTTGCCGATAACGACGATTGAACCCGCTATTGTTCATGGGTCCATTGGATCGGTCAAACCTGACTGGGCGGTATGGCCCATGCTCCGACCAAAAAATTGAACCGGCAGCAATCTACATCAGCGGGTTCTGATTGACAACCAAGCATGCTTTTGAACATTTGATGGGGTATCAGCCACGCCGGCGGACCGGGGTGCACGCGCGGCTCCAACCGCACTCTGACGGGGTTGAGGCTGTTCGGCCTTGGCTGGTGGCCGCTGGCTCGTTATAGTCTGTCGGAAATATCCAAAGGGCGGCGAATTACATCGTGTACCGTTTTATTCGTGTTCAAGAGGCCGATTTCGATATCGGCAGCGTGATCGGCGAACTGCGTTCGCAGTGCGCACAAGTGGGCGCGGTGGCGAGTTTTCTTGGCACCGTGCGCGACATGAATGACGACCTTGAGGTCAGTGATCTGGTGCTTGAGCATTATCCAGGCATGACCGAACGGGCACTTGAGCGGGTGGCTGATGAGGCAATTTCTCGCTGGCCACTGAAAGGCGTGAGCATCATTCATCGTGTCGGCCGCCTTGAACCGACCGACCAGATCGTGCTGGTGGCGGTGACAAGTGCCCATCGCGGCGATGCGCTGGACGCCTGCGCCTTCATCATGGATTACCTCAAGACCCACGCGCCGTTCTGGAAAAAGGAAATCGACCCGGCGGGCAAGACCCGCTGGATCGATGCGCGTGAGAGCGACGAGGCCGCCCGCCGGCGCTGGTTTGCCGATTTCGAGTAGTCAAGATGTATGGATTGTATAAGGAGGCGCGTGCGTGGAGCCTGTTGAAGATGTCGTCGCCCGACTGCGTGACCAGATCGAACCGCTGGGGATCACCGAGCAAGTCCCGGTGCTCGAATCGGTCGGACGTGTATTGGCCGAACCGGTGCGCGCCCCCCGCAATGTGCCGTTTGGCCCGCTGAGCCTGTTCGACGGCTACGCGCTCGCAGGCCCGATCGGCAGCGGCGAGCGCGCGGCGGTGGTGGGCAAGCAGTTTGCCGGCGATCCACCTCAAAGGCTCGAACCCGGCACGGCCATGCGCATTTTTACCGGCGCCCTCCTGCCCGAGGGAGCCGACACGGTCATTGCTCAGGAGTCAGTTGAGCTCGACGACGGGCAAGCGCGTTGGCTCGAGGATCTGGCAGTGGGTGCCGGGGTGCGCCAGACCGGCGCTGATACTCGCCAGGGGGAGATTCTGCTCGAGGCGGGCACGCGCATTACTGCGCCGATGCTGGGCCTGATTGCCAGCACCGGGGTGGCCGAGGTTGCGGTTAGCCGTCGGGTGCGCGTGGCCCTGTTGACCACGGGCGACGAGCTGCTCGCCCCGGGTGAGCCGTTCAGCCCGGGCAAGATCTATGACGCCAACGGCCCGATGCTCGAAGCGCTCCTGGCGGCCGCCGGTGTGGAGATCGTCCAGCGGGCCTGCCTGCCGGATGATCGGGACGAAATCGATGCGCGCTTGCGCGAAGCCGCCGAGGCCGACCTGATCATCACCTCTGGTGGGGTGTCGGTCGGTGAGGCCGATCTGGTGCGAGCCGGGGTCGAATCGCTCGGTCGGATCGACCATTGGCGCATCTTCCTCAAGCCGGGCAAGCCGTTGGCGATTGGTGAGGTGCTGGGTACGCCGTTTCTTGGTCTGCCCGGCAATCCGGTCTCCACCTTTGTCACCTACCTGCGGTTCGCGCGCCTGGCGATCGATCGGCTGGCCGGGCAGGCCGAGCCCGGTGCCTGGCCGAGTCAGCCCCTGCCATTGGTTACCGGACGAGAAGGGGGCGACCGCCCTGAGTACATCCGCGTCCGCGTACGCCGGGTCGAGGCCGATGGTCGACCGGGGCTCGAGCCCTATCCGGACCAGAACTCGGGGCTGCTGAGCTCGCTCGCCTGGGCCGATGGTCTGGCCCTGATTCCACCCCAGGTCCGTCTTGCCGCTGGCGACACGGTTGAATTCACCGCTTTCAAGGAGCTTGGCCTATGAGCCGGACACTGACCCACCTGGACGAGAAGGGCGAGGCCCGTATGGTCGATGTCGGCGACAAGGCTCACACCCGGCGCGTTGCCGTGGCCGAGTCGCGCATCGTCATGCAGCCTGAAACACTGGAGCTGATCCTCTCGGGCGGTCACAAGAAGGGCGATGTGCTGGCCACCGCACGCATCGCCGGGATCATGGCCGCCAAGCGTACCGCGGATCTCATTCCCATGTGCCACCCGCTGATGCTCACCCGGGTGAAGGTCGAGCTCACACCGGAGCCGGCGCGCCACGCCGTGCGCATTACCGCCGAGTGCGCCGTCAGCGGGCAGACCGGAGTGGAGATGGAGGCACTGACCGCTGCATCGATCGCGGCGTTGACGCTGTATGACATGTGCAAGGCCGTCGATCGCGGCATGGTGATCGAGCAGACCCGGCTGCTGGAAAAGCAGGGCGGCAAGAGCGGGTACTGGCTGGCAGATGCCAACGCCTGAACGTGGCGTACCGTCTGCGCGGCGAAGGGTTCGGTTTTTCCAACTATAGCGCTTGCATTTCCACTTGTGGCTGATACCGTTATGTTCGAGTAAACATGACGCAAGCTTCACTGATGCTCCTGCATGACAGGCCTCGGTCGTGGTCGATTCCGACCCCTCGGCCTCGATCGGGCCCATTACCAAACCACGCAGTCGGCCGCTGTGCCGGCCGCATTTTCCCAGTTACCCGTGCGACTTGAAGGTCGGCATGGCAAAGGCAAAGGCTGACAAGACGATGCAGCAATTGACCGACCCGTTTGGCCGTTCCATCAACTACCTACGGTTGTCCGTGACGGACCGTTGCGACCTGCGCTGTTTCTACTGCATGCCCGAAAGCTTCAAGGACTTCGAAATCCCGGAGCACTGGCTGACGCCCGACGAGATCGAGCGATTGCTGGGGGTGATGGCGGACATGGGGCTTTCGCATGTACGCATCACCGGTGGGGAGCCCCTGGTGCGCAAGGGCATCGAGGATATCGTCGGCCGGGTGGCCTCACTGCCAGGCATCCGCGATGTATCGCTGTCGACCAATGCCACCCGCATGAACAAACTGGCCGAACCGCTGCGCGCCGCCGGTGTCAATCGCATCAATGTAAGCCTCGACACACTCGATCCCGCCCGTTTCCAGTCGATCACCAAGGGCAAGGTCGAAAAGGTGCTCGATGGCCTGACGGCCGCCAAAGCCGCCGGCTTCGAGCCGATCAAGATCAACACCGTGGTGATGAAGGGCATCAACGAGGATGACGTCGAGGATCTGCTCGACTATTGCATCGACAATGGTTTCACCCTGCGCATGATCGAGACCATGCCGATGGGTGACACCGGTCGGGGTGCGCTCGACTACTACGTCAATCTGCAAGACGTCCGGCAGCGCCTGATGGCCAAATATGATTTGATCCCGGCGGTCAACGCAGTCACCGGCGCCGGTCCAGCGCGTTACCTGCAGGTGCCCGGCACCGACACCCTGGTCGGTTTCATTACCCCGATGTCGGAGCATTTCTGTGAGACATGCAACCGCGTGCGGCTGGGCTGCGACGGCACCATGTACATGTGTCTGGGCCAGGAAGAAAGTTTCGCCTTCCGCCCGCTGCTGCGCAAGGGCATCCCCGACGACGAGCTTAAGGAGGCGCTGCTGCATGCCATCGCCCTGAAGCCCGAGCGGCATGAGTTCACGGAAAAGCCCGAAAAAATCATCCGCTTCATGTCGATGACCGGTGGCTGAGCGTCTCGATCGCCGAGCACCGTAGACAAGATCACGCGTCAAAGCTGCAATAGGCCGCCTTCGGGCGGCTTTTTCATGCGCGGCAACCGGCCATGTCTTTGCCCGATCCATGGCCTATGCTGGGTATCGAGTCCCAACGGTTGTCACTGTTGGCCGGATAATGAGAGGTGAAACCCCATGCAGACAGCTCCCCGCGTCAGGATGGCGACCCGATGATCCCCCGGGCTGCGTGGCGCCGGCTGCTCGGGCCGTTTCTGATACTGGCCGGGTTGGTCTGGTTGCTGGTAGCGTCCGTCCAGGGCCAATCGCGCGAGGCGATCGTGCTGACGGTGCAGGACGCGATCACGCCCGCCACCGCTGATTACGTCATCCGTGGTATCGAGTCGGCCGAGACGCGTGCCGCCGCCCTGGTGATCCTGCAGCTGGATACCCCCGGCGGGCTCGATTCCAGCATGCGGGCGATCATCCAGACCATCCTGCGGGCCGACGTGCCCGTGGCCAGCTACGTCCACCCGGCCGGGGCGCGAGCGGCCAGCGCCGGTACCTATATTCTCTACGGCTCGCCGATCGCCGCGATGACGCCCTCGACCAACCTCGGTTCGGCCACGCCGGTTCAGCTGATCGGTGGCGGGCTGCCGAGCCTGCCGTCATCCGATGATGAGGATGGCGACGACTCGGACAAGGGCGGCAGCTCGAGCGGCGATGCCATGGAGCGCAAGGTCCTTGAGGACGCGGTCGCCTATATCCGCGGGCTGGCCGAGCGCCACGGCCGCAATGCCGACTGGGCGGAGCGGGCCGTGCGCGAGGGGGCCAATCTCGGCGCACATGAGGCGCTGGCACAGCAGGTCATCGACATTGTCGCGACCGATGTCCCTGATCTGCTGGCCCAGCTCGATGGCCGCGAGGTCACCGTCGCCGGCGTCAAACGCACGCTGTCGACCGAGGGGCTCGAGGTGGTCCGCATGGATCCGGATTGGCGCAGCGAGCTGCTCGCCGTGATCACCAATCCGAATATCGCCTACATTCTGTTGCTGATCGGGATCTACGGCATCATCTTCGAGCTGGCCAACCCCGGCGCCATCGTGCCGGGGACCATCGGTTCGATCGCGTTGATCCTGGCCTTCTTCGCCCTGCAGGTCATGCCGCTGAACTATGCTGGTCTGGCGCTGGTCCTGCTGGGGATCGTGTTCATGATTGCCGAGGCATTCGTGCCCAGTTTCGGCGCACTCGGCATCGGCGGCCTGGCCGCCTTCACCGTGGGATCAATCATGCTCTGGGACGACCCCAACCTGAACATTGCCCTGCCGCTGATCATTGGCGTGGCCATCGGCATCGGCGCCTTTTCCATCTGGATACTGGGGCGATTCATGGCCCTGCGACGCCGAAAACCGGCCACGGGTCAAGACGAGATGGTCGGGCTGGTAGGTACGGCGCGCGAAACATTCGATACCACCGGCCGCGTCTGGGTGCATAGTGAACTCTGGACGGCCGACACCCGGGCGCCGGTCAAGGCCGGCCAGGCGGTACGGGTGGTGGCCATTGACGGGCTCAGGCTGACGGTCGAGCCGGTGGAATAGCCGCAGCGACGGTCGGCACAACGCAGACTCGGGACAACACAGACACAGGGCCTACGGGCCGAGGAGGAAGGCAAGATGCTTGGCAATTTCGGTTATCTGGTGGTGCCGCTGATCATCCTGATCGCGATCATCGGCATGTCGCTCAGGGTGCTGCGAGAGTACGAGCGCGGCGTGGTGTTTTTTCTCGGTCGTTTCCAGCGCGCCAAGGGACCGGGGCTGGTTATCGTCATCCCGGTGATCCAGCAGATGGTCAAGGTCGACCTGCGGATCATCACCCTTGATGTGCCCAGCCAGGACGTGATCTCGCAGGACAACGTCACCGTGCGGGTCAATGCGGTGCTCTATTTCCGGGTTGTCGACCCCGAGAAGGCCGTGATCCACGTGGAAAACTACTACGCCGCCACCAGTCAGCTGGCGCAGACCACGCTGCGCTCGGTGCTCGGCAAGCACGATCTCGACGACATGCTCTCCGAGCGCGACAAGCTCAACAACGACATCCAGGACATCCTTGATGCGCAGACCGATGCCTGGGGCATCAAGGTCACCAACGTCGAAATCAAGCACGTCGACCTGGACGAATCCATGATCCGCGCCATCGCTCGCCAAGCGGAAGCCGAACGCGAACGTCGTGCCAAGATCATTCACGCCGAAGGCGAATTCCAGGCCGCCGAGCAGCTCGTCAACGCCGCCAAGATGATGGAGCAAAGCCCCGCCGCGCTGCAGTTGCGCTACCTGCAGACCATGGCCGACATGTCCACCACCGGCAAGGCCACCTCGGTGTTCTTCCCACTACCGATCGAGCTGACCAATGTCTTCAAGGACTTTTCCAGCCAGTTCGCTGACAAGCACCGTGGAGGATAGCCGGCAGCACGGCAGCGCACCGGTGAGTGGATATCCTTGCCGGATGGCTGACCGATGGAACATGTCCGCACCGTGAAGGCCAAACAGGGGCATGTCATCCTCGCGCGACAGCCCTTCCTCCGGCCATGCGTCGCAGGAGAATGCAGATGTCTCGTTTGATTTGGCTGCCGATCATATCGTTCGTCATGATGTTGATCTTCCTGTCCCAGCCGCTGCATGCCGAAACTCGCACGATCGCTTTTGGCATGGGGTGCTTCTGGGGTGCGGAAAAGCGCATGGCCGCCCTTGAAGGCGTAATCGACGTGGAAAGCGGCTTTGCTGGGGGTGAGGCCGAGACGGTTGGTTATCGCGACGTGCTCTCGTTGGAACGGGCGATTCGCCGCGGCGAGAGTGATGGCCGCAACCACGCCGAAGTCGTCCGCGTCCGCTACGATCCCGACATCATTGCTACCGAGCAGCTGCTAGCCCGCTTCTGGGAAAACCACGATCCCACCCAGGGCGACCGGCAGGGCAATGATGTGGGCAGCAACTACCGCAGCGCCATCTACGTCACCACCGATGAACAGCAGCGTCTTGCCAAACAGACCCGGAAGATCTACCAGCAGGCACTGACCGCGGCCGGTTATGGTCGGATCACCACGGAGGTCGCGCCGCTGGAGCACTACAACCGGGCCGAGGACTACCACCAGAACTACCTGGAGAAGAATCCGGATGGCTACTGCGGGCTTGGCGGCACGGGGGGTGGATTACCCCGCCAATGCTGCCCGGCCGAGTGGCAACCGGCCGGAGCCGTTGTCTGTTGATGAGCTGACCGCCGAACGCCAACTGATCGTGTTCGAGTCCGAGGCCTGCCCGTTCTGCAAGCAGTTTCGCGCCCAGGTCCTGGATCAATGGCAGGCGGATGTCCCGATCGCTGCCACCATGGTGGCGCGCCCTCCCGAGGGCTGGGAGCTGAAAAAGTCGCTGTTCGCCACGCCTACCATCGTACTGTTCGAGGACGGCCGTGAGGTCTCGCGCTACACCGGCTAGCAGGGGGACCATGAGCATTTCTGGAAATGGCTGGGCTTCCAGCTGCTCAGCCCCGAGCAACAACGCATCGCCTTCGAACAGGGCACCGAACGCGCCTTCAGCGGCTCGCATCTCGACGAGACGCGCCCCGGCACCTTCGTCGACCCGATCACCGGCGCACCACTGTTTCGCAGCCAGGCCAAGTTCAAAAGCGGCAGCGGCTGGCCGAGTTTCTTCCAGCCGGTCGAGGGTGCGATCACCCTTCACGAGGACAGCTCCCACGGCATGCAGCGCACGGAAGTACGCAGCGCCAGCTCCGGTATCCACCTCGGCCATGTCTTCAACGACGGCCCAGCGCCCACCGGCAAGCGCTACTGCATCAATGGTGAGGTGCTGAAATTCGTGCCGGACGAGGAATAGCAGGCGGCAGACTCGATCCCGGATTTATCCCGAGCTTGCCCGGGCCTTGCAGCGATCGCGCCGGGCGTTTCATCTCCGACCCAGCCCCGTACACTTGTTTCATCTCCTTGCTCCTTGTCGCCCGCCGTCCTAAGGTGAAGGCGGACCAGCAAGGAACCGCAGGGCATGGACAGGCTCGATCGAATCTTTCATCTGTATCAGGTGTTGCGTGACCGACGCGGCCCCGTTCCCGGTGCGGAACTGATGGAGCGCCTGGAGTGCAGCCAGGCCACACTCAGTCGGGATATCGCCTTTCTGCGCGACATGCTCGACGCCCCCATCGAGACCATCCGCGAACAAGGCTATTGGCTTGATGCCACACAGGGATTCGAACTGCCCGGGCTGTGGTTCAGCGCCGACGAGTTGCGTGCGCTGCTCACCGTGCAGGCCCTGCTGCGCGAATTGGGCCAAGGGCTGCTCGATGAGCACATCCGCCCGTTGAGCGCACAGATCGATCAGCTGCTGGAAAAGGCCGCCCGTGGAGTCAGCCCGGGCGAAATCAGTCGACGCCTGCATTTCCTGCCCATCTTTCAGCGCGCCAGCAGCAACTTGCCCGTATTCACCACCGTCGCCGGCGCAACATTCGATCGAACCCGCCTGCAACTCAGTTACCACGGCCGCGCCCGGGATCGTCTCGACGAGCGGCTGGTATCACCTCAACGCCTCACCCATTATCGCGGTAACTGGTACCTCGATGCCTGGTGTCACGAGCGCGATGGCCTGCGCCGATTCTCGCTTGATCGCATCCGCCAGGCCACTCGGCACCCCCAGCCAGCCTGCGAATGCGACCCGAGCGAGCTCGAACAGCTCGATCGCGGCTTTGGCATCTTCACTGGCCATACACAAAGAAAGGCCGAACTCCTGTTTTCGCCTGAACGTGCCCGCTGGGTGGCCGATGAACAATGGCACTCCGACCAGATCGGCCGCCACGAACCCGACGGCCACTACCGGCTCATCCTGCCCTACAGCGACTCGCGCGAACTGATCGGCGACATCCTGCGTCACGGCGTACAAGTCGAGGTGCTCGGCCCGCCGGAACTGCGGTTCGAAGTAGAAACAGAAATTCACCGCATGGCGGCGAAATACTCAGGATCTGAGGATTGGCAGTGATAGCGTGAATTTATGGCAACCGGGGTGGACTGAGGGCCAAGGTGTCGTCACGGCCGCAGCTCAATGCCTGAGACAGTCACTGAATCGCTGTCGCAAGGTGCAAGGAACAAGCCTCTTGATGGAAAGTGAACTCAACGAGTGAACAAACAGATGACCTTTCGACAACTTTTTGAATGCGCAACCAGTGGGTTGACCCCATATCCCTACCAACAGCGGTTGGCAGAAGAGGCCTGGCCCGAACTGGTCGATGTGCCGACCGGCATGGGCAAGACTTCGGCCATCAGCATGGCGTGGATTTTCAAGCGCGGTTGGCGGACGGATGGAGACCATGTACCACCTGACGCCGACACACCCAGACGGTTGATCTGGTGTCTGCCCATGCGCGTTCTTGTGGAGCAGACCGAGGCTAACGTTAGACAGTGGCTGGATCGGATGGGGATTCTTGGTGAGGCAGGTGACACAGGTCGAGTGGCTGTGCATGTACTGATGGGGGGCGAGGACGACCTGCGTCAGGCCAGCTGGGCCGCCAACCCCGAGCAAGACGCCATCCTCATCGGCACCCAGGACATGTTGCTTTCCCGAGCTCTGATGCGTGGTTACGGCATGAGTCGGTATCAGTGGCCGGTACATTACGCCTTGCTCCACAATGATGCTCTCTGGATTTTTGATGAAGTGCAGCTCATGGGGCCCGCACTGGCCACGACCACCCAGCTGGAAGCATTTCGGCGGCAACTGGCCACAGCCAAACGTAGCCACAGCATCTGGTGTTCTGCGACGTTGCGGCCGGAGTGGCTAGGCAGTGTGGACTTCCGCCCCGTTCTTGAGGCGGGCCTCTCCTCCATGACACTCACCGAGTTGGATACCTGCAAGCCGGCTGTTTCCCGGCGGATCAATGCGCCCAAGCTCTTGCAGCAGGTCGGAGCCTGCCTGGAAAAAAGCGGCCGTGATCAATTGAAGCAATATATTGGCGCGCTCGCTGACCAGGTTCTAGAGGCGCATGTTGTCGGCGAGCAGACCTTGGTGATAGTCAATCGCGTAGAGCGGGCGCAGATGTTGTTTGACGCTCTGGGTCAGCGAGATGCGTCCCCTGAACGGCTGTTGCTGCATGCGCGTTTTCGTCCCCATGAGCGTCGCCAGATCGAATCTCGTCTACGACAAGAGACCGAAGGCCTGGGGCGGATCGTGGTTTCGACCCAGGCCGTCGAGGCCGGTGTGGATATTGACAGTCGGGTCCTGTTTACCGAGCTGGCCCCCTGGTCCTCGCTGGTGCAGCGTTTCGGCCGATGCAACCGCGCGGGTCGCTACAGCCAGGCGGATATTTTCTGGATCGATCTGGGTGAGACCGACCAGGGCGTGGCCCTGCCTTATCGTGACACCGAACTCTCCGAAGCTCGTGACCGGCTCAAGACGATCAAATCAGCCGCACCCACCGACCTTCCGGCCGTCGAACATGGGCCTGAAACCACGCAAGTGCTACGACGCCGTGATTTTCTGGATTTGTTCAACACTGATTCCGATCTTTCCGGATTCGATACCGATATCTCACCCTACATTCGTGACACGGGTACGCCACTGGTCCAGGTTTTCTGGCGGGCACTTGAGCCACAAGCTCACCATGAACTGCCCGGGCCCGGGCGAGATGAATTATGTCCAGCCTCTCTGGCGCAGATCAGAGATCATCTAAGCAAGAAATTTCCGGCCAAACGAGCGAGACATCTACAACGGGATTATCCGTCAGCCTGGCGGCTCGATCCTCTGGCAGGGGGGAGCGACGAGCCTCGTTGGGTGCGTATACGGCACCCGGGTGACATCCGCCCTGGGCAACAAGTGCTTCTGGCCGCTGACGAGGGAGGCTACGCACCGCAGCTTGGCTTTATGCCCGGTCTGCACGAGCCGGTGAGCACGGTTGGCGGGACAAGTGGTACTGATGGTGACGAGTCGTATTCCAGTGAGGCGTTGAGCCATATCGGCCGCTGGGTAGCACTTTCTGAGCACCTCGACAATGTAGCGACCACGGCTCGTGCGTTGGCGGATACGTTTTCTCTTGATGCCAGCACGGTATCGCTGCTGGGAAAAGCGGCCCGATGGCACGATGTAGGCAAGGGCCACGAGGCTTTTGTCCGTGGTATTGGTGCCGATCCCGCTGATCCAGCTGGCCCGTGGGCCAAGTCAGATGGCCGTGGTCGGCCTGACTATCACTGCATCGATGCGGACGACCATAAACAGTCGCGCCGATATTTCCGCCACGAGCTGGCCTCCATGCTCGCTTGGCTTGAGCATGCTGAGCCAGGAATCCCTTCCGGTGAGCGGGATCTGATCGCCTATCTGGTACTTGCCCATCATGGACGAGTGCGCATGGGATTGCGGGCACTGCCCGATGAGAACGAACCGCCCAGCCCTCAACAGCTTTATGCTCGCGGTGTGTGGGATGGTGACCAGTTGCCCGCCATGGAGATTGGTGGGACGACAATCCCCGAGACCACCCTGAAGCTTGATTTGATGCGCCTGGGAGCCGGGCCGCAGGGGCCATCCTGGGCCGAGCGTAGCCACCAATTGTTGAATGAACATGGCCCCTTTCGTTTGGCATGGCTGGAATCGCTGCTGCGTATCGCGGACTGGCGGGCCAGTGCGCGTGAGAAACAAGGAGAACAACAGTGACCCGTCAAGTCGTGCTTGCCGGCTGTACCCCCGTCCCGTTGGTTGGTTATCTGAAGGCGCTTGGCGTACTGCGTTTGGTAGCAGAACAGGCAGACCCGGATGCTCGCGGCTACTGGGAAAATGAACAGTTTGTGCTGCAGAGTCGTTTGGATGAAGTCGGGCTGCGGCGTTTCTTTCTGGAGGAATACGAAGCGACGCCAGTCATAGCACCGTGGAATGGCGGCAGCGGGTTTTATCCCAAGGACAACAAGTCAGGCATTAAGCCGATCGAATCTGGCAATGCCAAGCGCTTTCATGGCCTGTCTCGCGCAATTGCCGTGGCAAAAACCAGTCTTGGCCAGCTGGGCCTGGAGGAGAGGCCGGCGGGAGACTCCAAACAGGAGCTGTTGGCTTTGCTGCGTGCGTCCTTGGATGATGCTGCAGTGGCATGGCTCGATGCTGCAATTCTTCTGACCGAAAGCGGCCCCAAATACCCACCGCTGCTCGGCACGGGCGGTAATGACGGCAGGCTCGACTTCACCAACAACTTCATGCAGCACCTGGTTGCCTTGTTTGATCCCGATAGCGGTCAGGCGAGCGCGACAAACGAGGCCTTGTTGCAGGAATCTCTGTATGGGGAAGCAACGCCCGGCATGAGTTCGGCCAAGATTGGGCAGTTCGCCCCAAGTGATGCCGGAGGAGTCAACCAGACCTCGGGGTTCGAGGCGAGATCGCTGGTCAATTCCTGGGATTTTGTGCTCATGCTCGAAGGGGCCGTCCTGTTTGCCGCCTCTGCTACCCGACGTCTGGAAAGCGGGTCTGCTGGGGCTTTGAGCTATCCATTCACTGTTCACCTTGCAGCCGGGGGCTCCGGGGCAGCGGCGTTGAGCGATGAAGGCGCTGCTCGAGCGGAAATCTGGATGCCGCTCTGGTCCAAACCTGTGGGATTTCGGGAGCTGGAAGCCCTGTTGTCGGAAGGGCGGGTCACGTTGGGACGGCAGGCGGCGCGGGATGGATTGGATTTCTCCCGTGCTGTTGCTCGATTGGGGGTGGACCGTGGCATCGATGCATTTCAGCGTTATGCCTTCTTGATGCGCTCCGGGAAGGCGTACTTTGCCACGCCTTTAAACCGGGTCACGGTTACACGAAACCCGGCCGCCGATCTGATCGATGAACTTGACGAGCGGCATTGGTTGTCCCGTTTCCGACGGTACGCCGAAAAGGAAGGAAGTCACCAGGTACAGATCCTGAGGCGCAATCTGGAGGCGGCCATTTTCAGCCTCACGACAGGTTATAAAGATACCGCGGACTCGACTCGCCGTTTGCTGATCTGCTTGGGCGAAATCGCTCTGTACTTTGCTCGCAGCCCCAAAGCAAGGGAGGCCTGCCCACCGATTCCTCGACTGTCTCGGCAGTGGGTCACGCAGGCAGAGCCAGGGGGTGGGCTCGAGTTTTCCCTGGCCGCTGCTCTGGCCGGTTTGCAGGGCAAGCATTCGGGCAACTGGATCTACCCCATGCGACTGCACTTGTTGCCTGAGAAACCAGGGCGATATCAGCAATGGGACGAACAGGCCGGCCACCGGATCACCTGGGCTGAAGGGACGCTCGAGGCCAATCTCGCCGCCACGCTGCAGCGGCGGCTATTGGATATTCAGCACCTGAAGCTTGATGACAAACCGTTGGTCGCTTCTCGGACGGCCTCGACAGCCCATGTGGCTGCATGGTTGGCGGGGCAAGCAAATGCCAGTGATATCGCAGCATTATTACTGGGCTTGATGTTGGCGCGCATTCCCTCCGGTCGAGTGAGTGACAGCCTGCCTCCGCTCCCGTTGCCCGGAGCCTATCGGCTGCTCAAGCCCTTTTTCGTCACCGATACGCAATTGCACCGCGCTGGTCTCTTGCCCGCGGAGCGAAAGCTTCCGCTCCCCGGCGACATGGTGCGCCGGCTCGCGGCTGGCCAGATCCGCCAGGTGCTGCCTCCGGCCATGCGGTTGCTGCGTGTGGCGGGGCTTTATCCGGGAAAGACTGAGCCGGCAGCCGGTATACAGGATGGGCGGCTACTGCTGGCCGCCCTGATGGTGCCGATTTCCGATCACGATCTTCAACGCCTGTGGCCCCGGGAATGGGCACAGGAAAACCAGCAAGCAAGCTGAAAAAGGAGTCCACACGACATGTCTTTGAATTTTCAGGCCCTGCGCCAGAGCCCTCGGTTGCTGATCGAGGCTGATTTGCAACCGATCCAGGGAACACGTTTCCAGCCAACGGGCTTTCCCGATCTTGGTGCGGCCGAGTACACCGCTCCCGATGGTAACGGCCAGATGCTGTTGGTCGAGTCAGCGCAAAGCATGGCCAATCGCCTGGAGCTGGTCTGCTGGAATGAATTGGAAGATGACTGGGTTGATGCCCTGCGGGGCCTGCCTTTCATACGAGTTCGGGATGACAAGGGCGGCATCCTGACCAGCTCCGTGCTGGAAGCGCATCGACTGAACTCGCCATACATCCTTGAAAGCAAGGACGACAGCGTCCTGGAAATGCTCAAGTCTGAATTGGCAGATCAGGAAGTAGGGCGCGTGGATTTGCGCAAATTGGCTGAAACCCTCGTTCGTGTTGACACCAATGCGGCCTTGCATGGAGTTTTTCTGGCCAAAAAGGAGCTGGCAGGTGGGCGCTTGCGACTTCCTCGGGCGTTATCCGGCTTCATTGAAGCGGCCGAGGTCAAAGTAGCGCCGAGCGGGGGTGTCAAGATCGACACGGTCGATCCGAAAGGCGATACCTCAAAAGGCTTTGGTCATGTGCCATATGCCCGTGACGAATATGTTTCACCCGCCATCACCGCCTATTTCAACCTCGATCTGGCGCAAATCCGGGCATTTGGGTTGGGCGAGACGGCAGAAAATCTGCTGATTGGCCTGGCCCTGTACAAGATCCAGCGTTTTCTCGAGACCGGCCTCAGGCTGCGTACCGCCTGTGATTTGGAGCGCCTGGCCACCCGAGTGAGCAGGCCCGAGCCATTCGAACTGCCGACACTGACGGAAATCGAGCAGGCCATGCCCGGATTGATTGAGCAGGCCGCTGATGCCGGTTTGTTCAACGAACCGCGTATCACCGAGGTCACTTACAGGAAGTAACCATGTTGGCAATCGCAATTCGATTTCCTGCCGGACGTTACCATGCCACCCCGTGGGGGCGGCACGTCAATGAAGCGGCAGTAGAGTGGCCACCATCACCCTGGCGCCTGCCGCGGGCCTTGATCGCGACCTGGTACAACAAGGGAGATGCTTCCCGGTATCCGCGAGCCACGCTGGATGCCTTGATCGAGGAGCTGGCTGGCGAGCTGCCTGGTTATCGGCTGCCGAAAGGAGTGCAGGCCCATACGCGGCATTACATGCCCCAAAGGGGGTTCAAGAGTGGCCGGATCGACACCTCGCTGGTCTTTGATGCCTTTGTGGGTCTCGACAAGACCGACGAGCTGATCATCGGCTGGCCGGGGCTCAAGCTTGAGGCAGAACAGCGAGCGCTGCTGGCTCCCTTGAATGCAGCCGAGTACATTCGCTGGCGTGAACGAATGACTGCCGAGCATGGACTGGATGGCAAGCTCCGGACCAAGCGACAGAGGGATCTGTTTGCCACCTTGCCCGAGCAGTTGGCCGATGCACTGCGAGCGGAGACTGGCGCGATCCAGCAGGTCGGCTGGAGCCGAGCGCCAGGCTCACGATTTGTCACCTACCAGCGACCGAGTGACGCCTTCGTTCCTCTACGACAGCATCGACCCCGGCCGGTACGGCCTGTCACCACCGTCCGCCTGGCCCTGTACGGCAAGCCATTACCCCGTATCGAGGATGCGGTGAAGATTGGTGAAATTACCCGTCTGGCGGCGATCAGAGCGGCCGGGCAAGACAATGCCGCGCGCGTCCCTTCGGTAATTTCCGGGCATGACATGCCGAGAGACAACCGGCATGGTCATGCGTTCTACCTGCCTGAGGATGACGATGGTGACGGTCATATCGATCACGTCCTCATCCATGCGCCCGCAGGGTTTGCTCCGGACTCCCTGCGAGCGTTTGATGCAATGAAAAAACTGTGGTCAGGAGCAGCGGGCGAATGGTCCGTGATGCTGGAGGGTTATGGAGAAACGGCTGATTGGCCGGAATCCCACTACTTGGGCAGTGCCGTGGAATGGATATCGGTGACCCCTTATCTGCACCCATGGTTTCGCAAGAAGCAATTTGGAGTCGAGGATCAAATTCGCCGGGAATGTCGTGAAAGAGGAGTGCCGGAGCCGATCGAGATCGAGCGGATTCCATTCCTTGAGATCCACGGACGCCAACGGCGGCCAGTGCATTTTCACCGATTTCGCCGCAAGCGAGGGCTGACTCAGCCGGATCGGCAGGGCAGCTTCTTCCGGCTGCGATTTCCCCAGCCGCTCGAAGGTCCGCTTGCACTGGGCTTTGCCTCCCATTTCGGACTGGGGTTGTTTCGACCCCTGCCCTGAGTGGTGGCCGATGTAGTGAGAAAGCGAGTGACTCGGGTTTTCAAGAGTGACCGCAGGAAAATTGGAGCGTGGGAAAATGGAATACAAGCCCGCTAAACGAGGACCGAACGCATCCTCCACAGTATCGAAGACAAGTGTCGACCAGCCGTTACTGCCTGCCCGAATGGTCAACGAGTACGTATATTGCCCACGCTTGGCCTACCTAGAATGGGTGCAGGGCGAGTGGGAAGACTCACGCGACACCGTCGGTGGTCAGCACCACCATCGTCGTGTCGATCAGCGCAAGGGGAAGTTGCCACAGGCTGACGAGCTGACTGAGGATGACCGCATCCACGCTCGATCCGTCACGCTGTCTTCAGAATCACTCGGCGTGATCGCAAGGATGGACCTGATCGAAGGCAGTGAAGGAAAGGTCAAGCCCGTCGACTACAAGCGCGGCAAGCGCCCGCACGTAAAACATGGTGCCTGGGAGCCCGAGCGGGTACAGGTTTGTGTTCAAGGGCTGATCTTGCGTGAACAAGGCTATACCTGTGAAGAAGGGGTCTTGTATTTCGCCGGATCAAAAGAACGCGTGCGAGTGGTATTCGATGACGAGCTTCTGGCCAAAACTCAGGACGCCATCAGCGGTCTGCGTCGGATTGCTGCTGGCGGTCAGATGCCCCCTCCATTGGAAGACAGCCCCAAATGCCCGCGATGCTCCTTGGTGGGCATATGTCTGCCTGATGAAGTCAACTACCTGAAATATGAAAAAAGCCCGCCGCGTCCCATGAGTGTTGTTCGAGACCAGGGGCAGCCCGTCTATGTCCAGGCCCATCGGGCCAAGGTGGCCAAGCGAGGCGAAACGCTTGAAATAAGCATTGACGACAAAAAAGTGCAGACAGCCCGGCTGATTGACGTATCTCAATTGGTGCTTATGGGTAACGTCTATGTCACTACACCGACATTGCAGACACTGATGTCGCGGGGGATTCCCATCAGCTGGCACGGCTATGGCGGCTGGTTTCATGGTCACAGTGTTGGCACCGGCCACAAGAATGTCGAATTGCGCACCGCCCAATATCGTGCCAGCTTCGACGAACAAGCATGCCTCCGTATCGCCAAGGGATTGATTGATGCAAAAATTCACAATTGCCGTGTTCTTTTGCGTCGCAACTGGAAACACGATGACCACGAATCTCGCGACGTGCTGGAGGGCCTGAGCCGCGATCAGCGCAAGCTCAAGCGCGCTGACAATATTCAAACCCTGTTGGGTCTTGAGGGCAGTGCGGCATCACGTTATTTCCGCCATTTCCAGCACATGTTGCGCGGTGGGGAGAACGAAGACCCACCATCATTTGATTTTCAAGGGCGCAATCGACGCCCGCCCACCGATCCGGTCAATGCATTGCTGTCATTTGCTTACACCCTCCTGACGCGCAACTGGCTGGTCACGCTTACGGCCGTCGGGTTCGATGCCTATCGTGGGTTTTATCACCAACCACGTTATGGCAGCCCCGCCCTGGCGCTGGACATGATGGAGCCGTTCAGACCGTTGATTGCTGACTCTGTGGTGATTCAGGCGATCAACAATGGCGAGGTTCGGCAAAATGATTTCATCGAAGTGGCCGGCAGAGTCGCCTTGCGCCCTGAGGGTCGGAAGCGCTTCATCGCCGCCTTTGAGCGTCGCATGCGTCATGAGATCGTCCACCCGCTGTTTGGCTATCGAGTCAACTATCAGCGCATGCTGGAAATACAGGCTCGGCTCCTTGGGCGGCATCTCCTCGGCGAGCTGACCGACTACCCCAATCTGAAGACTCGATGAAGGCTGCCCATGCGCGATACGCTTTACCTGGTCACCTATGACATTTCTGACCCCAAACGCTGGCGGCGGATATTCACCTTGATGAACGGCTATGGTGAGTGGCTGCAGCTGTCCATCTTCCAGTGCCGTCTGACTCCCATGCAACATGCGGAAATGCTCTCGTTTCTGGATGGGATCATCGATCACCGTACTGACCATGTGCTGGTCATCGACCTGGGAGCTGCCGACAAGGTTGACCCAAAGATCACCAGCCTGGGCAAACCTTATGAACGGGTCACCAAGGACTCGATCATTGTCTGAGACCTCGCTATCCCAGAATAGGGTAGGGGGTAGAGTTGCCTTCCGCCTGCGAGCGCTCCGATGTTGCCTCCATCCCCGGCTACCGCTCGCAAGAGGATATGTCTTTAAAAAACAGCAAGATAGAGTGTCTGCATGTTGATAAGCCAGCTGATCTCAACGCAGATCTGCCATATATATGGCAGTGCTCGAAAGGTTGCGCTACGATCCCATCAGACCGAGCTCAGAGAGCGAGCGGTAATCCTCGGCATAACGCCGAGGCCTCATTGAAGCCCACCTCATGTTTCTGCATCATCCCCCCCGCTCAAGTAATCCTCGGCATAACGCCGAGGCCTCATTGAAGCGTCAGTATCTGGCCGGTGTATTCGCCGATGACGTTGGTAATCCTCGGCATAACGCCGAGGCCTCATTGAAGCGTGATCAGCGGGTGGCTGACGGTGGGGGCGATGAGGTGTAATCCTCGGCATAACGCCGAGGCCTCATTGAAGCTCATTGCCATAGCCACCCCGGACCCACCGAGCTCTCAGTAATCCTCGGCATAACGCCGAGGCCTCATTGAAGCACCAGTGCCCTGGGGACCGTGCATGATGACGGCGCTGTAATCCTCGGCATAACGCCGAGGCCTCATTGAAGCGCGAGGAGCTGAACGTCGGCACCCAGACGGAGCGCAATGTAATCCTCGGCATAACGCCGAGGCCTCATTGAAGCCCTCCATTCCCGCTGACTGGTCGCTTTGTGACGGCGTAATCCTCGGCATAACGCCGAGGCCTCATTGAAGCGCGCGAAATGCTAGATAGCAGATGGGCACGCCAAGTGTAATCCTCGGCATAACGCCGAGGCCTCATTGAAGCCACATACTGAAAGTTATCATCGACCTCGCCGCTATTGTAATCCTCGGCATAACGCCGAGGCCTCATTGAAGCCCGAGCAACATGCAGAGCGTGAGGAGGATTCGAAATGGTAATCCTCGGCATAACGCCGAGGCCTCATTGAAGCGTCTGGCTATTGCATAGCGTCGGAAAAGGCGAATTTGGTAATCCTCGGCATAACGCCGAGGCCTCATTGAAGCATCATGGCCCAAATCACGAAAAACGACGACAAGGCGTGTAATCCTCGGCATAACGCCGAGGCCTCATTGAAGCTCGCTGGTCGCGCCTGAGTAGACCTCGGCACCAGGTAATCCTCGGCATAACGCCGAGGCCTCATTGAAGCTTTGTGCAGGAAGGCGGGTCGTACGCGGGGGTCCCGGTAATCCTCGGCATAACGCCGAGGCCTCATTGAAGCTTATCAGGCTATGGCCCAAGTAGCCACCGACCTTCTGTAATCCTCGGCATAACGCCGAGGCCTCATTGAAGCGGGTTGTAGTAGGCGCGGGGGTCGCTGCTGGTGCGAGTAATCCTCGGCATAACGCCGAGGCCTCATTGAAGCTCATGCCCCCCTGCCCCTCCGCTCGTCTGCGGTCTTGGTAATCCTCGGCATAACGCCGAGGCCTCATTGAAGCCGGCACCCCCCCGCGCGGTCAATCAAAAATCGACCGGGTAATCCTCGGCATAACGCCGAGGCCTCATTGAAGCATGCTCATGGTGTCTTTCCTCGCTCTCCGGATTCGGTAATCCTCGGCATAACGCCGAGGCCTCATTGAAGCATCCGTCAGCTCAAGGACAGCAACGGCCGCCCGATGTAATCCTCGGCATAACGCCGAGGCCTCATTGAAGCATCCTCTTGGTCTTCCGGCACCTCAAACCCCGATCCGTAATCCTCGGCATAACGCCGAGGCCTCATTGAAGCGGCACCACCTCCATGCTGCTGCACGGCGACTGGTTCGTAATCCTCGGCATAACGCCGAGGCCTCATTGAAGCATTGGAGCGCCAAACCTAATGCCCGGGACAGATGATTGTAATCCTCGGCATAACGCCGAGGCCTCATTGAAGCAAGTTTAATGTGGCGGTTGCCTTCGTATTCGTCCCAGGTAATCCTCGGCATAACGCCGAGGCCTCATTGAAGCGAGGTGGTTGGCGAATGAGCCTGCCCAGGTTGCCAGGTAATCCTCGGCATAACGCCGAGGCCTCATTGAAGCGTCGACATCACGATACCACCATTTTGGGCGACTGTAGTAATCCTCGGCATAACGCCGAGGCCTCATTGAAGCTCCTGGCTGAATTTTGCCCCAGTGCCGCCCGGCCGGGTAATCCTCGGCATAACGCCGAGGCCTCATTGAAGCATGGCGGGCGGCGATGCAATCCGGGGAGCACGTGCCGTAATCCTCGGCATAACGCCGAGGCCTCATTGAAGCATCAAAGCCCAGCTCCAGCCGCTGGTTGATCTCGTGTAATCCTCGGCATAACGCCGAGGCCTCATTGAAGCTACGCAATCGCTCCCGTTGCGTCTAAAGCGCTGGAGGTAATCCTCGGCATAACGCCGAGGCCTCATTGAAGCGCCTGCCGCCCACTCGGTGCAATCCCAGCTGATTCCTGTAATCCTCGGCATAACGCCGAGGCCTCATTGAAGCCGCTAAGCCCCGGTCAAGGCCGGACGTGTCCGCGCGTAATCCTCGGCATAACGCCGAGGCCTCATTGAAGCTCCACCAGGGAAAACACGCGATAGCCAAACAGGGTGGTAATCCTCGGCATAACGCCGAGGCCTCATTGAAGCCTGTGGGCGGCCAGGGCATCGTTAGCCACAAGCCAAGTAATCCTCGGCATAACGCCGAGGCCTCATTGAAGCGATTTGTACGTGTTTTTCTTGCAGACACGCCAAAACCGTAATCCTCGGCATAACGCCGAGGCCTCATTGAAGCCCCCGATGCGCGCCGCCTTGATCTGCTCATGGCCGGGTAATCCTCGGCATAACGCCGAGGCCTCATTGAAGCATGGCATCGAGGATGCGGGTGGCCACGTCGGTCTGGAGTAATCCTCGGCATAACGCCGAGGCCTCATTGAAGCGACGTACTGAAAGTTCCCATCGACTTCGCCGCTATGTAATCCTCGGCATAACGCCGAGGCCTCATTGAAGCATCGTCAAGCCGGGCGATTCGTTCGGCGAACGTGCGCCGTAATCCTCGGCATAACGCCGAGGCCTCATTGAAGCCTGCGACCTGGCGCATGCCGCCAAACTTCTTCATGTAATCCTCGGCATAACGCCGAGGCCTCATTGAAGCGCTGTGCATCTGCAGGCTGGCCGTCAGCTCGAACACGTAATCCTCGGCATAACGCCGAGGCCTCATTGAAGCACTTCCTCGCCGGTCGGCTTGATGCGTGAGAGGTGGTAATCCTCGGCATAACGCCGAGGCCTCATTGAAGCAACGTCGATCCGATGTCTGCCGTTGTTGGCATAAAGTAATCCTCGGCATAACGCCGAGGCCTCATTGAAGCTCCTTTTTTCTGTTGGTGTAGACGCAGAATAGCCCGGTAATCCTCGGCATAACGCCGAGGCCTCATTGAAGCGCACCATGGCGGGGTTGCTGAATAGGGAGGCCACACAGTAATCCTCGGCATAACGCCGAGGCCTCATTGAAGCACCAGAGCGACCCGACCGCATAGCCCACGTCACGGGCGTAATCCTCGGCATAACGCCGAGGCCTCATTGAAGCGGCCGCGTCGCCAGTTCCTTCCCAGCCCGCGCCAAGTAATCCTCGGCATAACGCCGAGGCCTCATTGAAGCCTCAAGCGCGCCCTCCGACAGTGGTAGTTCCTCGGTGTGTAATCCTCGGCATAACGCCGAGGCCTCATTGAAGCAGCACGGCATGGGCGTTGTCCGCCCGATCGTTCGCCTCGTAATCCTCGGCATAACGCCGAGGCCTCATTGAAGCGGATGGTGTTATCCGCCGGATCGGCGACCACCCGATAGTAATCCTCGGCATAACGCCGAGGCCTCATTGAAGCGCCTTGCGCCAGACTTCCGGGTCGGTGAGCAGCTTGTGTAATCCTCGGCATAACGCCGAGGCCTCATTGAAGCTGACGAGGTGGCAACATGCCAGTAGATTCCCGACATGTAATCCTCGGCATAACGCCGAGGCCTCATTGAAGTCGGACTGGGGAATAGCGCCATCTGAGTTCTGGGGAAGTAATCCTCGGCATAACGCCGAGGCCTCATTGAAGCTTGGTCCAGGTGCTGCGCAGCTCGACGTAGTAGGCCCGTAATCCTCGGCATAACGCCGAGGCCTCATTGAAGCCGTAAGCATTAGGGTTTCTTTTTGCCTTGCTAGCAGGTAATCCTCGGCATAACGCCGAGGCCTCATTGAAGCGAGTTCGATATCGTTTGGCGGCGCATCGCCTGCGGTGCGTAATCCTCGGCATAACGCCGAGGCCTCACTGCCGAACATCCTTGGCAGGAAGACATGGAGTTTTCCACGAAGATGGCGGTTACCCTGTGGGAGCTTGCCTTGCAAGCGAATCGCGCGGGACGCGCGAGTTTTGCTCAGGGTCGGGCAACTGGTTTGGATTTGGTGGCAGCCTGGCGGGGGTAGCTGTTGCTGGGGCGGCTTTCGCGGGCGTTCCCCGCACCCGTGAGGCTGCTGGAACTGGGTGTCGAGATATTGCGGGAGGGGGATGATGCTCAAAACTCGATCCTCATCCCAGCCATGATGCTGCGGCCCTGGATGGGCGCTGCACGGGCGATGAATGAGCTGTGGTTGTAGGCGAGTTTGTTCAGCAGGTTGCTGCCTTTCAGGTAGAGCAGATAGTCCTTGTCGCTCAATGTGGCTTTGTACGAGATGCCAGCGGCCAATAGGCCATGGCTGGGGGTGGCTTCTTCGTAACTGGCGATGCGGCTTTGGCGCAAAACCTGGGTGTATTCCAGGAAGCTGTCCCAGCGGCCCCGAGTGAGGTCGGTGCGCGCTCCGATGCGTGCGGATGGTATGCGCGGCAGGTCGCCAGCACCGTGACGCAGTTTGCCGCGGACATGGTCGCCAAAGAGGGTCGCCGATACCGTTGGTGAGAATTGATAAGACGCTTCCGCTTCCAGGCCTGTGAAGGTGGCATCGCCTTGGCTGTACTCGATCAGGCGAAAGTCCTCATGCTGATCCAGCGTATCGCCGTAGATGTAGTCATCGATGCGGCTGTGAAAGAGATTGATGGCAAATTGATAGTCGCCCGTTGTTTTGCGCAGGCCAAAGTCGACTGCCTGCGCGGTTTCCTTGTCGAGGTTGGCATTGCCTCTCTCGTAAGTGAGTGTGGCGAAGTGCAGCCCCCGGGCGTAGAGCTCTTGTGCATTGGGCATACGCTGGGAGTGTGACAGGGAGAGTGAGGCGGTATAGCCCGGCATGAAGTCCCAGGTTGTCCCTGCCGACAATGAGGTGGCGTTGCCGTTATAGCTGGGCTGAGGGCCACTTTCGGGGGTGACGGATTGCCATTCGTGACGTGCGCCGAGCTCGAAGCGCCAGTCATCCCATTGGTAGCTTTCCAGCAGGAACAAACCGGTCGATTGGGTGCGAGTTTTGGGAATGAAGTTTTCCGCACCACCAAAAGAGGCGAAGTCATAGCGAGCGGCTTGTGCGCCGATGACGCCATCCCAGCCACCTAGTGGGTCATGGCGCAGCTCGAGTCTTCCGTCGTAGCCGCGATTGGTGAAGGTGGTGCCGGGCAGGTCGTCTTCACGTTCATCGTGCTGGTAGTCGGTGTAGCCGCCACGAAATTGCAGGCTGGAAAAACCGGTAAACGGATCGTCCAGTTCGCCACGGAGGTCGAGCCGATCACTGCGCAAATAGGCGGTCGGAGCATGCGCGCTATGTTCATGTTCGTCGTGTCCGTGGTCATGGTCATGAGCGCCGCAGTGCAGCGTTGAGCCGTGCGGATGGCAGTCTTCGTACTCATGGCTATGGCCCGGCAGGCCGTAGTCGTCTTCACGATACGAATAGGCGGCACCAACATAGCCACGGCTTCCTATGAACGACAAGCCGACGCTGCCGGTGGTGCTGTCGGCATGGGAGTTGGGTACCTTGCTGCTGCTCCAGCCGGCCACACGATAGTCGTCGGCGCGACGCTTGGCCCCTTCCACATGCACGGCAATATTGCCTTCGCCCACTGTCAACCCGACGGCGCCGGCGCGCTCTTTCGCCGCGGTGGAGCCCTGCACTTCAGCCGAGCCGCTCAAACCGTTCTCCGGTATTTCGGTAGGGATCTTGTTGTCCAGCACATTGACCACGCCGCCAATGGCCCCGCCGCCATAAAGCAGTGCCGAAGGCCCACGCAGGATTTCAACGCCACGCGCCAGCAAGGTATCAACCGCCACCACGTGGTCGGGCGATACCCCGGAAGCATCCAGCACCTCCGAGCCATCGCTCAAGACCTTGACGCGTGGCGCTGTCTGACCGCGAATTACCGGGCGACTCGCACCGCCGCCGAAGGTATCGGCATGTACGCCGGGCTCGGCGCTGAGCAGCTCGCCGAGTGTGCCTTGGCGCTTCAGCGTCAATTCGTCGCCCTCCAGCACCGTGACTGGAGTTGTCAGGTCGTCGCTACTCAGGTCGAGCGGACTGGCTGTTACAACAATAGTCGGCAGGCTGGTCATGGGCAGGTTCGCCGCTGAGGTGGTTTGCGCATAGGCAGTTGGCGAAAGTGCCATAACCAGGGCTGGTGCTAAAGGGCGCGGAGGCAATCGCATGAAGTCTTCCTTGAGAAGTCGAGACTTGAGAAATCGAGAACAGGGCGCGCCGAGCGGGTGTTCAGTTCGCTTACGGGCCCATGACAAAAACGTTATGTTATAACGTATCCATGTAATTGTGGGAGCTTGCCCTGCAAGCGAATCGCGCGAGTTTTGCTCAGGGTCGGCAACTGGCTTGGATCAGGTGGCGGCTTGGGCGGGGGCCGCCGCTGGGGGCTTTCGCAGGCGAGGGTCGCTCACGCAGAGTCGTTGGCTATACGTGCAGACCTTCCCAGGTTGTGGAATGTAAGGGTCAAGCGCCCTTGGACCGTGAATTGAGTTTTCCTTCGGCTATTGTTGGGGTATCGCCGTCGTGTGGGCATGGGCGAGAGTCGATCAGACCGTGGTCGAATTGGCCCGGGAGCACCAGCTAACGGCCCGGCGTGTCTGGGATATCTTCATGGCACTCCCCGAGCCGGTTTCCCAGAGGGACCTGTTCGATTAGAGTTTTCTCATCCAGGAGGAGCCCGGCCATGCAGTCACGACACATCATTGCCATATTGGCGGCGGCCCTTGCCGTGGGCTCCGTTCAGGCGGCGGTCTATAAATGCGAAGGCCCGGACGGCGAACTGACATTCAGCGACCGGCCTTGCCCGGGTCAGCCGACCGAGGAAATCGCGATCGACTACCTCGAGCCCACCGATGCCCAGCGACTACAGGCGGCCGAGACGGCCGTGAGCTACGCGCGCCTGGAGCAGGAGCGCGCCATGCAAGCCCGGCATGACCGGATTGCGGCGATCGAGCAACGGGTCCGTCGGCTGCAAAAAGCACGCGACCGGGAGCTGGCCGTATTGCGTGCCAGGAAGCGTTACGCTGCCAACAACCTGGCCGGGGCCACCTGGCTGCAGAGCATCAACCAGGAGATGGACACGGTCACCAGAAAATATGCCGGCGAGATCGAGGCCGCCCGGAACCAGGCGCAAGCTTTGAGAGAGGCCGCCCGGGACCAGGCGCAGGCTTTGCGAGAGGCCGAGGCCGAATGATAAAAGGCTTGGTGGATAAAGGACCCGGCGGCACGGTGGCCTTCGTGGGGCCAGTGGTTGGAGCAGGGGTGGTCTAGCCCGCACGCGGGCTGCTCACCGACTCGCTCCAGCTGCGTAAGTCGGCAGAATCGAGCCGACGTGGCGAGCTGAGGTCAGGCACGGAAGGAGAGCACCAGCTGCTGCAGGTTGTCGTGGCCCCGCGAGCGGACGAAGCGATTGAGAATTTGGTAGGCCGGCTTGATGCGACGATCGTCGCGGTAGTTGGGTTTCTGTTCTGTACGGCACGTTTTTGGTGAACAGCTTCTCCATCCCGGGCTCAGATCCTCGCGGGGAAAAAAATGGGTCGAGATATAGCCCACTCGCTGGCCGTCTTGCATGAATGGGTGTGACCCGTGTCATTGCCCAATAATGATCGCTGTTTAGTTAATGAATAACATCGGGTTATGAAGAAAGGATGGGCATCAGCGTCTATATTGCTTTTCAGAGGCACAACCATGTCGTCGATTTGAAAGACTAGTTAAGGAGCTTCTGATGCCTAACCACAATTGGATTTTCACCGGCTTGCTTTCTGCCAGCGCTGTGGCCGTACTGACGCTATCAATGGCGGTGCCGGCCTTGGCCCAAAGTGAGCCGATTGCAGCCAGCGCTGATCTCGAGATTATTGATGCCAAAGTGAGGTATATCGAAGATCTGGATCTGCTGGTGTTTGAACAAGAGGTTGCAGGCCAGGCCGGCGGGACCAAGCCTGAGACTCCCGCTCACGCGCGGGATAATGATGACCTGCATTGGGAGGATGTGGCAGCCGCCGGTAATTTCGACGGCTCGGCTGTACTGTCCTATGTCTTTCCGACCGATCTGCCGCCGGAGTCCGTCGGTTTTGGGCCCGTCGAGGGTATCTTGGCCCTGGTCGCCACAAGCCATCCGGCCTTTGACGACACGCCGCTCTGGGATGAGTCGGGTGATGGGAACTATGCCAATGATGGTGGGATTTATCACGCCCATTGGGTTGTCCTGATCGAGGACGACCGGGTACCGGGCGGTCTCGCGGTCCGTGAAGTCGAGGGGGATCCGGCCGAAGTGCTGCCACCGACTGCGCCGGGCATGCCGATTTATCTGGATTCGCCCGGATTCCAGGTGCAGACGCAGGGAAAGACAGTGCGGTTGATCGTTCCGGGCACTCGCATCCGCGGCGCGCTGATGGACTTTGGTTTTGACGCCGTTACTGCCTATCTGGAAGTCAATATTTCGGACGAAGAACGCCCGACGCTCGGCGTCTATAAGGTCTATGACGTGCTTTCTGAAGACCTGAGCTTGCCCTATGAGGTGACCTCGGATTGAGCAAGAGGCGACCTGGGTTCTGCCCACTTTTCGGGCATGTTTCGAAAAGGCCCGTGCGCGCTCTTGATGGCGCATGCTGTTCACTCCTGCGCGGCCACAAATCGTGTGAGAGGTAACAACTGATGGCAGATGCAGGCGCGCCCCGCATCGGTGGGGCCAATCCGGATGGCTTGATACGAGCGGTTCTGACCGGGAGGCTAGCTCCTTTGGGGCGTCACGGCGTCGCCAGCGGGATCTGCAAGAAGCCGCTGGACGGGACAGTTAAAGTTACCCGAGAGGGTCTTTGCGGCGATGAGCAAGGCGACAAAAAGCATCACGGTGGCCCTGAGAAAGCAGTCCATCACTATCCTTATGATCACTATCCTTTTTGGCGGCAGCATCTCCCGGAGCTACAACAAGATCTCTTCAGAGAGGGCGGTTTCGGAGAAAATGTCTCGACTGTAGGTCTGACCGAATTCAATGTCTGCGTCGGCGATATCTATCGGGTCGGGGATACATTGCTTCAGGTATCGCAGGCGCGACAGCCTTGCTGGCGTCTCAATGAGCGTTTCGGCGAAGCTGCCATGGCTCAACGGGTTCAAGACACTGCCTTGACTGGATGGTATTACCGCGTCCTTGAGGAAGGCTGCATGGAAGCGGGCGACAGGATGAAGCTGGTGGAGCGCCCCGCTGAGGATTGGAGCCTGCAGCGCGTACTGCGGATTTTATATCAGGACACGCTCAATCGCGGTGAGTTGGCGCAACTGGCCCAATTGTCCGTGCTCACTGAATCCTGGCGCGAACTCGCCCGGCGTCGTCTCGAGCACGGCGTGGTCGAAGACTGGTCGCGCCGGCTGATTACCCCGGAGAAGATCCCTCTCTCCTGACAAGCCAGATCTGTAGTCCCGGATGATGGCTTGACCCTCTATCGGTCGAGCCAAGTGCATGGCGCCTGGCTCTCTGTAAAGTCAGGGGCGGGTTTGGGCTTCTTCATGTGATGATTGGTCGACCCGATCCGGCTGCTTGATGCGACGGGATCGGTGAATGTGGCCGCGTGTTGGCATCAGGCGCGAGAAGAGAGCACTAGCTGTTGCAGGTCGCTGTGGCCTCGTGAGCGGACGAAGCGATTGAGAATTTGGTAGGCCGGCTCGAAACGGCGATCGTCGAGGTGGCCGGTTTTGTGCTCCGCGCGGCGCATTTCGGTGAACAGCTTTTCCCATTCCGGAATAATTTCGGCGCGGGGCAGAAAACGGGCCGAGGTGTAACCTACGCGCTGGCCGTCCTGCATGATCGGCGCGACCCGTGTCATCACCCAGTAGTGGTCGCCGTTCTTGCAGCGGTTCTTTACCAGGCTGAAGAATTCGCGACCGGCCTGGATTTCGGTCCACAGCAGGTGAAAGATCGTATCCGGCACGTCGGGGTGACGCAGTATGTTCTGCGGCTGACCGATCAGTTCATCGCGGGTGAAGCCGGAAATCTCCGCCAGCGACTGGCTGGCATGGGTAATGACGCCGTCGAGGTCGGTCTTGGACTGCAGGGCGCGCCGTCCGCTCACATTGACGCTTTTGTTGGTCACCTGCCGAATATCGATTGGCGGCTGAAAACCCATGCTCAGCATATGTGCTCCTTGGATCATGTAGGTACGCCTTGCAGCCCCCCGATCGGGATGGCGAAAGGCGAGTCGGCTTTATTCTAGCAGCATCCGATTCATCCGGTATTCGATTCAATAATTGGAGTGGCTAGCGACCGCTCGGAATCCACCATCCCCTGCTTCGACAGCAGCTCACCATCATTGCCTCGCAGACGATATTCCGAGCCGCTGGCTGACCCCGCCGGAGTGACATGATTTAGGCTGGAATGGCCGTTTGTTGCTGTCTCCCTAAGCGGATCGGATAGAAAGCCGGCTCTTGGCAGCATGCGTCATTCCGGTCTGCAAGACGGCGATAGGTCGTAGTAGATCCACGGGATTGCGCTTCGATATATACCGTAGTATCTTTCGATCCCGACGCAGCGGCGCGTTATTTTTTTTCCTCTCGATATGTACAAAGATACACATCGTGGCGTGGTGCGGACCAAAAACAAGAAAAACGGGGAAGGACTCATGGGTGGTTTGCGGGGGAAGGCGTTGGCACTGAGTGTCTGCGGCCTTGGTGTGGTTGAGGTGGCGGTTGCGGAGACGTCGGTAACGAGCGACAAGCCGTTCGAGCTGGGCGTGATCGAGATCACCGCCGAGGGCAAGTCGTTTGATGTCAGTGATCCGGGGGCATTGGTGATTGATGGCGAGGCGTTGCGTCGGCCGGAGCGCCAGACCGTCTCCGACATCCTGCGGGATCAGCCGGGACTGTCGCTGCGAAGCGCCTCCCGTCGGAATGAAGACAAGATTCTGATCCGGGGCTTTGATTCCCGCCAGACCACGCTGAACATCGATGGGATGCCGGTTTATGTGCCTTACGACGGCAACGTCGACCTGTCGCGTTTCCTTGGTGCCGCGCTGGCACAGATATCGGTTTCCAAGGGGATGAGTTCGCTGATGTACGGGCCGAACAATATGGGCGGCTCGATCAACCTGGTCACACAGCGGCCGGAAGAGGAGTTGTCTGGTCGAGTTCATGCCGGCGGCCAGGCGGGGCGTGACGGGGTGTTTGGTCGCCATCTCGGCGCACAGATCGGCAGTCGTCCCAACGAGTGGTTCTATGTGCAAGCTGGGGTGGAGCGTCGCTCGGAATCGGGCTATCCGTTGTCGAGGGGTTTTGAGGCCGTGCCGAGCCAGCCGAGCGGCAAACGACTGAACAGCTACGAAACGACCACCAATACCAACCTGCGCCTCGGCTTCACACCTGGAGATGACGACTACAGCCTGTCGTATTACGGCACCCGCGGCGACAAGGGATCACCGCCGTACACCGGCTCGGTCCCTGGCGAGCAGGTCCGCTATTGGCAGTGGCCGTACTGGCGCAAGAACGGCCTTTATTACACTGGCGAGACGCATATCGGCCCCGGTGTACTGAGCACGCGCCTGTACTACGACACCTTCGAGAACTCGCTGTCCTCCTACGACGATGCGGACTACAACAGCATGAGTCGTGGGTATGCCTTCCGCAATGAGTATGACGACAACGCGACCGGCGGCGGGTTGCAGTGGGAACAGGCCGTGGGCGATCACCAATTGCGGGCCATGGCGCAGTTCAAGCTGGATGTTCATAAATCTCGCGATCTATCCATGGCTGGGGTGCCGATCAGTGGATGGGAGGAGGACAAGAGTGAAATCTACAGCGCCGGTATCGAGGATCGTTGGCAACTGACCGACAACACCGACCTGGCAATGGGTTATCGGGTCGACCGCTTCGAGGTCACTGGTTCTGACCAGACTGCACCGGACGGCTCGCCGGTGAAGCTGGGCGACCCGGAGTACGCACACAATTTCCAGTTGGTGCTGTCGCATGATGTGGCTGAGCAGACGGTATTCGCTGGCGTATCGCGCAAGACGCGCTTTCCCAGCATCAAGGAAATGTTCTCCTACCGCCTGGGGCAGGCCATTCCCAATCCGAGTCTGGGCCCGGAAACGGCGAATCATGTCGAGCTTGGTAGCCGCGGCCAGTTGGCCGGCAGCGATTATCAGCTAAGTCTGTTTTACAGCCGCGTTGAGGATGCGATCGAATCGGTCTCCATCGGGGGCGGGCTGAACCAGGCGCAGAACATAGGCGATGCCACCCGCTCCGGTATCGAATTGTCGATGTCGCGAGATCTTGGTCGCTATTTCGCGGTATCCGGACACTACAGTTACTTGCACAGTGAAGCGGGCGACGACGAGCTCAATGTCCGCTTCCTGCCGCGACATTCCGGGCAGCTGGCGCTGGACTGGTCGCCGATGGCATCGCTAACCACAGGCGTCTCCATGAACGGACGCTCGCGTACGGAAAGCAGCACTGACGGGAGCCAGCCGGTCGGTGGCTACGCCACGGTCGACTTGCATGCGCGTTACACCCTGAGCCGGCAGGTCACCTTGCGGGCCGGAGTGCGCAACCTGGGTGATCGCAACTATGCATTGCACGAGGGTTACCCCGAGCCGGGCCGGACCTTCCACGGGGATGTGGAATGGCAATTCTGAGCTCCGTCGTGAATCCGGTGTTCGATCCGCGTCGTCGCCGTGGGCTTGCGATGTTGACGGCGCTGCCATTGATGGCCGCTGGCGGAGCGCGTGCCGACAATGTGACGCGGGTCTATGGCGCCAATCCGGTCGTCACCTGGCTGTTGGCGGTCTTGTATCCGGAGCGGCTGATTGGCTGGAACTTCCCGCCGGCCGCGCAGGCGCAGGGGTTCATTGAACCCGCGGCGCTGGAGCTACCGGTGGTGGGTGGTTTTTTCGGCCAGGGGCGAATGCCCAATGCCGAGTCTCTGCTGGCGCAACGCCCTCAGCTGGCGGTGGTCTCGGGGGCCACATCTGTCGCACTCAAGCGCAGCGTCGAGGCCATGGCGGTACTGAATGTTCCCACGCTCACGCTCGAGCTCGAGCGTGTCGATGAGTATCCGGCGGCCATCCGTCAGCTCGGCGAGCGCTTGGGGGAGGCTGGTCGCATGCAGCGCGCGGCCCAGGCGGCCGAGCATCTGTTGGCGATCATCCGCGCCTTCCCCGATCACGGTGGACCGAGCGTGTTCTATGCCGAGCAGCATGACGGGCTGGCGACCGAGTGCCGTGGTTCGATTCATTCCGAGGCGATTCGGTTGGTCAATGCCAGCAATCCGCATGTCTGCGGGGAAGGGGAGGCCAGCCAGCGCTTCGGCATGGTGCGGATCGATCGAGAGACACTGCTGAGTTACGACCCGGACTGGATTCTGACTCAGTCACCGGCGATCTACCGCGGTTTTTTCAATCAACCCGCTTTTTCCATGCTGTCGGCAGTACAGGCAGGTCGCGTGCTGCTCGCCCCGCAAGCGCCGTTTCCCTGGCTTGATCGACCGCCGTCATTCATGCGGCTGCCCGGGGCACTCTGGCTGTTCGATCGGCTGCATGCCGGTCATGGACGATTCGATCTTGAAGCGGAGCTGCAGCGGTTTTTTGGCGACTTTTACGGTCTGCGGCCAACGGCTGCCCAGATGGCGGCCATGCTGCAGCCTGAGGAGAGGGTTTGATGCGTATCGGTTTGATGTCCTTTCTGGATGCCCACCATGGTCAGGATCCGAGCGAACGCTTGCAGGTCGGGCTGGATCTGATCGAGCGGATCGAGGCGCTTGGTTGGGACACGATCTGGCTGACCGAGCATCACGGTTCGCCGCACAATCCGACGCCGCGGCCGGAAGTGGTCCTGGCTTATCTGGCTGCCCGTACCCAGCGGTTGGAATTGGGCTTTGCCGCTTTGCTGCTTGGCTACCGTAGCCCGCTGGAGATCGCCGAACTGCTCGCCGTGCTGGCGGGCTTGGCGCCCAAACGACTGCGCGTTGGCCTGGCCAAGGGCGGGCCGTTTGAATCCCTGCGCAAGATTGATGCTGTCAGCGGCCCCGCGCGCGACCAACGTTTTCACGACGGGCTGACGCTGCTGCATCGCTGGCTGGCCGCTGAAGAGATCACGGCCGAATGGGATGGCCGGCAGTGGCGGGATACCGCGTTGCATCCACAAACAGCGGGGCTTGCCGACCTGCCGTTGTACGTCGCCAGCCGCACCCCGGCGACGATAGCCGAGGCCGCCCGCTGGGGTGATGGCCTGATGGTCGGCCAGACCATCACCGATGCGGATCTGGTCGCCTTGCGTGCCCGTTATCACGAGATTGCACAGCACGACCCGGCCGTGATGCTTTCACGCGGCATCTGGATTGACGACGACCTGGACCGTGCCCGCCGCCAGGCGCTCAGCCACATGCAGGCGGTGCGGCTGTCCAAGCGAGCATTCAAGCAGCGGCATGACTACGGCGGCGGGCGTAGTCGAGGCCGAGGTTTCCAGATCACCACAGACAACATCGATGACTTCATGCTGCTGGGGCCGGCCGTGCGCGTCGCCGAACGGATGGCGGAATTGAAGGCGATTGGTGTGACCGATCTGGCTGTTACCCCCGCCACCCTCGATGACGGCGAACGTCGCGATCAGATCGAACGACTCTCAGAGGAGTTGGATCATGTCCGACGCGCCTAGCGAATCCATCCCTGCGCCCCGGTCTCGGTTCAGCGTACCGCCAGCAGCCCGGCCGTGGCTGCTGCTGCCGGTGTTGATCGCGGCGATGCTGTTTTCACTGACTCTGGGGCGCTATCCACTGGATTTTCCAGATTTGATAGCCGGGCTGCTGGGGCGTGATGGCGGCAGCCAGTGGGAACTGGTGCAAAACCTGGTGTGGGAGATCCGCTTGCCGCGGGTGCTGGCCGCCGTGTTGATCGGTATGGCGCTGGCGGTCTCTGGCGCGGCATTCCAGTCGATGTTCATGAATCCACTGGTGTCGCCAGGCGTGCTGGGTGTGCTTTCCGGGGCGGGTTTTGGCGCCGCCCTGGGGATGGTGATTTCCGGCCACTGGATCGTGGTGCAGATACTTGCCTTCGGTTTTGGTGTCGCCGCGGTGGGGGTGGCGCTGTTGATCGGGCGCATGTCGCGGGCCAACGCCCTGATCCTGCTGATTCTGGGCGGGATTATCAGCGGCGCTTTCTTCAATGCGCTGCTCTCCGTGGTCAAGTATGTCGCCGATCCCTACGACGACCTGCCGGCGATTGTCTACTGGTTGATGGGTTCGCTTGCGATGGTGGATCGCCCCACGGTGCTGATGCTGGCCGTGCCGATGCTGATTGGCACCGGGCTGATCATGGCGCTGGCCCGGCCACTTAACGCCCTGTCGATGGGTGAGGACGAGGCCAGGAGCCTCGGCATCCCAGTACGTAGCGTGCGTCTGACCGTGGTGCTTGCTGCCAGCATGATCAGCGCCCTGACGGTGGTGATGGGCGGCATGATTGGCTGGGTGGGGCTGGTGGTGCCGCATATTGCCCGGCTGCTGGTTGGTCCGGACAACCGCCTTTTGATTCCCACGGCCGCCATGCTTGGCGGGTTGTACTTGTTGTTGGTCGATAACGTCTCGCGGCTGGCCTTCAGCGTCGAGATTCCCATCGGCATTCTCACCGCGCTGATCGGGATCCCGTTTTTTGCCTGGGCCTTGCGGAACGTCAGGAAGGGGTGGGGATGATGCTTGAAGTTCGCAATCTCAGCGCCGGCTACGCCGGGAAGACAGTGCTCAACAAGGTGTCGTTCTCGGTCAGTGCCGGCGAGTCGATCAGCCTGCTGGGCCCCAACGGCTGCGGCAAGACCACGTTGTTGCGCTCGCTGCTTGGGCTGCATCCGGCCAGCGGCGGGCAGGTGCGCCTCGCTGGCCGACCGCTGGCCGATTGGTCCAGCCGCGAGCAGGCGCGTTTCGTCGCCTATATCCCGCAAGTTCATGTGGGTGCTTTCGGCCACCGGGTGATGGAGGTGGTGATGCTCGGGCGCACCGCCCATCGGGGCCTGTTCGCTCGCTATACCGCCGAGGATCGGCGTATCGCCCTGGAGGCATTGGCGCGGGTTGGGCTCGAGGGGCTGATCGATCGTCCCTACACGCAGATCAGTGGCGGCCAGCGCCAGCTGGTCCTGATCGCGCGGGCACTGGCCCAGCAGGCACGGCTGTTCATCATGGATGAGCCAGTCACCGGGTTGGATTTTGGCAATCAGCTACGGCTGCTCGACCTGATCCGGCAGTTGTGTGAGGAGGGCTTGACCGTGATCCAGACCACGCATTATCCCGATCACGCGCTCTACGCCTCGTCGCGGGTGCTGATGATGGATGCAGGGGAGGTGCTGGCCGACGGTGATCCCGAGGAGACCATGACCTCCGAGCATCTCGCCCGCCTCTATCGCATCGAAGCTTGGGTGGCCCGGATGGGAGAGCGGCGCTTCTGCGTTCCCGAACGGGTGCTTGCCGAAGAGCACTGATTGGGGCCTGAGGAGGAGGTGGACCAGTGCCCACGCACGCCACTCGATATGTACCTATGGACATAAGGAAGCATGGGGTATGTCTTTTGCTTTTGCACGCATGAAGCCGTTGGCGCGAGTCATTTCGGTCCCGTTGTTTGTCGCTGTACCGCTGACAGCCATCGGGGCAGAGAATGGCGCGATGTCACTATCGACCATCGAGATAGTTGGCGGCTTGCCAGCATCTCGAACATTTTCACCGCCGGAATCTGCTGTTGGTACTCGACATACGGTCAGTGGCAAGGGCATAGAGACCCAAGGCGGGCCAGAAGCGTTGTCCTTCGAGAAGGCCCTGCGGATGGTGCCGGGCGTCGATGTGACGAGCATTGAGCCTTACGGTAACGAGTCGAGCATGCGCATCCGGGGCAAGAGCCATTCCAATCACGGCCGCACCGGGGAGACCATTGAGGGGCTGCCCATCAAGGGGATTGGCCCAGGCTTGAGCATCGCTTTTGATCTGGAAAATGCCGAGTCAATCTCGGTCATCAAAGGGGCTGTGCCGGCCGACGAGGGGCTGGGTTTCGGCACCGATGTCGGCATGGTTGATCTGCGTATTCGGCGTCCGCAGGAGACCTTTGGCGGCCAGTTGCGCCAGGTCTTGGGTAGCGATGCCCTGCAGAGAACATTTGTTCGGTTGGATAGTGGCGATCTGGGTGGTGTGGCAAGAGCGTTTGTTTCCGGCTCGTTTACTCAGGCGGACAAATGGAAGGGGGCAGGTAGGTCGCCCGATGGTGATACCAATATCATGTTCGGTCTGACGGGTAACCCCGATTCAGCGGTGATTTGGGAGCTGTTTGGTAATCACAACGAGACAGACAAGCATAATTATCGGGGGCTGAACTACCTCCAGAGCCAGGACCTCGGCCGCTACCGCAAGCTCGATCACCGTCTTGAGCTGACCGGTGATCCATTGAAAGATGCCGATTACTACGACTACAACCGGCAATCATTCGACAGTGACACTGTCTTCGGGCGTATCACCGTGCCGATCGCGGCTGGTGAATTGACGCTCAAGCCGTACTACTCCACTGAAGAGGGCTACCGGCTGTTCAGCAGTGGCAACAAGGTGACTCGTTGGGTGGTCGATCACGATACCTATGGCTTGTCGCTGGACTGGGATCAGACTGTCGTCGGCGTGGATCTGACCGCTGGCTACTGGTACGGGGTGCATGAGCCGCCGGGGCCACCGACCGCGCAGAAGGCGTTGAATACCCACGATCTGTCTTTCGCCAAATGGACGCGCCTGGAGAAGGCGGGTGATCATGTTTTTCATAGCCCCTATGTGCAGCTAGCGACCGAGTTCGGCCGCACGCGTCTTTCCGCCGGGCTCAAGTTCCTGAGCATGCAATCGCCCGATCTCACTATTTACGACACGGCCGGGCTACAAGATGCCAGTTACTCCAGCGTGTTCGCACAAAACCCGGACGTCGCCCTGTATCTCGAGGATCAGACCAACCGTCTGTGGTTGCCCAATGTCGGTCTGAGCCATGACATCGATGCCGAGTGGCAAGTCCGTGCCAGTTATGGACGCAATTTCTACACGCCCAATTATTCCTTGGGTGGCCAGGTTCTGGCGTTTGTGAACAAGTTGCCGGCATCGACGATCAATGGCCTCTGGGGCGCGTTGCAACCGGAGGTATCGGACAACATCGATCTGGGTGTGAACTGGGAAGGCGTGAACAGCTGGGTTTCCACAACGGCTTTCTACTCGCATGTCGATAACAAGGGCACGAACCTGTATGACCCAGATCTGAACATGGAATACCACCAGAATCAGGCCAAGGCTCGCTCCTGGGGAGTGGAGCTGGCGGCCGGGAAACAGCTTGGCGACTCGCTTGATGTCAATTTTTCCCTGACCTGGAACCGTTATACCTTCACCGAGAACCTCGCCGGCGCTCAAGGCACGGTGATTAGCTCGAAGAACAACCAGATCCCCAACACCCCTGAGCTGATGGCAGCCCTATCTGTTGACTGGCGCGTGGCCGGTTTTGAGATCACGCCGACGGCGCGCTATGTCGGCAAGCGATACGCTGACGTTGAGAACGTCAATAGTGTCTCCTCGCATACCTTGGTTGACCTGGGTATCAGCCGCGACTGGCGCTGGGCCAACGGCCATAAACTGACGGTCGGCGCGGCGGTAACCAACCTGTTTGACGAGCGATATATCGCCGAAATCCAGGCCCCTGATGCTGCTTCGCCCACCCAGACTGGCGCCGGAGCAGCCGGATCGACGAGCTTCTATCCTGGTGCGCCGAGGGCGTTCTTCATGTCCGCTGAGTGGACGTTCTGATGGCCGTTCGTCTACAGCTGACAGTGCTGATAACTGTTCTTTTTCTCGGCTCGACGGTGGTGTCGGCTGACGAGCCACCCACGCGAGTCTGGGGTTCCTCGCCCCCAGCTGCCCTGATGGTCTATGCGTTTGATCCGGGGTTGTTGGTCGGCTCGATCTATCCACTCGCGGGGCCGCCACGCCCGATGGTCGATCCGCGCATGGCCGAGTTGCCGCGGATCGGTGGATGGTTCGGCCAGGGGCGTATTCCCAACCTCGAAACACTGATGGAGGCCGAACCGGATCTGGTGGTGGTTTGGGACAACCTGCTGTTTCGCGACCAGTTCGAGGACGCACTGGGCAAGCTCGATTATCCGGCGCTTTACCTGGATCTGGGTCAGACCGAGGCGATGCCCAACGCGTTGCGCCAACTGGGCGAACGTTTGGGCCAGACCGAGCGTGGCGAGCAGCTGGCATCTTATGCCGACCAGGTGCTCGAATCGGTCCGTGAAGTGCGCGAATCGTTGCCGGAGCAGGAACGTCCGAGCGTCTATTACGCTGAGGGACCAAAGGGTCTGCAGACCGATTGCGATCAGTCATTCCATGCTGAGCTGATTCCGCTGGCTGGCGGGCGCAATGTGTACCAGTGCGAGCAGCGCCAGCATGTTGGCCGCGAAACGGTCGGAATGGAGCAGGTGCTTGCCTGGGACCCAGATGTGATTCTGGTGTTCGACCATGGCTTCTATGAGTGTATCGGTGACGACCCACGCTGGCGGATTCTACAGGCAGTGAAAAACGGCAACGTTCATTTTATTCCGCGCGCGCCGTTCTCCTGGTTCGATCGTCCGCCATCGTTCATGCGGCTGGTCGGCCTGCCGTGGCTGGCGCAGTTGCTACACCCCGACCGTTATACCTGGGATGCCGAGACCGAGGTGCCGCAGTTCTATTCCCTGTTTCTACGTGAATCACTCACAACGACTGGACTGCGGGCGATCATGGATGGAACCGAACTGGCCCCTGGGCCCAGCGTTACACGATGAGGTGGTCGATGAGACGCCGCCGCTTCCTGCAGCTTGCTGCTGGTGTTGCAGTAATGCCGTCCGTGTCGATGGCCGGGGCCGGCATCACCGTCACTGATATGGCGCAGCGGACGGTGAAGTTGCCAGGCGTACCGCGGCGCGTGGTCACGGTTGGTGGTGTGCCCGCGATGGGTAGCTTCCTGTTTGCATTGGGAGTGGGTGGGCAGGTTGTCAATGGTTTGCCGGCCTTTGCCTGTGGCGCGCGCTGGGCTGATCACCTGCGTTTTGCGCCACAGATGGCCGACCAGCCAGCCGCTCAGGGGAGTGGTGGTACTCCCGCATTGGAAACCTTGCTGGCCCTGCGGCCAGACGTAGTGTTCACCATGATCCCGCAAGCGCTCGAACCGATGGAGCGAGTAGGGCTGCCGGTGGTGTACCTGTCCTGGAAGGAGGCTGAAATAGGCCCCTGGGCGTCGGTTCAGACAAGCATGCGGCTGATGGGGCGGGTGCTCGGTCGAGAAGAGGCGGCGGCCCGTTATCTCGTCTGGGCTGACGATCTGCTCAAGCAGGTTTCTCAGCGGCTGCCGGAAACGCGTCCACCTGTGTTGTTCGTCAACTTGCAAACGATGTCTCAGCAGTTCCGTATCGTTAATCAGTGGATCACTGCAGCAGGCGGGCACAGCGTCACGGCAGATGAAAATAACCAGCAGGACCATCTCGCCTTGTCGCTCGAGCAGGTTCTAAGTTGGGATCCCGAGGTGCTGTTGCTCTGGGGCGAGATCGATCAAGAACGAGTGCTCAGCGATCCTCGCTGGGCGCAGCTGGCCGCGGTGCGCACCGGGCGGGTTCATGTCACCCCGTCGATCGCTCACCCTTGGGCTTCCTGGACCGCTGAGCACCCACTGATGGTGCTCTGGGCGGCGCAACGCCTTCACCCGAACGTTTTTTCCGTAGCTGAAGTGCTGAGTGCCGCTCGGATGTTTTATCACCATTTCTGCAACGTGGCGTTTACAGACGCAGAGTTGCGCGAGCGCCTTTATCAGGAGGTTTAAAGGAGGGCATATGTCTAAAATCGACTTTGACGAGACTCTGACCAGCTTTGACGAGGTGGTGCGGCGTCCCTCGACGGGTTCGCGACGCTTCGGCAGCGACGATCCACTGCGCGTGCCGGCGATGCACGACGTGATTTATCCGGCCGTTCCGTTTCCGAGCGCCCGCATCTTCCGCGAGGCTGGTGAGGCGGCCATTCGCCGGCTGGTGCACGATCAGCATGAGCGATTGCGAGACAGCCCGGTCGGCGCACTGTTTCCCGCCGACGAGCAACGGTTTCGTGCGGCGGTTGAACGCAGCGAGGATTTCTTCGTCGAGATGCTCGGTGGGCCTGACGTGTTTACTTCGACACGAGGGCAGCCCGCATTACGCGAGCGTCACTTTCCGGTGAGTATTACGGAGGCGGATCGATTGACATGGTTGGACTGTCTGGCCCAAGCCATGGTCGAAAGTGGGTTCCCCGCCTCTTGCCATGAAGAGCTATGGAACTGGGTTGAGCCACTCTCGATTCGCATGATCAATCGACGGACCACCATGTATGCCGTCGAACGGTTGCCGTTTGCCGACTACCCCCGTTTTCGGAAAGGAATACATCATGACTGAAAGAGAAAATCCTCGTTGTCCGGGGCGAATTGATGCGGATTGGAAAAATCGTAGAACGTCGTTTCCCGACGCCCCGATGCCTGGGCCGGAGACGTTCCAGGCGCTCGGAGAGGCAAAAATTCGTCGGATAATTGAACGACAGCATAATGAACTATGGAGCAGCCCATCAGGCCGGCTGTTTGGCGACGAGGAACATTTTCGCCAAGTAGTGACACATGCGGCCGACTACTTCGTCGAGATTCTCGGTGGGCCGGCACGCTATATCCCGCAGCGGGGGCGACCCATGCTGCGTGTGCGGCATCGGCCTTTCGGTGTTACTGCCGTTGATCGCGAGATCTGGCTGCGGGCTCTGGCCCGAGCCATGGCCGCCGAGGCCGTGCCACAGTCGGTTGCCGAGACCATCTGGGCCTGGGTCGAGCCACTGTCGATGCGCATGATTCAGCAGTTGCCGGACCCCGAGACGCTATCCCGGCCTGGGCTGGAGCAAATGGGCTTTACTGTCGACCCGGATACTCCGGCCACAAAAAATGTGGCCCCGGGGAACACGGCTTCGGAAAACACGGTGTGATCTTTTTTACCCAGCACGAGGTCGACCAGTGGATCGAAGAGGATGCGCCGCTGCTGGATCTGACCAGCCATCTGCTGGGCCTCGACAGCCAACCGGCACGTTTGACCGTGACAACGCGGCATCCTGTTCGGGTGACGCTGACCGAGGAGGCGGCTCGGATCTTCACCACGCTCGGGGCTGAGGTGACCACAGTGATTCCCAGTGGATACGACGCCGCCACAGATGAGTGCCTGCTGGTCGTCAAAGGGAGCGCGGGAACCTTGCACCGTGGCTGGAAGGTGGCAATGAACCTGCTCGAGCACGGCTGTGGTGTGGCCTCGCGTACGGCCGAGATGGTCGCCCTGGTGCGCAAGGTGTCGGCTGCCCCGTTGCTGGTCACGCGCAAGCACCCGCCGGGGCAGAAGAAGATTTTGAGCAAGGCCATTCTTTCGGGCGGGGCCGAGCTGCATCGGGCCGGCTTGAGCGAGACGGTGTTGCTGTTCGAGAATCATCTCAATCTGATCGGTGGACGCAGGATCTTGCCAAAAGCCCTGGAAGCGCTGTGTTCTGCTGCCTGCGAGAAGAAGATCACTATCGAGTGCCATGATCTGGCGCAGGCAGAACAGGCGTTGTCGGCAGGTGCCGATGCAGTGCAGTTCGACAAGGTGTCGGCTGACGACTTGCAGGAGTGGTGTGCCGCATTGCGCCACGATTACCCCAGGGCAACGCTGCTGGTGGCTGGCGGTCTGCGCATGGACAACATCCAGGCATATGCGTCTTGTGGCGTGGATGGACTGGTGCTCAGTTCCGTTTATCATGCGCCGCCGGCCGATCTGGCGGTGGAGATCTTGCCGGATTAAGGGCCGCGGGGGAGGGGAGTGAACGTAAGCCCTGATTCGCTGTGCCCAGGGCTGAGATGGTGTGGTGATCGTCGACTTTGGGTGGCATTACCCGCCCGGTTTTTCTCGACCTTTGCCTGACCTCTGCTCGACCCTCTGGCAGCTTTCGGATCGCCTGAAAATGCTGGTCGGACGGCTTTGATGTGAGCTTGTTGAGCTGGTCTGGAAGCGCGCGACATTGACAGTCAGAGCGCGGCTCCTTACTGTTTGTCGTCTTTGCCCGGATTCGGCGAACCAGCCGAGCCTGCGCCATCCGATCCACCTTCACCTAACGCATCAGAATCCTAGTGAACGAAGATTTCGCCCGTATCAAGCGACTGCCGCCCTACGTATTCAATATCACCACGGAACTCAAGGCGAAAGCGCGTGCCGCCGGTGAGGACATCATCGATTTCGGCATGGGCAATCCCGACCAGCCGACGCCGCAGCATATCGTCGAGAAGATGGTCGAGGCCGCCCGACGCGGCGACACGCATGGCTATTCTCAGTCCAAGGGCATCCCGCGGCTGCGGCGCGCTATTGCCAATTGGTATCGGTCGCGCTTTGATGTCGAGATCGACCCCGAGTCCGAGGCGATTGTCACCATTGGCTCGAAGGAAGGGCTTGGCCATCTGGCGATGGCGACCCTGTCGGCCGGCGACACTGTGCTGGTGCCGAACCCGGCCTACCCGATCCATCCCTACGGCTCGATAATCGCCGACGCGGACATCCGCCACGTGCGCCTGACCCCGGATGTGGACTTCTTCGAGGAGCTCACCCGGGCGATCAAGGAGACCTGGCCCAAGCCGAAGATGTTGATTCTCAACTTCCCGGCGAACCCGACCACCCAGTGCGTGGATCTGGAGTTTTTCGAGAAGGTGGTCGCGATCTGTCGTGAGGCGGGCATCTGGGTGGTGCACGATCTGGCCTATGTCGATATCGTCTTCGACGGCTACCGGGCGCCGTCGATCATGGAGGTGCCCGGCGCCAAGGACATCGCTGTGGAGTTCTTCACCCTATCGAAGAGCTACAACATGCCGGGCTGGCGGGTGGGATTCATGGTGGGCAACCCGAAGCTGGTCGAGGCGCTGGCACGGATGAAGTCGTATTTCGACTATGGCACCTTCACCCCAATCCAGGTGGCCTCGATCCTCGCGCTTGAGGGGGACCAGAGTTGCGTCCACGAGATCTGCGATATGTATCGTCGTCGTCGCGACGTGCTCTGCGAGGGCATGAACGCCGCCGGCTGGCCAATCGAGCCGCCCAAGGCGACCATGTTCGTTTGGGCGAAGATCCCGGAACCGTTCGCGCACATGGGGTCGCTCGAGTTCAGCAAGCTGTTGCTGGCCGAGGCCAAGGTAGCCGTCTCACCGGGCATCGGATTCGGTGATTACGGCGATGATCATGTACGTTTCTCCCTGATCGAGAACGAACACCGCACCCGGCAGGCAATCCGTGGCATCAAGGCGATGTTCCGCGCTCACGGGGTCAAGCCGCCCTCGGAGGAGGAATAAATGAGTCAGAAGCAGAGTCAGGAGGCCGAGACCTTGGCACCGATACGTGTTGGCCTGTTGGGGCTGGGTACCGTCGGTGGCGGGGTGATCAATGTGCTGGCCCGCAATGCCGATGAGATTGCCCGTCGTGCCGGGCGACGCATCGAGGTGGTGCATGCCTCGGCCCGTGATCTCGATGCCCCGCGGATCTGCCCGCTGGATGGGATCGAGCTGACCACCGATCCGATGGCGGTGGTCGAGAACCCGGATGTCGATGTGGTGGTCGAGCTGATCGGCGGCATGCAGCCGGCCAACGACTTGATTCGTCGCGCGCTCGAGTTGGGCAAGCCGGTGGTCACCGCCAACAAGGCCCTGATCGCGCATGAGGGCATGGCGCTGTTCGAGCTGGCGCAAAAGCAGCACACCATGGTTGCCTTCGAGGCGGCGGTGGCTGGTGCCATCCCGATCATCAAGGCCATCCGAGAGGGGTTGGCCGGCAACCGCATCGAGTGGCTGGCGGGCATCATCAACGGCACCGGCAACTTCATTCTTACCGCCATGCGTGACGAGGACCGGGCATTCGCCGAAGTGCTTGCCGAGGCGCAGTATCTGGGCTTTGCCGAGGCCGACCCGACCTTCGATGTCGAGGGCATCGATGCAGCGCACAAGCTGACGATCCTGGCCGCGATCGCTTTCGGCATGCCGCTGAAATTCGACCAGGTCTACACGGAAGGCATCTCCGGCATTGAAACCGACGACGTCCAGTACGCCCGTGAGTTTGGCTACCAGATCAAGCATCTGGGTATTGCGCGTCAGCGTGATGACGGTGTCGAATTGCGTGTCCATCCGACCCTGATCCCCGAGCGCCGCCTGCTGGCCAACGTCGATGGAGTACAGAACGCGGTATTGGTCTGGGGGGACGCGGCCGGCCCGACCATGTACTACGGTGCCGGTGCCGGTGCCGACCCGACCGCCTCGGCCGTGGTCGCTGATCTGGTCGATGTGGTGCGTACGCTGACCGCTGACCCGATGCACCGCGTGCCGCATCTGGCGGTGGTGCCTGATCAGCTTAGTGATTTGCCGGTCGCGCCGATGGATTCGATCGTTACGGCCTACTACCTGCGCATCGCGGTGCAGGACAAGCCGGGTGTGTTGGCGCGTATCGCCCAGATCCTTGCCGATCACGATATTTCCATCGAGGCGATGATGCAGAAGGAGTTGAGCGAGGATGAGCGCACCCTGCCGATCGTCATGCTTACCCACCAGGTGCGTGAGCAGGCCATGAATGCGGCCATCGCCGAGATCGAGGCGCTGGAGACCGTGCGCGCCGCAGTGGTGCGGATGCGGGTCGAGACGCTCGACGAATAAGAACGTCAAGTCCGAGCGCTCTGCGTCGGACTTCTTTCTGGTGGATTCAACTAGAGGCGCTGGCAGACTTGCTGGCGCCTTTTTGTTTCCGCCTGCCTATATCTACCCGTATCTGCCTAGCATTAGTGACGTTGCGATGTATCAGTGACATTGGGGTCAGAGCGCGGCTGCGGTTACACGACAGCCGAACCCCGGAGCGCCGTTAGGCGCGGCCCACGCCCATGCCCATGCCTATGCCTATAGGCAGCGCCGTTGTTTGCATCAGAAGCTGTCTTGCGGCTCTGGGGATGGCGGGCGCTGGTTGCGCAGGGATCAGGTGCCTGCGGACCTGGTTGGGGCACTGGATGAGTTGTCCCCGCGCGGCGTGTCAGGCCTCGTGCCGGGGCAGTCGCTCGGCTAGTTGCGGCCCGAATGGGGCGTCGCACTTGAGGCGGACACAGTGCCTTGCCTCGTCGGGACCCAGAGGTTCGATCGTCTGCAGCTGCTGTCTGAGCACCTGCTCGTCGGCCTCGGAAATGTCATCACCTCGGGCCTGGCGGTTACGCAGGTAGATCAGCAGCTGCTCTTTTTCGCATTCGATGAACAGGATGCTGTAGGGGACACCGATCTCCTCGGCCAGTGACTCGAACTGCCGGCGCCGGGCGCGTTCGAGGAAAGTCGCGTCGATGACCATCGACCAGCCACTGCTGGCGCCCAGGCGGGCGATCTCGGCCAGCCGTCCGTAGGTGCGGTCGCTGGCCGCTTGGCTGTAGCGTTCGGCTCGGTCGGTGAACAGGCGTTGGCGCTCGGCATCCGAGCGCACCCGGATCGCGCCGTGGCCGATCACCAGCTCCTGGCTGGCCAGTGACTTGCCGCTGCCGCTGAGGCCCATGGTGATATACAGCTGGCCCTGGCTGGCTGTGAAAAAATCATTGGCCAGATCCGCATACTCACGGAAATCACTCCAGGCCACGTTGCGTTCGTCGTCAGTCATGTCCTCGCGCAGGCCGAGCAGGGCGATCTTGGCACGCACCGCGGCCCGGTAGCCCTGGTAGAAGTGCAGGATGGGCAGTGCTTCGTAGTCACCGCTGATTTCGAGATAGCTGCTGAGCAGCTGGCGGGCGGCGGCGATGAAGCGACGCTTGTGCAGATCCATCAAGGCAAAGGCGAGGTCGTTGGCGGTATCGGTCCAGCGAAAATCGTCATTGAACTCGATGCCGTCGAAGATGGTCACAGTCCCGTCCTGCAGCGCCATGTTGGCCAGATGCATGTCGCCGTGACATTCCCGGATGTGACCTGCTTGCTTGCGTTGCGTGAGTTCGGGCTGGATGGCCTCAAAGGCGGCGCGGGACAGGCGGGCCAGTTGCTCGAGTCGCTGCTGATCCTCGTCGGTCTCCAGGAACGGGGCGATCTGGTCGAGGTTTTGCTGCATCGGTGCCCAGACGGTTTCGGGCGTGCCGAAACGGGTCTGTGCGGGCGCGACCTCGGCGCGGGCGTGGAAGGCGGCGATCTGGTCGGCGATCTCGTCGACCAGCTGTTCGTCGAGCCCCTCGCGGCCTGCGAGCAGATCGAGTCGGTCGGCCTGGTCGAAACGATGCATGCGGATGACGAATTCTTCGGCCGCATCCGTCGCCTCGACCAACTGGCCATCGGTATCCAGGCCCAGTACGGAGTCGTACAATTTTGGGGCCAGGCGGGCGTTGAGTCGGAGTTCTTCTTCGCAGAAGTGGCGCCGGTGGTCGAGGGTGGAGAAGTCGAGAAAGCCGAAATTGACCGCTTTCTTGATCTTGTAGGCCCAGGGGCCGGTCAGGAAGACGTGTGAGATGTGGGTCTGTATATGTTCAAGGGACGGATCGTTGACGGTGAGGTTTTCCTTGAACCGTTCGATCAATTGCTCTTGCGAAGACTCGGCCATGGGTGTTCCTGAGGTTGGGGCGATCCGGGTGTCTGCGTTGTCGGGCCGGCATCCGGTTGGTATTGGGTCGAAGAAGAAAAGACCGGTTTGAGCCGTTTTCCTGGGTGAGCCGGACAAGCCGTTCCCGGTCGGGTTTTTCATCCTGATAGACTGGCGCCGACCGCATCAGCATGCGGTCGAAATCATTCACCGAAGTGTAACAGTGTGGGTTGAAGGTGGCATCCAGCAAGAGAAGCGGCAAGAGCAAGGCACGGCGCAAGCCTGCCACCGCGGTCCGCAAAGGCACGACGAAACGGCGCCGGGCAAGTCGACGTCCGCCTCGGCGTAGCTGGCGCCGGCGCCTGTTCAGCTGGCTGCTGCGTGTCGGATTGCTGGTGATGCTGGTCGGCCTGGCGCTGCTGGCGGCCTGGGCGTGGTATCTCGACCAGCGGGTCACCGAGCGGTTCGAGGGGGCGCTGTTCACCTTGCCGGCCACGGCCTATGCCGCGCCCGATGAAATCTACGTGGGGCAGTCGCTGGATCTCGATCAGCTGGTCGCCTCACTCGAGCGGCTCAATTACGTTGCCGCCGATTCGCTCGCGCAGACCGGCACCTTCCATCGCCGCGGCAATCGGGTCGCCTTCCATCGTCGGGCCGTGGCCTTTCCTGATGGCGAGGAACCCGCTCGTCGGGTCGAGGCGCGCATCATCGATGGGCAGGTGGTGGAGCTCGAGTCGCCGGGCGGTGAGTCTCTGGGCATCATCCGGCTCGAACCGCGCTCGATCGGCACGCTCTATCCTGGTCGGGCCGAGGATCGGGTATTGCTGTCGATCGACGAGGTTCGTGAGCAGGCGCCGTTGCTGATCGATGCCTTGTTGGCGGTCGAGGACCGTGCCTTCTACGAGCACGATGGGGTGGTGCCAACCGCGATCCTGCGGGCATTTCTCGCCAATCTCGTTTCCGGCGAGCGGACACAGGGGGGCAGCACGGTCACCCAGCAGCTGGCGAAGAACCTGTTTCTCAGTCAGGACCGCACCTATCGGCGCAAGTTTGCTGAAATGATCATGGCGCTGGAGATGGAGTGGCATTACTCCAAGGACAAGATTCTCGAGGCCTATCTCAACGAGGTCTATCTGGGCCAGGACGGCAACCGGGCGATCCATGGCTTCGGCCTGGCGGCGAGTTTCTACTTCGGTCGTCCGGTCAACGAGCTGCGGCCCGAACAGATCGCCCTGCTGGTGGGCATGGTCAAGGGGGCCAATTACTACAACCCGCGCCGCAATCCGGAGCGGGCGCTGGCTCGTCGCAATGTCGTGGTCGATGTGATGGTCGATCTTGGTCTGGTCGACCAGACTACCGGGGCCGAGTGGCAAAATCGGCCACTCGGGGTGCTGCCCATGGCCGGTTCGCGCGATCGCCATCCGGCGTTTGTCGATCTGGTGCGCCGCCAACTGGTCGCGCAGTACGATCCGGAGGACCTGAAAACCCGCGGGCTGGCTATCTTCACCACCTTGCGGCCCCAGGTGCAGGCTGCTCTGGAACAGAGCACTGCACAGCTGGAAGCGGTCGAGGCGGCCCGCGGCCTGGAGAAGGGCACCCTGGAGACGGCCGGGTTGATCGCGTCGGTGAGTACCGGCGAGATCGAAGCGATGATCGGTGGGCGCGCGGTGAACTTCGATGGCTACGATCGGGCGCTGGATGCCCGGCGGCAGATCGGTTCGCTGATCAAGCCGGCGATCTATCTTGCGGCGCTCTCGCGTCCCGACCAGTACAATCTGATCACGTCGCTGGCCGACGAGCCGATCGCGGTCGAACAGAAGGGGTCGGCAGTCTGGCAGCCGCAGAATTACAGCGGCACGTTCCAGGGTCCCACTCCGCTGATCGAGGCACTGGCGCATTCCCGCAACGTGCCCAGCGTTCGATTGGGTATGGAGATCGGCCTAGATGCGGTGGCCGACACCCTTGCTCGCCTCGGGGCGGCCCGTCCATCGCCGTTCTATCCCTCGATGCTGCTCGGATCGATGAGCATGACTCCCTTCGAGGTGACACAGATGTATCAGACCTTGTCCGGAGACGGATTCGTGACTCCATTGCGGGCCATTCGCAGCGTCGTTGACCGCGATGGCAACCAGCTGTCACGCTACTCCCTGGATGTGCGTCGGGGCGTGGCCCGTGAGCCGTTGTACCTGCTGCAGCATGGGTTGCAGACGGTGGTGGCCGAGGGCACGTCCACTCGGCTTAATCAGACGTTCCCGGCATCACTGGGCCTGGCGGGCAAGACCGGCACCACCAATGATGGGCGCGATGCCTGGTTCGCCGGTTTTACCGGCAATCGGGTCGGTGTGATCTGGGTCGGCCGAGATGATGATAGGCCGGCCAATCTCACCGGTTCGAGTGCCGCCCTGCCGCTCTGGGCTGCAACCTTTGAGCGCCTTGATAATCAGCCACGCGACAGACACCCGCCACGCGGGGTACGCTTGGCGCATGTGGGCCCTGAGCGGCGGTTCGTCGTCCCCGAGCACTGCCCGGGAGAGCTTTTGCCGTTCATGGCCGGGCACGTCCCCGAGATGGCCGCCAGCTGTGATGGCAGACGGCCCGAACAGCGCTCCAATGAGCGGGGCGGCTTGTGGGACTGGTTTCGCTAAGACCATGGATGGAGTCAATGGATAACAGTATGCAGTCGACCCGACTTCCGATGAGCGCCTTGTGGCGCCGGCCCCTCCTGTCGCTAGCCGTTACCGGCTTCGTGCTTGCTGGCTGTGCGCCGCTGCCGACCCGCCCGCCGGCGCCGGTTCCTGAACCGGTACCGGCGCCGGAACCGATCGTGCGCGCCACCCCGCTGGACGCGCCGACGATCCAGGAGCAGGAGTTGCCGAGCGCGCCGGCCAAGAAACCCGAAACTTCCCGGACTTCGCCGGCAGTGCTGGCGCTGGTACGACAGGCGGACCAGCGCCGGTCGGTCGGGGATCTGGCCGGGGCCCAGTCGACGCTGGAACGCGCGGTGCAGATCGAGCCCACCAATGCGCGTGTCTGGCTGGATCTCGCGCAGCTGCGTCTGGCCCAGGGGCAGCCGGAGCAGGCCGAGCAGTTGGCACTGCGCGCGGTGGAGCATGCCCGTGACAATCAGGTCCTTTCAGCAGCCTGGTCGCTGATCGCCAAGGCGCGCCGCGCCCAGGGTGACGAGGCCGGTGCCCGCGAGGCCGAAAAACGCGCCGGAGGACTCTCCGCCGCGCTGACGCACGGGTTTTTGAACGCATGAGTGCAGCACCCGACCACGTTTCAGGACACGTTTCAGGGCACGCCTCCAAGCTGGGGCTGGAAGAGGTTTTCGGCCCCGATGGGCGGCTGGCCGGTGCCTTTGAGGGCTACCAGCCCCGGGCCGGGCAACGTCAGATGGCCGAACTGATCCGCGATGCCATCAACGATCAGCACACCCTGGTGGTCGAGGCCGGCACCGGCGTGGGCAAGACCTTCGGCTATCTCGCGCCGGTATTGCTTTCGGGCAAGCGTGCCTTGATTTCCACCGGCACCAAGCATTTGCAGGATCAGCTGTTTGATCGCGACCTGCCAAAGCTGCGCGATCTGCTCGGGGTCAAGGCAAAGGTAGCCTTGCTCAAGGGACGGGCGAATTATCTGTGCAAGTACCGATTGGATCTGGCCGATGGGCAGGTGCGACCACCGCGACGTGAGGATGCCCGTGCGTTGGCCCGGGTGCGCAGCTGGGCCACACGAACCATCGATGGCGACCGGGCCGACTGCCCGGGCGTGGGTGATGATCATGCGATCTGGCCGCTGGTGACCTCCACCAACGACAACTGCCTGGGGCGAGAATGCCCGCTCTATGATGAGTGCTTCGTGGTCAAGGCGCGTGAGCGGGCGCTGAAAGCCGATATCGTGGTGATCAACCATCATCTGTTCTGTGCCGACCTGGCCCTGCGCCAGACTGGCTTTGCCGAGCTCCTGCCCGAGACCGACGTGGTGGTGCTCGACGAGGCCCACCAGGTCCCGGAGATTGCCACGATGTTCTTTGGCGAGTCGATCGGCTCGCGCCAGTTGCGCGATCTTGCTGCCGACACCCGGGCCGAGCAGAAGCACGAGGCCCGCGATCAGCCGGATCTGGCCGAGGCCGCCGATGCCCTCAAGAACGCCACCGATCCGGTACTGGAAGCGCTGGCCCGGATCGAGAGTGAGCGGCTGCCCTGGACAGAGCTGGCGGATGATGCGGCGATTACCGACGCGCTGGACCGGCTTGCTGAAGCCCTCAACGAGCTGGTGGCCGAACTCGAGATTGCCGCGCCACGTGGCAAGGGATTGCAGGCGTTGTTCGGCCGAGCGCAGGAACTACAGGAAGAACTGTCGGCCTTCCGTGATGGCAAGGTCGAGACCGCCGGCTATGCCGTGCGGTGGGTGGAGCGGCGCACGCGCTCATTTATCTTGCATACCACGCCGATCAATGCCGCTGGGCAACTCAAATCGCATATCGAGTCCGTGCCCCGGGCCTGGATCATGACCTCGGCGACACTTGCCGCCGGCTCCGATTTCAGTCATTTCACTCGACGCATGAGCCTCGACGACGTCCGCTGTGAACAGGTTGAGTCGCCGTTCGATTTTGCCAGCCAGGCCGTGCTGTATCTGCCGCCCAACCTGCCCGAGCCGAGCGGGCCGGGTGGGGCGCGCGAACACACGCTCGCTTCGTTGCGGGCGGTCTATCCGCTGTTGAAGGCCAGTGGCGGGCGGGCGTTTCTGCTGTTCACCTCCCATCGTGCACTGAAGCTTGCCGCCGAGACTCTGGAGGAGCACCTGACCGAGCTGCCGTTGTTCGTGCAGGGCACGCGCGCCAAGTCGGTATTGCTCGAAGAGTTCCGTGCTGCCGGCAACGGCGTACTGCTCGGCACCCAGAGCTTCTGGGAGGGGGTGGATGTGCGTGGTGAGGCGCTGTCGCTGGTGATGATCGACCGTATTCCATTCGCTGCCCCCGGCGATCCGGTGCGTGCCGCCCGTGAGCAACGGCTCAAGGACCAGGGATTGGTGCCATTCATGCACATGGCCTTGCCGGAAGCCATCATCACCTTGAAGCAAGGCGTTGGCCGGCTGATCCGTGATACGGCCGATACCGGCGTGATGGTGCTCTGTGATCCCCGACTGCAGTCAAAGGGTTATGGCAAGAGGATCCTGGACGCGCTTCCGCCCATGCAGCGTACCCACGACGGTCGGGTGGCGCGCGACATGCTGAAGCCCTCGACCGACAAAGTTTCCTGACGCCGGCTGCTATTACGACTTGCCGTTTTTGGGTCGCTCTTTTGCCATCTCCTGGCGGCCCGGCAGAGCCCATCGGAGCTCAAGGCGCCATTGACCCACCGCCTTGCGGTCTTGCCCTTCTCGGTTGCCGGACAGCGCCTGGTCGTTGAGTCGACTCGGGGCGCGTGCGACAATCATTTCTTGAATCACACCTTTATCCGCATGTGACCCGCCCCATGACTGCAAGACTTCTCGATGGGCGAGCCGTGGCCGCTACCGTGCGTGCCGGACTTGCCGAATCCATCGCTGCCTTTACCGAGACCGGCCACCGCCCGCCGGGGCTGGCGGTGGTGCAGGTGGGGGACGATCCGGCCTCAACGGTCTATGTGGCCAACAAGCGCAAGGCCTGCGCCAAGCTTGGTATCGCCTCGTTTTCGCATGATCTCGACCAAACGATCAGTCAGGCAGAGCTCGATGCGCTGATCGACAAGCTCAACGACGATCCGCGCGTCGACGGCATTCTGGTGCAACTGCCGCTGCCGGAACACCTGAGCAGCGACTCGATCATCAATCGCATCGATCCGGACAAGGACGTTGACGGCTTCCATCCGACCAATATTGGCCGGTTGGCGATACGTCAGCCGGGCCTGCGGCCCTGCACGCCCTATGGGGTGATGCGGCTGCTCAAGGAGACCGGTCGGGATCTGCATGGCGTCGAGGCGGTGGTCGTGGGAGCATCGAATATCGTTGGCCGCCCGATGGCCCTCGAGCTGCTGCTCGCTGGGGCGACCGTGACTATCTGTCACCGCTTCACCGAGGATCTGGCCGCGTATGTTCGTCGTGCCGACCTGGTTGTGGTCGCCGTCGGCAAGCCTGGTCTGGTCAAGGGGGAGTGGATCAAGGAGGGTGCGATCGTGGTCGACGTCGGCATCCACCGCCGCGAGGATGGCACGCTGCACGGCGATGTCGACTTCGACACGGCGGCGGCGCGGGCCAGCTACATCACACCGGTGCCGGGCGGTGTGGGTCCGATGACCATTGCCATGCTGATGTCCAACACGGTGTCTTCCTGGCGACAGCGCCTCGGTCTTGATTGAGCGATCGATGAGCAAGACTTTTGATCGGAGCGATTGGACCATCGCGCGCCGCTTTCGCGGTTTCGTACCGGTGGTGGTGGACGTCGAGACCGGCGGGTTGGATCCGCAGGAACACGCGTTGCTCGAGTTGGGCGCGGTGTTGCTCGATGTCGATGAGCAGGGTCGGCTATATCCCCGCGAGGAACACGTCATCTCGGTCCATCCGAGTGAGCTGACTACGGTCGATCCGGTCTCGATCAAGATCCACGGTATCGACCCCGCCGACCCCGAGCGTGAGGCTCTGCAAGAGCGAGCGGCGTTGGAAGCCTTCTTTGGTCCGATCCGGCGTCAGGTCAGGTCGCTCAATGCCCGGCGGGCGATCCTGGTAGGACACAATGCGCCGTTTGATCTGGCCGTGCTCCAAGCTGCCTGTGATCGCACCGGTTACAAGCGCAACCCCTTCCATCCGTTCTCTACCCTCGACACCGTCACGGCTTCTGCCGTCGCGCTGGGCGAGACCGTGCTGGCACGTGCCTGCACGGCCGCCGGGTTCGACTGGGACAGCAGTCGGGCCCACGGCGCGCTCTATGACGCGCAAAAGACCGCCGAGCTGTTCTGCCACATCACCAATCGGCTCTCCATCGACGGCGGTCGGGCAGCGCTGCGGGTACAAGAACCCTCGGAATAAGTCCCCCGGAATAAGTCCCCCGGAATAAGCCCTTATAAATAGCCTCTTGAAGCGGACTGCATGCCGGCCCTGTGGCTTGGTCCTGCAGCTTCAGTCCTTGCTGTCGTCCGGCTCGTCCCGCTTCTTGATCACGTTCAGGGTGACCCGGCCGCGAGCGGGTTTGTCTTCCTTTTCATCTCTTCGCTGGCCATCCCTTCGCTGGTCGTTGCCGGTCTCGGCTTCTTCCTCAGTCCGTACGTAGCGTTCGCCGATGAGCACTTTCAGCGGCGAGTTGTCCTGCGTGGCATGAGCGATTGCGCTGCGTGCGATCGCATCCAGTTCGGCCGGCGTGATGTCGACCACCACGTTGAGATCGCGCACGGCGGCTTGCAGATGGCGCGATGTCAGCGGCGGGGCAGGGGGGTCCTCCCATCGCACCAGGCCGATCGGGTAGCGACGCCAGGGGAACGGATAATTGGCAGCCACGGCGATCAGGAAAATGATGGCCGTGTTCGCCAGCACCGGCAGCAGGACATAGCCGTAACCCAGGTCGTGTACTGCCGGGCCGCCGATCACGGCGATCAATGCGGTCGCGCCGCCGGGTGGATGAATGCAACGCAGCAGCTGCATGGCAGCGATCGACCCACCGACGGCTACTCCGGCGGCTAGTGCCGGGTCGGTCAGCCACTGGGCGGCGGTCACACCGATGAGCGCGGAGATGAGCTGACCACCGAACACCGGCCAGGGTTGAGACAAGGCGCCGTGCGGGACGGCGAACAGCAGGACCGCTGCTGCCCCCATTGAGGCAACCATGATGACCGTGGCCAGCGGACCGAGGACCCAGCTGGTCAACACGTATACCGCCGCGATGCCGAACAAGGCCGACAGGCCCGCGATCGTGACTTCCTTCCAGCCTACTGCCGTGGTCCCGGGCCCGATGAATGCCTTGAGTCGAGAAAGCCGGCTATCGCCGGGGGATCTGTCTGTCATGGATCGGGGTTCTTGCCTGCGGAAACGAGCGCCGGATTCTACGCCAGTTGCCTCGCTTTGATGCAATCCACAATGCATGCATTGGGTGTTGACGGCGGTGCCGGCTCCCGGGTAAAGTCCGGAGTTAGACGAGACTAACTTTTTGATGAGGAGCCGGCGAGATGGTGAATGAAGAGGGTGCGGAGGCAGCACAGCATGCAGGCGCGGTAGGACGTCGACATCTGTTGCTGGTCGGGTTCATCGTGCTGTTGGCATGGCTGGTGTTCGGGGCGAAGGCACAGGCAGCCAAGCCTCTGTCGGTGGTGACCACGACCAGCATGATCGCCGATGCAGTGCGTGAAATTGGCGCTGAAGAGGTCACGGTCAAGGCGCTCATGGGGCCGGGCATCGATCCCCATTCCTACCGGCAGACTCGCAGTGATATCGCTGCCATGACCCGCGCCGATCTGGTGCTGTCGAACGGGCTGTATCTCGAGGCACAGATGGAGGAATTCCTGCATCGACTGGCTCGTCGTCAGCCAGTGGTCGCTGTCGGCGAGGTGTTGCCGGTGGATCGTCTGCTGGGCCACGATGACTATGACGACAAGTTTGATCCGCATCTGTGGATGTCCCCGGCCGAATGGTCTGAGGTGGTGGGCGCGGTTCGCGATGCGTTGATTGAACTGCGCCCGGAAAAGGAAGCAGATTTTCGCGAGCGGACGGACAGTTATCTCGACAAAATCGGTGAGGTGCAGCGTTACGCTGAAAGGATCACGGCGACCATCCCCGAGGACAATCGAGTCCTGCTGACCGCACACGATGCGTTTTCCTATTTCGGTCGTGCCTTCGGTCTTGAGGTCATCGGGATCCAGGGCATTTCAACCGAATCGGAAGCCGGGCTGCGACGCATCCGGGATCTGGTCGATCTGGTGCATGAGCGTGGCATTCCCGCGGTGTTCGTGGAAAGCACGGTGCCCGAACACAATGTCCGCGCCCTGGTGGAAGGTGCCAAGGCGCGCGGGCATGAGCTCCGGGTGGGCGGCATGCTGTTCTCGGATGCCATGGGCCCGGACGGTACCTACGAAGGCACCTACATCGGCATGATCGATCACAATGCCACCCTTATTGCCCGCGGCCTGGGCGGTGAGGCGCCAGCTGGCGGCATGCAGGGCCTGCTGGACGAAGGTGGATCATGAGCATGATCCAACGCCTCCCGTTTATTAACGGTCGCGGTAGCCGTGACATGAGTTCAAACCCGGTGGCTTCGGCCTCCTCGATGGCTGATCTGTCCGACAAGCCGTTGGCGGTGCGCGGGCTGACCGTGACCTATGGCCAGAAGCCGGCTGTCTTCTCGTTGGACATGACGGTTGAGGATGGCTCGATGACCGCCATCATTGGCCCGAATGGCGCCGGCAAGTCGACCACGCTCAAGGCAGTTCTCGGCATCATTCCACGCCTGTCGGGCGTGGTGACCGTCTACGGTCAGCCGTTGGCCAAAAGTCGACATCGCATCGCCTATGTTCCCCAGCGTGCCTCGGTCGACTGGGATTTTCCCACCCGTGTGATCGACGTGGTGCAAATGGGGCTGACTCGCGAGCTTGGCCTGTTGCGTCGAGTGAATGCCGACCACCGACGGCGCATAAACGACTGCCTGGACAGAGTCGGCATGCGCGATTTCGCCGACCGGCAGATCGGGCAGCTTTCCGGCGGTCAGCAGCAGCGGGTATTTCTCGCCCGGGCGCTGGCGCAGGGAGCGGACTTGTATCTCCTCGACGAGCCTTTCGCTGGTGTGGATGCCGCCACTGAGCGGGCCATCATTGACGTGCTCAAGACCCTCAAGGCTGAGGGGCGGACCGTGGTCGCGGTCCATCACGACCTGACCACCGTCTGTGATTATTTCGACCACGTGATGATGATCAACGTCCACAAGGTGGCTGAAGGCACGGTGGCTGAGGCCTTTACCGAGAAGCATCTGCAGCAGGCCTACGGTGGAAGACTGGAGGCCACTCTGATGGATCAGCTGCAACTGGGTGGACACTGATGCTTCTCGAAGCACTTACCCTGCAGCTGGGATACAACGCCACCCTGGTGGCCATTGGGGCGGCCCTGCTGGGCATTGCGGCCGGCGCATCGGGCACGTTCCTGTTCTTGCGCAAGCGGGCGCTGGTCTCGGACGCCATCAGTCATTCGACCCTGCCGGGTGTTGCGCTGGCCTTTCTGGTCATGGTCGCCTTCGGTAGTGATGGTCGCCATCTGGGTGGATTGCTGATTGGCGCGGGCCTGTCGGCGGCGGTGGGTTTGCTGGGCATGCACTGGCTGACGCGCCGAACCCGCCTGGCCGAAGATGCCGCTATCGGGGCGGTGCTGTCGGTGTTCTTCGGTTTCGGAGTGGTGCTGCTGACTGTGATCCAGACTGTGTCGGCCGGTCGGCCGGCCGGACTGGAGAACTTTCTGGTGGGGTCAACTGCCGGGATGCTGTACGCCGATGCGATGCTGATCGCAGTGGCGGGAGCACTGGCCGTCCTTGCCGTCTGGGTGCTGCGTCGGCCGATGACGCTGGTCGCCTTCGATGCCGGCTTTGCTGCGGCCGCCGGTATCAACGTGCAGCGCATGGATCTGGCCGTGATGGGGCTGGTGACGGCGGTAACCGTCATCGGTTTGAAGATCGTCGGCTTGATCCTGATTGTGGCGCTGCTGATCATCCCGCCGGTGGCGGCGAGATTCTGGAGCAATCGTAGCGATCGAGTGCTTGGTATTGCCGGGGTGTTCGGCGGGCTGTCGGGCTACATCGGCGCTGCGGTTTCAGCCACCGCGCCGGCGCTACCCACGGGACCGATCATTGTCCTGACCGCCTTCGGACTGTTCGTCATCTCCATGTTGTTCGCCCCGGATCGGGGGTTGCTGGCCGTCTGGATGCGTCATCGTCGCCAGCAGCGACGCATCCACCTGCGACAGGGGTTGCTGGCGATGGCCCAGGACTTGCCAATCTACGAACGCTATACCCTCAGATTGCTGGTGAAGGCCGGGCTGGCGCGGCCGGACGGCGTGCCTACTGAATCGGGCCGGCGGCGTGCGGCCAAGGCCCGTCGGGATGAGGCGCGCTGGGCGGTCGCTCGATGGATGCATGCCCATGAAGCGGTGGTGTCGCGTTACGACGGACTGCGCCCGATTGAAGCGGTGCTGACCGCTGATGAAATCCGCGAGATCGACCGCCGGATCAGCGCGGTCCAAGAGGAAGGCTTCAGGGAGGGCTTCGCATGATGGGCAGTGAATTCGTGATGCTGTCGCTGGTGCCGATGCTGATCGGCGTGCTGGCAGCCGTGGCCTGCGCCTTGCCGGGCAATTTCCTGGTATTGCGTCGTCAGGCGCTGATCGGGGATGCCATCAGTCACGTGGTGCTGCCGGGGATCGTGGTCGGCTTTCTGCTCACCGGCACGGTCAGCTCCTGGGCGATGATGGGCGGCGCCGCCGGAGCGGCGGTGGTCGCGGTGATCCTGATCGAGCTGATCCGCCGGTTGGGCCGGATTGAGCCGGGTGCGGCCATGGGGGTGGCCTTCACCGCGATGTTCGCCTTCGGGGTGCTGTTGCTCGAGCAGTCGGACACCTCATCGGTGCATCTGGACGTGCAGCATGCGCTCTATGGCAGCCTCGAGAGCCTGATCTGGGTCGAGGCCACCGGCTGGCGGTCGTTGCTCGATCCGACGGCCCTGGCAGCGCTGCCTCCCGAATTGCCGCGGATTGCCATTGTCACGCTGCTGATGTTGGTGTTCACGCTGGTCTTCTGGCGGCCGTTGATGATCTCGACCTTCGATGAAGGGTTTGCTCAGGTGCTGGGCATGCGCACCAACCTGATCGGTTTCAGCCTGGTGATCATGGCGGCGATCGCCGCTGTGGCCGCCTTCGATGCGGTTGGCTCAATCATCGTCATTGCCATGTTCATCTGTCCGCCAGCGGCCGCCCGCCTGATGACCAATCGTCTCGGACATCAGGTGCTCTGGTCGGTTGCCTTCGCGGTGTTTTCCGCCGTGGTTGGCTACGTCCTGGCCGGCTACGGCCCGCTGTGGCTGGGCGCCGATGATGCCGTCAGTGCAGCGGGCATGATCGCCACCGTCTCCGGGTTGGTGCTCGCAATCGCAGCGCTGTACGCGCCACACCGGCAGCGCAGCGGGGAGCCGGCTGGCAGCTGAACCTGCCGCCGGGCACTTGGCACGATTTGCCTCGTGCCTATCGATTAAGCCCATCCGCCCGCTGTTGTCTGTTGTGCTTTCCGGGAGCTTTGCGGCATCGAATTTCAGCACGAATCGTAATGAGACGGATTCGTCACGCAGACTCGATTCTGAGAGGCGCATCCCGTCTCAGTTGCTTTCATAAATTGTTTTCAAAGGGGCAAGCCAGCCGTCGCCAGCCAGCCCTGTCCATAACACGCCCTCATGGGCGAATAATGATCAGGAGTTTTTCATGTACAAGATGCACAAGACTTGCCCCGGCCAATTGGCCGCCCCCCTGTCCCTTGCCATTGCCCTGGCCTCGGCGCCAGTCGTGGCCTCGGCTGACGACGGCAGTGAGTTCCCAACGATCGACTTCCAAGGCTTGGTTGATGTCGAGGCTTATCACAGCAGCCCATACACAGGATCAGATGAGAGCGGCACTGTCGTGGATCGTGCCGAACTGGGGCTGGAGGTGCTGCTCAATGAGTGGTTGAGCGCTGAGGTCAGCACGCTTTACAGAGAAGACCACACGCCGTTCGAACTTGATACGGTCGCCGTCGCCGTGACCCATCCCGATCAGCTCTGGTCGCTGCGCGCCGGCCAGTTCTACCTGCCGTTTGGTCTCTACGAGAGCATCATGATCTCCGAGCCGCTGACCTATGAGCTGGGCGAAACCCGCAAGACTGCCATTTCGGCCCAGGCCGGTATCGGGGGGGTCCGAGCTGGCCTGTATGCCTTTGATGGTGACCTTGGTAGCAAGGACCGGATTGATAATTGGGGCGGGGTACTGGCCTACGAGGCGCAAATCGGCGAGGCTGATCTGTTGCTGTCCGGTGGCTATATCAACCATTTGGGCGAGTCCAGGGAGATGGAAAGATTGCTGACGGAGGAGGTGTCCGCCGGGCAGGTCAATGGCGACAAAGTGGCTGCCTGGACCACCGCAGTGGTGCTGGATATTCATGACGTCATCACCCTGGTGGGCGAATACCTGGCGGCCATCGATGACTTTGCTGTCGATGAGATGGCCTTCCGCGAGGCTGGGGCACGTCCAGCGGCCTGGAATGTCGAGGCAGCCCATGAATTTGGTTTCCACGGCCGGCAGGCCGAGGTGGCAATTGGCTATCAGGGCAGCGAAGAGGCCATTGCGCTTGGTCTGCCTAAAAGCCGCGCCCTGGCCGTGTTTGCGGTTGATGTCTGGCGCAACACGACGCTGAGCTTCGAATATGCTCATGATCGTGATTACGGTGTTGCCGTCGGCGGTACCGGCAAGACTGCTGGGACGTTTACCACCCAACTGGCGGTGGTCTTCTAAAACACCCCACGATCTCGTGAGAAGCGGCCGGCGAACACAGGCATGCGTTTGCGGTCAGGGCAATAGGCTGGCACTTTGTTCTGTGTAAATCATGCAAGGGAGAGCGACAGATGCAAAACACGAAAACAGGGATGGCGCTGGCCCTGACCGCAGCGACCGCGCTGATGCTGGGGCTTGCTGGCTGCTCTGGTGCCGGGAATGGCCCTCGGGCCGAATTCGTGGCGGCCTGCATAGACAACTCGGATGATGCGGCTGGCTGTGAGTGCATCGCCGACCGTCTGGAAGATGAGATCAGTGCAGAAGAATTCAGCCAGCTGGCGGAGTTCATGGCCTCGGATCAAGAGGACTTGAGCGATTTTGAGCGCGGCCAGCTGTTTGGCGACAGTGCCATACAAAAGCTGATGGTTGCCGCCAAGCAATGCGAAGTGGGCCAATAGCGGTCGGACTTGCCCTGATTCTGGGCCTGTGGGCAAGCAACGCCGCTGCGGGCGAACTTCGCACTGGTGACATCGTTCTCCTGGGCAACGACAGTGCTTGGGGATTCGTGGCGCGCCGGTTCGCCGACGCAGATACTCGTTGGAGTCATGCCGGCATGGTGCTGCGCGAGGGCGGCTCGCTTTCCGTGGTGCACATGGACGGTTCACCCATGGGTGGGCGCATTCGCCGCGAGGCCTTGCCGGATTTCACCGCGAATGCCCGTTACACGCGCATTGTCCGCCCGGGGCTCGATGCCGAACAGCGGGCGCATGTCGGCCGTTGGCTTCTGGGCCACATGGCCCGCAACACCGCCTTCGATACTCGCTTTCGCCTCGATGACGATTCCGTCATGTACTGTTCCGAGCTGGCCTGGCGTGCCCTGGATCAGGTCGGGATGACCCCCGGGAGCGACAGTCTGCCGCGCCTTGCCGGCCGGGCCTACGTGCCGGTTGATCGGTTGCTCACCCTCGGTCGAGAAGTTGGTGACCGGCTGACGTCCGTAGCCGTGACCGATCTGCCCTGAGCCGCTCAACAGTCGTATCGGCTTAGTATCAGAGCTTCCTATAACAAGATGAGAGCACGGCCGTTTGGAGCCTGTACCGCTGATGAGTACGCTTTGTCGTGTTGAAATGTGCTGGCGTGATTGTTTCGGCGACCTATGCCGGTTGAGGCAGCACTGATGCCGGGCGGTCCATCCCTGTTCGCCCTGTTCGGGCTGATTTTCCTGTTTGTCCTGATCCAGGTCGGGGCGCTGCAACTGGCGTTCCACAAGCTTGGCTTGAATCCCGAGGCCAGCATGACGCTGTTGTTCGCCTCGCTGCTGGGTAGCCTGGTGAATGTGCCGTTGTTTCGCATGCAGGCGGAGGAGCCGCCGGAACCGCCGCCCGAGACAGCCTTGGGCCGCCTGCTAGGCTTTCGTCAGTTGCCATTCGAGGGCTACACCACGGTGGCCGTCAATCTGGGCGGCTGCCTGCTGCCGCTGACTTTTTCGGCCTACCTGGTGCTCAATGCCGGGGCGGCGTGGTTCGATCACCTGCTCACGGTGGCGGTCGTCTCGGCGGCAGCCTACGGATTCAGCCGGCCGATCCCGGGGATCGGCATTGGCATGCCCATCCTGATTGCCCCGTTGGCCGCAGCCGTGGCCGCGTTGCTGATCGATCCCGAGCACAGCCCGGCACTTGCCTATGTGGGTGGGACGATCGGCGTGCTGATCGGGGCCGATCTGCTGCGGCTCAAGGACATACGCAAGCTCGGCTCGCCGGTGGCCTCGATTGGCGGGGCTGGTACCTTCGATGGCATTTTCATTACCGGAATCCTGGCGGTGCTGCTGGCCTGAGTGGAGCAGGCATCACCCAGGCAGTGACCAACGGCATCGTGGGAGATTCCATGCCTCCCCACAAGACTCGTCGCATCGCATCATTGTGGGGGCGGACCCCACCCGCGAAGTCACAGCAACCACCACGCCATAGTGGGAGATTCCATGTCTCCCCACATGGGGTTCTGGTGGCACGGTGCCATTGTGGGAGCGGGCCTTGTCCGCGAAAGCCGCGCCAGCGGCTGTCCAGTCGTAAATTGTCACTGGATTCAACCGCGCGGCGCCCTCAAACTCCAACTCGCGCCTCCCGGCGCGATTCGCTTGCAGGCAAGCTCCCACAGGGCACCGCACCATTGTGGGGAGACATGGAATCTCCCATATCTTATTGCGCGGCCTTCAGTGCCTGCTCGAGATCTTCGATCAGATCATCGATGTGTTCGATGCCGATCGACAGGCGCACCAGGTCCGGTGGCACACCGGCGGCACGCAGTTCCTCATCGTTGAGCTGGCGGTGGGTGGTCGAGGCCGGGATGGCCGAGCAGCTCTTGGCGTCGCCGATGTTTACCAGGCGCAGGATCAGCTGCAGCGCGTCGTAGAACTTGGCGCCCGCTTCACGCCCGCCCTTTAGCCCGAAACTCAGGATCCCCGATGCCCGCCCGCCCATGTAGTGTTGCGCCAAGTCATGATCTTTGTGCTCGGGCAGCCCGGCGTACTTCACCCAGCTGATTTGCGGATGACTGTCGAGATACTCGGCGATTTTCTGGGTGTTGTCACAGATGCGCTCTATCCGCAGGGACAGCGTCTCCAGCCCTTGCAGCAGGTTCCAGGCCGATTGTGCCGAGAGGGCCGCGCCGGTATTGCGCAGGGGAACCACGCGGGCGCGGGTGATGAACGCCGCCTCGCCGACGTCCTTGGTGTAGCTCACGCCGTGATAGGAGGGATCGGGATCAATCAGGATCGAGAACCGCTCGGGGTGGGCGGCCCAGTCGAATCGTCCGGAATCGACGATCACGCCGCCCAGTGTGGTGCCATGCCCGCCGATGTATTTGGTAGCCGAATGGATGACGATGTCGGCCCCGTAGTCGATCGGGCGCAGCAAAAATGGAGTGGCGACGGTGTTGTCGACCATCAGCGGCAGGCCGTGACGATGGGCGATCTCGGCCAGCTTCTCGATATCGGCGATGCTGCCGGAGGGATTGCCGATCGATTCGCAGAAAATTGCGCGAGTGCGGCCGTCGATCGCTGCCTCGATGCCGGCAAAGTCGTCCTTGTCGCAGAAACGTACCGTGATGTCCTGGCGCGGGAAGGTGTGGGCGAACAGGTTGTAGGTGCCGCCGTAGAGCTCGCTGATCGAAACGATGTTGTCGCCGGCCTGTGCGATGGTCTGGATCGCATAGGTAATTGCCGCCATGCCGGTGGCGGTGGCCAGTGCCCCGATGCCCCCATCAAGCAAGGCCAGTCGCTCCTCGAGCACGGCGTTGGTGGGGTTCATCATCCGCGAATAGATATTGCCCGGGACCTTCAGATCGAACAGATCGGCGGCATGCTGCGCGTTGTCGAAGGCATAGGACGTGGTCTGGTGAATCGGCACGGCCACGGCGTGCTGGTCGTCGGGCTGATAGCCGGCGTGTAGAGCGATGGTCTCGGGGCGCATGGATTTTCTCCTTAATATTTCTTTAAGAGGATTGGTAGCACCAATCTCGCGGAATATGGTGGTCTCTTGACTTGAATTATCGGGCTTCCTGGGCAACGGCCTCAAGCAACTGGCGGGTTTTCTGCCGTTTGTACAGGCGGTTGAGCCAGGGGCTGGCCGCGCGGATCGGGATGCCGGCACGATCTCCTAGTCCATCGATCATCACGAAATACCCGTCCTGATGCCAGGCTAGGTTGTCCAGGGAGAGGTCATTGACCAGCAGATTGGAGTCGATGATCCAGTCGAGAAAGCAGTGCAGGGCCTGTTCCTCAGCCGGGCCGAAATCCCCCCGCTGCAGCAGGTCGGCCAGCGTAGGTGCCGGGTCACCATGCTGGTCCAGTACCCCTTCGACCAGCAGCGCCAACCCCAAGTCGGTATCGACCATGCCGAGGATGTTCTGGACGTGCGGGCAGTGGACGAGCTGGCCTGGATGCTGGGCCCGAAGCACCAGGTGCTCGATTATCTCGCGGGCAAACATTCGATAATGGCCGAGGCGTCGACGCTTCTTGTAGAAGGCATCGGCGCGATCACGACGCCTGATGAAATCCGGATTGACTACCTTGACCAGCACCCGTGGGTCGTCCGGGTGGTGGAAGACGAGCTTCTGTGCCCCCTGGCCGACGGGCTTGAGCGAGGCGAGTTCTAGGGGGGTGATCAGATCCATGGGCACTCGGGGCAAAGACTGAGATTGTACCGCGCCGACCGCAAGGGGTCAGTCGGCCTGCTCCTCGGCCGGGGTGATCTCACGCTCGCAGGCCGTGTCGGTCTCGATGCAGGTCAGGTTCTGCAGGGTCTGGTTGGCGATCTGACCGAGTGCCTCGTGGGTGAGGAAGGCCTGGTGGCCGGTGATCACCACGTTGTGAAAGCCCAACAGGCGGGCAAACAGGTCGTCGGTGAGGACCTCGTCGCTGCGGTCCTCGAAGTACAGCGGTCCCTCGTGCTCGTAGACATCCATCCCCAGCCCGCCGATCCGCCCGCTCTTGAGGCCGTCGATGACCGCCGGCGTGTCGATCACCGCGCCTCGGGCGGTGTTGACGATTACCACGCCGGGTTTCATCCGGTCGATGGCGTCGGCATCGATCAGGTGATGGCTGTCCTCGGTGAGCGGACAGTGCAGGCTAATCACGTCGGCCTGCTCGAACAGTGTGTCGAGGGAGACGTATTTCACGCCCATCGCCTCGCAGTCGGGGTTGGGGTAGGGGTCGTGGGCGATCACCCGGGCACCGAGGCCGGCCTTGAGGATCCGAGCGAACACCGCCCCGATCTTGCCCGTGCCGATCACGCCCACCGTCTTGCCGACCACGTCGAAGCCGGCCAGGCCATGCAGGGCGTAATTGCCCATGCGCACCCGCGCGGTCGCCCGCGGAATCTGCCGATTGACCGCCATCAGCAGGGCGACGGCGTGCTCGGCCACCGCATTCGGCGAGTAGGCCGGCACGTGGACCACCCGCATCCCGGTCTCGGTCACCGCATCGAAGTCGACGTGGTTGCACCCGGCACAACGCAGCGCCAGCACCTCGGTGCCGGTCTCGGCCAGCGCCCGGATCACCGGGGCGTCGAGCACGTCGTTGGCAAACGCACACACGGCCGGATAGCCCTTTGCCAGATGGACCGTGTCCTCGGTCAGCCGCTGGGGAAAGAAGTCGATCTCGTGCTCGTGATCCAGTGCCTCGAAGGATTCGCGGTCATAGGGTTTGGTGGAGAAGAAAGCGACTTTCATGCGATGTGGTTCCTGTCAGTGATGCTTGGCGACGACCATCCGGCCCCGTGGGGCATAGGGATCACGTATGCGGGCGTCCATTGAGCTTAGTCCGCGCGCGGGTCTGCCGGTCAGGATTTGTCTGGGATATCAAGCGCCTCCAGAACATGGCGCAGCGTCTGTCGGCAACGGGCGTCGATGTCGCGTCGTCCGGCAAGGCCGAACCAACGGGCGATCGTATCGTCCGTGGTGAGTTGCAGGAAACGCCCGATCAACAAGGCGCGTTCCTGTGCTGATACGGCCTCGACTACCGCCGGTTGGGTCAGCGCGGCCGGCAGGAATACACGCAGCGGCGCCAGTGCGGCATCGAAATGATGTTGATGACGGGCGCAAGCCTCGATCTGTCGCCACGCCTCCGAATCAAGCAGTGGCAGAGGCATTGGCCGGGCGCGGGCCAGCAGATGGGCGAGCCGGGCGGGGTCGATATGGCGCAAGGGGCCGGCGGCCTGTGTCGGCAGGCTGTGAATGAAGCGTCGGGCCGATTGCTCGACTGCCTGCCGCCCGACCGGCGAGAGCCCTGTGGCCATGACCAGTGCTTCCTGACCAGAGGCCGGATCGCGCAGCTGACCAAGATGCAGGCTTTCCAGGCCGCAGGCTCGCCAAAAATCGATCAACTCGTCTTCGGCGCCGAAACTCACACCCAGAAAGTCGAACTGGTCCGTCTGTGCCTGTTCGGCCAAGGCAGCGACCAGCTGGCGGCCCAGTCCCTGCCGCTGTGCATCGGGGTGCACGGCAATCCGCTGGATGCGTCGGCCCCGCAGCGTCGCCCAGTGCCGCTCGCCGGCATGGGTGGCCATCGTCTGTGGCAGCAGGTGGCCACGCGGACGTCGCTGGCCACGGAATATCGCTTCGGCCAGCGGGGCGGGCAGTCCACCCTCGTCCTGCGTCGCCGCGGTGGCCACGACCTGGCCGGCCGGCGTCTTGATTGACCACAGCTGGACACCGGGCGCGTCGAGCAATTGCCGCAGATCGCGTGGGGTGGTGCGGTAGTGGGCGCTGACCAGCAGACCGAACAGCTCGGACAGGCCGGCCTCGTCTGTGGCCAGTGCCTCGGGATCCAGCCGCGTCGGTGGCCCTGTCTTGATGATCGTGTCACCCGGCAGCTCGGCCGGGTCGGCGTCGAGCAGCAGCAGACAGTTGATCAGAGATTCCAGCGGGTCATCGGCGGACCAGCGAATCGCCGTAGTCAGCCAGTGGTGATGAACCGAAACGGCTTGCGATTGGAGATAGGGCAGGAATCGCAGCGTAAAGCCGCGGCCGCTGCCCTCGTAGCCGTGCTCGGTGGTGGCAAAGACCGTGCGAGGATAGGTCGCAAACAGGGATTCGAGCACGGAGGCCGGCAGGGCTGCCGCTTCGTCGATCAGCAGCAGACGGGCCGAGGGACGCTGTTTGAGCAGGACATCCGGTGGCAAAAAGCGGAGTCGATGCTCGCCGAGCTGAAGTGATCCGTCGGCATGTGGCTCGATGCCGGTGGTCTTCGCCGCCCGATCGAACAGCGGCGCGACCGCTTCACGTCGTGGTGCCGTGACCAGAACGTCGCCAAGTTCCACCTGCAACACGCGAGCTGCGGCGATGCCGAGCGCCGAACTCTTGCCGCGGCCACGATGCGAACGCAGCACCAGTGGTCGGCGTGGCCGGCCCTGGGCCACGCTGAGGATCCGCTCGACTGCGTCGGTCTGATCGGCGGTACGACAGGGGGCATGGCCCGCATCTGGTGTGTAGACAGGCCCGGCGACCGCCGCGGGAACTGGTGGCAGGGGGTGGCCTTCTGCCAGCCGCCAGAGCAGCGATGACTCGCGCAGCAGACGGACCAGCCGCTGGATGTAGGCCGAACCGGCGTCCGCCGGCGAGAACGGATAGGGCGTGATGCGGGCGAGCTCCGGATCGACCTGCGTCGGCCAATCGTCCAGTGGCGGGGCAAGCAGGATCAGGCAGCCACCGGCCCGCGGCAGGCCGGCGACCGCGCCGAGGGCGTCCGGATCGAAACCCGACAGGGCATTGAACACCACCTGTCGAGCCTCCTGCCCAAGCGCTTCCCGTGCCCGACGGAATGACAGCGAGCGCACCGATAGCGAGGTATCAGGACCGATCCACAAGGTATCGTCATCAACCAAGGCCCTCGCACAGGCCAGCGTCCAGTCGGACGAACCGCTGATGAGTATCGGCAGGCGGTGGCCGGCTTGCCGCCAAGCGGGCAGGGCCGCGTCGAGCGCTTCACCGATGGTGCGTTCGCCGGAGCAGGGAGCAGGCATGGGTGGATTGTACCGCGCTCCTGTCGGCCGCTGGTTTGTCAGACGGTGACGAGCATGAGGCTGCTGATCAGGAAGAAGAATGTCGCCGCCAGACCGGCGGTCGCCGGTACCGTGATCACCCAGGCGGCGGCAATCTTGAACAGCATGGAGCGCTTGACCAGTTCCCGCTTGTAGATTTTCTTCAGACCCTTGCGCTGGCGCTTGCTGATGTGGACCTGACGGCGGGCGCTCTTCTTTTTCAGCTCCTTGATCATCTGCTCCTTCTGCTTGAGCGGGGCGGCACGAAAACGCTCGAGGTATTCGTGCATGACCTCGTCGTCGCCATTGGCCGGATGCAGATCACGAACTTGCTGCTCGATACGGTCATAGTTCGACTTGATGTATTCGCGCAAGAAGCCGACGCCGAAGACCGCACCGATCGTGACATGCGTGGTACTGACGGGCAGCCCGAGCTGTGAGGCGAGGATCACGGTCAGCGCGGCGGCCAGCGCGATGCAGTAGGCGCGCATCGGGTCGATGTCAGTGATCTCGTTGCCGACCGTGCGGATCAGCTTCGGGCCATACAGCGCCAGGCCGACTGCCAGGCCCAGTGCGCCGACCAGCAGCACCCACAGCGGAATGGCCGCACTGGCGGCGGTGCCTGCCTGGGTCAGTGCATCGTTGATGGCAGCCAACGGACCGACGGCGTTGGCCACGTCGTTCGAGCCGTGGGCGAAGCTTAGAAGAGCCGCGGCGAAGACCAGCGGCAGGACGAACAGCCGGTTGACACTCGCCTTGTTGTTCTCCTCCATCCGGTCGGCCGTACGCGTGACCATCGGGCGCACCAGGAAGAAGACTGCGGTGGCGACCACCAGCCCGATGGCCACGGCGCCGACAAACGGTATCTCGATGATCTTTTTCAGTCCCTTGATTACGAGATAGGTAGCGAATGCCCAGGCCATCAGGGCGAGGAACCAGGGCACCCGCCGCTTGGCCGCGGCCAGCAAGTCACCCTGATAAGTGATGCTGCGCTTGATCAGATAGAGCAGTGCGGCGGAGATGAGGCCGCCGAGCAGTGGTGAGATCACCCAGCTGGCGACGATCTGCCCGACCGTGCTCCAGTTGGCGATCCCCCAGCCGGCCGCGGCAACGCCGGCGCCCAGCACACCACCGACGATCGAGTGGGTGGTGGAGACCGGTGCGCCCAGGGCCGTGGCGAGATTGAGCCAGATGGCCGCAGCCAGCAGGGCGGCCATCATCAGCCAGACGAAGATCATTGGGTCGCCGATGGCGGCTGGGTCGATGATGCCGCCCTTGATGGTGGTCACCACCTCGCCGCCGGCGATGATGGCGCCTGCCGCCTCGAAGATCGCAGCGATAGCGATCGCCCCGCCCATGGTCAGTGCCTTCGAGCCCACCGCCGGGCCGACGTTGTTGGCGACGTCGTTGGCGCCGATATTCATGGCCATGTAGGCGCCGATCACTGCGGCGAACACCATCACCGAGCTGATATGACCCTGGGTGATCCAGGTGAACATTGCCACGCCGAGAACGAACAGAAATGCCAGTCCGAAACGTAGCAGCTCTCGACGGGTGGAACGGGATGCCTTGTCGATTGCACCAATCTCGTTGAGATTCATGATGAGTGCGCCTGCCGTGTGCTAAATGAAAATTACGGTATCCCAGCGGGACCCATGTTCGTCCATTGCTCCACCATGGGCACGGGACGACTGTGCCGCGGTGGTTCCTTTCTCGGGCCGGATCTGGCCAAATATCGGCCATGTCGAACCGTCCCCACGAAATACTGAATACCGTCTTTGGTTACGAGGACTTCCGTCCGCCCCAGGGCGAAGTGATCGAGACGATCATGGCCGGGGGTAATGCCCTCGTGCTCATGCCTACCGGCGGCGGCAAATCGCTGTGTTACCAGGTGCCGGCACTGGCCCGCCCGGGTACCGCAATCGTGGTTTCGCCGCTGATCGCGCTGATGCAGGACCAGGTCGCCGCCCTGCGGCAGCTCGGCGTGGCCGCTGCTTTTCTCAATTCCAGTTTGTCGGCTGAAGAGGCCCGCGAGGTGCTGCGGCAACTGCATGCCGGCACGCTCGATCTGCTTTACGTCGCACCCGAACGGTTGATGAACGCCTCGATGCTCGATCGCCTCACCGAGGTGCCGCTCAGCCTGATCGCGATCGATGAGGCGCATTGTGTTTCGCAGTGGGGGCACGATTTCCGGCCCGAGTATATCCGCTTGGGCGAGCTTGCCGACCATTTTCCCGGCATTCCGCGCATTGCCCTGACGGCAACTGCCGACGAGACCTCGCGCGAAGAGATTGTCGCGCGCCTGCGACTTGACGACGCACGGCGTTTCATTTCCGGATTCGATCGTCCCAATATCCGCTATCGCATCAGTCAGGGCACCGGCGGTCGTGACCGGTTGCTGCATTTCATCCGCGAGTCGCATCCGGGCGAGGCCGGCATCGTCTATTGCCTGTCGCGAAGGAAGGTTGAGCAGACGGCTGACTGGCTGGGAAAGCAGGGACTGACGGCGCTACCCTATCACGCCGGCCTATCGGCTGAATACCGCCGCAAGGTTCAGGAGCGTTTTCTTGCCGAGGAGAGCGTGATCGTGGTCGCAACCATAGCTTTTGGCATGGGCATCGACAAGCCCGATGTGCGCTTTGTTGCACATCTCAACCTGCCCAAGAGTATCGAAGCCTATTATCAGGAGACGGGCCGGGCCGGTCGCGACGGGCTGCCGGCAGACGCCTGGATGGACTATGGCCTGCAGGATGTGCTTAGTCTGCGCCAGATGATGGCGGGCTCCGAGGCCGACGAACGCATCAAGCGCATCGAGCAGACCAAGCTTGACGCCATGCTCGGGCTGACCGAGATGACCAGCTGCCGCCGGCAGGCATTGCTGGGCTATTTTGGCGAAACGCTCGCTGAACCCTGTGGCAATTGCGACAACTGCCTTGAGCCGCCGGAGACCTGGGATGCCACCGAGGCTGCCCAGAAGGCGTTGTCGTGCATTCATCGCACCGGCCAGCGTTTTGGCGTGAATTATCTTGTGGCAGTGCTGCGTGGCGAGGCCGATGAACGCATGCGCCGCTTCGGCCATGATCAAATCTCGACCTTCGGCATCGGTACCAAGCTCTCCGCTAACGCCTGGCGCGGCCTGTTCCGTCAGTTGATTGCCCGTGGCCTGATTGCAGTGGATGCCGAGGGCCACGGTGGGCTGCGTCTCGATCCGAGCTGCCGGGCCGTGTTGCGGGGCGAGCATGATCTGCAGCTGCGTCCCGAAAAAAAACGGAGTGCGTCCAAGAGGGCCGCGCGGCGTGCGCCGTCGGCGCCGGTGGCGGTCGAGGACCAGCCGCTGTGGGAATCGCTGCGCGCCTACCGGCGTCGGCTGGCCGAGGAGCAAGGCATCCCACCGTATACCGTCTTCCACGACGCCACCCTCAAGCACATGCTCGAGCTCCGTCCATCCACTCTCGAGGAGATGACCGCCGTCTCCGGCGTCGGTGAGCGCAAGCTGGCGAAGTATGGCGAGGGTTTCCTGCGGATCCTGCAAAACCATACCGGCTGATCGTTCACGCTGTTAGTCACCCAGGGCCTCCATCGGCCCCCCCCCATTGGCCCCTCCATCGGGCAAGGGCCCCGTTTATGGCTCACGGTTGGTTTCAGGAGCAGCTCAGGGCGAGTCGAGCAGTCCGGCCAGCAGGCTGTGGTCATCGGCGGTGAGCCAGACCGAGTCCGGTGCCATCATCATGGCTTGTGCCGGCACCAAACCCTCTTCCAAGAGCTCCGCAGCGGGACGTCCGTAGTAACGCGAGAGCAGGTCAAGATTACCGAATATCCAGTCTTCGTGATTTTCAGGGAAGGCGCAGGTCGTGATGCTGCCGATATGCGCGAGGTTGATGGCACCGCCGTGATATACCCCGTTGCGCCAATAGATATCGTCGCGGTCTGGCGGACGCCTTGATTCAAGGATCAGCATGTGCGGATAGGCACGCTTTGCCGGGTGGGAGTGGCTTTGCGGATTCGGGTAGGGCACCACGTCCAACAGGCGATACGGCTGGCCCTCCTTGAGGAAGGCGCCGTTGAAGGAGAACACGGATACATGGATCGACTCACCGATCCGGGTCTTCAGGTGTTCGATCAGCTGTGCATAACGCGGCCCTGGCCACAGGTCGCCGCCGACGGCCGGAGTAGCCTGTGTTGACGCATCAAGGGAGCCCTCGGCAGCTGTCTGTATGGCCGGGAGCGAGCCCGATGTGGCGGCATCAGTTGATGTTTCCAGCAGTTGTCCAGAGGCATGGTGGGAATGAGTGACAGGCGCTGAAGTGCCCGCCTCTCGGGCATCAGAAGCCTTATCACGCTGGTCGCGGCGGGGCTCGGCCCCTCCGTCCCCAGCCAGATGTCGCTGCTTGTTCATCGGCCCCTCCCGTACCATGATTGATCATTATCACTAGAACGATTGCAGAGTCGATCTCTCGGGTCAACCGACAGCCCGCGCGTGACACGAGTGCCGCCGCCCTGACAGGCCGCATCATTCATATGCCCAGATCTGGGCGATATCCTCCCGCCGTCGCTCGCAGACGAAGCGGATGGACCAAGCCGGTCAGTCCCGAATATTTGTATTTTCTCGATTTGGGGAACTCTTGAATTTCGGCCTGGTCGGAACCCATGAGTCGCATAGAGACACTTCTTCATCTTCATCGACTCCTCCTGCGGTGAGTTTGTGGGCAGACTGGTCTCCTTATTATCGGAGAGCGGCCTGCCCATTTTTTTGTGGCGCTGTTATCGTATTGCTACTGGTTCACGCGCCTGAAGAGCTTCATTTACTCCTCCGTCAGGCTAGACTTCTCCCGCTGAACCGCCATTAAAACGAAGGGGACAAGACAATGACAAACACTTTCCGGACACTGGTCGCGCTGCTGCTCGCGCTGCCATTTCTCGGTGGCCTCGCGCAGGCAGCTGAACGGGTTGAAATCGACCACGATGGCACGACTCTCGTCGGCCACATGGAAGTCGCTCCCGGCAACGAGATCGCCGATGGCGTGGTGCTGATGGTCCACGGCACCTTGGCTCACGGCCAGATGGAGGTCATGAGCAACCTGCAATCGCTGCTGGCCGAGGCAGGTTACAACGCACTTACCATCAACCTGAGCCTGGGGCAGGATGCCCGGGTAGACATGTACGACTGCGACAGCACGCACCGTCACAAGCATGAGGACGCGGTTGACGAAATTGCCACCTGGGTTGAGTGGCTCAAGGGGCAGGGTGCCAAGCGATTGGCCGTGATGGGGCATTCGCGCGGCGGTAACCAGGTCGCACGCTATCTGGCCGAGCGGCCCGATCCGAGCGTTGAGAAGGCAGTACTGCTGGCTCCACAGACCTGGTCGGCCGGCGCTAATGCCAAGGATTACAAGGCACGCTACGGCACGGAACTGGGTCCGCTGCTGGAGAAGGCCGAGGCGCTGGTCGCTGAGGGCCGAGGTGACGAGGAACTCGAGATGAGTTTCATCTACTGCGAGGACACCACCGCGACTGCGGCTGGTGTGGTCAGTTACTACAGCGAGGATCCGCTGATGGATACCCCGACCGTGCTCAAAGCGGTCAGTGTGCCGACACTGGTAATTGTCGCCGGGGCGGACGCCACCATCACCGATCTTGAAGAGAAGATGGCCGAAGTGGTCGACGAGAATGATCAGATCGAGATGACGGTTGTTCCTGGAGCCGACCACATGTTCCTTGATCTGTTCCTTTACGACGCGGCGGATGCCGCCACGGAGTTCATCGGCTGGTACTAAGAACCTGGCGCGAGCATGAATGAGCGGAAGGCGGTCCGAGTGGCCGCCTTTTTTGTGCGTATCGTTTGATGATCAGCCCACTACAGATTTTCCTGAAGTAAGGAAATTGTCAGATTGATGGGCGACACTATCGATCCGTGCAGAGTGATAACGTTTGTCCGGCGACCAACCGGAACCTGAGGAATGCCCCATGATCGAACCCTGCCCGATCCTGATCGCCAGCGATCTGTCTGCCTGCAGCGATATAGCCGTGGCCCGTGGCATGCAGCTGGCCGAGCGGCGTAATTGTGCGGTGACTGCATTGCATGTAATCCAGGAAGAGCCGCTTTGGTGGGTGGGAAAGAGTCGTGATCGTGCCCCGACTACCTTGCGTGAGGACGTGTTGCGCGAGGTGTCCGCGGGTCTGGATCGGCAAGTGCGCGCAGCCGCTCGGCTGTTGGAAAGCGAGCCTGGACCGGTCGATCTTCAGGTGCGGCAAGGCAGGCCGGTCGATGTCGTCAGCGAGCTGGCGTTGAAGAATCATGCCGAACTGATCGTTGTGGGTGCCCATGGGCGTCATGTCGTGCGCGACTGGCTCATCGGCACCACGGCCGAGAAAATCGTACGGGCCGACAACGTGCCGGTACTGGTCGCCCAGATCGAGCCGACCCGCAGCTACCGTGTCGTGGTGGTCGCGACCGACTTCTCCGAGCCGAGCCGGGCCGCCTTCGCCTCGGCACTGGCCTGGGCGCCACAGGCCCAGTTCATATTGATGCATGCCTACGAGACCTGGTTCGAGTCCTATATCGAGGCGGCGACCTATGAGCGCATCCGACGGGAGCAGGAGGAAGACTTCCATGACCAGCTGCGGGCCTTTGCCCGGGAGGCCGGTGTTCGCGGCGATCATGTGGTCGATTATCGCGTGATCGCCGGTCATCCCGGCACGGCGATAGTGGATGCCGCGCTCGAGGCCCGTGCCGATCTGACCGTCTGCGGCACCCAGGGCGATACCGGTCTGCGGCAGCTGTTGCTGGGGAGTGTCGCCCAGCACATCTTGCGTGAATCAAAGAGTGATGTGCTTGCCGTGCGCAACACAGTGTCCTTTACTGATACTGAAGAAACAGATGAGGCATGATGGGCCATCCAGAGCCTGACTGACTCCCTGCAACAGCCCCGCGGCAGGTCTGACTCGACCGATGCTGCCTGAGGAGGAAACGCCTGATGCTGATCTATAGCCATCCCGTCTGCTGGAAGCACGCGAATGAGGAGAACGCGATGGTGCCTCATCCCGAGCGGCCGGAGCGGCTGGATGCGGTCATGGCGGCGATCGAGCGTTTTCCTGCTGATCGTTACCAGCATATCGAGGCACCGTTGGCGGAGAAGGCCGACTACGAGCTGGCACATGATGCACGCTACGTAGAGGCCATATTTTCTCAGGCGCCGACCGGGCCTGGTGTGCTGCGTGTGGACGGAGACACCTCGCTGAACCAGTACACGCTCGATGCCAGCCGGCGCGTGGTGGGTGCGGCCATGGAGGCCGTCGACAAGGTATTGGCTGGCCCCGAGCGGCGCGCCTTTCTTGCCATGCGCCCACCTGGCCATCACGCCGGGCCATGCCGCCCGGCGGGTTTCTGCGTGTTCAATAACGTCGTGATCGCAGCCTATCATGCCATTCGCCAGCATGGGCTCGAACGGGTGGCCATTGTCGATTTCGACGTGCATCACGGTGATGGCACCGAAGCGATCATCGCCAACAGCGCGCCGGTACGCTTCTTCTCCTGTTTCCAGCATCCTTTCTATCCCTACTCGGGCATTCCGTCGATGTCGGACAATTATTTCCCGGTACCTCTGGAATATCGCACCGATAGTGAGGGCTTTCGTCGGGCCATCGAGGAGTCGGTCTGGTTCGACACCCTGGCCGATTTCAAGCCTCAGCTGCTGTTGTTCTCCGCCGGATTTGACGCCCACCGGCAGGATCCGCTGGGTGGGTTGCTGCTTGAGGACGCGGATTTCGCCTGGATCACCCGAGAAGCGATCCGGGCCGCTGGCGGTGATGACTTGCCGGTGGTCTCCCTGCTGGAAGGTGGCTACGATCTGGAAGCGCTAGAGGACTCGGTCCTGGCGCATCTCGAGGCGCTGGATGACCAGTGAGCCGGTCGAGCTGAATACGCTCGAGGCCAAGATCCGAGCCTGTCGGCTGTGCGAGGCGTATCTGCCGCTCGGGCCTCGGCCGGTGTTCATCGCCCGTTCCGAGGCACGTCTGCTGATTGCCTCCCAGGCACCGGGGAGGCGGGTCCACGAGACGGGGCTGCCGTTCAATGATCCCAGCGGGGATCGGCTGCGCGACTGGTTGGGGGTGGACCGCGAGACTTTCTATCACCATCCGGCCATCGCTATCGCCCCGATGGGTTTCTGCTACCCAGGCACCGGTCGGGGAGGGGATCTGCCGCCGCGGCCCGAGTGTGCTCCTGCCTGGCGACGGCCGCTACTGGCAGCCATGCCTCGAGTGGAGACCACCGTAGTCATCGGTCGTTATGCGCTTGCATGGCACCTGGGGCTGAAGCAGGGCCAGCGTCTGACCGACCTGGTGGCCGACTGGCGTCGTTACGCGCCGGCCCAGTTCCCGCTGCCGCATCCCAGCCCCCGTAACAACCGCTGGTTACGGACCAACCCCTGGTTTGAAACTGAGGTGATCCCCGTCCTGCAGACGCGGGTTGCCGCCTTGCTGGCAGGCGACCCAGAAGAAGGTAGCCCAGAAAGTAATCTAGAAGGCGACCGGACTACTTCTCCTCAGGCCCCCTGAACTTGAGCCCCACCTGGGTGATGGTCGGGCCTTCCATCTCGCGTACAGTCAGCTTGATGCGGTCGAGCACGACCGCATCGCCCATCACCGGCGGGTTACGCAAGAGCGACTTGATTGCCTCGTCGAGCGTTGCCTCGGCCAGTTCTGGTGGCGGCTCGATACCGTAGACTTGGGCCAGGTCGTCGACTTTTACCGCTCCACGCAAGGAAAAGGCCCCGAAAAAAGCCTGCTCCGCCAGGGCCTGCTCTTTTTTCAGCTCGCCGGTGAAGAAGCGATTGAGGTCAGTGATCTTGTCCTCGGGGATGACTGTCAGCACGATGTCGCCGGGCTGGAAGCGGAAATCGTCCTCAGGGGTGCGCAGGGCAAGGTTGCGCACCACGCCTGCGATGGTCACCGATCCGCTGAACGGCATGCGATCCAATCCCGCACCGTCGGCCTCGGTATGCCGGCCCACGACGAACTGGACCATCTCCAGCAGGGGTTCCATCGGCAGGTTGAGATCCGCCCGGTGCCGCGGCTCCGGCAGTGGCGGTACCTTGACACGTAGCAGGCGCGCAGCCAACGAGACGGTACCGCCTTGAATAAGGAGTGAGAAAATAACGACCACGTAGGCGATCTCGAAGAAGCGTTCGGCCCCTTCGATGCCATACATCATCGGGAACAGCGCCAGCACGATTGGCACCGCGCCGCGCAAGCCGACCCAGGCGATGTAGGTTGTTTCGCGCCAGTTGAAATGAAAGGGCCACAGGATGATGCCGACGGCCAGCGGGCGGGCGATCAGCAGCAGGACAAAAGAGAGAATCAGGGCCGGCACGATCTGGTCGAGCACGGCCGAAGGTGTGACCAGCAGCCCGAGGATCAGGAACATGCCGGCCTGCGCGAGCCAAGCCAAGCCATCCATGATGCGCAAGACATGGAAAGTCCCGCGGTTTCTTGCGGTGCCGATCACCAGGCCGGTGAGGTAGACCCCGAGAAAGCCGCTACCGCCAAGTTCGTTGATGATCGCAAACGACAGCAGCCCACCCGAGGCGATCAGCAGCGCGTACAACCCCTCGACCAGCTCGATGCGGCGCAGCATCTCGCGCAGGATGAAACCGAAACCGATGCCGAGCAGCGTGCCGATCCCGAACTGCTGGACGAGAAACAGCAGGATCCACGGGTCGAACAGCGACTGGCCGGTCCTGATGACCTCGATCAGGGTGATGGTGAGGAAGATCGCCATCGGATCGTTGATGCCCGACTCGATCTCGAGGGTCGAGCCGACCCGTTCATTCAGCCGCGTCCCGCTGCCTCGCAGGAGTGAAAACACGGCCGCAGCGTCGGTCGAGCCGATGATCGCCCCCATGAGCAGACCGTAGTACCAGTCGAAGCCCACCAGCCAGACTGCGAACGCCCCCATGATGGCGGCAGTGATGATGACGCCGAGTGAGGCCAGTGACAGGGCGGGCTTCAGAGCGACCCGGAAAGTATGGATATTGGTGCGCAGACCGCCGTCGAGCAGGATGACGGCGAGTGCGATGTTCCCGATCAGATACGCGGTCTGATAGTCCTCGAATACCACCCCACCGATGCCATCCTGTCCGGCGAGCATGCCGACGCCGAGGAAGATCAGGAGCAGGGGAAAGCCGTAACGCGATGAGGTCATGCCGGCGAGGACGCTGATGAATAACAGCAGGGCGCCGAGCATGATGAAAGAGTTGGTCGGGTCCATAAGATCCTTGGGGGAACCGTTCGGGGCAGCCGGTTACATTATACGATATGCGAACGCAATACGATATGCGAACGCAGCTGAGCACGGCGTGCCGCGGTTAGCGAGATGGAGTTTTCCTAGAGTTGCATTGCGAGACCGCCTGATGGCAGCCGCTCCGACCGATCGGGCTAGATTGGTGTCGGGTACGGAGAGGGCGGTCGTGACGTGGTAGTCAGTAATCCATCAGTTTTTCGGCCCATTCAAACCGGCTCGGGTTCGATGATGGAGATTACCCCCGCTGGCGGGGCGATGGGCGACGGGAACGGATCGAGCCGACGGCATCGGGCGCCCGGTCCGCCTCCGATTTTCCCTGTGTCTGCCTTCAATTGTTGGCTCGACACAGGACCAGACAGGCCCGAATGGGTTTTCCTAAGTTTCTACAAGAAAGAATGGAAAATTCGAACTCATCAACTACGGTCAATGGTACCACTACTGGAAAAGGGGAATTCGAGATGAGCAAGATACGCAGCACTCTGTTTTTGGGCACGATCCTGGCAGCAGCCGCGTCTCCATTACATGCCGCCGAGGGAACGTTCGACACCCCGGCCCTGGTCCCTGAGGTTGCCGTCAAGGCGGTGGTGGCGGCTGTGGAAGCCTGTCGTGCTGAAAATGCCCAGGTCACCGCCGTGGTGGTGGATCCGAATGGCACCCTCCAGGCGCTCAAACGAGATCGGTATGCTGGACCGCATTCGGTGGAAACGGCGGAAAGCAAGGCGTGGACTGCAGTCAGTTTCCGTACCGACACCACCGACCTGCGTGACGCTACCAAGCCGGGTGGGGCCAGCTATGGCATTCAGAATCTGCGCGGGGTAACTATCCTCGGAGGAGGCAAGCAGATCACCTCAGACGGGCGCATCGTCGGCGGTATTGGTGTCTCGGGTTCGCCGAGTGGCAGCATCGACGACAAATGTGCTGCTGCCGGCATCGAAGCGATTCAGGACGATCTGCTCTGATCTCGTACTGACTCGCTATTTCTTCGAGAAGAGGAGTGTCCGGCCTGTGTTTCGGTCAGTGGCTGGAACGCGCTCTCAGCATACCAACGCCCCTTGTGGGGCGTTTTTTCATCGTGCTCATGTGGTTCGACCTGTCAGTGCCATCCGGACAGCAAGCTTTCCGGCCTCTGTGTCCAAGAGGCCGTTGCATATGTTCACGAGATTTTCAATCAGGATGGTGGTCGAGTAGCCAAGCATGCGACTATTGCCTAAAGAGATTGCAACCGCATTGGTCGAATCCGGTGGCGTAATAAATAGGGGGAGAACGAAGATGGGATACACAGCGAACAGCAGCGATGCTGTCGGACGTAATAGAACGAGGCTGGGCGGGCTGCTGCTCCTGATGCTGACCTTGCCAATGGTGGCGCTAGTCCAGGCCCAGGCCCAGGGGGCTGGGTCGGAAGCACTCTCGCTCTATACGGATGAGGTCGCCTTCGTCGATCATCTCAACAATCTGCCGGCGGACCTGGCGTGGATGAGAGAACACAAGAAGCCGATGATGGTGTTCTTCCATGCGAGCTACTGCAGTTACTGTCAGCAGATCGACGACGAATTTCTCATTCCGATGCGGCTGGATCCGACATACCAAGGGCGCCTGCTGATCCGGCGTGTACAGATTGACAGTGATCAGCAGTTCATCGGTGTGGACGGCCAGATGCACGACGCGGCGGCCCTAGCCGATCGCCTGGACGTGAGAGGCGTGCCCTATGTCCTGTTCTTCACGGAAAACGGCCAGCGGATCAGCGAGATCACTGGCACGGCAGCAGAGTTCTACAGCCATTACTTGCAGCGGAACGTCGACCTGGCCGAGCGCTGTGCAGTCGATATGACACCATCAGAATGCCAACAGGCAGTGGATGAACCGGGGTTGTTCTGAACCGAGGTCAGGCCGGGTTGCTATCGTTTGCTGGCTTGGTTTCTAGTCTGATAGCACGAGCCGGAATCGTCGAGGTCGACTTTCGATGACATCGGTTGGTGGGGCGCGTCATGAATCGACCGCTGAGCCGTGATCGCTGTCTGCGTCGAAATCCGCCGTCGATTCCATTTCGAGTTACCCGGTAAGGTTGCTTGGCAGGAGTGGGCAAGCGCAATTGCGTGGGCCAGACGCGACAAAGGGGTTGCCGCTGCCGGCAACCCCTTTGTATCAATTGGTCGGAGTGGAGGGATTTGAACCCACGACCACCTGCACCCCATGCAGGTGCGCTACCAGGCTGCGCTACACTCCGAAGGCCGCGAAGGATAGCGCATTTTTCTTGAATGAGAAAGGCCGCGACCGAATTTGTTGAGCTGTCGTTGGCCCATGTTGGGGCGGATCACAGGGAGTGACTGGTCACCCGAGTCGCGACCGATGCGGATTGGATGATTTCGGGGCGGCCGAAATGGAAGCCCTGACCCCAGTCGACTCCCATGTCACGCAGCAGGTCGGCGGTGCGCTGATCACCGATGAATTCGGCCACGGTGATCAGCCCCAGGTCCCGGGCCATTGCCTGGATGTGCTGGACGATTTTCCGAGCCCGCAAGCTTTCGCCCATGTTCTGGACCAATGCCCCTTCGATCTTGAGGAAGGTGAAAGGTATATCCAGCAGGTAGCGGTAGGATGAGTAGCCACTGCCAAAGTCGTCCAGGGCCAGGCGTAGACCGAAGTCGATCAGTGGTTTGAGCGCAGCCAGGGCATCGGCGGTGTCGTCCAGCACCTCGCGTTCGGTCATCTCAAGCACTAACGGCTTGACTCCGACGTCGCCTTTGATGCCCGTGCAAGCCTGTCGGATGCTGCTGATCACCTGTTCCATCAGTTCCGGATGTTGCAGAAAGTCGCCTGAGATATTGACGAAATGCGCCATCGGTCGCTGGCTGATCGAGGTGACGCAGTTGCTGATGGTCTGATTGATGATCTCGAAGTCGATGCGGTGGGTCATCTGCAGCCGTGAGGCGGCCTCGATGAACAGCCCGGCAGGGATGACATCACCTTCGGGGGTAAGCATGCGGGCTAATGCCTCGTCGGCTACCACCTGCCCGGTCTTGAGGTCGACGATCGGTTGGCTCGCGGCGACGATGCGGCCTTCGTTGATGGCCCGGTCAAGTGCTCCGCCGGTGATGTAGACGGACGGTTGCCGTAGCTGGTCGGCATTGATCACGCGATCGCGTCCGGTGCGTTTGGCCTCGTAGACGGCCGCATTCAGGGCGCTGAGCTGGTCGCGCAACGGCGTATGACTCGTCTCGTCGGGTCGGAGCGCGCCGTGGCCGATGCTGACGGTGACCATGCCGAGTTGAGGGGTGTCGTCATCTGAGGTGATGCTGGCGCTGGCCGCCGCCCGGATACGCTCGGCGATCTGTGGGCTGATCTCCGCCTGCCGGGGTGGCATCAGGAGCATGAACTCGTGTCCGCTCCAGCGCGCGAGCATCACATCGTCGGGCAGTATGGCCAGCATGGCGCGTGCCAGATCCCGGATCACGCGATCGCTGACGTGGTAGCCCAGATAGTCGTTGACGGTCTTGAGCCGATCGATGTCAATCAGCATCAACCGGTGGCCCCCTTTCCCCTCGGACAGGATTTCGCGGATATGCTCGATCATGGTGCTGCGGTCCGGCAGCCCGGTCAGCGTGTCGCGGTTGTCAGGTGGGCGGAGACTCTCAAACAGAACAACCAGGCGCTGGTGTTCGTTGAGTGGCGTGATGCTGAGGGTGGCCTCGCGATTGTCCAGTTGGCCGTGCAAGGCGCCTTCCTGCCGGTCGATCAGGCTGTTGGTGAGCGATGATTGCCCGGCACTGAGGCTCAGCCGTTGGTCCAGACGTTCGCGGAGCATTTCCTTGCCGTCGGCCGGGAACAGCTCATCGGCTCGGGGGCTGGCACTGAGTACACGCCCGGAGGCAGTGCACAGGAAGACGATCAGGCCCTGATCCAGCCCTCCGTCCACCGTGGCGCGGTCGATTTGCATGCTGTGTGGTTCTTCCCTGAATTGGTTTGCGCTTGGGGTCGGGCACTGTCCGGATTATCGGATGATCTTGAAATCAGGAATATCGTAGCAGCGAACCCCTCCGAGCTGAATCAGGATTCCCTGATGGGGTCCGTTCTCCATGTCACGATGGCTCGCTATGGCAGGCCGGGGTGGCATTGATTCGGTCGATACAGTCGATCAGGGCGTGGATGAGCGACTGTATCTGGTCGGTTGGCAGTGAGCGGTCGATGGCCGTTTCCAGTGCGCCTGCCAGCTGCTGCAGTTCGGTTTCCTGGCAGCAGGCCGCCGCGCCACGCAGTTTGTGGGCGGCCTGGTGCAGGGTTTCGAGGTCGTGGGTCGGTTCGTTCAGCAGGCGACGGTAGCCGGGCAACTCGTCGCACAGCAGACGGGTGAGGAACGGGTCGCGTTTCGTCTTCTTGCGTCCGGCTGATGACCCGGTCGCGGCCGCCTCGGGATGGCCGTGTGTCTGTAGCGGGAAGAACTCGCCGATCACGCTCAGGAGGTCGCCGGCGCTTACCGGCTTGGTGAGTACCCGTTCGATGCCACCATGAAGCAGGTCCTGGTGCACGTTGCCCTGTCGGTTTGCGGTGATCGCGATGATGGGGGTTTCCAGGTGACGTGGGCGCTTTTTCAGGATGCGGGCAATGCCGGCCCCGGTGATATCCGGCATGTGCATGTCGGTGAAGATGATGTCGATATCTTCATTATCGGCCAGGCCTAGCGCGTGCTTGCCGTTGGTCGCCTCCAGGACGTCAAAGCCGAGGCCGGCCAATGTCTGACTGAGGTGAGCGAGGTAGACCGGGTCGTCGTCGACCACCAGGGCCGTGCGTCCGGCGAACGAGTAGAGGGCATGAGGCGAGGGTCTGGTCGCCTCCGAAGGCGAGCTGTTCGAGACCAGCGACCCATTGGTGCCGGTTTGCGATGACGTCGCTACGCTCGAGGGGCTCCGTCGCGGACCGGGGGCTGGTGCCCCGAGCACCCGTTCCAGTGAGGCGGCCAGAGCGCGGGCGCGTATGAATAGCGGCAAGGTGAAGTCAGCCCAGTGCAGTGGCGCGGCTGGGCGGCCTCGGATCGTGAGGTGGCTAGATAGGCCGATCACTCGTCCGGCGAGCGATATCCACTGGCCGAAGGCCGGGTCATCGTGGTGATGCTCAACCACGCGCTCGTCAAGGAACAGCAAGTCGACTGGCTGACCGAAGTCAGGCTCGAGCTGTAGGTTCGCGCCCAGGGCAGCGAGGTTCCCCTGCCACGCTCGTCGATGCTGGGCGGAGGCGCAGACTACGCTGCAGAGTTGACCGGCCAGCTGACTGCTGCTGTCTGGCTCGTCGAGCAGGATCGGGGCACTGAAGGTTGCGGACAGGCCAAACCGGTCATTATCTGTTCTGACGATCTCGAGAGTAGCGTCAAGATAGTCAGAGATGCAGCGGGTGATCCAGACGTCGATCAGATCATCATCCAGCAGCCCCTCGAGTGAGTCGGGCAAGGGCTGTCTCAATCGCTTGCCCAGCTGATCGGCATTGAGCGATGTCGGTGCGCCGGGCAGGCCGTCAATCGTCAGGCTGAATCGGCCCACACGATCACCACCGTCGTTCTCCCGCTCGTTCTCGAGCTGCAGGGTCACGGCCGGTTCATGTAGTCGGGCGATCCAGAGGGCCTCGTTGAGTAGCCGGTCGAGCAGCTTGCGCAGCATCTGCGGGTCGAAAGCGATCTCGCGGGGCAGGTCCTGATAGCCGATGAACTGCAACACCTGGCCATCACGCTGGGCGGTGGGCTGCCAGTCAGCCACCAGATCCTCACCGGTGGTGCGCAGATTGAGCCGGCTGTCGGTGCGGATCATCCGGCCGGCGGTGATTTCGTGATAATCGATGATGCTGTCCATTGAGATGCGCAGCCGGTGGCTGGCATGGCGCATCAATTGGAGTGAGCGCGCCGGCTCGGGTCGCCCGTCGCTCGAGGGTGGGGCGCAGCGCGCCAGGCGGCGCTCCATGCTGGCCAAGGTGTCGACTGCCGAACGCAAATGGCCCAAAGGCGTGACCCATTGCTGGTTGACCAGCTCGAGCACTGACGCTGCCGTGAGTTGGTTGTTGGCGGTGGGTTCTGGTGTGGGGTGGTCGGGGCTCGCCGGCAGGGCATTGGCTCTCGGTTCGGTACGGCGGCGCGAGCGAAGCCACAGGAGCACGATTGCTGTCAGCCACAGGCCGGCCCAGGCAGCGGTCAGCTGTCCGGTCAGCGGCGTGACGATGGGGCGACCGGCCAGCAGGGCCTCGATGACGAGTAGCAATGGTGGACCGATCAGCGCCATCAGCACTAATGGGATGGTCGGAAACGGGCTGGTACGGCCTCGTTGGTCGGCGGCCTGTTGTCTGCGAGTCGAAGCGTTCACCGAAGGCCTTTGTGGCATACTCGGGGCGCGGCGTTGCCGCCTTCCCTGATAGATATCCATTAAGTTAAATCAGAACGAGCCGACTAAGCGTATGTTAGGTCACCGTCTTGATCAATTGATCGGTAACACCCCATTGGTGCGCATCCAGCGCCTCGATCCCGTCGGAGCCGAGCGTGGCAACGTGATCCTCGGCAAGCTCGAGGGCAATAACCCAGCCGGTTCGGTCAAGGATCGCGCCGCTCACTCGATGATTTCGCGGGCGATCGAGCGCGGCGATCTCCAGCCGGGGGATCGGCTGATCGAGGCCACCTCTGGCAACACGGGGATCGCGCTGGCGATGGTGGCGGCCACCTTGGGGCTGCGATTGACGCTGATCATGCCCGAGCACATGTCGATTGAGCGGCGCCAGTCGATGGCCGCCTATGGCGCGGAGCTAAGGCTGGTCTCGCAGGAGGAGGGCATGGAAGGAGCCCGGGATCTTGCCGCTGCCATGGCTGCGGCTGGTGAGGGCGTGGTGCTGGACCAGTTTGCCAACCCGGACAACCCGCTTGCCCATTACCTGGGCACCGGGCCGGAGATCTGGCGCGCTACCGAGGGCCGGGTGACGCACTTCGTCTCGGCGATGGGCACTACCGGCACGATCATGGGCACTTCGCGTTATCTCAAGGAACAGAGCCCGGATGTACAGATCGTCGGTGTGCAGCCGGGAGAGGGCGCGCAGATTCCGGGCATCCGTCGTTGGCCAGAGGCTTATCTGCCGATGATCTTCGAGCCGTCCCGGGTGGACCGTACGCTGGATGTCAGCCAGGAGGAGGCTGAGGAAGTGACGCGTCGGCTGGCGCGCGAAGAAGGCGTCATGGCGGGCATTTCCTCGGGCGGCGCGATGGCCGCTGCGCTCAGGGTGTCGGCCGAGGTCGAAAATGCGGTGATCGTCACTATCATCTGCGACCGTGGCGACCGTTACCTGTCCACTGGGGTGTTCCCGGCCGGCTGATCTCGTTTGCCATCAAGCACTTGAACCGGTCCGGCAGCCTCCAGGATGGCCGACGTCGAGCGGCCAATTTTGACCATCGTTCCGTCGCTGGCTTCTGACGATCCGGCCGAATCTTTCTCCTCGGTGGTACCAGGCTTGTCCGAGGCTGTCGCGATCAGTTGTTGCGACCGTTTTAAGATGTGTCCATCGTACTTCGGGGACGAAGAGGTGAGTCACCCATTGTCACGCTGCGGCGGTTTGGTTAGAATCTTCGCCCTTCACGGCCATTGGGTTCGCTTGGTGGTCGGGGAAAACTGGAGAGGTGTCCGAGTGGTTGAAGGAGCTCGCCTGGAAAGCGGGTGTACGGTAACCCCGTACCGAGGGTTCGAATCCCTCTCTCTCCGCCAGTTTTATGTCGGCACGGTCCGCCGTGCCGTTTCTCGTTTGGAGAGGTGCCGGAGCGGTTGAACGGGGCGGTCTCGAAAACCGTTGACCCCTCGCGGGGTCCCAGGGTTCGAATCCCTGTCTCTCCGCCAAATGTTTTGTGAGTTGCGGTTAAAAAGCCCGGATGCGACGCATCCGGGCTTTTTTGGTCCTGCGTATTTTTGGGCAGCTGGTCTGTCCTGTGGCGCTGCTCCGCGTGCGCGGCCGTGACGTATTGGCGAGCGGCCTACAAGCACATGGAGAGGGTGCCTGGATCGCCGTCTCTCCCATGTCTGCGGTCGTTTTCCTCTTGTTTTGGCTGCGGACAACGGTTCGTGTCGCGATGGGCTGGATCAGTGCGTCGGACAAACATCAACGGTCCGCGGCTGGATGGCCTGATACGGAGGCGATGCCTGTCATGGTCTTTGCCCGGAGCCGGTAAATTGTGGTGATTGCGGATGGATGAGTCTGTCCACTAGCTTTAAAGCTTGGCCCTGAGGGCCCGACACTGAAAGCCCCCGTCAGTTGGACAGCAGTCCAGCAGACAGGGGCAGTTCATCCGCAGAAGCACTATTGATTGGTTCGTACGGAGCTTTCTTGGGGGTCAGGATTTGCCTGATGTCGCCTTCGTGTCGCCCGATGCGGCTGAGGTAATCAGCATCTGCGGGAATGGAATGGTGATGTCATGGGTGTCGAAGGCTTCTTTGATCTGCTGTTGCAGGTCCGACTTGACCAGCGGCATGTCGGTTGAGCGGACCCATGGGCGGATCAGAAAATCGATGTTGGAGGCGCCGAACTGCTCCACCAGGATCACTGCTGCCGGGTCTTTCAGTACGCGGTCGTCTTTTTCGAAGACCTGCATGATCAGCTCCTTGGCCTTGGCGATGTCGTTGGCATAGCCGATGCTCATCTTCAAATCCAGTCGTCGAGTGTCACGCACACTGTAGTTGGTGATTGCTGCGCTGTAGAGCTGCCCGTTCGGCACGATCATCTCAATGTTGTCCGGCGTGTTCATCCGAGTGTGGAAGATGCCGATCTCGTTGACGGTGCCCATCAGTCCTGCTGTCGCAATGAAGTCGCCGGCCCGGAAGGGTCGGAAGATGAGGATCATCACGCCGGCGGCGAAGTTGCTGAGTGAGTCCTTCAGTGCAAGGCCGACCGCGATGCCCGCACCAGCGACCAGCGCCACGAGTGACGTGGTGTCCAGGCCTAGTCTGGATAGCGCGGCAATGGCGATGAACAGCAGGAAGGCTGCTTGGGCGATGGAGACGGCGAACCCTATCAGCATGTTGTCCAGCTGCGTACGCTGCAACAGTCGGGTCAGCCAAGGCATGGCGATCTTGCTGAGGTAGTAGCCACCTACCGCAATGGCGCCGGCCAATAAAATGTTGATGATCCAGGGCAGTACGTACAGGGAGAAAAAGCCTGCTTCCATGGTGGTCTCTCTTTGTTTTGTTATTTTGATTTTGTCCGGTCACGACTCGAGTCGTGTTGAGGACAGTATAAGTACTGTGTAGCGATTTTCAGGTTCGATTTGGGGGGGGGCGCACAAACAAAAACACCGCCCGGAGGCGGTGTTTTTCCCACTTGGGTCGTCGAAGACGAACGGATTACTGGGCCGTGCCCTGCACGGTAACTTCTACGCGACGGTTTTGCGCGCGACCCTCGCGGGTCTTGTTGGTCGCAATCGGGCTGGACTCGCCCATGCCGCGGGTCTCGATCTTGTTGGCAGGAACGCCCTTGTCGGTCAGGTAGTTCTTGACCGTGGCGGCACGACGCTCGGACAGGCCCTGGTTGTACTCTTCAGTACCGATGCTGTCCGTGTGGCCGACCACGTCGATGTTGGCTACGGCGTTCAGATCGCCCATGTCACGAACCAGTGCGTCAAGCGTGCTCTTGCCTTCCGGCTTGAGGTTCGACTTGTCGAAATCAAAGTAGGTGTCCGCTTCAAGCGTGACGGTCTTCATTTCCGGTGCCGGAGGCGGCTCGACTACCGGCTTTGGTGCCGGCTCGACTTTGGCGATCAACTCCGGGTTGCACTCTTCGATGGCGGTCTCGCTGTTGAGCACGCCATGGCCGTTGTGCAGGCAGGTGCCATGACCGGTCATGACCGGCTTGCCGCTACTGTTGAATACGTACGGGGATGGGTCTGCGGCGAGGGCCTGGCCAGAGAAGGCAAACGTGGCTGCAACGGAGGCAGCGATCACGGTCATTTTCTTCATCTGTGAAATCTCCTTGTGTCTTCTGAGGTCAGAGATGACTAATTTTTTAGTCGCTAGGAATAGCGCGATTCAGGTCCGGCAACGGGTGAATCTGACTAGAATAGTAGTCGTCCGGTCCGACAAAGTGCAAAAATGATCGTACTGGTATGCGTTTACAGGTATCGAAAGCGGGGCTGCTGACTGCCGGCTGAGGGGCTGGGGTTCTGGCGGTGACATCTTATCGCAGTTTCTCAGCAGGGTCTTTCCCCTATTAAGATGTTGATTTAATGGCAAGTTCCCTGAGGTCATTTTGTTGGCGAGTGGAGGAGCACGAAGATGACTGGCTGTGTTGTAAGGATGCAACGCGCGTGGCGAAAGTGATACGTGGTGGGGCGGCTTATGGGTGTCGCAATCTCTTGGAAAGATAATGGCCTGCAGTTGCTCGATTTGGCAGCGAGCAGGGCGTTCGGGCGGGTTGTGTGTTCTGCCTGGGCTGTGGTGATTGGCGTGATGAGCCGGCCCGCCATGGGTCAGTGGCCTGTTCCTCAGAGGCCGCTCGGGCCGCATTCGTCATTGGGTGCTGTGGTATAATGATGCGGTTTGTCGGCGCTCCGGGTTGAGCCGGTTCGGCGACGGCCAGACGCGCGGCGAGGTGTGTTGTCAGCTGTGGGCGCCAAGTGGGCCGATGGAGTCCAGCGGGCGGCATCGTGGATTAGCCGCGTGTGGATCAATTTCAGGACACTCGAATGACTCAGTTCGCTCAAGAAATTCTTCCGGTCAATCTCGAAGACGAGATGCGGCAGTCCTATCTCGATTACGCCATGAGCGTGATCGTCGGGCGTGCGTTGCCGGATGCCCGTGATGGCCTCAAGCCGGTGCACCGACGCGTGCTCTATGCCATGCGTGAGCTGGGCAACGACTGGAACCGGCCTTACAAGAAGTCCGCCCGGGTGGTCGGTGATGTCATCGGTAAATACCACCCGCATGGCGATTCCGCCGTCTACGATGCACTGGTGCGCATGGCGCAGGACTTCTCCTTGCGCAACATGCTCATCGACGGTCAGGGCAACTTCGGCTCGGTCGACGGCGATGCGCCGGCGGCGATGCGTTATACCGAAGTGCGCATGGCGAAAATCGCGCACGAATTGCTTGCCGATATCGACAAGGAAACCGTCGACTTTGTCGATAACTACGATGGTTCGGAGTCCGAACCACAGGTGCTGCCCGCCCAGTTTCCGAACCTGTTGGTCAATGGTTCATCAGGCATCGCGGTGGGCATGGCCACCAATATTCCGCCGCATAACCTCGGCGAAGTGCTCAACGCGACCATCGCGATGATCGATGAGCCGGACATCAATGACGATGACCTGCTCGCCTACGTGCCGGCCCCGGATTTCCCCACTGCCGGCATTATCAACGGCACGGCTGGGCTGCGAGAGGCCTATCTGTACGGGCGCGGCCGCTGCGTCATGCGTGCCCGCGCGGACTTTGAGGATAGCGAGACCTCCGATCGCACCTCGATCGTCATCACCGAACTGCCCTACCAGGTCAACAAGGCTCGTCTGGTTGAACGTATCGCCGAGCTGGTGCGAGAAAAGAAGATTGAGGGCATCAGCGAGCTGCGTGACGAATCCGACAAGGATGGCATGCGGCTCGTTATCGAGTGCCGGCGTGGCGAGATGCCTGATGTGTTGCTGAACAACCTCTATCAGCAGACTCAGTTGCAGAGTGTGTTCGGCATCAACATGGTCGCGTTGGTCGATGGCCAACCGCGCACTGTAGGGCTGCGCGAGATTCTCAATGTCTTCTTGCGTCACCGCCGTGAGGTGGTCACCCGTCGCACACTTTTTGACTTGCGCAAGGCGCGCGAGCGGGCGCATATCCTGGAAGGGCTGGCCGTGGCGCTGGCGAACATCGACCCCATGATCGCCGTGATCAAAGCAGCCCAGACCCCGGCGGAGGCCAGGATGAAACTGCTCGACGGCACCTGGGAGGCCGGTGTGGTCCGTTCGATGCTCGAGAAGGCCGATGCTGCTGCTTCGCGCCCTGAGTCGCTCGGTGACGAGTTCGGTCTGCAGGACGACGGCAACTATCGACTGTCGCCCGATCAGGCGCAGGCGATTCTCGATATGCGCCTGAACCGTTTGACCGGGCTTGAGCAGGACAAGATTGTTGAGGAGTACGCCACTCTCCTTGAGCGCATCATTGATCTGCTCGATATCTTGCGTTCCGACGAGCGTCTGATGCAGGTGATTCGTGACGAATTGCTGCGCATCAAGGACGAGTACGCCGACCCGCGGCGCACCGAGATCCGCCTCGACTATGAAGACCTCTCCATGGAGGATCTCATCGCCGAGGAGGACCGGGTGGTTACGCTTTCGCGCGAGGGCTACATCAAGACCCAGTCGCTGGATGAGTATCGCAGTCAGCGCCGCGGCGGCCGTGGCAAGGCCTCGACCCGCATGAAGGATGAGGACGTCATCGAACAGCTGCTGGTGGCGAGTACCCACGCCTGGGTGCTGATGTTTACCAACTTTGGTCGGGTCTATTGGCGCAAGGTCTATCAGTTGCCGCAGGGCGCTCGCGGCGCACGCGGTCGGCCGGTAGTCAATGTCCTTCCGTTGCAGGATGACGAGCGCATCAACGCCATGCTCGCGATCCGCGAGTTCGTAGAGGATCACTACGTCTTCTTCGCCACCCGGAATGGTCAGGTGAAGAAGACCCCATTGGTCGACTTCTCTCGCCCGCGGCAGGCCGGTATCATTGCCATCGATCTGCGCGAGGGTGACCGCTTGGTCGGCGCGGCGCTGACTGACGGCACGCGCGAGATCATGCTGTTTACCAATGCCGGTAAGGCCACACGCTTCGTCGAGGAAGATGTGCGCTCGATGGGTCGGACGGCCGCCGGCGTACGCGGCATCCGTCTGCAGGACGAGCAGTTTGTCGTTTCGCTGATCGTGGTCGACGAGGGCGAGGTGCTTACCGCCACCGAACACGGTTTTGGCAAGCGCACGCCTACCGATGAATACCCAGTCTACAACCGGGGTGGCCAGGGTGTGATCGCAATCAATACCAGCGAACGCAATGGCGAGCTGGTGGGCGCGGTGCTCGTACAAGAGGATGACGAGGTGATTCTGATTTCCAACCGCGGTACACTCGTGCGCACCGAGGTGTCCCAGATTTCCTCCCTGTCGCGCAATACTCAGGGCGTGACCCTTATTCGTCTGGGCGAGGATGAGCGTCTGGTCCAGATCGAGCCGGTCACGGCCATGGATGACGAGGGCGGCGAGGAGAACGAGGCACAGGATTCGGAGGAGTGATCCCCGCGCCGTGGTCTGCGAACCATAGCTCCGCTGTGGTCATGGCATGTCGCCACACCCATCAATGTGTCCTGCTAAGCCAAGGGCGGCCCTTGATCGTATGAAAGACCGGGCGAGGCGTCGCCCGGTTGCTTTTTTCCGTTTTTGTTCAGGAGTAGTGCATGGCTCGCGTTTACAACTTCAGCGCCGGTCCGGCGATGTTGCCCACCGAAGTCCTCACCCGCGCACGCGATGAGATGATCGATTACCAGGGAACCGGCATGTCGGTCATGGAAATGAGTCATCGCGGCAAGACGTTCGTCGGCATCGCCGAACAGGCCGAAGCGAATCTGCGCAAGCTGTTGAGCATTCCGGACAACTACAAGGTGTTGTTTCTGCAGGGCGGGGCCTCAAGCCAGTTCGGCGCGATCCCCCTCAACCTGGGCAATGGCTCGGGCAAGGCGGACTATCTCAACACTGGCCATTGGTCGGTCAAGGCGATCGCGGAGGCCAAGCGCTTGGTCGATGTGAAGGTGGTTGCTGACACCCAGCCGCAGAATTTCACGACACTGCCGGCCGAAGATGAGATCACTTTCTCGGGTGACGCCGACTACGCTCATTACACGCCGAACGAGACCATCGCCGGCGTCGAGTTTCCCTACATACCGGACACGGGCGATGTGCCGCTGGTTGCGGACATGTCCTCGACCCTCCTGTCGCGCCCGATTGATGTCTCCCGGTTTGGCGTCATCTACGCTGGCGCACAGAAAAATATCGGCCCGGCCGGCCTGACCATTGTCATCGTCCGCGAGGATCTCTTGGGCAAGGCGCGCGAGGGCATTCCGTCGATGCTTGATTGGTCCATTCAGGCCGAGGCCGATTCGATGTTCAACACGCCGCCGACCTACGCCTGGTACATGGCAGGGCTGGTGTTCGAACAGCTGCTGGCCAGCGGCGGTCTCGAGGAGATGGCCAAGATCAATCGGCGCAAGGCCGACAAGTTGTACGCGGCCATTGATGGCAGCGACTTCTACCGCAATCCGGTCGAGCCGGCCTACCGTTCCTGGATGAACGTGCCGTTCATGCTGGCCGACGATGCGCTCGACAAGACCTTTCTCGACGAGGCCGGCCGTCAGGGCCTGGTCACGCTCAGTGGCCACCGTTCGGTCGGTGGCATGCGTGCGAGCATCTACAATGCGATGCCCGAGGCGGGTGTCGACGCCTTGGTCCACTTCATGAACGACTTCGCCAAGCGCCACGGCTGAGTATCGATCGTCGGGCTACAAGACATACGTTTCAAGGAATCCGCCATCATGTACAAGCTTCACATCCTGAACGACATCGCCAACAAGGGCCTCGAACGCCTGCCGGCCGACCGGTACGACATTGGTGCCGAACTCGGCGATGCCGATGCCATCCTGGTCCGCTCGGCCAAGATGCACGACATGGATCTGCCTGAATCATTACTCGCTATTGGCCGCGCTGGTGCTGGCGTGAACAATATTCCGGTTGATCGCATGACCAAGAAGGGCGTAGTGGTGTTCAACGCCCCGGGTGCGAATGCCAACGCGGTCAAGGAGCTGGTCATGGCTGGCATGCTGATGTCGATTCGCAACATCGGCCCCGCCTGGGATTTCGCTCGCAATCTCGAGGGCAGCGACGAGGAGATCAGCAAGGCTACCGAGGCCGGCAAGAACAACTTCAAGGGCTTCGAGCTGCCGGGTCGTACGCTCGGCATTATCGGCCTGGGTGCGATCGGCGTGCGCGTGGCCAACTCCGCCAAGGCGCTGGGCATGCGAGTGGTCGGTTTCGATCCGGGCATCAGCGTTGCTCGAGCCTGGGAGCTCTCCCCGGAAGTCCATCAGGCGAGCAGTGTCGATGAAGTCCTCGCCAAGGCTGACTTCGTCTCCTTGCACGTGCCGCTGATAGTGCAGACCAAGGAACTGATCAACGCCGAACGTCTGGCGTTCATGAAGGACCAGGTAGTAGTCCTGAACTTTTCTCGTGAGGGCATCGTGAATGAGCAGGACATGGTCGATGCCCTGGACCGCGGTCAGGCGCTGTCCTATGTCAGTGACTTCCCGTCCAATCTGACCAAGAATCACCCGAAGTGCCTGACCTTGCCCCACTTGGGTGCGTCGACTATCGAGGCCGAGGACAATTGCGCGATCATGGTCGTCGACCAAATACGCGACTACATCGAGAACGGCAACATCAAGAACGCGGTCAATATGCCACGTGTGCAGATGACTCGTTCCGGTGTACAGCGCATCGCGATCGTCAACCTCAATCTTCCGGACATGGTCGGGCAGATTTCGCACATCCTCGGTACAGCGGGCGTGAACATCGAGCGCCTGGTCAACGAATCCTATGATGAAGTCGCCTATACCCTGCTCGACGTTGATCGCAAGGTGCCGGCAGAGACTCGTGACGAGCTGGCGGCAATCAAAGGCGTTCTGCGCCTGCGCCTGCTCTGATTCTTGTTCGGATCCATGGGCGGCACTGATGCAAAGTCCGTGATCGAGGAGGCGCTGCCCGAGAACCTGGAAGCGGTGCGCGAACTGATCGATTCGATCGATCGGCAGCTACTCGACCTGCTCAGTCAGCGTGCGCGCTTGGCTGAACAGGTTGCGTTCATCAAGGAGCGCGATCCGGACTTTTCGCCCGAGCAGTCCTTCTATCGGCCGGAGCGCGAGGCGCAGGTGCTGGCTCGCATTCGCGAGCTCAATCCCGGTCCGCTGGACGATGACACCGTCGCTTGGCTGTTTCGCGAGATCATGTCTGCCTGCCTGGCCCATGAGCGACCGCTGACGGTCGCGGCGCTGGGGCCATCGGGCACCTTTACTGAGCTGGCCGCGATCGCGGCCTTCGGTCACGGCGCGAAGCTGCAGTTTGAGCCTGGCATCCCAGAAGTTTTCCGCGCCGTTTCAGCCAATGGTGTTGACTTCGGCGTGGTGCCGCTGGAGAACTCGACCGAGGGCAGTGTCTCGGTGACGCTGGACTCGCTCGCCGACAGCGACCTGTTGCTGTGCGGCGAGGTGGAACTGCGCATCGATCAACAGCTGATGGTGCACCCCGAGGCGCCAGATGTTCCACGCGTGATCGTATCTCATGCCCAGTCGCTCGCGCAGTGTCGCGAGTGGCTGGACGCGCATTTCCCGGGTATCGAGCGCATGGCCGTCCCCAGTAATAGTGCCGCGGCCCAGCAGGCAGCACAGGACCCTGAAGTTTTCGCTATTGGGCCAGCGTTCGCCGCCGAGCGTCACGGTCTGGTGGTGCGCGCGTCCAATATTCAGGACAACGCCCAGAACACCACGCGTTTCGTGGTGCTCGGCCGCGAGCCGGTGGCGGCTTCAGGCAACGACAAGACCGCTTTGCTGGTCTCGGTAACCAACGAACCCGGGGCGCTGTCGCGCCTGTTGGTGCCGCTCTCGGAGGCCGGCATCGATGTGTTGCGTATCGAGTCGCGCCCGGCCAGGGATCGAGTCTGGGATTACGTCTTCTTTATCGACATCGCTGGCCATCGCGATGATCCCGAGATCGCCGCGGCGCTCGAACGGCTGAAGCCGCACTGTGGGCAGCTGCGGGTGCTGGGTTCCTACCCGGTGCCGATGATCAGCCAACCGGGAGGCAGGTGATGAGCCAGGAGCCGACCCACATGCCGGCGGGCCGGGCACGCGACTGCGTGCAGGCAATCCGCCCCTATGTTCCGGGCAAGCCGGCCGAGGAGGTGGCGCGCGAGTACGGGATCAAGGAAGTGCTCAAACTCGCCTCCAACGAGAATCCGCTTGGCCCGTCGCCGCGCGCGCTGCAGGCTGTCCGGGACGGGCTGACCGACCTGCATGTCTATCCGGATGGCAGTGGTTTTCACCTCAAGCGAGCGATTGGCGAACACTATGGCGTGCGTCCGGAGCAGGTGACGCTGGGTAACGGCTCGAATGACGTGCTCGAACTGGTGGCGCGCACTTATCTGGAGCCGGGGAGCAATGCGGTGTTCTCCCAACACGCCTTTGCCGTCTATGCCTTGGCGACACAGGCGGCCGGGGCCGAGGCCCGGGTGGTGCCAGCGCGCCCGGCGGACGATCCGGAGATGCCGTTTGGGGCCGATCTGGCGGCAATGGCCGCGGCGATCGATGCGAATACCCGCGTGCTATTTCTTGCCAACCCCAACAACCCGACCGGAACCTGGGTGGAGACCGCTGAGCTGCGTGCGTTGCTGGATGCCGTGCCAGCGCATGTGATCGTGGTGCTTGACGAGGCCTATACCGAATATGTGGGTGATCCGGCCTTCCCGGATGGCATCGAGCTGTTGGCTCACTACCCGAATCTGGTGACCATACGCACCTTCTCCAAGATCTTCGGTCTGGCGGCCTTGCGGGTGGGATTCGCGGTCAGCGATCCGGCCATCGCAAGCCTGCTTGATCGAGTGCGCCAGCCGTTCAATGTCAACACGCTGGCCCTGCGTGCCGCCGAGGCAGCCCTTGAGGATGACGAATTCATCGCCGAGAGCCGTGCTGTCAATCATGCCGGGTTGGCGCAATGGATGCGGGCGGCCGACGAGCGTGGATGGCAGACTGTGCCCAGCCGCGCGAACTTCATCACCGTGATGACCCCGTTCCCAGCGGGATGCGTGTTCGAGGCGCTGTTGCAAGAGGGTGTGATCGTTCGTCCGCTTGGCGGCATGGAGGCGTGCGGCGGCTTGTCGCAGGCATTGCGGATCACCATCGGTACCACCGAACAGAATGCCCGTGCCATCGAAGCACTCGAGCGTGTGCTGGCCCGGCTGGCAGACAAGGGCTGTTCGTCATGATGTTTCGCCGGCTGGCGCTGATCGGCACCGGGTTGATCGGCGGCTCACTGGCGCTCGCGTTGCGCGAGCGGGGCGAGGTCGGCGAGGTGGTCGGCTACGCTCGGCGACTGGAAACCCGATTGGCCGCTGAGCGACATGGGCTGATCGACCGGCCGGTGGATTCGATCGCCGCGGCGGTCGATGGGGCGGACCTGGTCTTCCTGGCCACCCCGGTCAAGGCGATGGATGTGGTGTTCGATGAGTTGGCCGACTGCCTGCCGGCGGATGCTCTGGTTACCGATGGCGGCAGCGTCAAGGGTGCGGTGGTCGAGCGAGCGCGGGCGCGGCTGTCGCCAGGACAACTGGCGCGCTTTATCCCCGGCCATCCGATCGCCGGGCGTGAACGCAGTGGTCCGGGAGCGGCTACGGCCGAACTCTACCGCGGCCAACGGGTAATTCTGACTCCAATCGAGGTCAATCGCGACGAGGACGTGGCACGCATTGAGGCGATGTGGCAGGCGGTGGGCGCGCAGGTCGAGCAGCTGGGTGTGGCCCACCACGATCATGTGCTGGCGGCGACCTCGCACCTGCCGCATGCGGCTGCCTTTGCCATGGTCTCGGCGCTGGCCCGCCTGGCCGAACGCTACGAGGTGTTTCGTTACGCGGCCGGTGGTTTCCGCGACTTTACCCGCATCGCCAGTTCCGACCCGGTGATGTGGCGCGACATTTGTCTCGACAATCGCGACGAGATCCTCGTGATGCTTGACCATTATCGGCATGAACTCGATGGGCTGCGCGGCATGCTGGATGCCGGGGATGGCGGTCGGATCGAGCAGTATTTCAGTGAAGCCAAGGCCGTGCGCGACGCGCTTTATCCCGCTGCCCAGATCGATCGCCAGCCCCGGAACCTGGCCCGGAATCTGGCCGGTGACCAAATCAATGGTAGCGACGGCCAATAGCCGACTGTTGCCGACCAAATACTTTCCCAGCCAACTTCGGATAACCGTGCCATGACAGCAGCTCATGACTCCATTTCCCTGACCTATCGCAGCACAGCCGCGCAGTCCCTCCAGGGCGAGGCGCGGGTGCCGGGTGACAAGTCCATCTCGCATCGCGCGATCATGCTCGGTTCGCTGGCCAATGGCACGACCGAAGTGTCCGGCTTTCTCGAGGGCGAAGATAGTCTCGACACGCTCCGTTGCTTCCGTGCCATGGGGGTGGAGATCAGCGACCCGCAGGACGGCCGGGTCACCATCCACGGTGTGGGATTGCATGGTTTGAAAGACCCGAAGAAGCCGCTTTATGTCGGTAATTCCGGTACTTCCATGCGGCTGATGGCGGGCATCCTTGCTGGCCAATCGTTTGATACGGTGCTGGAGGGCGATGCCTCGCTGTCGCTCCGACCGATGGAGCGCGTGATTGATCCGCTGGCCGCGATGGGCGCGCGGATCGAATCCGGGCCCGAGGGTCGCCCGCCGCTCAAGATCCATGGCGGGCAGCATCTCAAGGCGATCGACTATGCAATGCCGATGGCCAGCGCACAGGTCAAGTCCTGCGTGTTGCTGGCAGGCCTGTACGCTGAAGGGCGCACCTGCGTGACCGAGCCGGCGCCGACGCGCGACCACACCGAGCGGATGCTGATGGGGCTCGGTGTCGGTGTGGTGCATGACGGCGCTCGGGTCTGTCTTGAACAGGGCGACCCGCAGGCGCGCCGGCTCACGGGACGAACGCTCGAAATACCCGCCGACATTTCTTCAGCGGCGTTCCTGCTGGTCGCGGCCAGCATCCTCCCTGGCTCGGAACTCGTATTGACCCATGTTGGATTGAACCCGACTCGCACCGGGGTGATCGATATCCTCCTGGCGATGGGCGCAGACATCCGTATCGAGAATCGCCGCACCGTCGGTGGCGAGCCGGTCGGTGAGCTGCGCGTGAAAAGTGCCGCACTTCAGGGCATCGAGATCGACGAGGCGTTGGTGCCGCTGGCCATCGATGAGTTTCCGGTGATCTTCGTCGCCGCCGCTTGCGCCAAGGGCCGGACGGTACTTACCGGGGCCGAGGAGTTGCGAGTCAAGGAGTCTGACCGCATCGCCGTCATGGCCGATGGCTTGCAGCAACTGGGTATTGACGCCACGCCGACGGCCGACGGCATGATCATCGAGGGGCGCGGTGAGCCGCAGCCATTCGGTTCAGCCACCATCTACGCGCAGGGCGATCATCGTATCGCCATGGCCTTCGCGGTGGCCGGACTCAAGGCCCATGGCGAGGTCACCATTCACGACTGCCAGTTCGTCGAAACCTCATTCCCCGGATTTGCAGAGCTGTTCAACCGCTTGGGGGGCAGCCTGGAGCTGTCTCGTCAATGAGCCATAACTCTTGAAGGAGATCCCATGATCCCCGTCATCACCATCGATGGCCCCAGCGGCTCCGGCAAGGGCACGGTTGCCCGTCGGCTGGCCGCACGTCTGGGCTTCGGCATGCTTGACTCCGGCGCGCTGTACCGACTTACCGCACTGGCAAGCCAACACGCCGGACTGGCCCCGCAGGACCCCGAGGTGGTCGAGGTCGCCCGTCACCTCAACTGCCGCTTCGACGAGCAGGGCAACGTCTTTCTCGATGAAGAGAATGTCAGCCACGAGCTGCGTACCGAGACCATCGGTGCGATTGCCTCGCAGATGGCCGCCCGACCGGAGGTGCGAGACGCCCTGTTACAACGTCAGCGCGACTTCGCGCGCGCGCCTGGCCTGGTCGCCGACGGTCGTGACATGGGCACGGTGATATTTCCGGAGGCGCAAGCGAAAATCTTTCTGGACGCGAGTGCCGAGGTGCGTGCTGATCGACGTTATAAACAGTTGATCGAGAATGGATTTGATGCTAATTTTGCCGCCCTTGTCGAAGAGATCCGCCAACGGGATGAGCGGGATCGGAATCGATCGGTTGCGCCGCTTAGGCCGGCCGAGGATGCGTTAGTCGTTGATTCCAGCGAGCTTTCCATCCACGAGGTAGAGGCCACGCTGTGGCGTTACATCCAGGATCGGCTTGCCGATCAGGGGGAGTAACGGTGCGGAGAGGCCCGGATTTTGTGATTTGAACTCGTGTTTTTGCGCGGGCAATGTCGCCTGATCATCAACCCAACCAGTCTGGCAAACCCAGGGATCGGATACGCCAGTTGTTAATAACCACGACGGACAGCAGTTGGAACGTCCTGTCGTCAACCTTTTTGGAAATGCGGATTAATGTCTGAAAGTTTTGCGCAACTTTTTGAAGAAAGCCTACAAAATGCCGTCATGCAGGCGGGCTCGATCGTCTACGGCCGCGTCGTGGACATCAACGATGATTTTGTCACCGTCGACGCCAGCCTGAAGTCAGAAGGGATCATCGCGACCGATGAGTTCCGTGACGAGAATGGCGAGATCAACATCAATATCGGTGACGAGGTCGAGGTCGCGCTCGAGGCGGTTGAAGACGGCTTCGGCGAGACCCGTCTGTCGCGCGAGAAAGCGCTGCGTGCTCGTGCCTGGAGGGCACTGGCGACGGCGTTCGAGGCCGATGAAATTGTCACAGGCCGCATTTCTGGCAAGGTCAAGGGCGGTTTCACCGTCGAGCTGGGCGATGTCCGCGCCTTCCTGCCGGGGTCGCTGGTCGACGTCCGCCCGATTCGGGATACTACCTATCTCGAGGGCAAGGATATCGAGTTCAAGATCATCAAGCTCGACCAGCGTCGCAACAACGTGGTCGTGTCCCGTCGTGCGGTGGTTGAGGAAGAGTACAGTGCCGAGCGCGAAGCGCTGCTTGAGCAGCTGCAGGAAGGCATGGTGCTGCGCGGTATCGTCAAAAACCTCACCGATTACGGTGCGTTTCTCGACCTGGGCGGCATCGATGGTCTGCTGCATATCACGGACATGGCGTGGAAGCGGGTCAAGCATCCGTCCGAAATGGTCAACATCGGTGACGAGGTCGATGTCAAGGTGTTGAAGTTCGACCGTGAGCGCAATCGTGTCTCGTTGGGGCTCAAGCAGTTGGGCGAGGACCCTTGGACCGATATCGCCCGTCGTTACCCGACCTCCACACGCCTGTTCGGCAAGGTCACCAACATCACCGATTACGGCTGCTTCGTCGAGATCGAGGACGGTGTCGAGGGCTTGGTGCACGTCTCCGAAATGGACTGGACCAACAAGAACGTCAATCCGAGCAAGCTGGTGAGTATCGGTGACGAGGTCGAGGTGATGATCCTCGATATCGACGAGGATCGTCGTCGTATCTCGCTGGGTATGAAGCAGTGTCAGCCCAACCCCTGGGATGCCTTCGCCGCTTCTCATATGAAGGGCGACAAGGTCACCGGGCAGATCAAGTCGATCACCGACTTCGGTATCTTCATTGGCCTAGAAGGTGGTATCGACGGTCTGATCCATCTTTCCGACCTGTCATGGAATGAGCCAGGCGAAGACGCCATGCGACAGTTCAAGAAGGGCGATGAGCTTGAGGCAGTGGTCATCGCCATCGACCCGGAGCGTGAGCGCATCTCTCTGGGCCTCAAGCAGCTCGAGGATGATCCGCTGTCCAACTGGGCGGCCGAGAATGCGAAGGGCGATATCGTCAAGGGCACGCTGCGTGAAGTCGATGCCCGTGGCGCCGTGGTCGAATTGGCTGAAGGCATTGACGGCTATATTCGTGCCTCCGACATCGCCCGTGAGCGCATCGATGATGCCCGCACCGTCTTGAAGGAAGGCGAGGAGGTCGAGGCGAAATTCATGGGGATCGATCGCAAGAACCGCATGATCAGCCTGTCGATTCGCGCCAAGGATCACGCCGAGGAAAGCGAGGCAATGGAAGAGCTGAGCAAGCAGCCGTCCACTTCCTCGCCGACCCTGGGTGATCTGCTCAAGGAGCAGCTCGACCGCTCCGAGTAATCCGGTTTGATCGAAACTGGAAAACGCCATCCGATGTGATGGCGTTTTTTGTGGGTGCTCGGTGTAGGATTGCCGCGCCCGACCTGACATTTTCTGCGCGCCCAACAGGGCGCGCTTATGGGAGATTTGACCGATGACCAAGTCGGAACTTATCGAACGGCTGGTGGATCGACAGCAGTATTTGCCGGTGCGCGACATTGAGACCGCGGTACGCCTGATGCTCGACGAAATGATGACAGCACTGAGTACTGGAGAGCGCATCGAGATTCGCGGCTTCGGCAGCTTTACGCTCAACTATCGCCGACCTCGGCTGGGTCGCAATCCCAAAACCGGCGAGACGGTGTCGCTGGGCGCGAAGTACGTGCCACACTTCAAGCCGGGCAAGGAATTGCGTGAGCGGGTCAATGCGGCCAGAAAGTCTGGAGTTTGATGACAGTGTCACACCGTGACCAGCCGCGTATCTATGTGGCCTTGGATGCCACACAACCGGATCGCATTCGCGCGCTGCTTGCCGCGCTAGACCCCGCGCTCTGTGGGATCAAGATTGGCAAGGAGGCCTTCACGGCGCATGGTCCTGCAGTGATCGAATGGGCGCGCGCGCGTGACTTCCCGGTCTTTCTGGATCTCAAATTCCACGACATCCCCAATACCGTCGCTCAGGCCTGCCGGGCGGCGACGGCGTTGGATGTGGCGTTGATCAACGTCCACGCCAGCGGCGGACGGCGCATGCTTGAGGCGGCGCGCCAGGCCGTGCCGGCGGGTGATGAGGCTCCTGGCTTGATCGCCGTGACCGTGCTCACCTCGATGGAGGATGCGGATCTGGCCGATATCGGTGTGATCGATGGCGCCGAGAGACAGGTCGAGCGGCTTGCGCGGCTGACGGCGGAGGCGGGCTTGGATGGCGTGGTGTGCTCGGCACGCGAGGCGGCCGCCATGCGGGCCTTGTTCGCGGGCGAGGGCGGCCTGGTCGTCACTCCGGGGGTGCGCCCGTCAGGCAGTGCGCGGGATGATCAACGGCGCGTAGTGACGCCAGCCGAGGCACTGGCTGCGGGGGCGACCAGCCTGGTGATCGGCCGGCCGATTACCGCTGCAGTCTCTCCCGGTGAGGCGCTGGAAGCGATCATCGCCGAGCTTTAATCGTTAGAACTAGCGCTACCAACCTGTTGGTGGCGAAGGTTTTGGAAGGCCCTGCCCCGCGAGGGTGGTGCCGGCCTCTTTTTTTCTGCTCACTCGACCTCTGGGTCACCCGCGCGCGGCGAGCAGTTCGTCGCGGGTGGCAGTCCAGATCATCAGGTCGTGGAATGCACGGATGTTCTCGACGTAATTGACAGTCTCGCTGCCGCGGGCATAGCCATAGCGCATGTCGCGGTAGATGGTCGGTTCAGAGAGTTGCGGCAGGCGAGTGCGCACGTCGGCCCACTGTGAGGGGTCGCCGCCCTGATGGCGGGTGAGTTCGATGGCATCGCTCAAGTGACCGATGCCGACGTTGTAGGCGGCAAGTGCCAGATAAGTGCGATCGGGCTCCTCGGCCTCTTCAGGCACCAGTCCGCGCAACTGGGCGATATATTTGGCCGCACTCATGATGTTGGCCGTCGGGTTGCCGGGATCGGTCAGTCCCAGCTCACGTGCCGTAGGCAGGGTGATCTGCATCAGGCCGTAGGCGCCCTGGTGTGAGACGGCGTCCGGTTGCCACTTGGACTCCTGATAGCCAACCGAAGCCAGTAGCCGCCAATCGATCTGGTAGCGTTCGCCAGCGCGACGAAATGTGACCAGATACGGCGCCGCCTGGTGCTCGAGGTCTTGCAGAAAACGGCGCGACAATGATTCGTCGAGCCGCTCGAATTGGGCGTAGTGGCGATCGACCAGTCCCTTGAGTTGCTGGTCGCTACGGATCTCGGCAAAAAACTGGCCCGCGGCATTCAAAAGCGAGTCATCGGCCTTGCGGGAAAATGCCCAGGCAAGCGATACGGGCGGGCCGACTGCCGGGCCGATCGCCACGTCGTCCGATAGTTTGTGCGCAAGCAAAGCGATATGCGAGAGAGTCAGCCCGTAATCGACTTCTCCGCGGCGGATACCCTCAAGGATGGCGAGTTGATCCTGACGCTCTTCCGTGATCAACGAAGCCGGGCTGCCTTGTCGACCAAGACCCTGGATCCACTGTTGGCTGGCCGAGCCGGATGCCAGGGCGATGGTTTGCCCGGCAAGATCGGCCAACCCCTGTGGCGGGGGCTTGTCCGCGGCATGGATGAGCTTGCGGCTGACAGTCAGGTAGGGTGGGCCGAAGGCGAACTGTTGTTGTCGTGCTGGATCGATGGCGAGCCCGGCGGCGGCAATATCGACGCGGTTATCGGCCAGGGCTGCATAGGCAGCCTCAATCGTCGGCACGACGACGTAATCGACCTTGACGCCGAGTCGTTCGGCAAACTGCTGGCTCAGGTCATACTCAAGGCCTTGCGGGCGATAGCTGTCCGGGATGTAGAGAGTGGGCTCGATCAGGGTCGCGACCCGCAATACGCCCCGGTCAGTCACCTGGGTTAATTGGGGGGTGCGCTTGAAGCTTTCAGCGACGTCGATGGCCACCAGACGCGCCGGGCGTTCGTCGGGCGTCCATGTGTGCATCAACCAACCCAGCGGCGCGGCAAATAGCGCACTCACGCCGAGAAGCGGGATCAGCCAGCGGCCGATCCCTCGTTGTACCTGCCGGGTTGTCAAAACTTGAAGCCCACGTGGATGGCGACCACACCGAAGGTCAGGTTGTGCACGTCGACGTGGTCGAAGCCATTGTCGAGCATCATTCGTTCGAGGGTTTCCTGATCGGGGTGCATGCGGATCGATTCGGCCAGATACCGGTAGCTGTCGGCGTCATTGGCCAGCAGTTTGCCCATCACCGGCAGCGCGGAGAAAGAGTAAGCGTCATAGACGCGCTCGACCAGCGTGTTGGTGGGCTTGGAGAACTCGAGGATCACCACCCGGCCGCCGGGTTTGAGCACCCGGCTCATCTCGGCCAGCGCGCGGGGCTGGTCGGTGACGTTGCGCAGGCCGAAGCCGATGGTCACGCAATCAAAGCGGTTGCTCTCGAAGGGCAGCTCCTCGGCGTTGGCCAGGCTGTATTCGACGTTGTTGAAGATGCCTTGCTCGTCGAGTTTCTCCCGGCCGACTGCGAGCATGCTGGCATTGATGTCGGAGAGCACCACCAGCCCGGAATCACCGACCATGCGCGCCATGCGAGCGGCCAGATCACCGGTGCCTGAGGCGAGATCCAGCGCTTGTCCGCCGCGCTTGAGGCCGGTGTACTCGAGCGCTACGCGCTTCCACAGTCGATGGATGCCAAATGACATGGCATCGTTCATCAGGTCGTAGCGACCAGCCACCGAATCGAAGACCGACCCCACCAGCCGGGATTTCTCCTCGCGGGGTACTTGCCGGTAGCCAAAATGTGTCTTCTCGGTCATGGTCGGGTCTCTTGTTCAGGAAAATCGTGAGCGGGCTCAGTCCGATTGGGACGAGCCGGGCGACGATAATACATCGTAGGGTGCGGCCGAATCCTTGCGATCGGGTTCGCGCTCGATGCCGGCGGCGGCCAGCCGGCCGAGGTAGTAATTCCATTGCTCATCGCGCTGCTCACCCAGCTCACGCAGCAGCCCCCAGTCGTACAATCCGCTGTCGTGGCCATCGTCGAATACGAGTTTGACCGCATAACGGCCCACTGGTTGCACATCGAGGATTTTCACCCGCTCCTTGCCGAGCACCAGCATCATCTCGCCACCGCCGTGGCCCCGGACCTCGGCGGATGGGCTGAATACCCGCAGATACTCGGCGGAAAGATCGAAGGCCGCTCCGTCCGGGAAGGCGATGTTCAAGGAGCGGCGGTCCTTGCCCAGGCGAATCTGGCTCGGAACGGGGGGATGCTGGGACATGGAATACCTCGGCTTTCGGAGTGGGCTTTTACAGAATATAGCGGCTCAGGTCCTCGTCGCGCGCCAACTCGCCGAGGCGTTCTTCGACAAAGTCGGCGTCGAGGCTGAGGGTCTTTTTCTCGCCGCTGGCCTCGAAGCTCAGGTCCTCAAGCAGGCGTTCCATCACCGTGTGCAGACGGCGCGCGCCGATGTTCTCGGTGCGGTGATTCACCTCGTAGGCGATCTCGGCGATGCGCCGAATGGCGTCCTCGGTGAAGGTGATTGTCAGCCCGTCGGCGGCTAACAGGGCCGTGTGCTGGCTGGTCAGGGCGGCATCCGGCTCGGTCAGGATGCGGACGAAATCGTCACTGGTCAGCGGTTCGAGTTCGACCCGAATCGGCAGGCGGCCCTGCAGTTCCGGGATCAGGTCCGAGGGACTGGCGACATGGAATGCGCCTGAGGCAATGAACAGGATATGGTCGGTGCGCACCAGGCCGATCTTGGTATTGACAGTCGAGCCCTCGATCAGCGGCAGCAGGTCGCGCTGCACACCCTCGCGGGAGACCTCGCCACCGCCGTGTTCGGCACGCTTGGCGACCTTGTCGATCTCGTCGAGGAAGACGATGCCGTTCTGTTCGACGCGTTCGGCTGCCTCGGCGCGGATCTCTTCCTCGTTGATCAGGTTCGCCGCCTCTTCCTCGGTAATGGCGGACAGGGCCTCGCTGACGCTCATGCGGCGAGTCTGGGTCTTACCCTGGCCCACGCTCTGAAATATCGAGCGCAACTGGCTGGCCATCTCCTCCATGCCCGGCGGTGTCATCACATCAATGCCGGTTGGTGCTTGATGGAGCTCGATCTCCACCTCGCGGTCGTCGAGCTCACCGCGGCGAATCTTGTCACGAAACTTCTCGCGGGTATTGTGATAGGCCTCTTCGCCGTGGCTGTCACTCTGCCACGGTTCACGCGGCGCGGGCAGCAGGGCGTCGAGCACGCGATCTTCGGCGGTCACCTTCGCGCGGTCCTGTACTTGCACCATGGCCTCTTGTCGCACCATTTTCAGAGCATACTCGGCCAGGTCGCGGATCATCGACTCGACGTCGCGGCCGACGTAACCGACTTCGGTAAACTTGGTGGCCTCGATCTTGAGGAATGGTGCATTGGCCAGTTTGGCCAGTCGGCGGGCAATCTCGGTCTTGCCCACGCCGGTCGGGCCGATCATCAGGATGTTCTTCGGCGTGATCTCGCTCTTGAGCGGCTCATCGACCTGCTGGCGCCGCCAGCGGTTGCGCAGGGCGACGGCCACCGCCTTTTTGGCGGCCTGCTGGCCAACGATGTGCTTGTCGAGTTCCGCGACGATCTGTGCGGGTGTCAGGTTCATCTTCATCAGTCGAGTTCTTCGATGGTAAGCGTATGGTTGGTGTAGATGCAGATGTCGCCGGCAATGTGCAGAGCCGCCTCGACGGTCTCCCGCGCGGGGAGCTCCGAGTGGCGCATCAGGGCGGTGGCTGCCGATTGGGCGTAGGCGCCGCCCGAACCGATGGCGATCAGCGAGTCTTCCGGTTCGATTACATCGCCGTTGCCGCTGATGGTCAGCATGGCGTGACGGTCGGCGACTACCAGCATGGCCTCGAGGCGACGCATCATGCGATCGGTGCGCCAGTCCTTGGCCAGCTCAACCGCCGAGCGCAGCAGGTTGCCACTGTAATTGTCGAGCTTGGCCTCGAAGCGCTCGAACAGGGTGAAGGCGTCGGCGGTGGCGCCGGCGAAACCGGCCAGCACCTTGCCGTCGTATAACGTGCGTACCTTGCGGGCGTTGCCCTTGACCACGGTATTGCCAAGCGTGACCTGGCCGTCGCCGCCAATGACGGTCTGGCCGTTCTTGCGCAGGCAGAGGATGGTGGTGCCGTAGATAATATTTTCGTGATGAGCCATGGGGGTGCGGATCAATCCGGTTGTTTGTGATGAGTGGGCAAGTTGATACGGACATGGGTCTGGGTCGGCAGATGCGCGCTGACGATCCTCGACAACCTCTCGGGACAACCTCCCGGGCAGATTTCCTGGTAGCCGAAGGGTGAACAGTGGGGGCGGCCTGCCGGGTTTTCAACCCTTGTCGTCGGTGGGGTCCGATGGGATGGTGCGGCGCGCGGCGCGGGGATGGGCGCGCTCGTAGACACTCATTAGGTGCTGGAAATCCAGATGGGTGTAGATCTGGGTGGTCGAAAGGCTCTGGTGGCCAAGCATCTCTTGCACGGCGCGCAGGTCGCCGGAGGACTCGAGCACATGGGTGGCGAAGGCGTGTCGGAGCTGGTGCGGGTGCAATGGTGCGTCGAGGTCGGCTTGTCGGCTGGCGCGATTCAGGCGCAGCTGTACGGAGCGGGCCGACAGGCGTCGGCCGCGATCGCTGATGAATACCGCGGGCGAGCCTTGTCGATCCCATTCGCGACGGTGTATCAGCCAATCGCGCATGGCCTGGGCCGCCTTGCGACCGACCGGCACGATACGTGTCTTGCCGCGTTTGCCGGTGATCCGAGCCTGGCCGTCGGCCAGATCAATATCCGCCAGGTCGAGCGAGACCAGCTCGGCCAGCCGCAGGCCGCTGCCGTAAAGCCACTCGAACAGGCAATGGTCACGCACGGCGCGGATTTCGTCGGCAGGCTGGCGGGCTTTTGGACTGGGGCTGCTGGTCAGGTTGTCCCAGTCGGTATCCAGCAATCGCGTCATGGTCTCGATGCTCGGCGCGTCCGGCAGGCGACGCGGTGCACGTGGGGCCTTGAGCAGCAATGGGTCGGCCGGGCAGTCGATGTCGAGGCGTTGCCAGCAATGCAGCAGGCGCTTGAGCGCGCTGACGTGACGGGCGATCGAGCGCGGCGACAGGCCGTCACGGGACAGCTCGGCGAGGAAGCGGCGCAGGCGCCGGTCGTCGATACGGTCGGTGTCGGTCACGTCCACCGCGGCGAGGTGTTGCCGGAACCGCGCCCAGGTGGCCTGGTAGGTCTTTTGGGTCAGCGGGTTGAGGCGATGATCGGTAGCCAGCGCCTCGTCGGCCCGGGCGAAGGCCGCCGTTAGCGGAACAGCGCTCATCGGCGGGTCAGTCCCGGCCCTCGAGCGATAAGTGACCGAAGAAGGCTGCGGTCAGCTCGCCGATTTGCTCGAGGAAGTGGGTGCCCTGGGCGGGGTTGAAACCGTCGGGCAGGTGCCGGCCGAGGGCGATGACGTAGCCCGCGGCCTGTCCGCTGCTGGCCGGCACGGAGATCAGGGCCACTGAGCCGGTCTGGGGCAGATCCGCGCCGAACAGCGCCTCGCGCACCGTGTCGTGGATACGGCCGCAGAGCGGCATCGGGTTATCCAGCCAGCCGGCCAGCAGTCCGCGCACCTCGTCGCTCAGCTCGGCCAGCGATACGACGCGGCAGGCATCGATCTCGAAGGTCTCGCTGATCAGCCGCTCCAGGGTGGCGGCGCTGCGGTCGTTCGCGCCCAGCAGGGCCTCGCAGAAGCGATGCAGCTGGCGATCGGCAGCTGCATTGTCCGAGGCGAGTTGATGGAGGCGATTCAGGGCAGTCTGGCTTTGCAGGGCCCGATCGCGCCAGCGGCGCAGTTGCCAGTGGTGCAGCGAGGCGGTCGGCTGCGGCGGACCGGGCAGATCGATACCGTCGAGGGCCTCGGGATGCTCAAGAAAAAACGCCGGGTGTGTTCGCAGGTAGTCGAGTACCGTCTCGGCAGTAAGGGTTTTTCCACTGTTGGCGTTGATATCCGTGTCGGCCAGGTCGAGGGCCACGTTCTCGTTCATGCGTCTTTCCCTATGATGAATCGTTTTTAGGGGTGATCATTCTGGTCGGCAGCCGCCCACCGGACATTGACCTCACCTTACCCGCCACCCGGGGCGGCGGCAATCGCCGGGAGCTTCCCTAGCCTTGGTCGTCCGGCTGGATATTGATTTCGCCATCGAAGACGAACTCGGCCGGGCCGGTCATGAACAATGCGTCTGTCTCACGACCCGACCAGTCGATGGTCAGTGTGCCACCGGGGAGATCCACCCGACAGGGCGATCGTAGCCGCCCGGCACGGATACCAGCGGCGACCGCCGCACAGGCCCCCGTGCCGCAGGCTAGGGTCTCCCCGGTGCCGCGCTCGTAGACTCGCAGGCGGATGTGATCTGCTGCGCACTGTTCAGCGAATCCCACGTTGACTCGACGTGGGAAGGCCGGATGGGATTCGAGCACCGGGCCGATCACCTCCACCGGAAAGGCATCGACGTCATCCACCTGGATCACTGCGTGCGGATTGCCCATCGAGACCACCTCGAGAGTGATCTGCTCAAGCCCGCCGGGACGGCCACTGAGCATCAGTGTGTAGGGCGGGCTGCTAGCGGTCACCGGCGGCCGAAACGGGATCGATGCGGGGGCGAAGCGTGGCTGGCCCATGTCAACACGCACCTGCGCATCGTCGGTCAGGTGCAGCACGATCGGCCCGCCGGCGGTCTCCACTCGAATCTCTCGCCGGTCGGTCAGGCCGCGTTCGGCGACGAAGCGAGCGAAGCAGCGTGCGCCGTTGCCGCATTGCTCCACCTCGCTGCCATCTGCATTGAAGATGCGATAGCGGAAGTCGGCTGTTGTGCCGACCGGTGGTTCGATCAGCAGCAATTGGTCAAAGCCGATGCCGAAGTGCCGATCGGCCCAGCGGCGGATGCGTTCGGGCGTCAGCCAGTCGGCGACCGGGATGGCACGGCTAACGGCATCGACCACCATGAAGTCGTTACCCAGCCCTTGCATCTTGGTGAAAGCCAACCGGTCGGCCATCGAGTGCCTCGTTGTGGTCTCGTCGTGATTCTAGAGGTATGTAGGGTATCCCAATCACTTCAGTATCCCTGTCCGACTGTGTTCGAATCCTGTTTTTTTTGCAAGAGCTTGCGGGCGCAAAAACCATCCCAGAATGTGATGGACACTGGCGTGTCAGGCCTTGGGCCGAGCCGGTCGGTACCCTTGCGGAGGGACACTATCGATTCGTGCAGAGTTTCCCCATAAAAACCGGGACCCGGGAGGTGCATCACCCGGGGCGGGCTATTGATCGTTGTCGACAGGAATTTTGTCTGCGCTCAGGACGTTGGACTTCATTTTTGTCCTTGTTCCTCGGTTGAATCGGCTTTTGTGTTTATACTACGCGCCCATATTTCAACCCCTTGGATCGTATATTTCGTGATCGCCAATCTTCGCAACATCGCTATCATCGCCCACGTCGACCATGGCAAGACCACTCTGGTCGATAGCCTCTTGAAGCACTCCGGCACCCTCGATGCCCGCGCCGACCATGGCGAACGGGTGATGGACTCCAACCAGATCGAGAAGGAGCGCGGCATCACGATCCTGGCCAAGAATACCGCGATCAAGTGGCAGTCCCCCGCGGGTGAACACTACCGGATCAACATCGTCGACACCCCTGGTCATGCGGACTTCGGCGGCGAGGTCGAGCGGGTCATGTCGATGGTCGACTCGGTGCTGTTGCTGGTCGACGCGGTCGACGGCCCGATGCCGCAGACACGTTTCGTAACACAGAAGGCCTTTGAGTATGGCCTCAAGCCCATCGTCGTGGTCAACAAGATCGACCGAGCGGGTGCGCGTCCGGACTGGGTCATCAACGAGGTATTCGATCTGTTCGATCACCTCGGCGCGACCGATGATCAGCTCGACTTTCCGATCGTCTACGCTTCGGCCCTCAACGGCTATGCGGGTCTTGACGATAGCGTTCGTGAGGGCGACATGACCCCGCTGTTCGAGGCGATTGTCGAGAGTGTGCCGGCCCCGGATGTTGATCCGGACGGCCCGTTTCAGTTGCAGGTCTCGAGCCTCGACTACAACTCCTACGTGGGCGTGATCGGGATTGGCCGAGTCAAGCGCGGCAAGGTTTCCACCAATACACAGGTGAGAATCATAGGTCACGATGGCGAGGTCCGGAGCGGTCGGATCCAGCAGATCATGGGTTTCCATGGACTTGACCGGGTCGAGGTCGATTCGGCGCATGCGGGCGAGATCATCGCTTTCTCCGGCATTGATCCGCTAAACATCTCCGATACGATCTGCGACCCAGATCATGTTGAGGCCTTGCCGCCGCTGGCGGTTGACGAGCCGACCGTCTCGATGACCTTTGAGGTCAACACCTCGCCGTTTGCCGGGCGTGAGGGCAAATACCTCACCAGCCGCCAGATCCGTGAGCGTCTTGAGCGTGAGCTTTTGCACAATGTGGCCCTGCGCGTCGAGCAGCTTGATGATGCGGACAAGTTCCGTGTTTCGGGCCGTGGTGAGCTGCATCTGTCGGTGTTGATCGAGAATATGCGCCGAGAAGGTTTCGAGCTGGGCGTTTCTCGTCCTGAGGTCATCGTTCGCGAGATCGACGGTGAGCTGCAGGAACCTTATGAACAGCTGGTTATCGACATCGAGGAACAGCATCAGGGCACGGTGATAGAGAAGCTCGGTCTGCGCCGCGGTGAGATGCGCAACATGGAGCCCGATGGCCATGGCCGGGTGCGCCTGGAATTCATCATTCCCTCGCGCGGGCTGATTGGCTTTCGTAACGAGTTTCTCACCTCGACCCAAGGGACCGGCCTGATGTTTTCGGTGTTCGACCACTACGGCCCGTATCAGCCGGGCGTGGTTGGTCAGCGGGTCAATGGCGTGCTGATTGCCTCGGAGACCGGCAAGGCACTCGCCTACGCCCTGTACACTTTGCAGGACCGTGGTCGCCTGATGATCGGTCATGCCGACGAAGTCTACGAAGGTCAGATTGTCGGCATCCACGCGCGTGAAAACGACTTGACCGTGAATGTACTCAGGGCCAAAAAGCTCTCTAACGTGCGCGCGGCCGGTACCGATGAGGCGCTGACCCTGACTCCGCCGATCCGGCACACGCTTGAGCAGGCGTTGGAGTTCATCGATGATGACGAGCTGGTCGAGGTGACGCCGGAGTCGATCCGGATACGCAAAAAGTACCTGACCGAGAATGAGCGCAAGCGCGCCAGCCGCAGTGCCTCCTGAGCCAGCCGCCATACTGGCGGGGCATAGGGGCGAGAGGGGGTAGTTAATGTTTGACAATCTTTCCAAGCGACTCGGCGGACTGCTCGACGGCCTGAGAGGGCAGGGGCGGCTGACCGAAGACAACATCAAGGATGCCTTGCGTGAAGTGCGCATGGCGCTGCTGGAGGCCGATGTGGCCCTGCCGGTGGTGCGCGAGTTCATCAAGGACGTGCGCGAGCGGGCGGTCGGTGCCGAGGTGGCCAAAAGCCTCAAGCCGGGTCAGGTGTTCGTCAAGATCGTCAACGACGAATTGACCCGCCTGATGGGATCGGAGAACGCCGAACTCGACCTCGCTGCCCGCCCGCCGGCGGTCATTCTGATGGCGGGCCTGCAGGGCGCAGGCAAGACCACCACCACCGGCAAGCTCGGGCGCTGGCTGAAAACGAGTCAGAAAAAGAAAGTGCTGGTGGTTTCGGTGGACGTCTATCGCCCGGCAGCGATCGATCAGCTCGAAACGGTGGCCAAGCAAGTCGGCGTTGATTTCTTCCCGTCCACCAGCGGCCAGGATCCGGTCGACATCGCCAAGGCCGCGCGTGCCGAGGCGGAACTCAAGTTCTACGATGTACTGATTGTCGACACCGCCGGGCGCCTGCATGTCGATGGCGAGATGATGGATGAGATCGCGCGCATCCACGGGGCGGTCGATCCGGTCGAAACCCTGTTCGTTGTTGACGCCATGACCGGTCAGGACGCGGCCAATACCGCCCAGGCTTTCCACCAACAGCTGCCGCTGACCGGTGTGATCCTGACCAAGGCCGATGGTGATGCCCGTGGAGGGGCGGCGCTATCGGTGCGCTCGATCACCGGCAAGCCGATCAAGTTCCTGGGCGTGGGCGAAAAGCTCGACGCCCTTGAGCCGTTCCATCCGGATCGGATTGCCTCGCGCATCCTCGGCATGGGGGACGTGGTCTCCCTGGTCGAGCAGGCGCAGGAAGTGGTCGATGCCGACAAGGCCAAGGAGCTGGCCGACAAGGTGCGCTCGGGCAAGGGCTTCACGCTCGAGGACATGCGCGACCAGTTCAGTCAGATGCTGAAGATGGGCGGCATGAGCGGCTTGATGGACAAGCTGCCCGGCATGGGCAAGCTTGGTACCGATGCCCGTCAGCACATTGACGACAAGGACATCAGGCACATGATCGCCATCATCGACTCGATGACCCCGGCCGAGCGCCAGCGTCCCGACATCATCAAGGGGTCACGCAAGCGCCGGATCGCGAACGGGTCAGGCATGCGGGTGCAGGACGTCAATCGGCTCCTGAAGCAGTACCGTGACATGCGCGACATGATGAAGAAGCTCTCCGGTGGCGGCATGAAGAAGATGATGCGGGCCATGAAGGGCCGTATCCCCGGTGGTTTGCCGTTTTGAGACAGGAAGCCGTCCGATGTGGTGGCCCATTGCGGATAATCGGCTTTGGGCATGCGGTCGGCTCCGGTATACTCCCCCGCTTTGATCGGAAACCTCGGCGAGAGTGGCGGAATTGGTAGACGCACTGGTTTTAGGTACCAGCGCCTTACGGCGTGAGAGTTCAAGTCTCTCCTCTCGCACCAGATTTTGATTATGTGCCCCGCCTGTGCACAGGCGGGGCGGACGGCATGTAGACATTGGTTTTATTAGAGGATCGTATCCATGCAGGTTGAATTGCAACCGGCCGAAGGCCTGACCCGTCGCTTGGCGATCGAGGTCCCCGCCAACGAGATCGACGACCAGGTCGAAAAGCGCCTGAAAGACATGCGCGGTCGCCTACGCATCGACGGCTTCCGTCCAGGCAAGGCGCCGCTGACGGTCGTCCGGATGCAATATGCGGCGCGGGTGCGTGACGACGTGATCGGCGATGTCATGGGCCAGAGCTTCCAGAAGGCGGTCGAAGAGCAGAACCTGCGCGTCGCCGGTCAGCCGAGCATCGAGGAAGTCGAGAGCAACAAGCAGGGTGAGAACCTCAAGTTTGTCGCGGCCGTCGAGGTCTATCCGGAGATCGATCTGGGCGACCTGTCCAAGCTCGAGATCGAGACGCTGAAAAGCGAGGTGACCGACGCGGACGTCGACGAGATGATCGACACCCTGCGCAAGCAGAATGCCGATTGGAAAAAGGTTCGGCACAAGGCCCGTAAAGGCGAGCGCGTGACCATCAATTTCGTCGGCAAGATTGATGATGAAGTCTTCGAGGGCGGTTCGGCCGAGGGCGTTGAGGTAATCATCGGTGAAGGGCAGATGCTGCCGGAGTTCGAGAAGGGGTTGATGGGCATCAAGCCGGGCGAGCCGGTCACCATCGAAGTCACTTTCCCGGAGGATTATCAGGCCGAGCATCTGGCGGGCAAGACCGCCGAATTCGAGATCGAGGCGACTCAGGTCGAGGAGCAGGTGCTCCCCGAGGTCGATGAGAAGTTTGCCAAGCTGTTCGGCGCCGACTCGGCCGAGAAGTTGCTTGAGGATGTGCGCGAGAACATGGAGCGCGAGCTCAAGCAAGCCACGCGCCGTCGCAACAAGGATCGCACCATCGAGGCCCTGACCGACTCGCTGCAGTTCGATGTGCCATCGAGCCTGATCGATGACGAATCCGTCTCGATGCGCGACCAGTTCGTCCGCAACCAGATGCCGGAGGCTGATGCCAGCAAGCTTGATCCGACTCTGTTCCGCGAGCAGGCCGAGAAGCGCGTCCGCATGGGTCTGGTGATCATGGAAGTGGTCAAGAACGCCGACCTGAAGCCGGATGACCAGCGTGTTGACGAGTTCATCAATGAGATTGCGGCGGCCTACGACGAACCCGAGCAGGTCATCGCCCATTACAAGGGTGACCAGCAGATGATGAGCAACGCACGCACCGTCGTCCTTGAAGAACAGACAGTGGAACATATTCTCGACCAGGCCAAGGTCAGCGAGAAGTTTGTTCCGTTCTCGGAGCTGATCACTCCCCAAGGGTGATCAGTGCTGACCGCAACGCGGTCCATGATCGGGCTGCCTCGGAAACCCGAGAGAAATTGCCATGTATCCAAGGCCGCCCTCGAGGCGGCCGAACCGTATAAGCCGAGGTAATGAATGAAAGAGGTGTTTGAACGCTGGAGCGGTGGGCAGCCGGAGACGAATGCCCTGGTGCCGATGGTGGTCGAGCAGAGCTCGCGGGGCGAGCGTGCCTACGATATCTACTCGCGGCTGCTCAAGGAGCGGGTTATCTTCATCGTCGGCCCGATCGAAGACCATATGGCGAACCTGGTGGTCGCCCAGTTGCTGTTTCTCGAATCCGAGAACCCGGACAAGGACATCCACCTCTACATCAACTCGCCGGGGGGCGTGGTGAGTGCCGGCATGGCCATCTACGACACCATGCAGTTCATCAAACCGGACGTCTCGACACTGTGTATCGGCCAGGCAGCGAGCATGGGTTCGTTCCTGCTCGCTGGTGGGGCCGAGGGCAAACGTTATGCGTTGCCTAATTCGCGCATCATGATCCACCAGCCGCTGGGTGGTTTTCAGGGACAGGCCTCGGACATCAAGATCCACGCCGAGGAAATCATCAAGCTGCGTGAGCGCCTGAACAGTATCCTGGCTCAGCATACAGGCCATAGTCTCGAGCGGCTTGAGCAGGATACCGACCGCGACTACTTCATGACGGCGGCGGAGGCTTGCGACTACAATCTGATCGACAAGGTGCTCACCAGCCGTCCGCAGACTGGCCCAGCGGACTGATCGTCCGCGGCGCACCCGCTGGCTTGTTTGGCGGTCCGCGCCCATTTGGCCGAACGGCTGTGCCGACAATGCCGGCGCGGCCCGACCCAAGAGGTTCGACGAAACACAGCCATGGCTGAGAATACAAAAGACACGCAGGATCTGATTTGCTCGTTCTGTGGCAAGAGCCAGGACGAGGTCAGGAAATTGATCGCCGGTCCGAATATCTACATTTGCGACGAATGCGTCGAGCTTTGCAACGACATTCTGCGCGAAGAGGTGGAAAAAGAGGGCGAAGAGGCCCCTGGACGCCTGCCGACACCGCAGGAGCTGGTTGCGGCCCTTGACGAGTACGTCATCGGTCAGATGCCGGCCAAGCGCGCACTGGCGGTAGCAGTCTACAACCACTACAAGCGCCTCAATCTGTTCGGCGAGCGCCGGCAAGAGAGCGAGGATGATGTCGAGCTGTCGAAGTCGAATATCCTGCTGATTGGTCCGACCGGTTCAGGCAAGACCCTGCTGGCCCAGACGCTCGCGCGCGTGCTGGACGTACCATTTGCTATCGCCGATGCCACCACGCTCACCGAGGCGGGTTACGTCGGGGAGGATGTCGAGAATATCCTGCAAAAGTTGTTGCAGCGCTGCGATTACGACATCGAAAAAGCGCAGCATGGCATCATTTACATCGACGAGATCGACAAGATCACCCGCAAGTCGGAGAACCCGTCGATCACCCGAGACGTCTCCGGTGAGGGCGTGCAGCAGGCGCTCTTGAAAATGATTGAAGGCACCACCGCCTCTGTGCCGCCGCAGGGTGGGCGCAAGCACCCGCAGCAGGAGTTCGTGCAGATCGATACGAGCAACATGCTGTTCATTGTCGGTGGAGCTTTTGCGGGGTTGGAAAACATCATTCGCCAGCGAGTGGAGAAAGGCGGCATCGGCTTTTCTGCCGAGGTGAAGTCTGAGCTGGACCAGAAGGCCACCGCCGAACTGATGGGGCAGATCGAGTCCGAGGATCTGACCCGTTTCGGTCTGATCCCCGAGTTCATCGGCCGCCTGCCGGTGATCGCGATCCTGTCTGAACTCGACGAGGATGCGCTGATCCGCATTCTGACCGAACCGAAAAACGCGTTGACCAAGCAGTACGAACGGTTGTTCGAGATGGAAGAGGTTCAGCTCGAGTTCCGCGAAGACGCCCTGCGTGAGATCGCGAAGAAAGCAATGCGTCGTCGCACCGGTGCTCGCGGGCTGCGGACGATCATGGAACATATCCTGCTCGACACCATGTACGAGGTGCCGTCGCTGAGCAATGTCGACAAGGTGGTCGTCGACGGTGCGGTGGTTCGTGATGAATCGGAACCCTATATCGTCTATGGCAATGCTCAGGATGGAGCGGATGCCAACGAGGATACGGCGGATGGGCGAAACAAGGCTTCTTCTGATGGCTGACCCCGGGAGGATGATCCTGGATGATTGCTCCTGAATAACCGCCCCGGGCCAGTGATGGCCAGCCTTGCTTGATTGGCAGACACCCCGACTCCGGTCGGGGTGTCTTCGTTACGGGTGGGCAGTCGTGGGCTTCCCTCACAGCCACCTTCCTGACAGGGACGGCTTGAAAAGCTATTCTCCGGTCATAGGTCAGGGGAAATCCCGATTCGTCGGCCGGAATGGCCGTCAGTCCGCATGCACCGCCGAGACGGCGCTAAAGGTACAGCTACATGAGTCACAGCGAACAATCCTCCGAAGTTATCCCGGGCTCGCCGCGCCAAGTGGTCGTGCTGCCGCTGCGCGATGTAGTGGTCTATCCCCACATGGTGATCCCGTTGTTCGTCGGCCGGCCGAAATCAGTCGCCGCAATCGACGCGGCGATCAAGGACAGCAAGCAGCTGCTGTTGGTCGCACAGAAAGATGCCGAGAAGGATGATCCGGGTATCGATGATCTGCACCGTGTGGGCACGCTTGCCTCGATCCTCCAGCTGCACAAATTGCCCGATGGCACTATCAAGCTGCTGGTTGAGGGCATCGAGCGTGTCGAGCTCGATCGTGTCCATGAGCTTGATGGCCACCTGACCGCCGAGGTCCATTCGGTCGAGCCGACGGCCGAGGTCGACGAGCGCGAAGTGGAGCTTGAGGCGCGCGCACTGCTCAATCAATTCGAGAGCTACGTCAAGCTGAACAAGAAGACGCCGCCGGAGGTGTTGACCTCTCTGGCGGGTATCGACGACGTCTCGCGTCTGGCCGATACCATTGCCGCCCACATGGCCCTGGGGCTGGAGGACAAGCAGGCGATCCTCGAGACTATCGACTTGCACCAGCGTATCGAGCGGCTCATGGTGTTGATCGAATCCGAGATCGACACGCTGCAGGTCGAGCGCCGCATCCGCGGCCGCGTCAAGCAGCAGATGGAGAAGAGCCAGCGCGAGTACTACCTCAATGAACAGATGAAGGCCATCCAGAAGGAACTGGGCGACCTTGAAGAAGGTGGCAGTGAGCTGGATGAGCTCGAGAGCAAGATCGAGAAGGCTGGCATGGCCAAGGAGGTGCGTGAGAAGGCCATGGGCGAGCTCAACAAGCTCAAGATGATGTCGCCCATGTCCGCTGAAGCCTCGGTGGTGCGCAGCTACCTCGACTGGATGGTTGCGGTGCCATGGAAGAAGCGCAGCCGGATAAAACATGACCTGGATGCCGCCGAGGCGGTGCTCGAGGCTGATCATTTCGGCCTGGAGAAGGTCAAGGAACGGATCCTTGAATATCTGGCGGTGCAGACCCGCGTGCGCAGGATGGCCGGTCCGATCCTCTGCCTGGTCGGTCCGCCGGGGGTGGGCAAGACCTCGCTGGGTCAGTCGATTGCCAAGGCCACCAACCGCAAGTTTGGCCGCATCGCCTTGGGCGGCGTACGCGATGATGCTGAAATCCGTGGTCACCGCCGGACCTACGTCGGTGCCTTGCCTGGACGAATCGTGCAGGCCCTTACCAAAGTGGGTACCCGGAATCCGCTGATCCTGCTCGACGAAATCGACAAGATGGCCTCGGATTTCCGTGGTGATCCGGCTGCGGCCATGCTTGAGGTGCTTGACCCCGAGCAGAACAAGGCCTTTGCCGACCACTACATGGACGTCGACATCGACCTGTCCGAGGTGATGTTCGTCTGCACGGCAAACAGCTACAACATCCCCGGGCCGCTGCTTGACCGGATGGAGACCATCCGTATCGCCGGCTATACGGAAGATGAAAAGACCGAGATCGCTAAACGCTATCTGCTGCCCAAGCAGTTCAAGGCCCACGGACTCAAGGAGGGTGAGCTCAAGGTCAGCGACAACGCCATCCGCGATATCATCCGCCACTACACTCGTGAGGCGGGTGTGCGTAATCTCGAACGAGAGTTGGCGAAGATCTGCCGCAAGGTGGTGCGCGAGTTGCTCACTACCAAAGATCTGACGGGCGTCTCGGTCACGACGAAAAACCTCGACAAGTACCTTGGCGTGCAGCGTTTCGACTATGGCCGTGTCGAGCTCAGTGACCAGGTGGGGCAGGTCACGGGCTTGGCATGGACCGAGGTTGGTGGTGATCTGCTGACCATCGAGGCGACCACCATGCCGGGCAAGGGCAATCTCAAGTACACCGGCAAGCTCGGCGAGGTGATGCAGGAGTCTGTCCAGGCGGCCATGACGGTTGTGCGGGCTCGTACTGATGCCTTGGGCATCGACAAGGATTTTCACCAGAAGTGCGATATCCACGTGCATGTGCCGGAAGGGGCAACCCCCAAGGACGGGCCGTCGGCAGGCGGTGCGATGTGCACCGCTATCGTCTCGGCCCTCACCGGCATCCCGGTCCGGGCCACGGTTGCCATGACCGGGGAGATCACCTTGCGCGGCGAAATGCTGCCGATCGGTGGGCTCAAGGAGAAGTTGCTGGCGGCCCAGCGTGGCGGTATCGAGACGGTGCTGATTCCGGAACAGAATCGCAAGGATCTGGCCGAGATCCCCGACCAGATCAAGAAGAAGCTTGATATTCGACCAGTGCGCTGGATCGATCAGGTACTCGAGACAGCACTTGTCCGCATGCCGATACCTAACGAGGCGGGTCCCTCGGGCGAGGTCGGCCTGATAGAGAAGAAAAAGCCGGCCGGCAAGGGCAAGAATCTTGCGCACTGATCTGGGCGTGGATGGTCTCGGGAGCGGTCGGCCCGCCGGAAAGCGTATCGCGCGGGCCATTTGCGTGTTGACAGGCCAAAGGTCGCGCTTGTATAACTGTTTTCGTTGTTTCCGTGCGGTGGCCTGCTACGCTGCGTCCTGAACGGGGCGCTTATCGAGCCCGGGCCCAAAACTAGACACTTCTTTCACCAAGGGATGCAAGGTATGAACAAATCTGAACTGATTGATGCGATGGCCGAAAACGCGGATATCTCCAAGGCGGTGGCCGCGAGTGCCCTGGATGGCTTTATCGAGGCTGTCAGTAACGCGCTGAAAGAGGGTGATCAGGTCACGCTGGTTGGCTTCGGTACTTTTCTGGTCCGCGAGCGAGATGCCCGCACTGGCCGCAACCCGCGCACGGGCGAGACGATCCAGATCAAGGCCTCCAAGTTGCCGGCCTTCAAGGCAGGCAAGGGCCTCAAGGACGCGGTCAACTAAATCGATTCGGAACAGTTGGATTTTCGGGTAGGCTGTTCGGGGATTCCCCCGATCGGGTATCCAAGGACAAGGGGCGGCGACGCCCCTTTCTTTTTGTCTGCCCGTCGGGCAAGCCGACCGCTGTCATTTCGGACGTGAATCAGTGGGGCCAGCCCTGCTATCATGCCCGGCGGCCCGCGTTTGGTCGTCGCCCAATGAGCCTGCCGGCCCAGCGACGCCCCACACCGACAGACCCGAGACGGGAGTGACGTAGACATGTTGATGGATATCCGCGAAAAAATTCGCGGCTGGTTGGCTTATGTGATCGTTGGATTGATCAGCATTCCGTTCGCGCTGTGGGGCGTGGGCGAATATCTCGGTGGCGGCAAGGAGACGGTCGTGGCCGAGGTCCAGGGTCACAAGATCACGGCTCGAGAGCTCGATCAGGCCTTCAGCGAGCGCCGACAGCAACTGATTGCCCAGAGCGATCGTCAGATCACCGCCGAAATGATCGAGCAGATGGGACTCAAGCGCCAGGTGCTCGATCAGATGATCAACGAACAATTGCTGATCGGGTTTATCCAGCAGCAGGGCTACGCCGTGCCCGACGAACTGGTGGCTGCCACGATCCGCAACATCGGCGCCTTCCAGGTCGACGGCCAGTTTGATCGCGAGGCCTATCAACGACGCTTGGCACAGCTGGGCCTTTCGGTCGAGCAGTTTGAGGATGACGTGCGTCGCGACCTGTTGTTCAGCACGCTCGACAATGCTCTGGTCGGCAGCGCCTTTGTCACCGCTCCCGAGGTTGAACAGTTGGTGGCGTTGCGGGACCAGTCGCGACGGATCGGCCTGATGCGCATTGATCGCGATGCGATCGCTGCGGGCATGGATCCGGCCGATGAGGCGACGCTGCGCGCTTACTATGAGGAACACCAGGCAGCCTTCCAGCGCCCGGAGCAGCTGCGCCTGTCCTATGTGGAGATCACGCCTGATGTGTTGGCCGATGCACAGGAGATTGATGAGACGGCATTGCAGTCTGCTTATGAAGACTACCGTAATCGCCAGAGCGAGCAGACCGTTCGCAAGGCGCGACATATTCTGATTCAGGTGCCGAGCGATGCCGACGCTACAGCGGTCGAGGCCGCCCGTGAGCGTCTTGAGAAGGCCCGTCAGGCGATCATCGACGGCGAGGTGACCTTTGAGGAGAAGGCCAGGGAGCTGTCTGACGATGTCAGCAGCCGCGATGCCGGGGGTGACCTTGGCCGAGTCGGGGGTGGCGAGATTGCCAAGTCATTCGACGAAGCGGTCGCTACGCTCGCTGAGGGCGAGGTCAGCGAGGCGATACGGACGCGCTTTGGCTGGCATCTGATCCAGGTTTATGACCTCAGTGAGGCCGAAATTGAGCCGTTCGACCAGATGCGCGAGGAGCTATTGGCCCAGTTGCGTCGCGACCAGGCCGAGAGCGCCTATTACGATGCCTCGGAGACGCTCGCGAGCATCAGCTATGAGCAGCCCGACAGTCTGATCCCGGCAGCCGAGGCATTGGGACTGTCCGTCCAGACCAGCGACTGGATCAGCCGCGAGGCGGGCGAGGGCATTGGCCGATATCCGGCCGTGCGTGAGGCCGCTTTTGACAAGGGCGTGCTTGACGAGCGCTTCAACAGCCAGCTGATCGAGTTGGGTAACAGCCACGCGGTTGTGGTTCGAGTAGAGGACCATCGCGAGGCGGAGGCGCGCTCGTTTGAAGCGGTGCGTGGGCAGGTAGCCGAACAGTGGCGGATGGAAGCCTTGGAGACGGCTGTTGCCGAGCGGGCCGCCGCCTTGAGCGAAGCATTGGCCAAGGGTGCCGACCCCGCCGAGCTGGCCGACGAGACCGAGGCGGCTACTTGGATTGAGGCCGCTTGGGTTCAGCGCGAGGATGTCGACCAGACCATCCCGGCAGCAGCTCTTGCTGCTGGTTTCGGGCTGACCCCGCCGTCCATGGGCGAGGTGGCAACTGCCATCGCGACGCTCGATGGGGGGGATAAGGCTGTGGTGGCGCTCTACGAGGTCAGACCCGGTCAGCCGGCTGACCTCGACGCCGAAGCCCGTTTGAACCTGGCGAGCCAGCTCGAGAGCAACCAGGCCAATCGCCTGATCGATGCCTTCATGCGATCGCTACGGGCTCAGGCCGACGTCGAGATCCGCGAGCGCGCCTTCGACTGAGTCACGGTCGGTCGGCAGCGCTCACTTGAGCGGCTGGTCGAGACGGAGTTGAGCCATGGCCTTGCACTGGCAGATCGTGATCGCGTTGGTCGCCGCGTTCGTCATGGGTGCACTGCTCGGCCCTGAAGCGGCCGGTATCCCGCTGCTCAGTATCTACGCGTTCGTCGGTGGCATGTTCCTCGACGCACTCAAGATGTTGGTGGTGCCCTTGATCACCGCTTCGATCATCTCTGCGGTGGCCAGTCTTGGCAGTGCCAGCGTCGTCGGTGCATTGGCCGGCCGCACCATCGTCTATTACCTGTTCTCCACCTTGCTTGCGGTAGTCATCGGGTTGCTGGTCATGAACCTGCTCCAGCCCGGGATGTCCGGCGGACAGCCGCTGGCCCAGACTGCAGCACTGCCGCCGATCGGCGACGAGGTCAGTGGCCGATTGGAAGGCAAGCAGTTGTCGGAGTTCTTCAACATCCTGCGTGACATGGTGCCGGCCAATATCGTCGAGGCTGGCGCCGAGGCGCAGATGCTGGGCCTGATCTTTTTTTCGATCCTGTTCGGTATTGCGCTGACTCGGGTGAACCCGCCCGGCCAACAGGTGGTCAAGGACTTCTGGGTCGGTGTCCAGGACGCGATGATCCTGATTACCCACTGGGTGATGCGTGCCGCACCGATCGGGGTGTTTGCGCTGGTGGCAGGGGTGATTGCAGAAAGCGGGTTGTCGACCTTGCTGCCGATGCTCGATTTCTTCTTTGCGGTAGTGTTGGGGCTCGCGATCCATGCCCTGGTGGTTTTACCCATGGCGCTGTGGCTGGTGACGCGTCGCTCGCCGGTCCGGTTCATGCGCGTGGTCTGGCCAGCGTTGCTGGTAGCGTTCTCGACCAGCTCATCGGCGGCCACCTTGCCGGTGACCCTGAATGCCGTGACGCAGGGTGCTGGCGTCTCGCGGGAAACCGCCTCGTTCGTGTTGCCGCTGGGCGCGACCATCAACATGAACGGCACGGCGCTCTACGAATGTGCCGCGGTGCTGTTCATTGCCCAGGCCTACGGCGTGGATCTCTCGCTATCGATGCAGGCGCTGATTGTCACATTGGCGCTGGTGACCTCGATCGGGGTTGCGGCCGTACCCTCGGCGAGCCTGGTGGCAATCGCGCTGATTCTCGGTGTGCTTGGCCTGCCGCTTGAGGCAATGGGGCTGCTGCTGATTGTTGATCGGCCGCTCGATATGTTGCGCACCTCGATCAATGTCTACAGCGACGCCACCGGGGCGGTGATTATTGCTCGCCTGCGTGGCGAGGATCGTGTCCTGATGGATGCCCGTCCGGAGGACATCGCTACCGACGAGCTGGCCTCGGTTGGCGAGCGAAGCTGAGGCCTCACAGCAAACGGCCATCCAGCCGATGCGGACGGCGGGCGAGACCAGGCCCACTCTCTGGACCAGCATACAAAAGCCCGCCGAATGGCGGGCTTTCATTCTTAAGAACGCTTTTCTCGTCAGCAGGACCCTGGTCAGTCCTCGCAACGCCCCATGCCGGTGATGAAATAACCGGAGTCGACGTGCACATTCTCACCGGTCACGCCTGAGGCAAGATCCGAGCAGAGGAAGGCGGCGGTGTTGCCTACTTGCTCGGTGGTGACATTGCGGCGGAGCGGGGCATTGAGGGCGACGTAGTCGAGGAATCCCTTGAAGTCGCCGATGCCGGAGGCGGCCAGCGTCCTGATCGGGCCAGCAGAGATGGCGTTGACGCGGATACCACGTTCGCCCAAGCGCGAACCGGCCAGGTAGCGTACGGTCGCCTCCAGCGAGGCCTTGGCCACGCCCATGACGTTATAGTTTTTCATGACGCGCTCGGCACCGAGATAGCTCAGAGTCAGCAGGGCGCCTTCGTCGCGCAAGTATTTCTCGCCGGCCTTGGCCAAGGCGGCGAGTGAGTAGGCCGAGACGTCGTGGGCGATGGCGAATGCCTCGCGGGACATGCCGTCGAGAAAATCGCCATCGAGGGCCTCACGCGGGGCAAACGCCATCGCATGGACCACGATGTCCACGCCGTCTGGCCAGTGCTCGGCCAGCGCCGGGAACAGGGCATCGATCTGTTCGTCGTCGGTGGCATCCAGTGGCAGGTAGATGGATGAACCGAAGTCCTGGGTGGCCTTCTCGACCTTCGGCTTGAAACGGTCGTTATGATAGGTGAAGGCCAGCTCGGCGCCTTCGCGGTGCATGGCCGCGGCGATGCCGTAGGCAATTGAGCGTTTGTTGGCAATACCGGTGATCAAGGCGCGCTTGCCGGATAGAAATCCCATCAGTCTCTCCTGTGTTCCAATAATGAAGAAGCCGCATCACCTGCAACGGCGAAGACTGCCGGGTGATGCTTGGCCTGTGTTCGTGTTTCACCGTATTGTATCGCCTGATGAGCAACAAGCACCCCACAACAGACCTTTCCCGATCGTCTACAGACGAGACCTCGGCCGTGCCGACAGGGCGTAACCTGCTGTCGCCCGACCGCCGCGGCTTCCTGCGACGACTGGCGGGAGTGGGCGGGCTCGCTGCGGCTGGTGCCTGGCCGAGTTTTTCTCATGCCGAGGGATTTGCTCAGGCCATGGGTTACAAACCGGCCTATGCGGCGGACTTCTCGCATTTCGATTACGTCAACGCGGACGCCCCGCGTGAGGGCTCGCTGACGTTGTCGGTATTAGGCACCTTCGATTCACTCAATCCCTTCGTGCTCAAGGGGCTTGCGGCAGCCGGTACCAACAGCCTGTTGTTCGACACCCTGGTGGTGCGTGCCTGGGATGAGCCGTTTTCTGCTTATGGTTTGTTGGCGGATCGGCTGGAATTGTCCGAGGACGGTCTGTCGGCCACTTTCCGAATCAACGCCGAGGCGCGCTTTGTCACTGGTCGCCCGGTGACGGCCCACGATGTGGTGTTCAGTTTCGAGACGTTGGTTGGCGAGTCGGCTCACCCGCGCTATCGCTACTACTGGGCCGACGTCAGCAGCGCCGAGGCGCTAGACCCCAGCCACGTGCGCTTTTCCTTCCGCCGCGTGAACCCTGAGCTGCATATGATCATCGGCGAACTGCCGGTGTTCTCGCGCGATGCGCTGGCCGCGGTGGATTTCTCTCAGCATTCGCGCACACCGCTGCCCGGGAGTGGCCCGTACGAGATTGAGGCCATCAACTTCGGCCAGGACATCCGCTATCGACGTCGGGATGATTACTGGGCACAGGATTTCGGCGTCAATCGGGGCATGTACAACTTCCGCATACTGGGATTCAAATACTACAAGGACGAAACCGTGGCGCTGGAGGCCTTCAAGGCCGGTGAGTTCGATGTGTTCCACGAGACCAATTCCAAGCGCTGGGCGCGTGCTTACGAGGGCAGGCCGTTCAGCGAGGGGCGCATTCGCCGGCGCGAGATCCCGCATCACAACAATGCCGGCATGCAAGGTTTCGCCATGAATACCCGCCGGCCGCTATTCGCCGATCGTCGCGTACGCCGGGCGCTCAATCTGGCCCTCGACTTCCACTGGTCCAACGTGCATTTGTTCTATGGGCAGTACAGCCGCTGCGACAGCTATTTCTCCAACAGCGAGATGGCGGCCACCGGCATCCCTGAAGGGCGAGAGCGTGCTTTGCTGGAGCCATATCACGAGTTCCTGCCTCCCGAGCTGTTCCTTGAGCCTTATGTGGTGCCATTCGCCCCTGACCCCGAGGCCCAACGGGTCAACTTGGTCGAGGCACAGCGGCTTTTGGCCGAGGCCGGCTGGCAAGTGGTCGATGGCCGACTGCGCGACGGCCGCGGCGAGCCGTTTTGCTTCGAGATCATGCTGGCCCAGCGCGGTTTCGAGCGCATTGTCGCCCCGTTCGCCTACAATCTGAGAAGGCTGGGGATCGACGTCTCCTATCGCACCATCGATGTGGCGCTCTACCAGCGGCGCATGAATCACTTCGAGTTCGACATGACCGTGGTTGCCTACGGCCAGTCACAGTCGCCCGGCAATGAGCTGCGCGATTTCTTCGGTAGCGAGTCGGCCGCGCGCGAGGGCTCGCGCAACTACAGTGGCATCGACCACCCGGCGGTCGATGCGATGATCGACGCGGTGATCTATGCCAAGGATCGCGAAGCCCTGGTGATTGCCTGTCGGGCGCTCGACCGGGTGTTGATGTGGCACGAGTACCTGGTGCCCAATTGGTACATCGGTGCACATCGGTTGGCCTGGTGGAATCGCTTCGGCTACCACGACGATCCGTTGCCGCGCTACTTTGGCGGTGCTGAATGGATGCTGCAGACCTGGTGGGAGACCCACGCCGAGGCGCAGCCTGGCCCGGTGGTCAACGATGTCAGCCACCTCGAGGGGGAGAATGGGGCATGAAGATCCTGAACGAATACCGCCTGTTCTGGCAGGCGCTGGCCGTGCTGCTCGTGGTTGGGGTTGCTGGCTGTGCTGCAGGACCGCGCTATGCCACTGAAGTGCGCTATCTGCCGCCGAGCACCGAGGCCGGGTTGGCCTGCCTGCAGGGCTGTCACATCGACATGCAGGCCTGTCTGGCTGATTGTGAGTCGCGCCGCCAAGCCTGCATTGCCGGTATCGAGCCCAAGGTGGAGGTCGCCTTTGAGCAAGCCCTGCACGATTACGAGGCCGAACGCCGCGTTTATATGCGTGAGCGCCAGTATTATCAGCTCGACCGCAGCCTGCGTTTCGGAGCTTTCCGCGATCCGTTTTACTACGGTTATCCGGGGTCATATTATTATGGTTATCCGGGTCCGTTCTGGTACACGGATTACTATTTCGACAGTTTGCCGATCCCGCCGGTGGCACCTGATCGGGCAGCGATTCGCTCGCGCTTGATCGAGGTGGAATGCGATCTTACCTGTGAATGTCAGGATCGTTTCGATCAGTGTTATATCGGTTGCGGCGGGCAGGTAGAGCGACGGGTGGTCTGTGTCGAGAACTGCAACGGTGAGCCGCCCGGCTCACGCACGTCGGCAACTCCGGTCATTCCCGACTCCCCGGCTAACGGGCAGCGGGGCGAGTAGATGGGCGCTTACATCGCCAAACGATTGGCGTTGATGATCCCGACGTTGTTCGGCATCTTGCTGATCTCGTTCGCCGTGATCCAGTTCGTTCCCGGAGGGCCGGTCGAGCAGCTGATGATGCAGCTCCAGGGCGGCACGCAGGGCGGGGCGGCTGAATCGGGCGGTCAGTTCACCGGCGGGCTCTATCGTGGTGAACAGGGGCTGGGTGCCGAGCAGATCGAACAGTTTCGCGAGTTTTATGGCTTCGATCAGCCGGCCTGGCAACGTTTCGCGGACATGCTCGGCAACTATCTGACGTTCAACCTGGGTGAATCGTATTTCTACCAGCGCAGCGTCGGCGAGCTGATCGTCGAGAAGCTGCCGGTCTCGATCAGTCTGGGGGTGTGGACCTTCCTGCTCACCTATCTGGTTTCCATCCCGCTTGGTGTGGCCAAGGCCGTGCGGGACGGCAGCAAGTTCGACTCGATCACCTCGACGGTCATTCTGGTCGGCTATGCCATCCCCGGGTTTGTGCTCGGCCTGGTGCTGCTGGTGCTGTTCGGCGGCGGCAGCTTCGTGCAGTGGTTTCCGCTGCGCGGACTGACTTCGGACAACTTCGACCAGCTCTCCTTGCTGGGCAAGGTTCTCGATTATCTCTGGCATCTGGTGCTGCCGATCACCGCGATGGTGGTGGGCAACTTCGCCGTGATGACCATGCTGACCAAGAACAGCTTCCTCGAGGAAATCCGCAAACAGTATGTGCTCACCGCGCGTGCCAAGGGCCTGGCTGAGCGCACGGTGCTCTATCGGCACGTCTTTCGCAACGCGCTGATACCGATCATCACCGGCTTCCCGGCGGCATTCATCGGTGCGTTCTTCACCGGCAGCCTGTTGATCGAGACTATCTTCTCGCTCGACGGTCTGGGGCTGTTGTCCTACAACGCCGTGCTGCAGCGCGACTACCCGGTCGTATTGGGTACGTTGTACGTCTTCAGCCTGATCGGTTTGTTCGGCAAGCTGCTGTCGGATCTGGTCTATGTTTGGGTTGACCCGCGGATCCATTTCGAGGCGGTGCGCTGATGATGGCGCTGCGAGAAAGCTATTGTGCTTGCGGCTGCGGCGTCGCTTGTGGCCAGCGGGTCACAGCCGCCCTGTCTTGCTGGACAGTGGCCTGTTTTCCTGTTCAGGTGGCCCTACTCGCCTCCATGACAAGCTGCCGAGGTGGCCATGAGCCTGATTGATGCCGGGGCGGGGTCGGCGGTCGCCAAAGGTAGCGGCTCACAAGGCCAGGTGTCCACGGCAGAGCGTGCCTGGAAGCGGTTTCGTCGGCATCGCCGCGGCTGGATCAGCCTATGGCTGTTCCTGGCGCTGTTCATCTTGAGCCTCGGGGCCGAGCTGATTGCCAACGATCGCCCGCTGCTGGCCCAGTACCAGGGCGAGTTGCTGTTCCCGCTGTGGAACGATTACCCCGAGACACGTTTCGGCGGGGATTTCGCCACCGCAGCCGACTACACCGACCCATATGTGATCGAGCTGATCGAGCAGGACGGCTGGGTGCTGCGTGCCCCGATCCCGTTCTCTTTCGACACCATCGACTACTACAACGAGGCGCCCAATCCGGCCGCACCCAACAGCCGTCACCTGCTCGGTACTGACGACCGTGGCCGTGACGTGGCCGCGCGGCTGATTTACGGCTTTCGCATTTCGGTATTGTTCGCGCTCGCGTTGACGGTGATCGGCACGGGTATTGGCATCCTCGCGGGCGCGGTACAGGGCTATCTCGGCGGCAAGACGGATCTGGTCTTCCAGCGCTTCATCGAGGTCTGGTCGGCGCTGCCGGAGCTGTATCTTCTGATCATCTTCGCCTCGATCTTCGAGCCATCAATCGGGCTATTGCTGGCGCTGCTGGCCCTGTTCGGCTGGATGGGACTGTCGGATTATGTCCGGGCCGAGTTCCTCAAGGGGCGCAATCTCGACTACGTGCGTGCGGCGCGGGCGCTGGGGGTCTCCGGTCCGCGACTGATGTTCCGGCACCTGATGCCCAATGCCATGACTCCGGTGATCACTTTCCTGCCGTTTCGCATCTCCGGGGCGGTGCTGGCGCTGACCAGTCTCGACTTCCTTGGCCTGGGCGTGCCGCCAAGCACTCCTTCGTTAGGCGAGCTGCTTTCCCAGGGCAAGACGAATATCGACGCCTGGTGGTTGTCGTTCTCGACCTTCTTCGTGCTGGTCGGCATGCTGGTGCTGCTGATCTTCATCGGCGAGGCCACTCGCGACGCGCTGGACACCCGCCGCGGCTGACAAAATTCACCGCAGCGCTACTGCAGGAAGCTTGATCCTGGCCGAAAGTACTTGAAGATCGTGATGGGCAGAGATAACCCGATAAACAACCGTTTCCCGGTGGAGCGAGACTATTGCGCTGCCTCAAGGGTCTGATGGGGCGGTGGGCGCGGTAGAGGTGTCGATGACCGCCGGGCTCGTCTGGGCGGCGGCCTGGTCGAAGTCGATCTTGCCCTTGACCAGCCAGTCGATCGCCAGCGGATAGATCTGATGTTCGATGCCATGGATGCGTTGCTGGAGGCTGTCGATGCTGTCGTCGCTGCGAATCTCCAGACGGCCTTGCACGATCGGCGGGCCGGCGTCGACGGTCGGCGTGACGAAGTGCACGGTTGCCCCATGCAGTCGGTCGCCAGCCTGCAGTGCCCGGGCGTGGGTGTCCAGCCCGGGGTATTTCGGTAGCAGTGAGGGATGGATGTTGATCAGCCGGCCGAGAAAACGGTCGACGAAGGCATCGGTGAGGATGCGCATGAAGCCGGCCATGATGATCCAGTCCGGCTTTGCTTGATCAATGGTCTCGGCCAGCACGGCATCGAAGGCCTCCCGGTCGGGGAAGGCCTTGTGGTCGATCATGCGGGCGGGGATGCTGTGCTTGGCGGCGCGCTCGAGGGCGTAGGCATCGGGCCGGTTGACCACCAGCAGGACGATCTCGGCGTCAAGCCGGCCGTCTTCGCAGGCATCGATGATCGCCTGGAAGTTCGAGCCGTTGCCGGAGGCCAGTACCACTAGCCTCGCCTTGGTGATTTCCTCGTCCGCCGCCATCAGCGATAGATCACGGACTTGTTGTCACCCCGCTCGACGATCTCGCCGATCACCCAGGCCTTCTCACCGGCTGCCTGCAGCGTACGGATGGCCGTGTCGGCCTGCGCGGCGGCAACGATGACCACCAGTCCGACACCATTATTGAAGGTGCGACGCATCTCGTCAGCCTCGACATTGCCTTGTTCGGCCAGCCAGTCGAACACCAGCGGGCGCTGCCAGCTTGACCAGTCAATGGCTGCAGCCAGCTGATCCGGCAGGGTGCGCGGCAGGTTTTCGGTCAGCCCGCCACCGGTGATATGGCTCATGGCGTGGATCTGGACCTGCTCGGCCAGCGCCTGGATCGATTTGACGTAGATGCGGGTCGGGGCGAGCAGCTGTTCGAGCAGTTGTTGGCCCTCATCAGTGGCCCAGTCTGGCTGGGCGCGTTCGATGATCTTCCGGATCAGCGAGTAACCATTGGCATGCGGGCCGGAGGCGGGCAGGGCGATCATCTTGTCGCCGGCGGCCACCTTCGAGCCATCGATGAGCTGATCCTTCTCCACCGCGCCGACGGCGAAGCCGGCCAGATCGTAGTCACCGTCCTTGTACATCGAGGGCATCTCGGCGGTTTCGCCGCCGATCAGCGCGCAGCCGGCCTGCAGGCAGCCTGCGGCGATGCCCTCGACCACTTGCACGGCGACGTCGACATCAAGCTTGCCGGTGGCATAGTAGTCGAGGAAGAACAGGGGCTCGGCGCCGGTGACCAGGATGTCATTGACACACATGGCGACCAGATCAATGCCGATCTGGTCGTGCCGGTTCAGATCGATCGCCAGACGCAGTTTTGTGCCCACCCCATCGGTGCCCGAGACCAGCACCGGCTGCTTGAACCGGCTGGTGTCGAGCGCAAACAGGCCACCGAACCCGCCCAGGCCACCCATGACCTCGGGGCGTTGGGTGCGTTTGACCGCGGGCTTGATGCGTTCAACCAGACTGTTGCCGGCATCGATGTCGACGCCCGCGTCGCGATAGGTCAGGGGGGTGTTTCCCTGGGAGGTAGAGTGGGACATGGCGGTAGGCTGAGTGCTTGAGTGGAATGGCGCGTAGTCTACATCAATCCTGACCTTGGAGGCCTCTTGACCGGAGTCGCGTGATTGCAGCGGAGCATGCGTTGATGGTGCATGGTGGAGTCAGACATGAAGATCATTTATCGGGCCGAAAATATCCTCGAGGCGCATATCGTCTGCGGCATGCTCAACGCTGAGGGTATCGAGGCCGAGGTGGCGGGCTTCTATCAGCAGGGCGCAGTCGGCTCGCTCGCTCCGCAGGACTTCGCCCATGTGATGCTGATCGATGAACGTGACACGGCCCTCGCCGAACAGCTGATCGCCGCCTACGAGCAACGCCCACCCGAGGCGCTGACCGGCGATAGGAGCGAGGGCGAGCTGGCGGGTGGGGAGGCGTCCTCCCAGCTGGCCTGGTGGCTGTTGATTGCCGCGCTGATCGTCTTGTTTGCCAGTTGGGGGTTGCTGTCGTGAATGACAGCTATCCGCATGTCGACCGACGGTATTGATGAAGGGTGATTGTTTTGCGGCAATTTTGCTTTATGCGTCGAGCGCAGAGCTGCGCAGGGGCCTTGGCGTGTCAACAAGATAGTAAACTTGGAAGACATTGATTCGGACTGCGATTCGGACTGCTGACAGCGGCAATTGCTATTCATGTTTTACGCTGATAAGTTGCTGATTACGATCCGTTGTTATCAATATTTTCAAGGAAAACATAATGCAAGACATGATGAAAGGCGCTGTATTGGCAGTGAGCGTGGCGGTAGCGGGTATTGCGGTTGCGGATGAGCGTCCAAGCCACTTCAAAGGCCTGCCGTCCCCGGACCTGCAAACGGCGGTAGCTAATTTTTCCGAGTACAATAATCGTCTGGAAGAAATTCTCGCCGGAGAGCTGACCGATACGGATCTGGTGAAGATCCATGAGCTGACTTACACCCTGGAAAATGCCCTGGAAAAAATGAATGACGAGATGGAAGAGCTGGCTGAAACTCTGGAGGAGATACACGTGGCTACAGAGACCTTTGACCGTGATGCTTTGAAAGAAGTCGCTCCTGGCTATCTGGAAACATCCCGTATTCTGGTCAAGTGACCACAGTGTCCCTGACGATTAACGATTAATGGCTCAAAAATGGAAGCATTATCGAGATTGTCTGGGAGGTTGCCTGGGAGATTGTCCGGCCCGTAATTTCGTGGATACCACCATTCAATGGTGATGAGTTGGGGTGATGAATTGGGATTATGAGCCGGCGGCTTCAGCAGTAGGGCGGGTGTTTTTGCCATGAACACGGTAAATCGCCCCCGATTGTGCAGAAAATCCCCAGGGGGCAGCGGTTAGCTGCCCCTATTTCGTTTTTCCCCAGGAGTCGCGCAGGGTCACGGCCCGGTTGAACACTGGTTGTCCCGGCTGATGATCCTGCTGGTCGGCGATGAAGTAGCCATGGCGCTCGAACTGGTAGATCGACTCTGGTTCGGCATTGGCTGCGGCCGGCTCGAGGTAGGCGCTGACGGTGTGGATCGAGTCCGGGTTGATGTCGTCGAGGAAATTGCGCTCGATCTCCGGATCATCCCCCTCGCGGCGTGCACCCGGGGCGGGCACGTTGAACAGGCGGTCGTACTGACGGACGGTGGTCTTGACCGCGTCGCGTGCCGACAGCCAGTGGATGTTGCCCTTGACCTTGCGCGCCGCCGCCCCAGGCGTGCCGGACTTGGTGTCCGGATCATATTCGGCATAGATGCAGGTGACGTTGCCGTTGTCATCCAGCTCATGGCCGACATGCTTGATGATGAAGCCGTAACGTAAGCGCACCTCACCGTCGGGCTTGAGGCGGAAATATTTCTTCGGTGGATCAAGGGCGAAGTCACCTCGCTCGATCCACAGCTCGCGTGTCAATGTGACCTCGCGCTGCCCCCAGTCCGGCTTCTGCGGGTGGTTGGGGGCATGACAGGTCTCTTCGTGATCCTCGGGGAGATTGACCAGCACCAGCTTCAAAGGGTCGAGTACGCAGATGCGACGTTCGGCCGACTCGTTGAGCGTCTCGCGCATGCAGTCTTCGAGTACACCATAGTCGATCAGGCTGTCGGACCTGGATACACCGATACGATCGGTGAACAGCTTGAAACCCTCCGGTGTGAAACCGCGCCGACGGGCCCCCTTGAGTGTCGGCATGCGCGGGTCGTCCCAGCCGTCAACAAAACCGCCCTCGACCAACTGGATCAGCATGCGCTTGGACAGCGGCATATAGGTGAGGTTGAGTCGTGAAAACTCGATCTGCTGTGGCAGCGGACGCTCCAACACGCCGAGATCTGCGAGCTGGTCGTTGAACCACTCGTACAGCGGACGGTGGTCCTGAAATTCCAGCGTGCACAGCGAATGAGTGATGCCCTCGATGGCATCAGACACGCCGTGGGCGTAGTCATACATCGGATAGATCGGCCAGTCGTCACCCGTACGATGGTGATGTGCGTGGCGGATGCGGTAGATGGCCGGATCGCGCATGTTGAGGTTGGGCGACGCCATGTCGATTTTTGCCCGCAAGACATGTTCACCGTTGTCGAATTCGCCGGCCCGCATGCGGGTGAACAGATCCAGGTTCTCTTCGATACTGCGCTCGCGGTAAGGACTGTCGGTGCCCGGCTCGGTCAGCGTGCCGCGGGTGGCACGCATTTCTTCGGCCGACTGGGAGTCGACATAGGCCAGTCCAGCCTTTATCAGTGCCAGCGCCCCCTGGTAGAGGGTTTCGAAATAGTCGGAGGCGAAGTACTCGGGTGTCGAGTCAAGAAAACCAAGCCACTCGAGATCCTCGCGGATGGCGTCCACATAGGCCTGCTCCTCCTTGAGCGGGTTGGTATCGTCGAAACGCAGGTGACAGATGCCGTCGTAGTCTTGCGCCAGCTCGAAATTGAGGAATATGCTCTTGGCATGTCCGAAATGTAGAAACCCGTTGGGCTCTGGCGGGAAGCGGGTAGTCACCTTGCCACCATAGGTGCCCTTCGCCTGGTCGGCGTCGATGCGGTTGCGGATGAAGTGGCTGATCGGCTCGTTGGATTCGGACATGCTGGTTCGACTGGCCTCGACTGGCTTGTAATGGATGGTATTAAAAGAAATTTCTAAACGAACATTGTACGAAAAATCGTGTCGCTCGCCTTGCGTTCAAGGTGGAGGCTGGCCCGATGGGCTGAGAGATCAGCCTGTCCAGCGCGTGATCTCGGCCTGGTGACGACGTTTGCCACGCTTGGGCGCACCGTCCTTGATGTGACCGATATTGATCAAGCCAATCAGGCGTTCGTTCTCGGCCAGGCCCAGTGCTCGCATGACGTTGTCGTCATAGACGCGCAGTCCAGTCAGCCAGACGGCGCCGAAGCCCATGGCCCGGGCGGCAAGCAATATCTGGTGGGTGGCAATACCGGCGGCGAGCAGCTGTTCGATCGCGGGGATCTTGGCGTGACCGGGTTCCTCGCGGGCGATGGCGGCAATGATCATCGGTGCACGCTGGGCTCGCACCCGCTCGCGTTCCAGGGTGTCTTCGCTGGCCTCGGGGTCCTTGGCTCGCATGGCCTCGACAAACACCTCGCCGAGGTGCTCGAGGGCCGCTCCATCGATTACGAGGAAACGCCATGGGCGCAGTCCACCGTGATCCGGTGCGCTCTCGGCAGCCTGGAGGATCTGCTTGAGCGTGGCATCGTCCGGCGCCGGTCCGGTCAGGCAGGTTGCCGGGGTGGAGTGACGGTGGATCAGGGCCTCAAGCAATTCGGGGACTTGGTTCATTGCGTTTCGTTCATAGGTTAATGGATCATCCAGTATTCGACCGGATTACCAGCCGGATTGCTACCTGGGGGCGGCATATTGGCCGCCAGATCGATCAAATGACCCGGCCGCCTTGGCTCGCGGGCACTTTTGGTCGATAATCACGCACCATTTCAACCCACTAGAGGATTTATGGCAAAAGAAGATCATATCGAGATGCAGGGCGTAGTGATTGATACCCTGCCGAACACCATGTTTCGAGTCGAATTGGAAAACGGCCACGTGGTGACTGCCCACATTTCGGGGCGCATGCGCAAGAACTACATCCGTATCCTGACCGGTGACAAGGTCACGGTACAGTTGACCCCTTACGACCTGACCAAGGGGCGCATTACCTTCCGCTCCCGCTGATTCACTCTCACTGACCCCAGTCTGATCAGTAGGCTGTCGTTCCCGGACCTACCCCGGGCAGCTGCTGGCCGCCCACGGTTCCATCGACAGGCATCACCCGGCTCACGCACGTGCGTGAGCCGGGTGATGCCTGTTTGTGGTCCTGAGGAAAACATGGCCGACGAATAACCCCGCTGCCCGTCAAGAAAACGGCGCCGGGAAATGGCGGCGCCGCGAGCAGGGTTGCGCCGATCGCTCGACCGGTCAGGCGGTCGAGGATTCCTCGGCCACCGAGGCGGGCGCCGGGGTGGCCAGCAGGGCCGGCTCGTCATCTTCCAGGCTGAAGCGCGCGCTGCCGCCGTCGACCAGGTCGCCGAACAGCATCTGTTCGGCCAGTGGCCGCTTGAGCTTGTCCTGGATCAGGCGGGCCATTGGCCGCGCCCCAAGCACCGCATCGTAGCCATTCTCGACCAGCCAGTGGCGCACCTCGTCGTCCACCTGCAGGGTGACGTGATTTTCCTCCAGCTGCTGCTCCAGCTCCAGCAACAGCTTGTCGACCACGTTGGCGATCTGCCGGGGGCCCAGCGAGCGGAACTGCACGATGGCATCCAGCCGGTTACGGAACTCGGGCGTGAAGCCGCGTTTGATCGCTTCCATCCCCGATGCACCGATGTCCTGGGCGACGAAACCCATGCTGTGCTTTGCCATTTCCTCGGCCCCCATGTTGGAGGTCATGATCAGGATCACGTGGCGGAAGTCGATGTGGCGGCCATTGGTATCGGTCAGTGAGCCGTTGTCCATTACCTGCAGCAGCACGTTGAACACATCCGGGTGCGCCTTCTCGATTTCGTCGAGCAGCAGTACGCAGTGCGGATTCTTGTGCACCTTCTCGGTCAGCAGGCCACCCTCGTCGAAGCCGACGTAGCCCGGCGGGGCGCCGATCAGCCGCGAAACACTGTGGCGCTCCATGTACTCGGACATGTCGAAGCGCAACAGCTCGATACCCAGCAGACGGGCAAGCTGCTTGGAGACCTCGGTCTTGCCCACACCGGTCGGGCCGGCAAACAGGTAGGAGCCGATCGGCTTGTTGTCCGGCCGCAGGCCCGAGCGTGCCAGCCGGATAGCGGTAGTGATCTGTGCGATTGCCTCGTCCTGGCCGAAGATCACCATCTTGAGATTGCGATCGAGGCTCCTGAGCAGTTCACGGTCCGAGGTGGAAACACTGCGCTCGGGGATACCAGCCATCCGGGCCACCACGCGCTCGATCTCGCTGGGGGTGATGCGGTTATCCTCAGGGCGCGGGTGCTGCAGACGGTGCTGGGCACCGACTTCATCGATCACGTCGATCGCCTTGTCCGGCAGGTGACGGTCATTGATGTGGCGGATGGACAGCTTCACTGCCGCCTTGATGGCCTCGTCGGTGTAGACGACGCCGTGGTGCGCCTCGTAGCCCTCGCGCAGGCCGCGGATGATATCGATCGTCTCTTCTTCGCTGGGCTCGGGGACATCGATTTTCTGGAAACGGCGGGTCAGCGCGGCATCTTTCTCGAAGATGCTGCGGTACTCCTGATGCGTGGTCGAGCCGATACAGCGCAACTCGCCCGAGGCGAGCGCCGGCTTGATCAGGTTCGAGGCATCCATGGAGCCGCCGGAGGCCGAGCCTGCACCAATCAGGGTGTGAATCTCGTCAATGAACAGGATTGCATTGGGCACCGAGCGGATCTTCTTCAGCACGATCTTGAGTCGCTTCTCGAAATCGCCGCGATATTTGGTGCCGGCAACCAGTGCGCCCAGATCGAGCGCATAAATGGTCGCATCAGCGAGTGCCTCGGGCACCTCGCCGTCGATGATCTTGCGTGCCAGGCCCTCGGCGATAGCCGTCTTGCCCACACCGGCCTCGCCAACCAGCAGCGGGTTGTTCTTGCGGCGCCGGGACAGGACCTGCTGCACACGTTCGACCTCGGTGGTACGACCGATCAGCGGGTCGATCTTTCCTTCGGCCGCCCGCTTGTTGAGGTTGATGGCGAAGTTCTCGAAGGCGTTCTCATCGGCTGGCTGTGTCTCGGCTGCCTCAACGTTGGCTTCGTTATCGCTTGGCTCCTCATCATCGACTCCACTTTCCTCGGCATCTGGGCCGTGGGAGATGAAGTTGATCACATCCAGCCGGGTCACACCGGCCTTGTGCAGCAGGTGCACGGCATGCGCATCCTGTTCGCCGAAGATTGCGGCGAGTACGTGCGCACCGGAGACCTCGTTGCGCTGGGCGGCCTGTACCTGCATCACCGCTCGTTGGAGCACGCGCTGGAAGCCCAGTGTTGGCTGGGTTTCGCGGGGATCGTTCTCCGGGATGCGCGGTGTGGTGCGGTGGATGTGTGTCTCAAGGTCCATGGCGAGCTGCGAGATGTTCGCATTGCAGCCCTCCAGTACCACGCGTGTGTCGGGGTCCTCGAGCAGCGTGTGCAACAGGCTCTCAAGGGTGACGAATTCGTAGTTCTGGCGGCGGGCGCGATCGAATACGCGGCTCAGGGTGGTTTCGAGGGATTTGCTCAACACCGATCCTCTCCTCCGGTCTGGTTAGGGCCCCAAGTGGGGCGGTACCGGTTGGTCGCCGTTACCGTGGTTTGTCTCCCGATGATACGCCGGATTGCGGCGTTGCCAATGGGGCTAAGGTGCCAGGAGGGTGCCAACCGACTGAAGACGCATGTACCGCAAGCGGTTCGGCGCTTCCTGGCTATTCGGCGCGCTCCATCACGCACATCAGTGGGTATTCGTGTTCCCGTGCAAGCTGGTTGACCTGGCTGACGCGGGTTTCTGCAATGTCGCGGGTAAATTCTCCACAGACGCCTCGACCCTGATGATGCACTTCCAGCATGACGGCATTGGCCCGCTCGAAGGTCATGCCGAATAGTTGCATCAGGATATGCACGACAAAATCCATAGGGGTGAAATCATCGTTCAACAAGAGTACCCGATACATGGGCGGCTCATCACTGATCACCTGCTCCGAGACCTGCTCGGTCTCAATCGGTTGGTGCGTGGTCTGTGGGTCGGCGTCAGCGCCGTTCCCGTAGTGTGCTCGGATTTTCATACTGTCGATCATGCCTACAGTGTAACCGAGCCAATTCCCTCATGGTCGGGACACGCTCCTTAAAAATTTACGGGAGCATCATCGGCGTAGCAGTCTCCCGGGCCATGCCGAACAGCGAGCTACCCAAATCGCTGGCGGCCATACCCAGTAGTTGCTCGAGGCGATTGCGCCTTGGGGTGAAGTCGACCTGTTCCTTGACGCCGATCCGGTTGAGGATCACACCACGGACGCTATCCATGCCATCAGTCAGGCCTAGCCTCATCGCGGTCTCACCGGTGTAGAACCGCCCGGAGAAAATCATGTCGTCATCGGCCAGGCGGTCGCCACGGCCAGCCTTCACCGCAGCGATGAATTGCGCGTGGATCTCTTCGAGTATGCCCTTGAGATAGGCGGTCTCTTCCGGGTCGGCTGGGCTGAACGGATCACCAAGGGCCTTGTGATCCCCGGCTGTCAACAGACGCCGCTCGATACCGAGTTTCTCCATTGCCTCAACGAAGCCGAAGCTGTCCATGCGCACCCCGATCGAGCCAACGATAGATGAGGGGTTGGCGTAGATTTCGTCGGCTGCCGCGGCGATGAAGTACCCACCGGAAGCTGCCACGTCTTCGGCCACCGCGTAGACCGGCTTGTCTGGATATTGGGCCTTGAGCTCAAGGATGGCGTTGAAGATGGCACTCGACTGGACCGGGCTGCCGCCGGGGGTGTTCAAGCGCAGCACGATGCCTTTGATGTTCTCCTGCTTGAAGGCTTTTTCCAGCTGCGGGATGACACGGCGTGCCTCGGTCGGCTCGCCTGCGGCTATCAGGCCGGTGATGTCAATTACGGCAGCGGCCGGTTTGCCCAGGCTCGGTGCGCTGCGTTTGCCACTGGTGAACAGCAGGGTCATCAAGGTAAGCGACCAGATCAGCAGAGCCACCGAAGCCAAGCGGAAAAACACCTTCCAGCGACGAGAGCGGCGCTGTTCGATCAGGCCGTGACGGGCCATGTCGAGCAGGGCGTCACGGGCCCAGTCCGGTTCGGCCTTGCGTCGCGTCGCTGCTTCGGCCGAAGGGTCTTGCGGGATAGCGCGGCTCGGTTCGTCGGGCCGATCAATCCGCAAGTCGTCTGACGGTGGTCTCTGGCTCATGATGATCTTGGTCCGGTATTTCTGGCTGATGCGGTATTTGCTGGCGTCGTCAGTACTGTCGACGGGGGTAGGCTGTCAGATGGCGGGATGTCGGACGGGTTCCGCCAACCATCACTCGCCATCGTGCAGCTGGGCGAGTCGCTCGATCAGCCAGTCTGGCTGTGCGGCGGCCAGCCGTTCGGCCGGGTGTGCCCCATGAGTGATACCGATCGCGTGCGTGTCGGCGTTGCGCGCCATCAGCAGATCGAAGTCAGTGTCGCCCACCATCCAGGTCTCATCCGGTCGACTGCCGGTGTGGTCAAGGATGCCCTCGAGCATCGCCGGATGCGGCTTGGAGCGCGTTTCCTCGGCGGTGAGTGTGTGATGGAAATAGTCCGCGGTGCCGGTCTGAGCTACGGCAAGATCGAGCCCCCGACGTGATTTGCCGGTGGCCACGGCCAACAGGCAACCGGCCTCGCTCAGCGCCTGCAGCAGGGCCTCGGCCTCCGGGAAGAGGGTGGCCGGCTCTTCATTGGCGAAATAATGACGGTGATAATTCAGTGCCAGCGCCTCGCGGAAGTGATCGTCCCCCTCGGGGAACAGCTCGACGATCGCATTGGGCAGCGACAAGCCGATGATGCCGAGGATCGCCTTGTCGGGTAGGGGCGGATGATCCACCGAGGCTAGCGCTTCCTGGAAGGTAGCGACAATCCGACCAGTGGAGTCGGCCAGCGTGCCGTCCCAGTCGAAGACGACCAGTCGGGGCAAGGTGTGCAGGTGATCCGGGCGGGCAAGAAGTCTGGAGAGCTCACTCATGCAGGAGATTATCGGGGCGGAACGGTGTTTTTCAAGGTCAGCCCGGCGCTATCAATGTTGGCGCCATCAAGCAGGGGGCGCCAATTCTCCGGCGGGGCGCTGCTGATCGTCAGTTGACCGCTGTGGATCGGGTGCCTGAGGGCCAGCTGGCAGGCATGCAGCATCAGGCCGGGCCGGCGGCTCGCCAACGTTCTGTCGAGGCCTCGGTCGCCGTGCTTGCTGTCACCAATGATCGGATGGCCGGCATGCTGGCAGTGCACTCGGATCTGGTGGGTGCGGCCGGTATGCAGGGTGGCTGCCATCAGACTGATTGCCGGGCCGGTTTGACTGATGCCGAGGCGTTCGAAGTTCGTACGAGCGGTCTTGCCACGCTGGGGGTCGACCACCACACGGTGGGCGCGGCCCTCTCCCTGCTCTTTGTGCAGTGGAGCGGTGATGGTCTGGCGTGGCGTGGCCCAATGCCCGTGGCAGAGCGCGAGGTAATGCTTCTCTGCCACGCCATCGGGTTGGAACTGTTCCTGGAGGTTGAGCAGGGCCTCGCGGGATTTGGCGATCACGATCAGGCCACTGGTCTCGCGATCGATGCGGTGGGCCAGCTCCAGCATGGGGGCGTCGGGGCGGGCAGCACGCAGCAGCTCGATCAGCCCGAAGTCAAAGCCGCTGCCGGCGTGGGCGGCGAGCCCGGCGGGCTTGTCGACCACCAGCAACGCCTCATCCTCATGCTGGATCAGAGTCTCGGCCCGTTTGAGCCAGCCGGCGGGAATGCTGGCGTGCCGCCGTGCCGCATCAGGGTCGCCGCGCAGGTCGCGCACCGGGGGGATGCGTACGATGTCGCCGCTGTGTAGACGCTGCATGGGTTTGGCGCGCTTTTTGTTGACGCGCACCTGGCCGGTTCGGATCAGCCGATAGATCAGCGCTCGCGGCTGCTTGTCGTGTTGGGCTCTAAGCTCGCGCAGCAGGAAATTGTCCAGGCGCTGGCCGTCGCTGCGGGCATCGACCGTCTCAAGGCGGACACGCGGGCGGTCGCTGGCTGGCCGGGGTGATCGCTGTGGGGTGGCCGGGCGGTCTTTCTGGTGGTCTTCGGCGGTCATTGATTGGCTTATATTGTCGACGGAGGCCAAGTGGGATTGTGATAGTATCAGCAACCTGTGGCGAGGAGCGGGCGGCACGGCATGAGTCCGCCATCCTCAGCAGTCCGCGAGGTCCGGATACTTTATGACTTCCCGGCACCGAATGCTGGCACCAGTCGGGCCTGCTCTTGAGCTACTCGGCCGGCCATCCCGGCCGAGGGCGGCGGGCTCGACCAGCTTCGGATTACCGTCCGCCACAGTCGTCAAGTAACGATTATTTACGTTGTCACGTCTCGAGTATATGTATCTAGCCTGGTTTCTATTCCTGCCGTTTTCCGCTCTCTGCCACTTCACGGCAGTCGGGCGGGAGTTGTCGTGGCCGCGGTCGCAACCGACCGTGCGGCGCATGGAATTGGCTGATGCTTTTCGGGACGTTCCCCTGAAATCAAGTCATTTGTCGCGCATGGCCTGTTGCCATGCGCGGCAGCTGCAGAAATATCGAGATTTTTTTCATGAAACGAATGCTGATCAACGCAACGCACTCCGAGGAGATTCGCGTTGCGCTCGTCGACGGGCAACGCCTCTATGACATTGACATAGAGACTCCGTCCCGGGAGCAGAAAAAAGGCAATATCTACAAGGCCACCATCACGCGCATCGAGCCCAGTCTTGAGGCCGTGTTCGTCAACTACGGTGGCAATCGTCACGGGTTCCTGCCTTTCAAGGAAATCGCTGCTGAGTACCTTGACCCCAAGGCGGTCGATGAGCGAGGGCGGCCGACCATCAAGGACGCCCTCAAGGAGGGGCAGGAGCTGATCGTCCAGGTCGAGAAGGAAGAGCGCGGCAACAAGGGCGCGGCCCTGACCACGCTGATCAGCCTGGCTGGGCGTTATCTGGTGGTCATGCCCAACAATCCCAGGGCGGGTGGTGTCTCGCGGCGGATTGAGGGCGACGACCGCGCCGAGATCAAGGCCGCGTTGGCTCAGCTGGATGTACCAGCTGGCATGGGGCTGATCGTGCGTACCGCCGGGCTTGGCCGCGATGCCGAGGAGCTGCAGTGGGATCTCGATTACCTGGTGCAGGTCTGGAACGCGGTCGGCGAGGCGAGCAAGACCCGCCCAGCGCCGTTTCTGATCTATCAGGAAAGTAACCTGATCATCCGGGCGCTGCGCGACTACATGCGCAGCGACATCGGCGAGATCCTGATCGACGAGCCGACCATCTACCAGCAGGCGATGGATTTCGTCCAGATGGTCACACCCAAGGTCGCCGAGAAGATCAAGCTATACGACGACCCGACACCGCTGTTCTCACGTTATCAGATCGAGTCGCAGATCGAGTCGGCCTACCAGCGTAGCGTGACGCTACCCTCGGGGGGCGAGCTGGTGTTCGACGTTGGCGAGGCGATGACCGCGATTGACATCAACTCCGGGCGCAGCACCAGGGGCCAGTCCATCGAGGACACAGCCTTCAATACCAACCTTGAGGCGGCGGAGGAGATCGCACGTCAGCTGCGCTTGCGCGATTTGGGCGGGCTGATCGTGATCGATTTCATCGACATGAGCGCCTCGAAGAATCAGCGCGAGGTCGAGAATCGGCTGCGCGATGCGCTCAAGTATGATCGCGCCCGGGTGCAGACCAGTCGCATTTCACGTTTTGGTCTGCTGGAAATGTCCCGTCAGCGCTTGCGGGCTTCGTTGGAAGAATCCAGCCAGCATACTTGTCCGCGGTGCAACGGCCAGGGCGTGATTCGTTCGGTCGAGTCACTGTCGCTCGCGATCCTGCGATTGTTGGTCGATGAGGCGATGAAGGACAACACCGGTCGAGTCGTCGCCCAGGTGCCGATCGATGTGGCGACGTATCTTCTCAACGAGAAGCGCGACCAGATCAACGAGATCGAGCAGACGAACAATGTTGATGTGTTGCTGATCCCGAACATCAATCTAGAGACTCCGCACTACGAAATTGAGCGGATCCGTGCAGATGAATCGGAGTCGCGTGGCCGCGATGTGACAGAGATGGTTGAACCGTTGAAAGTCGAAACACCGTCGCCCGTACCGCGTCATCAACAGGTCGAAAAAGCGGCGGTGCAGGCTATCCCTCGCCCGGCACAGCCGGTACTGGAAAAAGCCACCGAGCCCGCCGCTGCGGAGCAAAAAGCGATTGCGGCCAAGCCGCTCGCCAATGGGGCCGTCTCTCTGTTACGCCGGGTAGTGGGCCAGCTCTTCGGTACCAGTGTCGAAGAGGAGGCCAAGCGAGCCGCACGCGGCAAGGACCAGTCACCCATCAGGAGTGGCGAGAAAGGCAAAGGTGATGAGCCCCGAGCTGCCGACCGAGTTGAGCAGTCGGACAAGGACGGCAATGATCAGCGCAAGAGCAGATCCAGCAGTCGTCGCCGTCGTCGTCCCAGTGGTCAGCGGACCAATGGCCAGAGGCCGGAGCAAAAGCCTCAGGAGGCGAGTGGCCCGGGCAAGGCCGATGCTGGCAAGCCCCAGCCTCAGCCCCGACCCAAGGCAGAACCCAAGGCAGAAACTGGCAAGCCCCAGCCCCAGCAGGCCCGGGCCAAAGCAGAAGCTGGCGGCGAAGATCAGGCGGCTGCCAAGGGCTCAGCACGACGTGATCGGCGTCCGAAGAGTGAGCCGCGGACTCCGCCGCCACTGGGTGAGCGTGAGCGCAAGATGGTTGAGCAACAACTGGCCGCACCGATTAGTGAAGGCAAGGGGCTGCCGTTGGACCTCTCCAGAAAGAAGAGCCGGGCTGAGGAGCTGCCACCGAATGCCGCCGTGCGCCTGGAAAGCAGCGATCGGATAGTGAAGGCCGTCGACGACAGCAAGCCGGTGAAGGCTGCCGCAGCCAAAGCTGTAGTGAGCGATAACGTTCCGACCGCATCGAGCAGCAAGTCCGACGACGGCAGACGGAACAAATCGGCCAGTGTCGAGACGTCTGATGGCAAGGAGGCACCGAGCCGGGAAAGGCCGCAGGACGCGCAGCCGACTGCCAAGATGGAACAGACAACGACTCAGTCTGAGCCAGCGGCCGTTTCAATGACCGACACCACAGCGCAGCCTGATGTCACTGGGAAGCCTGCCAAGACAGCGACGGCCAAGACAAGGCCGGTAAAACCCGAGGCGGAAGCTGAGGCCCCGGTGGCCGGGAACGTTCAGAGCGAGTCGGCTCCGGCCGCCAGTACAGCTGGTGATGACGCCAAGGATGAGAAGAAGGTTGAGAAGGTCGAGCAGGGGAAACGCGAGCTCTGACCTGGCTGCGTCATTGATTCGTGCCGAGCTTCCTTGGCCGGGCACCAAGACCAAGGCCTGAGTCCTGTATTCCACGGGGCTCAGGCCTTTTAGTTTTCCCTTGATTGAGTCTGAGTGCTTCGTTATTGGGCATTTCGTCATGAAGAAACCCCTGTCAGTTGGCTTGGCGTCCAACTTTCAGGGGCTGGTTCAGGTGTTTTTGCGAGGCGTTTTTGTGCCGAGATACGACAGGTGCCGGCGCTATTCCTTGGTGAGGGTGGCGAAGCGTTTGCTTTGTTCGTCAAGGCCGAGCAGCAGGCCGGCGACCAGGTCGAAATACCAGCCGTGCACTTGCAGCTCACTCTTTTCGACCTGGTCGCGCACCCAGGGGAAGGTCATGAGGTTTTCGTAGGACAGGCGCACGGACTCCAGTTCACAGCAGCGACGCAGGCTGTCCTGGTCGTGGTGGTCGCAGTTGCTCTGTGCGCGCTCCAGGGCGGGTTGAGCCAGGCCTACCCAGCGGCCGATGAAGCTTTCCGGATCGTATGGCCCGCCGCGCACCAAGGTGTTGATGCCGCCGCAGAGCGCATGCCCCATGACGATCAGGTGATCAACTTTTAGATTGGTCACTGCGTACTCCAGCGCGGCGCTGGTGCCGTGATAGGAGGCCCCGTGCGGCTGGTAGGGCGGAACAAGAGCCCCCACGTTGCGGATGACAAACAGGTCGCCCGGATCGCAGTCGAGCGTTAGCGATGGATCGACACGCGAATCGGAGCAGGCAACCAGGGCAATCCGCGGCGACTGGCCTTCGGTGATCAGGCGCTTGAATGGCCCGCCCTCGCCGTAACGGCGCCGACTGAAGGCGGCAAAGCCGTCGATAAGCTGCTGGATGGGGTCCATGACGGCGGCAACTCCTGCGGGGTCAAGATTAGCTGGTGAGGCGGGCGAACAGGTTTGGTAGCCGCTCGGGCAGGCGGTCGACATGGTCGACCACGGTGTAGCTGTTCGGCCCGAAGATCCGCGCGACGTAGTCGTCAGCATGCGGGTCAAGCGTCAGGCAGTAGCTCATGATACCGTCGCGCCGCAGTTCTTCGACCGCCTTTTTTGCATCGTGACGCAAGTGCTGCGGATCCTGGACATCAATGTCCGCAGGTTCGCCGTCCGAAACCACCAGCAGCAGCTTCTTCGACTCGGGCCGATCCTTGAGGAAGCGTGCCGCGTGGCGGAAAGCGGCCCCCATGCGGGTGGAGTACGCCCCGGTCATTCCGGCCATGCGGGCTCGCGCGTCGTCATCCAGCGGCCGGTCGAAGTCCTTGAAGCGGAAATATTGCACCTCGTGGCGCGTGTCCGAGTTGAAGCCGTGGATGGCATAAGGATCGCCGATGGCATCCACCGCCCAGGAGAGCAGGGTGCAGGCCTCGCGAGTCAGGTCAATCACCGGTTTTTCCGAGTCGCCCAGGGTCTCGTTGGTGGATTCGGACAGGTCGAGCAGTACCACCATGGCGAGATCGCGCTCCTTGCGCTCGTAACGGATGTTTACCCGCAGATCCGGTGTCTCGCCATAGCGCAGGTCGATCATCGCCCGTATGGCGGCATCGATATCGATCTCGTCACCGTCTTCCTGGTAGCGCTGGCGGATGATGCCCCGCGGAATCAGCGCGTCAATGATCTGCCGCAGACGACTGGCGATCGGTTTGCTCTCGGCGAGAATCCGGTCGAACATTTCCGGGTCACCCTTGGACGGGCGCTTTTCCAGCACGGTGACCCAGTCCGGGCGGTAGAGCTGCACCTGGTAGTCCCACTCCTGATAATGGAAGGGCTCGGAGATCGGCTCCTTGCCTTCCATCTCGTTGAACGAGACGCCTTCGTCTTCGTAGGGGAACAACTCGGTTTCCAGGCGCCAGATTTCCTGGGCATCATCACCGGCCAGTTCGGTGTCGACCTCGTTGACCATTTCCATGAGGTTGACGGTCCTGCGCACCTGCTTGTTGCCTTCGATGTACTCGACGTCATCATTCCAGACGTTGTCGGCGAACGACCAGACGATGCGATTGTCGTCACGATAGGGGATGTTCAGGTTGCGCTCGAGCAGACCGAGGCCCGGCATCCCGAGGCGATCGTTGAGCTGGTGGTACAGACTCATGCCGACATTCCAGGCGACCTGGTTAGTCTCCGGGTCCTTGTCCATTGCCTGCCGGAATTCGGCGAGAATGTTGGCGACGATCGGGTCGCTGCCGTCTTTCGCCTCACCGTTTAGCAGGGCGGAGGCGACGTCTTCGAGCACGCCGATGGCCTCATGGCGACCTTCGGGTGCTGGCAGATCGTGCAATTGCGCCCAGAGCTTCTTCAGCCCCGGGAACTCGCGGATGGCCAGCGCCTCGATACGGGCGTCTTCTACCAGCGCGATGACGAACATTTGCACCGGGCTCAGCATTTCCGCGGAGATCGCTTCCCGACTGTAGACGATATGGGAGGCAATGTGCGCGCAGGCGGCTCGGTATACCTCCAGGCCGGAGACCTTTTCGCCACTGGCTGTCTCGACGTCATCGTAGGCATCCGGGACGTGGATGATGTTGTTTTCTACATAAGGGCGCAGACCTTCCTTGGTCTCATAATCGCCGGAAGTCGGGCGCAGGAAGAAATCACGGCCCCACAATGCGCGCAGGTAGAAATTGATCTTGCGTTGGGTGTCGACGAATAACGTGCCGCGACGCTCGTTCTGCAACACTTTGTGCGAGTCGGGAGACTGCAGGCTGAAGTATTCGATCTGTTTCTTGAAGTCGCGCCCGTAGGCTTGTGCGCCCCAGAGCGCCCAGCGACGGACGCCGCCGAGGGTCAGCTTGCTGAGTAGTTCGTCGAGGTGTTCCAGCATTGGCCTGAGCCCGCGCGGTACCTTGGCGGACAGCTGATGGATCAGATTGAGGTACTTGAGCACCAGTTCCGGATCGCCCAGCCGGCGGGCGGCGGTTGGCATGCTGCCGAGGACCAGGCGCACCACCTCGCCGCTGACCATCGAGGACAGCTTCATGCAGCTTTCGATGACGTTCGGAATGATTGAATCGCCGACCTCCTTGCAAGCCGACGGCATGGCCTCGAGCCAGGTGACCACCAGGTCGCTGCCCTTGCCCAGCTCGCACAGGGCCCGCATGCCCTCGAGGTAGTTGTGCAACCCCTGCGGGCTCATGACCCGGCTGGCCTCGAGGAAGCTGGCTTCGAGCACCGGTTCGGCCTCGGGCGCTCGTTCGAGGATGCATTCCTTGTACTCGTTCAGATCAATCTTCATTGCGTGTCTGACCCTTGGGAAGCCGTGAGCGTCATACGGGCATGGCCGTGCATGTCTGAGCCAATTGTCGCGCCGGACCTGTCTGGCGAGTAAGCCACCGATAGGCGGCTGGTTTTCGGCTCCTGATTGCGTGTCTGCCACCTCGAGGGCAGGGACACCTGGTGGTGCATCATCACGGTCGCCTGATGATTAGAAAAACGTGTTGACGGCCGCGTCGAGGGTGTCGCGCATATCCGGATCGTCGGTGATCGGCCGGACCAGAGTCATGGAGCAGGCCGCGTTCGGATCGACACCCTTGGCGATCAGCTTGCCCGCATAGACCAGCAGGCGGGTGGAGATACCCTCATCCAGACCGTGGCCCTTGAGATTGCGCGCACGTTGAGCGATCTGGACCAGCTTGTCAGCCGTTTCTTTATCGACGCCGGTTTCGTGGACGACGATCTTCGCCTCGATTTCGGCATCCGGGTAGTCGAAATCCAGTGCGCCGAACCGCTGCTTGGTCGACTGCTTCAGATCCTTCATCAGGTTCTGGTAGCCCGGGTTGTAGGAAATGACGATCTGGAAATCCGGATGCGCCTCGACCAGCTCACCTTTCTTCTCCAGCGGCAGGACGCGGCGGTGATCGGTCAGTGGATGGATAACGACCGTGGTGTCCTGACGGGCCTCGACCACTTCATCCAGGTAGCAGATGGCACCGATGCGTGCAGCGATCGTCAGCGGGCCGTCCTGCCAGCGGGTGCCGTCGGCATCCAGCAGGAAGCGGCCGACCAGGTCCGAGGCGGTCATGTCTTCGTTGCAGGCCACCGTAATCAGGGGTTTGCCCAGTTTGTGCGCCATATGCGCGACGAAGCGAGTCTTGCCGCAACCGGTCGGTCCTTTGAGCATGATCGGCATGCGGCCGCTGTAGGCGGCCTCGTACAGCTCAACTTCGTTGGAAACCGGCTGGTAGTACGGTTCGTCTTGAATCCGGTACTGGTCGATATTGTGCTCGCTCATGGTCATCCCTCTTGTCGGGTAGATTGGCGGGAATGTCGGGCTTGATCGCCTCAAGGTCAACAGGGAAACAGGGCAGTAGTGACGGTCCTGCCGTGCTTGCCTGTTGATCCGTCTGCGTGGGTAAAAAAACGCCCCTGAACCGATGGGTCGGCCAGGGGCGTTCCGAATGGGATTCCCCCGGCTTTTTATACGGCCTTGCCGCGGAAAACCACCATCTCGGTGCCCTTGGACTGGGCATGGTTGTCGAAGCCGATCAGGCGGACGTGGTTCTTCGGATGCGCCTTGTGGCAGGCCTCGGCCTCGGCCAGGATCTTGTCCACATCGGTCTCGCCGAACAGTGGCAGCTTCCACATGTACCAGTAGTGATCGAAGGCGTTCTCCGGCTCGACGTGCTCAATGGCCGGGTTCCAGCCTTTGTCGACGATGTACTGGACCTGAGCGCGGATCTGCTCGTCCGACATCTCTGGCAGGTAGGAGAAGGTCTCGAACTTGCGGCTGGCCGGGTCGGCCAGGCTCGACTTGTAATCTTGCATTTCACTCATTTTCGATTACCTCGACGAAAATTCGTTTTGTTGATGTGTCAGGCAACCATGGGGAGGCGTTCCCGCCCCATGACTGTTTCGACCTGGCGTCGATTACTTGTGTTGAGCATCGATCTTGTCGACCGTGTCGAACTCGAACTTGATCTCTTTCCAGGTCTCCATCGCGGTCTTGAGCTCAGGGCTGTGCTTGGCAGCGGCGGTAAGGATTTCCTTGCCTTCCTTCTCAAGCTCGCGACCTTCGTTGCGGGCCTGGACACAGGCTTCAACGGCAACACGGTTGGCTGCGGCGCCAGCAGCGGTGCCCCAGGGATGCCCCAGTGTGCCGCCACCGAACTGCAGGACGGAGTCGTCGCCGAAGATGGAAACCAGTGCCGGCATGTGCCAGACGTGGATACCACCGGAAGCAACCGGGATGACGCCAGGCATGGAGCCGAAGTCCTGGTCGAAGAAGATGCCACGGCTGCGGTCTTCCTTGATGAAGGAGTCACGCATCAGGTCGATCCAGCCCAGGGTGGCGTCGCGGTCGCCTTCCAGCTTGCCGACGACGGTGCCGGAGTGCAGGTGGTCACCACCGGACAGACGCAGGATCTTGGTCAGTACACGGAAGTGGATACCATGCTTCGGATGACGGTCGATAACAGCGTGCATGGCACGGTGGATGTGCAGCAGTACACCGTTGTCACGGCACCAGTTGGCCAGGCCAGTGTTGGCGGTGAAGCCACCGGTGATGTAGTCGTGCATGATGATCGGTGCGCCAATTTCCTTGGCATACTCGGCACGCTTGTACATCTCTTCCGGGGTCGCGGCGGTAACGTTCAGGTAGTGTCCCTTGCGCTCACCGGTCTCGGCCTCGGCCTTGTGGATGGCTTCCATGACGAAGTCGAAACGCTGCTTCCAGCGCATGAACGGCTGGGAGTTGACGTTCTCGTCGTCCTTGGTGAAGTCCAGGCCACCACGCAGGCCTTCATAGCAAACGCGGCCGTAGTTCTTGGCCGACAGACCCAGCTTCGGCTTGATGGTGCAGCCGAGCAGGGGACGGCCGTACTTGTTCATCATGTCGCGCTCGACCTGGATGCCGTGTGGCGGGCCGCCGCAGGTCATCACGTAGGCGATCGGGAAGCGAACGTCTTCCAGGCGCAGGTGACGCAGGGCCTTGAAGCCGAATACGTTGCCAACCAGCGAGGTGAACACGTTGACGACCGAGCCTTCCTCGAACAGGTCGATCGGATAGGCGATGAAGGCGTAGAACGACTCGTCGTCGCCCGGAACGTCCTCGATCGCATAGGCGCGACCCTTGTAGTGATCGAGATCAGTCAGCAAGTCGGTCCAGACCGTGGTCCAAGTGCCGGTGGAAGATTCGGCAGCCACGGCGGCAGCCACTTCTTCACGTGGCACGCCCGCTTGCGGGGTGATCTTGAAGCAGGCAAGGAGATCGGTGTCCTTGATGACGTAGTCCGGCTCCCAGTAGGTTTCGCGGTAGTCTTTTACGCCCGCGCTGTAACTTTTGTTTGTCATTACGGTCCTCCGGAATGAGGTAAGGCTGATAGTGGGTTTGGGCCGACCTGGGGAGGGCCCCTTGTTTCGGCACGACTGATACTATCCGCACTTCAGCCATCAATGCTACTCAGAAAAAATGATGCTCACGATAAATAAAAGCTTATTGGTTGGCCGATGATCCGATTTACCTTGCATCAACTTCGTGTGTTCCGCGTCGCAGCCGAGTTGCTCAACTACACCAGGGCGGCGGAAAAATTGCATCTCACCCAGCCAGCGGTATCGATGCAGATCCGCCAGCTCGAGGAGAACATTGACCTGGCCCTGTTTGAACAGACCGGCCGGCGACTCTATCTCACCGATGCCGGCCGGGAGCTGTATCGCTATGCCCAACGTATCCTCGAGGTGGTCACCGAAGCCCAGGAGGTGCTCGAGGGCATGAAGGGCGTCCATCGTGGTCATCTGCGTGTAAGCGTGGCCAGTACCGCCAACCACTTCGTGGCTCGGCTGCTGGCCGAATTCTCCAAGCTCTACCCGGGCGTGTCATTCAGCCTGGATGTGACCAACCGCGAGAGCCTGCTGCGTCAGCTGGATGACAACGAGACCGACGTCGTGATCATGGGTGAGCCACCTGCCGGTGTGGATCTTGTTTCCGAGGCGTTCCTGGAGAACCCGCTGGTGGGTATTGCCGCGGCGGATCATCCACTGGCCAAAAAAAAGAACATCGCGCTCGAAGAGCTGGCACAGCATCGCTTCGTGCAGCGCGAGCTGGCCTCGGGGACACGGGCGGCGGTCGAGCGGTTTTTCGCGGAACATGGCCTGTCGGTCAAGCCGGGCCTGGAGATGCGCTCCAACGAGGCGATCAAACAGGCGATCGAGGCCGGCCTCGGCGTCGGTATCGTCTCGCAGCACACCCTCGAGCTTGAGCTCGAGACCGGACGACTGGTGATTCTCGACGTCGAAGGTCTGCCCATCATTCGCCATTGGTACATGGTCCAGCGACAGGGCAAGCGTGACACGCCAGTGATGCGCAGCTTCCATGATCACGTGCTCGAACAGGCCCGACGACAGGTACGACTGCCTGCGCGCTGATTGACTCGCCAACCACAAAAAACGCCCCCACCGTGAAGGGTGGGGGCGTCTCGTGTAGACGGTCGGTTCGACCGCTGCCGTTTTGGTTCTGCGCCTGATAGGCCCTTTGTCCGGGATCAGAACAAGGCGGTCAGCTGGACGGAGACCCGGTCCTTGACCCCCTTGAGGTGGGAGTCCGGCCCGGCCGCGTCCGAACTGAAATCACGGAAGGCGTAGTTCAATGAGGCACGAGTCTTCTTGTTGAAGTGGTACTGCACGCCAGCCGTCCAGGTGTCATAGGTCGACTTGTTCGGCTCGTTGACGTTGCGCTGGTAGGTATCGTAACGCAACTGCAGCTCGACCGGGGTCTCGGGGATGAAATAGGCACCCTCAATGTAACCGCCCCGGCCCTTGTAATTGTTGAACAGCTGCTCCGGCATGTGCGGCCCCTGGAAGATCATGCCTTTGCCCTCCATATATTCCGCGCTGATGCGGAACGGGCGGTTGAGGTAGAACGCACCGACACCGTAGCGGGTCCGATCCTGCTTTTGAGTCTTGTCATAGGCATTGGTGCGCTTGCCGTCCTGGTACCAGCCAAACAGTTTCATGGTCGAACGGAAAGGTCCCCCGGCCTTGCCGTCGAACAGATAGGCCGACGACCAATACAGGTAGACGTCCTTGTTGCTGTCGTTATCGATCACCTTGATCCCGTTGCCATTACCGACCATTGCCGCGTAGCTGTGTTCCCACTTGCCTACATCGAATGAATCGAACACCTGGATGCCTGTGTCGCGAAAGCCGCTGGCCGACTTGGAAAAGCCGTTCATGTCCGCCCCGGAGGTCGTCTGCGGCGGGATGTCCCGGTCACCGCTACTTGCGAAGCGTTCCAGCAGCAGCTGATTGGTGACGCTGGTGTAGTTGATGTATGGCATCGCAATGATGCCCTGCAAGCCTTCCTCAGCACCTGGAGTCTTGAACAGGCCAGCACGGATGCGCGCGCCAGGAATGAAATTCAGGGTGACGCTGGCGTCCGTGACCACCGGGCTGTAGCTGTCGTAACGACCACCGTTGGTCAGGGCGTTATTACCGAATTCGGTCAGCAGGAAATAGTTGACCTTGCCATCGAGCGGAAAACCAGTGCCGCGTACGCCGAGCCGCGCCCGTCTGACGTTGAAGGTTGACTGGTCGTCGAGGGCCGGGCCGATCAGCTTGGGCGGGACATAAGTGCCGTTAGCGTGTGCATCACTGAAATCGTGCTGGTATTCGGGCTGGATGAAGCCCCAGACATTGGCGCTGGGGGGATCTTTGGCCCGTTCGGTACCTTGCAGCATCAGCCAGTTGGCCGCCTGGGCCGAGCTGGCGGCACCGAGCCCGAGGCAGATGCCGAGTGCGGTGACGCCAAGTCGCTTGTGAGTGGTCTTCATGACTGTAATTGCTCCTGGTTCCTGCTCCGCTCGGGGGCTTGCCGGCGGGGCTGTGGTGGTTTGGTTTTTATATTTGCCGTTTTATCGTTATCGATGGCCGCTATCGTGAGCGATGGGTGCCTACGGCTTGGCGATGGAGTATCCGGCGACATCGAGCTGTACCAGGCGTACGATGCCGGCCGGCACGAGGCGAGCGTCGGGATTTAGTTCCAGTTCCTGTCCCAGCTTCTTGCTCATGTTGGTTGCCGAGTTCTGGCAAGCACTGAAGCGCACGCCCTGGTCGGCGAGAGCCGCAATGCGGTCGGCTTGTTCATTGTCCTGGAGCAGCAGGTCCAGGCCGGGGCCGAAGGCGATGATCTCGACGTCGACCTCGTCCTGTCCGTAATGCTTGAGCAGGTTGGAGGCGACATTCAGGATCAGCGTCTGCTTGGATAGATCGGCATCGCTGATCTGCAGGGCGACTCGGGATTCGGCGAACGGTTTCTGCTTGAGCACCTGTTCGACGGCCTCGGCCTCTGCGTGGCCATTTGCCTGGACGGCTCCGCTGGCGACCACGGCAGTCAGCACTAATGGAGCGAACAGCGTGTGGCGCAGGAACACGCTGACAGTATCGGTACGCTTCATGACACATCTCTCCTTGTGAAGATTCACGGGTTGAATTTGAGCGACCCAGCCAGTCGAAGACCACAGGAGAAGACTCGCCTCGATCGGTTGGGTCAGGGGGAAGACGAACGGGGCGTGCTGTTTATTCCATATTTCGTGAAATTGTCGAGTCCGACGGATAATTGGCCTATCGGTGGAATAAACTGCCGGCCCGCCCCGTCTGCCCTACAGGCGATAGATAAAATTCAACGGACCAACCGTCCTGACAAGGCGGCGAGAGTGATAGTGAGGGGAAATGGAATTGATCAAGTCTGCCTGCCGCGTGCTGACCTTCGGCCGGCGTCTGGAGCGAGCGCGGCCGCGACTCTACCGCATCGCCTATGCCTGGACCCGGCATCCGGAATTTGCCGATGACCTGACCCAGGACGTGCTATATCGAGCCTTGCAGAAGCGCCGCCAGTTGCGTGATCTCGAGGCACTGGACGCGTGGCTGGTGCGCATCCTGCATCGTCGCTGGTGCGATGTGCTGCGGCAGAAGTACCCGGATGCCGAGCTGGACGAGGTAGTCGATGATCCGGCCAACACGCCGGAGCGGCGGCACAGCAGTGATGAGCTGGTCCAGAGTGTACGGAATGCGGTTTCTTCCCTGCCGGTTGGGCAGCGCACCGTGGTGACTCTGGTGGATCTCGAGGGATTCTCCTACCAGACGGTCGCCGACCTGCTGGAACTGCCGATCGGCACCGTGATGAGCCGCCTCTGTCGTGCACGGCGGCGACTGAAGGCATCGCTGATTGATCTGGCCGAGTCCGAACTGGACGTGGTTGATGTGGGCGACAAGCCCCGACGACACTTGCGGAGGGTGGTATGAGTACATCCGATTCCCATCACGACGGCCGCCATGTGGTATCCGAAGAAGACCTCAATGCCTTCGTCGACAACCAGCTGGACGCCGACGCCCGTCAGCGTGTCCGGCGGGCCATCCGTCGTCACCCGGAGCTGGCCCAGGAAGCCTGTGATCTCGACCAGATGAAGGACTGGGTCCAGCAGGCCTACGCTCACCCACCGATGAGCCAGAGTCGTCGCCTGGAGCGGCAGGCCCCATCCGGTGGCTGGCGACGAGCTTGCGTGGCCTGCTTGCTGGTGGGCGGCGGCGCCTTCATTGGCTGGGTCGCGAATTCGAACTTTCTGGGTGAGTCGGACCCCATCGGCGAGTTTGGCGGCCCCAACGGTACGCCGATGGCAGCGGTTTCGTTAAATGATGCCGTTGCGGCTGTGTCGAACCGGATCATCCTGCACGTTGGCTCATCCGATCATCAGACCTTCGATCAGGCACTGGAGACGGCAGAGAGCATGCTGAGCCGTGCCGGCAAGAACGGCGACTTCTATCTGCAGGTGCTGGCCAACGCCGATGGGGTGGATTTGCTGCGGCGCGAGGTGACCCCTTACGCCCAACGCATCGAGGCGCTGATGCAGCAGTATCCCAACGTGGAGTTCACCGTCTGTGGTCAGAGCCTGGCGCGGTTGGAGCGTGAGGGACAGGATGTTGCCGTATTGCCCAACGTGGCGGTGGTGGATACCGCCGTGACCGAAGTGGTGCGACGGATGCAGCGAGGCTGGTCCTACGTTCGGATCTGATTCGATCCGACCACAAGAGATATGCTGGCAAAAGACACACCTGGCAAAAAACCTCGTTGGTTGGATCGCTGTCCAACTTCCAGAGGTCATCACACTGCGGGTGGTGAAACGCTTTGAATTTCTAGCGTTGCCGGCGCTCTTCTTCGCGTACCAGCGGTGTCCAGAATTCACGCAGGGCGCTGATCGGCACTGGCTCGTGTGCATTCAGAAAGGGATCGGCGGCGCTGACGAGCACCGGATGGCGCTCGGTCATCAGTCGCATCCAGTGCAGATCGCGGACGGAGAGATAGCCGTTGCTGAAATGTGCCGGCAGGGAAACCCACTTGGCTATTGTTGCTGCCGGAGCCAAGGCCAACCAGGCGGCCAGTACGATCAGCGGCACGCCTACCCAGGGGTGACCGTATTGATTGCTGTTGGTAAGCAGAGGCCACTGCATCATGAAGAATGCGCCGGCCAGCGCGATCCCGCTGGCGTAGATCCAGCGGGATCGCAGGGTAATGTCATAGACATTCACCAATCGGGCGATGAGCTCGGGCTGGTAGTCGAAGTTGTCTCGCAGGTTGAGTGATTGCTGAATCATCACGGACTCCTCGGGCTGATCCCGGCCGGATGTGACAGGCGGAGCCGCATTCGGTTCGCGCCGCCCTGATCCAAGGATGCCTCTGCGCATTTTGCCATTGGCTGCCAGAGCGTCAGAGGTACAAACAAGGGTAGCGCAGCGCGGCGGGCTCGTCAGTTCGAGATGCGATCGAAGACCAGGAACTGATAGGGGTAGGGATTCTGGTCGTCCGGCTCGTGACGCGTGGCCTCGGTGAGCTCCCACTCGTCGGGTACGTAAACCGGGAAATGTGCATCGCCTTCCACCTCCGCTTCCACCAGCGTCAGGTACATGCGGTCGGCGCGCGGCAGGTACTGGTAGTAGATGTTGGCCCCGCCCATCACCATCACCTCATCGCTGTCGTCGAGGTGGGCCTCGGCCTTGGTCAGCGCAGAGTTGAGCGAATGGGCCACGATCACGCCCTCGGCGGCAAAGTCCTCGTCGCGGGTGACCACGATATTGGTCCGCCCCGGCAGCGGCTTGCCGATCGATTTGAAGGTCTTGCGCCCCATGATGAGGGGTTTGCCCATGGTCAGCTGCTTGAAGTGCGTTAAGTCAGCCGGCAGCCGCCAGGGGAGCTGGTTGTCGCGACCAATGACCTGGTTGTGGGCCATCGCGGCGATAAGACTTACCCGCATGAAAGCTCCTGTTTGATGGTGTGGCCCCTGTTTGATGGCGTGGCCACGAATATCGGCTCAACTAATCAATATACCCGAATACCTTGGCCGGTTCACCCGTTGCTTGCAGCTCGCCTGTGAGCAGGATATGCCTATACGGCCACCTTGGCCTTGATGTGCGGATGCGGATCGTAGTCGTTGAGTTCGAAATCTTCGAACACGAACTCGTCGATCGAGCGGCGCTGCGGGTTGATGAACATCGTCGGCAGCGGGCGCGGCTCGCGGCCCAGCTGTTCACGCGTCTGTTCAAGGTGGTTGTGGTAGAGATGCGCGTCGCCGAGCGTATGGACGAACTCGCCCGGCTCGAGATCGCAGACCTGCGCGATCATCAGTGTCAGCAAGGCGTAGCTTGCGATATTGAAGGGCACGCCGAGGAAGACATCCGCGCTGCGCTGGTAGAGCTGGCAGGAGAGCTTGCTGTTGGCGACGTAGAACTGAAACAGCAGATGGCAGGGCGGCAAGGCCATCTCGGGCACGTCGGCCGGATTCCAGGCGGTGACGATCAGCCGGCGCGAGTTGGGATTGGTGCGGATCTGCTCGATCACCTGGCCAAGCTGGTCGATGGTGCCGCCGTCACGTGCGGGCCAGGAGCGCCACTGGGCGCCGTAGACTGGGCCGAGATCGCCATTTTCGTCCGCCCATTCGTTCCAGATGCGCACGCCGTTCTCCTGCAGGTAGCGCACATTGGTGTCGCCACTGATGAACCACAGCAGCTCGTGGATGATGGAGCGCAGGTGCAGCTTCTTGGTGGTCAGGGCTGGAAAACCGTCGGCCAGGTCAAAGCGCATCTGGTGGCCGAAGACGCTGCGTGTGCCAGTGCCGGTGCGATCATCGCGGTCCACACCGTGGTCAAGGATGCGCTGCATCAGGTCGAGATAGGCCTTCATTGGGAGCTCGTGCTGGATTGGGTGGTAGCGGGGCGGTCCATGATACCGTGCCGGTAGGCCCAGACCAGTAGGGCGATCCCGGCCAGAATCATGGGGGTGGAGAGCAGGTGGCCCATGGTGACCCAGTTGCCGGCGAGATAGCCGATATGGGCATCCGGTTCGCGGACGAACTCGACCGCAAAGCGGAACAGCCCGTAGCCGAGCAGAAACAGCCCGGAGACGGCCATCCGTGGCCGTGGTCGCATTGAGAACAGCCACAGGATCACGAACAGCAGCAGCCCCTCAAGGAACGCTTCATAAAGCATCGAAGGATGGCGCGGTTCCGGACCGGCGCCGGGGAAGACCATGCCCCAGGGCAAGCTGGTGGGGCTGCCCCACAACTCGGCATTGATGAAGTTGCCGATGCGGCCGAAAAACAGACCGATTGGCACCAACGGGGCAATGAAATCGGTGACGGTGAAGAAGGCCAGTCCCTGTCGCCAGGCGTAGAGCGCCATGGTGATCAGCACACCGATCAGTCCGCCATGGAAGCTCATGCCGCCGTCCCAGATGGCGAACAGCGATAGCGGTGAGTGGATCAGCGTCGCCGGCTGATAAAAGATCATGTAGCCGACCCGGCCGCCGATGACCACGCCCAGGGCTGCGTAGAACAGCAGGTCGTCGACCTGTTGTGGGCGGATCGGCCAATCCGGCCGGCGGGCGCGCAGGCGGGCCAGCGCCCAGGCACCGCCGAAGCCGATCAGATACATCAGCCCATACCAGTGGATGGCCAGTGGGCCGATCTGCAAGGCGATGGGGTCGATGGCGGGATAGTCCATAGGGCTGAGGCTGCGGTTGTGAAACGGCCCCGAGTCTACCAGTATCGGTTGGCAGATCGGTCCCTGGTGCGCCCTTGGACGCCCCGGGGGCGATCACCCGTCAGCCGTCGCCAGCCGGAGCAAACCGATGTCCAACCCCCGCATGCAGCAGGCCTCCAGCCCTTATCTCCAGGCACATGCCGACAACCCGGTCGAGTGGCATGAGTGGAACGAGGACACCCTGCAACTCGCCCGTGAGCAGGACCGACCAATCCTGCTTTCGATCGGCTACGCCGCCTGTCATTGGTGCCATGTGATGGCGCGCGAAAGCTTCTCCGATCCGGCCATCGCCGCGGTGATGAACCGCCACTTCGTCAATATCAAGGTCGACCGTGAAGAGCGCCCCGATCTGGACAAGACCTTCCAGACGGCCCACGCGCTCTTGAACCAGCGTGGCGGTGGCTGGCCGCTGACCGCCTTTCTCAACCCCGATGATCTCAGCCCGTTCTTCATCGGCACCTATTTCCCGGCCAGACCGCGCTTCGGCATGCCGGGATTCGCCGATCTGCTCGAGCGCGTGCACAGGATCTACCAGCAGCAAGGAGGCCAGACCCGCCAGCAGGGTGAAGCGGTCCGCCAGGCGCTCGTCTCCATGCCGCCGGGGAGCGAGACTGTACCGCCGGTATCGATAGTCGACGCAGCCCGGGCGCGGTTCGAGATGGCGCTCGACCGCCAACACGGCGGACTGGATGGTGCGCCGAAGTTCCCACAGCTACCGGTGCTCGATTTCCTGCTCGACGAGGCGGCTTCACGCGGCGACGACGGTAGCGGCCCGCTGGATCATGCCGTGGCAGCATTGCTCGACGGTGGGCTGTTCGACCACCTCGATGGCGGCATCTTTCGCTACTGCGTCGATGCCGATTGGACCATCCCGCATTTCGAGAAGATGTTGGCCGACAACGCCCAGCTGCCGGCAACCTTGGCGCGATTTGCCGCCATGGCGGGCGCCGACAGCACACGCCGCGCGGTGATCGAGCCGCTGCTTGAGCGCAGCATGTCGCAGTTTCTCGAACGCATGCGGCTATCCGACGGCAGCTATGCAGCCAGTCTGGATGCCGACACGCGAGGCGAGGAGGGGGCGAGCTACCTCTGGACGCCTGACGAGGCCCGCCGGGTACTCAAGGCAGCGGGTATCGACACCGGAGCGATCAAACGCTTTATCAGCGAATACGGTCTTGACCGGCGGGCCAATTTTGAAGGCCGCTGGCATCTGGCTGCTGCGCGACGCGCGAGTCGGGTGGCTGATGTGCGTCCGCTGGATGATGCCATCCGTCGGGCCTTGCTCGAGCATCGTGATCAGCGCCCGCAGCCCAAGCGCGATGACAAGTCGCTGCTGGGACTCAATGCGCTGCTCGCCACTGGACTGCTGCGCGCCGGTAATCGGCTTGGGCGGGATGACTGGATCGCGCGTGGCCTGGACCTGCTCGGCCGCCTGATCCCGGCAGATGTCGCGGTAGCAGATCTGCCCACCAGTCGGCTGGGTGAGCGTGACGCGGTGCCCGCCTTCCTCGACGACTACGCGGCCTTGCTCGAAGCACAGGCCGAGGCCTTCCTGCATGCACCGGATGCCGATCGGCTGGCGGTGATGGAGTCGATTGTCGCGGTGGTAGTCGAGCGCTTTGCCGATGACAGTGGCGCCTTTCGGCTTAGCCACGCCGGGCATGGCGCGCCGGTGGGCTCTCTGGTGGTATTTGCCGATGATGACCAGCCGGCCGGCAATGCGCTGCTCGCCGACACACTGGCGCGGCTGGGTTATATCCTTGGGCGCACCGACTGGCTTGATCTGGCCGAAAACATCTTCAAGGCGGCGGCCGGATCGTTGGAACGGGCCCCGCAGGCACATCCGCGGCTGCTCGCGGCATTGCGACGCTTCCATCAGCCGACCACTGCCGTGGTGATCAAGGCCGATGATCTGCGGCCCTGGGAACAGGCCATCCGCAGTCTGCGTGCCCGCGGCATCGCCATGCTGCCGACGATGAGCGAGGAGCTGTTCGCTGACAAGCCACGGCCCGCAAGTGGCGGGCTGGCCTACGTCTGCCGGGGCAGCAGCTGCCTGCCGCCTGAAGGCGATCCGGAACAGCTGCTGGCACAGTTCGCCTGAGCTTTGCTCGGTAAACATTGTCTGCGTGGATCTCGTTCGGACGAGTCCGGCTCGGGCGGGTCGATTTCAGTCAGCGGAATCGGATTTGCGACAGTAGGGAGCCAGCTCACGGGCCAAGGCTTCCAGGCCGAGGCGGATTTCGCGCAGATCAAGCTGCCGCCCAGTAGGGGCGGCAGTCTGAGTCTCGGTGGACTGTGTCGGTTCGGTGGTAGGTTGCCCATCGGCGCGCGGGTCCAGCTGCAGCAGGTTGCCGCCGCTTTGGCTGATGCGCTCGCGCATGTCACGCACGGCCTCAAGCGCACTCGAAGAGTCGCGCGAGGTGGTCTTGGGCAAGGCAGCGAGCTGCTGGCGGGCACCGGCAATGGTGAAACCTTGGTCGTAGAGCAGGATACGGATCAGACGGATCAGTTCGATGTCGTGGCGCTGGTAGTAACGGCGGTTGCCGCGGCGTTTGATCGGCTTGAGCGAGTCAAATTCCTGTTCCCAGTAACGCAGCACATGCGATTTCACGTCGCAGAGCTGGCCCGCCTCCCCGATGGTGAAATACCGTTTGCTGGGGATTGGCGGAAAGATGAATTCAGTCTTCTTCTGGGCCTTCATAAGTTTCCACCAGCGACTTGAGCTTCTGGCCGGCGCGGAAGGTCACCACCCGGCGGGCGCTGACCGGGATCATCTCCCCGGTGCGCGGGTTGCGTCCGGGGCGCTCGTTCTTGTCCCGCAACTGGAAGTTGCCAAAGCCGGAGAGCTTGATGTCCTCGCCTGATTCCAGCACCTGTCGCATTTCTTCGAAGAACAGGTCGACGAATTCCTTGGCCTCACGTTTGTTCAGGCCAATTTCGTTGTGCAGCGTTTCTACCAGATCCGCTTTTGTAAGAGCCATGTAAGTCGGTTCCCGGGTTCAAGTCAACTCCGCAGCTCGACGTCGAGCTGGCGGAGGTGTTCAAGTATGTGGTTGATTGTATCGGTAATTTCGTCGTCCGTAAGGGTGCGTTCGTCATTCTGGAAGACGAGCTTCACCGCCAGCGACTGTTGGCCCGCGGCGACGCCCTCACCGACATAGCGGTCGAACGGTACGACGTCGCGCAGAAAGTCCCCGCCGGCCGCGCGGATCGCGGTGGCCAGCTCACGGAAGGCGAGGGTGGTCGGTGTGACCAGGGCCAGATCCCGGCGTATTCGTGGAAACTTCGACTGTGGCACACTCTGCGGCAGTGGCCGCTCACCGATGCCGGCAAGGGACAGGCGGGCTGCGAACACCGGCCCCTTCAGATCGAAGGCCTTGAGCGTCTCTGGGTGCAGCGCCCCGATTTCACCGATGGGCTGGTCGTTGATCAATACCTCGGCAGCCTGACCGGGGTGCAACGCGGGGTGGGTGCTGGGGCGGAAGCTGGTCGCCGGGCCAAGGCCCAAGCCCCCGAGCAGGTCCTCGAGATCGCCTTTGATGTCGTAGAAATCGACCGGGCGGGTCGTCGTGCCCCACTGTTCGGGCACGACGTGGCCGGCGGCAACGAAGGCCAGATCACCCGACTCGCGTGCTGCGGCGGCGGTTGAACCCTCAAAGCGGTGACCGGTCTCGAACAGGCGGATGGTCGGCTGCTGGCGCTTCTGGTTATGGGCCACGGCCTCGAGCAGACCGGGCCAGAGACTCTGACGCATCACCGCCATCTGCGAGGCGATCGGGTTGGCCAGTTCGATTGGTTTGCTGTCCGGAGTGATTGCCGCATCGAGATCACGATCAATGAAGCTGTAGGTGATTGCCTCGAAGTAGCCGCGCTCGGCCATCCGCTCGCCGATCTGCGAGCCGGTGTTGACCGTCGCCGCCGGCAGGCCGATCTCCGGAGTCATGCGCGTGATCGGCGCGCGGAAATTGTCATAGCCGATCAGGCGCGCGAGTTCTTCGAGCAGATCCTCTGGAATGACCAGGTCGAATCGTCGGGTCGGCGGCAGCACCGATAGCACATCGGCATCACGGCTGACCTCGCATCCCAGCCGGGTCAGCAGATCGACGGCGCGGTCGGCTGCCACTGGCAATCCGAGGCGCTTGGCGGCCCAGTCCATGTTGAGCGTGATGGCCGCAGGGGCGGGTAGGTCACGACTGCCACTGGCCTCGATCACCGGCCCGGCCTCGCCGCCAAGCATTTCGGTGATCAGCTGGGCGGCGCGATCGAGGGCGGCGCGCGGCAGGCTCGGGTCGACACCGCGCTCAAAGCGGAAGGCGGCGTCGGTGTTCAGGCCGAAGCGGCGCGTTTGGCCGGCGACCGCCTTGGGGGTGAAATGAGCCGCCTCAAGGACGATCCGGCGGGTTGTGTCGTCCACGCCCGAGGGCTGGCTGCCGATGATGCCGGCCAGTGCGATCGGGTTGGCGGCGTCACTGACCACCAGGCAGTCGTCCTCGAGGGTCAACTCTTGCTCATTGAGGCCGATCATGGTCTCGCCCGCCTTGGCCCAGCGCACGCGGATGTCGCCTTCGAGCTTGTCGGCGTCGAAGGCATGCATCGGCTGGCCGGCCTCCAGCATGACGTAGTTGAGCAGGTCGACGATCGGCTCGACCGTGGAGACACCAGCGCGGCGCAGCCGTTCGGCGATCAACAGGTCGGTGTCGCCGCGTGCCGGGATGTCCTCGATCACCTGGGTGAGGTAGAGCGGGCAGGCCTCGGTAGCCTCGATCACTGCCGCGTGGGTCGATTCGACCGTGACCTGGGGCGCGCGAACCTCGGGTGCCTTCAGGTTTGCCTTGAACAGCGCGCTGCATTCCTGGGCGAGGCCCGCGATCGAGAGTGCGTCACCACGGTTGGGGGTGATGCCCAGCGTGATCACGCTGTCGTCCAGATCCAGCCACTCGCGTAGATCCCTGCCCACTGGCGCATCACTGGGCAGCTCCATCAGGCCGTCGCGGATGCTTGCCAGGCCGAGCTCGTCGGCCCCGCAGAGCATGCCGTGAGAGGCTTCACCGCGCAGCTTCGCTTTCTTGATGATCAGGCCGTTGGGCAGGGTGGCACCGACCTTGGCCAGCGGCGCCCGCTGGCCTTCGCGCACATTGGGCGCGCCGCAGACGACCTGATAGCTGGTCTCGCCGTCGAACACTTGCGTGACGCGCAGCTTGTCAGCGTTCGGATGTGGGCGGACGGAGGTCACCTCACCGATGACAACATTGTCGAAGGCGGGGGCAGCGGGCTCGATGGCATCGACTTCCAACCCGGCCATGGTCAGGCGGTGGGCCAGCTCTTCGGTGTCAACCTGGGGATCGATCCAGGTTCTCAGCCAGTTCTCGGAAAAAAGCATCGCGTATCAGGTCCTCGGGCCTTGGTCCGGTCGCCCGCAAACGGTGGCGGGGCCGACCAGGTGCTCACTGTTCGGGGTCATGGTCGGCCGTTTCCGACGGCCAGATGGGGGTCGGGGATTACTGGAACTGCCGCAAGAAGCGCAGATCATTCTCGAAAAACGCGCGCAGGTCCTCGACTCCGTAGCGGAGCATCGCCAGGCGTTCGATGCCCATGCCGATGGCAAAGCCGCTCACCTCGGTCGGGTCGAGGTCCACGGAGCGCAGCACGTTGGGGTGCATCATGCCGGCGCCCAGCACCTCGATCCAGCCGGTCTTCTTGCACACGCGGCAGCCCTCGCCACGGCAGTGAACGCACTGGATATCCACCTCGGCCGACGGCTCGGTGAACGGGAAGAACGATGGGCGCAGGCGGATCGGCAGGTCTTCGCGCTCGAACAGGGCCGCGAGGAAGGTCTCCAACGTGGCGCGCAGATCGGTGAAGCGCACATCCTCGTCGAGGTAAAGCACCTCGATCTGGTGGAACATCGGCGAGTGCGTCATGTCCGAGTCGCAGCGGTAGACGCGCCCGGGGGCAATCACCTTCAGTGGTGGCTTCGACTCCTGCATGGCGCGGATCTGTACCGGCGAGGTATGAGTGCGCAGCAGGTGGTTGGCGTCAAAGTAGAAAGTGTCGTGCATCGCCCGGGCCGGGTGGCTCTCCGGGATATTCAATGCGGTGAAGTTATGCCAGTCGTCCTCGATCTCCGGCCCCTCGGCGACCCGAAAGCCCATTGCCTGGAAGATGGCGGAAACGCGCTCGGTGATCTGGGTGACCGGATGCCGGGCACCAGGCGGGCGGCGTCGGCCCGGCAGGGTGACATCGATGGCCTCGGTGGCGAGCCTGGCCCGGAGTGCCTCGGCCTGCAGGGCCTCACGGCGAATTTTCAGGGCGTCGATAACACGGTCTTTGACCGCATTGATGGCCGCACCGCGCGTCTTGCGCTCCGCCGGCTCAAGTTGGCCCAGCGTCTTCATCTGGGCCGTGATCGAGCCCTTTCTGCCGGTGAATTCCACCCGCAAGACTTCCAGCGCATCGAGACTGTCGGCCGCTTCAATGCGAGCGAGTGCGTCGTTCTCCAGGGCGTCCAGGGAGTTGCTCACCGCCTATGTGCTCCAATCAGAGGTTTCATTGACCTGTCGCGAGGATCTTTTGCCGCGTCGTCCGTATAACCCGTACTTAAACCGGAAATCCGTATCGAGGCAGCTGCCCGGCGAAAGGCGTTATTGTGGCGTAAAGCCCAATAAAATCAATGTCTTCAACGAACAAAGGCGCCACGGGCGCCTTCGAGAAGAATGCAGGGTGGGGCGGTACGTGGCCGCCCCACTCATCGACTGATCAGGATCAGCCGGCCAGCTTTTCGGTCTGGCTTTCGGCCAAGGCGGCCTTCGCCTTTTCGGCCAGAGCGGCAAAGCCCGTCTTGTCATGTACCGCGATGTCGGCGAGGACCTTGCGGTCAACCTCGACGTTGGCCTTGTTCAGGCCATCGATCATCCGGCTGTAGGACAGGCCGTTGTTGCGCGCCTCAGCGTTGATGCGAGCGATCCACAGGCTGCGGAACGTGCGCTTTTTCACGCGACGGTCGCGGTAGGCATACTGGCCCGCCTTGATGACCGCCTGGTTGGCGATGCGGAAGGTGCGCGAACGGGCACCATAGTAGCCCTTGGCCTTCTTCAGGACTTTCTTGTGCTTGGCACGGGCGGTAACGCCCCGCTTGACTCGGGCCATGGTCTATTTCCTCACTATCTTGCTGTTAGGCATCATGCGCTCAACGAGCGGTACATCGGCCTCGTGGACGTAGGCCGGAGAACCCAGCTGACGTTTGCGCTTGGACGACTTCTTGGTGAGGATGTGACGCAGGTGCGACTGACGGCGTTTGATGCCGCCGGCGGTGACCTTGAACCGCTTGGCAGCCCCGCGGTTGGTTTTGATCTTGGGCATAATCGACTCCGGTTTTAACTTGTTTCTGGATACCCGGCACGTCGGAGTATTTAACGTACGCGAGTGGCTTTGCTCACTTTTTCGGCCTGATGCCAAAAAAGAGTGCTGAATCATACTGCTTTGGCAGCCGTCTTGGCAAGGTCGAAGGGAAATGGCGCCAGGCAACGTGTCATTTTCGGCCAGTGGATTGCCTCCCTGGGGTGGGGCATTCTTAGTTGCTGGTTTTGGGCTGCTGGTTTTTGGGAAGGCCAAACAGCAGGCTGCCTCGCTGGTCAAGGATGCAAAAAAACCCCATCGCATGGCGATGGGGTCGTAGGGCAGCCGATCCACCGGGGAGTGGAACGTTGGCGTTATTTGCTCGCTCGTGGCGCCATTACCATGGTGGCTTGACGGCCTTCCATGCGTGGGCGTTGCTCCACCGTTGCCAGATCCGACAAATCCTCCGAAATGCGTTCGAGCAACTCACTACCGAGCTCCCGATGGGCCATCTCTCGACCGCGGAAACGTAGCGTGACCTTGACCTTGTCGCCGGCCGTCAGGAAGCGCTGGGCGTTGCGCAGCTTGACCTGATAGTCATGATCTTCGGTCCTGGGACGGAATTTCACTTCCTTGACCTCGATCTGCTTCTGCTTCTTGCGCGCCTCAGCTGCTTTCTTGCTCTGCTGATACTTGAACTTGCCGAAGTCCATGATCTTGCAGACCGGTGGCTTGGCCGTCGGAGAAACCTCCACCAGGTCCAAATCAGCCTCTGCGGCACGTGCCATGGCGTCATCGATATCGACGATGCCTAGCTGCTCATTGTTTTCATCGATGAGCCGGACTTCCCGTACGTTGATCTGGTCATTGATCCTGGGGTCGTCGCTCCTGGCTCGACCCCCTCCGCGTTGTTGAGCGATGTGCGTACCCTCCAAATATAAGGTTTGAATATAAATGTTAACCCAGAGCAGACCGCTTCGGGTTCACCAATGAAAATTAGCACGAAAGTGGCAGTGGTTGCCAGTTGCAGCCGCGCCACTGAGTGCTCGGGTCGGCCCCGAAGTCTGTTTTATTGGTGCTCGGCGATCTCGTTCTTGAGGCGTTCGATCAGCTCGTCGACCTTGATCGAGCCCAGATCCTCGCCGGAGCGGCTGCGTACCGAAACCGAGTCGGCGTCGATTTCTCGGTCACCGGCAACCAGCAGGTACGGCACGCGTTCCAGGGTGTGCTCGCGGATCTTGAAGCCGACCTTCTCGTTGCGCAGATCGGCTTCGGCGCGCAGACCGGCGGCCTTGAGGCGCTCGGTGACCTGGTCGACGTACTCGGCGTGCTTGTCAGTGATACCCATGCTGACGGCCTGGACCGGGGCGAGCCATAGCGGCATGCGTCCGGCGTGGTGCTCGATCAGGATGCCGATAAAGCGTTCCATCGAGCCCAGGATGGCGCGGTGCAGCATCACCGGATGCTGGCGCTCGCTATGCTCGTCGACATAGGTCGCGCCGAGGCGCTCGGGCATCATGAAGTCCACCTGGATGGTGCCCAGCTGCCAGGTCCGGCCAATGGCATCACTCAAGTGATACTCGATTTTCGGGCCGTAGAAGGCGCCTTCGCCGGGCAGTTCCTCCCACTCGACACCCGAGGTCCGCAGCGCCCCGCGCAGGGCCTCTTCGGCATCGTCCCAGACCTTGTCACTGCCCATGCGCTGCTCCGGACGGGTGGCGATCTTCACCTGCACGTCCGTAAAGCCAAAGGTCTCGTAGACCTCCAAAGCCTGGCTGTGGAAGGCGCACACCTCGGGCTCGATCTGCTTGTTGGTGCAGAAGATATGCCCGTCGTCCTGGGTGAAGCCGCGCACACGCAGAATGCCGTGCAGGGCGCCGGACGGCTCGTTGCGGTGGCAGGAGCCAAACTCACCGTAGCGGATCGGCAAATCCCGGTAGGAGTGCAGGCCATGGTTGAACACCTGCACGTGGCCCGGGCAGTTCATCGGTTTGACCGCGTAGGTGCGCTTTTCCGACTCGGTGATGAACATGTTTTCTTGATAGTTGTCCCAGTGGCCGGACTGCTTCCACAGCGACACGTCCAGGATCTGCGGGCATTTGATTTCTGCATAACCCGAGCGACGGTAGACGTCGCGCATGTACGACTCGATCACCTGCCAGATTGCCCAGCCGCGCGGATGCCAGAACACCAGACCCGGCGCCTCGTCCTGGAAGTGGAACAAACCGAGCTGCTTGCCCAAGCGCCGGTGGTCGCGTTTCTCAGCTTCTTCGCGCTGCTTGAGATAGAGCTTGAGTTCCTTTTCGTTGGCGAATGCGGCGCCGTAGATGCGAGTGAGCATCGCGTTGTCCGAGTCGCCGCGCCAGTAAGCGCCGGCCACCTTCAGCAGCTTGAAGGCCTTGATCTTGTTGGTGTTCGGGACGTGCGGCCCGCGGCACAGATCGGTGAAATCTCCCTGGGTGTAGAGGGAGAGTGCTTCGTCGCTCGGGATGTCCTCGATGATCTCGACCTTGTAATCCTCGCCGAGATCCTTGAAGAAGCGTACTGCCTCGTCGCGGCTCATCACGTGGCGTTCCAGCTCGTCGCCCTTGGCGGCCAGCTCGTGCATGCGGGCCTCGATCTTCTCCAGGTCCTCGTCATTGAAGGGCCGATGGAAGGCAAAATCGTAGTAGAAGCCCTGGTCGATGACCGGGCCGATGGTGACCTGGGCTTCGGGGTAAAGCTGCTTGACCGCCTGCGCCATCAGGTGCGCCGTGGAGTGACGAATGACTTCCACCCCTTCCTGGTCTCTTGCCGTGACGATCGCGATGTGTGCATCGCCTTCGACCGTGCGCGACAGATCGACCAGCTCGCCATCGATCTTGCCGGCGATCGCTGCTTTGGCCAGCCCCGGACCGATGTCTGCGGCGACCTCTGCCAGTGTGACCGGGTGATCGAACGTGCGCTGACTGCCGTCGGGTAGCGTGATAATCGGCATGTGCCCTCCTGAAAAGCACTTGGGATACCAGTGGCGGGCCCTACGACAGCCCGCGTTTGCATCCGTGTGGGTCGAAGGGTGCTGACAGCACGAACCGTCGCGGAGCACCCGGTGATACGGAATTCTAAGGGCGGGCATTATACCAGAGGCGGGTGATGCCGGGGAGGGTGCTTGACCGGTTTCTAGCGTCTTTACTGGTGGGAGTCAGCCGGTCAGGCCGAACAGTAGGAGAGCGACCAACTCAGCCGTTTGACGCCGTTACTTTGGAACAATTTTGGAACGGTGCTTGTTATGCACTCACGAAAAAGCCCGGCAAACGTGAGTCTGCCGGGCTTTGGTGTTGGTAGGCGCGATTGGATTCGAACCAACGACCCCCACCATGTCAAGGTGGTGCTCTAACCAGCTGAGCTACGCGCCTGTCGTTCTATTGGGAGCGCATTCTACCGCCTCTTGGCGGGGTGTCAACTCAAACTTCCACTTCAACGAAAAGCGCGCTTTTTCGCCCGTGGCCCAAATATGGCCCAACTTGTCCGTGACGTAAAAAGCGATGGGCTGATAACGAACACCACCTCAACATGGGCCACCGAGCAGGGGCAGGTCACACTAGCTCGGAGTCGGGGATGTATTAGGCCACCTCATTGATTTTGACATCGAAGAAACGACACAGTGCATCGAGATTGTCGGTGGTTGTGTTGTAGCCACGCTGATTCGCGATTTTCGACAGTGTTGTCCTGTTGATCCCCGTCTCCTTGGCGACCTCCTCAAAGGTCACTCTCCTGGATTCCCTGAAGCCTTTGTCGGCCATGAGCTCCTTAAGCCTGAATCGAATCATCTGCGCCTCCGTTAAGTTTACGCATCATTTGTTCTTGACAGGCGCGTTTGTGGCGCCTGCCATCCGTTGCGTAGGATTAACAAACGTCACTGATGATGAACAAAGGAGGTAAATCATGGCGGAGCTGACCTACCTGAGTCCATCCCAGGTTGCACGAAGGCTTGGCTTTTCGACTCGTTATTTCAGGAATGTGGTCATGCGTGATCATTTGTTGGAGGGAGTTCACTACTGCCGACCATTCGGGGGTCGCAAGATCCTACTGGTTTGGGAGGAGGTGGAAGCAGAGCTTTTGCGAGATCTTCCCGGAGTGAAGTCGGATGCGGTTGGTGGTGCATCCGGTATCCCGATGTCTGGCGGGAGGGTTTGTCATGTCTAAAGTTCGTGCCCGAGCGAACGGCAAGCTTTTTTTCGACTTTCGCTAGGTAAGGGTCTACGTTGCCGAGAATACACCGCACTTTCCGACACGGTAGCGAATCGTCGGCGGATGGAACGGGTACTTGCACGCATTGAGGCGGAAATCACTCTCGGAACATTCGACTATGGCAAGACGTTTCCGAACAGTCCTCGAACCAAGCGGTTTGCGCCTGTATCGCCACCTGAGGTTGTTGCGGTAGATGTAGATAAGGTGAGGCAGGGCGTCGCTAGCACAGCCGTTGATGCGCCTTTATTCCAAAGCTTGATCGACGAATGGATGGGTGAGAAAGAAGTCGAGTGGAAGCGCTCGTACCAGAAGAAGCAGGTCGACATCGTGAACCTGTACCTGCGCCCGGAGTTCGGCAAAAAGAGGGTCAGCGACATCACCCGAACTGATCTGTTGAAGTACCGTGCCTACCTCGCTAAAGATTTGCACGGTAAAAAAGCACTTTCAGGCTCTAGGGTCAATCAGATCATGAGCTTGCTAAAGCAAGTCCTAGACGAGGCCGCTGACCGCTTCGACTTTATCACGCCGTTTGTCCGCATCAAGCCGGTGAAACAAGGACGCAGTCAGGTTGATCCGTTCAGCCTTGATGAGGTGCAAGCGTTCTTACGAGAAGTCGATCCGCATTGGCAGCCGTATTTCACGGTGCGGTTCTTTACCGGTATGCGCACCTCCGAGATCGACGGGCTCAAGTGGAAGCACGTCTTGAAATGCTTGACGCTGTCGCCCGCTGCTTTGATCTGGGTCATGAGGCAGGCTATATGATGATCATCAACCCTGGGGAAAGGAGTCCAGAAAATGCTCACTGAAGAGCGCGGCTTGGTAGGAACATGTGCCGATTTCAGGCTGACTGAGAAGCGAGTTGGTCGTGTTTGCCTCACTAGGTTGGTCTGATGCGTGAGGATGTCCCAAGTCTGTTCGACCGCTTGCCTGAAGGGCTGTTTGGGCCGCTGGGATCTGCCAACCGCCGACGCTACTGGGACATCTTGACCGTCCTTTACGACGACTACTTCTCCGAGACGGTCGTCGCCCCGCCGGAGGGTTACAACCGTCGAGACCTGGTGGTCCCGATTGAGCGATATCTGGAGGACGTCACGGACTGGGTGGCCGAGGATGGGGATGATTTCTCGACACCCATCAATGTCCGCGCCAACCAGATCCTTTCTCGTTTGATCGATGCCGGCTGGCTGTCGGAAACGCCGGTGGGCTTGCGCCGTGTGGTCGAAATACGCCCGGACGTACGGCAGTTCCTCGAAATGCTGTTCAACTTCGCCGACCAGGGGCCGCAGTTCATCGGCGGGCAAGTCCAGTCGATCTACAACAACCTCAAGGCGGTGTCAGATAACCCGAGTGAGAACGCCGTGGCGTTCCACCAAGCAGCAGAGGACACCAAAGGTCTTGTTAATTCCCTGTCGGCAACCGGGATGCAGGTGCGTGACTTGATGCAGCACCTGCGGCGGATGGAGTCGGCTTCAGACTACATCGAGCGTTTTTTCACGGATTACATCAGCGCGATCTATATCGCAGACTACCGAGAATTGCACACGAGCAACCACCCACTGCAGCGCAAAAACGATGTCCTTGAAATCACCCAGGAACTTCGCTTCGACGACGCCAAGCGCCAAGCGCTGCTGCAGTGGTACGGGAAGAACCGATGGGGGCGGTTAACCGCGGAGCAACAAATGGAGAGGGACTTCCAGCGCTTCGGTGTCTTCGAGCGGATCGAAGATCATCTCGATAGGCTTAGCCAGGTAGTCCGCAAGGCCAATCAGCAGGCCATCGCGTATATCCACTACCAGTTGCGTACGTCATCCGACCTTGACCAATTCATCGACCGCACGCTTGAGCGTCTTTGCGCCTTGCCGGAAGGAACTCGACTGGATACGCACTTTGCATCTGGGAGCGCCTTTGCTCAGGCTCGCTTGGCCGAGCCGGCACGTAAACGGCCTGCGCCCAAGCGTAAGGCCTTGCGACGTCGAGAGCTTTCACCGGAGCAACTGGCGCTTCGGCACCTCTTGAGAGCCATGCAGGAAAACCGAACTGTCTCACCCCGGCTCGTGGCCCGCTACCTCGATGCCATGCTCGGGGATCGCGAGGAGATGGCTTCTGACGAAATTACCGTTACGTCGGTTCGGGATCTGTGCGTGTTTCTCGCCCTCGCGCGGACCGGTGCAGCGGGACGCCGGGAGGTTCGAAATACAGGGCCGCTTTCTGGTTACGAGCTTTTTGTAGTCGAGGGGGAGCGGATGGAAAACGAGTACCTCGAAGCGCCGAGGATCATGATTCGCCGCCGAGGAAGCAGCCATGCCCAAGGATGACTGGACACGTATCGCGGAAAACAGTCCGCACTATGAGGCTGAGGATTTTCGTTCCGCAGCGTATCGCTTAGTGACCGAGCAGGTGCTCTACGAGTTCGTGCCTCACCAGCGACTTTCGTACCGGATCGTCAAAGAGCACGAGCGTGATTTCACGGAGATCTGTTCGTTGTTAGGGATGAGTCTCGCGGTTTCGTCGGCCTCCGGTTACGCCTGCGCCTGGCCGGTCCACGAAAAGACGACACCGTTGACCTTGTCGGAAACCTTGTTGGCGCTGGTGCTGCGAAGGATTTACCACGAAAAGCGGCAAGCCGGGGAAGGCGAGGCAGGCCGTGTCGAGGTGTCGCTGGAGGAGCTTTCGACCGTCTTTGAAGAGGCCGCCGGGCGGAGTCTGCCCCATCGCCGAGGTGAGATGGAGTCCCTGCTCGGGCGCATGCAGCGGTTCGGAATCGCTCGAACCCGCACTACCGACGATACGGATCCGCAGCCCTTCGGCGTGGAGATATTGCCAGCGATCGAGATCTTGATTGATGAGGTGCGGTTGGCCGAGCTGGACGCCCATGCGTTGACGGTCCGTAGTAGAAGCGTAAGCGAGAGCTCGCCCGATGTGAGGTCAGAGGAGGCCGATCACGATGAAAGCGCTTGAACGCATCAACCTCATCCAGTTTTTCCTCTTCGAGAAAGAACAGATTGAGATCCGTGGTAACACCGCGGTGTTAGGTCGGAACGGTTCAGGCAAGAGCACGTTGCTGGACGCCGTGCAGACGGTGATGAATGGAGCGCATGGCTCTTGGAGTCGTTTCAATGCCCAGTCCTCCAGCCTGGGGTCTCGCAGCAAGAGCAGGACCCTGCGCGATTATTGTCTCGGCGTACTGCGCGAGAGCAATGAGGACAGTTCGGGGCTTCAAAGTCGTGCCCGAGACGACGCCTTGACCTATCTGACGTTGGGCTTTGTCGACGGAAATCGCGATTGGTGCATGACTGCCGGCATCTGCGTGTCGGCGTCAGCGGCCGAATCCCGCCATCAGTTACATGGACATTTCATTCTGCCCGGGGTGCTGCTATCAGCCGACGATCTGGTTGAGAAGACCGAGGATGGCGAGGTCCCGCTGGACTGGCGAGATTTCGCGACCCGTGCCCGCCGACTGTGTGATCAGGCGGGGCGGACGCCGATCTTCAAGGACCGGCCAGAGGCGTATGTCGATGAGTTGCTCAAGCAACTGGCCCCGCCCGGCAAACCCCGACTGAATGTCACGGAATTTCTGCGCGCATTCACAAAGTCGCTCGAGTTACGTGACGTCGAAAGCGTTGATGAATACGTTCGTCATCACGTAGTGCCGCCAGGGGGGATCAAGGTCGAGGAGTTCGGTCATCAGATTCGTCAGTTCAACGAACTCAAGGAAACAATTGACCGCACCCGTCTTCAGATTCAAGAGCTGGAGGATATCCATCACCGTTACGGTCTGCTTCGGAATGCGATAGAGCGTAAGGCTTCCGTGACGGCCCTGGTTGAGGTCTACCGCCAGGAAGAGATCGGTGAAAATCTCGACCGCTTGCAAGGCGATCGAGAGCAGTCTCGCCAGACATTGGCGTTGCTGGAACGGGACATCGAGGCCAAGCAGAAAGAGCGTGATTCGGTCCAGCAGCAACTGGACGCTTTGAAGATTGAGATCAACCGGGACGGCCGTGTCGAGCATGGCCGCTTTCTGGAAATGCGAGGCGAATCCTTGCGACAGACGGTGGATGAGCGCCGCGATCGGATCCTCAGTCGGATTCGAGAGGTGCTTCAGGGCATCCAAGCGCTGGCGAGCATGGGAGAAAACACCGACATTCCGGATCTACGCGAAGCGCACGAGGTCTTGCACCGGGCACGGGAGTCTCTCGAGGAGCAGGATGCACAGTCGGTGCTGGAAGCCATGCGGGTGGCCTTGGGCATTCTTGGCAGTGCCTCCGAGCGCCTCGAGTCAGCCAAGGATGCCGCGGGGCAGCGCTGCCGTCAGCTCGAACAGGAAGGGCGGGGGTTAAACGGAGAGATCAAAAACATCGAGGCCGGCGGCAGCCGGTTGGGCAAGGACGCGGCTCGCGCGATCGATTTGTTCGATCAGGCGGGCATCGAGGCCCGGCCTGTCTGTGATCTGATCCAGATCTCCGATTCGGATTGGCAGCCGGCCATCGAGGCCTACCTTGGCCAGAAACAGCTCGAACACCTGGTGGTGAGGCCTGGTCGGGAAGCGGATGCCGTACGCTTGATGCGGGAATTGCCCCGTGAACAGGCGATTTACAACGTGAAGGTTATCCAGCCCGAGCACTTGCGCCGACACATGGAGGAAGCCGTCGAGCCCGAGCTGGTGAGCAGTCTCGTTCGATCGGGCGACCGGACAGCGTTGGCGTTCGTACGAGCGGCGATGGCAGGCCTGCGATTTGCCGAGAGCGAGCATGATCTTGCTCGTTACGGGCGCGCATTAACTATCGACGGCATGGTCTCGAGTGGCGGGGGCACGGAGCGGAAACGGCTCCCGGCAAAGACGTCTTTACGTATTGGACGACGGTCGGATCCGTCTGCCCTTCGGGCAGCAAAAGAACGCCTTCGCCAGGTTGGTGAGGAACTGACGCGAATCCGGGAGGAGGAGCGCCAGCTCGGCAAGGTTTTGCTCCGGCTTGACGAGGCAGACGTCGGTGAAAGCGAAGCTCGCCAATTGATGGAGGCGTTTCGTCGGTCGCTCGATGATCTGGATCGCATCGAGCGGGAACGGGAGCGGAGCCTTAGCCCGGATGTGCGGGAGCTGATCGAGCGGGAAAAAGCAATGGAGGCCGAGCGCGACGGGATAGGCGGGGCGCTCGATCAGCAAATCGAGACCCGGGGGCGCCTTAGCCAACACCTCCAAAACCTCGATAAGGAAATTGAGCAAGCTGAAGGCCAGGTGGAGACTGTGGTCGAGAAGTTGCGGTTGCTGGAATCAAAGCCGTACTACTCCGCCGAGACCGTTGATGACTACCGACAACGCATTGATGCAGAGTGTGACCGTCCGGCGGAAGGTGCGCAGAGGGCGCTGGGTTTCTTGAACCGTTTTGAATCTGAAATTCGGGGTCGTGAGAGAGAGGCCTTCCAGATGCTGAGCGATTACGCCCAACGTCACAACGCGACGCTCGGCGAGCTGCGCGACGACTGGGAAAAGGCATTGGCCTGGTCGGGGGAAGAGTCCCAGCGGCTGCAAGAAACCGACCTGGTGCGTTACGCGGAGCAGGCAGAAGAAGCCCTCAAGGCGGCGCGCGAATCGTTTAAGCGCGATATCGCCTTCAAGCTCCAGGACCAGATGAAAAAGATGGAGAGCAACCTGCGGCAACTTAACCGCCTGCTCGACACATGTCCGCCGTTTTCGCAGAACGAGCGCTATGCCTTTACGTGGGAATCGCGTGAGCAGCACCGCGGATTGCGACAGTTCATCGAGCGAGCGGGGCGTGACGAGGAAGGCGCCGACCTGTTCAGTCTGGATTTCCATGGCGATGGGCAGTCGACATCCAACGCCATGGCCGAGCTTGAGGCCTTGGCCCACGATCCGAGTATCGCTGCCGGGAGCGCCCCATCGGTGCTGACGGATTACCGCGAGTTCTACAACTTCGACCTCAACATCAAGCAGGACGACCGAGTCGTTGACAAGCTAAGCAATCGTACGGGTTCAGGCTCGGGTGGCGAGCACCGCACGCCGTTCTACGTGATAGCTGGAGCGGCTTTGGCTTCGGCCTATCAGCTGGAGGATGGTGGTGGCGGTGGTGCGGGACTCATGCTGCTCGACGAGGCCTTCTACAGCATGGACGAGCAGAACGCGCTAGCAGCTGCCCGATTCCTCAATCGGTTGGGCTTGCAGTTGCTGATGGCGGGCCCCGGCACCGACGAGTCAAAACTTGGAACGTTCGCCGAAACACTCTACGAGATTGGTCGTTTCGACTTCGATATCTATCTCGAACGTATTCACCTGAAAGACGCCGCGCACAAGCTTTTGATCAGCGATATGCCAAGCGAGCATCCGGATTTGCTCGAACAGGAAGTGCTGCGCATCGAGGAAAGTCGACGTGGATCCGATCGCCCACAAGGCGCTGTCTAAGCTGCTGGTAAGTGCCGAACGCCACCGGCTGAAGAACGCCGGCGGTCCTGAGCCTTCGTTGCGATTCTCAACCAGTTCCTTTCCCGCGTACCTGCGTCTTGAAAGCGTCGATGCGATGGAAGAGGTTCACGCATCCCTGCGAGAAGCGCAGCGATTCGGCGCTATCGAGATCGAGTGGGACGCCAGAGCCGGTGAGCAGGGTGCGATTAAGCGCATAAAGGTGACGGACGACGAGGCGCTGGCAGACCTTTTGGGCGAAACACCTTACTGGTGTGCGCTCGAGTCTGCCGAGAAAGCATTGCGTCCTTGGAGTGCTTCCGACGGGGTGAGCCAGCTCCTCGATGCGTGGCGCGAGATGAGGAGACCCCGAGGCATCACTCCTGGCCAGCTCGATGATGTGCTCGACGGTCTGCGGGTCCTCGAGGAAATGCGGGGCGAATACGAAATCCCGGTTCGTCGGCTTGGGGCACGTGTTTTTGCCGATTCCAAGCGCATCGAAGCATTGGTGCCGGTTCTCGATGTGCTCACGCGTGAAAACGATGACCCAGCTAGGCGGGAGCCTGAAGAGATCTTGAGAAAGATCGGGCTGGTTAAACATCGTCAGCCACTGCTAATCGCCGGCGGTGGAGGGTTGTTGCTCCAAGACGGTGACGGGGCTGGTTTTGAGATGCCGATGCCATACCCCTATGTGGGTGTGGAGCCACAGACCGTGCGGCGGCTTTCCAATCCGGCATGCGTGTCGAATGTGCTGACAGTGGAGAACCTCACAACGTTTCATGAGCTGGCTCGGCTCATGAAGGGGTGCAACCGGGGTGTGTTGCTTTACACCGGTGGATTTCCTTCGCCGGCGTTTCTGCTGGCGTATCGAGCCTTGGTCCGTGATTTGCCCGAAAGGACGACGTTCTGGCATTGGGGGGATATTGACCGTGGTGGCTTGAGGATTGCGAAGACCGTGGCAGATACCTTGCAGGAAGAAGGGCGGGAACTCAGGTCTTGGCGCATGAACCCCGACGAGCTTCCGAGGGAACAGCTTTACTTGCGAGACCCTGACGGCGTGATAGAAGAAATGGTCGGCACCGCAACGGATATCGGTTGGTCCGATTTGGCGGATGGCCTGGAAAGAGTGCCCTGCACCGTTGAGCAGGAGGCCCTGGCACCCGTGCTGCCGGCGGGATTCTGTGACATGGGAGAGTGAAGACCTTGCATCTAGGATCTCTGCAAAGTTGAGATCACGCCGCGCTCGACAAGATAGACGCCATCGCGTCTTAACTGGGGAGAGCGAGATGCTGATTCAATCAACGGACGAGCTGGCCGGGTATTTCCGGGATCGACGAAAAAATCGAGCCTTGACGCAGGTGGCTGTAGCCGAAGATGCGCGCCTGCGGCAAGGCACGGTGTCAGCCTTTGAGAGGTCACCTGACTCCACTCGTCTGGATACGGTTTTCCGCTTGCTGGCTGCCCTTGATCTCGAATTACATGTGGCTCCCAAAGAAAGCCCTGGCGCGAGAACGGCGGGTGTTACGGGGGAGAGCAAGGTTGGTCAGAGCCATGGTGACCTCGCGCAGCCTCGACGTTTGGATGAATGGGTACGCGGTCGGTCGTCTGACAAAAGGTGCTGCCGGCGAGATGTTGTTTGTCTATGCCGATGCTTGGATCGCCCAAGATGGTTCCCGCTCCATCTCCCTGTCGATGCCGCTGCGGCAAGCGCTTATCGGGAGGATGTCGTATACAACTTCTTCGACAACCTATTGCCCGACAGCCGACCGATTCGCGATCGTGTTCAAGCCCGGTTTGGGGTTTCCAGCTTTCACCCCTTTGACCTTCTCGAAGCAATCGTCCGGGCGCTTGGCCCCTCCTTGCGCTGTGCTTTTCCCGTATTACGGGATTGGGCCTTCTTCTTGTTCAGATTTGGTCTCGCCATTTTTGCACTTCGATCAGATGAACGATGGGATGCGCTGATTATGCCGATCTGAATGCCCCGTCAAAAATCCGGAGCCCATTTCGACACATCAGGCACTTTCGGACCGATCAGGATTTCCTCGGTTGTCAGGTTGAACGACTGGACTTCCCGGACATTCTCAAGGGACGGCAGCACCCGGAAACCGACCGTCTTGTTGGCATTGCCCCGCCAGCCGCTTGATCGACGACCGTAGTGTTCGCCGGCCGTCTCGATCGAGCGATGCCCCATCAGCGCCGCGACCTCCTCACGGCTCAAACCGGCGGCCTTGGCGTCTGCCGCGAACTGATGCCGGGCAGAATACAGGGTGATCTTGTCCTTGATGCGGGCCTGCCTCCTCGCGCCAAGGACCTTCCGGCCCAGCGACCGGATGATCTGGTCACGCGCTTCCAGCCGGGTGATGCCGCGCTGATCCTGAAGATCGTTCATCCAGCCGTGCAACATGGCGGTCACGAACTGGACGGCCTCGATCTCATTCGGCTGGATACCCCCGTCGCCCATCGGGGCGATCAGAACACGGGTCGGCCCGAACGAGCGACGGGACTCCCCATTCTCGTCTTCCCGGTATTTCCCGTTGGCGATTTGCAGCACCGCGACATGACGACCCCGATCCAGGAACCGGGTGCTCCCATCAAACCATTCGGACGGCCTGGCCCCAAAAGCACGGCTGGCCACCATCATGGCCCCGGCGATCTGGCCGTGAATGCGTGTATCGGCAGCCAGTACCCGCATCAGGGCAATCCAGTCTGGCTGGCGGATGCCTTTCCGCCGCGCCGCCGAGGTGTTCCCACGACGATTCACGGCCTTCCGGCTTAATCTCGGGGCCGTCTCACTGGCCACGGGTATCAGGTCAGGATTCAACCTGGACCGCCCGTAGTAATAACGCAGGGCCGCCCTGACCTGGCGACGGGATGCCTGGGAAATGTTGGGATAGACTGCTGCATTCAGCCAGTCCGAGAACTCGCTCAGGGACTCCCGCCATGGCAAGGCAGTCTCTGTCTCGAATCGGTCGATCAACTGCTCTGCCCGATGGATGTACTGGAGTGACGAGTGAGCTGATAGCGGTCGCCCGGTAGATGACGTGCCATCCACGGCTGTCTGATCGGGGCCGTCTGCGCTATCTGCTGACAGGGTGATCCTTTTTTTCTGTCTGGGCTTGTCCATTTCGTTGAACCTGATTGCCTCGGAATGCCGCCCAAAAGTGGCTGCCCGGTGGGTGATTTGGCGTCCAATATACCGGCAAGGCGACCCTCGTCAAAAACAGGTCACTCCCCCTGTTACTTGGCAAGACGCCACCCCCAACCTTGGCAAGACGCTACCCCCAGTTTGAACATTCCGATAGGGGCAGTTTGAACATGCCGGCAGGGGCAGTTTGAACATGCCGGCAGGGGCAGTTTGAACATGCCGGCAGGGGCAGTTTGAGCCGGCAATCGCCCCGGCAGGCATGGCCAGAGCGGTGCCGAAAGCGCCGTCAGCGCCGTCTCAGGCGGCCAGAGGCGCATGTCTGGCGCAGACCTCAGCTGGCAATCGCCCAGGACGCTGCTGCTGGCTTAGCGGTTGGCTGGCGGCTGGCGGCTGGCGGCTGGCTCGGCGTCAGCGAAGCAAAAAATAATCATATTCGCTGCCTGCGCTGGATGAACGGGGTGAAGTGGTTCACTGATCTTGGACACCCCGATAGGTGTTAATTTGCCGCCATGACCACGAGGTGCATCAAGATGGGACGACGACATTTTTCAGCCGAATTCAAGCTCGAGGCAGCGAGCCTCG
>JBAYRD010000001.1:0-539547 GCA_041676845.1 Halothiobacillaceae bacterium | reverse complement strand
CCTCTGACCTCTGACCTCTGACCTCTGACCTCTGACCTCTGACCTCTGACCTCTGACCTCTGACCTCTGACCTCTGACCTCTGACCTCTGACCTCTGACCTCTCCATCTTCTTCCCTCTCCCCTCCGGCCAACCTGTTAGAATCACGCGCCAAATCCGAATTTTCGTGGAGCCACCATGACACAGGCCTCCAACCCGAGTTCTGCGGGACGTCGCAAGGCGCCTGAGCTCTTGTCCCCGGCCGGGACGCTGAAATCCATGCGCTACGCCTTCGCCTACGGTGCGGACGCGGTCTATGCCGGCTTGCCGCGCTACAGCTTGCGTACGCGCAACAATGATTTCCTCGAGGACAATCTGCGTATCGGCATCGAGGAGGCGCATGCCGCTGGCAAGCAGTTCTTCGTCACAGTCAATCTCTCGCCGCATAACAGCAAGCTCAAGACCTTCATCCGCGACATGGAGCCGATCGTCGCAATGCGGCCTGATGCCTTCATCATGGCCGACCCCGGCCTGATCATGATGGTGCGCGAGGCCTTCCCCGAGATGCCCATCCACCTGTCGGTACAGGCCAATACGGTCAACTGGGCGACGGTGAAGTTCTGGGAGTCGGTAGGCGTGACCCGGGTGATCCTCTCGCGTGAGCTGTCGCTCGACGAGATCCGCGAGATCCGCGAGAAATGTCCAACCATGGAGCTGGAGGTGTTTGTCCACGGCGCCCTTTGCATCGCCTATTCGGGTCGCTGCCTGTTGTCGGGCTACTTCAATCACCGCGACCCGAACCAGGGCACTTGTACCAATGCCTGCCGCTGGGAGTACAGCCCGCAGGCGGCCAGCGAGGACATCTCGGGCGTGGTGCGCCCGGAGCCGGCCACCGAGAAGCCCCAGGAGCAGTCTATTTCGCTGGATGCCCTGCATGCCGCCAACCCGATGAAAGATGGGGCGATGGGCGAGCAGACGCGCCATCCGCTGGCTGACCAGGTCTATCTGCTCGAGGAGAAGAGCCGCCCCGGCGAGCAGATGCCGATCGAGGAGGATGAGCACGGCACCTATATCCTCAACTCGCGTGACCTGCGCGCGGTCGAGCATGTCCAGGCGTTGGTCGATATCGGAGTGGATTGCCTCAAGATCGAGGGGCGCACCAAGTCGCACTACTATGTGGCGCGCACGGCGCAGGTCTATCGCCAGGCGATAGACGATGCGGTCGCCGGTCGACCGTTCGACGAGTCGCTGATCGCTGAGCTCGGCAACCTAGCCAACCGTGGTTATACCGACGGTTTTTACCAGCGGCACCACACCCAGGAATACCAGAATTACATTGATGGGATCTCCAAGAGCCGTCAGCAGCAGTTCGTCGGTGAGATCAGTGAGGTCGACGGTGACTGGGCGCAGGTCGAGATCAAGAACAAGCTCAAGGTCGGCGATCAGGTCACGTTTTTGCTGCCGGACGGCAATCGAGCCGACCAGCTGGCCGAGATGCAGACCTTGGACGGGAAACCACTGGACGAAGCACCGGGTGGCGGCTGGCGCATACGCCTGCGCTTGCCGGCCGGGGCAGAAGCCTTCGGTGAGCGGCTACGCTACGGGCTGATCGCTCGCCACCTGAACGACTAAGACGCATGCGCCTTGCCCGTTACCTGCGCCGTGAGGCGCTGATTGCCATCGCTGCGGTAGCGATCGTGCTGATGCTGATCATGGCCACTAACCTGCTGGCCCGCGCACTGTCGCTGGCGGCCGACGGGACCCTGCCTGCCACGCTGGTGCCGCAGCTGATCGGCTTCAACCTGGTCAAGATGTTGATGTACGTCATTCCGGTGGCGTTGTTCATCGGTCTGATGTTTGCGCTCGGGCGACTCAGTCGGGACAGCGAGCAGACGATCATGCGCTCCAGTGGCTTTGGCCTGTGGCGCATTACCGCCGCGCTGCTGCCGCTGGGTGTCGTCCTGTCGCTGCTGACTGCCTGGATTTCATTGTTTGGTTGGCCGATGGCCCAGGAGGCACGCGATCGCATGATCGAGGGTGTCCGGGCCGATGTCATCGGTCAGCAGGTGCCGGTCGGGCGCTTTATCGAGGCCAGTGATGGCCGTCTGGTAGCCTATGTGGGGGCTGCGCAGGGCGGTGGTTATCAGCGTATCTTTCTGTTCGAGCGAAGCGAGGATGGCTCGCTGGCGGTGGAGAGCGCGCCGCGCGGCACGCTGGTTGAGGAGAATGGCCGGCGTTACGTCGCGCTTGAGGACGGACGACGCATCAGCGGGCGGGTCGGCGCTTCGGACTGGAACCGGCTTGACTACCAGCGACACCTGGTGCGCCTGCCCGGACAAGCCGACCCGGGAGATGCCGAGACCACTGTCCGTTCGTCGTCTTCATTGTGGGCCTCGACCGAGCCTGGTGATCACGCCAAACTGTTCGAGCGGATCTCCAGCGGACTGATCACGCTGGTGCTGATGCTGATCGCCATCCCGCTGGCCCAGGCACCACCGCGTAGCGGGCGGTACGGACGCCTGTTCTGGGCGTTCTTGATCTACGCCTTGTATTTCAACACCGTGCCACTGGCCGCCGGCGGCATCGAGGCCGGTCGGTACGGTTTTGGCGAGGCGCTGCTGGTCGCCCATGGCGGCTTTGTCTTGCTCTGGGCCACGCTGTTCTGGTCGACCCGTGGCGGGTGGGGGCGGTTCCGCCAGCTGTGGCAGGGACGCCATGAATACGCTTGACCGGTATCTGGTCCGCAGCGTGATGATCGGCGGGCTGGCCGCCTCGGCGGCCTTTGCCGTGCTGATTTTCGTCTTCGGCATGATCGACGAGGTCGGCAAGATCGGGCCGAGCTACGGTATGCTGAATGCAATCTGGTTCGTCATACTGACCACGCCGGGCTATCTCTATGAGCTGTTTCCGGTCACGGTGCTCGTCGGCGGGCTGTTGAGCCTCGGAGCGCTGGCAGCGCACTCGGAACTCACCGTGATGCGGGCGACCGGTATGTCACTGTTGCGCCTGGCCCGACCAGTGCTGGTCGCCGGAGTGATGCTGGCCGCACTAGGGACGTTGATGGGTGAAACCATCGGCGCCTGGGGGCAGGTCAAGGCCAACAGCATGCGTGCAGCGGCGACCGAGAGCCAGGTGAGCACGAACCTCGCCAGCGGCCTCTGGCTGCGCGAGGGTGATCGCATGATCAACGTCGAGCGGGCGCTGGTTGATGGCAATCTGATTGGTGTGCGGGTCTTCGAGCTTTCCGCCGATGGGCGGCCGCAACACATCATCGAGGCCAAGCGCGCTGAAAGCCTGGGCAAGGACCGCTGGCGGCTGGAAGGAGTGATCGACACCCGCCTGCCGATTGCCGAGCCGGAGGGCCGCGTGACCGTCACGCACCAACAGGCGCGCGAGATCACCTTGTTCGATCGCGAGGTGCTCAAGATCGCGGCACTCAACCCGCGCTACATGAATATCGCCCAGCTGTCCGATTACGTCGCCTATCTTGAGCGCAATCAGCTGGATGCCTCGGTCTATGCGACGGCGATGTGGTCGCGCGTGGTTCAGCCGATTTCGGTGCTGGCGATGCTGCTGGTGACCTTGCCATTCGTGTTCGTCGCCCAACGCGGTGGGTCGGCCGGTCGCTGGCTGTTCATCGCCATCTTGCTGGGCGTGGCTTATATGACGCTTACACAGATTGTGTCGGCACTGGCGCCGGCCTACGCCATTTCACCGCTCCTCAGTACCATCCTGCCGCCAATCCTGTTCTCGGCGGCCGGGCTGGTGGGCTTGTACCGGGCCACACCGCGCAGCCGCCGCCAGACGGCCTGATGTTCACGGGGCACTCCACGGAGTAACGCAAGAGACTCGCATGTACGAAGAACCAAGCCACAGCGAATATGAGCGCCAGTCGATTGGCGATTTCACGGAAAAGGCGTATCTGAATTACGCCATGTACGTCATCCTCGACCGGGCCCTGCCGCATGTGGCCGATGGGCTGAAGCCCGTGCAGCGGCGCATCGTCTACGCCATGAGCGAGCTGGGATTGTCCGCCCTGTCCAAGCACAAGAAATCCGCGCGGACGGTGGGTGACGTGCTGGGCAAATATCACCCCCACGGTGATTCGGCCTGCTACGAGGCCATGGTGCTGATGGCCCAGCCGTTTTCCTATCGTTACCCGTTGATCGACGGGCAGGGCAACTTCGGCTCATCGGACGATCCCAAATCCTTCGCCGCGATGCGTTATACCGAGTCGCGCTTGACGCGCTACGCCCAGACGTTGTTAGCGGAGGCCGACCAGGGCACCGTCGACTGGGTCGATAACTTCGATGGCTCGCTCAAGGAGCCGTCTCTGTTGCCGGCGCGCCTGCCCAACGTGTTGCTCAATGGCTCGACCGGCATTGCCGTGGGCTTGTCGACCGACATCCCGCCGCACAACCTCAGAGAAGTAGTGGATGCCTGTGTGGCACTGATCGAGAACCCCGAGATGGATGTCGCGGCGCTGTGCAAGCACGTGCTGGGGCCGGACTTTCCCACCGAGGGCGAGATCATTACGCCGCCGGCGGATATCCGCAAGATGTACGAGACGGGAACCGGCAACGTGCGCCAGCGGGCGCGCTACGAGGTCGAGTCGGGCCAGATCGTGGTGACCGCGCTGCCATTCCAGGTCTCCGGCTCCAAGGTGCTTGAGCAGATTGCCGGCCAGATGCAGGCCAAGAAGCTGCCGTTGGTTGCCGACCTGCGTGACGAATCCGACCATGAATCACCGACGCGGTTGTTGATCGTGCCTCGCAGCCGGCAGGTGGACATCGATGTCCTGATGGACCACCTGTTCGCCACCACGGACCTCGAGAAGAGCTACCGGGTCAACATGAACGTGATCACCGCCGCCGGTCGGCCGCAGGTGCTCAATCTCCGGGAATTGCTGACCGAGTGGCTGGCCTTCCGCCAGACGACGCTACGTCGCCGGCTCGAGTGGCGTCTGGCCAGGATCGAGCGGCGCCTGGAAGTGCTCGCTGGCCTGCTGATCGCATTTCTCCATGTCGACGAGGTGATCGCGATCATCCGCGAGGCCGACGATCCCAAGGCCGAGCTGATCACTCGATTCGAGCTGACCGAGATGCAGGCCGACTCGATTCTCGAGATCCGCCTGCGCCAGCTGGCCAGGATTGAAGAGGTCGCGGTTAAAAAGGAGCAGGCGGAGCTTTCCGAAGAGGCCGAGGGCATCCGCGCGCTGCTCGCCGATGAACAGGCCCTGCGCAACGAAATGCGCGATGAGCTGCTCGCCGATGCCAAGGAGTACGGCGATGCCCGTCGCTCCCGGCTGGTCACCCGCGAGGCGGCCCAGCCGCTCGACGAAACCCGCTTGATGACGGCCGAACCGGTGACCGTGGTCTTGAGTGATACCGGCTGGATTCGAGCCGCCAAGGGCCACGATGTCGACCCGGAGTCGCTCTCGTACAGGGCCGGTGATGCCTATCTGGTGCATGTGACCGGGCGATCGACCCAGCCGGTGATCGTCTTCGACGATACCGGTCGAGCCTACACGCTGGCCACCCACACCCTGCCGTCAGCACGCGGGCAGGGCGAACCGGTCACCGGTCGGGTAACGCCCCCTTCCGGAGCGCGGTTTGTCGCATTGACGATGGGTGAGTCGGCGCAGCGGGTATTCCTGTGGTCACCCGCTGGCTTTGGTTTCATCACTTCAATGAGCGAACTCGTCGGCCGCCAGCGGGCGGGCAAGCAGGTGTTGAACCTGTCCAAGGGTGTCGCGCCAGGTCAGCCGTTGCGGCTGGGCAAGGAGACCACCATCCTTGCCGTGGCTACCAGCGATGGCTATGTGCTGGTGCTGGATATTGACGAGCTGCCGGCACTTGCCAGGGGCAGGGGCAACAAACTCATTGCCACGCCGGGCGGAGCCGAGGTAGTGGCGGTGGCCGCACTGGGGGAGACGGACAGCCTGCGGGTTACTGCCGGGGCGCGAACCATGACTATCAAGCCGGATGATCTCGCCTTGTATCGCGGCAAGCGTGGCACGCGCGGCCGTCGCCTGCCGCGGGGACTGACCCGCGTGGCCGCCTTGGAAACCGTGTAGGCCATATACAAGTCAGAACCTGATCGGTCGCCCAATTCTGCTGCCCGACTGCGACTGGATGCCGTGGATGTCAAATGACCGGACCCGCTGACGACCCGACTGATTGGTGCGGCGGCTTGAAAAACCATCGCAGTGCCCCAAATTGGGGTATTGTTCCCACGCCCCGGGTCGGGTATTGTTCCCACGCCCCGGGTCGGGTATTCCCCACCCCAGCAAATTTTGCCAACTCGATTCTGAGGTAGAGATGAAACGTATCGGCTTGTTTCTGTTGACAAACCTGGCCGTGATCGTCGTGATGATGATCGTCTGGTTCGTGATTTCCAGTGTATTCGGCCTCGGCCGGACCATGGATTACCAGGCAGGCACCATCAACCTGACTTCCCTGCTGGTGTTCGCCGCCATCTTCGGTTTTGGCGGGTCGTTCATCTCGTTGTTAATATCCAAATGGATGGCCAAGAGGAGTGTCGGCGCGCAGGTAATCGAGACGCCGCGCAACGAAGGCGAGCGCTGGCTGCTGGAAACCGTGCAGCACCAGGCCCGTGCCGCCGGTATCGGCATGCCTGAGGTGGCGATCTACAATTCGCCCGAGATCAATGCCTTTGCCACCGGGGCGAGCCGAAACAAGGCGTTGGTGGCCGTCTCTACCGGACTGCTGGCGAACATGACGCGTGATGAAGCCGAGGCGGTGTTGGGCCATGAGATTGGCCACATTGCCAATGGCGACATGGTGACACTGACCTTGATCCAGGGCGTGGTGAACACCTTCGTCATCTTCTTTGCGCGTATTGTGGGTTTCTTTGTCGACCGGGTGCTCTTCAAGAACGAGGAAGGTCCCGGCATCGGCTTTTTCGTCACCACCATTGTCGCCGAGATCTTCTTTGGCATCCTGGCGAGCACCATCGTCATGTGGTTCTCTCGGCAGCGTGAGTTCCGGGCCGACGACGCCGGTGCCCGTCTCGCAGGTCGCGAGAAGATGATTGCCGCGCTCGAGCGCCTGAAGCTCAACTACGATCGGCCGTCCGACATGCCCGCACAGATGACCGCCTTCGGCATCTTCGGTCGCGGCAGCAATTTCGGCCGCCTGTTCATGTCTCACCCGCCACTGGATGAGCGGATTGCGGCCCTGCGGGCGGCCGCCGGCCATGCCCAGACGGTCTGACGCGATACGTCAGTCCGCCGTTGGCTTGGGGGCAAAGCAAGTCCAGTGAGCCGACCAGGAAGTCCGCCATCATGCGCGGGCTTTTTTGTTGTCTGCTACCATGGCCAGCTGATGGAGAATCGTGATGGAAGTCCTTTATCTGTTCATCCCGCTGAGCATGCTATTGGTAGGTGGGCTGGTGTGGCTCGCCTTCTGGGCCATCCGCAACAATCAGTTCGATGATCTCGAAGGCCCGGCGCACCGTATCCTGATGGATGACGATGATCCGAGGATTCCCACCAATGCGCGTGTCGTCAACCGTGAGACAGAGTCGGTCAAAAAGAGTCCGCCTGCCGATGACGAGCGCAGTCGGGAATAAACCCTGAGCCGACTAGTGACATTGTTGCAAAGCTGGTTTAGGATGGCTTGAGCTATGGGAGGAGCCTGATATGAAAGCCATGTTTACGTTCAACAATTTCGCCTTTACGTTCATCGTCGGCCTGATCATTTTAGGCTGGATAAGTTTCTTGAGTGTCATGGGCGCTATCGTCTTCGGTTGACCGGCCGCGCGCCAGTCGCACTGAGTCGGATACAGAAAAGCCACCGCAATGCGGTGGCTTTTTTGGTTTTGGCTCCCGGACTCTGCCGCGGCCAGCTGGATCAAGCCAACTGGGGCAGGGCGGTACGCAGCTTTTTGAGCGCCGCCGCCTCGACCTGACGAATGCGCTCGGCAGAAACACCGTATTCGTCGGCCAGCGTCTGCAATGTCGCCTTGGGCTCATTCAGCCAGCGGCGATTAAGGATGTCGCGACTGCGGTCATCCAGAGTGGACAGGGCCTCGGTCATCGCGTCGACCTGCTCGTCCTCGTCTCGTTGGGCGGCAATATCCTCGACCGACAATTGATCCTGGTCGACCAGGACCTGCTCATAGGATGGGCCTTCGTTCTCGTCATCGCCGTTGTAGGCGGGCGAGTCGATTCCCATGTCGCGCCCGTAGAGGCGGGCTTCCATCGTCATGACTTCGCGCTCGGGGACATCCAGCTCCTCGGCGATCGCTTCGGCTTCTGCCTTGTTCAGCCAACCGAGCGCCCCCCTCATCTGACGCATCCTGAAGAACAGTTTTCGCTGGGCCTTCGTGGTGGCGACCTTGACGATGCGCCAGTTCTTGAGGATGTACTCGTGGATTTCGGCACGAATCCAGTACACGGCAAACGTCACCAGTCGGACCTCACGATCCGGGTCAAAGCGCTTGACCGCCTTCATCAGGCCGATGTTGCCTTCCTGGATCAAGTCGGCCAGCGGCAGACCATAGCCTCGGTAACTGCGTGCGACATGAACCACGAAGCGCAGGTGGCCAAGCACCAGATGCTGGGCTGCTTCAAGGTCGCCGGATTCCTGCAGCCGACGCGCCAGGGTCTGTTCTTCTTCGGCGTTGAGCATGGGAATGCGCCGTACCTCGCTGAGATACTGCGACAATGAGTCGCCCATCACCGGCATGGTCATGCTGGCTGTTCGCGGCTTGGTCTTGCTCATCTGCTTGCTTGCTGTCTGCATCAACTTGCCTCGCTGCAAGTGTTTCAATGTTTTATCACCTCGCATTTTAGCACTCGGGTCATGAGAGTGCTAAAGGGGGGCGAAGTTCCTTTTGGTGTTGGCCGAAACACTGGAGCCTAGGAGCCTAGTGCAGTGATCAGCAGAGTTCAGGGCGTACTCAGGCGGCCGATATAGAAGCGACCGATCCCTTGGGCCGACAACCAGCCGAGAAAGGCGCCGCCGGCGAGCAGGAGCACGATCACGGTTGGGTCGATCTGTGGCGAGATGGCCGCGCCGTAGGAAGAGGCGAAGCGCTCGATTGGTCCGGCGGTGACTGCAACGGCGGTGGTGACCAGTGCAGCGGCCACCAGTCCGCCCAGCAAGCCGGTGAGCGTGCCGTCATAGAGCAGTGGGCGCAGCATGTAGCGTTCCGTGCCGCCGATCAGGGCGATCAGGGCGATCTCGCGGCGACGTTCGTGCAACTCCAACCGCAAGGTGTTGCTGACCACGAACACGACCGTCAGGCCCAGCAACAGAAATAGCCACCAGCCGAGTTCATCGAAGAACATCCGGATCTGTTCTAGCCGCTCGATCCAGTCGCCGCCGGTTGAAAATTCCGCCACGGCTGAGTGTGCCCGCAGGGCTTCGGCGAGCGTCAGGCGCGTATCGAGACGAGTGTCGACCAGGGTCAACTCGATCACCCAGGGCAGGGGGTTGTCTTCGAGCGAGTCAAATCCCTCGATCCGCAGTCGTTCGGTCAGTGCCTTGAGCCCGGCATCGGGCGGGACGAGCCGCTGTTTGGCCACGGTCGACTGACGGTCGAGCCAGTCGCGCAGGGCGGCCCGCTCATCATCACTGGTGCCGGGGGCCAGATAGAGGTCCATGCGCGCGGCATCGGCCATCCAGATCGATCCGACCCGCTCGATCTGGTGGCCGAGCGTCATGACCAGTGCCGGCAGGCTCAGCACGATGCCGAGCACGAGAATGGTCGCCCAGGCGCTGACCGGGCGCCGGAACAGCCGGGCGAATGCCCCCAGGAGACATTGACGATGGTGCCGCCGCCAGGCCGCTGCCGCCGGGCGGCGGCTTTTCTCGCGGCGAGCGCTGGCTGCTGCGCTGATAGAAGGCCGCGAGCTCATGTGTCGGCCTCCTCAAAGGCACTGATACGGCCCTGATCAAGCGCGATGCGCGGCACGGGATATTGTCGGAGCAGGTCGATATCGTGGCTGGCGATCAGGACAGTGACCCCAACGGCGTGGAACTCGAAAAAACGATCGAAGATGTCGCGGGACAAGTCCGGGTCTAGGTTGCCGGTAGGTTCATCAGCCAGCAGGATACGTGGCCGGTTGACCAACGCTCGGGCGATATTGACTCGTTGTTGTTCACCACCGGAGAGCTCGTCAATCTGGGCCCGCTGACGGTCGAGCAGGCCGACCTTGTCGAGTGCGGCATCCACTCGTCGCCGGATGTCGCCAGCCAGGAAGCCAGATACCCGCAGTGGCAGAGCGACGTTGTCGAATACGCATCGGTCGGTCAGCAGGTGATGGTCCTGGAAGACCACGCCGATCTGGCGTCGCAGCTTCGGGTATTGATGACGCCCCATTTTTCCCAGATCGTAGCCGCCGATCAGCACCTTGCCGGAGGTGGGGCGATCAAGCGCGGGAATCAGTCGCAGCAAGGTCGATTTTCCTGCGCCGGAGTGGCCGGTGAGGAATGCCATTCGCCCGGTCGGGAGCCGGAAGCTGATGTCCTGCAGGCCGAACTGGCCATTGGCGTAGCGGCGGGAGACGTTGGCGAACTCGATCATCTGGGCCGGCACCTCAAAAAAACCACGACGCAATTCGACTGCGGAGCCAAAACGTCCACCAAGACGTCCATCAGGGCATCTACGCCTCTTGCGAGCATAGACGCTGGCAACGTCTGGAGGAGCCCGCCTGGCTTTCCGGCGTTTGCTTCTGGTCTATCTGCTTGATGTGTCTGGTCGCTTATTGCGCCGCTCCTTGCGCTCGAAGTTGCACGAACGGTTTTTCGATCTGTCGAGGCTTTTGGAGAACTCAGCCCGGTTGACGGTCCAAAAGCGCGTCGACGAAGGCAGGTGGTTCGAACGGGCGCAGATCCTCGGGCTTTTCGCCCACACCAATGTAATGGATCGGCAGGCCCAGCTCCTCGGCGATGGCGAACACGATGCCGCCCTTGGCGGTACCGTCGAGCTTGGTGATGATCAGACCGGTCAGCGTGACCGCCTGATTGAACTGGCGTGCCTGGACCAGACCGTTCTGGCCGATGCTGGCGTCAATGACCAGCAACACCTCGTCAGGCGCTCCGGGTTCGGCCTTGTTGATTACCCGGATCAGTTTGCCGAGCTCGTCCATCAGGCCGGCCTGCGTGTGCAGTCGGCCGGCGGTGTCCACGATCAGGATGTCGCTGCCGCGTGCCTTGGCCGAGCTGACCGCGTCGAAGGCCACCGAGGCCGGATCGCCCCGGCCCGGTTCACCGATCACCCGGACATCATTGCGCTCGCCCCAGACGATCAGTTGTTCGACTGCGGCGGCACGGAAGGTATCGGCCGCAGCCAGCGTTACCTCGCGACCTTCGCCCTTGAAGCGGTGGGCCAGTTTGCCGATGCTGGTCGTCTTGCCGCTGCCGTTGATCCCGCAGACCACCATGACGTGCGGCCGACCGGCCTGGCGTCGCGTCGGCGGCGAAGGCGGCTGGATTGCTTCGAGGCGCTCGACCATCAGGCGATGCAGGGTTTCGAACAGGCGTTCGGGGTCGTCAACGTGTTTGCGACTGATCTCGCTGGTGAGCTCATCGATCAGGGCCATCGTGGTTTCCTGCCCCACGTCCGCCATGATCAGCCGGGTCTCGAGCTCCTCGAGCATGTCGTCATCGATCTGCTTCTTGCCGAGGAACAGATCACCCAGTCCCTCGGTCAGCCCGGCCCGGGTCCTGGCCAGGCGACTGAACAGCGACCCGGATCCCTGCTGCGGTTCCGGGTCCGGCTGTGCCGGTTCGACTGACGGAGTTGCTCCGATATCAGGTTCTTGCTGCGCCGGGGTGGCCTCCTCGGGGGTGGCCTCCTCGATCGGCTCTACGGCCGCGTCGGTTGCGCTGGTCTCTGCCAGCGGTTCGGCCGGGCTATCCGGGCTATCGCTATCTGGGGCATCAAGGGAAGTCTGGCTGCCGCTCGGTTCGTCGGCAGGCGCGGGTTCGCTGAGGGTTGTCTCCTCGGCGGAGACGGCTGGCGAGGTTTCCTCGCGGAGTTCGTCGACCTCGGGCTTGCGCTTCTTGCGTCTGAGAAATCCGAACATGAAACTGGCTGGATCCTAAATTGGCGGCGATTGAAGTAGGCAGTAGTGTGCAGCTCAGGGACGGGCGTATGCCCGCAAATTGCTGACGAAGTTTATCATGTCCCCATCTTAACCATGTCCCCGTGGCCGACGGCAGGGCGGTCAACTCAGCAGCGAGAGAAATAGCCAATGGCCAGTACCGCCAAAGGGCGCCTCCCGGCGCGTGGTGAGCAGGTTCGTATCATCGGCGGCGAGTGGCGCTCGCGGCGGTTGCGCTTCCCGGCGGCGCCTGACCTGCGCCCGACCCCTGACCGGGTGCGGGAGACCCTGTTCAACTGGTTGGGACAGAACGTCTCCGGTTGGCGGGTGCTCGATCTCTTTGCTGGTAGTGGAGTGCTGGGGTTTGAGGCCTTGTCTCGTGGAGCGGCCTGGGCGGGTTTCGTCGAGAAATCCCCCCGGGTTGCTCGTGCCCTGATGGCTAACCTGGAGCTACTCGGCGCCGAGTCCGAACGCTTCACGGTCTGGACCCGGGATGCCAGGCAATGGCTGACGGCCCCGCCGCTGGAGGCAGGGGCGAGCGTCGATCTGGTCTTCCTTGATCCACCCTTTCGTCAGCCGCAGCTCCTGCAGGAAGCGCTGGACCGCCTGGCCGAGACGAACTGGCTGGCCGCGGACGCGCGCCTGTTCATTGAAGGAGTGGATCTGGCGGAGCTGCAGTTGCCGCCCGGTTTCACCATCCACCGCGAGACCCGGGCGGGCGAGAGCGGCTCGGCCCTCTTGCTCCGTGAGGAAGGTTAAATGTGAATCGTCCAAGGATCGCCGCAGCGCGTATGTCGGTCACGCAAGAGCCGTGCTAAGTGACTTTTTTTTAGCTTAAGTAGTGAGTGCTGGTGACGGAAAGTGGCGGAGCTGGTCGGATCAAAACCCGTCCATCTGTCCATATATGCCAGCGGTGCCCTAAGGAAGTCGTGTGGGGATATTCAAACTTTTTTACGTGGAACAGCAGCACTACCGAGCCTTGACCGGCATTCGCGGCTGGGCGGCATTGTGGGTGCTGCTCTATCACGCCTGGGTTGCTGTAGTGCCACGTCGCATCAATCTCCCTCTGGGAGACTGGACGCTGGATCTGACCCCGTTCTTCTCTGTCGGCTGGGCTGGCGTACCCATCTTCTTCGTGCTGTCGGGCTTTCTGCTTGCCATGCCTTTTGCCGCCTGGCAAGCAGGGGATCGAGAACGGCCTGCCTTGGGCCGTTACTTCTTTCGTCGTGTTGCTCGTGTCTTTCCTGCCTACTATGTCCAGCTTTTGCTGCTGCTGTTGTTGGCCTTGGTGGTCGACGGGAAAATCCCGCTGAATGATCTTGGTGCTGCGTGGCGACATTTGTTGATGCTGTTTATGCCGCCGCCACTAGGGACTAAACCGATCAACCTCGTTTGGTGGACGTTGCCGATTGAATTCAGCTTTTATCTGGTCCTGCCCTTGTTGGCCTTTTTGTTGCGGCCTGGTCGTTGGTGGTTGCTGCTGGCGACGGTAGTCGGGGCGATGCTGCTTTGGCGCAGCATTTCTGTCAGCCTGTTGCCAGCAGACGTGGTGTTGGTAAGTCAGATGGCCTACCAGCTACCCGGATCGCTGGATTCCTTTGGTCTGGGGATGCTGGGTGCAGCGCTGTATGTCAATCGGACTCGTTTGGGACTGGGCCAGCTGTCTGTTTTTCATCTCGGCGCAATTACTATCAGCGCCTTGCTTGTCGTCGTCGCTGCGATGTACTGGGTGCATGTTCAATATCTGGATTACTGGACCCACAGCCTGATTTTCTACACCTGGACGCCAGTGTTTGGCACCGCGATTGCCGCTTTGCTGTTCGCCAGCGTCAGTGGTTGTCGGCTGGCCAGTTGGCTGTTTGGTAATCGGGTAATGGTGTTTTTGGGGCTGATCAGCTACAGCGTCTACCTGTGGCACTACCCGGCGATTGGATGGTTGATGAAAAGCGATTTCATCCTTGGCCATGAGGGCTATCAATTGCCGCGTCTGCTCGGTCCGCTCGTATTGATCACTGTCTTTTTGGCATCGCTGTCTTATGCCTTCATTGAGCGACCCATGATGCAACTGCGACGTGGTGAGCGGCGATGAGGATTGCGGTGGGACGTGGAGGCTGGCAGCGCGTGGTTGCTACCACAGACGCAGTGATCATGGCGTGGGTTGTGGCTGATCAGCTGGTTGCCCGGGATGGTGGTGCCGGAGGTGGCACGAATGTCGTCGGCGGGGCGGTCCTTGTGGTCGAGTATGCCGTCGCGGAGGTGCAACGGTACTCGAATCGATGTTGAGGCAATAGGCCGACTGTTTCCAGCGGCTCCTATGCGATGCCGGTGATTGCTGACTGCTTCGGATGCACATTGGCGCGACGGTTAGTCATGCAGTGCACTGGCAGCAGGAAGGGGGCAGGGCAGGTAGGCAGGCGAGGCGTGATTGCAAGTTCACGTCCCGGCCATACCTAACCTTTTGGTTCGTTAAGTGGAAAATGAACGTCAGATGTCGCGGCGGCCCCGCATGAAGAAGAGGCCAGCGCCGGCAAGCATCAATGCCATTCCAGCGAGGCCAAGGCTCGACATCGTCGGGATGGACGTAGCCGCAGCGTCCGCTTGGGTCTGGGCGAGGACTTGCACATTGATGTCAGATGGTTTGTTGTCCCATCCAGGAGCGTTGGTATTAAAAGACGTTACTGTGTCGTCGTCCTCAAGAAGCAGGATCCGATCATTTGATCCATCTTGGGGGGATCCGCTCAGGCTTGCATTCGATGCGTGTAGAAAGAAATCTGACTGTCCCTCGACAAAGAACTGGAATTCATCGCCGCCATTCAGTGGAATATTGACATCGAAATCGATTTGATAGAAATCGTAGTAGTCACCGCTGCTGCCTCCCTGGTATCCGTTACCATTGGTATACGTCGCCGCAGTTGCGGTGAACGAGGTCGATAGCTCCTCGATTGTTCCACCAGTCGGGCTGCCGGATAGGGTGAGACCGGTATCGCTCATTGCCCAGACCCGGATTGTCGTGACGGTGTAGGCCTCTGTGCCTGGGAGCGTGAAGTCATCGCCCACTGGTCGACCGTCATCGTCGACCCACATCACGTTGCTCCTGTCCGGACTGGCGGCGTTGTTCAAGTTTGCGGTGGGTAGGCCCCGATCGACAACCATCGACTGTGCCGCGGCCAGCTGTGGAGCGATCAGGAGGGCTGTGGCAAGCGCGAAGCCCGATAGGCGAACCGCGGCCCAGTGTCTAAGCCCGCCCTTGGGCATCGCTTGCGTGCTTGAATTGTTACGCATCGCATGTTCCTTTTTTCATTGGTTGACAAAATTTATCGATGATCAATGTCCGACGGACCGACCATTCGACCTCGCTGCCGGGCCAGCGTGGCACGGACAGCTCGCTATTCTACGCAGTGCTAATGGTACAGAACCTAAGGGGGGGGGGCTAGGGCTGGGCAAGCTGTTGAATTGCAAATGTTTCAAGCGTGAAGGCTGCGATGAGCACGGCTGAGGCACATCAGTCATTAATTGTCAATTGGCGCAAACAATGTCCGCTGAAGGTCTGTGGAGACGAATAAAAAAACTGGGTTGGGTCGTGATGGATTACGCTTGGTGTTGGCCAAAAGGACAGTATGAATCCGACGGGTGGCACCAGTTTTTGCAACATTGCCGGGTTGAGAGCGAGGCAGGTCCCGACATGGTGAATGCTTGGCTGGTGGTGTTGGCATGTTGCGGCGATTCTGCCGCCGGCCCCGGGGTTTGCGCTGGTGTGTTCGTGTCGCCGCCGAACGCTCCGGGCCGCCTGTGTTACCATCGCCGCCGATTTTCAATCGGTGAGATGTGAACATGATTGCAGGGGTGTTTCCGGGGCAGGGTTCCCAGTCGATCGGCATGACCAGCGGCTGGGGTGAGCACGAGGAGGTTGCTCAGGCGGTCTTCGGTCGTGCCAGCGATGTGCTCGGTTACGACCTCTGGGCCTTGGTCGCCGCGGGCGATCCGGTTCAGCTCAATCAGACCGAGCGCACTCAGCCGGCCATGCTGGCCGCCGATATCGCCGCCTGGCAGATCTGGTGTCATAAGGACGGCGCCACGCCGGCCGCGTTCGCCGGCCATAGTCTGGGTGAATATGCCGCGTTGGTTGCCGCCGAGTCGATCGACTTCGAGGCCGCCGTGGCGCTGGTCGCCCGCCGAGGTCAGCTGATGCAGTCAGCGGTCGCCGAAGGGCAGGGCGCGATGGCCGCTGTGCTCGGGCTTGACGATGACGCCGTCCGAACGGTTTGCTCGCAGGCAGCCGATGGCGAGGTCTGCGAGGCGGTCAATTTCAACTCCCCGGGTCAGGTGGTGATCGCGGGCGATCGGGCGGCGGTCGAGCGGGCCGAGGCGATTGCCGCTGAGCAAGGGGCCAAGCGCTTCCTGCTGCTGCCGGTGAGTGTGCCGTCACACTCCTCGCTGATGCGCGAGGCCGCCGAACAGCTGCGCGAGGAGATTGCGCAGTTGTCGATTCGTCCGCCGCGTGTGCCGGTGATCCATAATGTCGATGCGCTGGCCCACGAGAAGCCCGAGGCCATTGCCACCGCGCTGGTCGAGCAGTTATATCGTCCGGTTCAGTGGGTGGCCTGTGTTGAGGCGATCCAGGCGATGGGCGTCGCGGATCAGATCGAGTTTGGTCCGGGCAGGGTGCTGACCGGGCTGGCGCGGCGTATCGATCGCGGCCTGGGCGCCAAGGCCGTCTTCGACCAGACGAGCCTGGAAAAGGCGCTCGACACCGAATAGGAACAAGTCATTTCGAGGAGCACCCCATGTCCGAACAAGTGAGTCCATCTAGCCAATTTGCCAATTTGGAAGGACACGTCGTGCTGGTGACCGGCGCGTCGCGCGGCATTGGTGCCGCAATTGCCGACACGCTGGTTGCCGCCGGTGCGACAGTGGTCGGTACGGCCACTTCGGAGAAGGGTGCGGCCGCTATCGACAAGCGTCTGGGTGACAATGGCGCTGGCATGGCGCTGGATGTGACCGACGCCGAGCAGGTCGATGCGGTCATCAAGGAGATCGAGTCGCGCTTTGGCCCGATCGCGGTGCTGGTCAACAATGCCGGCATTACCCGTGACACGCTGTTGATGCGGATGAAAGAAGACGACTGGGATGCGGTCATCGAGACCAATCTCACCTCGGTGTTCCGTCTGTCGCAGAAGGTGCTGCGTTCGATGGCCAGGGCCCGCTGGGGTCGGATTATCTCGATCGCCTCGGTGGTCGGTGCGATGGGCAATGCCGGGCAGGTCAACTATGCTGCCTCCAAGGCAGGCATCATGGGCTTTTCCAAGTCGCTGGCCCGCGAACTGGGCGCGCGGGGCGTCACGGTCAACGTGGTCGCCCCCGGGTTCATCGAGACCGACATGACCCGCGACTTGCCGGAGAAACAGAAGGAGGCGCTGCTGGGGAATATCCCCAGCGGCCGACTGGGACAGCCCGAGGAAATTGCTGCCGCGGTGCGCTTTCTGGCCGCCCCCGAGGCCGGTTACATCAATGGCCAGACGATCCACGTCAATGGCGGCATGTACATGGGCTGACGCCTGCTTCCGGAGCCGCCTTGCGGCGCGCCGAGCCCGACAAGACATTTTTATTTGGCCTGCTGAGCGGTTTTCAATAGAATGCCGGGCAGCATTGGCCCGGACAAGCCGGGCCAAAATGTTTAATTGAGCAGTGTTTGTACCACTAAAGAGGTTCTATACGAATGAGCACCGTTGATGAACGCGTCAAGAAGATTGTGATCGAGCAGTTGGGCGTCAAGGAAGAAGAAGTCACCAATGAAGCATCATTCGTTGACGACCTCGGCGCGGATTCCCTCGACACCGTCGAGCTGGTAATGGCCCTGGAAGAAGAGTTCGAGTGCGAGATCCCGGACGAGGAAGCCGAGAAGATCACCACTGTTCAGCAGGCCATCGACTACGTCAACAAACACCAGGACGCCTGAATTCGATCCTTGTGCACTTCACGGGCCGCGAGCCTGTGAACTGAAAACCGTGTTTCGGCCTTCTTGATCAGGTGGCCGACCGCGGTTTTTTACTTGGTGGCTGTCAGCAACCGAACTGGAAAAGAACATCATGAGCAAACGTCGCGTCGTGATCACCGGCCTCGGGCTGGTGACTCCGCTTGGGAACAACGTCAGGGATTCGTGGAACGGCATTCTTGCCGGCCGCTCGGGCGCTGCGCCCATCGACCGTTTCGATACCGACAAGATAGCGGTGAAGTTCGCCGCCACGGTCAAGGATTTCGATCCCAAGGCATTCCTTCCGGCGAAGGACGTCAAGAAAATGGAGCCGTTCATCCACTACGCCCTGAGCGCCTCCATCGAGGCAATCGAGGATGCCGATCTGATCAGCGACTCGCTCGATCTCGACCGGGTCGGCACGCTCATCGGCTCGGGTATCGGTGGGCTGGGTGGTATCGAGCGCAACACGCTTGCCCTGGAAAAGCAGGGGCCGCGGCGCGTCTCTCCATTTTTTGTCCCCGGCGCGATCATCAATATGGCCTCTGGCCAGCTGTCGATCCGCTACGGCTTTCGTGGCCCGAATCTCGCCACGGTAACGGCCTGTGCCTCGGGGACCCACAGCATCGGCCAGGCGGCACGCCTGATCGCCTATGGTGATGCCGATGTGATGGTGGCTGGTGGTGCCGAGGGGGCGATCTCGCCGCTCGGTGTTGCCGGTTTTGCCGCCGCCCGGGCGCTGTCGACCCGCAACGATGACCCCGAACGCGCTTCGCGTCCCTGGGACCGGGATCGTGACGGCTTTGTGCTGGGCGAGGGCGCCGGCGTGGTAGTGCTCGAATCACTCGAGCATGCGCAGGCCCGCGGCGCCCACATCTATGGTGAGCTGCTGGGCTTCGGCATGAGCTCGGATGCTTTTCACATGACCTTGCCGGCCCCCGATGGCGATGGTGCGCGCCGCTGCATGGAGGCCGCGCTCAAGGATGCCGACCTCAAGCCGACCGACATCGGCTATATCAATGCCCACGGCACCTCCACTCCCGCGGGTGATGGCACCGAGGTCCAGGCGATCAAGGCGCTGTTTGGTGGGCAATCGGTCGAGTGTCCGGTCAGCTCGACCAAGTCGATGACCGGGCACCTGCTCGGCGCGGCCGGCGGCATCGAAGCGATTTTCTCGGTGCTGGCCCTGCGCGACCAGATCCTGCCGCCGACCATCAACCTCGATAACCCCTCCGAGGACTGCGACCTCGATTTTGTGCCTCACGAGGCGCGCCGTGTCGAGGGCCTTGAGGTGGCGATGTCCAATTCCTTCGGCTTCGGCGGCACCAACGGCACCCTGATCTTCGGCCGCGCGATCGACTGATGGCCGTGGCGAGCCGGCGATCGGTTGTCGCAGCCTGACTGCTCGTGAGTGACCTACCTCAGATCATCCGACTGCCAGGTGCCGGGCCGGTACTGGCTGATCTGCTGCAGGCCGCCGGCCCGGCCGGCAGTCATCTGTTCGAGAGCGTCACTGCCGGCGGTCCGTTGAGCCGCTGGTCGATCCTGTTTTCCGCAGCCAGCGAGCGGCTGGTCAAGAAGGCCGATGACCAGGCAGCCTTTCTGCCGCGTTGGCAGGCGGCCATCTCGCAACGAAATAACGGTGACGACTGGCCGCGCCGGTTGGCCGAGCATGGTCTGCCGGCCACGTTCCCGTTTGTTGGTGGCTGGAGTTTTTTCCTCGCCTACGAGATGGCCAGCGAGAACGAGCCCACGCTTGATCTGCCGACCTTCGTGCTTGGACACGAGAGCGGCTTTCCGCTGGCAGTGGCTGAATATCATCCGGCGGCCCTGGTGCGCGATCACAAGCGTGGCGAGGACGTGGTGGTCCACGACGGCAGTGCTGCGGGGGCACGACTGGCCGAGCGGCTGCTTGTCGCTCGTGCTGCGGCCGCCGCATCTGGTGAGGCTGAATCTGGAGAGATTGGATCCGTCGAGCTGGCCACGTTACAAGCCCCGCTCGGGGGGTTGCACCGCGAGCGGGTCCAGCGGGTGCGCGATTATCTGTTTGCCGGCGACCTCTTTCAGGCGAATCTCTCGCATGCTTGGCAATTCACCCTGGCCGATGGCCTGCCATCAAGCGCGGTCTATCGCTCGTTGTGCCGCCGCAACCCGGCCCCTTTCGCCGCCTGGTATCGCCAGCCGGAAGGCGAGATCCTGAGTTCGTCGCCGGAGCGCTTGCTGCGCGTGGCCGACGGTCGGGCCGAGGTGCGGCCGATTGCCGGCACACGGCGGCGCGATGCTGACCCAGCCCGTGATCAGGCGCTGGTCGAGCAGTTGTGTGGCCACCCCAAGGAGCGCGCCGAGCACGTGATGCTGATCGATCTGGTACGCAACGACCTGGGTCGGGTCTGCCAGCCGGGCACGGTGTCGGTCGACGAGCTGATGGTGGTCGAGTCCTATGCCCACGTGCATCATCTGGTCTCGAACATCGTCGGGCAGCTGCTAGCGGGTACTTCGCCATTGGCGGCACTGGCTGCCTGCTTTCCTGGCGGTAGCATCACCGGTTGCCCGAAGGTCCGCTGCATGGAGATCCTGGCCGAGCTCGAACAGACTGGGCGCGGGCCATACACCGGCAGCCTCGGCTACCTCAGCAATCACGGCCGACTGGACAGCAACATCCTGATTCGCAGTATTTTCCTTGGGCCCGATGGTCGCGGCGAATTCCGCACCGGCGGCGGCATCGTGGCCGATTCCGATCCGTCACGGGAGCTCGAGGAGAGCTACCACAAGGCCCGTGGTGTGCTGGATGCCCTCGGCGGTATCGAGGCGTTAAAGGCGGGAGTGCCGCTGGAATGAGCCGGGCGGCAGTGACGACGGTGGCGATGGACGACCGCGGGCTCGCCTTCGGTGATGGTCTGTTCGAGACACTGTTCGTCAATCAGGGCGCGCCGGTGGCCCTGCCCGAGCATCTGACTCGATTGCGCTTGGGGCTGAGGCGGCTTGGATTGCCCGAGCCTTCGCCCCAGATCGTGTTCGATGCCCTGGCCGCAGCGATTGGCGAGGGCGCGTCGACTGGTGTCTGCAAGCTGATCATCACTGCTGGTTCCGGCCCGCGTGGCTACCGTCGCCCGCCAGTGCCGGAACTGGAGGTATTTGCCTCGTTCGGCCCGTTACCGCCGCTGCCGCCGAGGGAGGTGGCGGTGGAGCTGTCGCCTGTTCCTCTGGTTGGTCTGCCGCGATTATGTGGGTTGAAACATCTCAATCGGCTTGTTCAAGTCATGGCCCAACAGGCGCTGCCGGCCGGGCCGGTCGATGCCCTGATGACAGATGCGGGCGGCCGAGTCGTTTCCGGTACCATGGGCAACCTGTTCTGGCGCGAACGCGGCGGTTGGCACACGCCGCCGTTGGCGCCCGGGGTGATCGCCGGCACCCGGCGAGCCTGGCTGATCGAGGCGTTGGCTGCTCGAATCACGCCCTGCGCCACCGGCCGGTTGGCCTTGGCCGAGGCGGCCTTCCTCAGCAATGCCCTGTCGGCCTGGCGGCCCATCGGTCAGCTGCTGGGGCGCAAGCTGCATGAGGTCGAACAACAGCCGGCCGCGGAGCTGCGCTCGATCGGCGGCTTCTGGCAGCCGCCACCGGCGGCGGCGAACCCCTGGCCGGCGTCTTTGTCGGAGGCCATGGCGGCTACCTGTTGGGGACGGGTGGCGGCCCGTGACGGAATCTAGGAACCCCTGATTCAGGTGCCTTTAGATTTAGACAGGGGCTCAGTCAGAGGTTTTCAGTTTCTTGGAGTTGTCGATGCGGCGAGCGATTGCAGCGTTCCTGGTGTGGGCAGTGAGCATGGCGCTGATCGTGGCGCTATTCACTGCGGTCGCGGCGGCTTACCGCTACTGGCAGATGCCGCTGGCCGAAGAGGCGACTACTGTCCAGGTCGAACCGGGCCAGTCGATGCGAACGGTGGCCGCGAGTCTGCACGAGCTGCGTCCGGCCATTCCGGCGCGCGTCATCTACTGGACGGCCCGATTTCGTGGCCAGGCCCGGCAGATCCAGGCTGGCGAGTACGAGATCCAGGTCGGCGAGCGCCTGCCGGCTTTGCTCGACCGCATGGTCGCCGGTGATGTGATTGAATATCGCCTGACCATTCCCGAGGGCGTGACCGCTGCGGCATTCCTCGCGCAACTGGCTGACGCCCCCCGGATCCGGCACACACTTGATCCGCTGACCCCCGAGGTGGTGACCGAGGCGTTGGACTTGCCGGTCGAATCGCTCGAGGGCTGGCTGTTCCCCACCACCTATCATTACCCGGCCGGGACGACCGACCTGGCGTTGCTGCAGCGAGCCGTCCAATTGATGCGTGCCGAGCTGGAGGCCGCCTGGGCCGAGCGTGCGGACGACCTGCCGATCGAGACCGCTTACGAGGCGCTGATCCTCGCCTCGTTGATCGAGAGGGAAACCGCGGTCGCCGCCGAGCGCGGCCAGATCGCCGGTGTGTTCGTCAATCGGCTCAAGCGTGGCATGCGACTGCAGACCGATCCGACCGTCATTTACGGCATGGGCGATGATTATCAGGGCCGCCTGTTCACCAAACACCTGCGCCAGGATACGCCGTACAACACCTATACCCGCGATGGCCTGCCGCCGACACCGATCGCTCTGCCGTCGGCGGCCTCATTGCGTGCAGCGACTCGCCCGGAGGAGACCGATGCCCTGTATTTTGTCGCCGACGGCAGTGGTGGGCATGCGTTTTCTAGAACGCTCGAAGAACACAATCGGGCGGTAGCGCGCTGGCGTGCGCATCAGCGGGAGGCGGAGGCGAATTGATGGCCGGCTCCCCAGCACAGCGATTCATCACCATCGAGGGCCTGGAAGGGGCCGGCAAATCAACCGCAATGGCCTTCGCCCGCGACTGGTTCGAGGCCCGCGGTCAGGCGGTCGTCTGTACGCGTGAGCCGGGCGGCACCCCGTTGGCCGAGGAGTTGCGTGGCGTACTCAAGGCGGTGCGTGACGAGCCAGTCGCCGCCTCGACCGAGCTCTTGCTGATGTTCGCCGCCCGTGCCCAGCATGTCGAGCGACTGATCCGCCCGGCATTGGCCGCGGGCAAGGTGGTGATCTGCGATCGGTTTACCGACTCGACCCGGGCCTATCAGGGGGCCGGACGGGGGCTTTCCATGGAGGTGATCGAACAGCTGGCAGACATTGCACACCGTGACTGCAATCCGGGCTTGACGCTCTGGCTGGACGTGCCGGTCGTGCTGGGGCTCGAACGCGCCGCGGCTCGCGAGGCGGCCGATCGCTTCGAGCAGGAGACGCTGGCATTTTTCGAGCGGGTGCACGGCGGTTTCGAGGCGCTCTGGCAGCGTGAGCCGGAGCGCGTGCGTCGTATCGATGCCACCCGATCATTGACCGAGGTACAGGCCGCGATCGAAACTGAATTGGAGACCCATTATGGCGACTGACTTGCAGGACCAGCCCATCGCCGGCCTGCCGGAGCTGCGGCTGGTGAGCGACCCGGCCACCATCCAGGGGGCCGGTTGGCTCAACGAGGGCTGGGCACAACTCGACCGGATGATCGAAGGTGGTCGCCTGCCACATGGATTGCTGCTGCACGGTCAGCTTGGGGCGCCGATGACCGCCCTGGTCGAGACGCTGGCACGGCGGCTCATCTGCCATGCCCCTGAGCAGGGCTGGCCCTGCGGCAGCTGCCCGGCCTGTCGGCAGGCCGACCAGGGAACCTTTCCGGACCTGCATCGGCTCGCCGATGACGCCGAGCATCGCGATATTCCGGTGGATGCGATCCGCGCGTTGATCGATGGTGCTTTCCTGACCCGCTACGGGCGTATGCGGCTGGTGCTGATCGAGCGCATCGAGCGCCTCAATCGCTCCTCGGGCAACGCGCTGCTCAAACTGCTCGAAGAGCCACCGGAGTCGATGCAGTTTCTCTGCACCGTCGAGCAGGTCGATCGCCTGTTGCCAACCATCCGCTCCCGACTGCAGCGCCTGCGGCTACGTGAGCCACGGCCCGACGAACAGGCGAGCTGGTGGCGGCAGGTCACCGGCTGTACTGCCGAGCAGGCTGAATTGCTGGCATTCCTGGATGACCCCATCCTGGTCGAGGGCAGTGAGCCGACCTTCGATTGGCTAGCGGTTACCGAGGCTTGGGTACAGCTGGCCGAAGGAGCGGGTTCGCCGCTTGCGGCATTGGCGCCCTGGCTGGCCACGCCGCGGCCCGTGCTCGCCCGCTGGCTGCTGCGACTGTGGCCGGCGGTGGCCCGGCAGCGGGTGGCTCTGCCCGATCCGGCCCTGCCGGGCGCCCTGGAGACGCCGGTGACCCGGCTGGCGGCAGCGCATGGCAGCGAGCACTGGCTGGCCGTGCAGACGCGCTTGATCCAGTTTGCCCGCGAGGCCGGCCATCCATTGCATCCGGAACTGTCGGTCGAGCACTTGGCGCTGGACCTGGTCGACCCACGCTTGGCACGCCGACTCGAGCCAGTCGGTTGATCGCCGACTGATCAGCAGCTGATCGCATGTCCGGCTTCGACCATGACGCCATTGCCGGTAGACTAGGGCGTCTTGACCCGCCGCTACCGGATGCCCGGCGAGGCTGGGTTTTCCAAGAAATCATCGCGAGGTGTAGTGCCATGGCAGCAGGAAGCGGCCTGGGAGGAGGCCTGGGTGGAGGCATGATCCACCACAACATCCCGGACAAGGACACGCTCTACAAGTCCTATATGCCGTTCGTGAAGAATGGCGGGCTATTCATTCCGGGGCACACGCACCTGCCGCTGGGCAGGGAGATTTTCCTGACACTGACCCTGATGGGAAGCCCCGAGCGCCTGGCAGTGGCCGGCAAGGTGGTCTGGGTTACCCCGAAAGGTGCGCAGAGCGGCAAGGTTGCGGGCATCGGGGTGCAGTTCGGTCATATGGATCAAGGGCGCGTCCGGCAGCAGATCGAGAGTTATCTTGCCGGCACGCTGGAGAAGGAGACGCCCACCTACACCATGTGATTTGGTGGAGCTACCTTAAACACCCGCTTTTTCATCGCTTCGGAGTGATATGCAACTGTTTGATTCGCATTGCCACCTGGATCGGGTGGAGCTGGACGCCTTCGATAACGACTTCGACCGCTTCATGCACACGGCCTGGCTCGAGTCGGTGACACGGATGCTGTGCGTCTCGATCAAGCCATCGACCTGGCCGGCGATGACCGCACTGGTCTCGCCTTACCTGACGGGTAATCCCGATCGCCGCAGCGAGCGTCCCGAGGTGTTCCTCTCCTACGGCCTGCACCCGACCCAGGAGGCCGGGGCGGTGATCCCGGCCGAGGAGCTGGTGCGCGCGATTGACGAGGATCGACACAGCCGATCGATCGTGGCAGTTGGCGAGACCGGGCTGGATCACTTTCATTGCGAGCCGGGCGAGCGCTGGCAGCACGAGCGGTTCGTGGCCCACATTGAAGCGGCCAAGGCCGTGGGCAAGCCGGTGATCATTCACACGCGTGGGGCGGCTGCTGACACGGTCGATGTGCTTGAGCGCGAGCATGCCGAGGAGTGCGGCGGGGTGATGCATTGTTTCGCTGAAGACTGGGACATCGCTCGCCGGGCGCTGGATCTGGGCTTCTATATCTCCTTTTCCGGGATAGTCACCTTCAAGTCGGCCGCCGCATTGCGCGAGGTGGCCAAGAAGGTGCCCGGCGACCGGTTGCTGATCGAGACCGATTCACCGTATCTCTCACCCGTGCCTTATCGCGGCAAGCCCAACAACCCCATTCGCGTACGTCATGTCGCTGAAATGCTCGCTGATATCCGTGGCGAGAGCCTGCCGGAAATGGCGGCACGCACGCAGGAAAACACCCTGCGGTGGCTGGGTTTGACAGCTTAAGGCCGCCAATCCCAAAGCAGTAGTCCGGAACGGCAGCTAAAAACAGAAACAAGACGGGGCCCAATGAATGGGCCCCGTTGCTCGTGGCGCGATTGCCGTTGCGCGTCGGGCCGGATTAGTTGCTGGCCACCACCAGCTCTTGACCTGGTCGGAGTGGGCTGTCCCGACCGATCTGGTTACGCGCAGTCAGCTCGTCCACGGTCATGGAGAAGCGCCGCGCCAGTTGCCAGAGCGTATCGCCGGGTTGGACGATGTATTTCGAGCTGCCGGCAAGCCTGTCATCGCTCTTCACACCGATGACTACCTGGTCGCCTGGCCGCAGGACCGGATTGTCGGCGAACTGGTTCATGCGGCGCAGCTCGGCCAGCTTGATATTGTGCTTGCGGGAGATGGCCCACAGCGAATCACCTGGCTGGACGGTATAGCTGTGGACATTGCCCGCGGCCACCGCCTGCGCCACGCGACCAGCGGGTACCAGGATCACCTCGCCGGGGCGGGCAACGGCCGATTGGCGACGATTGATCGCGAGCAGCTCGTCGACGGAGCCACCGTAACGTTGGGCCACGCGGTAGAAGCTGTCACCACGCACGAAGGTGTAGCGCTGCCAGTCTTCTGCCGCGCTGGCGGCTGACGTCAGTGTGTCCACGTCGAATCGGCCGCGGGCCTCGTGCGGCACGAGCAGCTGGCGGGGCTTGTTACCGGTGATCGAGCGGCCGAAACCGGGGTTGAGTCGGTAGAGCGCCTCGTGATCCAGACCGGTGAGGTCGGCCAGCTTGATCAGGTTGGTCGACCGGTCGATCTCGACCTGAGCCAGGACAGGACGATTCTCGATCGAGTGGGGGGTGAAGCCATATTTTTCTGGATTGGAGAAGATCTTTACCAGCGCGAACAGTCGGGCCGGGTAGTCGCGGGTTTCTTTGCCGATCTGTTCGAGACTCCAGAAATCGGTAGGCAGTCCTCGCTGCTCGTTATGACGAATCGCATTGAGCAGGGTACCTTGCCCGCCGTTATAGGAGGCGATGACGGTAGGCCAGTCGTCGTCGAATATGCCGCGCAGCTGGCTGAAATAAGTGACGGCGGCATCAGTGGATGCCTTGATGTCGCGGCGGCCATCGTAGAAGGCGTCGCGCTCGAGGCCGAAATAGGTGCCGGTCGAGGGGATGAACTGCCAGATGCCGGCCGCCGAACTGGTCGAGAGGGCCTCCGGCAGGTAGGCGCTTTCAACGATCGGCAGCAGGGTGAGCTCGAGCGGCAGATTCGCCGCTTCAAGCTTTTCGACGATCATGTACAGGTAGGGTTCGGCCCGCTTACTGACTTCGCGCAGGTAGTCTGGCTCGCGACTGTAGCGTTTTACTTCAGCGTCGATACGTGCGTTGTCAGGAACCGGCAGGGTGAAGCGACTGGCTACCGCCCGCCAGAGATCATGTTTATGGTCCGGCGGTTGTTTGCCGCTGGCATCGGGGCGGCTGATGGCCGGCAAGGGCGAGATGCCCGATTTACTGATTTGACTCCGGTCATCGGATGCCTGCCGATCATGCCCGGTCGGGGGCATGGTGGCGCAGCCATGCAGCAGCAGGATTACCAGCGGCAGCAGCCCCCAAGTCAGACGTCGGGCCAGCCGCTGGGTCAGACGTTGGATCAGACGTTGGATCAGACGTTGGATCAGACGTCGGGTCAGAGCCCGCAGGCTGTCCGGTAGTCGGGCGGCGGCCGAAGACGGCAGGGGGAGTGGGTTCATGGCTTGTTTTGGCATATTTGCTGTTGATGAGTAGCTGATCGTTGGCTGTAGTCCAGGCTACAGTCGGGCCAGACCATCGAAGTCATCCTTCCAGTGACGTAATTGAGCGAATGCCTCGATATCATCATCCAGGCGTTTGCCGATATAGTTCTCGATCGCGCGGCGCAATACGGGCTCGCGGATGCGCAGGAACGGATTGGTCTTTTTCTCCAGCGTCATCAAGGCGCTGGCTGTAGGCTCCCCCGCTTTCCGCTGCGCCTCGACCGTCTTGATGCGCGCGGCGATGTCGACGTTATCCGGCTCGGCATGGGCTGCAAAGCGCAGGCTGTCGAGGGTGTACTCGTGCCCGCAATAGATGGTCACCTCGCCGTCCAAGGTATCGGTCAGGGCAGCCAGGCGGTCGAGTGAGTGGAGCATCTGGGCGGCAGTTCCTTCGAATAGCCGGCCGCAGCCGGCGGTAAACAAGGTGTCGCCACAAAAGAGGTGTTTGCCGAGCAGGTAGGACAGATGGTCCTGGGTGTGCCCGGGCGTCGCCAGGACGGTAAATTCGCCTACCGCAGGGATCTCGACGGTGTCGTCGTCACTGAGTACGTGATCCACGCCCAGCTGACGGCAGCTGTCCGGGCCGTAGACCGGCATCGAGAATCGCTCGGTGAGCCCACCGAGACCCTGAACGTGATCCGCGTGGTGATGTGTGATCAGGGTGGCGACTGGCTTGAGGCCGCGCGCTTCGATCGCTTCGATCACCGGCTCGGACTCGCCAGCGTCGATGATTACCGTGGCACCGTCTGTGCCCTCGATCAGCCAGACGTAGTTGTCCGAGAGGACAGGAATGCAATGGATGGTCGAGGCGACTACAGTGTTCATGGCGGTATGGTAGCGCAGTCGGTCGATGGCAAGGGATGTCTTCGGTCGATCGATTATAGGCGCCATCGATGGGTGCAGGGATTCCTTGACTAAATCCACTCTCGCTGCAGGGATGCGGCTGCATGGGAAATCTTTCTTCTGAGATGCCGGCACGGTCGGTGAGCGGCTGTGATGCTAGCCGTCCTGCCATGGCACGGATTGCCGCTCGCCGGCTCCTGCTGGCTTGGGCGGTGGCGGCGTTGCTGGCTTGGCTCCTGCCTTGGCCGTCGACGTCGGGGGGATGGGGGGTCGCTCCATCGACCGGCGCCTGGCTGGCGATGGCGGCACCGGCATGCACGGGCTTTTTGCTGTTGCTGGGCGGTCTGGCCTGGTGGCGCGGTTGGGGCGCGTCGGCGGTCGCTGCGGTGGTGGTTGCGGGGCTGCTGCACACCTTGGGTTCGGCTGCAGTCCTGCTCCAGCAGGCGCCGGTCTTTGATCAGCGGGTTGATTGTCGGATCGAAGGCCGCGTGGTGGGTCTGATCGACGAGCAGCCGAATCGGCGCCGCTTTCGGCTGCTCGTCGCCAAGGCCGCGCCGTTGGTGGCCGATGATGCCGTGGCGCGCCGGGTATGTGGTGGGTTGCCGGTCGGGGCGCGCCTCAGACTCAGTGATTACAACTGGGGCGGGCCGGTCGCCCAGCTCAGTGGTGGGCGGCACTACGAGGTGGTGGCGCGCCTCAAGCCCTTGCACGGCCACGCCAACCCGGGCGGGTTCGACTACCGCCGCTGGCTGTTTCGCCACCAGATCGTCGCGACGGGTTACCTGCGCGAATCACCAGTCGACCGGGGTGTGGCGGCCGGTTGGCAGGCATCGGTCGACCGCCTGCGCGAGCTGGCCCGGGAGCGCCTCCAGGCGAGTGTGCGCCACGCGGGGCAGGGCGGCGAAATTTCATCAGGCTCCTCGCATCTGGCGGCTGCGGCAGCCTTGTGGCATGGCCTGGCGCTGGGTGACAAAGGCGAGCTCTCGGATAGCCAGTGGGAGACCTTGCTGGCATCCGGCACCAACCATCTGCTCGCCATTTCCGGATTGCACGTCGGCATGATCGCGGCCTTGGCGGCCCTGCTCACACGCGCTCTTTGGGGCAGATTGCCACTGAGCCGTGGTCTGCCGGCTCAGCGGATTGCCGCAATCGTGGCCGTCGTCGCTGGTTGGAGTTATGCGCTGATCGCGGGGCTCTCCATCCCCACGCTGCGAGCCGCGTTGATGCTGACGGTATTGTTGCTCGGCGTGTTGATGCAACGGCGTTGGCGTTTGACTGATCTGTGGCTGCTCGCTTTCGTGCTGGTGCTATGGCTTGATCCCTTCGCACCATTGGATATGGGGTTCTGGCTGTCGTTCGCCGCTGTGCTGCTGATCATCCTGTTTATCCGCGGCCGTGACCCGCTGTGGCGTCCATTCGAGCTGCTTCGCCTGCAATGGCTGCTGACGTTGGGACTGCTGCCCCTGACCTGGGGTTTGTTTGACCGGATTGCATTCGCCTCGTTGCCGGCCAATCTGCTGGCCGTCCCGCTCGTTTCCATGCTGATCACGCCTCTCGCCCTGATCGGGCTGTTTGTTTCCTGGTTCAGCACGGCCGCTGGCGCGGGGATTGCCTGGCTGATCGGATGGCTGGGCACTGGTCTGTTCGTGACGCTCGAGTGGTTGGTGGCGGTGATGCCCGATTCCACCCGCGCCCCGCCGAGTGCCCCGGCCTTGGGGTTGTTTGCGCTGGGAGTGGCTTGGCTGATGCTGCCAAGCCGATTCCCCGGTCGATACCTGGCGCTCATGTTGATGCTCCCGGCGATCATGATCGCCCCGGCCCGGCCGGTGGCGGGAACGTTCGAGGCAGAGGTGCTGGATGTCGGTCAGGGCTCGGCTGTGTGGCTGCAGACCGCGCATCATGATCTGCTCTACGATGCCGGCCCGCGAGTCGGACAGTTCGATACGGGCGAGGCGATTGTTCTGCCGGCGTTGCGTGCTGTCGGCGTCAAGGATCTCGATCGGATTGTCATCAGTCACCAGGACTTGGACCATATAGGCGGCCTGGCTGCGATTCGTTCGACCTTTCCCGAGGCTTCAGTGCTGGGGGTGACCGGTCCAGGTCACGGCTTGACGGCGGATGAGGGCGAAGCCTGCCAGCACGGTGTGTCATGGATCTGGGATGGAGTGCGGTTCGAGCTATTGCAGGCGCCGTTGGGGTCAGCCAACAATCGCTCTTGTGTGTTGCGGGTGGTGGGGCGGAGGTGGTCGTTACTGCTGACCGGCGATCTCGAAGCCGCCGGTGAGCACTGGCTGCTGCGAAATGCCGATATGCAGGCAGATGTCGTCGTGGTCGGCCATCATGGTTCGTCGACCTCCTCGACCCAGGCATTTGTCGAGGCATCGGGGGCGCGACAGGCGCTGGTGAGCGTCGGGTTCCTCAATCGCTGGGGTCATCCCCGTCCTGAGGTGGTCTCCCGATGGCAAGCCGCCGGGGCCCGTGTCTGGCGGACCGATCGGGACGGATCTCTGCGCGTCATCGACGGTGTGGTGCGAGCGACGCGCGATACACGTTGGTCATTCGTCTGGCGGCGGCCCATGGTTGAATGAACGTTCGACAGCGCGCCGGAGTGCCAGAAACAAAAAAACCGGCCTCCGCAAGGATGGCCGGTTTTTTCGTGGCTGTCTGCGCAGTCAGTCGTCGAGGCTCAGTGCCGGATAGACGCCGTGCTCGTCGTGAACTTCGCGACCGGTCAGTGGGGGGTTGAACACGCAGATCATGCGCATGTCCTCAGTGCCACCACGCAGGTAATGCTTGTCGGCGGCCGGGTCGTTGAGGAGGTACATCATCCCGTCGCGGATCGGGTAGGTGACATCGTTGTTGATGTCGTGGATTTCTCCATTACCCGCCACGCAGTAAACCGCCTCGATGTGGTTCTGGTAGTGGATGAAGGTTTCCGTGCCGGCACGGATGATGGTGTCGTTAAGCGAGAAGCCGACCTTGTCATCGGCCAGGATCAGGCGGCGGCTGACCCAGTTGCCATTCTCGGCCTCGACTTCGCGCTCGGTGCCGAGGATGTCCTTCTCTAGATAACGTACGAGCATGTCTGTCTCCGTTTTTATTGGAAGAGGCGGCCTCGCTTTCTGGTGGCGAGGCCGGTTTGGGCCGGTTTGGGTGCTGCCGGATCAGCTCTTGCGAGCCGCTGCGGCAGCGTCGACTGCCTCGGCGAGGATCTTCAGGCCTTGGTCGAGCTCGTCTTCGCTGATGGTCAGCGGGGCGAGGAACTTGATCAGCTGGTCATCGGCGCCGGCGGTCTCGGCCACCAGGCCACGCTTGAACGCCTCGACAGAGATCTCGTTGCAGAAGCCCTCTATCTCGGATTCCAAGCCCCAGATCATGCCCAGGCCACGGGCGTCGGAGATCACGTCCTTGTGGCGCTCGGCGATTGCCTTGAAGTGCTCTTCGACTTTCTTGCCCTTGGCAATGATTTCCTTGGAAAACTCGTCGGTCTCCCAGCGCTCCAGTGCGGTCGCGCCGGCGACGAAGGCCAGCGAGTTGCCGCGGAAGGTGCCGGTGTGCTCGCCGGGCGACCACTGGTCGATATCCGGGCGCATCAGCACGATGGACATCGGCAGGCCGGTGCCGATCGACTTGGAGACAGTGACGATGTCGGGCTTGATGCCGGCACGCTCGAAGCTGAAGAAGGTACCGGTACGGCCGTTGCCGACCTGGATGTCGTCGACGATCAGCAGGATGTCGAGGTCCTTGCACATCTTGTCGAGCTTCTGGAGCCACTCGACCGAGGCGACATTGATACCACCTTCGCCCTGGATGGTCTCGACGATGATGCCGGCCGGCAGATCGTAGCCCGAGCTGGCGTCCTCATAGTACTGGCGCATCATGTCGATACTGTCTATCTGGGCGTCGCCAGTGTCGTTGAAGTAATCGTCGTACGGCATCTTGGTGACGTTCTGCGGTACGCCGTAGAACTCGTCGTGATAGAACTCGTTGCCGGTGACCGCCAGCGCCCCCAGCGTGTGACCGTGGAAGGCGTTGGTGAAGGAGACGATGTTGGACCGCTCCTTGATCTTGCGTGCAAGCTTCAGGGCGGTCTCGACGGCGTTGGTGCCGGTCGGGCCGACGAACTGGACCTTGTAGTCCAGCCCACGCGGCTTGAGGATGGTTTCCTGCAGCTTCTCAATGAACGCATATTTGGCGTCGGTCGCCTTGTCGAGCGCGTTGGTGACACCGTCACGCTCGATGAAATCGACGATTGCCCGCATGATGGCCGGGTCGTTGTGGCCGTAGTTCAGGGAGCCGGCGCCACCGAAGAAATCAATGTAGGCCTTGCCGTGGTGGTCCCACATGGTGGCGTTTTTGGATTTGACGAAAATGGTCGGGAACGAGCGGATGTAACCGCGAACGTTGGACTCGTATTTCTCGAATAGATCAATGTTCATCACAGGTCCTCATTAGGTACGTGTGTTGCGTGAAAAGAAAATGGGGATAAGGAAAACGGGCAGGAAAATGGACGCCAAGCAGCCGGCCCGAAGCAGGGCCGATCGACGATATCGACGTTCAGAGATCGATGACGTAGAGGTCTTCCGGCTGATGGTCATCGCCGAGAAGCTCGCTGGAGAGATAGGGTTCGTGACGGATCGACCGTCCCAGCTTTTCCGCCCAGCGGGTAAACAGGGCCTTGGAGGCGGGGTTGTCGGGGGAGATGGTCAGTTCGATGCGCTTGATGTCACCGAACCAGTCGCGTCCTTGCAGCGCCTCGAGCAGGCCGGATGCTACACCTTGGCCGCGCGCCGAGGCATCGACGCCGATCTGCCATACAAACAGGGTGTCAGGGTTGTCCGGCAGGCGGTAGGCGGTGACGAAGCCCACGAGATCTTGGCCGTTTTCCGCGAGGGCGCAGGTCGAACGGAAGTGGTCGGCCAGCAGAAAGTAGAGATAGGCTGAGTTCAGATCGAGCGTACCTGCCCGTTTAACCAGCTGGTGAACCCGAGCCCCATCTTCGAGGCGCGGTTCACGAAAACGAATCGCCATGCTTGTTGCCCGTTCGCGTTCAGTTTCCAGCCGCGATCAGGTCCATGTAAGTGTGTCGGCATTATAGGGCATGAGATGGAAAGCTCAACCTTGCTTCCACAGGGTTTCAGCTGCTGGGGTCTGCCGAAACGCTGCTGTCATGCTGGATTCATCCGCCCGGTGCGCCTAGTGCGAAAGGAGGTTCCCAGAAGGTTTCTCAGAGGGTTGTGCGGGGGGCGGCCCCGGAAGATTCCCCGGGAGATTGGTGGAAGGTCACAGGCGCATCCGCGGACGGCAGATGTGCGATGTCCGCCAGGGTATATCGGTCGAGCACGTCCCAAAATGTCGCCAACGCCTCGGCTAGAATGGGCGCCAGTTGGCAGGTGGGGGCAATGCGGCAGGCGGTCGTTTCACCGAAGCAATCAACCAGCTCCCAGTGGCCTTCAATATCCCGAGCTACCGCACCCAGTGAAATGGCATTTGGTGCTCGGGCGAGTGCCAGCCCGCCCCCCTTGCCGCGTCGCGACTCGACATAACCGTGCGTGACCAGGGTGTTGGCCACTTTCATCAGATGGTTGTACGAGACGTTGAAATAGGCCGCGATCTCGCGGATCTTGGGCCGAGCTGAGGAGTTCTTGGACGCCTCGGCGTGGTCGGCGAGATAGATCAGGATGCGAAAGGCGTAATCGGTCTGTCGATTGAGCTGCACGGCGCTATGGGTCTCATTTTGTAATATGCATCCAGTATGCATATATTGTGGGCGGATTGCCACGACCCAGGGGAACCTCTCCCTGAATTCTCTCCGTCCATCTCCATCAAAAGGAAGCCCACGATGCGCCGACACGAGACCCTGCAGCCGCTCTCTCGCGACCACCATCAGACACTCAAGTTGGCACGTCAGCTTCAGCGGGCCGGCTGCGATGCCGGAACCCGCGCGGCGCTGGAGGCTCATCGGCCGGAGCTGCTCACGCATTTCGCTGCCGAGGAGGCGCTTTGCGAGCAGGCCCTCGCCCGCTGTCCGGATGATGCGACGCTGGCCGAGCAGGTCAAACGCATGCATCGCGAGCATCGAGAGATCATGGAGCTGGTAGGGCGCCTGTTGAAGGATCCGTACCCAGAGGCCTCGGTCTGTCATGCACTGGGTGAATGGCTGATTGCCCATGTCCGCTTCGAGGAACGCGGGTTGTTCAACCGGCTGCAGGACGGCTGTCTGAAGGACGAGGAGATATCCCAATGACTGCATCGGTGAGGGATCGGCGGGATCGATGGGCCGGCTGGCGGCAATGGCCGCTGTTCTCGGTCGGTTTCCGACCGTGGTTCCTCGTGATGCTGTCGTTTGCCACCGTGGCGATGGGGCTCTGGGGGCTCACCTGGCTGACCGGCGGGTGGGCGGATGCCGTGACCGGGCGCTGGGGCTGGCGCTGGCATGCGCATGAGGTCGTCTATGGTATCGGGGTGGCGTTGGTAGCGGGATTCTTGACCACCGCTGCACAGAACTGGAGCGGGCGCCGGGCCTGGACGCCTGGCTGGTTGCTGGTGGCGCTGGGGTTGTGGTTGGGCGCACGCCTGGGATTCCTCGTCTTTGGTGTGGATCCGCTCTGGCCTTATCTCTTCTCGATTGCCACCGAACTGATCGTGTTTTTCGTGGTGGCGCGTCTGATCTGGCTCACACGCCAGTGGCACAATCTGCTGTTTCCGATCGCGCTTTTCATTGTTGCCGGCATGGATCTGCTGTTCGCCGTCTTGCGCAATGATGCTGCCTTGTCCATGTTCGCCGGTTGGGCCGGGCTGCTGCCCATCGCCGCGATGCTGCTGTTTATCGCCCAGCGCGTGATTCCACCATTCTCCGCCAATCGTCTGGGCATGGCACCGCAGCGAACAGGTCGGGCGGTCGCCGTGATCCTCGGCGGTGGGCCGCTCCTGCTGCTTGGTCTGCTGGCCCTGAACCCCTGGACCCCAGGGTTGTCGGCACCGTTGTCGGCCGCCGTGGCTGCATTGATCGCCCTGACGGGGGGCTATGCGCTGTGGCGCTGGTGGCATCCGGCCGTGCTGGGCGAACCGATGTTGTGGCTGTTGTTTCTTGGCGTGCTGGTGGTGCTGTTCGGCCTGGCCTGGCAGGCCTGGCTGCTGGCCGGCCTGCCGGCTGGCGGCGCAGATGGCCCCATCCATGCGTTAGGTCTGGGTGTGTTGCTGGTCATGCCGTTCGGGATGATGTTGCGGGTCAGTGCCGGACACACCGGGCGCCCGATCCGCTTTCCTCGGGTGCTGTGGCCCGCGTTGCTGGGCATGCTGGCGCTGGTGCTCATCCGCCTGATGTTGCCGATCTGGCCCGGCCTGCTGCCGACCTGGCTGGCCGTGACCGCCTTTGCTGCCATGCTGATCTACCTGGCCCTGTTGCTGGTAATTGGCCCTTGGTTGTGGCGGCCGCGCGCCGATGGTCGCTGAGGTTCGTAGTCCAGCCGATCAGGGGCTGTCTGACTGGGTGGTTAGCTGATCGGCTGAGTAGGAATGTTTGAGCGAGATCGGCCGGATGCCATGTCACTGCGTTGTGGTTTACAACGTACGCTTGGCCCAGGCTTCGTAGTTCTCGTAGCCAGCCTTCTTCAACCACTTGTTCAGGGCCTTAAGACCCGCCATGACCTGCTTGGGCCTTGGGTGTCTTAGCTCTTCCTCACGTACCTGTCTGTAGACCTGGTCGAACTCGGCCTTCAGCCTTGGCTCGCGCAGCCCTTGGCGGGTCGAGCGGAAGCCCTTGATCTCGCCGTCCGGATCCAGCTCTGGCTGGAAATAGCCGATGGTCCAGTAGTGATCGCCGTTTTTGCAGACGTTCTTGGTCACGGCAAAAAACTGCGCCCGCTGCTCTTTTATTTGGCTCCAGAGTAGGGAGTACACCGCCCGGGGCACGTCGGGGTGCCGGATCAGGCTGTGTGGCTGACCGAGCGATTCATCCTTCGTGAGCCCGGTGACTTGTGTGAAGGTGGGGTTGATAAACTTGATCACCCCCCGTTCGTCGGTGCGGGTGGATATGATCTCCGATCCCAGCAGTTCGCGCTCGCGTCCGGTCAGTCCTTGCTGGCTCATAGCTCCTCCATTAGCTTGGCTTTCTTCGTTATGAATCCTGTCTTGCCGCCCCGAACGGGCATTTCCGTGCAAAATTCGCCTGTTTGCTGCCTCGCAGGGGCAGGAGTCGGTCAGATCACCCGAGAGAAACGCTGACCGTCCAACGTGCCGCGGTATTCGTCGAAGGCCATGCAGACATTGCGGATCAGCAGCCGGCCACGCGGTTGTACGGCGATCGCCTCGGGCGTGATGGTGACCAGCTCGTCGCGGACCATCTCGTCCAACTGCTCCAGTGCAGTGGCAAAATGCTGTCTGAAGTCGATCTCGAAGCGCGCCTCCACATCTGGGATCGATAGCCGGAAGTTGCAGATCAGCTCGGTGATGATGTGCCGCCGCAACTGGTCCTCTGCGGTGGTCACCAGCCCCTTCTCTATCGGCAGCCGCCCGGCGGCGAGTGCCTCGTGGTAGCTGGCCAGGTCTTTGACGTTCTGACTGAACGCACCGCCCACTTGGCTGATTGACGAGACACCCATCGCTACCATGTCGCACTCGGCGTGGGTGGAATAGCCCTGGAAGTTGCGCTGCAGTGTGCCTTTACGTTGGGCGATCGCCAGCGGGTCGTCCGGCTTGGCGAAATGGTCCATGCCGATCAGGACGTAACCGGCCTGCTGCAGGTGGTGGATGGTCGAGCCGAGGATATCCAGCTTCTCCGCCGGACTGGGCAGATCCGTGTCCACGATGCGTCGCTGTGGCTTGAAGCGTTGCGGCAGGTGGGCATAGTTGAAGATGGACAAGCGGTCGGGGTCGAACTCGATCACCCGGTCGAGTGTCCGCATGAAGCGGTCGCGCGATTGGTGCGGCAGGCCGTAGATGAGATCGATGCTCACCCCGTGAAAGGACTGCTCACGAGCGGTCTCGACCACCTCGCGGGTCTCTGCGAAGCTCTGCACGCGGTTGACCGCCTGCTGCACCTCCGGGTCGAAGTCCTGCACGCCGATGCTGATGCGGTTGAAGCCGATCTCGCGCAGCAGACGGATGGTGGCGGCATCGGCCTCGCGCGGGTCGATTTCGATCGAGTACTCGCCCGTATCGTCATCCTTGAGCGAGAAATGCTCACCGGTCTTCGTCATCAGCTCGCGTATTTCCTCGTGTGAAAGGAAGGTGGGCGTGCCGCCGCCCCAATGGAGCTGGTCGACCGGGCGGCCGTCTTCGAAGAGGGCGGCCTGTAGCGCCATCTCGCGGTAGACGTCCTCAAGGTAGGGGCGGGCCTTGGCGCGGTCCTTGGTCACTACCTTGTTGCAGGCGCAGTAGTAGCAGATGGTGTCGCAGAAGGGGATGTGCAGGTACAGCGACAGCGGCCCGCCGCCGGCATTCGAGCGCGCGGCCGCCGCCCGATAGTCGTCGATCGTGAAATCGTCGTGGAATTGCACCGCGGTCGGATAAGAAGTGTAACGTGGTCCGCTGGTGTCATAGCGGCGGATCAGGTCGGTGTCGAACGGAGTTTCGGTCTGGCTCATGAGCGGCTGTCGGTCATCGGTAGCTGTGGATGAGGAAGTCTAGCCCCTCCCAGTGGCTTCGTCGTCCGAGTAGAATGCTGGGGAATCGGGGCATGTCAAGGCATGTCAACAAGGGAAGACCTTCCCCCGGTGCAACTGGCTGGCTATCCTTCCTTGCGTTTTGCGGGCCGGGTCATGTGGGCTGAGCCTGCGGGCCGACTCGCGGGGCCAATTTTCGGGATCAGTTTTTGAGACCAACTCCTGGGGCCGATCCCGCCGGCGCTCGGCTGGGCGGGTGTCGACGATGCGTATTGAGAGGCAGGTGCATGATCGGTGAGATACTGCAGGGGGTAGACTACTTCGGGACGGCGGTGTTTGCCGTCAGTGGTGCCCTGGTGGCCGATCGCAAGCGCATGGACCTGATGGGATTCCTGATCCTGGCGACCGTGACCGGTATCGGTGGCGGTACCTTGCGCGATCTGCTGCTCGATCGGCCGGTCTTCTGGCTAACCCACTGGGAGTACCTGGCGATCACCGCAGTGATGGGACTTGCCACCTTCTATGTCAGCAAGCCGCTCCATCAGCGCGCCAATTGGCTCTTGTGGGCGGATGCGGTTGGCCTGGCGGCCTTCTGCGTGATCGGCGCGCAGATCGCCTTGTCACTGGAGGCAAGCCCCATGATTGCCGTGATGATGGGCATCATGACCGCAACCTTCGGCGGACTGATCCGCGACGTGTTGGCCGGCGAGTTGCCGTTGCTGTTGCACCGCGAGATCTATGCCTCGGCCGCCCTGGCTGGCGGGATCGTTTATGTTTTGTTGGCCCACTGGCTGGCATGGCCGATCGCCGCCGTGGTCCTGGGATTCATCGTTACCCTGGTCGTGCGCGGCCTGGGTATCCGCTATCACTGGCACCTGCCGTCGGCGGGGCGCTGATGGCCATTTGTTTTACGGAGTCGCTAGCTTCTTCATGAGTAATGCTGTTGAGATTCGAGAACTCGAGAAGATCTACGAGGGAGGCACGCACGCCCTCAAGGGGATCGATCTGTCTATTGCCGAGGGCGATTTTTTCGCCCTGTTGGGCCCGAACGGGGCAGGCAAGTCGACCGTCATCGGCATCCTCTGCTCGCTGGTCAACAAGACCAGCGGCACGGTGCAGGTCTTCGGCCATGATCTGGGTCGGGATCGGGCCTGGGTGAAGTCCCAGATCGGGGTGGTGCCGCAGGAATTCAACTTCAACCAGTTCGAGCCGGTCGAGGAGGTGGTCATCAACCAGGGCGGCTTCTACGGCATGACCCGCAAGGCAGCGAAAAAGCGTGCCCACGAGCTGTTGAAACAGCTGGGGCTGTACGACAAGCGTGAAGGGGCCGCCCGGGCGCTGTCGGGTGGCATGAAACGGCGGCTGATGATCGCTCGCGCGCTGGTGCACAGCCCGCGCATGCTGATCCTCGACGAGCCCACTGCCGGCGTGGACATTGAGCTGCGCCGCGACATGTGGAACTTCCTGGCCCAGATCAACCGTCAGGGCACCACCATCATCCTGACCACGCACTACCTCGAAGAAGCCGAGGCGCTGTGCCGCCACATCGCCATCATCAATGAGGGCCGTATCGTCGAGCACAGTTCAATGCGCAATCTCCTGGCCACGCTGTCGCAGGAGACTTTCGTCCTCTATGCCTGCGAGCCGGTCGAATCCTTGCCGGAACTGCCTGCCTTTGAGGCGCGCCTGATCGACGAGGAGACCATCGAGATCGATCTCAGCGGCGATCAGGAGTTGACCAGTGTGTTTGCAGTGTTGCGGGATCACGGCATCGTGATCGAACGCATGAAGAACAAGGCCAACCGTCTCGAGGAGCTGTTCCTGCGTCTGGTGCAGGATGACGACGAGGCGGCCAGGAACAAACAGACGGAGGAGCATATATGAGCATCCGTTCGGGAAGCGACGCCTTCGAACAGCGAGGGCCGGGCGAGCGGGCCGTGGGCCTGACCACAAGGGGGGCGTGGAACGCCTTCGTCATGCTGTTGACTCGAGAGATCCTGCGTTTTGGCCGTATCTGGGTGCAGACAGTGCTGCCACCGATGATCATGACCGCACTGTATTTTGTGGTCTTTGGTCATCTGATCGGCCCGCGCATCGGCGAGATCGACGGCGTTCCCTACATCCAGTACCTGGTGCCAGGCCTGATCCTGATGTCGGTGATCACCCAGAGTTACGCCAACTCGGTCTCCTCGTTTTTCGGCGCGAAGTTCGCCCGGCACGTCGAGGAGCTGTTGGTGTCGCCGATGCCCAACTGGCTGATCATCGTCGGCTATGTCGGTGGCGGTGTGGCCCGCGGGCTGACGGTCGGCGCGGCGGTGACAATGGTGGCGCTACTGTTTGCGGAGCTGTCGGTCCATAGTCTGCTGGGTCTGTTCGGCGTGGCGCTGATGACGTCGATCCTGTTTGCCATGGCCGGGTTGATCAATGCGATCTACGCCTCTCATTTCGATCATATCTCGATCGTGCCGACCTTCGTATTGACGCCACTGACCTATCTGGGTGGGGTGTTCTATTCGATCAACATGCTGTCGGACTTCTGGCAGCAGGCATCGCTTTACAACCCGATTCTCTACATCATCAACGGTTTTCGTTACGCGATGCTGGGCATCAGCGACGTGCCGGTCTGGAGCAGTTACGCGGTCCTGGCCACGGGTATCCTGATCGCCTATCTCTACGTCTTGCGGTTGTTTCGCAAGGGGATCGGCCTGCGAAGCTGAGGAAAAGGCTCTGCAAGACAGGCAGGTCGGTCCCACAAAAAGCGGGAACCCGGCGGCCGGGCCCCAAAGGCATCGTGCAGAGCTTCCCTAGCTCAGCTGTTGCTGAATGTATTTGGCCAGCACCTGTGCCTGATTGTGCTCACGATCTTTTGCGGAAAAGAGCAAGGTGACGGGCTGACCCTTGGCAATCTCGACCAGACGATCAAGATCCGCATTTTGCTCGAGCTCACGGAGATAGCGGGCAGTGAACTCCTCGAAGCGCTCGGGATCGTGCCCAAACCACTGGCGCAGTTCAGTGGAGGGAGCGACCGTCTTGAGCCATTCGTCGTGAGGGAGGTCTTCCTTTTTCACACCGCGCGGCCACAGCCGGTCCACCAGTATTCGACAGCCATCGCCCTTTTCTACCGGGTCGTAGACACGTTTCGTGTTGATTGCATGCATGGACGAGCTTCCTCCGGTTTCTCGGGCCGAGTCTTATGTCTCAGCCCTTGGGGCCGAGGAGCGCCCACAGAATCAGGCCGAGCACCGGCAGCAGCAGGATGATGACGATCCACAATACTTTCATGCCGGTCGAGGCGCCGCTCTGAGCGACCTTGACGATGGCATAGATGTCCAGGACGAGGATGATCAGGCCGATCAGGCCACCGTAGGGGAATTCAAGCATCGTGGTTCCTCTCGTTTTGTCGGATCAAGGGCTCACTCACAGCACGCCGGTGCGGCGCTTTTCCAAGTAGCGCTGATGGTAATCCTCCGCCGGCCAGAAGGCTGAGGCGGCCGTGATCTCGGTGACGATGGACCGCGACAGCTGTTGTTGCTGCTCGGCCTTGACCCGTTCGGCGGTCTCACGTTGTGCCTCGTCATGGACGAAGATGGCCGACCGATACTGGCTGCCTACATCGGGCCCCTGACGGTTGAGCGTGGTCGGGTCGTGCATGGCGAAAAAGGCGCGTACCAGCTCCTCATAGTCGATCTGCTGTGGGTCAAACTCTACCTCGACGGCTTCGGCGTGGCCGGTCGAGCCGGTGCAGACCTGACGGTAATTAGGGGAGTCGATCTGCCCACCGGTATAGCCTGAGGTCACTTTGGCCACGCCAGGCAGCTGGCGGAAGCGGTCCTCCACACCCCAGAAACAACCCGCGGCGAAGGTGGCGATATTGGACTGGCTCATGTCTGCTGCATCTCCTGATGGCTACGGTGTCGCTGTTGCTCGCTCACGGCCCAACATCTGACGCCTGACGAGAACATAGCGCAAGTTTCCCAATTAGTTGGACCAGATAGTCGGTCCGAATGGTTGAAGCAGGTAATTGGATGTTTTCTGTCATGACGAATTCCCTTGAAGGCCGATCCCGGTCAGGCTTCGCATCGCTGGCCGATTGCCTGCATTGGATCGAGCCTCGGCTGATCGAGGCCCATGCCCACCGGATGGGCGATGGGCAGCCCGAGGACATGCCCTGGTGGCCGGCCGGTTATACCCAGGGGCAGGCCGCGCGGGCCTTCGAGATTGCCGTGGGTGCCGTACTGACTCAGAACACCAACTGGAACAACGTCGAACGGGCATTGGCGAATCTCGATGCAGCCGATGTCCTCGACGCAACGCGCCTGGCCGCACTGACCGATGAAGAACTGGCTGAACTCATCCGACCTTCCGGATTCTTCCGCGTCAAATCGCGGCGGCTGAAGGCCCTGGTCAATGCCTGGCTTGACGTGGGTGGGTATGCTCGGTTGGTCGGGTGGGAAACCGCTACGCTGCGCGAGTGGCTGCTGGCGATTCACGGCGTCGGTCCGGAGACGGCCGACGACATTCTGCTCTACGGCTTTGCGCGCCCGGTGTGGGTTGTCGACAGTTATACCCGCCGCTTGTTCGCCCGCCTCGGTTTCCCGACCCTGGCCGCAGCACCCTATGACGAACTGGCCGCTGTCCTGTTTGACAGCACCTTGGAGCCGGATGTGGTTCGGCTGGCACAATGGCACGGTCTGATCGTCGAGCACGCCAAGGCCCATTGCCGAGTGCGCCCGAGCTGTGGCGATTGTCCGCTGCGGGAACGGTGTGCGCATGGCCTCAGCAGCAAATGACCTGAGGCGCGCGGTAGATCGCAACTATTGTTGACGGTCGAACGTGACCGCCAACCTTGCGAATCAATTCTGCTTGGCCGCGATCTTCTTGATGGCGGGCATCTCGACCCCGAGCTCCTCTGCCTGGGCCAATGCCCGCGCCATTCGCTGCGGGGCGGAGCGACCCATGCACTGGTGCTCTGGGTCACCATCGAAGCCTTTCACCATGCCGTCGATCAGGCGTTGATGGTCGAGTGACCGGCCGACCCGGGCTTCTTGCAGGGCGATGACGTCGGCCGCCACATCGCGGGCGAGTGCCTGATGTTCGTTCCAGAGATGCTCGACGTCGCCACCGGTCTGCAGGCCGGCGATGTTGGTGGTCAGGATGTAGACGTTCTTGATCACCAGTTCCTCGAGCATCTCGTCGGCCTCAATGACCGGGTGGGCGGGTATGTCGAGCGCGCGCATTGCCGCAACCAGGGTATCGGCCTGCGGGCCGTGCACCGGCGAGGAGACCACCGGCTTGACCGGTGTGCCCGGTTTTTTCTCGAACCAGATCGAGGCGACTGTTGGCGTCTCGATACCGTGCTTGCGCCAATCATCGGGAAGTAACTCGTTCTGGATCAGCACCAGGCGATTGAACCAGGCACTCGGGATCTGTTCGAGCACTGGGCCAAGATCGTTCTCGCCCACGGCGATCAGCAGCCCGTCGAGATCGGGCTGGACGGCCAGGGCGGTGGCAATGTCCATGTCGCGGGTAATGGGAAAGACGGGGTGGCCGGTCTTCAGCAGGCCATGGGCCAGTACACCACCGATTTCGCCGGTGCCGATCAGGCCCCAGTTGCTGGCAAATGGCTGGGTCATGAGTAACTCCTCAATCTTGTTCGTTTTCGGGGATCAGTAACTGTCCCGCGGTCAGGATCTGTTTCAGCAGGGTGCGTGCACTGGCGTTGCCGGCCTGCTCAGCCAGCGCCTCTCCGGTGACGTGGATCTGCCGGGTCAGCAAGCGTGCCAGTGGCAGACTCTCGGCATCCAGCGGGTGGCTATGGCCATCAATGCAAAGATGGCCGGGATCGTCGTCCTGCGGCTCGAGCAGTAGCCAGCGTGAGGCCGGGGTGCGTTGTAGCTCGGGCAGCGCCGGCAGTTGGTCGAGGATGCCGGGGATCTCCTCTTCGTGGTAGTGCGGATAGAACGAGGCATGATCGATCGGGCGCTCGGTCAGGGTTTCGGCAATCAGGCGGTCGAGCTGGGCGTCATTGGTTGCCATGGCCTCGCGCACCCAGTCGCGCAGGCGTTTGCGGGTTGCCGGTACCAGCTCGCCCGGATTGTCGGCGGCTGCAAGATCGGGGTCGCGGTAACGGCTCTCGGCAGCGAGGCTGGCGAGTCGATCGCAGACGCCGCTGGCGAGATCGGCCTGCGTGGGTGCGCGAAAGCCGAATGACCAGGTCATGCAGCCGTCCAGCGCCACGCCATGGTGAGGAATGCCGGCCGGCAGATACAGCATGTCGCCCGGTTCGAGCACCCACTCGTCCGACGGGGTGAAGTCGGTCAGGATGCGCACGTCCAGCCCTTCGCGGTAGGCGCTGTGCACTGGCGGATTCTCGATTTGCCAGCGGCGTCGGCCGTGTGTCTGTAGGAGAAACACGTCGTATTCGTCGATATGGGCGCCGACCGACCCGCCTGGCGGGGCATAGGAGATCATCAGGTCATCGATGCGCCAGTCCGGTATGAAGCGGAATCGCTCGACGAACACCAGCAGCTCGGGGATCAGTTTCTCGCAGTCGGTGACCAGCAGGGAGTAACCGTCTTTCGGCAGGGCGCGGAAGTCGTCTTCCGTGAACGGCCCCATCTTCAGTTGCCAGTCCCGCTCCTCGCCGTGCTCGAGGACCAGGCGTGACGGGGCGTCCTCCTCGCAGGCCAGGCCGGCCAGTTCCTCGGGGGCAATCGGGTTCTCGAAGTCAGGAAATGCGCCACGGATCAGGACCGGCTGCTTCTGCCAGTACTCACGCAGGAAGGTCTCGACCGACAGGTCGCCGAGCACGTGGTTCGGGGGAGGCGCGTAATGTGTCATCAGATTGTGTTGTCCAGCGGGAATTCTTAGGACTGCAAGTCTACCTGATGCGTCACGCTACTCGGCAGCCGCTGCCCGGGATGCATATAAAAACGGCGCGTCCTGCCAGGCGCGCCGTCTCTTTCCTGTGCCGACAGATCGGCTAGATCAACCGCTCATTTCTCGAGTCGGTGCAGGCCGATCGCCCGCATGATGTACTTTTCATACAGTGGTTCAGAGGTGCCTTTCTTCATTTTTCGAATGAAGTATTTCTCGAAGGCGATCTTGGCCAAATGCACCCAGCGACCGGTAGCGAACCAGTTGACGTTGCGTGGCGGATTCTGTGGCAGGGCAATGAAGGCCGCGCCGCGATCACCGAAATCGGCCAGACAGATCGCCTGCCAGGTGCCTTTGGCGTCCGGTTCGCCCTCGCCGGTGAGCTCGGCCTGGATATTGTGCACGATCGCCGTGACCATTGATTCGATCATGTAGCCGGTCTTGGGTGCGCCGGTCGGCACCGGGGTCTTTTCGATCGGCGGAATGGCGACGGCCACGCCAGCGGCGAAGATGTTGTTGTAGGTCGGGCTGCGCTGATAGTCGTCGATCATGACGAAGCCGCGTGGATTGCACAGACCCTCGACCTCAGCGACACAGTCGACACCCCTGAACGCCGGCAGCATCATGGCGTGCTGGAACGGCAATTCGTGCTGCTGCTTGATCTCACCCTTGTCGTCCAGCTCGTCGACAAACATGGTGCCAGCCTCGACTTTGGTGGTGTTGGCGTTGGTGATCCACTTGATGTCGTGGTTACGCAGCTCGGACTCGAGCATGCCCTTGGAGTCGCCCACGCCGCCAAGGCCGAGGTGACCGATGTACGGCTCGGCGGTGACGAAGGTGATCGGCACCCTGTGACGGATCTTCTTCTTGCGCAGGGCCGAGTCGAGGATCAAGGCGTGCTCGTAGGCGGGGCCGTAGCAGCTCGCTCCCGGCATGGCACCGATGATTACCGGCCCCGGGTTCTCGACCAGTTTCTGGTAGTCGTCGTAGGCCAGCTCGGCATGATCGATGGTGCACACCGACTGGGTGTGGCCGTTGTGCGGTCCGGCGCCTTCCACCTCGTCGAACATCAGCTTCGCGCCGGTGGTGATGATCAGATAGTCGTAATCGACCGTCTCGCCGTTGGCGAGTTCGAGTCGATTGCCCTGGGCATCAATGCGGTCAACCGTCTGCGCGATGAAATCGATCTTCTTGCGCTTGAGGTAGGACTCCATGGGGAAGGTGATGTCGTCGCGGTTGCGCCAGCCGACGGCAACCCAGGGGTTTGAGGGGATGAACTGGAAGTACGGCTCCGCGTTGATCACGGTGATTTGATGGTCGCTGCCGAGTGCCTCGCGGGCCTCGTAGGCGGCGGGTAGTCCACCGATGCCAGCACCCAGAATGACGATATGTGCCATGACCTGCTTTCTCCCTAATTGAAAAGTGATCTGCGGACGCCGAACGCCCCTGCCGAATCCGCTAGGGTCGATTGTTCACCCGCGTATCGGGAAAAACAACTCTGGCGCCCAGGAAAATAAATTTATCGATGGGCTGGCTTTGTAACTGATTGAAAAGATGGCGTTGAAGGCTATTCCTAAGAATATTAGTAAACAATAGTTCGGGGGCGGGTCGGGCGGATATGGGTTGATTTCCGGGGAGTCAGGCGGTCGCTCCGCGCCAGTCGGCGAGTTGTGCATGGTGGAAGCCGACGATCGAGGAGGGCGCCGGGGAGAGGTCCGGCCACAGTCCGCGATGATCGGGCCAACGCTGCTCGAACCAGTGACGGCCGTTGCCCATCTCGATGAAGATCCAGCCAGCCGGCGCGAGGTGCGTGGCCGCCTGGTCAAGCAGGCGCTCGACCAGCGCCAGCCCTTGGTCGGGCGCGAACAGGGCACTGGCCGGCTCGTGACCGTACTCGGCCGGTAGATCCTCGGCCTCGTCCGGGTCGACGTAGGGCGGGTTGCTGACGATCAGGTCGAACCGCAGCGGTTGGCCGGAGTCGTCGAGCAACTGGTCGAAGCCGTCGGACTGCAACAGTTCCAGTCGGTCGTTCAGCTGGTAGTCGGCCACGTTGTGTGCGGCCACGGCCAGCGCGCCAAAGTCGATGTCGCTGCCGACCACGGACGCCTCGGGGAAATGTTCGGCCAGGGCAATGGCGATGCAGCCGGAGCCGGTGCCGATGTCGAGTATGCGCTCGATATGCTGCTCGTCGAGCAGACCCTTGAAGTGGTCGCGGATCAGATCGCCGAAGGGCGAGCGTGGGATCAGCACGCGCTCGTCGACGTAATAGGGCCGGCCAAGGAACCAGGCGCGGTTGAGCAGGTAGGCGGTCGGAATGTGCTCGACACAGCGGCGGCGGATCAGATCGGCCAGGTGGGTCCTTTCCTCGCTGGTCAAGCGGGCATTCCACCAGTCCCGCCCGAGATCTGGCGGCAATCGCAGGCCCTCAAGGACCAGCCATGCCGCCTCGTCGAGGTAGTTGGCCGTGCCGTGTCCGAGGAACACCTCGTGCTCGTCCATGCGACTGGCCGCCCAGCGGACAAAGTCGAGAATGGTGCCGAGATGGTCGTGATCGGCGAATGCCTCGGGTATCGAGTCCTGTGGTTTTTCGGCGGCTGGATGCATGGCGTGGGTTGGGCATGGCGCGGATTGCAGGTGGAAAGGCGTAGGTCTGGCACAATACTACCTTCCTGGCCACCTTCCTATCGGCGGCATTCTTCCCCATCGGCATTTATCAGGCCGCAGCGAGGCAATATGGCAACCGGCTCCTCCTCCGTGAAATGGCAGTCTCGACTCTGGGCGCGCGTTCAGTATCTGTTGCCGCATCATCTGATCTCCGGGCTGGTGCTTCGGGTCACCCGCTGGCGGGCCCCCTGGACCACTTGGTTGATCCGACGTTTCGTTCGGGCCTACGGCGTCAATCTCGACGAGGCAGCGGAGAGCCAGGTTTCTGCCTACCCGACCTTCAATGCCTTCTTCACCCGGGCACTGGCCGACGGGGCGCGTCCGATCGAGGGCGAGGCTAATGACTGGATCAGCCCGGTGGATGGCCGGATCAGCCAGATCGGTCATATCCAGTCGGGCAATATTTTCCAGGCCAAGGGACGGGCGTATACCGCCGCGGAGCTGCTCGGGGGCGACGAGGTGCTGGCCGAGCAGTTCAAGGACGGTTCATTTGCCACGCTCTACCTGTCGCCGTCGGACTACCATCGTGTCCACATGCCCATCGAGGGCAGGCTGCGCGAGATGATCCATGTGCCGGGGCGGCTGTTCTCGGTCTCCACCGGCACGGTTAGCGTGGTGCCGCGCCTGTTCGCGCGCAATGAGCGGCTGGTGTGCCTGTTCGACACCGCCGACGGGCCGATGGCGATGGTACTGGTTGGAGCGATCAACGTCGCGGCGATCGAGACCGTCTGGGCGGGACTGGTCACGCCCTCGCCGCAGCGCCAGATCGGTCGCTGGCGTTATGACGAGGCGGCAGGACTTTCCATCCGTTTGGCGCGCGGTGCCGAGATGGGGCGGTTCAACATGGGGTCGACCGTGATCCTGCTGACCGCCCCGGGTGTGGACTTTGATCGCCGCTGGCAACCGGAGATGCCGGTCAAGCTGGGCCAACGGTTGCAGGCAGAATCCGATCAGCCGTCGTGACGATTGTCACGGGGTGTTGTGCAGGCCAGAGGGTCGTGATGGGCGCTGGTGTGTCAACAAAGGGGCGTCAATATCTGATATCTCGCCTCGTTCTCGCGGGAAATGGTCGATGCGGGAGCCCAATCCGGTTCGTTTGACGTGTGTCGGATTCTGCCGATTGCTTGTTGAGACGCCCGGTGGATGTGCGATTTCTATCGGCGCAGGGCCGAAAATGGCAAGACTTCGTCGATGTTGTCGCAGTTGGTCAGCCACATCAGCAGCCGGTCCACGCCCAGCGCCACGCCAGTACACTCCGGCAGGCCATGCTCGAGTGCCGCCAGGAAGCGCAGCTGGGTGGGGCCGGGCGTGGCGTTGCCGCCGTCTGTCTCAAGCCGGCGGGCCTGCTCGGCCGGGTCGGTCAGCTCGTGGTAGCCGTTGGCGAGCTCCAGTGTGCCGCCGTAGACCTCGAATCGGCTGGCAATGTGGACCTCTCGCCCCTCAAAGCAAGAGGTCGCCAGCCGGGCCATGGCTGCCTGGCTGGCCGGGTAGCCGGTCACTACCGTCAGTGTGCCGGGGTCAAAGCGCGGCTCGATCACCATGCTCATCAGCAGGTCCAGCCAGTCGTCCCGGCTCATGGCGGTCGGGTCGTTCAATTGGATGCCGGCGCTCTCGGCGGCCGTGCGCAGGGTTCCAGTGTTGGCCGCGTAGGGGTCAAGGTCACAATGCTCGCGGAACAGTGAGCCGTACTGGCGGTGCTCGACCGGCGGGGTGGGGTGATCGAAAAGCTCGCCAGCTGCGCGGATCAGGTCGAGCGTGGTCTCGATGCCGGCGGCGAGATTGGCACCAGTCTGGTACCACTCAAGCATGGTGAATTCGGGATTGTGACGCGATCCGATCTCGCCGGCACGAAATACCGGGCCGAGGTAGTAGAGGCCGGGGAGTTGCGGATAGGCGCTCAGCACGCGCTTCATCGATAGCTCGGGTGAGGCGTGCAGGCTGCCGGCCGGGGTGCCGTCGGGGAGGGTGACCCGGAACAGGGCGACGTTGGGTTCGAAATCGGCGGTGTTGATCAGGCTGGGAGCGTCGATCTCCAGCCAGTCACGCGCATCAAGGAGTTCGCGCAGGCAGCGCTTGAGCTGCGCCCGCCAGGCGAGCATCTGGCGGCTGGCGCCGGGGCGCCAGGCCGTGATGGAGAGGGGTGAGTCGATGGATGCGGCGCGTCAGCTCTGGACGCGCGAGAGGTATTCGCCAGTGCGAGTGTCGCAGCGCAGTATTTCGCCTTCCTCGATGAACAGAGGCACCCTGACCACGGCACCGGTCTCCAGCTTGGCCGGCTTGGTGCCGCCGGTGGCGGTGTCACCGCGGAGGCCCGGGTCGGTTTCGATCACCTTGAGCTCGACATGGTTTGGCGGCGTCACCAGAATCGGGCTGCCGTTGAACAGAGTGATCTGGCTCAGATCCTGTTCCTTTAGCCATTGTGCCGCGTCGCCGACGGCCTCTCGGGTCGCGACAATTTGCTCGAAGGACTCGGGATCCATAAAGTGCCACTCCTCACCATCGGAGTAGAGATACTGCATTTCGAGCTCGTGCACGTCGGCCGCCTCGAGCGATTCGCCCGACTTGAAGGTACGCTCGATGGTCCTGCCCGTCTTGAGGTTTCTCAGCTTGACCCGGGCAAATGCCTGGCCCTTGCCGGGCTTGACGAATTCGGTCTCGACAATATTGGCCGGATCGCCGTCGAGCATGACCTTGAGGCCGGATCGGAATTCATTGGTGCTGTAACTAGCCATGGGAACCTGTAAGTCAAACTAAAAGTCAGTGGAAATGGCCGAGATCATACCCGATAACCCGCAATCCTCCCAAGGTCGTACTCATGTCGACGAGGCCGAGGGGGCGTTTGTTGAGTTGACCACTCCCCTGGTCGACTCACAGATCGACCCCTTTGATGCCGTTGACCCGATCGGCCTGCAATTCCGAGTCGATCCGCGTGAGGCGCTTGATGTACCAGGTTTTGATGCCGATCCGGTCGGTGATCTGGCCGCCAATGCCATCCCGGGCGTGTTGCATAAATATCATGGTCGGGCCTTGCTGGTGCTGACCGGCGCTTGCGCTGTGCATTGTCGTTATTGTTTCCGGCGCCATTTTCCCTATGGCGATCAGCGGCTCGATGAGCCGGCGCTGGATCGGGCGATGCGCTACCTGGCGGAAGATCCGGACCTGACCGAGGTGATCCTCTCCGGTGGGGATCCGCTGGTACTCAGCTCCCGCCGGCTGGCCGATGTGCTTGAACGCCTGGCCGAGTTGCCGCGGCTGCGCCGATTGCGCATTCATAGCCGTATCCCCACGGTCTCGCCGGAGCGGATTGATGCACGGTTGTGCGAAGCGCTGGCGGCCTGCCCTGTTCCGGTGGTCCTGGTCGCACACGTCAACCATGCGCGCGAACTGGGTGAGGAGAGCCGAGCGGCCTTTGAGCGGCTACGTCGGGCCGGGGTCACCCTACTCAATCAGTCGGTGTTGCTCCGTGGGGTGAATGACGATGTCGACACGCTGGCGGAGCTGTCCGAGCAGCTGTTTGCCCAAGGGGTGCTGCCTTACTATTTGCATCACCTCGATCCGGTTGCTGGCGCGGCGCATTTCGCCGTGGAGATTGAAACCGGTCAGCAGTTGGTCGAGGCATTGCGCAGACGTCTGCCGGGGTACCTCGTGCCGCGGTTCGTGGTCGAGCAGGCAGGTGAGCCGAGCAAGACACCGTTGTGAGCGTGGCCCTGATCAGACGGGTGTTGCTGATCTTGATGGGACGTCTGGAAGTCGGCTCTGGAAGTCAGCCCTGGGCGTCGAACGCCGGCGTTGAATGCAGTATGATCGATGCCCGGCTCCCGGAGAGGGGCGGGGTGGCCTGCGGCGGACGCGCAAAAAGCGATGCACGGTGCTGCGGCAGGGATGGGGAAAGGAGTTTAACCAATGCCGGGATCACTTCAATTGGTAGCCGTTGACGATCTGCGCGCCCTGTTCGATCGTCTGGCGGTCGCTGAACCGATCCAGGCGGCCGGCCTGCTGGCGGATTTTCTGGATCGGGCCGACCTTGAGGAAATGGGCACCGCCGATCTCGCAGAGGTGATCGTCTCCCTGGAGCCGCGGCTCGAACAGACGGCCAGAACCCTGCGCCATAGCCTGCGGCAGAGTTTCCTGCCAATAACGGAGACGGCACGTGCCCAGCTGGACGCGCTGTTTGCGCTCTATCGAGCTGCCCAGTCGCTGGCTAGCCTGAGGCTCGAGCTGGCTGAGGCGAGCAGCGATCCCGAGGCGCGAATGGCGGAGATGATGGCCGCACATCGGCTGCGGCTGGAATGGGCCGCTCGCCTGATTCTCGACTGCTACCAGCTCTATGTCAGCGTGCCCCAGTCGCTGTTCGCCGACCTGCACCGGTTCGCCCAGCCCGCTCGCCGGGAGGCTAGCCAGCCGGCGGCATGGGACGGGGTGCGCGACATCTACGTCGGAATCCTGTTGCTGGCGATGGTCAACCCCTATGCATTGACGGTCGATGAAATGGCCGTGCTCTATCCCTGCCTGCGCGAGATCGCCGGATGGGTCGAGATCACTGCCGAGCGCCCGACCGGATCGGCCCGTTTCGTCGATATGACTGGGCGGTTGGCGCCCCACATCGCCGTCCGTGGTGGGGCTGCCGCCGGCAAGGCGGCCTATGTGGGTGTCGATGCCCTGTATGACGGTGACATGGCGCAACAGCTGGATTCGGAGTGTCGCACGGCGCTGCGTGGTTTCTTGCGCCGGCTGAGCTTTTATCTGACCCCCCGCGAGACGCGCCGACCGAAGCACCACGACTCGACGGCGGGTGGTCGGTCGTTGGTCACCATCGGCTTTCACAGCGTGCACCATCGCCTGCGCGACAAGCTGCCCTACAGCATGGGCTCCTCGCGCCATTTCAGCTTGTTGGGGCTGGATGAGGAGGAGCCTCGGCGGCCCGTGCATAACGAACTCAGGCGGGCACCCAGCATCCACGACTTCAAGCTTGAACTCGATTCCAGCACGGAAAATGAGATCAACTGGGAGGCAAGGCCTGGCGCCGATAGCCGGCATCGTGGCCCACGGCTCCATGAGCCGGCTGTCTGGGACGTGGTTGATCTGTCCGAGGGCGGTCTGCGCCTGCACTGGCGGCTGGACGGCAACAGCCGGGCCGCCGTCGATGAGTTGATTTTGATTGAGCGGGATTCCGGCGCAGAGGTTGGGGGGCTGCCTGCGGTGATCGGACTCGGCATTATCCGCTGGGTGCGCCATCTGGACGTGGCCAATCGAACCATCGATATGGGTGTGGAGCGCCTTGCCGGCGACTGGGAGGCCGGCTTGGCCCATCCGGTCAGCGAGGCGTACGCGGGGACGTGGCCAGTGCTGGCCCGAGTGGATGGCGACAGCATCGATCGATTGATTCTGCCCCCCGATCTGGCTGACCGCGGCGGCCGGCTGAATGTGATTCAAGAACAGGGCAATGATATTCACCTCAACCTGGAGCGCATCGTGATGGTTGGTTCCCATCTGGTGGTCATGGAGGCGGCTTCTGATGCCCATTGAGTCCATCCAACGTACCCCTTTTTCCATCCTGCATATCAATGGCTCGGTCAATGAGTCGATTGCACTGAGAGGCGAGCTGCGCAATGCGGGTCTGCAGGCCAGTGTCCAGAACGCTGGCAGCTTTGACGTTGCCCGCGAGGAGGTCGCCAAGGGTGCCTTCGATGTGATCTATGTGGAATACGGGACGAATGCCCAAGAGATAGTAGCAGCGCTGAGCGAGCAGGCGGCCAAGGAGCCTGGCCTGAACGGCGTCCCGATAGTGGTCTATGACGACACGGCCGGGCCTGAAGAGATCACGGCCTTTCTTGAGGCCGGGGCGTTCCTCGTCATCGGACACGAGACATTGGTCGAGCCGCTGCTGATGCGGGCGGTGGCGATGGGCTTTCTTCACCAGGATCGCGAGCGCCAGTCTGCACAGCTGGCCAAGTCCGAGCAGCGTTGCCAGAAACTGATCGACGGCTCATCCGAGGCGGTGGCTTATCTCCAGGATGGTCTGCACATCTATGCCAACCAGGCTTACCTGGATCTGCTTGGCTTTGAGCACATCGACGATCTTCGTGCCGAGCCGATCCTGGATCTTGGCGTGAATGATTCCGTCCAGCGGCTCAAGACGTTTCTCAAGGCCGAGGAAGGCGAAGATACGTTCATGCTGCGCGCCGATGGCGGACATGAAATCGAGGTAAAATTCCACAGTACCGTGGCGTCATTTGATGGTGAGCCTTGTCTGCAGGTTTTCGCCAGCGAGGTGAAGGATGACGTCACGGACGCCGCCAAGCAGCTGGAATACCTTGCCCGGCGGGATCTGCTCACTGGCCTGTATAACCGCAACTACCTGTTTGAACAGATCGAGGCACGCCGCGAGGAGATCGACAGGAGCGAGAGCGGTGACAGCGGCGCGCTGTTGATGCTCGAAATTCTCAATCATGACGAGATCAAGCGTCATGTCGGCACGACCGGGATGGACAATTTGCTGACCGAGTTCGGCAAAAAGGTCGAGGAGCGTGTCGGTGGTCAGGGGCTGGTGGCTCGCCACGGCGCTTTTTCTTTCCTGATCCTGCTTGGTCGCCTGGATCCCCGGCGCACCGCCGAGCTGGCCGAGTCGCTCAATGCGCTGGCACGCGAATACGTCTTCACGCAGGGCACGATCTCGGTGACCGTCTCGACCTCCGCCGGTTATCTGGTGCTCGACGAGAACTCGCCGTCCAGCGTTGCGGAACTGGTCGACCGGGTGGAGCGAGCCGCCAGTCGCGCCGCACAGGAGGGCGAATATCAGGCCCGTCCGTATGAGCCCGATCTCAAGACCGCTTCTGAGGATGAGCAGGATGAAGCCTGGGCGCGCAAGATCAAGGCGGCACTCCGCGAGAGTCGTTTCTCGCTGCTGTTCCAGCCGATCGTGTCGTTGACCGGGGAGCGTGAGATCAGTCGTTACGAAGCGTTCGTGCGTATGGTCGACGAGGGCGGCAGTCTGGTCCTCCCGGCAGAGTTTATGCCGCAGGCGGAGCGCAGCGGTCTGATCCAGTCGGTTGACCGCTGGGTGCTGCTCACGGCCATCGAGCAGATCCAGAACGGCATCCAGGCTGGCGAGAAGCTCAAGCTCCATATTCGGATCAGCGATACGTCGCTGCACGAGGCCGAGTTCTCGACCTGGCTTGCCCAGCAGCTGCAACGGGCAGACCTGCCCGACAGACTATTGGCTATTCAGGTGCCGGTCGACAAGGCGGGGTATGCACTACAACATCTTTCCGATCTGCAGGACGTACTGCATCCGCTCGGTGCTGAGCTGATTCTGGACGGGTTTGGCTCCAGCGACAGCGGCTTTCGTATTATCGATCACTTGCCGGTTTCGACCGTCAAGGTCGCTCGGGAGTTGCTGGACGGCTTCACCCAGGAGGCCGATAATCAGGAGCGGGTCAGCCAGGTGGTGCAGCACGCCAAGCAGAAGGACATGGCGGTGATCGTCCCCAATGTGGAGAACGCAGCCAGCTTGCAGATCCTGTGGCCGATGGGCGTCGACTTCGTTCAGGGGGATTTCATTCAGGCACCGCAAGGTAGCCTTGGATTCGATTTTTCTCAATTCTGACTGCGATCAATACAGTGAGTGTGGTCTACATCCGGGTCCAAAACCTTCTATCATGGGCGCCGCTGCCCGGCGCCAGCCGGGGTCTCGCCCATTCCCAAGAGCTGATGCCGTGACCGACGCTGACCAAGCGCTTTTCCCGCCGCTGCCGACCGCCCGATCCATTGACCGCATCCTGGTGCAGGGTCTCGAATTCAAGACCATTATCGGGATCTTGCCGGTCGAGCGAGAAGTTCTGCAGCCGTTGCGTATCGATCTGGTGCTTGAGGTCGCATCCATTCGGGAGGCGGCCGACAGTGAACGCATCGACCAGACCGTCGATTACGCCGCGGTATCGCAGCGCGTCATGGAAATTACCCGTCAGGGGCGATTCCAGCTGGTCGAAACCCTCGCCGAGCGCTGCTGCCAGGCCCTGCTGGCCGAGTTTCCCATCCGTCGTGTCACATTGCGGGCCATGAAGCCGCAGGCCCTGGCCGACGCTGCTGGCGTCGGTGTGGAGATCACGCGGGAGGCTGTCGCCGGAGAGAACGCATGAGCACTGAGCGTCACCAAGAGGGCCGGCAGGAAGGTTTCGAACTGCCGGTACCCAGCCCGGCCGACCAAGGGAAAAGCCTCAAGCTGATCGAGCGGCTGGTTGAGCAGATGCGCGACGGTCCCATACCGTTCGCTGACTACATGGCCAGTGTCCTCTATCACCCGACGCTGGGCTATTACGGCAGCGGGCAGGTGGCCTTTGGCGCCGGTGGTGACTTCATCACCGCCCCGGAACGCTCACGGTTTTTCACTGCCGGCCTGGCCTACGAGTGGCACCAGGCACGGAACAGCGGTCTTGGCGGCGAGATCCTCGAAATCGGGGCTGGTTCGGGGCGGTTGGCGATTGACCTACTTGAGTTGCTTGCCGCGGCCGATGCGCTCCCGGAGCGTTACACCATCCTTGAGATCTCGCCCGCGCTGGCCGCCCGCCAGGAAGAGAATCTCCGTACCTCATTGCCGCCCGAGATAGTCGAGCGCCTGCGCTGGATTGACGACTGGTCAAGCCTGGATTGGTCGGGTGGTATCGTGATCGCCAATGAAGTGCTCGATGCCATGCCGGTCGAGCGCTTTCGCTGGCGGCCGGGCAAGCCCGAGACCGCCGAGCGGATGCTGGTTGGCTTTGATGGGCAACGGTTTGTCTGGGAGACCGGCCCGGCGGACGCGTCACTGCAGATGGCGGTCAAGGCGATCAATGCCCGTATTGATCGCCCGATCGTGGCGGCGCGCGAAACGGTGCTGGCAGAATTCAACCCCGAGCTTGCTGGCTGGTTGCGCCAGATGGCCACGGCGCTCGGGCGGGACGGTGAAACCTGGGCTTACCTGTTCGATTATGGGGGCCACACTGCAGACATCTACCGTGCCGATCGCGACCAGGGCACGCTCAAGTGTCATTACCGGCACTTGGCTCACGAGGATCCGTTCGTCTATCCGGGGCTGCAGGACATCACGGCCTGGGTGGATTTCCAGGCGGTCGAGCAGGCTGCCATCGAGGCGGGTTTCGTGGTCGACGGTGAGCGCAGTCAGGCGCAATGGCTGCTCGGCACCGACGTGCCGAAGTTGGTGGAACGCGAACTGCAGGCAGGTGAGTCGTTGGCCGATCAGGCCCGGCTGGCGCAGGAGTTTCGCGATCTGGTGATGCCCACCGAAATGGGTGAACGCTTCCGCGTGATGCGTCTGCGCTGCGGTAGTTGAACTGCGATCAGAGGGTTTCTGACCAGCTTGGCTTCTTGACTCTCCGGGCTTGACCCTACAGGCGGCGGATCGTGCCCGATCTACCTTCCTCCAGCCAGTCGAGTAGCGCGGGCATTACCGCGCAGGGCGGCTGGCGATCCTCGGTCAGCTCGCCCGGGAAGCGCGCATGGCGCATGCGACTATTGACCGCGCCGGGGTCGAAGCCGGCGAGCCAGACGTTCGGTGCCTCGGCTGCCCACTGGCTGATCATCCGTTCAATGCCTGCGTGGGCAATGTCATGGGCGCTGCCGAAGGCCTCGGTGCCACGGTCGGTGAAGAACAGCACCCGTGGTCGGTCGGATCGCTCCAGCAGCGGCCAGCAGCGATTGGTGAGCGCGAACGGAGCAGTGAGATTCACGTGCAGGCTTTCCTGGAACTTCATCAGCTCGGTATGCGCGAGCGGGGCGAGTTCTCCGGCCGTCCCCATGGCATGTACCAGCAGGTCCAGGCGACCGAAGGCCTGTTCGATGCCCTCGGCGAGGGTTGAATAGTCCTCCGGCGCGGCCCCGGAAAAATCCACCGGCTGGATCAGCGGTGCCTCGCCGCGGACCTCGGTCGGCAGTTCGGGAAGCACTCGTTCATTGATGTCATCGGCCAGCCGCTCGAGCTGGTCGAGCTTGCGTCCCAGCAGGATCAGGGTGGCACCACGAGCGGCGAGCGTCTGTGCAGTAGCCGTTCCGAGGGCACCAGTGGCGCCATTGATCAGTGCCACCTGGCCGGCGAACGGGGTATCGGGAGCGGTGTTGAGGTTGGGCGCGTTGGTCATTGGGATTCCTCGAACGGGAAAGGCATGGGCTACCAGGAGGCGCGCCAGGCGAGCCACCAGCGTCGCCACGGGCTGATTTCCGGGCGTGCGGCGGTCAGTTCATCGGGCGCGAGTTGCATCAGGCGCAGATGCTCGTGGTCGATGGCACGCAGAATGCGGAACAGCCGTGGTGGCCGACCCGGCGCGGCCCAGTCGGCCAGTCCGGTGGCAATGTACTCGAGCTCCTCACGAAACAGGGCCTCGCGTGTCGCCGGAGCGGCATCCCGGTAGAGATCCGTTTCATCAAGGCCGTGGTGGGTGAGGGTCTCCTGGGGCAGGTAGACGCGCCCGATCCGGGCGTGCCGACCCAGCAGGCGGGCGCGATCCAGCCGTCCATGCCAGCGGCCTGTCAGCCGGGCCGCGTCGATCTGGTCGTCGTCGCAATCGAGCAGTCGGGCATACAGGCCAAACAGGCTGGCGTAACGGGCATCGAGATAGGCCTGCAAATCCGTTTCGGTTGCAAACCCCTCGTACTCGAGCTCGATCTGTGCGGCCCCAAGTCGCTCCTCGAGCCGGCTGATCAGCGGTGAGTCGGCATTCCGGGCCTCTTCAGCCAGCCCGACCGAGTCCAATCCTCCAAGCAGCGCCTGGGTCACCGGATGGTTGGTGCGGCCGCGGGTCATCTCCAGCAGCGTCTCGCGCCACCAGTCGAGCTTGGCGATGGCGACCTGTGGCTCGCTGACCGTTTCCGGGATCTGGGCGAGCGAGACGTCCAGTGCCCGCAGGGCCGTGATCGCTCGCTGTCGGCTCGGTGACAGCTTGAGACTCGCCAGCCGGAAGCTGCTGCCGGTCGGGCGAGCAAGACGCTCGCATTCAGCGTCTGCCAACCGCAGGTCGACGGCGGGAGAGGGGGCTTTGGTAGTCATGGGCGCGGATCATATCAGTTTGGGCCTGGCCAGCTTGGATCGGGCGCCTTGCTTGCTGCCCGGGTTTACGGGTTTATTGGGCTCGATGCGGCGTGGTGTTTTAAATGTGTTTTCTCGATAGGTACGGTTGCCAGTTTTTCTGACGGGCGACCGGCGCAGGAGTTCAAGCTTGTGGTGGAGGAGGCGGCTCAGGCGCGGCCAGTCACGACTCGCTTGGCGGTCCGCAGTCCCGCCGTCAGACGGGCGATTGGTGAGCGCGTGGTCTTGTCTTCAAACCACAGCCCGGGGTCGACCTGCCGTTCACGCAAGATCTGTTCGACTCGGGCGATGGTCAGTCGGTAGCGCCAGCCGCCAAACCAGGGTTGCCCTAGCGCGGCGGCGCCCTGAAGTACGCCGCGGATACGTGTGGCAAAGCGTTCATTGAAGCGCCTGAAGGCGAAGTCCACCCGCTTTTCCTGCCAGTGCGCCTCGGTTACCCGCAGGTCTGCCAGCTCGTCGGCGGGCAGGCGCATGGCACGGCCGGCGGCCCGGTCGGCATGCGCATCCAGCCAGCCATCCACCAACAACACTGCCGTGATCAGCCCGTCGACCCGCGCCTGGTCGGTGGTCGAGAGACGATCGAACCATTTGGGGCGAAAGGCCGGCAGCAGCTCGCGGTAGTGCGTGATCAGATCACCGAGGTCGGCGAGTTCGGTTGCCGGGATCAGCGAGACCTCGGGCAGCCGGGCGTCGACGCGCCAGGCGAGCAGTCGGGAGACACGGGGGATCATTTCAGGCGTTCGCCTCCTGTCGCTCGGCTTGATTGAGCAGATCGGCAATCTCCTCGGGATGTTCGATCACCATGCTTGCGCCCCATTGCTCGATCGGCCGCTCGCCATCGAGATACCCCCAGCGCCCCGCGATGGTTGGCATGTGGGCGGCATTGCCAGCGATGATGTCGCGCTCGTGATCGCCGATGTACCAGATGCTTGCTGGTGTCAGACGCAGTTTGCCGGCGGCGAACAGGAGCGGGTCCGGATGAGGCTTGGCTCGGCTGAGATCGTCGCCACAGACCACGACCGCTGGTGCCAGATCGAGGGCGTCAAGCAGCCGGTGGGTCAGCCTGTTGGGCTTGTTGGTCACCACGCCCCAAGGCAGAGCGCGCTCCTCGAGCGACTCGATCAGGGCATCGAGTCCCGGGAACAGACTGGTATGCACGGCCAGATCCTGCGCGTACAGCTTGAGGTAGCGCTTGTGCAGGCGTTCGTACTCTTCGGCCTCGGGGCCAATATCCAGCCCCAGGGCCAGCAGTCCGCGCGCGCCGTTGGAGACATGCGGGCGGATCTCGTTAAATGGCATCGCTCCGAGCCCCTGTTCGGCCCGCAGCCGGTTGAGCGCGGCGGCCATGTCAGGGGCAGTGTCGGCCAGTGTGCCGTCGAGATCGAACAAGATCGCTTGCGGGGCGGTCAGGGGCATGGGGGAGTCTCTGGATGAATCTGGGCGATTCTCTGATCGATCACGCGGCCCGCCATTGGAAGGCGCGCAGGGCATTCCGATTCATTCAAGAAGTACCTTTGACGAAGGCCATCAGGTAGTTGACGTCCAGGTCACGGTCGTTCAGCGAGAAATCGCGGGTCAGCGGATTGTAGACGATGCCGGCCGAAGCGATCGGTTTCAGGCCTGCGGCGCGCCCCATCCTGGCCAGTTCGCCCGGGCGGATGAAACGGCGATGGTCGTGCGTGCCGCGTGGCACCATATTGAGCAGGTACTCGGCGGCGACGATCCCCAGCAGCCACGATTTGGCATTGCGGTTCAGCGTCGAGAGGAACACATGGCCGCCAGGACGCACCGCTTCGGCCAGGGCGTGGATGATGCTCGCGGGGTCCTCGACGTGTTCGAGCATTTCCATGCAGGTGACCACGTCAAATTGTCCGGAGTGTTCGGGCGCAAACTGCATGATGTCAGCGACGCGGTAGTCGATGTCCAGATGGTCGGGGGCGTGCTCGCGGGCGACGGCAATGACGTCTTCAGCCAGATCCAGTGCGGTCACCTCGGCCCCGCTGCGCGCGAGCGCCTCGGCGAGGATGCCGCCGCCGCAGCCGACATCGAGCACGCGCCTGTCGCCGGCATCGCTATGTGCCCTGATGAAAGACATGCGCAGCGGGTTGATCGCGTGTAGCGAGGCGAACGGCCCGTCGCTATCCCACCACTGGCGGGCCAGTCGGTTGAAGTGTGCCAGCTCGTCGGGAGAGGCGCTGGATGAGGCATTGGCGATATCAGTGTTCGAGGAAGTCATCGCGGCGGGTCTGTCGGTTGTTGATGGTCGATTGTTGAAGACATTGGACAGGCGTGTGTTGGGTGGACAGGAACCGATAACAGGTATGGGTCGATGAATCCGGCTTGTCGGCTGAGCTTCCTTTAAAGTGGCAGTGCAAGTCGACTGGCCAAGGCCTGGCCCGGTCGATGATCGCCCGAGTATCGAGCTGGCGCAACCGTCGCCACGCAGCAAGGCGTGTCCGCCGGCCAGAGACGCCATCGGTTCGTGCAGGGCGTCCCCAAGCTCAAAGCGAGCTGTGGCGGGCGACGAGAGTGTTGGCGCGGCGAGGGCGGCATGCCCAGCCAATTTGGCCATTGTCGAAATTACGTCGACCCGTGGTATTCTCGGGGGCTTGTCCTTGGCCGGAATCTGCAGCGACCCTGTCGATATTGATCGGGCCGGGATCAAAAAACATGATGGATCGTATGCGCTCGTCGTCTCTGAGGAGCGCATTTTTGGTTTTACGTCGCCCCAAACATACGTACGAGGGCGGGACAAGAGCTATTGAGGAGCACCGTGAGCGATTTTCTGCTGCCCACCTATAACCGTCAGCCCGTCAGCTTTGTTCGGGGCGAGGGGCCTTACCTTTGGGATGAGCAGGGCCGGCAGTATCTGGATGCCGTCAGCGGGATCGCCGTGACTAGTCTGGGGCATGCCCATCCAGATTTGGCCGAGGCCTTGTGTGATCAGGCGAAGACCCTGATCCACACCTCCAACCTCTACGGGATCCCGTGGCAGGAGCGGCTGGGCGAGCGATTGGCGACGTTGTCGGGCATGGAAAAGGCGTTTTTCGCCAACTCCGGCACGGAGGCCAACGAGGCGGCGATCAAGCTCGCCCGCTTGCATGGCCGGCGGCGCGGCATCGGCGCACCGAAAATCGTGGTGACGGAGCAGAGTTTTCATGGCCGCACGCTGGCCGCATTGGCAGCCACGGGCAATGCGGTGATTCAGCAGGGCTTCGAGCCGCTGTTCGACGGCTTCCTGCGCGTGCCCTATGGCGATATCGAGGCCCTCAGGCAGCTGACGGCGGACGAGGAGGTGGTCGCCGTGATGCTCGAGCCGGTACAGGGTGAGGGCGGGGTACGGCCGGCCCCGGCGGGTTATCTCGCCGGGGTGCGTGAGCTATGCGATGAGCAGGATTGGCTGATGATCCTCGACGAGGTCCAGACGGGCATCGCGCGCACTGGTCGCTGGTTTGGCTTCCAGCATGTGCCGGGTGTCCTGCCTGATGTGATGAGTCTCGCCAAGGGGTTGGGCAATGGCGTGCCAATCGGTGCTTGTCTGGCCGCCGGGCGCGCTACCGATTTGTTTGTCCCGGGCAGCCATGGCTCGACCTTTGGCGGCAACCCGCTGGCTTGCCGGGCCGCGGTCACCGTGCTCGATGTGATCGAGCGTGATGGCCTGGTCGCACGTGCCGAGATGCTGGGCCAGCAGATCACTCATCGACTGCGTGAAAAACTGACTGATCTGCCCGGTTGCCATGAGGTGCGCGGCCATGGCCTGCTGATCGGCATTCAACTCGATCGGCCGGCCGGTGAACTGGTCGGGCTTGCGCTCGAGCAGGGGTTGCTGATCAACGTCACCGCCGGTTCGGTGGTGCGTTTGCTGCCGCCCTTGATCCTGACCGACTCGCAGGCGGATCTGATCGTCGATCGCCTCGTCGCCATCATCCGCGACTGGTATGCCGCCGACTGAGATTTCGGGGCGGCCCTGTCAGCTCGCCCCTCAACTGACCAAATCGATATCGTTATGTCCATACGTCATTTTCTGAGCCTGTTCGATCTTACTGCGGACGAGTACCGCGCCTTGTTCGAGCGCGCAGGGCAGTTGCAAGCCGCCCGCGAACGTGGCGAGTCCCCGGAGACGTTGCCGCGTCGTGTGCTGGCCATGATCTTCGAGAAGGCCTCGACTCGCACCCGGCTGTCATTCGAGTCCGGCATGGCCCAGCTGGGTGGTTCGGCCATCTTCCTCTCGCCGCGTGATACCCAGCTGGGTCGTGGCGAGCCGGTGGAGGATTCGGCGCGCGTCATGTCGCGCATGGTCGACGCGATCATGATCCGCGCCAACGATCACGGCATGGTCGAGACCTTTGCTGCCAATAGTCGTGTACCGGTGATCAACGCGCTCACCGACCACAGCCACCCTTGCCAGCTGCTGGCCGACGTCTATACCTATCAGCGCCACCGTGGCCCGATCGCGGGCAAGCGGGTGGCTTGGGTGGGAGATGGCTTCAACATGTGCCACTCCTACATCAATGCCGCCCGCACCTTTGATTTCGAGCTGGCGGTCGCTGTGCCCCCCGGCTACGAACCGGATCCGGACGTGGTTGCGCCGGCGGGTGATCGGGTGCGGCTGGTCGATAGCGCAGCCGAGGCGGTGGAAGACGCGGATCTCGTGGTCACCGACGTCTGGGCCTCGATGGGGCAGGAAGAAGAGCGGCAGCGGCGTCTGCGTGATTTCTGCGACTATCAGATCAATGCCGAGCTGATGGCTCGGGCCAAAAATGATGCCTTGTTCATGCACTGCCTGCCGGCCCACCGCGGCGAGGAAGTGACCGCCGAGGTCATCGATGGGACGCAGAGCGTGGTCTGGGACGAGGCCGAGGCGCGGTTGTACACACAGCAGGCGTTGGTCGAGTTCCTGATCCTGGGCGAATTCCCCGCTGCCCCCTGAAGAAGGCGGCGGCGTCGCCATGGCCACAGGCCCAGTGCTCGCCTGGCCGACACTGGGCCTGTTTGTTAGCGCTGCCCTGGTTGCCAGTCCGCCGCTCTTCGACGTGTTTCCTCTCGATCGCCGGGCCGGTTATCCTGCTGGCAGCCCCTGGCATAGTGAGTCCGAAGATCTAACCTTGAAGACCTGACCCGACTTGCCAGCCAGCGCCCGCTTGGAGGCCATGCGTTGACCGACAACAACAAGGACCTATCCACCGATGTTCCCAGCGGTGATCCCACTGGTGTTTCCTGGCAGCCGAGCGGCGAGGCGAGGGTGCTTGTGCAGGGACTGCGTGACGCTGTGCCCTATATCCGGGAACAGGAGGGACAGCTTTTTGTGGTGGCGTTCGGTGGTGAAGCGCTGGATGAGCCAGCCAGTTTCGAACGACTGATTCGCGATATCGTACTGATCGCCGATCTGGGGGTGCGGCTGGTGCTGGTGCCTGGGGCGCGCCCGCAGATCACTCGTCGGCTGCGCGAGGCAGGCTTCGAAGAGCGGTTCCATGGCGGGTTGCGTGTCACCGATCCGGCCATGATCAACCCGCTGACCGAGGCGGTCGGGGCACTGCAGTTCGATGTGATCTCCTGGCTGTCGGCGCGTCTGAGCCTCGCCTCGGGTTCGGGGCTGGCGCAGCGCGTCCTGACCGGCAACTTCGTCACTGCCCGGCCAATGGGCGTGATCGACGGGGTGGACCTCGGCCACACCGGCGCGGTGCGCCGCGTGGATGTCGAGGGTGTGCGCGCCGCGTTGGGCGACGGCTCGGTCGTGGTGCAGTCGAATATCGGCTATTCGCCCACCGGCGAGCTGTTCAACCTGCGCGCCGAAGACGTGGCCGAGAGCATGGCCGTCGCCTTGGGGGCCGACAAGCTGATCTTCCTCACCGATCCGCTCGATGACCTGCCCAGTGCAATGAGCCTGGGCGAGGTCGAGAGATTGCTCGAACGCGATTGCGAGCGGTTGTCGACCGAATTCCAGTTGCACTTGCACAGTGCCGCACGAGCCTGTTCGAAGGGCGTCGACCGCATTCACCTGGTCGACCGGGAGGTCGACGGCGCGCTGCTGGTCGAGCTCTATACGCGTGATGGCTGCGGCACGCTGATCACCGCCGAGCCCTATGAGCGCATCCGTCAGGCGACCCTCGACGATATCGGTGGGATTCTCGCCTTGATCGAGCCGATGGAGCAGGCCGGCGTGCTGGTGCGCCGTTCGCGCGAACAGCTCGAGCTGGAGACCGACCGCTTTGTCGTGATCGACCGGGACGGTGACATCATCGCCTGCGCTGCGCTCTACCCGTTCCCTGACGACGGAACGGCCGAACTGGCGGCACTGGTGGTGCACCCGGCCTACCAGGGCGGCGGTCGTGCGGCCCGACTGCTGGCCTTCATGGAAAGCCGTGCCCGTTCGCAGGGGCTGAAGTCGATCTTCCTGCTCTCGACCCAGGCCATGGCTTTTTTCCGCGAGAAAGGCTTCGTTGACGAGAGCCTGGAGAAGCTGCCTGCCGGGCGACAGGCCCTCTACAATCTCAAGCGCAACTCGCGCATCTTCCGCAAATGGCTCTGAGTCACGCATGAATGATCTGCCGGTCAGCGTGATCCGGGCTGAGAGCAGCGGGGCGGAAGGCAGCAGCCCGGCTGTCGACCGTCTGGAGCGATTCGCCGCCCAACAAGATCTGGCCATCCTGCCATCCCGCGACGAGGTGTCGGCCCATCATTTCTCGCTCGGAGTCGATCAAGGGCGTATTGCCCTGTATCCACCGCCACAGTTGTCGGCACTCGGTCATCATCCGCTGGTGATCGATTTTGTCGCCGATCCACGCTTTTCCCGGCCGCTGACCCGCAAGGATCCGCTCGCCCGTGCAACCGGCTGGAAGGCGGGGTATCGCCCATGGGTGATCGATCTGACCGCCGGCCTGGGCCGGGACGCCTGGGCGCTCGCCAGTGGTGGTTGCCAGGTGGTGGCGGTCGAACGCCATCCGGTGGTGTGGCTTTTGCTCGAAGACGCGCTGCAGCGGGCCGCGGTGGCTGAGGTGACCCGGCAGGTGGCTGCGCGGATCACGCTGGTCGCGACGGATGCGCTGGGTGAAGCGCTGTGCCCGCTGCCGGGCGCGGAGCCGCCGGTCTGGTATCTCGACCCGATGTTCCCGGAGCGGCGCAAGTCCGCCCTGGTGAAAAAGCCGATGCGGATCTTCCACCATCTGGTCGGTGAGGATCCTGACGCCGATGAGCTGTTTCGCTGGGCGCGCCGACAGGCAGGGCGGCGCTGGGTCGTGAAGCGACCGAGCGGGGCCCCGGCTCTCGCTAGAGAGGAGCCGGATGTCCACTATGGCATGAAGCGGCTGCGCTTCGATTGCTATCTCACCCAGGCGCCCTCGCCTGGCGATGCGAATCCATAAGGTAGGTCCGGTTGGTCTTGCCTCGTCCATCGTCGTTCATACTTCCCAGCGGTCCCTGCATCACAAAATTCGATTGCACCGACATTGATTAGTACGTCGCGACGAGCAAGGATGGATAGGCGGCCCATCGATCGGCCATCATGCCGGTCAACCTACCCAAACCGACAGGAGGTCCATCAATCATGACAACCTTTTCACGTCGTCTCGTCCCGGCCCTGCTGCTGACGCTCTCCAGCCTGTTCCTTGCTCCGATCGCCAGTGCCGAGGCGCTGAACAATAAAGCGGCGATCGGCGGTCTCGAGAACATCAAGGCAGTCTATGACGTTCGCAAATCCAGCCCCCAGGCGTTGGACCTGTATCTCAAGGCGATCATCACCAACGTCGAGAATCTGAAGAAGGAGGGGGTTCAGGCCGACTTGACGATGGTGTTCATCGCGCAGGCGGTGAAATATATCCACACCGCGCCGACTCTTGAGGAAGAGGCAGCGTACGGCGATACACTGGAGAGTATTGCCCGCAGTATCGAGACGTTGCAGGAGGCAGGAGTGCGCATGGAGGCCTGCAATGGCGCGACTCGAGCGTACAACGTCGACAATGACACGCTCCTGCCCGGGATCGAACCGGTGCGTTCCGGTTTCATCTCGTTGATGGGCTACCAGAACAACGGCTATGCGCTGGTGGCGGTGTACGATTGAAACCTTGGGGAAGCTCTGCACGAATTTCCGACCCGCCTGCGTGGCGGGTTTTTTTAATGGCAAACAGTCGGAGCTGCGATGAGCAACGATAGCGATAACCCGCTTGAAATCGGCTTGGCATTGGGTAGCGGTGCGGCTCGAGGCTGGGCGCATATTGGTGTGATTCATGCGCTCGAAGAGGTCGGAATCCGGCCGGCGGTAGTTGCCGGCTGCTCAATCGGATCCCTGGTGGGAGCCGGCTACGTCAGTGGCTCGCTCGACGCTCTGGAGCATTGGGCCCGCGGCATCCGCTCCTGGGACGTTATGCGTCTGCTCGACATTCGACTGGGTGGCGGGCTGATTGAGGGAGACAGCCTGATGAGAGCACTCGAGCAGCAGATCCGCCTGGTGGAGATCGAATCGCTTGAGCTGCCGTTCGCCGCGGTGGCGACCGATCTGGTGTCTGGGCGCGAGGTCTGGCTGCGTGAAGGCAGCCTGATGGATGCGGTGCGGGCGTCGATCGCAGTGCCCGGATTGATGTCGCCGGTGCAACGCGGGAGGCAGTGGCTTGTGGATGGCGGGTTGACCGATCCGGTGCCAGTGTCATTGTGCCGGGCGCTGGGAGCGGAGGTCGTGATCGCAGTCAATCTCAACAGTGATCTGGTCGGACGTCATGTCAGTGACCTGCGCGGCGCAGCACACCGCTACAGCGGAAACGGGAGCGGCCTGCGACGGTGGTTCGATGACGTCGACGAGCGATTTCTTGACGGCCGTGTCGGCAAGTGGCTGGAGAAGCACAATGGCGCCCCCAAACCAGGGGTGCTCGACGTCATGGCCGGCTCGATCAACATCATGCAAGACCGCATCACCCGGAGTCGCATGGCGGGTGACCCGCCGGAATTGCTGATCTCACCGCGGCTCTCGCACATTGGCCTGCTGGAGTTCGAACGAGCCGGTGAGGCAATTGACAAGGGATACAACGCATGCCTCAAGGCGTTCGAGGACTCAGATCTCGTGTCGAGATAACGTGTCGAGACAAGGGGGCTGAGTCTTCGGGCTTCCTTGATGGGGCAGTCATGAACAGCTCGCGGCTGCTCGGAGTCGTTTACCAGATCAGGTCGTCGGGGACCTCGAAGGCGGCGTAGGCCGAATCGCGGATCTCGCCGCCGGAGGGCAGGGCGGCCAGGAAGGCCGGGTCGCGCTGGGCGATTTTTTCGGCCGTCTGTGCTGAAACGATGTGATAACGCCCCTCCCAGACGGCCAGGCGCAGCGTGCCGCTGGAGAGCCCGCGCCGCAGGGATGGATTCACGGGGAGGCTCAGCACCCGGCCCCGCTCGGCGAAGTGGAATGGGGTGCCGTGAGCGGGAAGTTTCTCGGCATGATCGAGGATGAGCTGGCGAATCTCGGCACGCTGCGCGCGGCGCTGTTCGTTTTCGTGCTGACGGCGACCGGCTTCGCGCTGCTGCTGGCGCTCACGCTCGAGTTTTTCTGCCGCTGCTCGCTTGGCCGCCTCGATCTCCGCGGGCGGCTTGGTGTTGGCCTGCTTGTCGTGGCGGTTGATGCGGCCCCAGGCCGATTTCTTTGGTTTCTTGCCACCTTTTTTCGCCAGCCCGGCACGAAGTAACTGATCCTGAAGAGATCCTTTGCTCATGTCGTGTCGTGTTCGTCATTTGGTTGGGGCGTAGGAGTCTACCAGTTTCATCCATCATTCCGACCAGTCCTCGTCACAGTGACTGTGTATCGATGTTTTTCGGTGACGTCCGGCGAAAGGTGTTATGCTACGCGCCGTCGGTTTGACCAGTCCTGCCGATTTATCACGTGTTGACGGCCTGCCGAATGGCATGCTGCTCACTCTCCAGCGTTTTCCTTGCCGACTGGCCAGCGGTCCCGATCTTGACGGACCCATGTGACGGGAAACGCCACGCCATACGAGACAGCTCGCACTCAAGCGTCGACCGTCTCTCAAGGAAAATCATCTATATGTTGTTTTCAGAACTGGGGTTATCCCCGGAAATCCAGCGCGCGATTGAAGAACGCGGCTACACCAAACCTACGCCCATCCAGGCCCAGGCCATCCCGGCAGTACTCTCCGGTGGCGACTTGCTCGCCGCCGCCCAGACCGGCACCGGCAAGACCGCTGGCTTCACCCTGCCGCTGCTTCAGCTGCTGATGGCAAACCCGCCGCAGAAAGGCGAGCGCCGTGCCGTTCGGGCGCTGATTCTTACACCAACGCGTGAGCTGGCCGCTCAGGTTGAGCAGAGTGTGCTCGACTATGGTGAGCATCTGCCGCTGAAGTCGATGGTCATGTTCGGTGGTGTAGGCATCAACCCGCAGATCGACAAGCTCAAACGTGGTGTCGATATTCTGGTTGCCACACCAGGCCGCCTGCTCGACCATCTGGGTCAGCGCACCGTGGATCTGTCCAAGGTTGAGGTGTTGGTGCTTGATGAAGCTGACCGCATGCTCGACATGGGTTTCATTCACGACATCCGTAAAGTGCTGAAGGCACTTCCGGAGCAGCGCCAGAACCTGCTGTTCTCAGCCACCTTCTCCAATGAGATCCGGGCGCTTGCCAGCAAGCTGCTCGACAACCCGGCCGAAATCTCGGTTACGCCACGCAACACCACCGTCGAGTCGGTCAGCCAGTCGGTCTACGATGTCGATCGTGACAAGAAGCGTGAACTGCTGGCCGAGCTCATGACCGAGCAGGATTGGCAGCAGGTGCTGGTCTTCACCCGCACCAAGCATGGCGCCAATCGGCTGGTCGAGTATCTGTCCAAGCGTGACCTTCCGGCGATGGCCATCCATGGCAACAAGAGTCAGACCGCGCGGACCCGGGCATTGGAATCCTTCAAGGATGGCTCGATCCGTGTGCTGGTGGCCACCGACATCGCCGCCCGTGGCATTGATATCGCCCAGTTGCCCCATGTGGTCAACTTTGAGCTGCCTAACGTTGCCGAGGACTACGTCCACCGTATCGGTCGTACCGGCCGTGCTGGTGAGTCTGGCGAAGCGGTTTCGCTGGTTTGTGTCGACGAACACAAGTTGCTGGTCGACATCGAGCGCCTGATCAAGCAGAAATTGCCGCGTCACGTGCTGCCGGGTTTCGAGCCGGATCCGAACGCCAAGCCTGAGCCGATCCCGAATGGCCGCAATAACGCCGGTGGCAACCGTCGCCGTGGTGGAGGTGGTCGTCCCGGCAGACAGGCTGGTCCTCGTGGTCACGCTGGCGGTGGTCAGGGCCGCAGCCCTGCTGCTGCAGCACGTGGCCGCGGTGGTCGCTCCAATGATCGTGGTGGTCGCAGCGTAGCGCGCAGCGGCAATCGCTGATTCGTTCCGGTTGCCCGGCCATCAAGTGACCTGACCCCGACAGTTGGACGGGGTGGGTGGTCAGTTGGCCGGACAGAAAAAGGCCTGAGTCCTGTATTTCACGGGACTCAGGCCTTTTTGTTTCTGTTTGATGCGTTCTGGCTACCGTGCTTGAGCTTGGTGATAAACGGCTCGCCCCGCCCAGCGGGACTCAGTCAGCCTTGATGGCGGCGCCGGATGTCCTCGAGCAGGTTGTCGGCAGCAGCCTCGATCATGTCGAGCACTTGTTCGAAGCCTTGGGCTCCGCCGTAGTAAGGGTCCGGGACTTCTTCGAGACCGTAATCCGGCGCATAGCTCATGAACAGGTGCGGCTTGTCACGCAACGCGTCATCGACCAGTGATTGCAGGATTTCCAAGTTGGCACGATCCATGGCCAGAACATAGTCGTATTCCGCTATGTCCTCGGCGCTGACCTGGCGTGCCCTGAGATGGTCCATGCGGTACTGGCGAGCGGCAGCAGCCTGCATGGAACGCTCGTCGGGCAGTTTGCCGATGTGGTAGTCGTGGGTGCCCGCTGAGTCGATCCGGACCTGTTTGGCCAGGCCGGACTCTTCGACCAGTTTCTCGAAGATGGCGTGGGCTGTTGGTGAGCGGCAGATATTGCCCATGCAGACAAACAAGACGCTGGTCTGGTTGGTCGACGTCATGAAGTACCTCGTCAGTTAGAAGTGGCGGCGTAGTGGGATTGGTCGTCGGGTGCCTGGGGTGACCTTGTCCCCAAGCCTGTTTCCAGGCTGCCCCTGGGTCATCTCCTGGATCATCCCTGGATTGTTTTTGGGCCGCCCGATGGACTGGCCTGATAATGTACCCAAAATTGGAGGAAGCTGCTCACTCCCCCAACAAGGATCCATATAGAGTCCGGGCAAGGTCCAGTGACAACGATCCCTTGGGGCGGGGCGATTGTGCAGGGAGTTGACAGGCTCCGTCGTGCCGGTACAATGCGCGCATTCCTCAGGAACGAGGGGCCATAGCTCAGCTGGGAGAGCGCCTGCATGGCATGCAGGAGGTCGGCGGTTCGATCCCGCCTGGCTCCACCAGATACTGCGAAAAAGCCCGGGTTTGCATAGGCAGCCCGGGCTTTTTCGTGCGTGACCAATACGGGTCTGCTCCGGATAGGTTGGTCCGGGCCTTATGGGAAATTGATCGAGCGCTGCAGTTGCCCGTCGTTCGGGATCGAGAGGCTGAGCTCGCGCTGCTGTCCGCGGTAATCGGTGGTCAACTGATAGCGCCCAGCGGGCAGATCGATATAGATCAACGGGCCGTCGGTGGTTGCTTCGAACACCGTTTCGCCCCCAGCGCGACGAAGCGTGACCTGGACCGACGAGATAAAAGCCCCGCGCGTACCTTTCGAAAATTGCAGGAATAGCGAGTAGGTAGCGCCGTGCTCCTTCAGCCAAGCCCGCTCGGCCGTACCCAGGCCGCCGGTCAGGTAGCGAATGCCGTCGTGCTCTTGGACTGGCACGGCACTGGCGGCGATCTCATCAGGAGCTGGCGGCTGACGTTCGCTTGCGGTGATCGGTTCCCAGCCCGGTTGTGTCCAGGGCTCGTCGGCCGCCGCTTGGCCAGCACCAGTGGCCAATAGAGTGGTCAGAAAAAGAGTAGCGGTAATAGGGATACGCATGATTCGAACCTCCTGGTCGATGCTGAGTACAGTCAAGAATAGATGGCTCGCCTGGTCACAACGATGGCCGTGAGCACAGTCGGAATAGCGTAGACCATCGCTGTGTCAAGGGAATCGATTTGCTGTGATGTTTCGCGCCAAATCAAAGGCATCACGGTTTATGTTGATGTCTCTTGCAGGACTTCCCCAGGTCGCTTTCTGCGGGGCGTTTCATTCAAGGATAGTGGCGGCGAAGCGTTACGTGGTGGAGATGAGGTGATTCGCTTCCGAGAGGAGGTGCGCGGAGGCGCCATGACTATGGAGCCCGCCAGGGAGGGGGTGGCTGGGGCGGTCGATTGCTATCTGTGCTGGCTGTGGACGCCGGCCTTCGTCATCACGGCGTGCTTTCAAGCTCTGCGGTCTCCTTCGCTTGGTTGATCACGAAGTCGGAGAAAGCACGGGCGGCCGGACTGAGCCGCTTGCCGTCGCGCTGGACCAGGTACCACTGGCGCATTAATGGAAAGCCCTGCACGTCGAGCACGCACAGCTCCCCGGAGGCGAGTTCCGACTGGACGATGTGCAGGGAGACCACGCCTAGGCCGAGTCCGGCTTCCACCGCCTGTTTGATGGCCTCGTTCTTGTTCATCTCCATGGCGACCTGTAGTTCCAGCCCGGCTTCGGCGAATGCTTTTTCTACTGCGCCTCGGGTGCCGGAGCCGGGTTCGCGGCCGACCAGTGGCTCGTCGGCGAGACGCGCCAGCGGGATGTCGCGGATGCAGGCCAGCGGATGGCTGGGCGAGGCGATCACCACCAGCGGGTTTTCCATGAACGGCTGGGCGATCAGGTCCTGACCCTCGGGAGGCTGTCCCATCAACGCCAGGTCGATGCTGTTGCTGGTCAGGTGACCGAGCAGGGTGGCACGGTTGACCACGTTCAGGCTGATGCGCACTTCGGGATGGACCTGCCGGAACAGCGCCATCAGGCGGGCGGCGAAGTAGCTGGCGGTACTGGCGACTGAGACGGTGAGCGTGCCGCCTTTCAGACCCTTCAGGTCGGCGAGGGTGTGCTCGAGGTTATCGAGCTCCCGAGCGATAGCCTGGCCGGTCGCCAGGGTTTCCTGTCCGGCCTCGCTGAGATGGATCTTCTTGCCGACGTGCTCGAATAACGGCAGGCCGAGTGATTCCTCCAACTGCTTGATCTGCATGGAAACGGCCGGCTGGGTGAGGTGTACGTCCTTGCTGGCGCGCGAAAAACTGCCATGACGGGCAACGGCTTCGAGGATCTCGAGCTGGCGCAAAGTTAGCTTGAGCATAAGAAAACCTGATTATCAGAAAATATTTGAGACCTCATCATAATGACTGAATTTACCTTATAAGCCACACCATCTATGCTGTCTTTCGTGCTGCGTATTCTCGATGGCCGCCAGCCGGCTGCTGTCTCGTTCATATTTTAGTCCGGAGGACACAACACACATGGCTCACGATCAATCCAGCCGTTATGCCGATCTCACATTGAAGGAAGAGGACCTGATTGCCGAGGGCAATCATATTCTCGTCGCTTACCAGATGAAGCCGATGGTCGGCCACGGCTATCTGGCGACCGCTGCCCACTTCGCAGCCGAGTCGTCCACCGGCACCAACGTTGAAGTGTCGACCACCGATGACTTCACCAAGGGTGTTGATGCACTCGTCTATTATATCGACGAGGCGAACGAGGATATGCGGATTGCCTACCCGCTGGAGCTGTTCGACCGCAACATGACTGACGGTCGGATGATGCTGGTCTCTTTTCTGACGCTTGCCATCGGCAACAACCAGGGCATGGGCGACGTCGAGCACGCGAAGATGATCGATTTCCATCTGCCCAAGCGTGCTATCCAGCTATTCGATGGCCCATCCAAGGACATCACTGACATGTGGCGCATCCTGGGCCGGCCGATGGTCGACGGCGGCTTTATCGCCGGCACCATCATCAAGCCCAAGCTTGGCCTGCGCCCGGAGCCGTTTGCTCAGGCGGCCTACGAGTTCTGGCTGGGTGGTGACTTCATCAAGAACGACGAGCCCCAGGGCAACCAGGTCTTCGCGCCGATGAAGAAGGTGATTCCGTTGGTGGCGGACGCCATGAAGCGTGCTCAGGATGAGACCGGCCAGGCAAAGCTGTTCTCCGCCAACATCACCGCCGATGATCATTTCGAGATGTGCGCACGAGCTGATTTCATCCTGGAGACCTTTGGCGAAGATGCCGACAAGGTGGCCTTCCTGGTGGATGGTTACGTTGGCGGTCCAGGCATGATCACCACCGCGCGTCGCCAGTACCCCAGCCAGTACCTGCACTATCACCGTGCCGGCCACGGTGCGGTGACCTCGCCGTCGGCCAAACGCGGTTACACGGCGTTCGTGCTGGCCAAGATGTCCCGTCTACAGGGCGCGTCGGGCATCCACGTCGGCACCATGGGTTACGGCAAGATGGAAGGCGGCAAGGATGATCGCAACATTGCCTACATGATCGAACGTGATAGTGCTGATGGTCCGGTCTACCACCAGGAGTGGTACGGCATGAGGCCGACCACCCCGATCATCTCTGGTGGCATGAATGCGCTGCGTCTGCCGGGTTTCTTCGAGAACCTCGGCCACGGCAACGTGATCAACACCTCGGGCGGTGGCGCCTACGGCCATGTCGACTCCCCGGCTGCCGGCGCGATCTCGCTGCGCCAGGCCTACGAGTGCTGGCAGGCTGGTGCCGATCCGATCGAGTTCGCCAAGGAGCACAAGGAGTTCGCGCGCGCGTTTGAATCCTTCCCGAGCGATGCCGACTCCCTGTACCCGGGCTGGCGCGAAAAGATGGGCGTGCACAAGTAAGCACGATATCGATGGATGAGAACCCTCGTCCGTCCGTTTGTTGGCCGCTCCTGGAGGGCGGCCTTTTTTCCTACCCATTCCCGAGCGCCACGCTGCGGCATGTGTCCGTTGGGGAATGGATAGAGCGCATTTTCCGCACGGGATCAGATAATGAGCGAGCAATTGGATATCGAGCAGTACCGCATCAGCGAGGAGCCCTATTATCAGGCGCAGGGGGGTGAGGTCGCTGCCTTCGAGACGGCCTACCGGGTGCGCATGCCGGTGATGGTCAAGGGGCCGACCGGCTGCGGCAAGTCACGCTTCATCGAACACATGGCCTGGAAGCTGCAGCGGCCGCTGATCACCGTCGCCTGCAACGAGGATATGACCGCGGCGGATCTGGTGGGGCGCTTTTTGCTCGACAGCGAAGGCACCCGCTGGGTCGATGGCCCACTCACCCAGGCCGTGCGGCATGGGGCGATCTGCTACCTCGACGAAGTGGTCGAGGCACGCCAGGACACCACCGTGGTGATCCATCCGCTGACTGATTATCGTCGGGTCCTGCCGCTGGACAAGACGGGCGAATTGCTCCATGCCCATCCCGATTTCCAGTTGGTGATCTCCTACAACCCGGGCTATCAGAGCCTGATCAAAGACCTCAAGCAGTCGACCAAACAGCGTTTTTCCGGCCTTGAGTTCGATTACCCTGACGCGGCCACGGAGGCAGAGATTCTCGTCGGCGAGACCGGGCTGGCTCGCGAGCTGGCAGACAAGCTGGTGCAGATTGCCGGCACGGCACGGCAGCTCAAGGGGCATGGTTTATCCGAGGGCATCTCCACCCGGCTGCTGGCCTATGCCGCGACCCTGATCGGTGAAGGTATGCCGCCAGTGGAGGCCGCCCACATGGCGATGGTGGTGCCGCTGACCGACGATGCCGATATCCGGGACACCCTGGATCACGCCATCGACACGATCCTTGGCTGAACCCAGCAAGCGCATGCCCACCACGTCCGACCGTGCTGCCTTGCGCGAGCGCTTCAAGTGCAGCTTCGAGCAGGCGCGCGAGGTCTTCGCCCCCTGCCTGGAAAACGCGCTTGAGCAACTCAAGACCCCGGCGGCGCTTGACGACTACCTGCAGGGGGCCAGCCTGCTGTGCATGATGGGTCAGGGGGTCGAGCCGGTGCTGGTCTATCTCAGGGAGGTCCCCACGGTTGGCGCCCTGGTGGGTGAAGAGATGGTCGGTGAGTTGGCCAAATACGGCTATCGGCTCGCCACCAGCACCAACGCGGGGGCCGTGGTGCCGTTCCTGCAGTCCATGTTGGGGGTTGCGCGGCGACTGGAAAACGCGGCGAGCATGCGCAGTTTCCTCGAGCTGGGGCTGGAGGTAATGCGCGAGACCACCCCATCGATCCACGGCCATCACGCCATCCACCCCAGTCCCGTGCTTGATGCCTTCTTCGAGTCCGCTCCGCGGGTGCTCGCACAGCTGAGCCTGTCCGGTCTGAGGAGCTGGGCTCGTTTCGGTGTGCGCAGCCATAGCGGCGATCCGGATGCCCAGCGCGACTATTTCCTGTTGGCGTCGGCCGACAGCCTCAATATCCTGCGGAGCGAGCGTCATGGCACGCTGCTGGTGGATAGTGAGCGCCGGTTGACCTACTACCTGCAGGGGCTGTGGGGGGAAGAATGGCCACTGGTGCCGTACCCCACCTTCGAAGACGAGACGCGGCAACTGCCGTATTTCGATCAGCACGGCCTGCGCCTGCCGGACGTACTTGACGACCACGATGGTGTGCCTGGTATCGACCGTTACCGAGCGTTGTTGGCGCACATGATGGCTCACCGGCAGTGGAGCGAGGCGATCGTTGCCGACAACTACAGCCCCGTGCAGCGCCTGGCGATGGAGGTGTTCGAAGACGTTCGGGTCGAACACCTGGCCATGCGGCGTTATCCGGGGTTGGGGCGGCTGTTTCGTGCCCTGCATCCGCGGGTCGGCGAGAGCGACTGCGACCGGGAGCGGCAGTCCTGCGTGAACCATCGCTTGCGGATGCTGTCGTTCGCGCTGCTGAATCCGGCGGATCACGGCTATCGCGATCCCGTGATCGAGGAGTTCGTGGCTCGCTTTCACGAATGCCTCGAGGCTGGAGCGTGCAGCACGCAAGAGATGGTGGCCCTGGGCGTGGCGTACACGGCCCGCAGTCGACAGATTTCGGATGCCTTTCCCGACGTCTGGTTCCCCGCGGAGCCGCTGGGGTTTCGCGATGACAACCGCCATTTGTGGCGGTTCATCGAGGAGGGCGACGAGGAGGAGCTGTTCGATTTCGAGTCGAGCTCTTCTGACGCCGAGGATGGGCGACCGGAACAGTTCCTGCCGCCAAAGCTTTACCCGGAGTGGGACACGGCGGCCAAACGTCATCGCCCGGACTGGGTGAGCGTATTCGATATGCTTCAGCCGGCTGGACAGGCGGCGCAGGTTGATCGTTTGCTGGATCAAAACCGCGGGCTGCTACGACAGCTTGATCAGGTGCTTGAGTTGCTCCGCCCGCAGAATCGTGAGCGGCTTCGCTACCAGGAGTCGGGCGCCGAACTGGATCTTGACCTGGTCATCCGCTCGATGATCGATCTGCGCAGCGGGGCTGAGGCCGACCCGCGCATCTACTTTGGCCACCGTTACGCCGAGCGCGACATCAGCGTCTCATTGCTGCTCGACTTGTCCGCTTCAGTCGCCGAGCGACCGGCAGGATCCTCCCAGACCATCCTCGAATTGAGCCGTGAGGCGGTAGCCCTGCTCGCCCAGGCGGTCGAAACTGCCGGTGACCCGTTGGCCATTGCCGGCTTCGACTCCAATACCCGCCATGAGGTGCGTTACCGTCACATCAAGGGCTTCGATGAGACCTGGGGACGTGAGGTGAAGGCTCGGCTGGCGGGCATGGAAGCGGGGCTGTCTACTCGCATGGGCGCGGCGTTGCGGCACGCCGGGCACTTCCTCTCGCACCGGCGCAGCGAACGGAAGCTCTTGCTCGTGCTGACCGACGGTGAGCCGCATGATGTCGATGTGCGCGATCCGACTTACCTGCGGGCTGATGCACGCCAGGCGGTCATGGAGCTCGACGCGCAAGGTGTTTTCACCTGGTGCATCAATCTCGACCCGAAGGCTGACGAGTATGTGGCGGATATCTTCGGCCACCGCTATACCATTATCGACCACATCCAACGCCTGCCCGAGGAACTGCCGCGTCTGTTCGTGCAGTTGACCAGCTGAGTTTCCCTAGGCTGGGTGTGCGCGGACCGTCCGGCCTCGTGTCTCAGAGACAGTATCGAGGCGGGCCTGCCGAGCCACCGGTGGCATTCGGTAGCCTGGCTATCGGAATTCGCGATTTTCACGGCCGCCAGCCACGAAAGCTCGCGTAGACTATAGTATTGATGGTCAATCACATCCATGCGCCGGAGCGGTCCATCGCTCGTCAGGCGCGCTGTCAGGAGAGTACCCGATGAGTGCAGAGATTACCTTTCCCCTCGAGATCGAATTCCGGAACCTGGACCGTTCCGAGCATCTGGAAAACAGGGTTCGTGAAAACGTGGCGAAGCTCAATCGCTATTACGACCGCATCATGTCCTGTCGGGTCGTGATCGAGCCCGGCCATAGCCGGCACGTAAAAGGGAATCTCTACAATGTCTTGATTGATGTCACGGTGCCGACCGGTGAGTTGGTGGCCAGCCGAGGCCCGCAGGACAACCACGCTCACGAAGACCCCTACGTGGCCGTGCGGGATGCCTTCAAGGCCATGCAGAAGCAGCTGCGGGCCTTCGCAGCCAAGCAGCGTGGCGTGGTCAAGCATCACGAGGCACCGCCGCAAGGTCGGATCATCAAGCTCGTCCCGGAGACGGGGTTCGGCGTGATCCTTACCGCTGACGGGCGCGAGGTGGATTTCAGCCGCAACAGCGTGGTGGGATACGACTTTGACAAGCTCGAGGGCGGTGAAAGTGTACGGTTCTCCGAGGTGAAAGGAGAGTATGGCCCTGCGGCCGGCACCGTGCATATAGAGGGCTGACATCATAACAACGGAATAACAACGGAATAACAACGGAATAACAACGGAATAACAACGGATGAGTCCCGTGCGGTACGATTCTTCGTACGGGCGATGTCGTTACCGCGCTGGCAGGTCATTTCGAGAGAGGTGGCCTGCCTGTTTTTTATGTAGATGGAAATGTTGCAGTCATGAGGCGATGGCGAGACGCTTGGCGCGCGTGAGCATGATGATGCCCTGCTGTCATGTCCTTGTCCGGTCGTGGGTATTGCGCCTGACATGCTGCGGAGTGATTCGAGTGGGCAGTCTGGCTGGCCGCGCAAAGCGGGCAGGATCAGCCTCCCTCATGGATACATCGCACACTCCAGCCAATCGTCGGAATGAGCGTGAGTTTCATGGCCTGAGCCGGCGCTTTCCCCTTGCCCTGTCATGAGTTTTCCAAGGAGCCCCATGCGAGAACAGCGGATCCACCTGCGCATCACCCAGATCATCCAGGCGATCATGCTTATCGAGCTGGCGTTCGCCGTCTGGGAGCAGCAATGGCTCACGGCAGCGATGACCGTGCTGATCCTGCTGCTGACCATGGCGCCCGTGCTGATGAGACGGCGCTTCGATGTCTTCATTCCCGCCGAGTTCAAGTTGCTGGCGGTTGGGTTCATCTTCGCCTCGCTCTTTCTCGGTGAGATGCGGGGCTATTACACGCGGTTCTGGTGGTGGGACCTCGTGCTGCACGCGGCCTCCGGTTTCCTGCTGGGTATCGTCGGTTTCTTGCTGGTTTACGTGCTCAATGAGAAGCGTAGTCTTCGCCTGCACATGACGCCGGGATTCGTGGCGCTGTTCGCCGGCAGTTTCGCACTGGCCATTGGCGCACTCTGGGAGATCTTCGAGTTCGGCATGGACCAGTTGTTCGGCACCACCATGCAAAAACCCATGCTGGGGGACCCCTCGGGGCTGACTGATACGATGTGGGATCTTATCGTCGACGCGATCGGCGCGGCGGTGATTTCGATACTCGGTTACGGGTATCTGAAGGTATCGGCCGGCAAGTCGTTTCTGGAACAGTGGATTGCTGCCTTTATCGAGGCCAATCCGCGGTTGTTCCGCCGAAATCGCTGACGGCTGGAGTCGGCGTCAGTGGGCGGGGCGGCTTGCTGTTGGTGCAGCCGCTCCGGGTGGGCGGCCACAGGAGTTGGTCAGGCGCGGCGGAACGAGCGGCCGCCACACTCAGGGCAGGGTGGCACGGGTCCGAAGATGTCATGGTGCAGAGTCGCGCCGCAGTTGGTGCATTTGAGGCGCTTGGGGCTGGTGGCATGACCGGCAGTCCACTCGCGCGGCCGGGTACGCTCGGCCTCGTTGCGGATCTGCTCCAGAGTCACGTCAGTGCGATCGGCAATGGACAGCAACCTGGCGCCGAGATCACCAACCCAGTCACGCAGCGTCTCGCGGATGCTCTCGCCCTCGCGGGCCAAAGTCTCGCGGGTGTACTCCAGATCGTCCTTGACCGCCTCGACAATCTCGTGGCGAAAGTCCGGTGTGTCGAGTGCTGCAACCTCTTCTTCGGCCAGCTGGGCCAGCCGGGCGCGATTGGCCGGCTGGTGCTCGGGCTCGTCGAGCAGGCGGGCATAGATCCGTTCGAGCAGCTGGTAGTAGCCGTGTCGCAGGGTGTCATAGGTTTCACTGTGCTCGGGTCGAGTGCTGGTCATAGCTTCTGGCCTCCGTCTTGCGGGCATGGCGGATTGATGGGCGGTCTGCTTCGAGCCTCCGTGGTCGCTGTCATGCCGACCGGCTCGTGCAGGAGGAGCCCCCTTTCGGTATTCTAGTGCACTTGTTCTGCCCCCGGTGGTGCGATGGTCACGAGATCGGTGCTGCGCCGGGGGACGCTGATCAGAGCAGGCATATTCCATCGTGGCCGAAGGTCGGCTACGAACGCAACGTATTCTGGACGATTGTTCCGGGCGATTTGTGGCGATCAATCTGGATGATCGCCATTTCCCCATCCGGGCAGGCGCTCAAAAACCAAGGTAGATACGGTTCCACATGCACGAGCAATACAATCCGGCGAAAGTCGAGGACGAAGCGCAACGCTACTGGGAAGAAAAGCAGGTGTTTCACGTGCGCGAGGATCCCACTCGCGAGAAGTTCTATTGCCTGGCGATGTTCCCGTACCCCTCCGGCCGTCTGCACATGGGGCACGTGCGCAACTACACCATCGGTGATGTGATCAGTCGCTACCAGCGCATGCTGGGCAAGAACGTGCTCCAGCCGATGGGCTGGGACGCCTTTGGTCTGCCGGCAGAGAATGCGGCGCTGGAGCACCAGGCCGCCCCGGCGCGCTGGACCATCGAGAACATCGATTACATGCGCGCTCAGCTGCAGCGCTTGGGGTTCGCCTACGACTGGAGCCGGGAGTTGACCACCTGCGATCCGGAGTACTACCGCTGGGAGCAGTGGCTGTTCACGCGCCTGGTGAAGAAGGGGCTGGCCTACAAGAAGACCGCAATGGTCAACTGGGATCCGGTTGACCAGACCGTACTGGCCAACGAACAGGTCATCGATGGCTGTGGCTGGCGCTCGGGCGCGCCGGTCGAGCGTCGCGAGATTCCGCAGTGGTTTATCCGTATCACCGACTACGCCGACCAGTTGCTTGATGACCTCGACGAGCTGGAGCACTGGCCCGAGCAGGTGCGCACCATGCAGGCCAACTGGATCGGCCGCTCGCGTGGGGTTCAGCTCGACTTTGCGGTCGAAGGCGGCGAGCCGCTGACCGTGTTCACCACCCGCCCGGATACCCTGTTCGGCGTGACCTATCTCGCCGTGGCCGCCGATCATCCACTGGCAGCGGCGGCCGCCGAGCAGGATCCGCAGATCGCCGCCTTCCGGGAGGAGTGTCGTCACACCACGGTCGCCGAGGCCGATATGGCGACTCTGGAGAAGAAGGGCCTGCCGCTGGGCATCGCGGCCACGCATCCGCTCAGCGGTGAGACGATACCGGTCTGGGTGGCCAACTTCGTGCTGATGGAATATGGCACTGGTGCGGTGATGTCGGTGCCTGCCCATGACCAGCGCGACTGGGAATTCGCCCAAGCGCACGGCCTGGCCATCAAGCCGGTGATCGAGGGCAGTGAGCCTGACCACGACTACAGCCTGGGGGCGATGCCCGAGGAGGGCACCCTGATCGACTCGGGCGAGTTTTCCGGGCTGTCGAGTGAGGCCGCTTTCGATCGCATCGTGGCGAAACTGACCGAGATCGGGCAGGGCAAGGAGACCATCAATTACCGGTTGCGCGACTGGGGGGTCTCACGCCAGCGCTACTGGGGCTGCCCGATCCCGATCATCAATTGCGAGCACTGTGGCCCGGTGCCGGTGCCCGACGAGGATTTGCCGGTGGTGCTGCCCACTGACGTGGTGCTGGAGGGGCCGGGCTCACCACTCAAGACCGACCGTGACTTCATCGATGCCACCTGCCCCGAATGCGGCGGCCCGGCGGAGCGCGAGACCGATACCTTCGACACCTTTTTCGAGTCGAGCTGGTACTACGCCCGTTTCGCCAGTATCGATTCGAGCGAGGCGATGCTCGATGAGCGTGCGGCCTACTGGCTGCCAGTCGACCAGTACATCGGCGGCATCGAGCATGCTGTATTGCACCTCTTGTACGCGCGCTTTTTCCACAAACTGATGCGTGACGAGGGCCTGATTCCAGCCGACAGTGCCGAGCCGTTCACTCGCCTGCTCACCCAGGGCATGGTGAACAAGGACGGCGCCAAGATGAGCAAGTCCAAGGGCAATACGGTCGATCCGCAGGAGTTGATCGAGCTCTACGGCGCGGACACCGTCCGCCTGTTCATGATGTTCGCCGCGCCACCCGACCAGGGCCTGGAATGGTCGGATTCGGGCGTCGAGGGGGGGTATCGCTTCCTCAGGCGCCTGTGGCGGCAAGTGGCTGAGCGCAAGGACGCCGGCATCGACCTGACGCGGCGCATCGAGTCGGCCGCCGAGCTGGCCGATGCCGATACTGCGAGCAAGAATTTGTATCGCAAGCTCCACGAGACCATCGGTCGGGTCACCGACGACATCGACAAGCGACAGACCTTCAATACCGTGATTGCCGCGAACATGGCATTGTTCAACGAGCTGGCACGTTTCGAGGTGAGCGACGAGCTGGGCGAGGCGGTCGTGGCGGCGACCATCCAGGACATGTTGCGCATGCTCTCGCCGATCGTGCCGCACATCACTCATGTCCTCTGGCAGCAGATCGGTGGCGGTGACTCGATCGCCGACGCGTCCTGGCCAACAGTCGATCAGCAGGCGCTGGTCCGCGACGAGGTCGAGATGGTGGTTCAGGTCAATGGCAGGCTGCGTGCCAGGATCCAGGTGCCGGCCAGTGCCGACAAGGACGCCATCGAGGCGCTGGCGCTGGCGCACGAAGACATCCAGCGCTTTACCAAAGAGGGCGAGATCAAGCGCGTGATCGTGGTGCCGAACAGGCTGGTCAATATTGTTTTGGCGACCTGATGAAGCCGCTGGGAATGGTTTGCAGACAGGGTGAGTCGCGTGCATGGCCCTCATGGCTGGCGGCTGTCGTGGCCTTCGGCCTGGTCGTGGGACTGATCGGCTCACTGACCGGCTGCGGTTACCAGCTGCGCGGCATGACCAAGATGGCGCCCGCTTTCGAACGGGTGCATGTTTCGGGGCTGTCGAAATCTGGCCAGGTCTACCGGTCATTGGCAGCGGAGTTTGCCAATGCCGAGGCTGAATTGGTCGATGATCCCCGCCGGGCAACCGCGCGGTTGGTGGTCGAGGACGAGACGGTCGAGCAGCGCGCCTCGGTGGTTGATCCCAGCGCCGATGTGCGTCAGTACGAATTGCGCCACGAGTTGCGCTATCACATCAAGTTGCCTGATGGCTCACGCACGCCCAGTCAGCGCATCAGTCAGGCACGCAACTACAATTACGACCCGACCGGGGTGCTGGCCTCGTCGAGCAATGAGGCACAGATCCGCCGCGAACTGGGAGAGCTGGTCGGTCAGTTGCTGTTTTACCGCCTGCTTGCGCCGGTTGACCCCGACAGCCTGATCGCCCCTGGCGAGGGGCGTTGAGTCCGACGTGATAGTCAAGCCATCGGAATTCGAACAGCGCCTTGCGCGCGGACTCGAGCCGCTCTACCTGCTCGGTGGCGATCAGCCGCTGCTGGTACAGGAGGCCCGTGATGCGATCGTGGCGAAGGCCCGCGAGGCCGGCTGTGATGAACGGCTGCGCTTTGAGGTCGATACCCGCTTCGATTGGGATACGCTGGCAAGTCAGGGGGCGAGCCTGTCGCTGTTCTCCAGCCGGCGGATCATCGATCTGCGTCTGCCGACGGGCAAGCCGGGACGGGTCGGCTCCAAAGCGCTGGTCGCGCTGGCCGAACAGGTCAAGGCCGGCGGCGAGTCGGACGTCTGGATCGTCAGCTTGCCGCGACTGGACAACCAGCTGCAGAGAAGCGCCTGGTTCAAGGCGCTGGCCAATGCGGGCGTGGCGGTGCGCTTGAATGATATCCCACTTGCCGCGTTGCCGACCTGGATCGCTCGGCGGGCCGGTGCGCAGGGCATCGACCTGAGCCCGGACGCCGCCGAGTTGATCGCCGGGCGGGTCGAGGGCAATCTGTTGGCGGCGGCCCAGGAGATCGAGAAGCTGGCCCTGATGGACCTCGAAGGGCAGGTGGACGCCGCGCAGGTGGCACAAGGTTTGGCCAATCAGTCGCGGGTGGATACCTTCGCCCTGAGCGATGCAATCCTGGCAGCAGATCGCGAGCGCGGCTTGTACCTGCTCTCGCGTTTGCGGGCCGAGGGGACCGAGCCGTTGCTGATTCTGTGGGTGATCGCCCGTGATCTGCGCGCATTGGTGGCGCTGGCGGGCAATGACCAGGCCGGATTCAGGAAGACGCGGATTCCGTCCTTCCTCGCCCGACGCTACCAGGCACGCTCGCGTATGCTGCCGGCGGGTATCTGGCAGCGGTTGCTGGCCGGCTGCGCCGAGGTCGATCGCTGCATCAAGGGGCTGGGCGAGGGCTGCAATACTGCTGATGGCGGCGCTCGAGTCTGGGCGCTGCTGGATCAGGTGTTGCTGCACGCGACCCGGCCAGGTCGCTGAGGCCGGGCCTCGGGTGCCGGAAGCAGGGCGGAGTTGACCGCCGGGTAAGATAGCGTGGCGTAACCGCCCGAAAATGATCAGGAGACTGCCGAACATGTCCAACGACAAGACCGTCACCGAAACGATTCAGGCGATGGGCCTGGCGGCCCGTCGCGCGGCGCGGACACTGGCCCGTGTCGATACACAGACGAAGAACGAGGCGCTGCTCGCCATTGCCGACCAGCTGGTCGAGCGCAGTGATAGCCTGCTCGAGGCCAACCAGAAGGACATTGAAGCCGGTCGAGCCAGCGGGCTGGACGAAGCGATGCTTGACCGGCTGACCTTTGATGCCGCCGGTATTCAGAACATGGCTGAAGGCGTGCGCCAGATTGCCGCCCTGGCTGATCCGGTCGGGGAGATCACCGACACGGTGTTCCGCCCTTCGGGCATTCAGGTCGGGCGCATGCGCGTGCCGCTGGGCGTGATCGGCATCATCTACGAATCGCGTCCCAACGTCACCATTGACGCGGCCGCGCTGTGTTTGAAGTCCGGCAATGCCACGATTCTGCGCGGTGGCTCCGAGGCGATTCATAGCAACCAGGCGTTGGCTGCCTGCATCCGCGCTGGACTTGAGGCGGCGGGCCTGCCGGCGGAGACCGTACAGATCGTGGCGACCACCGACCGTGAAGCGGTTGCCGCCATGCTGCACAGCCCCGAGTCGATCGACGTGATTATCCCGCGCGGCGGCAAGAGTTTGGTGGCCTTGGTCACGCGCGAGGCGCGCATGCCGGTGATCAAGCATCTCGATGGCGTCTGTCACGTCTACATCGACGCGGACGCCGATCTCGACAAGGCGAAAGCGATCGCGATCAACGCCAAGACGCATCGTTACGGTGTCTGCAACGCAATGGAAACGCTGCTGGTCGATCTGTCGGTCGCCAAGAGCGTGCTGCCGGATCTGGCGGATCGCTTCGGCGAGCTCGAGGTCGAGCTGCGCGGCTGTGAACGAGCGCGTGCCATTGTGCCGTCAATGTCGGTTGCGAGCGGAGATGACTGGGGCGAGGAGTACCTCGGCCCGATCCTCGCTGTGGCGGTGGTGGACGGTCTGGATGCCGCCATCGAGCACATCGAGGCCTTCGGCTCACATCACACCGACTCGATCGTCACCGAGAACTACAGTACCGCCCGGCGCTTTCTGCGTGAGGTCGACTCCGCCTCGGTGATGATCAACGCCTCGACCCGTTTTGCTGATGGTATGGAATACGGTTTGGGCGCCGAGATCGGCATTTCCACCGACAAGATCCATGCCCGTGGCCCGGTCGGCCTGGAGGGGCTGACCTCGCAGAAATTTATTGTGCTGGGCAATGGTGAGACTCGTGATTGAGCCAGTTGAAACTTGATTTGCCTTCCTCTGGGCAGTTCTGCTGGCGAGGGGACGGAAAAAAGATGTCCTTATGGCAGCAGGCAATGGCTGATGTGACATGGCTGCCGGCTCGCGCAGCAGGCTCGAGGAGCAAGGCATGATCGGCGTTTTCGGCGGCACTTTTGATCCGGTTCATATCGGCCACCTGCGTCTGGCTACTGAAGTGGCCGAGGCATTGTCGCTGTCACGAGTCCACCTGGTGCCGGCGGCCATACCGCCGCATCGCGGTGAGCCACTGCTGGACCCCGCCACGCGCCTCGATCTGGTGGCCCGGTCGATCGCCGACGAGCCGGAATTTGTCCTTGACGACCGCGAGTATCGGCGCGCGGGGCCATCGTACACGGCGGACACTTTGGACGAATTTGCCGCCGAGTTTCCGGGCGTGCCGCTGGTGCTGATGATGGGCATGGACGCCTTCAATGGATTGCCCGGCTGGCACGAGGTCGAGCGCATCCTCCAGCTGGCACATGTTGCCGTGGCAAGCCGGCCGGGGGCGCGGGCCGAGGGGATCGCCGCCGAGTGGCTGGCCGCTCGCCGAGCCGAGCCAGCGGAGCTCGTGGAGTCCGCGGCCGGGCGCATCGTGCCGATAACCATTACGCGACTCGATATCTCGGCCACCACGCTGCGAGCGCTGCTCGATCAGGGGCGCTCGCTGCGCTATCTCGTCCCGGAGCCGGTTGCCACGCATTTCACTCGCAGTTGACCGCGTCCCCGGATCAGTCGACCATTGCCGTATTTGCGGCCGTGATGCCCTGATTTTGAACCAAGAGTGGCCGACGCCGCCTTCAGCCGACAGGTTTTGACAATTATGAGTGCCAACCAACCGCCAACTCCCCGCAGCCAGCCGGTCAAGCAGACCCCACCGATGCCGGCCGAGGAAATCCTCGAGCACGTCGTTGAGGCACTTGAGGGCCTCAAGGCCGTCGATCTGGTCACACTGGACGTGCGCGAGCGCTGCAACTTTACCGATTACATGGTGTTTGCCTCCGGCACCTCCGATCGTCACCTGCGGGCCATGGCCGAGGAGGCGACCCAGGCACTAAAGGCGCATGGTATGCGTGCGATGAACATCGAGGGTGACGACGTGCCGCAGACCGAGTGGATACTGGTCGACTTCATTGATGTCATCGTCCATCTGATGCTGCCGGAGACGCGTGCGTTATATCAGTTGGAGAAGCTCTGGTCGGCGCCGGCGGCTGCGCCGTCCGCTCCGACCTCCTGACCCTGATCTTTGGCAGAGCTGCCCTGGGTAACCTAGGATGCGCATTGAGCTGATCAGCGTCGGACAAAAGCTGCCTGGCTGGGCCGAGGAGGGTACGCAGACCTACCTCAAGCGCTTGCCGGCAGGCTGCCCCGTGCGTCTGACCGAGATCCCGGCCGCCTCGCGTGGCAAGCATGCCGATATCGATCGCCTCAAGACGATGGAGGCCGAGCGCATCGAGCGGGCGATCCCCAAGGGCGCGCACGTGATCCTGTTTGACGAGCGCGGTCGTGACCGTGACACGCATCAATGGGCCGCTTCCCTGGGCGCCTGGCTGGTCGGTGGACGTGATATCGCGTTGGTGATCGGTGGGCCCGATGGGGCGGCAAAATCCTTGCGTCAGCGGGCCGATGAGACTTGGCGACTCTCCGCACTGACGCTGCCGCATCCGCTGGTGCGTGTCCTGGTGGCCGAGCAGCTGTATCGCGCTTGGTCGCTGCAACAGAATCATCCCTATCATCGCGATTGATGCGCGAGACAACCGGCTCTGGGTGTGACAGTCGACACCTCTGGCCGGTCGGAGTGAGCAGCTGCGGCTGTTGTCGAAGGCGCGTCAACGTGGTGCAATAGCGGGCTCGTGTGGCTTTTCTGCCCCCACTTCCCCCTGAAGACCACAAGGTACCTTAGATTGATGACGTTACGACTTGACGAAAAGCTGCAACCCATCCTCCAGGACGTTCTGCGTCGCAACCCGGGTGAAGTCGAGTTTCACCAGGTTGTACACGAGGTATTGGAGTGCCTCGGTCCGGTGCTGGTGAAGTATCCCGAGTTTGCCGACAAGAAAATCATTCAACGCATTTGTGAGCCGGAACGTCAGATCATCTTCCGGGTTCCCTGGCAGGATGACCAAGGCGAGATCCACATCAACCGCGCCTTCCGGGTCGAATTCAATAGTGCGCTCGGACCATATAAGGGTGGGATGCGTTTCCATCCATCGGTTTATCTCGGCATCGTCAAGTTCCTTGGCTTCGAGCAGATCTTCAAGAATGCGCTGACTGGTCTGCCTATCGGCGGCGGCAAGGGAGGTTCCGATTTTGACCCCAAGGGCAAATCGGATGATGAAATCATGCGTTTCTGCCAGAGCCTGATGACTGAACTGTACCGTCACCTGGGCCAATACACGGATGTCCCGGCGGGCGATATTGGCGTCGGCGGGCGCGAGATCGGTTATATGTTCGGCCAGTACAAGCGCATCACCAATCGCTATGAGTCGGGCGTTTTCACCGGCAAGGGGCTCGACTGGGGCGGTAGCCGCGCTCGCCTTGAGGCCACTGGTTACGGCACCATATTTTTCGCCGAGGAAATGCTCAAGGCACGCGGCGACACCCTTGATGGCAAGACGGTGGTGGTTTCCGGTTCGGGCAATGTCGCCATCTATGCGATTGAAAAGGCGCAGGAGATGGGGGCCAAGGTAATCGCCTGCTCCGACTCCAGCGGCATCGTGGTGGACGAGCGCGGCATTGACCTGCCGAGTCTCAAGCGGATCAAGGAGGTGGAGCGCCGCCGCATCAGCGCCTACGCTGAAGAGCACTCACAGGCCCGATACGTGGAAGACGGCAATATCTGGGCCATACCCTGCGATGTGGCCTTGCCCTGTGCCACCCAGAATGAGCTGAACGGCAAGGATGCCAAGACCCTGATCGAGAACGGCTGCCTATTGGTGGCGGAGGGGGCAAATATGCCGACCACACCGGAGGCCGTTCAGATCCTGCAGAAATCCGAGACCCTGTATGGGCCCGGCAAGGCCGTAAATGCCGGGGGCGTGGCGACCTCCGCGCTGGAAATGCAGCAGAATGCCAGCCGTGACTCGTGGACTGCCGAGTACACGCAGGGCCGATTGCAGGAAATCATGATCGAGATCCATCGGAGCTGCCATGAGACCGCAGCGGAGTTCGGCGCCGAAGGCAACTATGTCCTTGGTGCGAACATCGCCGGTTTCCTCCGAGTTGCGAAAGCCATGGATGCGATGGGCGTGATCTGACCGATCAGCCTCTTCGGGCGGGCCGTCCCAGTGATGGCCTGGGCCCATCTGCGCCAAAGTTATAGCTTGGGCAGCCCTTGTAAAGGGCCACCGCCCTTCACGGCGGACTGCGCCTGGCAGCTGGGTCCTTGGTGGTCCCGCAGAGACACTATCGATTCGTGCAGAGCTTCCCTAAAGGCAAGCCCGGCCTCATTCCACCCACCGCTTTCTGGGCGGCGGCATACCTGTGATGACATTGACGCCTCTTCTTTCCTGCCCCTCGTTGTGGCTGGCCAGCGGCTCGCCGCGCCGGTCTGCGTTGCTGGAGCAGGCCGGCTACGTGATTGCAGGCCGTGCGCGGCCGATTGAGATAGTCGATGAACGTCTCCTGCCAGGCGAATCGGCCGCAGCGGCTGCCTTGCGCCTGGCGCGCGCCAAGCTGACCAATGCCCTGGCCGATCCTGCTCTGCCGGCAGGCGCGGTGCTGTTGGCCGCCGATACTCTGGTGGTGGCGCCCGATGGCCGACCGATGGGCAAGCCCAGTGATATGGTCGAGGCCGAGCGCATGCTCGCCGCCCTGAGCGGGCAGTGGCACGGTGTCACGACGGCCGTGACTGTGGGGAATGTCGAGACTCATCGCGAAGAAGTCGTGAATAGCCGGCTGCGCCTGTCCCGCCTGTCCCCGGCGGAGATCCGGGCTTATGTTGCCACCGGTGAGCCGCTCGACAAGGCCGGTGGCTATGGCCTGCAAGGGTTGGCGGGCAGTTTCGTCGAGGAGATCGAAGGCGATTGTACGGCGGTGATCGGTTTGCCACTGGCCACGGCCCGGCGCCTGCTGGCCGCATTCGGCATCCGGCCGGCCTGGATGGATCTAACAAGGTTTCGACAGAACGATAACGGGAATCAGCATGAGTGAAGAGGTCCTGATCAATGTCACCCCACAGGAGACCCGCATTGCGATGGTCGAGAACGGGGTGCTCCAGGAGATCAACATCGAGCGCTCACGTTCGCGCGGCATGGTGGGCAACATCTATCGAGGCCGCGTGACCCGTGTCCTGCCGGGCATGGAAGCCGCCTTCGTCGATATCGGCGAGGGACGGGCCGCTTTTCTGCATGTCTCCGATGTCGAGCTGAAAACTGATGATCCGGACACTGAAGTCGAGTCGACTCCCCCTGCGATCGGCACCTTGCTGCGCACCGGACAAAATCTCCTGGTGCAGGTGATCAAGGACCCCATCGGCAGCAAGGGGGCGCGATTGACTACCGAGATCACCATCCCGTCGCGCTATCTCGTCTACGTGCCCAACGGGCGCAATATCGGCATCTCTACCCGGATCGAGGACAAGACCGAGCGCGACCGTCTCAAGGCCGGATTGATGGAGCTGATCCTCGACGAGGAAGGCACGCTCGATGGGATCGGTGGGTTTATTCTGCGCACCGCAGCCGATGGCGTCGACGTGGCGCAACTGCGGCACGACTATGGGTTTTTGCGCCGGCTGTGGAGCAACCTGGGCGAACGGCGCAAGTCGATGACCGATACCGGGCTGGTCTACGAGGATTTGCCGCTGGCGCTGCGGACCCTGCGCGACATCCTCGGCGAGTTCGTCGAGAGGATCCGCATTGATTCGCGTGAGACCTATCACCGTGCGATCTCGTTCGCCGAGGAGATGGTCCCCGACATCCTGCCGCTCATCGAGCACTATCCGGGCGAACGCCCGATCTTCGAGTTGCACAATATCGAGGAGGAGATCCAGCGGGCGCTGGAGAGACGGGTGGCGCTCAAGTCCGGAGGCTACATCGTCATCGATCAGACCGAGGCGATGATGACCATTGATGTCAACACCGGCGCTTTCGTTGGCCACAAGACCCTCGAGGAGACGATCTTCAAGACCAACCTTGAGGCGGCCGCGGCGATCGCGCGCCAGCTGCGCCTGCGCAATCTTGGTGGGATCATCATCATCGATTTCATCGACATGGCCGAGCCGGAGCACCGTGTGCAGGTGCATCAGGCGCTCAATCGGGCGCTGGAGCGCGATCACGCCCGCACCAAGGTCTGTGATGTCTCCACGCTCGGGCTGGTGGAGATGACGCGCAAGCGCACTCGAGAGTCGCTCGAACATGTGCTCTGTGAGACCTGCCCCGTCTGCGATGGTCGTGGCTCGGTCAAGACGGCCGAGACGGTCTGCTACGAGATCTTCCGCGAGGTCACCCGTGATGCCCGCCAGTACCAGCCCAAATCGATGCTGGTGATTGCTGGTGCCTCGGTGATAGACCGGTTACGCGAAGAGGATTCCACTTCGCTGGCCGAGTTGCAGGAATTCACCGGCGTTCCGCTTAAACTCCAGATTGACCCGCACTATCAGCCTGAGCAGTACGATATCGTTCTGATGTGATCGGGCACCATCGGCCCGGACCGGTGGTGAGGCGTGGCGGGTAAAATCGCATGCGGAGTGGCCAGGTGACAGGGAACAGCAGCGCAAAAAGAGAACGTCGCCTTCGCAGAGGCTTGCGCCGTCTGCTGATGGCGGTTGCCGTATTGATCGTGTTTGTCGCGACGCTCAGCGGTCTGTCACGCGCACTGCTTCCCTGGATCGAGCGCTATCAGCCGAACTTTGAGGCGATGGTCAGCGAACAGCTCGACGTGCCGGTGCGTTTCGGCAGCCTCGATCTGCGCTGGCAGGGCTATCAGCCACAGTTGATTCTCCGTGACGTGCATCTTGACGCCGGGCCGCGGGCCGACTCACTCAGTGTCGGCCTGTCCTGGTGGCGCAGCCTGGCCGAACGCCGCCTGGTGGCCGACAAGATCACCGTCGATGCCCTGCGCTTCACTCTGATCCGCGGCGATGACGGCTGGTCGGTGGCCGATCTCTCTCTCAGCCTCCGCCCTGGTGACGTCGGCCAGCAGGTGTCCTGGTCGCAAGTGGAGGATCAGATCGCGCGACTGGGACATTTGTCCTTGCGCGATGCGGTGGTGGAGTTTCGCGACCCGACCGGGCACCGTGATCGTCTCACCTTCAGCCTGGCCGCCGAGCTTGATCGCAGCCACTGGCGGGGATCTGGCACAGCCCGGCTGGACAGTGTTAGCGACGAGCCAATGCATTTTGCCGGTGAAGGCGAGTTCGGTGAGCGCAGCGAAGTATCGCTTTTCATGCAGGTCGATGGCTGGCGACTGCCGGCGGTCCAACGCAGCCTCGACCGCTATGGCGGTCCTGCCGTGCAAGGCGCGCTCGGCGGATGTCCGGGCGATGGTGACCCGTTGCGTTGTGAGGTGGGCCTGCCGTGGGTGGATTCCGGACGGCTCGATGGCCGTCTCTGGCTCAACTGGCATGACAGGCAGCTGGTGGGCCTGACGCTGCAGGCCGACGTGCAGGAGCTGGCCGTTACCCGAGAATCCTTGTTTGACGAAAAGTCTCAACAGGCGGCGTTGAGCAGGGTGTCGACCACCCTTGCCTGGGGCCGCGATCCGGATGGCTGGCACTTGGCCGCCGAGGACGTGCATATCCGCCCGACCCATGGGCCTGCGTTACCGACAAAATTCGTTCGTTTGCGCAGTCGGGGCGGGGAGATGCGGTTTGCCACGGATCATGCCGATCTGGGTCAGCTGTCCGTCTGGTTGGCGGCCGCTCCCTTGCCGAAAGATTTTCTCGACCTGCTCGATCAGAACGTGCCGCGTGGCCAGGCACAAGATGTGCGCCTGCGGTTCGATCATGCCCAGCTGGTCGAAGGGTTTCTCGAGCTGCGCGACTTCGGCAACACCTCGGGCGTGCCCTTGCGGCCGGTGGTCGGCACACGTTCGGGGCGAGGTGGGATGGATCTTACTCTGTACAAGCAGCCTGGCGGCTGGCTGGCACAGATCGACCAGCAAGACCTGATCCTTGCCATCCCGGGCATGTTCCGCGAACCGGTGCCGATCGACCGTATTCAAGGACAGCTGTACTGGTTCGATCGTCAGGGACTGGCGCTCTACAGCCCCGATCTGAAGCTGGTCTCCGGCGGCCTCGATCTGGCCGGGCGGTTCTATTACCGGCAGGCGGACGAAGACCGCCCCGGATATCTCGGCGTTGATACCGAGTTTGCGCTCAATGATACCCGTGCGGCACCGGCTTATCTGCCACGCCACCTGATCGGCAGTTCGATTCTTGCCTGGCTGGATCAGGCGCTTGAAGGCGAAGATGCGGCCGGGCATATTTATGGCGGGAATTTCGTCTTCCACGGCGATCCCGCGCGTGCCCCGTTCACCGACGGTGGCGGTTACTTCTCGGTGGTGTTCGATTTCCGCGGCGTGACCCTCCCTTATAAGGAAGATTGGCCACCTCTGACGAATGCCGATGGGCACATGGCGTTCATCAACAAGCAGTATCACGTCGATGTGGCACGTGGGCGGCTTGGCCACCTTGATGTGACCAATGCCCGCGTGAGCATTTTCGAGCTTGACCGTCCCAGGCTTGAGATCGCGGTCGATCAGCGGGCCGGCATCAATGACCTGCTCGCCACGCTGGGACAGACGCCGCTGGTCGGATCCTCGGCAGTCGGCGGTTTGTCGGGGAGCGGCGACGGGCCGTTCGCGCTCGACATACGGATTGGGTTGACGCCGGGCACTCCGCCACCAACCGCCTCCGGCAGCTATCAGTTCGACGGCAACCAGGTCTCGATTGCTGGTGGTCGGTTCCTGCTGGATGGTCTTGTCGGCACGTTGCGCTTCACCGACGCGCGTTTTTCCGCCGATGACCTGAGTGGGCGCTTCCTGGATCGGCCTTTCCGAGCCCAGGTGACACCGCGAGACAGTGATCGTGCCACAAGGATTCAGGCCCAGACCAGCCTGACGCCCGAAGGCCTGCAGGCGGTTCTCGGCGAGGCTGGTCGGTCACCGGTCGCCACGGGCCTGCTCGATTCGGTCGACGGGGTCACCGACGTGGATGTTCGAATGGATGTGTCTCACAGTGAGGGCAATGTGGAGGTTCGCGCCGAGAGCGCCCTGACCGGGTGGCGGAGCCGCCTGCCACCGCCGTTCGACAAGCCCGCCTCGATGGCCTGGCCGCTACAAGTGGACCTTTCCGTGAGCCACGGTCGGCTTGGCGCCCTGTCTGCCCGTTTGCAGGGTACTGAGACCTGGCGGGCGGAGCTCGCCTTTGACGAAAGCGGGCAGCTGGCTCGAAGCTGGCTGGGCAACCGTGACGAGGCGACGGCTAGCCCCGCGGAACCGCCGGATAACGCCCATCGGGTGAGTCTTTCGTTGCCGCAGCTACCCGCCGGATCCTGGCTCGACTGGTGGGATTCCATCGGCGCGACCACGACGTCGTCTGATGATGTCGATCAAGGTCTGCTGTCGGCCCTCTGGATTGATGCGGAGCTCGGCCGGCTGAGCCTGGGTGGCTGGTGGCTGGATGAAGTCAAGCTTGACCTGTCCCCGCGTGCCGACGGCTGGTGGTTGGATGTTTCCGGTGAAGAGAATCAGGGGGCGCTGCATCTTGTCACGGCAGGGGGCTCGAACCCCGGTCAACTGCAGGGCACGTTCCAGCAGCTCAAGTTGCACCATGCGTCTGACGAGAACACCTCCGAAGTGTCGCCGCCGACCGCGTGGTCATTGTCCGCGTTGCCGGAGGCCAAGTTTTCGATCGAGACGCTGAGCGTCAATGACATGGTGCTGGGCCGGCTGGCGGCTTCGGCCCATCCCGAAGCGCGAATCTACCATCTTGATCAGATCGAGTGGCAGCCGGTGCCGGAGCTGTCTGTTTCGGGTAGTGGTCGCGTCCAGGATGGAGTTGGCGATGGACCACAAGGACAACAGACGCGATTGTCGCTGATGGTGTCCGGAACCGATCTGGGCAAGGCATTGACGGTGCTCAATGCCCAGTCGCCCATTTATGGAGGACAGATCGAGCAGGGTGATTTCTCGATCAGCTGGCCTGGCAGTCCCACCAGCTTTGCCGTCGGGCGAGCAGCGGGCAACGGCCAATTCGTGTTGAATGACGGCCAGATCAAGGGTATTGATCCGGGGGCCGGGCGGCTGGTCGGGCTGATGAGCTTGGGTGCACTGGCCGACCGGCTGCGGCTCGACTTCCGTGATGTCACAGGCGAGGGTCTGTATTACGAATCTCTGGCTGGCCAGTGGCATCTTGATCGGGGACGGTTGGATATCGATACCCTCGAGCTGATCAATCCGTCGCTCAGCATATTGATCGACGGCGAGGTGCAGCTGATGGAACGGCTCCTCGACCTGAGGGCCCGGGTTTACGCCGATTTCGGCATGCTGCTGCCGCTGATCGGGACGGTCGCCGGAGGACCGCTGATCGGGGGGGCTGTACTGGCCTTGCAGGAAGCCTTCAAAAAGCTCGATCAGACACCCGAGCCGTCAATGACATACCACATTGGCGGGAGCTTTGATCAGCCCGAGGTGGTGCGGGAAAAAGCCCCGACTCCGGTTCCAGGCTGGGAGGATGATGCGCCATAGGGCGGCATGTATCGCTTGGCAGGCCATGGCGTGAACCAGAGTTCACGGTAGCACAAACGGGCGACAAGCCCGTGTGATTCGGGCTCGGGCGACGAAACTGTTGGCAACGCAGTCGCTCCGTTGTCTCTGCCGCCAAAGGCGCCGATATGGGCGCCGGATGTTGTCCGCTTGGCCACCTCAGCTGCTGCTGGATCGAGATTCCATGCGAGTGCTTGTCAGTCCGGGGATTGTTGTGGGCATTGAGCGTGGCTGCGGTGCCCATGGCGCAAAACAGGTTAGGCCATTACCATGGGGATCAATTCCCCCGCCTGGTTCGCTGTGCCAGCTGACCAGGCATTTCATATCCGACAGTTGAGAGAAGATGATCGTACAGACCGACGACCTGCGTATTAAGGAAATTCACCAGTTGACTCCGCCCGAGGCTTTTCGGGCCAAATATGTGCTTTCGGAGACCGGGGCACAGACGGTGGATCATGCTCGCCGGACCATCCAGAACATCCTTGACCGACGTGATGACCGGTTGATGGTGGTGATGGGGCCATGCTCCATCCATGATGTCGACGCAGCGCGTGAGTATGCCGCCCGTCTGCGCGAGCTGGCCGACGAGGTCAAGGACGACGTCTTCCTGGTGATGCGGGTCTATTTCGAGAAGCCGCGGACCACAGTCGGCTGGAAGGGATTGATCAACGACCCGGACCTCGATGGTAGCTTCAACATCAACAAGGGTCTGGGCGTGGCCCGTCACCTGCTGGTGGATCTGGCCGAGATGGGCGTGCCGGCGGCGACCGAGTACCTTGATCTGATCAGCCCGCAATATCTCTCGGATTCAATCAGTTGGGGCGCAATCGGTGCACGTACGACCGAGTCTCAGGTCCACCGCGAGCTGGCCTCGGGGCTATCCTGCCCGGTGGGATTCAAGAACGGCACGGATGGGGGCTTGCGTGTGGCGATCGATGCCATCCGCGCCTCAGCCCGGCCACACCACTTCCTGTCGGTCACCAAGGCGGGCCGTTCGGCCATCTTCGTCACCAGTGGCAACCCGGATTGCCACATCATCCTGCGCGGGGGGCGGACCACGAACTACGATGCCGCCAGCGTCAACGAGGCGCTTGAACAGCTGCGACATGCCGAGATGCCCGAACGCCTGATGATCGACTTTTCGCATGCCAACAGCCAGAAGCAGCATGCCCGTCAGATCCTGGTGGGTGAGGACGTCGCCGGGCAGATCGCCGGTGGTAACGCCGGCATCACCGGCGCGATGATCGAGAGCCACTTGGTCGCCGGCCGCCAGGACGTGCTCCCCGGCAAGCCGCTCACTTACGGCCAGAGCATCACCGATGCCTGCATCGGTTGGGACGACAGCCGCGCCGTGATCCACCGGTTGGCCGAGGCCGTGCGCATTCGCCGTGCCGGTGGCGGCGTGCTTGATGAGTTGTCGGAACATGGCTGAACGCCGCCATGTATCGTCTCGCAACCGCTTGGCGGTGCTGCTGCTGGCAAGCTGGTGCCTGCCAGCGTTGTCCGGTCCGGTGCAGGCCGGGTCGGCTGCCGGCCCGGGCGTTCGGACGCTGATCGAGGACGTCGAGCCTCGGCTGATGTCGATCGATCACCTGACCGTGGCACCGGCTGGCGCTTGGGTGACGCGCATTCTTTCGGTGGCTGAACTCGCCGCTGTATCTGCCGCGGAGCCGGGCCGGGCCGCAGGGGTTCAGCTCGACCAGGACGAGACCGGTGAGCGCTTGTGGGTGCTGGGGTTGCCTGCGGATCTCGACACCGATTCGCTGCGCGTCGGCGGTGCCCGGGTGGATACCGAGGCCGGGATCCGTATCGAACGCGAGGTGGTCCGTGAGACGGCGCGCTACCGGCGCCTGGAAGCGCGGCTTGGCTTGGTGCAGGCCGATGCCCGGGGCGTGGACGTTCAGCTTGAGGAGAACAGCCTGCGTCGCGAGATCGCTCGCGATCAACTTGCCGCACTGGTGCCGAGCGAGGCGGACCTGGACAAACTATGGCGCATCGATGGCCCGGTGACTGATCTGATGACCCGCCTGAGTCGCGAACGCGAGGAGCTGCTCGAGCGTCGGGCCGCAATCCGCGAGGATGCCCGGGCACTGCGAGCGGCACTCGACGAATTGGAATCCCGTGCGCCGGGCTGGCGGGTGGGCATCGCACTGAATGCGGATCCCGATGGTATCGACCCCGACCAGGAAGCGCTGCTGCTTGCGTACCGAATCGAGAATGCCGGCTGGGAACCAGTCTACCGGGCGCAGCTGGACACCACGGCGGGGCGGGTCGATTGGGACATGAACGCTCGGGTGTACCAGCAGACCGGTGAGGATTGGCCGGCGGTGCCGACGACGCTCATCACCAGTGATCGGCGGCGTTTCTACCCGGTGCCGGCACTCGAGCCGTTGACCATCGGTTTTGTCGATCCCGAGCAGGATTATCCACTGCGGCCGCTGGCGAGGAGCCAGGTGATGCTCGCTGAGAGTGCGCCCCGGGCCGGCGCGGCGCGAGTCGAGGACGAGACCGGCTTTGCCACCGAGATAGCCATCAACAAGCCGAGTGCGATCCCCAGCGGCGAGGGTGGTGCCAATGTTGCTGTGCTGAGTCAGCGCCTGGATGCTGCGGTCGAGTTGCGTCTGGCGCCGCAATCCAGTCAGGATGCGGTGCTGGTGGGTAAATTCGAGCCGAATATCGTCCATCCGTTGCCGGCTGGCCGCTGGCAGGTCTATCGCGACGGCCAGCAGCAAGCGGGTGGGTCCTGGCCGGCACTCAAGCCTGACGAGCCGGTAGAGATCAGTTTCGGCGTCGATCCACGTCTGGTAGTCGAATACCAGCAGCCGCCCGACCAGCGCGCGGCACACGGTGTGATCGGCAAGTTCCGCCAGATCGAACGCCGCCGCCAGCTCACCGTCACCAGTCGGCACAAGCAGCCGGTGGCGATCACCGTGCTGATGCGCCTGCCGACCGCGCTCGATGCCGATATCGTGGTCGAGCCGTTGGCGGACAGCACGAGGCCGGCCGAGAGCGGCTACGACGGGCAGAAGGGCGTCTGGGCCTATCGACACCAGCTCGAGCCCGATCAGCCCTGGCAGATCAATTTCGCCTACCGGGTGCGTTGGCCCGAGGACAAGCGGATTTCGCCGTTCTGACGGGGCGGCGCGGTGTACGTCTCTCGCAGTCCACTCGCATCGTGACACCCAACCGTACAACCATTTTCCCAGGGAAGAGGACCCAACGAACTCATGCTTGAACTGGTTCTGGCTGGCGGCGGCATGATGCTGCCCATCATCATCGCCTCGGTGATCGCCATGGCGATCATTTTCGAGCGCCTTTATACCCTGCGTCGTGGCCGCGTGATGGGCGGCGACCCGGTCGGCCTGGTCGAGTCCTGGCAGGGGCAGGGTGGGGTGACGCCCGACCGGCTTGATGAACTGGCCGGGGTCTCGCCACTCGGCCGCATCCTGGTAGCCGGGCTGGCCGGCAGCCAGTCTGCCGACAGCATGCGAGTGCGCATAGAGGATGCCGGCCGGCATGTCGTCCACGAGATGGAGCGCTACCTCAACACGCTGGGTACCATCGCCCTGATCTCCCCCTTGCTGGGTCTTTTGGGCACGGTGATCGGCATCATCGATGTGTTCCAGGCCATCACGACCCACAGTGGGGCCGGTGCGGTGGCACCCGAATTGCTCGCTGGTGGTATCGCCAAGGCGCTGATCACCACCGCGGCCGGCATCATGGTCGCGGTGCCGGCGTTCATCTTCCATCGTTACTTTCGCGGCCTGATCGACGAGCTGGTGATCGACATGGAAGCTGAAGCGATCCGCCTGGTTGATCTGATCCATCCGGCCGGTCTGGGACGGAGGCGTGCGGCATGAATTTTCGTCCGCGACCACGCGAGCCGCTTGAGCTCAACCTGATCCCGCTGATCGACGTGGTGTTCATGCTGCTGATCTTCTTCATGCTGACCACCACATTCATCCACGATCGTGCCCTCGACGTGGATCTGCCGGTGTCGGAATCGGGCAGTGCTGAGTTGGCCGAGCTCAGGAATCACGTGATCGAACTCGACCAACGCGGCCAGATTGCGATCGACGGCCAGCGCGTGACCGAACAGGAACTTGCTGCTGTGCTGGCTGAAATTGCCGAGGATGGCCGGCCGGTGGTCTTGTGGGCCGATGCCCTGGTCGTCAATCAGCGGGTGGTGACTGTGCTCGATCTGGCTCGTCGTGCCGGCATCAACAAGCTCGGCATGGGGACGACACCACCGTAATGAACCCGGATTCGCTTACGCAGCGCGCCCAGGCCGCGGCCGGCACGGAAACCTACCGGCGGCTGCTTGGTTATACCTGGCGCTACCTGCGTGTGCTGGTGATCGCGATCGTCGGCATGGTCATTGCGGGCCTGTCCGAGGTCGGTTTCGCCGCCCTGATGAAACCACTGCTCGACGGCAGCTTCGTCGAGCGCGATCCGACCCTGATTACTTGGATGCCGGTGGCGCTGCTGGGCGTGTTCCTGTTCCGTGTAGCGGGCGAGTTCGCCTCGAATTACGGCATGGCCTGGGTTGGTCGGTCGGTGATTCGCGACCTGCGTGCGGATACCTTCGACCAGGTGCTTCATCTGCCACCACGCTACTTTGACCGGGTGCCTTCGACCGAGGTGCTTACCCGCCTGAACTACCAGAGCGAGCAGGTCTCGCAGGCAGCCTCCAACGCCTTGACCGTGCTGGTCCGCGATACCGTCACGGTGGTCGGCCTGTTGATCTGGATGCTGTATCTCTCCTGGCAGCTGACGTTGTTCATCCTGGTGCTGCTGCCGTTGCTGGTGGGGATGGTCGCCGGCATTTCGCGCGCCTTTCGTCGCTATGCTCGGCGCATCCAGGAGTCGATAGGACAGGTATCGCACGTTGCCGAGGAGACCATCAGTGGGCATCGGGTGGTCAAGCTGTACGGTGGCGAAGATTATGAACGCGCGCGATTCGCCCGACAGAATCAGAGCAACTTCCGCGCCTTCATGAAGATGCAGGCAGTACAGGCGGCCTCGTCGCCGCTGACGCAGTTCGTGTTGGCCATCGGGGTGGCCGGCGTGGTCTGGTTCGCTACCAGTGGCGAGCGCATGCAGCTGATCTCTGTCGGCACGTTCGTCTCGTTCATCACTGCGCTGGCGCTGACCCTGGCGCCAGCCAAACGACTGATCAACCTCAACGCCGTCATCCAGAAAGGTATCGCGGCCGGTGAGAGCCTGTTCGCACTGCTCGACGAGTCGCGTGAGAAAGAGACTGGCACCGTTTCGGTCGACCGAGTCAGCGGTCGCATTGCCTTCGAGGGCGTCTGGTTGAGTTACCGCGAGCCGGCCCCGGCAAGTCGTGACGACGCCGACTGGGTGCTGCGTGACGTGACGCTCGAGATCCCGGCAGGGGAGACGGTTGCCTTTGTCGGCCAGTCCGGAGCAGGCAAGACAAGCCTGATTGGCACGCTACCCCGTTTCGTCGAGATTCAGGCCGGCAGCATCCGCCTGGATGACATGCCCCACGATGCGCTGTCGCTGGCCTCCCTGCGTCGGCAGTTTGCCTACGTCTCGCAGGAGACGGTGCTGTTCAACGCCAGCGTCGCGGCGAATATCGGCTATGCGGACGGGGCCGACTTCGAGATGGAGCGGGTGCGTGAGGCGGCGCGGGCGGCATTTGCCGAGGAGTTTATCGAGCAGCTGTCTGAAGGATTCGAAACCAGCGTTGGCGAGAATGGGGTACTGCTGTCCGGTGGACAGCGCCAGCGTGTCGCCATCGCCCGAGCCCTGTATCGTGACGCCCCCATCCTGCTGCTGGACGAGGCCACTTCAGCGCTGGATAGCCGCTCGGAGGGGTTCATTCAGAAAGCCCTGGAAAATCTCACCCGGGGGCGAACCACGCTGGTGATCGCCCACCGCCTGTCGACCATCGAGCACGCCGATCGGATCATCGTGATGGATGGTGGGCGAATCGTCGAGCAAGGGCGACACGAGGAACTGCTGGCCGCCGACGGCGTGTATGCCGGGCTTTATCGCCTGCAGTTCGCCAGACAGGCGGACAGCTGATGCGCTACCCCGGATTCTGGCAACGCCGTGGCCTGACAGCGCGTCTGCTCTGGCCGCTGGGTCGACTGGTTTGCGCGCAGGCCGCTCGTCGTCGAGTTCGAGCCGACCGGGCCGCACCTGCCTGTCCGGTGATCGTGGTGGGCAACATCACCGTCGGCGGCACCGGCAAGACACCAGTGGTGATTGCGCTGGTCGAGGCCCTGCGGCTGGCAGGCTACAGCCCCGGGGTGATCAGCCGAGGTTTCGGGGTCAAGGTGGGCATCGAGCCGGTGGACCTGGCCGAGGTGGTCGATCCGTCGAGCTGTGGCGACGAACCCTGGCTGATCTATCAACACACCGCGGTCCCAGTGGTGGTCCACCCGCGGCGGAGTCAGGCGGCCGACCAGCTACGGGCGCGCTATCCCGAAGTCGACGTGATCGTCAGCGACGATGGCCTGCAGCACCACCGCCTGCGACGGACGATCGAATGGGCCGTGGTCGACGGCCAACGCGGGCTGGGCAATGGCTGGTGCCTGCCGGCCGGGCCGCTGCGCGAGCCCTCCAGCGTGCTGACCGAAGTAGACGCCGTGCTGGTCAATGGCGGCTCGCCCGCTGAGGTGTTGCCCGCCTACGTACCCGGCGGCTGGCAGGTCGACTTCATTTTGACCATGCTGGTGGACGCCTTCGACCATCGCGAGCAACCAATCGCGGCTCTGGCGGGGCGAGCCGTGCTGGCAGTGGCGGGCATTGGTAATCCCGAACGGTTCTTTGCCATGCTCGAGTCCCATGGAATGCGAGTGTCGGGCCGGGCGCTCGACGATCACGCCGCCCCAACCCGCACTCAGGCGCGCGCCTGGATGGCTGACGGCCGGCCGGTTGTCATTACACAAAAAGATGCGGTCAAATGGCCCGAACAGCCGACCCGCCCCGGCCAGTTGCTGATCATCCAGGGTGGCATCGAGCTTCCCCGCGGGCTGGTGGAGGAAACCCTCGAGACCCTGGCTACCCGGATTTCGGGGGCCAGCTCGACCGAGAGTGAGCCGTCTTCCGATAATTTGACAAGGTGATGTGAATCGATGGACAAGAAGCTGCTCGATATTCTGGTATGCCCCGTGACCAAGGGGCCGCTGATCTATGATAAGGCCAATGCTGAGCTGATCTCGTTGTCGGCGCATCTGGCCTATCCCATCCGCGACAATATTCCCGTGATGCTCGAGGACGAGGCGCGCCGCCTGTCCGATGAGGAGTACCAGGCCTGGCGCAAGAAGCACCCGGGCGAAGGAGGTGCTGCAACACCATGATGGCCGAGACCGACTGGATCATCATCCCGGCGCGCCACAATTCCAGTCGGCTGTCGGGCAAGCCGCTGGCGGACATCGGGGGACGGCCGATGATCCACTGGGTCTACGAGCGGGCGGTGGCGGCCGGGACCGCCCAGGTGGTCATCGCCACCGATGACCTGCGCATCCAGGAGTCTGCTGCCAAGATTGGCGCCCCTGTAGTCCTGACCAGCGAAGGTCACGAATCCGGTACCGACCGCCTGGCCGAGGTGATCGATCACCTGGCGCTGCCCGATGAGACGGTGGTGGTCAATCTGCAGGGCGACGAGCCGCTGATGCCTCCGGTGCTGCTCGCGCAAGTGGCAAACCTGCTGCGAGCAAAGCCCGGGGCCGCGATGGCTACCTTGATGGTGCCGATCGCCAGTCGCGAGGAGTTCCTCTCGCCGGATGTGGTCAAGGTAGTCGCGAACCAGCGGGCCGAGGCGATGTATTTCTCGCGCTCGCCAATCCCGTTCCATCGTGGCGGGTTGCCCGGGCAGGGCGAGGTGGGCCATTTCGGCTTTCGCCACCTTGGTCTGTACGCCTACCGGGCGGGTTTCCTGCGCCGTTTCGTCCAGACGGCCAGCCCGGAGATCGAGCGGCTGGAGAGGCTTGAGCAGCTGCGAGCGCTGTCGATGGGTGAGATCATCGCGATCGAGGTCGCCGAGGTCACACCGCCGCCGGGTGTGGATACCCAGGCAGATCTTGAGCGGGTCCGAGCGCTGCTGGCTGAAGAGACAGCAGACTGAAGCCGAAGGGGCTGACACAGAAGCTTGAGACGGTGGTCGGGGCGTGAGCGGTCGTCCTAGTCCCGAGGCTGATCGCGCTTTGCCTTGCGCTTGAGGTAGATGGCCACCGCGATGCCCCAGGTGACCAGCAACAGCATGCCGGCTCCGTGACCGAACCACAGGCTGGTGGCCAGAACGCTGGCGAGGATGATGGCGATCAGCAGGAATTCGAAGGTACTGCGCTGGATGATCATCGGGTTCCGTCTCGTTTTTGGCTGGGCTCGTTGGTATCGAGGTATTCGGTATCCTCGTCGTCGCAGGCCGGCTGACAAATGCACAGGAACTGCAGCGGCATGTCGCTCCTGGTCTCGACACGGTGCGGCTGGCCGGGGGCGATACGAATGATATCACCCGGCACCACCGCCAGGAGCTCCTCGCCCAGCTGCATCAGGCCGGCCCCGCCAAGGATGTGATAGACCTTTTCAGCAGCGGGGTGTCGTTGTAGCCGCGTCGCCTGTTCCGGTCGAATCTCGACCTCGGTGATGCTCATCCGTTCGATGGCGTGCTGCGAGGGGTGCAGCAGTTTGCGCACGGCCGAGCCGTCAGCGGCGGCGATTGGCTCAACCCGGCTGCGATGATTGAGGTAGGGGCGGCGATCGACAGTGGGCGTCCGGCGGCGGGCCATCGGTGCTCCTTTCTCCAAGAATTCCGACAATATTCAGGCAATCGACAGATCATGACAGAAAACACCCCCAATCTCCCCGAGACCGGGCCAGATGCCCTTGATGACCAGACCCTTTACGCTGAATTGGTCGGCCAGACGGCCAAGGTTGACTGGAGCGAGCTGGAACGTTTTTTCGCCAAGGGGCAGGTCATCCATATTGCGTCTTCGCTGGATCTGGTGGATGTGGCCATGGCCATGATTCGTGACCGCAGCGATCTGGTGGTTGCCTGGCAGGCTGCGCGCGATCTGGCGCCGTTGGAAATCAGCACCGCTCGACGCTGGGCTGGTGGCGAACCGACCTTGTGGGCAGTAGTCACGCCGCCGTGGATCCTGGTTCAGGAAGCCGACAGTACCCCGGCAGCTGAGTATTGATTGCTGTTTTCACAACGTCACCCCCACCCTACGAGATCGTCAATATTGGCATTTCATTGCAGCCGGGGCTATAGGTCGTAGTCGGCCAAGCAAATTCTCGTGCCGGTCGACGAGGTCAGCAGACCGATCCAGGTAGTCCGAGGCCGGCATCTAATCGTTCCCGAGGTTTCATGAGTCAGGATTCCATATTGTTTACCCCAGTCACCCTAGGTGATCTGGCCCTGCCCAATCGCATAGTCATGGCGCCGTTGACCCGTTGTCGGGCCAGCGTGCCGGGCAACGTTCCCAACGAGATGATGCGGCGCTATTACCAGCAACGGGCCAGTGCTGGACTGATCATCAGTGAAGCCACACAGATTGTCCCCGAAGGACAGGGCTATCCGGCCACACCCGGCATCCACAGCGACGAACAGCAGGCTGGCTGGGAGATGATTACCCGGGCCGTGCACGAGGCCGGAGGCCGCATCGTCCTGCAGCTGTGGCACGTCGGGCGTGTCTCGCATTCCGATTATCAACCCGATGGCAAGCTACCGGTCGCCCCGTCGGCAATCGCCATCGACGGCGAAGGCTACGTGCCGTCGGGAGAGAAAAAACGTTACGAGACGCCGCGGGCGCTGGAGACCGAGGAGATCCCGCCACTGGTCGAGGCCTATGCCAAAGCCACCGAGCGGGCGCTGGCAGCCGGCTTCGATGGTGTGGAGGTGCACGCGGCCAACGGCTATCTCATCGATGAGTTTCTGCGCGACGGCACCAACAAGCGCCGTGACCGCTATGGCGGGCCTTTGGGGAATCGTATGCGTTTTTTGCACGAGGTGCTTACTGCCGTCATTCGCGTTGCGGGTGCCGCGCGCACCGGCGTACGGATCTCGCCGCTGCAGCCGAGCAGCGACATGTTCGACAGCGATCCTTGGGGGACGTTTTCCTACGTGGTGCGTGAGCTCAACGCCTTCAATTTGGCCTACCTGCACATCGCCGGCATGGGCGAGGATGCCCCCGGCGCGGCCGGACCGGCCTTCGATCTTGCCGACCTGGTGCCGCTGTTCAATGGGCCGGTGATCCGCAACTATCGATACGACCAGGCACGGGCCGAAGCGGATGTGGCGGCCGGGCGCGCGGCGGCAGTGGCCTTTGGCGTGCCCTATATCGCCAACCCCGACCTGGTCGAGCGCATTCGCCATGGCGCCCCCTGGAATGAACCGGATGTCTTGACTTTCTATGGTGGTGGAGAGAAGGGCTACATCGATTATCCGACGCTGGCGGAGCTGGCCTGATATCACTTTCCAGCAAGACGCAATCATATAGACCAAGAGGAGACAAGCATGGAAACGATCAAGCAAGTGGTCCGTTATACGGCTTTCGGTACCGCGCTCGCCCTGATGAGCGGCGCGGCCCTGGCGGCGACTGACCAGCCAGCGACCGTCAGCGTCGAGCGTCTGTCGATGGAGATGGCTCTCAAGGCCGCACAGGGGGCAGTGGAGGCCTGCCGAGCCGAGGGCATCCAGATCGGTGTGACCGTGGTGGATCGAGGCGGCAACTCGCAGGTGGTGTTGCGTGATGTGCTTGCGCCGGATCTCACGCTGCGTATTTCGAAGATGAAGGCGTATACCGCGCTGTCGTTCAACTCCGCCACCTCGACACTTGAGGAGCGCGGGCAGGGTGCGCTCGGCAGTGTGCCTGGCCTGATGATGGGTGCCGGTGGCGTGACCATCGAGGCTGGCGGCAAGATCTATGGGGCAATCGGCGTGTCCGGCGCCGCCTCGGGCGAGACCGATGAGATGTGCGCCAGCAAGGGGGCCGAGGCCGTGGCCATGGAACTCGAGTTTCTTTGATCTCGCCAAGTGGCCAAGGGATTTCGCTATATGGCTGACGAAAGGCCCGGTGCCCGCCGGGTTCGTCTCGTCGGCAGGGCCGTTTTCAATGACTTAGCCCGACAAAATGCATTTGAGCATGCTTTTTGTCGGTGGGAGTTGACGCAGACGCGGTAGGTCATTAATATGCCGCCCCACGTCGAGAGACGTATTCCCCGATAGCTCAGTTGGTAGAGCAAGTGACTGTTAATCACTGGGTCGCTGGTTCGAGTCCAGCTCGGGGAGCCACGCGCCCGTAGCTCAGTTGGATAGAGTGTCTGGCTACGAACCAGAAGGTCGGGAGTTCGAATCTTCCCGGGCGCGCCAATCAAGTCCCCATCGTCTAGAGGCCTAGGACACCGCCCTTTCACGGCGGTAACAGGGGTTCGAATCCCCTTGGGGACGCCAGTTGGTCGGGCAGTGCATGTCATGTGTGCTGCCTTGCTTTTTGGTCACGCTGAAACGTGATCAACTGACCGGATTTTATCCGGTCTTTTTTAGCTAGGTCCCCATCGTCTAGAGGCCTAGGACACCGCCCTTTCACGGCGGTAACAGGGGTTCGAATCCCCTTGGGGACGCCATACCAACGAAAAATCCCGCGCCGGGATCCCGGCGCGGGATTTTTCGTTTATGGATCCTCCCGTGTTGTTGTATCGCTCCGTCCGGTGATCGGGCGGGTGATAATGTTCGGTCTGTGAGAGATCGAATCGTTTTGCTGCACATGTCATGAGCTGTTCGAGACGGTGGTTTTGGCAGTGGCGTGAGGAGACTGCTTTACTTGGTAGGGGAGTCCGGAATCGTGACACCGGGAGGGCGCCATGCGCGACAAGAGCGACCAGTCGGGACGTTTTGTGATTCAGCTGCATGATGCGAGTCAGCGCCATTATGACTTCCGGCTGGAAGTCGGCGGCGTGCTCAAGTCCTGGGCCGTGCCCAAGGGGCCGTCGACCGATCCTTCGGAAAGGCGTCTGGCGCTGGAGGTCGAGGATCACCAGCTCGACTATGCTGATTTCGAGGGCGTGATCCCGGAGGGCGCGTACGGTGCGGGTACCGTCATGGTTTGGGATCGTGGCCAGTACCGGAATCACGCCGAGAACCGATCAATGGCCGAAAGCCTGGCGGATGGCCTGGTCGAGGTATGGCTTGACGGTGAGAAGATCCAGGGTGGCTATGCATTGAAGCGCATCCAGGGCGGCGACAAACCGCAGTGGCTGCTGATCAAGATGCGCGACGAGACAGCTGACGCCCGTCGCAATCCCGTTTCTACCGAGACACATTCAGTCAAGTCCGGCCGGACGCTCGATCAGATCCGCCGCGAGGAAACGTCCGGGTGAACGCGGATGGCGTGACGAACCCCGACAAGATCCTGTTCCCGGATGGAGGCTGGACCAAGGCCGATGTGGTCGGCTATTACCACCGGGTTGCCGAATACATGCTGCCGCACTTGGCGGGGCGGCCATTGACGCTGCATCGCTTCCCCGACGGCATTGAGGCGGACGGGTTCTTCCAGCAGTCGCATGCCAAACATTTCGGGGATCGGGTGGGGACACTGCTGGTCCGTCACGAGGAGCCGACCGGGTCGCTGCGGCATATCCTTTGCGAGGATGCTGACTGCCTGGCCTTTCTCGCTGACCAGGCAACCATCACCTTCCATCGCTGGGTGGCGCGCCGCAGCAACATCGACTGCCCGGACCTGCTGATCTTCGACCTGGACCCGCCTGGCGATGACATGGGGCTGCTCAAGCGCACGGCGCGCCGGGTCGGGTCGTTGCTGAGCGATTGCCGACTCTCTCCGTTCGTGATGACGACCGGGTCGTCCGGCCTGCACGTGGTCGCGCCCTTGCTACCGCGGGTCGATTTCGGCGGTGTGCGGCAACTGGCCTCAGCGCTGGCCGAGCGGTTAGTGGCCTCCTGCCCCGAGGAGCTCACCACCGAGCAGCGGCGCGCATCGCGCGGCGGCCGACTTTATCTGGACGTGATGCGCAACGCCTTCGGCCAGACCGCTGTGGCGCCGTACTCCCTGCGCGCCCGCCCGGGTGCGCCGGTGGCGATGCCATTGGACTGGGCCGAGCTCGACAAGAGCCGGCTGCGGCCGGACAGCTACACGCTGGAGAATGTCTTCCGTCGGCTGGGACAGAAGGGCGATCCCTGGGCGGGCCTGTTCGAGCAGGCAGGCGACCCGACGGCGGCGCGCGAGGCGCTTGATCGGCTGGGCTGAGCGGGCGTGGGGCTTAATCCTGAACTGGTGGCGGAACCTGTTGGCACTCGCGCGTCTTGCCATCCCGGGTGAACCAGCCCTGCGGGCCCTTGCCCCAGAAGACGACGTCGCCGCTCTCGTCTACATAGCGTGTGTCGGAGGCAGTTTGAGTCCGCTCCATCATCACGGTCTGGCCCTGGTGCGTCAGCCGGATCTGGCCTCGGCGGATCACATCGAAGACCACCGGTTCGCCCTGGCAGTCGAAGTGATAGGTGGGAATGATCGGCTCAAGCATGACCGCCAGCGTCTGGCCGCCCGCACCCTGTAACAGCAGGCGATCGTTGTCGACCCGCCAGCTCGTAGTCAGTTCCAGTGCCGCAAGGAATGCCTGCTCCTGTGTCATTATCTCGTCCGGGCAGGCCTTGCGCGTCACGGCAATCGGGCTATAGCCGTCGTCGCCGAGTGAGCGATGGTACTGATTGCAGCCCGCCATGCCGCTGATATTGCCTTCGGCATCCACCATCAGGTCGGTCAGGCTCGGGTCGATGCTGGTCAGGCTGGCGATGTTCGCCAGACGCCAGTGGCTGTCGGTCGGCGGCGTCGAGACGGCGAGCACCAGCGGGGCGAACGTCATGGCGAGGGCTGCAGTGAGCAAGCGGATCGCCGCCGTGGTGGCGGGCCGTATGGACGGTGTAACAGTGGTTTTCATGGAACGCGTCCCTTGTCGATGAGAGAAATGGTCGATGAGGAAAATGGTACGGACGGTGCAGGTCAGTCCCGCCGCGTCCGGATGAAATCATCCAGCGCGCGGGCCGTCTCGAGCGGCAGTTGTCGCTGCAGGTCTGGATGCAGACAGCGGCCCGACTCGGCAGTAATCGGCTGGGTCCAGGTCGGCTGGGCCATTGAGCGCGGCCGGCCGAGGTAGTCGATCTGAAAGGCATCCGGGCAGTTTTCTGCGCGCAGAATCAGTGCCGGTGGGTCGTCTTGAATTTCGATCACCGTGCCGCGGTACCCATCGATATGGATCTCGCGACCGATGAGGGGCTCGAGCAGCTGGAGGATGGTATTCATGGGCTGTCCGTGGTTCGTGCAGAGCTTCCCTAGGCTATGCTGAGTCCGGTTTGGGTACGATTGCCGGGCACTTGTGGTCAGTCAGACCAGATCTGTCCGAGGATGGTAGCAGGAGCAGCATCGATGCGTTTTGATCTCTTGGCCAATGAGACCCTCTACCGCGGGTTCTTCTCCCTGCAGCGTTACCGGCTGCGTTTCGAACATTTCGATGGCAGCTGGTCGGAGCCGATCGAGCGTGAAATATTCGAGCGGGGTCACGCCGCGGCGGTGTTGCCCTATGATCCGGAGCGGGGCGAGGTGGTGCTGATCGAGCAGTTTCGTCCGGGCGCACTGGAGGCGCCGACCGGGCCGTGGCTGGCCGAGATCGTCGCCGGGATGATCGAGCCGGGTGAATCAGCCCGGGACGTGGCCCGCCGCGAGTCCGAGGAAGAGGCTGGTCTGGTCATCGACGAGCTCTTCCCTTTGACTCGCTATTGGGTCAGCCCCGGCGGCACCACGGAGAGCACCTATCTGTTTCTTGCCCGCGTCGACACGTCAGGGATCGAGTGCGACGAGGAAGGGCAGGTGGAGAGACAGTTCGGGCTGGACCATGAGCATGAGGATATCCGGGTGCGAGTGGTGCCGATTGACCAAGCGGTCGCCGACGTCGAGGGCGGTCACATTATCGCTGCCGCCCCGGTGATCGCCTTGCTCTGGCTCGATCGGTTACGGCTGCAAGGCAAGCTTTGAGCTGACTCGGCGGATTGGTCGACCGGATTTGGTAGAATCCCATTACTTCGATCCATTTCGATCCGTTAGCGACTCGCCTGGGCGATCCGTGGGCGGGTTGACCGAGAGCGACGAAATTCATGATTACAAGCCGTTGAGGGTCACCCATGCTTGAAGCCTATCGCAAACACAAGGCCGAACGTGCCGAGCAGGATATTCCGCCACTGGTGTTGACCGCCGAGCAGACTGCCGAGCTGATCGAGCTGTTCAAGAACCCGCCGGCTGACGCTGACCACGATGAGCTCAGGTATCTGCTCTCCCAGCGCGTGCCGCCGGGCGTGGACAAGGCCGCCTACGTCAAGGCCGCTTTCCTGGCCGATCTGGCCCACGGCCGCACCGAATCCCCGCTGCTCGATCGTATTGGAGCGATCGAGCTGCTGGGCACCATGATGGGGGGCTACAACGTCGATCCGTTGATCGAGCTGCTCGATGACGAAACCGTCGGCTCCGAGGCCGTCAAGGCGCTGTCAAAGCTGGTGATGGTTTACGACGCCTTCCGTGACGTTGAGGACAGGTACCGCGAGGGCAGCGAGAATGCCGGGCGCGTACTCAAGTCCTGGGCCGAAGCCGACTGGTTCAAGGCCAAGCCGAAGCTCGAGGAGGAGATCGAGGTGATCGTCCTCAAGGTGCCGGGCGAGACCAACACCGACGACCTGTCTCCGGCCCAGGAGGCCTGGAGCCGCCCGGACATCCCGCTGCACGCGCGCTCCATGCTCCAGTCGAAGATGCCTGAGGCACTCGATACCATCAAGACGCTCAAGGAGTCCGGCTACCGGATCGCCTATGTCGGTGATGTGGTCGGTACCGGCTCCTCGCGCAAATCAGCGATCAACTCGGTGCAGTGGCACATTGGGCGAGACATCCCGCACGTTCCCAACAAGCGCACCGGCGGCGTGATCCTGGGCAACAAGATCGCCCCGATCTTCTTCAATACCGCCGAGGACTCCGGTGCGCTTCCGATCGAATGTGATGTCGAGCAGATGGAGACCGGCGATGTGCTGACCATCCGTCCGTACGCCGGCGAGATCCTCAAGAACGGTGAGGTGATTTCCACCTTCACCCTGCGCCCGAGCACCTTGCCCGACGAGGTACGCGCCGGCGGCCGGATTCCGCTGATTATCGGCCGCGGCCTGACCGGCAAGGCGCGCGAGTCCCTCAAATTGCCGCCATCCGACCTCTTCCTGCGTGCCGAGCAGCCGGAGGATACCGGCAAGGGGTTCACGCTGGCGCAGAAGATCGTTGGCCGGGCCTGTGGTGTTGAGGGCGTGCGTCCGGGCACCTACTGTGAGCCGAAGATGACCACGGTCGGTAGCCAGGACACCACTGGCGCGATGACCCGTGATGAACTCAAGGAACTGGCCAACCTGGGGTTTTCCGCCGATCTGGTTATGCAGTCGTTCTGCCACACCGCCGCCTATCCACGGCCGGTCGATATCGCGCTGCAGCACGAACTGCCGGAATTCATCTCTACCCGTGGCGGCGTCTCGCTGCGGGCCGGCGATGGTGTGATCCATTCCTGGCTCAACCGCATGATCCTGCCGGATACGGTCGGCACCGGCGGCGACTCGCACACCCGTTTCCCGCTGGGTATCTCCTTCCCGGCCGGCTCGGGTCTGGTGGCCTTCGCCGCCGCGCTGGGCGTGATGCCACTGGACATGCCCGAATCTGTGCTGGTGCGTTTCAAGGGCGAGATGCAGCCAGGCATCACCCTGCGCGACCTGGTCAATGCCGTTCCCTACAAGGCGATCCAGGAAGGGCTGCTCACCGTCGAGAAGAAGGGCAAGAAGAACGTCTTCAATGGCCGCGTGCTCGAGATCGAGGGGCTGCCGGATCTGAAAGTGGAGCAGGCGTTCGAATTTGCCGATGCCTCGGCCGAGCGGTCGGCCAACGGCTGCACCGTGCGCCTCAACCCCGAGCCGGTCAAGGAGTTCCTCCGGAGCAATATCACGCTGCTCGAGTGGATGATCAGTCAGGGCTATGAAGACAAGCGCACCCTGGGGCGCCGCATCGAGGCGATGCAAGACTGGCTGGACAACCCCGAGCTGCTCGAGCCGGATGCGGATGCCGAGTACGCCGAGGTGATCGAGATCGATCTCAATGAGATCACCGAGCCACTGCTTGCCTGCCCGAATGACCCCGACGACATCAAGCCGCTGTCCGAGGTCGCCGGTGATGAAGTGCAGGAGGTCTTCATCGGCTCATGCATGACCAACATCGGTCACTACCGGGCGGCCGGCAAGGTACTCGAATCCTACGGCGGCGCAGTGCCGACCCGACTATGGATCGCGCCGCCGACGCGGATGGACCAGCACCAGCTGACCGAGGAGGGCTACTACAGTATCTTCGGTCGGGCCGGTGCCCGGGTCGAGATGCCGGGCTGTTCGCTGTGCATGGGCAACCAGGCGCGCGTGGCCGACGGCGCGACCGTCATGTCGACCTCGACCCGCAACTTCCCCAACCGCATGGGCAAGGACGCGCGCGTCTACCTGGGGTCGGCCGAGCTGGCCGCGGTCACGGCCATCCTCGGCAAGCTGCCGACGGTCGAGGAATACCAGCAGCATGTGGCGCATCTGGCCACCATGTCCGCGGAGATCTACCGTTACCTGAACTTCAACGAGATCGAGGAATATCAGAAAGAAGCCACCAAAGGCTTGCAGATGCTCAAGGATATTCCGGTGATCACTGCCTGAATCCACATGGCGCCGCGAGGCTCGTTCGGCCTTGCCTCCGAGCGAGACGGGGCTTGACTGCACGTCGGGCAGGAACGTGATTGTTCGAGGCCGGGCCATGCTTTGCCCGGCCTCTTTGTTTTCCGCACTGCCGCCAGGTTTTTCTCTTGAATGCCAGTCGCTTATACATCGATCCCTGCATAGCCGATATTCTGCCCCCAGGGCGGGAAGTGGTCAGTTGTGGGCTGGATACTCCTGTATTCAAGGCTGCCAAGCGCATGCGGGCTGCGGCTGTCAGTTCGATCGTGGTAATCGAAGACGGTCGACCGGTGGGTATCTGGACCGAGCACGATGCACTCGCATTGGATCTGTCCTCGCCGGAGATCTTCGAGCTGCCGGTGAAGGCAGTGATGAGTGCGCCGCTGCACATGATCGCCTCTGAGGCGCGCCTGGCCGAGGCGACCCACCGCTTTCGTGAGCTGAGCGTTCGTCATCTATTGGCTTACGATGGGCAGGGTGAAGACAGGCAGCTGCGCGGAATCATTTCGCTCACCGACATCGTCCTCAACCAGGGGGTCGAGCATTATCTGCACTTTCGTACCGTGAGCACTCTGGTTGGGTACGGACATGTGGAAGTGCATGAGTCCGTTGCACTTTCCACGGCCTCCCGTCGGATGCGTGAGGCCCGCGTCGATGCCGTGTTAGTACAGCTTGAGGAAGGCGGCTACGGGATTCTTACCGAACGGGACCTGATCGGGCTGATCGCCCGCCGCCACAAAGCAGCCTCGGTTGGCGAGGTATGTAGCCGAAACCTTTTCACGGTGCCCGACTCGACCAGTCTGTTTCATGTGCGCAACGAGATGAGCGAGCGGCGCATACGGCACATCGGCGTGGAGCGGGGCGGGGTGATCTGTGGGCTGGTCAGTTTCGCCAGTCTGCTCTCTGGTATCGAGTTGGCCTATGTCGATGAATTGCGTTCGGCGCTCAAGGCCCGAGATTCGGCGCTGGCCAGCTCGAAGCGCAACCTGCAGCTTGCGGAGAAGGTGATCCAGACCTCGCTCGAGGGCATCATGATCACCGATGCCAGGGCGCGGATCATGCAAGTGAACCCGGCCTTCACTGACATGACCGGATACCGGCCGGAGGAGGTGCTCGGGCGAACACCGGCGTTGCTGCAGTCTGGGCGACACGACAAGGCATTCTATGATCGCCTGTGGGGCACCCTGTCAAAAGAGGGGCAGTGGCGTGGTGAGATCTGGAATCGGCGCAAGAACGGGGAGATCTATCCCGAGTTGCTGACCATCACGGCGATTACCAACGAGGACGGGGAGGTTACCCACTATGCGTCGCTGTTCTCGGATATCTCGGAGCTCAAGGAGAACGAACGCCAGATTCGGCATCTGGCCTACTACGATCCGCTCACCGGACTGCCCAATCGGCGTCTGTTTTATGATCGCCTCTCCCTGGCCATCGCTCACGCGCACCGCAGCAAAGGAAGCTTGGCGGTACTGTTCATCGATCTGGACCATTTCAAGACCATCAACGACACCCTCGGACATGACGTGGGCGATCAGTTGCTTGAGGCAGTAGCAGAAAAGCTGACCGGCTGTCTGCGTGAGGATGATTCAGTGGCGCGTATCGGTGGTGACGAGTTCCTCGCGCTCCTGCCAGACATCAACGGCTTCGAGTCGGTGGTTGACGTGACCCAGCGCATCATCAACGAGCTGAGCCAGCCGGTCGAGCTGCATGGGCGGGAGCTGACTATTGGTTGCTCCATTGGAGTGGCGTTCTACCCAGAAGATGGGCTGAGCGGTGACGAACTGCTCAAACATGCCGATATAGCGATGTACCGGGCCAAGCAGAGTGGACGCAACAGGTACAGCTTGTTCAAGCCGGAGATGAACGAAGCCGCTCGCCGACGGTTCGGGCTGGAAGCAGGTCTGCGTCAGACAATCGACCGGCAACAATTCCACCTCCATTATCAGCCAGTAGTCGATGTCGAAGGCCGGCTGGTCGCGGCCGAGGCTCTGTTGCGCTGGGATCATCCGGAATGGGGGGCGGTGAGCCCGGCCGAATTTATTCCACTCGCGGAGGAGACCGGCTTGATTCTGCCGATCGGTCGGCAGGTGATCCACCAAGCTTTCGCTCAGGCGGCCGACTGGCAGGGGCAGATCAGGGTTTCCATCAATCTGTCCGCCAAGCAGCTCACCGATCCCGGCCTGGTGAGGTTGCTCGAGCAGGGGCTGAAGGAAACCGGCGTCTCAAGTGATAACTTGATGCTGGAGCTCACCGAAACCGCTCTGATGCGCGATACGGATGCGCATGTGGCCGTGATGCACCGTTTGCGGAAGATAGGCTTTCGATTCTTGATCGACGATTTCGGCACGGGCTACTCCTCGCTCGCCTATCTGCGCCGTTTTCCACTTGACTGTCTGAAGATTGATCGCAGTTTCACCGCCGAGCTGCTGGAGAGTGCCGATGCCCGCTCGATCGTCTCGGCGACCATCGCACTGGCGCACAATCTACGCTTGAGGGTAGTCGCCGAGGGCGTCGAGACCACCGAGCAGGCCCAGTTGCTGACGGAACTGGGGGCGGATCTGCAGCAAGGCCACTATCATGGCCGCCCCCTGCCGGCAGATGTCTTCACGCGCTTCTGGGGGCTGGGCTGAATCTCGCCTTGTTCAATTTAGTTTGAAAACGGCTGATTCTCTGACTAGATTCGTCATCAGGGTGGACGGATAAGGTATTCGCCGTCTGCCGATAACGTCTCTCAACGTGGTCGGAGGGGTGGTGGCATGAGCAGGCGAATGACTATGGAGGTCGAGTCGTCGGGCGGCAGCCAGGCGGTTGCGGCAGATTCTCCTTTCGCGCAGTTGTTGGCCCGGGCCGATATACAAGTCGACGGGGATCGGCCCTGGGACATCCACATCCGTGATCGGCGTGCCGTCGACCGGATCCTCGGTGACGGCAATCTTGGTTTGGGCGAGGCGTATATGGCCGGCTGGGTCGAGATCGAACGGGTTGACGGATTCGTCGATCGTGTGTTGCGCGCCGGTCTGGCCAGCGAGGTCGGCAGCTCGCCACGACTTTGGTGGCATGCACTCAAGGCCCGCTTGTACAACCATCAGACCCGGAGCCGTAGCTGGGAGGTGGGGGAGCGCCACTACGATCTCGGCAACGACTTCTATCGCGACATGCTCGATCCACGCATGACCTACACCTGCGGGCTCTGGAATGATGGGGCCGGGACCATGGCCCAAAACCTGGCCGAGGCACAGGAGCACAAGCTCGACCTCATTTGCCGCAAGCTCGACCTCCGGCCCGGCCAGCGAGTACTTGATATCGGCTGCGGCTGGGGCAGTTTCATGATCTACGCTGCCGAGAAATACGGCGTGGAATGTGTCGGCTTGACCATCTCAAAGGAGCAGGTGGCGCTCGGCCGCAAGCTTGCCGGCGACCTGCCGGTGGAATTCCGGTTGATGGATTATCGGGATATCGACGAACCCTTTGATCATGTGGTCTCAGTCGGCATGTTCGAGCATGTCGGTCGCCAGAATTACGACCTGTACATGCAGGTCGCCCGTCGTTGCCTCAAGCCCGGCGGGCTTTTTTTACTGCATACGATCGGCACGAACCGGGAGAATGCGCCGCCCGATCCGTGGATCGGCAAGTACATCTTTCCCAATGGCGAGTTGCCCGCGATGCAGCAGGTGATCGACGCGTGTGAGGGACGGTTCGTAGTTGAAGATGTGCATAATTTTGGCGCCAACTACGACCGCACGCTGATGGCCTGGTATGAGAATTTCGAGCAGGCCTGGCCGCGTTGGCAGGCAAAGTACGGCGACAGCTTCGGGCGGATGTGGAAGTATTACCTGCAATCCTGTGCGGGTGGTTTTCGTGCGCGCGAGATCCAGCTGTGGCAGTTCGTCCTGTCGCCCACCGGCAGGCGCGGAGGCTATCGACGCCCCGCCTGACTGCCATCCATCCATTGACGAGCGAGGGCGTTTATCAGGCGATACGGGAATCCTGATGCTCGATGGTGCTATCGGAATGCTGCGTGTCGAGACTTGACGCCAGTCGATGTGGGCCGCCCGGCCGGCGTTCGATCCAGCGGAATCAGTGTCAATCCACATCGCGTTGACTATCCCCGGTGGCGTCGAGTTCTTGACCCGCTGACCGGGTGACCGCTTGGCGGGGCGCTGTGTCGCATGGCCCCAGGATGGGCTCAGAACCTGTCGATGCCGGCGAGTATTACCATCACGACCAGCAACGTGAGCGCGAGGCCGATCAGGACGGCCAGGTCGCGCCAGTAGCGCCAGTCTTCCCTGGGGTGGCGCGAGAATGACCAGCCGCGAGCGCCCGGACGCATGCGGCTGGCTGGTGGGCCACGCCGGCGCCGCCGGACGGTCAGAATGACCATGGCGAAGGTCACGAGGATGACGAGTAGCAGGTCCATGTGGGGGCTTAGTGTGACTCCGCGCCAGGGCCGTCCAGGTCCTCAAGACGAACGCGATAGGCCTCTTCCAGTGAAGTGGTGCCTGCCTGTGCCATTTCTAGAGCGTGTCGGGTCAGGGTGCGCATGCCGTTGTTCACGGCCAGCTGCCGCAGCTCTTCTGTAGTGACACCGTGGGCAATGTGATTGGCAATGCCCCGGTCGACCACAATCAACTCGTAGGCCATGGTGCGACCCACATAGCCGCTCTGCTCGCAATGGTCGCAGCCGGGCGAATGCCAGAAGGTGTCGTTGGGCTCGCAGCCCATCGTTTCGCAGATGGATGTTTCCGGATTGTGTTCCTGCTTGCAGTGCGAGCAGAGGACGCGTACCAGCCGTTGGGCCAGTACGGCCATCACCGTTGAGCTGATGAGATAGGAAGGCACGCCCAAGTCAACCAGCCGGGTGACTGCGCTGGGTGCGTCGTTGGTGTGCAGCGTCGAGAATACCAAGTGGCCGGTCAATGCGGTCTTCACGGCGCTCTCGGCGGTCTCCAGATCACGTATCTCGCCGATCATGATCACGTCCGGATCGTGGCGCAGGATGTTGCGCAGCGCCCGGCCGAAGGTATAACCGATGCCGGCGTGGACCTGTATCTGGTCGATGCCGTCCATATCGTATTCGACCGGATCCTCGACCGTGATGATGTGCGGATCGGCCACCTTCACCTCCTGAAGCAGTGAGTAGAGGGTGGTGGTCTTGCCCGAGCCGGTCGGGCCGGTGACCAGGATCATGCCTTGGGCGCGAGCGATCAGGTTGCGGATAATACGTTCGTCGGTGTTGGATAAACCCAATGCCCCGATCGGCTTGAGATCCAGGTTCTTGTTCAGGATGCGGATAACCACGCTCTCGCCGTTGAAGGCCGGCATTACCGAGATGCGCAGGTCGACTTCCTGCTTGCCCAAGTGTACCCGGGCATGTCCGTCCTGGGGCAGGCGACGCTCGGCGATGTTCATACGGCCGAGGATCTTGATCCGGGCAACCACGGTCGGCAGCTGGGCCTTCTCGATTGAGCGGATGGTCTGCAGAATCCCGTTGAGGCGGAAACGCACCAGCACGCTGTCTCGGCGCGGCAGGAAGTGGATATCTGAGGCACCACGGCTGATCGCCTGCATCAAGATGGTGTTGACCATCCTGACCACTGGCGGACTGCTGGCCTTGTTCTCGATTTCCGCTTCGAGTTTCTTGGGTTTTTCCTCGGTATCGGAACGCAGGTAGGGTTCGGTCTCCTCGCTGCTTGACTCCACCTGATAGGCTCGATTGATCGCGCTGGTGATCTGGTGATGCGATGCCAGCACTGGCTCGATGCTCAGCCCGGTATAGAAACGCAGGGTTGACAGCTGTTCCGGATTGGTGGGCTTTGCACTGGCGACGACTAACACCGCATTACGGCGAGCTAGCGGCAGCACGTTCAGCCGCAGGGCCATCTCGTAGGGAATCAGGGCGGCCACTTCGGGTGGAGGCGTGAAGCGACCGAGATTGATGCGCGGGATACCCAACTGCGCGCACAGGGCTTCCTCCAGTTGATCGGCAGAGATGAGCTTGCGCTCGACCAACCATTCCCCCAGTGGCATGGCCGGGTGGTGCCTGAGCTCATCTAGCGCTTTCTCGAGGGTTTCCTGATGGATCGTGCCATGCTGGATGAGCAGCTCGCCCAAGCGCTGGACACGAGCGGTGCGTGCCGAGTGCAAGGCCGCGTTGAGGTCCGCTTCGCTACCGATTCTCATGGCTGGCATCGTCCGTGCCGTGTTGATCATGTCGGCTGTTTCTCTCTGGGCAGTTTTCATGGGTTGTTTTCTTGAGCAATTCCCCGTTTGGGCGTCTCCCCGGTCAATATCGTACCTTGACCTTGCTGCAGACAGCTCCCGGCATGTCAGCGTGCTAATCTGTCATCCCTGATGGCCTAACCAGATTGATCATATCCATGGACCAAGACTCCCTCCCTTTCTGGCGCCGCAAGCGCCTGAGTGAAATGACGACCGACGAGTGGGAATCGCTCTGCGACGGCTGTGCCAAGTGCTGTCTGGAGAAGATCGAGGATCAGGATGGCGATGTCTACTACACCGATGTGGCTTGTCACCTGCTGGACGCGGACAGCTGTCGGTGCAGTGATTACCTCAACCGGCAGACCCGGGTGCCGGGCTGCGTGTGGTTGAAGCCTGAGGATCTCAAGGAGTTCGACTGGTTACCGCCGACCTGTGCCTACCGACGGCTGTCGGAGGGGCGTGACCTGCCGGCTTGGCATCCCTTGATTACGGGCAATCCCTTGAGCACCGTGGAAAGTGGTTACTCGGTGGCCGGCCGCGCCGTGGTTGCTGCAAGTGCCGACCGTACGACGATCGACTGGGAGGCCCATCTGGTCGACTGGCCGCTTGAGGAGAGTGACTGACTCGGCCATTTTCCCCCTACGACTTCTTCCCGAAAGCTGTCACGGGTGACCTCTGGGAGCGCGTGCGGCTACGTTGGGTTTTGGCGACCATCTTCGCGATGTGCACCAAAATATGTCGCCTGCTTCGAGGGAAGAGCTTGAAGCCAGCTTTGGCTCAGCCGAGGTGTGGTCGAGACCGGGCAGATCTCAGCGCTGGAGCTTGTCCTTCAAGCAGCGCATCAAGCCGGCCTCATCGGGCGGGCCGCCATGTTGCTGCGCCTGCCAGAGCGCCTCGCCAAGGCAGTCGATCATTTCGTGTTCGGCCTCGAGCGGGTCGCCCTTCTTCAGGCTCAGCTCCGTATGCACCGAGCGAATGCCGGCCGGTCGGTCGGCCTGCACCATCTCGCGCAATGACAGATGCATGCCCATATGCAGGAAGGGATTGGTGACGCCCATCTCCGGCGGCCAGTCGGCCTCAAGGGCGAACTCGGGCTGGTCAAGCAGGGAGTGATATTCGGGGTGGTCACGCACCACGTCGAAGATCATCTGTTCGATCGGTGTCAGCGGTTTTTTCTGCTTGCCCTTGCTCCAGGCATCGATGAAGGGCTGACGCATCTTGCGGCGGTCGCTGGAATACATGCTCAAATTTCCTCGGTGGCGTAGCGGGCGATCAGCTCGGGGCTGCACTCCTCGGTCTTGTCGCGGAAATCGCATAGGTCGCAGACGATACAGGCGCCGCAATCGGGTTTGCGGGCCTTGCAGACATAACGGCCATGCAGGATCAGCCAATGGTGGGCATCAAGAAGATATTCCTTGGGGATCACCTTGAGCAGCCGATTCTCGACGGCGCGCACGGTCTTGCCCTTGGCGAGCCCGGTGCGGTTGGCTACCCGGAAGATATGGGTGTCGACGGCTATGGTCGGTTTCCGGAAGAGGGTGTTCAACACGACGTTGGCAGTCTTGCGCCCCACACCAGGCAGGGCTTCGAGCGCTGCGCGGCTGTCGGGAACCTCCCCCCCATGCTTGTCGATCAACAGCTGCGAGAGTGCGTAGACGTTCTTCGCCTTGGTCCGGTAGAGACCGATGGTGCGGATTGCCTCGGTCAGCTCGTCCAGCCCGAGATCGAGAATCGCCTGTGGCGTGTTGGCACGTTTGAACAATGGACGGGTGGCCCGGTTGACCCCGACATCAGTGGCTTGAGCGGATAGCACCACGGCGACCAGCAGCTCGAAGGGCGAAGCGTACTCGAGCTCGGTGGTGGGCTCGGGTCGCTGGCGCTTGAAGCGTGCGAACATCTCGCGGCGGGTACGGGGATTCATGCGGTTGCTCACTCGGAAGTCGGATGGAAGTGTGTGCATGATAGACTCCGCGCCCTCGCCAAAGAACCGTTAGAGACACATGCAGCCGGGAATGTCATCGTGAACAAGCCGCTGGGGATTATCGGAGCAGTCTGGGGCGTGCTGGGCCTGTGTGCGCTCTTGTTGTGGGCCATCTATCGCCTGTCGATCTATGCCATGGAAGGCTGGGTGCAGCCTTGGGCCTGGTGGCACTGGGTGTTCTTCGCCGGCTGGATGGTATTCATGCTCTACGGTGAGGGTTACAAGGGGTTCCAGAAGGGGTTCTCACCCCGGGTGGTTGCCCGAGCAGTTCATCTCTCCCGCCATCCGGTCGGCTGGCATGTGTTGCTGGCGCCGCTCTATTGCATGGGCTACATCCACGCAACCCGGAAACGACGCATCGTCTCTCTGTCAGTGACCATCGGTGTGGTGGCATTGGTACTGTCAGTCCGCCTGCTGCCACAGCCCTGGCACGGCATTGTCGACCTGGGCGTGGTGGCTGGGTTGTCCTGGGGGGTGGTCTCGATCCTGGTGTTTGCCCTCAAAGTGGTTGCCGGCGGTTCGGTCGACTGGCCTACCGACGTACCGGACACCGAGCGGCAGGTTGGCTGAGGTGACTGACTCAGGCTCTGATCGCCCCAACGGTCGTCCCACCGAACGTCCCAGGCTTTCGCGAGTGGTTACCCGCAGCGGTGACCGCGGCGAGACCGGACTGGCCGATGGTCAACGCTTGGCCAAGCCGCATATCAGCATCGAACTGCTGGGCGAGCTTGATGAGTTGAACGCGCGCCTGGGTTCATTGGCCGTCGCCGTCGCGGATGAGACCGAATGGCTTGCGTTCGTGCGCGAACAGCAGCAGGCAGTGTTCGATCTGGGCGGCTTTGTGGCGATGGGCGCAATGGCGGAGACGGGCCAGCTGCCTGAGCTTGATCGGCTGGATGCGTGGATCGAGGCGGCCAATCATGACCTGCCGCCGCTGCGGGAATTCATTCTGCCCGGTGGTACCGAGGCCATGGCGCGGGCCCACCTGGCGCGCACCGGCACACGGCGGGCCGAGCGACTGGCCTGGGCCTGGTGCAAGGAAGGCGAAGGCGGATGTGCCCAGCTGGCGACCTATCTCAACCGCCTTTCGGATGCCTGGTTCGTGTTCGCCCGGCTGCTGGATCGGGATGGTGAGCACACGGTCTACTGGCGTGGTGCATCGCCTGACGGTGATGCGGTCGACTGATCTGGTGGGGATTGATCCGGCGCCGACAGTGGTGTCGTGCCCAGTTTTTCCTCCCATTCACGGCGCTGTGCGGCGAATCGTGCCAATGCCGGGATCGCTTCGATCAGCTCGGCCGACAGGTCCGGGGCTGACCCCTCGATGGCATTTTCCACCTCGGCGAGCGTGATCGCCGTCGCCGGCCGGGCCGGCAGAAAGCCGGTGCTGTCGTCTGGCTCGGTCACGCGCAACAGCTCGGCGTCGACCAATTTCTCCAGCAGCGGATCGATCCAGACGCGGGCAAGCGACCGATGCTGACCCACGCGATCCGCCAGCCGATCCCGGTCGGGTGGTGTTTGGCCGGCCTCGAAGTGTCGCTCGATCTCGTCGAGCAAAACGATCGCCGTGGCGAGCCGAAGGCTCGGGTGAGTGCCCGACTTTGGGCCAATCTGCAGTCGGTCACTGTGCTGCCAGCCGTAGCTGATGCCGGCACCGATCAGCACGATCATCCAGGCGATCTGCAGCCAGACCAGGAACAGCACCAGCGAGGCGAACGCCGAGTAGACTGCGGTGTAGTTAGTCGACTCGGCGACCAGCCCACCGAACACCAGACCCAGCAGACTCCACAACACGGCGGCGACCAATCCGCCGACCAGCGCCGCACTGACCTTGACTCGCGTATTGGGAATAAAGAGATAGAGGAAGGCGAACGCCCCGGTCCAGATGGCCAGCGGGACAAGATATCCCAGCCACTGGAGCGTGCTGGCCAGGATGGACAGTTCGGCGAACTCCCGGACGGCCGGTGCGGCCAGCAAAGTGGCTGTCAGGCTGCCGGCGGCAATCACCAGCACCGGGCCGACCATCAGCACGGACAGATAGTTGGCGAAACGCGCCGACATCGAGCGCATCTGGTGAACATGCCAGATGTGGTTGAAGACCCGCTCGATCTTCTGCATCAGCGCGATAACGGTATAAAACAGCAGGGCCACCCCGATGGCACCCAGCACGCCGACGCGGATGTTGTCGACGAAACTCAGGATCTGCAGGATCAGTTCATCGGCCGCCTCGCCCAGCGGCGCAAGCAGCGATGACAGGAAGGGCTCGAGCACCGTTGAAGAGCCGAACGCCTTGAGCACCGAGAAGGTGACGGCCAGCAGCGGCACCATCGACAGTAGCGTGGTGTAGGAGAGGCTCATTGCGTTGAGCTGCAGGTCGCCACGGGAGGCGGCGGACATGACGCTGAGAAAGGCGCGGGCCAGGCGTTGTGAGAAGCGGGCCATGCGGCCCACGGGGCGCGCATACCAGATCCAGCGCTTGACCGGGCGGATCCATGTGGCTGGTTTCAAGGCTGTCATCGCTCGGCGGGATCCTTGTGACGAGATATTGGCTGCGACGGGGGACAACGCCAGCGGCGCCGCCTACGCTATGATGTCAGATTCGGCGCGGGTGGTTGCACTACGATCGCTACAGCCTCATGATTTTCAAGACCGCGCAGCAGTCAGCGATATCGCGCCGGGCCGGCCGGGAGTCGACTATGTCGCCGATATCGTTCAGAAACTCCCTGAAGGAGCATAGCAGCAGATGGAAACGACACAGACGCCCGATGACTCCCCCGATATTCCGGTGGTCCTGGTGATCGCTGGTCACGACCCGAGCGGCGGGGCGGGTATTCAGGCCGATATCGAGGCAATCATCAGCCAGGGCGCGCACCCGACCACCGTGGTGACCGCACTGACCGTGCAGGACACCGTCAAGGTAAGCAGGTTTGTGCCCAGTGACCCGCAGCTGGTGATCGACCAGTCGCTGGCAGTGCTCGAGGACATGCCGGTCGCGGCGATCAAGATCGGCATGCTTGGCACGGTCGAACTGGTGGCGGCGGTGGCCTCTTTGCTCGCTCGTTATCCGGACATTCCAGTCGTGCTCGATCCGGTGCTGGTCGCCGCCGGAGGCGGGTCACTGGCGGGCGATGCCGTGGCCGCGGCGATCGCCGACCAGTTGTTCCCGCGTGCGACTGTCGCCACGCCCAATGCCCATGAGTCCCGGGCACTGGCGCCCGACGCGCGCGACCGACAGGAGCGCGGCACCGTCCTGTTGGCACTGGGTGCTGATTATGTGTTGCTCAAGGGTGGTGACGAGCCGGATGAGAAGGTCGAGAACTGGCTGTTCGGCGTCGAGCCGCCGCGACGGTTTGTCTACGAACGCCTGGTCGGGCAGTTCCATGGTTCGGGCTGCACGCTCGCCGCGGCCATCGCCGGATTGCTCGCCCAGGGCAGCGATCCGGTTAATGCGGTTCACGAGGCCATGGAGTACACCCAGCAAACCCTGATACATGCAGCGGCGATTGGTCGTGGCCAGCGGGTTCCGCACCGACTGTTCTGGGCCGACAACGACGATGACATCACTATGAACGACGAGCCAGTCGGCTCCTCGCGATTGCATTAGAGAAGCTCTACACGCACATCTCTACACGCACATGATGGAACAAGTTCGCCCCAGCACCGACATGATGCTGCGTCAACTGGATCATATCGCCCACGAGATGCAGCGGGCCGGGCTCTGGTCGGATGAGCGCCCGAGCGCCGAGGCACTGGCCAGTCCCCACCCGTTCTGCTTCGACACCCTGGCATTCGAGGAATGGCTGCAGTGGAAATTTCTGCCACAGATGCGGGCATTGCTCGAACAGTTCGGTTCTCCGCCGGAGAACTGCTCGATGGCGCCACTGGCCGAACACCAATTCGCCGAACTCGATGAAGAGACGGATTGTCTGCTGGCGGCCATTGCCGAATTCGATGCCCTGGCCTGGCATTTCTTTAACGCCCGCTGAGCCGGGTTTGACTTTGACCGACAAGACCGGATATTGCATGACTGATTCGAACCGCCGCCCCGACCCCGACTGGTCGCTCGCGACCCAGGCCATTCGTGTGGGGCACCACCGGACGTCCGAGCGCGAGCACGGTGAGCCGATCTTCACCACCTCGAGCTTCACCTTCGAGTCGGCCGAGCAGGCCGCCGCTCGATTCGCCGGTGACGAGCCGGGCAATATCTACGCGCGCTTCACCAACCCGACCACGCGCATCTTCGAGGAACGCCTGGCGGTGATGGAGGGCGGCGAAGATTGTGTCGCCACCGCTTCAGGCATGGCCGCGATCCTGTCGACCTTCATGGCGCTGTGCCAGGCCGGCGACGAGGTGGTGGTTGCCCGCCAGGTCTTCGGTACCACCACGGTGCTGTTCGACAAATACCTGGCCAAGTTTGGCCTGGTGGTGCGCTGGGTGGACCTGACCGATTTCTCGCAGTGGGAGGCGGTGGTCGGCGAGCGGACCCGGGCCTTGTTCATCGAAACGCCGTCGAATCCGCTCACCGAAGTGGCCGATATCCGCCGACTGGCCGAGCTGGCCCATGCCCATGAGGCCGTGTTGGTAGTGGACAACTGCTTCTGTACGCCAGCACTGCAGCGGCCGCTCATCCTGGGTGCGGATATCGTGATCCACTCGGCCACCAAGTTCCTCGACGGGCAGGGGCGTGCCGTTGGTGGGGCCGTGGTCGGGGACGCCGAGCTCGTCGGCAAAGAAGTGCGTGGCTTCCTGCGTACCTGCGGGCCGACCATGGCGCCGTTCAACGCCTGGATTTTTGCCAAGGGGCTGGAGACATTGAACTTGCGCATGGCTGCGCACAGCCGGCACGCCCGCGAAGTGGCCGATTGGCTGGTGGCACATCCGCGTGTCGCACGAGTGCACTTTCCGGGGCTGGCCGACCATCCCCAGGCCGACATCATCGTCGCGCAACAGACCGGTCCCGGGGCAATCGTCTCGTTTGTGGTCGAGGGTGGGCGCGAGGCGGCCTGGCAGGTGATCAACACCACACGCATGCTCTCGATCACGGCCAATCTGGGCGACAGCAAGACCACCATCACGCACCCGGCCAGTACTACCCACGGGCGGCTATCACCCGAGGCGCGTGCCAAGGCCGGCATTGACGAGGGGTTGATCCGGCTGTCGGTGGGCCTTGAAGATCCGCAGGACATCATCGCCGATCTGGCACGTGGTCTGAATGGATCGCGCGGCTGAGTTGCGGCGTTGATGTGGCCCGGTATTCGATGGCCCGTAGCGAGGATAGGTAGGGCAACGAGTACCGGAACGAGCAGAGGCCGCCCATAAAAAAGGGGGTACCTGTGGGCCGGCATGGTGCTGTGAGGATCGGTAGGGAGACCGCATGAATGATGGCACGCCGATGAGAGCGACATGGAATCGAATCCTCGAGTGGGGCTGGCTGCCCCTGTATCTCCTGATCGTGGTGATCGCGCTGCTGACACGCCCCCTGATGCCGGTCGACGAGACGCGGTATGTCGGGGTGGCGTGGGACATGTGGCAGTCGGGTTCATGGGTCGTGCCACTGCTCAATGCTGAGCCTTACAGCCACAAGCCGCCGCTGCTATTCTGGCTGATCCACGTCGGCTGGGCGCTGTTCGGCGTCAACGAGATCACGCCCAGACTGGTCGGTCCGGCCTTCGCCCTGGGTAGCCTGTTCCTGATCCGCGCCGTCGCCGCTCGTCTATTCCCTGCCCAATCGACCGTCGCCACGCTGGCGCCCTGGGTGCTGCTGGGCACGGTCTACTGGCTGGGGTTCGCCACCATGACCATGTTCGACCAGCTGGTGGTGTTCTTCGTGCTGCTGGGTGTGCTCGGTCTGCTGGAACTGGGACTGAATCGCCGCCGGGGCTGGTTGTGGCTGTTTCTGGGTACGGCGCTGGGTGCGCTCGCCAAGGGACCATTCGCCCTGATCTATCTGGTGCCGTTGACGGTCGCTGCCCCATGGTGGGCTGGGGTGGGGCTGTCCTGGCGCTGGTTCCTGCAGGCCGGCATCGTCGGCTTGGTCGCATCCAGCGTGGCACTTGGCTGGGCGCTCTGGGCGGCGAGTCTCGGCGGCCCGGTCTATGCCGACGCAATCCTGTGGGGACAGCTGGCTGGCCGGGCCGTGGATGCCTTCGACCATGCCGAGCCGATTTACTACTACCTGTGGGTGTTGCCGCTGTTGTTCCTGCCGTGGTCGCTGCTCCTGCCCGGGCTGATCTGGCGGGCCTGGGCGGCCAACAGGGGCTCGGGCAGGGGGCCGGGGCGCTCGCTGTGGATCGAGCCGCGCTTCGGTCGGCTGATGCTGGCCTGGGTGGCGTTGCCGTTCGTTCTGTTGTCGCTGATCTCCGGCAAGTTGCCGCACTACCTGTTGCCGATGATCCCGGCACTGTCGCTCGCGACGGCGGTTCTGGTGGTCGGTGCCATCGAGATGGGGAAGCAAGTCCGCACCCGGACGGTGGCCGTGCTCTGGTTTGTGCTTGGACTCACGCTGGCGGTGTTGCCCTGGGTGGACGGCAGCCGGGTGGTCGGTCTGCTGCCGGGCTGGGTGAGCGGATTGGGCCTTGCGATGCTGCTCGGCAGCGCCTGGCTGTGGCGCACAGATGAGGGACGGCGGCAGGTGATGGCGGTGACGCTGGCCACCGGCGTGGGTCTGATCCTGCTCCATTTGGCATTGCTGCCGATGCGCCCGGCCTTTGATTTCAAATCGTTTGCTGCAGATCTTGGCCAGCTGCAACGCGATGGTCATCCGATCGGCTTTGTGGGCAAGTACCGCGCTGAGTACCATTTCTATGGCCGGCTGGCCCACCCGGTCGCCGTGCTGGGTGGAGAGGCGACCGTGGTGCCTTTTTGTACCGGCGCTCCCGATGGAGTCGTGGTGCAGCGACTATCCGGGGCAGTACCACCTGAGGCGATCGCCTCGACGCGGTTTCGAAGCAAGCACGACGTCGCCTTGCCCTGTTCGGCCTTCCTGCCCACGACAGGGGCGGCTTGAGGCCGCATCATTCATTCTGAGGATCCCGATCCTCTATTGAAACTCCCGACCCTCTATAATGTCTCCTTTGTCCTGCCCGGGACGAGCAGAGTCCCGGCGCTCGAACCACCTTCCCGTTGTCCCTGAGGTATCGATGACCGTTCGCACCCGTTTTGCCCCATCGCCCACCGGCTACCTCCACATCGGCGGTGCCCGCACGGCCCTGTTCAGCTACCTGTTCGCCCGTCGCCACGGTGGCGTGTTTGTATTGCGGGTGGAGGATACCGACCGCGAACGGTCTACCGTTGAGTCCGTCAATGCCATCCTCGAAGGCATGACCTGGCTGGGACTGGACTATGACGAGGGCCCGTTTTTCCAGACTGATCGGATGGCCCGCTATCGTGAGGTGATCGATCAGCTGCTGGCCGAGGACAAGGCTTATTACTGCTACGCCAGCCTTGAGGAGCTCGACGCACTGCGCGAGCAACAGATGGCCCGCGGCGAAAAACCCCGTTATGACCGCCGCTATCGCGACTTCACCGGCACACCACCGGAAGGCGTCAAGCCGGTGGTGCGTTTCAAGACCCCGCTCGATGGAGTAGTGGTGGTCAGGGATGCGATCCGCGGCAGTGTGTCCTTCAGCAACGAAGAGCTCGACGATCTCATTATCGCGCGCGGCGACGGCAGCCCGACCTACAACCTTACGGTGGTGGTCGACGACATGGACATGCGGATCACGCATGTCGTGCGCGGCGACGACCATCTCAACAATACACCGCGACAGATCAACCTCTATCGGGCATTAGGCGTTGAACCACCGGTTTTCGCCCACTTGCCGATGATCCATGGGCCGGACGGAACAAAACTCTCCAAGCGTCACGGAGCAGTCAGCGTGGTGCAGTACCGCGAGGAGGGCTTCCTGCCGGAGGCGCTGCTCAATTACCTGGTTCGTCTGGGCTGGTCGCACGGTGACAAAGAAATCTTCAGCCGTGCCGAGATGGTTTCGCTGTTCGACATTACCGACGTGAACCATTCCGCCTCGAGCATCAACCCCGAGAAACTGCGCTGGCTCAACCAGCACTACATGCGTGAGCTGCCGGTAGCCGAAGTCGCCTCTGAGCTGCGCTGGCATCTTGGCCAGATGGGCATCGACCCAAGTCAGTCGGGCCCGAAGCCAATGGCGATCGTGCCGGCCTATGTCGATCGGGTGCACACACTGGTCGAGATGGCCCATGAGGCGAAACCGTTTTACCTGGATGCCGTCGAACCCGATCCCAAGGCGATGGAGAGGCTGGACGACTCGGCGGCCATGGTGGTCGACGCCCTGATCGTCGCCCTGGAGGAGAATGCCGTGTGGGAGAGTGGCGAGACGCTTGAGGCGGCGGTCAAGGGCGTCGCCAAGAATCTCGATCTCAAGCTGGGCAAGGTCGGGCCAGTGCTGCGATTGGCTCTGCTGGGCCACACGACATCGCCGGGGTTCGGCGTGATCCTTGAGCTGATGGGGCGTGAGCGCAGCATCCAGCGCTTGAATGCCTTCCGGGACCGGATCGGCCTCTGACATGAAGAGCGGGGCCATGCGGCCGGCGTTACCGATCACGGTCGCCTATGTATTGCTGGCCTCGCTGTGGATCTGGGTCACCCAGTGGTTGCTGGCTCGGCTGGGTGGCGCTTACTGGGAAATCTCCGCCGCAGGTCTCATTTTCGGTGAGATTTTTGTCCTGGTCACCGGCGCGCTGCTGTATCTGCTGGTCGACCGCCTCCATGGCGTTCGCTCCGAGCGCCGTGACTTTGATCGCGGGCAGTTGCGCGGCCCGCAGGCCTGGCTGGCGGCGATGGCCGTGGTGCTGGTGTTGATTGCCGGTGTCCAGATTCTGATAGCCGTCGTCGCCGCCCGCCAGTACGCCCCGTTACTGTTTGACAAGGCGCAACCCGAGGCCAGCAGCCTGGCTGCCATCCGCGCGATTGGGCTCGACCGGCAGGTCGGGGCGATCGCCCAGCGTCGTGAAGAGCTACAGGACTGGGTGGCAGAGCTCGACGACGGGGTGGTTGAGGATTTCCCCGCTGAGCTGAGTCAGGGTGGGCTGCTTTCGCATTTCCAGGCGATTACCCTGTTGGACCCCGACCGCAATCCGCGACTGCAGTCCGGGGCGCCTAGCGTGCTCTCGCCCGACAGCTGGCATTTTGATCAGGCGGCCGCCACCGCAGAGGTGCAGACCGTCACCCGGTTCGCGCGTGAGCACGGTGGTGTCGATCTGTTCTGGATCCTGCCGATCTTTGACGAGCGTACCGCCGTCAGCCGTGGACCGTGGTACCTGCTGTTCTGGAGCCGCCTGAATACCCTGGATCTGGTCGAAGAGGGTGCTGAAGGGTGGAGCTTGCAGGGCCAAGCGGATGAGGAGCCGCAGACCCCGCTGATCCGTGGATCGGTCAAGTCTGGGACTACTCCCAGCTTTTGGCCTGTACTCACGCCGGATTCCTCGGAGGAATCCGGGCGGCCTGGTGAGATATTAGGCGAGATCCCAAGCAAAACCCCAGGCGAGATGCCGGCGCCGGTCGAGCAGATGGAAAAACGGCTCAGTGTCACGCTGATCCTGTCGACGCTGGGAACGCTGGCCGCACTGATCTTCCTGTGGCGCTTTCTGCGGGGCGGTTATCAGAACCAGATCCACAACTTCGTTCGCGAGCGCGATTTCTGGCACTACGCCTGGCTGGACATGCCCTCTCTGGGACTGATTGAGCTGGACCCAGGCCGGCTGAACGTGATGGCCGCCAACCGTCAGGCAGCCAACTGGCTGGGGCGGTCGCGCGAATCGCTGGTGGGCAGCGCGCTGTTCGAACTGTTTGAGCCCACTGACCCGGGCTCGCCACTGGGCGACGCTCCGGAGTCCGCTCTGTCGGCTTATTTCGCCCGGGGGGCGGTTGACTGCCTGGTGCTTGAGGGCCGGTTGCCGGAGCGGCCGTCGACCGGTCCGATGTGGCTTGAGCTGCGCGTGTTACGGAGCCTTGATGGTCAGCCGGGACGGATGATTGGCATCCTTCGACCAGCGCAGGTGGCCGACGATAGTGCGCTGCGCGGCCAAATCGACCACCTGGCCGCGGTCTGCGCGACGCTACCCGCCGACAAGCGTCAGGCGATGCTTGGCCGGCTGGTCGAGCAGGCCGACAGCCCGTTCCTTGCCGTGCTTCCGGTCATCGTCGACACGGCGGAGCTCTTCGATCGGGCGGCCCTCAAGGCCCGACTGGAGCAGGTCTTGCCCGCAAGCCTGCGGCACCATGAAGCGTTGTTATGGCCACTGGCCGATGAGCTCGGTCGGGTGCTGGTCAGCGGCGAGGGGCGCTGGGTGCATGATGACTCCAGCCCGGGCGGGATCGCCGTCGACCCCCACGGCAACCCGGTGGTGATCAGCACGGTGGGGCACAGCGTCGTGATGCTGCCGGTGGCGACAGGTACGGATGGGCAGGTGATCGCGCAGCTCTACATCAGCCGGGATCGCTGGGAGATCACCCCCAGCCTGCTGGCGGCGATCGAGCGCCTGCACCAGATCTGTCAGTTGACGGTAGCAAGTAGTGCTGGTGGCAGGTCGCGCCGGCGCTGACCGCTTCAGTCCTGGTGCTTGTCTTCGTGAGCGGGGTTCTCGTCACTCAGCTCGTGATGCAGGCCCGCCCGGGCCATCAGCAGGGCGCTGATCGGTGCAGTGAGAAACAGGAAGGTCAGGATCAGAACCTCGTGTACCGATAGCCCGCCTCGACTGGAGAAATACACCGCCGAGCCCAACAGGATGCTGCCCACGCCGAGTGTCGAGGCCTTGGTCGGCCCATGCAGTCGCATGAAAAAGCTCGGCAGCTTGGCCAGCCCCAGCGAGCCGAGCAGGACGAACACGGCACCGAACAGGATCAGCGCGCTGACGATCAGGTCGAAAATCATTGCAGCTCTCCGGTCTATTCCACGATATCGCCGCGGATCAGGTACTTGCTCAGGGCCACGGTGGTGATGAAGCCCAGTACCGCGATCAACAGGGCGGCCTCGAAGTTGATCGAGGTCTCCAGCCAGATGCCCAGTGCCACCAGCAGCGAGATGGCGTTGACCGACAGGGTGTCGAGTGCCAGCACCCGGTCGATCGTCGTCGGGCCCTTGAGCAGACGGTAGCCGGCCAACCCGATCGCGATGACGATCAGGACCAGGGCGATGCCGAGACTGGTGTGGATCATGACTTGGCTCCGGAAGTGGTGGGTTTACGGGAATCCGCCGTCACCGGCTGGCCGAAGATGTGCTGCAGGCGGGCCTCGTAGCGTTGCTTGATGTCCGTGATCTCAGCGACGGGGTCCTCGGTGTGCAGGGCATGTATCCACAGCTTGCGCTGGTCCTGGCTCATGCGACAGGAGACCGTGCCCGGGGTGAGGGTGATGGTCGCCGCGAGGAGACTGATCGGCAGGGCACCGGTCAGCTCGAGTTCCAGTTCAAACATTTGGGAGCGCAGGGCGCGGTTCGATCCCAGTATCTGGCGCGCGACCACGAAGTTGGCGTGGATGATGTCGATCAGCACGATGCCCAGATAGCCGATCAGGGCCGGGTAGTGGCGTGCCTTCGCACCGACCTCCCAGAAGCGGTGCGTGACCCACGGCACCATCAGTCCGAGAATCGCCCCCATTACGATCGAGCCGGGCGCAATGCTGTTGGTGAGTATCAGCCAGCTGACCAGCAAGACGAGGCTCAGGATGGGTTGTGGCAGAAAGCGTCGCATGTCAGTGATCTCCCTCCATGCCGGATTTGCCTGGGGCGGTCGCCGGATCAAGCACGCCGTTTGGCATCACCGCTTCAAGGTAGCCCTTTGAGGCCGTGATCTGGCTGGCTGTGGTCTCCAGCCAGGTGGTGAGTGGCTGGGCGACCACTACCATAGCCGCGGCCAGCACCAGCGGCACGATGGCCGTATTCAGTCCAGGCAGGGCCTGTTTTTGGTCAGCCGGCATTGAGTGGGTAGGCTGTTGTGCCGGGGCCGCCTGAGTCTGGAAGAACAGCCGGCTGCCGGCACGAGCCAGTGCGATGATCATGATCAATCCGCTGATCAGGATCACCGCGAAGATCGGCGCTATCATCGGGCTGTCGAGCGCCGCGGCGAGGATCATCACCTTGCCGAAGAAGCCGGTCAACGGCGGCAGGCCCGCCATGGCGATCGCGTAGGCGAAGAACAGCGAGCCGACCAGCACCGCCTGCGGCATCGGCGGGGCGCTCTCGATGCCGTCACCAGCGTCAGGCCGATGGCGCAGCAGCAGGCCGGCCAGCAGGAAGAAGCCGGCACTGAGGATGGTGGTGTGGATCCAGTAGAACAGCGCCCCGCTAATGGCCGCCTCGCGTGAACTGCCGGTGATCAGCCCCAGCGCGATCAGGATCGTGCCCACCGAAGCGATGATCAGGTAGGCCACCTGACGACGCAGGAAGCCTGCGGAGACCACGCCGAATGCCGCCAGCAGCAGCGTGATCAGTCCCAGCCACAACAGCCACGGCGCGATCAGACTGGTGGTCTCGACCAGTCCGCCGAGCGTGTTGCCGGAAAGCATGACGCTATCGACGCGCAGCACCGAGTACAGCCCCACCTTGGTCATGATCGCAAACAGTGCCGCGACCGGGATTGAGGCATGCGCATAGGCACCCGGCAGCCACAGATACAACGGAAAGGCGGCCCCCTTGATCAGGAACACGGTGAACAGCAGGAAGATGGCGGTGGTCACCAGCGGCACGGCATCGGGTGCGACTGCCGGCAACTTCAAGCTGATATCGGCCAGATTGAGGCTGCCCACCGTGCCGTAGAGCGCACCGACGGCGAACAGGAACAGTGTCGAGCCGATCAGGTTGATCACCACGTAGTGGAAGCCCGCCCGGGTGCGTCTGCGGCCACTGCCGTGCAGCAGCAGACCATAGGAGGCCAGCAGCAGCACCTCGAAGAACACGAACAGATTGAACAGATCACCGGTGAGAAACGCACCATTAAGACCAAACAGCTGTGCCTGGAACAGGGCGTGAAAATGCGGCCCAGCCGTGTCTTCGTCGCGGCGGACCGCATAGATCAGCGCCAGCAGGGCGACCGTGGCGGTCAACAGCAGCATCAACCCCGACAGGCGGTCGAACACCCAGACGATGCCGAAGGGAGCGGCCCAGTTGCCCAGCTCGATCACCTGCGGGGTATTGCCCGCCCCGGCGATCAGCAGCCCGGCACTGACGACCAGCAGCAGGGTCACACCGGCCACGTCCAGCCCACGGGAAAGTCCCGGCAGGCGCTGTCCAGTGATCGCCAGCACGGCGGTCAGACCGATTGGCAGCAGGACCAGCAAGGAAATCAGATTGGCCGTCATGCGCGCGGCTCCTCGTGATGATCGGGGGCCTGCTCGGGCGGCGGGATATGGGTGCCGTCGACATGGTCATTGCCGAGTGCGGCGCGGGCCTTGAGCGCCAGCACGATCACGAAGGCGGTCATGGCGAAGGCGATCACGATCGCCGTCAGCACCAGTGCCTGTGGCAGCGGATCGGTCGAGTGCTCGGTGGCGCCGATCACCGCCGGGGCGGCGGTCTGTAGTCGCCCCATGGTGAACAGGAACAGATTGACCCCGTAGGACATCAGGGTCAGTCCGAGCACCACCGGGAAGGTCTGCGCCCGTAGCGCCAGGTACACGCCGGCACCGGTGAGCACGCCGATCAGCAGGGAAATGGCAATGTTGGTCATGCGTTGGTCTCCCCCTGCGTCGGTTGTTGGCCAGGGCTGGTCTCGATCGAGGCATAGTCCGGATGCTCGACGGCCTGGTCGGTCAGTCGGCCGAGGGTGAGCAGGATCAGCACGGTCGAGCCGACCACCACCAGGAATACGCCCAGGTCGAAGGCGATCGCCGAGGCTATCTCGATCTCGCCGATCAGCGGCAGGTCGAGGTGCGTGAACGCCGAGGTCAGGAACGGCACACCGAACACCATCGACACCAGGCCCGTGCCCAGGGCAACCAGCAGGCCCGCGCCCACGATGCCGTGGGCCGGCAGGGGCAATTTTTTCTCGGCAGCCTCGATACCGTTGGCCATGTACTGGGCCACCAGGGCGCTGGCGACGATCAGGCCGGCGATGAAGCCGCCGCCCGGCTCATTGTGTCCGCGCAGGAACACATAGACACCAAACAGCAAGGATAGCGGCAGGATGAGTTGCGTGAAGGTGCGCAGCATCAATGGATGTGGGTCGCCCGACCAGACCCGGCCGAACGGGTCGCGACGCGAGGCGGGCAGCGACAGTCCTTTGAGCATGGCAAAGATGCCCAGACCGGCCAATGCCAGCACCGTGATCTCGCCGAAGGTGTCGTAACCCCGGAAATCGACCAGGATCACGTTGACCACGTTGGTGCCGCCACCACCCGGCACGGAATGATCGAGAAAGTAGCCCGAGATGGAGGCGAACGGTCGGCTGATGATCGCGTAGGTGAATGCGGTGATGCCGGCCCCGATCGCCGTGGCGATGCCGGCATCGCGCCAGCGGCGTAGCGGCGGGGTCAGCCGGCGGCTCTGCTGCGGCAGGTAGAACAGCGCCAGCAGCAGGAGAATCATGGTGACCACCTCGACCGACAACTGGGTCATGGCGAGATCCGGGGCCGAGAAACGGGCAAAGAGCATCGCCACGCCCAGGCCGACCACGCTCATCGTGATCACGGCAAATAGCCGCTGGCGGTGCCAGACCGTGGTCACCAGCGTGGCGAGGATGATCGCTGCAATACCGAGCCAGGTCACCCAGTCGCCGCTGTCGGGTGCCGTGCCGCGATCCGCGGCGTGCCGTACCTCATCGAGTCCGAGCGGCAACAGATAACCGAGCAGCCCTGCAGCAAGGGAGAAGAGCAGCGTGAACGTGACAATGTGACCCAGCCGACCGTTGTCCACCAAAGCGGTGATGCCGGTACCAGCGCGCGTCAACAATTCCATCAGCCGGTTGTAGACCACCCGCGCGTCCAGATGGGCAAGCGACCGGGCATGCCAGCGGAAGATCGGGCCACGCAGCAGGTAGAGGATCACGCCACCGGTCAGGGCCACGGTGCTCATCAACAGCGGCAGGTTGAAGCCGTGCCACAGCGACAGGCTGTATGCGGGCGGCTCGGTCTGCAGCACGCCGGTGACCGCGACATGCAGCAGTGGGCCGACTACCAGCGCCGGCAGGATGCCCACCGCCAGGCACAGCACCACCAGCAGATCCACCGGGCGCTTCATCATGCGGGGTGGTTCCTGTGGCTTTTTCGGCAGATCATCATCCAGCTTGCCGAAGAACGTGTCGTGGACAAAGCGCAGCGAGTAGGCCACCGAAAGCAGGCCGCCCAGCGAGACCAGCACCGGCAGCAGCCATATCGAGCCGTGCCGGTCTGCCGCCCGCAACGATTCGGTGAAGAACATTTCCTTGGACAGAAAGCCATTGAGCAACGGCACGCCCGCCATCGCCATCGCCGCGATGATGCCCAGCGCGGCGGTGTGTGGCATATAGCGGATCAGTCCGCCCAGACGGCGCATGTCGCGGGTGCCGGTCTCGTGGTCGATGATGCCGGCCACCATGAACAGGCTCGCCTTGAAGGTGGCGTGATTGATGATGTGGAATATGCCCGCTACGGCAGCCAGCGGCGTACTGAAGCCGAACAAGAGCGTGATCAGACCGAGATGGCTGACGGTCGAGTAGGCCAGCAGCCCCTTGAGGTCATGGCGGAACAGGGCGGTATAGGCGCCCAGCAGAAAAGTCACCAGGCCGACGGAGGACACCAGGATCACCCACAGGTCCGTGCCCGCCAGTGCTGGGAAAAAGCGCGCCAGCAGGAAGATGCCGGCCTTCACCATGGTCGCCGAATGCAGATAGGCCGAGACCGGCGTCGGTGCCTCCATCGCGTGGGGCAACCAGAAATGGAACGGGAACTGCGCCGATTTGGTGAACACCCCCAGCAGGATCAGAATCAGGGCCGGGGCGTATAGGTCGTGGGCCTTGATCAGATCGCCAGCAGCCAACACGTCCGACAGTTCGTAGGAACCGACGATGTGGCCGAGGATCAACACGCCCCCGAGCAGCGCCAGCCCGCCGGCACCAGTGGTCACCAACGCCAGGCGCGCGCCGTAACGGGCCTGCTTGCGATGCTGCCAGTAGCTGATCAGCAGAAAGGAGGTCAGCGAGGTCAGTTCCCAGAAGATCACCAGGTTGATCAGGTTCTCGGAGAGCACCACCCCGAGCATTGCGCCCATGAACATCAGCAGATAGGCGAAGAACTGCCCCATCGAATCCCTGGGCGACAGGTAATAACGCGCGTAGATGATGATCAACAGGCCGATCACGAGTATCAGGCCGGCAAACAGCAGTGACAGTCCGTCAAGGCGGAAGCCGAAGCTCAATCCTGCCGCCTCGATCCAGGTGTGTGAGGTGGCGACCGGCATGAGGCCGGCGTGGATATTGACCAACCAGGCAAACAGCGCCAGCGCGGTGAGCGCTGTGCCGCCAGCGACCCAGGCGGGCGCGACCCGAGTGAAACGGGCGCTCCATGCCGCCAATGGGGCGGCGAGGAAAGGCAGCAGGACAACGACGGGCAGGAATTCGATCGCTTTCACGGACACCGTCCTTCGAGCGGCAAGAGGTCGGGGCGACGTCGTTTCCGGGGCCGGCAACGACGCAATCGGGCGGGAATCCTACCACAGAATGTGGCAATGCCACCAGAATGTGGCAATGCCACCCGACCAGGGCGCTGCAGCATCGCGTTTGCACAGGCGGTGCGAGCGGGCCTGCAGGTAGGCATGCGTACGAGAACGCGAGCTGTCTCGGAGGTGGATTTCGGTGTTCTGATCCGTTAAGGCTTCAGCCAGAGCTGCATAGTGGTAGACTGACTGCTTTATTTCGGGATCCCGGTCGGACATCAGTCAACCATGTCGGCCGTCGAAGTCGATTGCCAAGGTTGCTGATTGGCCAGGACCTTGGCTAGGGCCGACCGTCGGGGCTGAATGCCTGGGCCGATCGTTATCAGATTCGGTTCGCAGGCGCGCCCCGCTCCGGGCAGGCGGTCGTCCAGTCCGGGATCCTTCAACAATCATCCGTGGCCCGGCGGGCCCCGGTCCGGCCGGTTTCGTATCCGCCGTCCGGGCGGCCGACGTCGACCACGATGAGCAACGGCAGAGTGTTTTGTCAGACAACGTAACACCAACCCAGATTCGTATCCCCGCCGAGACCCATGGCATCTCGCTCGATGACCTGAGCGACAACGCCCGCTTCGTCCTCGAACGTCTGCATGAGGGCGGTTTCGAGGCCTATGCCGTAGGCGGATGCGTGCGTGACCTGTTGCGCGGACGTAGTCCCAAGGATTTTGACGTGGTCACCGACGCGCGTCCCGAGCAGGTCAGACGCTTGTTCAGACGAGCGCGCATCATCGGTCGGCGTTTCAAGATCGTGCATGTGGTGTTCCGCGACGAACTGATTGAAGTGACCACCTTCCGCGGCGGTGACACCGGTGAGATCAAACGCGCCGATGGCGGCATGATTACCCGCGACAATGTCTTTGGCAGTATTGATGAGGACGTCTGGCGGCGCGATTTCGCCTGCAACGCGCTCTACCTCGACTTCGCCTCCGGCGAACTGGTCGATTATGTCGAGGGCTTGACTGATGTCCGGGCCGGTCGCCTGCGCGTGATCGGCGAACCGGAGGCCCGCTATCGTGAAGACCCGGTACGCATGCTGCGCGCGGCTCGTTTTGCCGCCAAGCTTGGCTTCCACCTCACCGAGGACAGCGAGCGGGCGATTGCCGCTTGCCGCGAGACGCTGGCCAACATTTCCCCGGCCCGGCTGTTCGACGAGACCGTCAAGCTCCTGCAAGGCGGCGCCGGCCGACAGACAGTGCTTGAGCTGCGCCGCCTTGGCCTGCTTGAGTATCTATTTGATGGCCTGGCCACCTGGATCGACCCCACTGATCCGGCCAGTGACTGGGGGCTGATCGAGCAGGTACTCGAGGCCACCGACCAGCGCGTTGCCACGGATCTGCCGGTCAACCCCGCGTTCCTGTTCGCCGGGCTGTTCTGGCGCATGCTGAGTCGCCATCGGGTGCAGTGGATGCACCAACGCGTGTCGGCCGAGGATGCGATGCTGCTGGCCGCCGATGAAGTCCTGGCCATCGCGACCCGTCGCCTGATGATCCCGCGGCGTCTGACCGATATCATCCGCGCGATCTGGTCGCTGCAGGCCGACCTCGAACGAGCGGCCCCATCGCGTGGGGCTGGGGAGCCTGCCGACAAACTGACCGATGAGCAACGCGCCTTGATGGACGCACCCTGGTTCCGTGCTGCGGTTGATTTTCTTTGCCTGCGTTCGCAGACTCCGGAAGTCGACGAGGCGGTCTGCGCTTTCTGGCGCCAACATGCCCCTGAGCGCAGCGGTGGCGAGGAGGAGTCGGTAGAGGCCCTGGAGCGTTCGGACTTCAGCAAGAAGCGCCGCCGTCCACGTCGTCGCCGCCCCGCTGGCGGTGATCGCAAGCCGACCGGTGCCTCAAGAAAGTGACAGCTTGGCAAATTGCCACGATCGGTCTGGGTGCCAACCTGGGAGACCCGGTCGATCAGATCGAACGCGCCCTCGAGGCAATTGACAGCCTGCCACTGTGCCAGGTGCTGGCCGTCTCGGGTCTGTATGCCAATCCGCCGATCGGCCCCCAGGATCAGCCCGATTACGTCAATGCGGTCGCCGAGATCGGGACGACATTGACGCCCGAGGCGTTGTTGCGGGCCCTGAAGGGCATCGAACGTGCCGCTGGTCGTTCTTATATCCGCCACTGGGGCGAACGGGTGCTCGATCTCGATATCCTCGCCTTCGGTGACCGTGAAATCACAACGCCGGAGTTGACCATTCCGCATCCGGAGATCGCCAAACGGCACTTTGTGCTGGCACCATGGCTGGAGATTCGCCCCGAGGCTCGCCTACCCGACGGCTCGCGACTGGCTGACTGCCTGGAAGAGGTCAGCGACCATCCGTTGCGCTTTCTGCGTCTGCCGCGCTGGCAGCGCCAGGGGGTGGGTCCTCCGATCGAGCCGGGTGTCGAAGCCTTGTCTCAACGAGCGGATATGCCTGATTCTTCCGGCCCTCCCGACTCGAGGAGTCCTTCATGACCCTTGCCCGACTGCGACAGGCCAAGATCGATCAGCAGCCAATCGTCATGCTCACCGCCTACGAGGCCGGGCTGGCTCGGGTCGCCGCCGAGGCCGGTGTGGATGCCTTCCTGGTGGGAGACTCTCTCGGCATGGTCGTGCAGGGGCAGCGCGACACGCTTGGCGTAACGGTCGAGGAAATCGCCTATCACACGGCGATGGTCCGCCGCGGCGTCGGCAACAGGTTGGTGATCGCCGATATGCCGTTCTTGAGCGACGCGACCGTCGCGCGTGCCCTGGATGCCGCCGGTCTGCTGATGGGCGAGGGCGGGGCCGATATGGTCAAGCTTGAAGGTGGGGCCGAGAAGGCCGAGATCGTCCATGCACTGACCGGCAACGGTGTGCCGGTCTGCGGTCATGTCGGTCTGCTGCCACAGCGCGTGCGTAAGCTCGGTGGCTACCGGGTGCAGGGCCGTGGCGCAGAGGAGGCCGGACGCATCCTCAAGGACGCGCAAGCGCTTGTGTCCGCCGGGATTGATCTGCTGGTGGTCGAATGCGTGCCCTGCGAGCTCGGCCAGGCGCTTGCCAAGGCGATCGAGGTGCCCGTGATCGGCATCGGCGCCGGAGTGGATACCGATGGCCAGGTGCTGGTGATGCACGACCTGCTCGGGCTGACCGACCGACCGCCACGCTTCGTGCGCGATTTCATGAACGGCGCCGGCTCGATTCAAACCGCCTTTGCAGCCTATGTCGGCGCCGTGCGAACGCGGCGCTTTCCCACGGAGCAGGAAAGCTTCTGTTGAAGGTGCTGTGCGACATCGACGAATTGCGCGAATGGCGTGAGGGCATCGGCTTCGATGTGCATCGCGTGGGCTTCGTGCCGACCATGGGCAACTTGCACGCCGGCCACCTGGCCCTGGTCGAGCATGCCCGCCTGCGCGCCGAGGTGGTGATCGTCAGCATCTTCGTCAATCCGCTGCAGTTCGAGGATGGCGATGACCTGGCGCGTTACCCGCGTACCGAAGAGCGTGATCTTGAAAAGCTCCAGCGTGCTGGAGTGACGGCCGTGTTTCTGCCGACTGAGACGGTGCTCTATCCCAGGGGCCAGGGCGATATCGTCCGCGTCGATGCCGGGCGTCTGGGCGAACGTCTTGAGGGCGCTGCGCGGCCGGGGCATTTCACGGGCGTGGCGACCGTGGTCACCAAGCTGTTCAACCTGGTACGCCCGGATATAGCCGTGTTCGGTGAGAAGGACGCCCAGCAGGTTGCGGTAATCCGCCGGTTGATCTCCGATCTTGACTTTCCGGTGGAACTGGCGATCGAACCCACCCATCGTGAAGCCGATGGACTCGCGTCCAGCTCACGCAACCGCTTTCTCGATCCCGCGCAGCGCCAGCAGGCGCCAGCAGTCCACCAGGCATTGAAATGCGCGGCTGAATCACTGCTAGCAGGCCAGCCGGTCGGGTCGACCCTGGTCAGCGGCCGCCACTGGCTTGAGCGGCAAGGTTTCGAGGTCGACTATCTTGCCTACGTCGACGACTTGGACTTCGAGGAACAGACACAATTGGTGACGCATGGCCGATTGCTGGTCGCTGCACGTCTGGCCAAGGTGCGCTTGATCGACAACCTTGTCGTACACTCCCCCTCACCGCCCGCCTCGGAGAGCCGCGAACGCTGAGCCCTGTTCCGGTTCCGCATGTGCCGTGGGGCCGGCGTGGTTACAGAGCGGAATTTACGATAAGCCGATAACTTCGGCACAATACGCATTTGTCTCGTTGCCGCTTGCCCGTGCCCGGCGGCGAGGCCGTCTATCCAACACCTTCGTCTATAAAGCGTAGCCTGTCATGAATCCGAACTATCTCGACTTTGAACAGCCGATCGCCGAGCTCGAGGCAAAAATCCGCGAGTTGCAACTGATGGACGATGATCGCGGGCTGGACATCGATGAGGAGATCGAGCGGCTGCGCAAAAAATCCCAGGAACTGACGCGTTCTCTGTTCGCCAACCTGGGCGCCTGGCAGGTCAACCAGTTGGCACGCCATCCACAGCGCCCGTATCTGGCCGACTATATCGAACTGGTGTTTACCGACTTCCGTGAGCTCCATGGTGATCGCGCCTTCGCCGATGATCCGGCCATGATCGGTGGCATGGCCCGCCTCGACGGACTGCCGGTGATGGTGATCGGCCATCAGAAGGGCCGCGACACCAAGGAGAAAATCCGGCGCAACTTCGGCATGCCGCGCCCGGAGGGCTACCGCAAGGCCAAGCGCCTGATGGAGCTGGCCGAGAAGTTCGGCCTGCCAGTACTCACTTTTATCGACACGCCGGGTGCCTATCCGGGCATCGATGCCGAGGCGCGCGGCCAGAGCGAGGCGATCGCCCGCAACCTTTATGTCATGGCTGATCTCGAGACCCCCGTCATCGTCACCGTGATCGGCGAGGGTGGCTCCGGTGGCGCGCTCGCCGTAGGCGTGGGCGACCACGTGATGATGCTCGAATACAGTACCTATTCGGTCATCTCCCCGGAGGGTTGCGCATCGATTCTCTACAAGAGCGCCGAGAAGGCACCTGAGGCAGCCGAGGCACTCGGCATCACCGCCGGCCGGCTCAAGGAGCTCGGGTTGATCGACGAGGTCATTCCTGAGCCCAGTGGCGGTGCGCACCGTGACGTGGCCGCCATGGCTAGCTCACTCAAGGCCAGCCTGAAAAAGGCCGTGCTCGCGCAGATCGATCGTCCCACCGAGGCGCTGCTCAAGCGTCGTTATGAGCGGCTGATGTCCTACGGTAAATTTACCGAACGCTAAGCAATCCGTGGAAAAACTCGATTGGGCGGCCCTGCCCGCCGTTCCTCCGCTCGACTCTCATCTGCTGCTCGCCAGCTCCGGCGGGCCGGACTCGCTCGGAGCCCTGTCCCTGCTGGCACATTGGCACCAGCAGGAACATTTTGCTCGACTGTCCGTGGTCCATGTCCATCACGGCCTGCATCCTGACGCCTCGGCCTGGACCGAGCTTGCCCGGCAACAGGCCGAGGCTCACGGCTGTTCATTCGATGCCCGCCGGGTAACGGTGCGTCGGGCAAGCGGCGGGGCGGGACGTGGTTCAACTGAGGCCGCCGCCCGTGTGGCCCGCTACGCTGCGCTCGACGCCGCACTTGCCGAGGCCGCCGCGGCCGACCCCGATCATCCACCAGTGCTGATCACGGCCCACCATGCCGAAGATCAGGCAGAGACCATGCTGCTCGCCCTGATGCGCGGCTCCGGTGGTCGCGGTTTGGCTGGCATGCGGGTATGGCGGCCGCGAGGGGCTGCGTGGCACTGGCGACCATTTATCGAGATGCCGCGTGAGTCGCTGAGATCCGCGGCGCGTGCGACCGGGCTCGGTTGGGTCGATGACCCGGCGAATGACGACCCCGGCTTTGCCCGCAACCACCTGCGGCATCACGTCCTGCCCAAGCTGCAGGACTTCTGGCCCGATACGGTCAGCCGTATCCGTGCCAGCACCCAGCGTCTTGCCATGGAGCAAGGCCTGCTCGGCGAGTTGGCCGAGATCGATGCCGATCAGCCGCTCGACGGGCCGACGCTTGACTGGCGCGCGGCATCAAGCCTGTCGCCGCATCGACAGAGCAACCTGCTGCGTCAGTGGCTCGGGCGTCTCGGCTGTCTGCCCCCGCCGCCGGAGCGCCTCGACGAGTGGTTGGCCCAGCTGCACACGGCGGCGGCCGATCGCCAGCCATTGCTTGAATGGCCCGGTGGGCAATTGCGTCGCTACCGTGAGCGGATCTATTGGCTCAGGCAGCTGCCCGAGCCGACCCGGCAGCTCGACTGGCCCGAGGAGCAAGACTGCCTGCGCCTTGATGACGGGCGTAAGCTTTGCCGTCACTTGCTGTTGGGGGGTGAGCACGAGGCAGGACTGCTGCGGCAGTCGGCCGAGGAGTGGCGGCTGCGGCCGGTCGGCGGTCGCGAACGGCTGACTCCGGACGAACGGCGACCGAGCCTGTCGCTCAGGCAATGGTTCCAGGAGCGAGGCATTCCACCCTGGGAGCGGCCGGCGGTGGTCGGGCTCGAGATCGGCGGTGAGCTGGCCGCCGTGCTGGCCGGCGAGGAACGGTTGGTGGATATCGCCTTCCAGCCGGCCGGCACTGAGCCTGCCTGGTCACTGACCTGGCACAAGCCTGGACCGAAGGTCGAGGCCCGGGAGCCGGGCGGTCATTGAGTGTGGGCCTGGATTATGGCCCCTGCACCTCGATACGTCGGCGACGCGCGCCACCAACCTTCTCCAGCGTCACGCTGAGCACGCCGTTGCGGTAAGAGGCCTTGGCCGAGTCGGCTTTGACCCGGGCGGGCAGGGGGATCAGCCGGGCGAAGCGGCCGTAGGCGCACTCGGCGACGTGGTACTGTCCTTCGCGACGGCGGTGCTCGACGCGCTTCTCGCCGGCGATCCGCAGCTGATCGTCATGCACGTCGACCTCGAAGTCCTCGCGCTCCAGCCCCGGTGCCTCCAGCCGCACCTCGATCTGTCCGTTCTGATCAAACACCTCCACTGGCAGCAGTCCCCAACCAACGTTGCGGCGGGCCAGATCCTGCGCTTCGTCGCGGTCGTGACTCCGGCCCGGACTGAAGCGGGTGATTGCCTGGCCGGCGGCGTCAGTCAGACGTTGCCAGCCCTCACTGATGGAAGAGCCGATCTGTTCGAAACGGTCACGAATACGATCAATGGCGGTCATGTATCACCTGCTGGTAATGAACTGTCTATCCGGAATCATTGGTCGGAGATCGGCAAAATTCAAGCTGGTGGGGCGATTTGCCGGGCGCTCATTGGCTGGCCCGCAGCTAGTGCCCGTCGGCGCGATTCGCTTGCAGGGCAAGCTTGTATGTCTCCCCACAAGGGGCTTGGTGGCACCGCATCATTTGTGGGAGCGGGTCCTGCCCGCGAAAGCCGCGTTTTAGCGGCTGTCCAGTCTTGAATTGCCACTGGATTCAACCGCGCAGCGCCCCCAAGCCTCAACTCGCACCTCCCGGCGCGATTCGCTTGCAGGCAAGCTCCTCACAATGGCTCGCTGGCTCTGTGAAAATGGACCGTGCCCGGACCATCGGGACGGTCATCAACCGTTCTCGTACAGCCAGGTCAGTAGTGCGTCTTGCACCCGGGTGCCGCCGCCATACTGCACGCCCGGCTCGTTGTGCAACATCACCACGACGTAACGCCGCCCGGAACGGGCCAGCAGGAAACCCGCACCAGAGCGTACATCGCGCAGCGTGCCGGTCTTGATGTGCGCGTGGCCACGGATGGAGCCGTTAGTCAGCCGCTTGCGCATGGTGCCGTCGATCCCGCCGATCGGTAGGGTGGCCATCAGCTCGGGCATGAAATGACTCTTCCAGACCGACTGCAGCATGTCGCCCAGCTGTCGCGGCGAGAGGCGGGCGGTCCGTGAGAGTCCTGAGCCGTTGTCGAACACCACCCCGGTCCAGTCCAGCCCGCGGTTGTTGGCCCAGCGCTCGATTGCCTTGCTTGCTTTGAGCTCGGTGGCCGGTGCTCCTTCAAGCTCCGCGGCGATGGTCAGCGCGATCTGGCGGGCCATGACATTGTTGGACCATTTGTTCATCAGCCACAGGTAGTAAGACAGTGGCTGTGACTCGTGGCTGAGCAGCTTGACTGCGCCGGTCTGCACCAATCCCTTGCGCCAGTGACCGGTGATCTGGCCACCGGCGAACTCGAACAGTCTCTCGAAGGCATGGAAAAACGCATCGTGCGGATCGCCGGCGACACGGTAGTAGAGGTGCGGTGCGCACTGGCGTGAGACGGTGCCGTGCACTCGGATCTCCGCGCCCGCCTCGGTGGGATTGCGGATGTCGATCACAGGCTGATTGGTGCTGCTTTGACAGGGCTGGTCGACCAGTTGCAACTGGTCTTGCAGCGTCATGCGCGGGTTGGGGGGCCAGGTGCTGACAGCCGCGCTGCCGTCGTTGTGTGGGGAGATACTGATGCGTACCGCGCGATTGTCCAACAGCAGAGCGTTGGGTATGGCGTTGTAGACTCGATCGGGGCGATTGTCGAAATCACCGGGATCTGCGTCGATTGGCGCGAAGTAGGAATCGTCGAGAATCACATCACCGCGGATCTCGTTGACGCCCAGCTCCTGCAGCCGCCGAGCGACGCCCCACAGATCCTCACTGCGGAACCACGGATCGCCGAACCCTTTGATGTAAAGATCGCCGTTGATCACGCCCTTGACCGGCATGGTATCGGCATAGATTTCCGTCTTCCACTGGAAAGAAGGTCCAAGCACATCAAGTGCGGCAACCGCAGTCACGAGCTTCATCACCGAAGCGGGATTGAATGGGCGGTCGCCTTGGAAGGCAATCAATGGGGTGTCGCTGTCGACTGCCTGCACCCAGATGCCGAGGTTGGCGGCATCGAGCTTCTGCTGGGCCAGTTCCGCCTTGACGGCCGAGGGGAGTTCATTGCTCGCGGCCGCCGCGACCAGAGGGGTGGCCAGCAGGCAGAGCAGCCCGATACGGATCAGTCGGCAGACAATATTGTTGCAGGCGTTGGGCATCTGTTTCATGGTTGCTGTCAGTCTCCCCCTGTTCCGACAATCTTTCCCGGCCTCGGTTGGTCAGGGAAATCAGACGCAAGCCATGATGCCATAGCGAAATGGATCTGGGCGAAATCGATCTGGGCGAAATGGACCTGGGCATTGGCCTTTCGCCACATCCAGCTGTCATGGTCGAGGTCGCTTTGAGGTAAGCGCGCGCATTCAGTAAACTACGCCGCTTCCAATTATTTTGATTACTTGACGCAAAACTACATCCCATGGCTGAAATCAACCCGATTGCCCACCGTATCGACAACCTCGTCGAGCGTACCGAGTCGCTCCGGGGGTATCTTTGACTACGATCAGAAAAAGGATCGTCTAGAGGAGGTCGAGCGCGAACTGGGGGTCCCTGATCTTTGGGACGACCCGGATCGTGCCCAGGCGCTCAACAAGGAGCGTGCCTCGCTGGCACGCATCGTCGATACGCTCTCCGAGATGCGAGACGGATTGACCGATGCCCGTGAGCTCCTCGACATGGCCGGCGAGGAAGACGACGAGGACACGATCGCCGCGGTCGAGTCCGATGTTGCGGCTTTCGAGAAGCGAGTCGAGGATCTCGAGTTCCGCCGCATGTTCTCCGGCGAGATGGATGAGTCCAATGCCTACATGGACATACAGGCAGGTGCTGGCGGCACCGAGGCACAGGACTGGGCTTCCATCCTGCTGCGCATGTACCTGCGCTGGGGCGAGAAACACGGCTTCAAGACGGAGATCACCGAGATCTCTGATGGCGAGGTCGCCGGCATCAAGTCGGCCACCATCCGCTTCGAGGGCGAATTCGCCTTCGGCTGGCTGCGCACCGAGACCGGCGTGCACCGCCTGGTCAGGAAATCGCCGTTCGATTCGGACCAGCGCCGGCACACCTCGTTCACCTCGGTGTTCGTCTCCCCCGAGATCGACAACGACATCGAGATCGAGATCAACCCGGCCGATATCCGCACCGACGTCTATCGTGCCTCCGGCGCCGGTGGTCAGCACGTCAACCGGACCGAGTCCGCGGTGCGCTTTACCCACCTGCCTACCGGGATAGTGGTCGCTTGTCAGGCGGAACGGTCGCAGATCCAGAACCGCGAGCGGGCGATGAAGCAACTTCGAGCAAAACTCTATGAGCTGGAGATGCAAAAACGCCAGGCCGAGGCCCAGGCAGTCGAGGACACCAAGTCCGATGTTGGCTGGGGTAGTCAGATCCGCTCCTACGTACTTGATCAGAGTCGCATCAAGGATCTGCGGACCAATTACGAGACTGGCAACACCCAGGCAGTGCTCGACGGCGATCTCGACCCGTTTATCGAGGCCAGCCTCAAAAGCGGCCTTTAACCCGCGAAGGCCGCGTGAGTGCCGCCCCGGTCAGGGCGGCTTTGCCAGATTGAAACGGGGCTCGCGCCTATGGCGCGATTCGCTTGCAAGGCAAGCTCCCACAGCGACCGGTTCAATCCTTATCAGGAACCTTTGGCCGCGGGATCATAACGCCGCTGCTGGGTTGAGTCGCGCCAGTGAATCGCGGCAGAAGGCGCCCCTACGGCACACATTCACCACTTCCGGCCCGGGCACAGTCCGGGCCCATTGATATAGAAGACCCGACACCATGGCCGAGCAAAAGTCCGAACTCGACGAGAACCAACTGATTGCCGAGCGCCGCGAGAAGCTCAAGAAGCTGCGCCAGGTCGGCAACCCGTTTCCCAACGACTTCCATCGCGAGGACATGGCGGCCGATCTGCAGGCCGAGTACGGCGAGCACGACAAGCCCTGGTTTGAAGAACATAGCGTGCGCGTGGCTGTTGCCGGGCGCATCATGGCCAAACGGGTGATGGGCAAGGCCAGCTTTCTTTCCATTCTCGACCAGTCCGGGCGCATCCAGTTCTACGTTACCCGCGACGACATCGGCGTGGATAACTACGAGGACTTCAAGACCTGGGATATCGGCGACATCGTCGGTGGCGAAGGTCTGCTGTTCAAGACCAACAAGGGCGAGCTGTCCGTAAGGGTCGACGGCTTGCGCATGCTCACCAAGAGCCTGCGGCCGCTGCCGGACAAGTTTCATGGCCTGACCGACACCGAGGCGCGCTATCGCCAGCGTTACGTCGATCTGGTGATGAACGAGTCGGTGCGAGAGACTTTCCGTCTGCGCTCCCGCGTGATCCAGTTCATCCGCGACTATCTCAACAGCAAGGGCTTTCTGGAGGTCGAGACGCCGATGATGCATGTAATCCCCGGCGGGGCAGAGGCCAGGCCATTTATCACCCACCACAATGCGCTCGACATGCCGCTGTACCTGCGCGTCGCCCCGGAGCTGTTCCTGAAGCGTCTGGTGGTCGGCGGGTTCGAGCGGGTCTACGAGATCAACCGCAGTTTCCGCAACGAAGGACTGTCCACCCGGCACAATCCCGAGTTCACCATGGTCGAGTTCTATCAGGCCTATGCGGACTACAATGACATGATGAACCTCACCGAGGACCTGCTGCGCCGCTGCACCGAGGAAGTCCACGGCAGTACCGCCATCGAGTACCAGGGCAGCACCTTCGATTTTGGCAAAGTCTTCGATCGTCTGACTGTTCGCGAAGCGATCCTGCGACACAACCCCGATCTTGTGCCTGAGGACATCGACGACCTGGAGCGTGCCCGAGCCGTTGCCGAGCGGCTCGGCATCTCGATCAAGGACAGCGATGGACTGGGCAAGGTACAGATCGAGATCTTCGAGGAGACCGCCGAGGACAAGTTGCACGACCCGACCTTCATTACCGAATACCCGGCCGAGGTCTCGCCGCTGGCCCGCCGGAAGGACGACGACCCGTTCGTCACCGAGCGCTTTGAATTCTTCGTCGGTGGTCGCGAGATCGCCAACGGCTTCTCCGAGCTCAATGACGCCGAAGACCAAGCCGAGCGCTTCGCCCAGCAGGCCAGCGCCAAGGATGCCGGTGACGAGGAGGCCATGCACTACGACGCCGACTATATCCGCGCACTGGAATACGGCATGCCGCCAACGGCAGGTGAGGGCATTGGCATTGACCGGTTGATCATGCTGCTGACCGACTCGGCATCGATTCGAGACGTGATCCTGTTTCCGCATATGCGGCCGGAGTGACAGATATTGATCGGCGGTGCTACCGTCGAATCAACGAATCAACGAATCAACGAATCAATGATGAGGGCATATGTCAGGCGCGACCAGCTGACGCAACAGGAAAAGACCAGACAGAATCTCCGCAGCCGACAGGCACGTATCGTCACCAGCTTCCTTGGCTGTCCTATCCCGGACGATGGTCTGTCACCTTCCTTGGTCGGCTGACGGTCAAATTGTGGGCCGGCAGGCTCACGCCTGCTCTACAAATCAAAAATCAGGAACCGTCAGCCGCCCTGTCGAAGGCCTCCCGATAGGGCGGTTTGAGCAGGTCGGCAAATACGTCCACGGGAACATCCACGGTCTGCGTGCCGTAGACATAGGGCGCTACTTGATATGGCGGGAAGATCAGCTGCAGGCCGGCTGCCTGGCCGCCGATATCGGCAAGCAGCATGAATTCGGAAAAATTCTGTTTTTCAGGCTCGGTGCCGTCGTGGATCATGCTGCGCATGCTGTCGAGCCATTGTTGACGCACCTCCGGTGGCGCTTCTTCTGCGCTGGGTGTTTCGGCCAGCAGTTTCTTCCCCAGTGTTTCACGCGAGAGTTTCGACAGCCGCTCCAGGGCCTGCTCCGGGTGCGTGAAAAGATCATCCAGGGCGATTATCTTCCCGGCTTTAGTGTCGTATACGACGCTACCGTCGATGGGTATCGGATGTGCGCCGCCAGTGTCGGCCATGCCTTGTTCACGCACGCTGACGAATCGCGGCAGACGTGTCGCCACGGAAAAATCGATCATGAAGGCGAGCTGGCGGTTGGCGAACTCGGGCAACCGCCCCGGGTCGGGCAGCCCTTGCATGAACTCACGCTTGGCATTGTCGCCTGTTGCGCGCAGCACTTTTGCCAGCACAGCCTCGCTGGCCGGCAAGTCCGGATAATTGATGTCGATCCGATAGCGAGGTGTTTGCGCATGGTCTCCCGGCAATGCATCTCGCGCGGCGGGTGCCGTCGTGGCCGCCCGGGCCGAAGAGGGGTTGGCCGGCGTTGCCGTGGCTGCGTCATTTTCGGAGAATAGCGGTGTGGAGTTTTCGCAACCGGAAAGCAGCAGTGCCCCAGCCAGACTCGTCAGCGTGACTGCGCGCAAAATACGCCTCATCAATGCTTGCCCTCATCAAAACTCGTCTGAAGTGTAGTGCCTTTTCGCCCGCAAACTCGCCTCCGCTAGGTTGTCGCCTTCATGCGACGAAAACACATGATTGTGTTGGTTGGACGTTAGCAACATCTTGACGACGGTTGGCTGATATATTGAATCATCATAGCGAGCCATATCCGCTTGCTGCGGGTGATCATAGGAGTCTTGACCATGCTGTTAAAAAATGTTCGGGTGGATGAATTCACCACCCCTGATCCAATCACCGCAGACGAAGACATGGCGATCGACGATCTGCGGGATCTGATGGAAGAATACGGTATCCGTCACCTGCCCATCGTTCGTGACGATGTCGTGGTGGGGATCGTCAGCGACCGGGATGCGCGCCTGGTCTCAGGCTTGACCATCGCCGAGAGGACCCTGGTACGGGCCGCTGACATCATGTCGCCTGACCCCTTGACCGTATTTGCCTCCGAGCCCTTGGACGAAGTGGCGTATGCCATGTCCGAAAGAAAGGTTGGCAGCGTGATCGTCAACGAGGAGGATGGCCAGTTTCTGGGCATTTTCACTGCCACCGATGCCTTGAATGCGTTGATCGAAATTATCCGTGAAGGCGGTGCGCCTGCTTCGTGATCTCCGTATGCTCGATCTCCGTGTGCCCGCCAGGGTAGTGGGCCGGGTACGGCTCGTGGTGCAGATGATGGAGGTGAGGTGGAGATTCTGCTGATCGGCATGCTGCTGATTGCCGGGCTGACACTCGGCACCTTGGCCAGCCATTTTTTGCGCGTGCCACGCGTGGTCGGCTATATCCTCGCCGGAATCCTGTTTGCTCCTGATTTTCTCGGTGGACCGCTGGGCATCGAGAGCGCCGAGTGGACCCGGCCGATGGTGGCCGTCGCTCTGGGGGTCGTGGCCTACCTGATCGGCGGTGCGGCCACGGTCACACAGTTGCGCCAGCTGGGCTGGGTCATTGTCACCGCCACGCTGGGCAAGGTCAGCGGCAGCTTTCTGGCCGTATTGGTGGGTTTTTTGCTGCTTGGCCTGGTCGTGTCCGACCTGCCCGGCGGATCGCTGGCGCTGCTGCTCGCGGCGATTGCCACCACTACCGCTCCGGCCGCCATTGTCGCGATTACCCATCAGTACCGCGCCCGCGGTCCGCTGACGACCGCGTTGTTGGGGATGGTCGCGCTGGATGACGCGCTGGCGCTGATAATTTTTTCTCTGGTGCTGGCCGCGCTCGATAGCACCGGCTTCAACGCCGTGCTGCCGGCGCTGGTCTGGGAGATTTCTGCGGCCATCGGTTTCGGGATACTCGGTGGCCTGGTGATCGAGCGCACGGCTCGCCGCTTGCCGGAGCAGGAGTTGCAGTTGGTCGCACTGCTCGGCGGCATCATCCTGCTCACCGGGCTGGCCGAAGTCTGGCATTTCTCGCCGCTGCTGGCCGCGATGGCACTGGGTTTCTCGGCCCGCCTGTTTGGCGGGGCGCATTCCGAACCACTATTCCGACCACTCGAGCAGCTTCAGGAAGTGGTATTCGTGCTGTTTTTCACCTTTGCCGGGCTGCATTTCGACCTGGCCGTCACCTTGGGTCATGCCGGACTGATCGCGTTGTATTTCCTGCTGCGAGCCGGTGGACAGATTGTTGGCGCACTGCTCGGCGCACGCCTGGCCGGTGCCCCGCGGGTCATCAGCCACAATGTGGGTCTGGTCATGCTGCCGCAGGGTGGGGTGGCAATCGGCATGGCGCTATTGCTCACCGGGGTGGAGGGCATGGAGGATCTGGCGGTCTTGATCATCAATATCATTACAGCCAGCACACTGCTGACCGAAACGCTCGGCGCACTGGGCACCCGTTACGGGCTGGCCCGTGCCGGCGAGATTGGCGGCGCCACTGAAACCTCGAGAGGAGAGGAGGGACGCGATGAAGGCTAGTGAGTGGCTTGATAGTCATCCGGCGGTGGCGTTGACCGTCGCCGGTGAAAGCAGTCTTCAGGATGCCGCCCGGTTGCTACTGGATGATCCTGACAGTCGCGATCTCTTTGTGCTCGATGCGGATGGACGCGTCTGCGGGCATCTGGGTTTTTGGCACCTGGCCAGCCTGCTGCTGGCCGAATTGCACCCTAGCCACAGCCTGCGCGAGATGATCGAGCGGATCACGCTCGGCAGCGTGGCCGAGCATATGGATGATCGGGTGCTGTGCGCTGGAGCCGATGAGGAGATCGGCGACATTTTATATCAGCATGACGTCTTCCAGCAGCAGGTGGAGCGCCGCGTCGAGGATATCCCGGTAGTGGATGATGAACGCCGCCTGCTGGGTGTGATTCGTCTATCCGACCTGTTGCGCGATGCGATTGATACAGGCGATACAGGCGATACAGGCGATACAGGCGATACAGGCGATACAGGCGATACAGGCGATTGAATCGTCCGGATGGATCGAATGGAAGAGACTGGCGGTTTGTCGCCTGTCGTGACGGTGAAGCGGCGCGATACAGATGGCGTGAAACAGATCATTTTCAGACGTAATAGATAGTATATGTAGGAGTATTGGGCCAGAGGCGAGGGCCAGGCGCGAGTGGAGCAGGTTCAGTCAGCAAACTCGGAGTGACGTATCCTGTCGCCCACCAAGGGCGGCGCTCGTCAGTGTTCCCGGGATCATGAGCCGTCTTCTTTTTCAGACCACGGGCGCAGCAGCGCCCGGAGCCGTGTTAGATGAGCCAGTCCAGTAATTCCAATCTCGAAGAGATGGCCGATGAGGTGCGCGCGGTGATTCGTTCGCAGCGCCGCCGGGGTCGATTCGGCCTGATTGGCTGGATCGCGGCCGGCGTCGTGCTGCTGATCCTGCTGCTGTGGTGGCTGTGGCCGCGTGAGACGAGCATCGAATGGGAAACCCATGTCGTTGACCGCGGCGACATGGTCCTCATGGCCACCGCCACCGGCAATCTCGAGCCCCGTAGTGAAGTCACCGTTGGCGCCGAGATCTCGGGGCTGATCCGCGAAGTACTCGTCATCGAGAATGATCCGGTCGCTGTCGGCGACGTCTTGGCCCGCTTCGATACCGAGGAGCTGGAGGTCAATCTGGCTCAGACCGAAGCCCAGCTGTCGCTGGCCCAGGCCTCAGTGGCCGAAGCGCAGGCGACGCTGGAGGAAACCGCCATCGACGAGCGGCGCCTGGCACAGTTGGTGGAACGGAATCTGGCTTCACGCGCCGATCTGGATACCGCCCATGCGGGCTTCAAGCGGGCGGTCGCTCGGCTCAGCTATACACAGGCCGCAGTGCGTGAAGCGGAGGCGACTGTCTCGGCCAGCCGCACACGCCTGGCCAAGGCGGTGATCACCTCACCCATCAATGGCGTTGTCCTCAAGCGCAACGTCGAGCCCGGCAACACCGTGGCGGCAAGCTTCCAAACCCCGGAGCTGTTCATTCTGGCCGAGGACCTGCGTGAGATGGAGCTGCACGTGTCTCTCGACGAGGCCGATGTGGGTCTGGTCAAACCGGGACAACCAGCAACTTTTAGCGTCGACGCCTGGCCTGGCCGGGAGTTTCCAGCCGAGGTGCTGCGCGTCTTTCTCTATCCGACCATCGAGAGCAACGTGGTCACCTACACCACGGTGCTGGGCGTCGATAACGCCGACGAAGATCTGCTGCCCGGCATGACGGCGACGGCAACCATTACCACCGGCACGCGCGAGCAGGTCATCCGCGTGCCCAATATGGCCCTTCGCTTCCAGCCGCCTGGCGATGCCGAGGTCAGTGGGGGCGGCTTCATGATGGTCCCGGGCGGCACACGGCGTCCTGCTGCCAGCAGGCAAGGCAACAGCTTGTGGCTGCTGCGTGACGGCCAGCCGGAGCGTATTCCGGTTCGCACCGGCTATACCGATGGCCTGTATACCGAGATCCTCGGCGATACGCTGTCGGTTGGCGATGAGGTGTTGGTCGGCATGAGCCAGAAATGAGCCTGAGCGTCAGACGGGCATGAGCGACACCGCTGCACCTACGGGTAACGACGCACCGGTCATCCTGCAGATGCGCCAGATCTACAAGATCTACGGCCAGGGGCCGACCGAAGTGCGTGCACTCGATGGGGTGGATCTGAGCATCCGGGCCGGTGAGTTTGTCGCCGTCATGGGCCCCAGCGGCTCGGGCAAATCGACCTGCCTGAACATACTTGGTTGCCTGGACGTACCCACGGCCGGTGAATATTGGTTTCGCGGTGTCGATGTCAGCACGCTCAATCGCGATGAGCTGGCCTTGCTGCGACGAAAATACATGGGCTTCGTATTCCAGAGCTACAACTTATTGCCGCGAGCCAGCGCCGTCGCCAACGTCGAGCTGCCGTTGATCTACGAGGGCATTCCGCGGGCCCGTCGTCGCCAGCTCGCCCTGGATGCCTTGCAGACGGTCGGGCTGGGTGGCCGCGGAGCGGCCGCCCCCAGTCAGCTGTCGGGCGGCCAGCAGCAGCGGGTGGCCATCGCCCGCGCATTGGTGACTCGGCCGCCGGTGCTGATGGCTGATGAGCCGACCGGGAACCTCGATACCCGTACTGCCAGTGAGATCATGGACCAGCTGGTCGCCCTGCGCGCCGAGCGCAACATCACCATCATCATGGTCACCCACGAACCGGCGATCGCCGCCTACGCCGAGCGCGTGCTGTATTTTGTCGATGGTCAGCTCCGGCGTGACGGCCCGCCCGAGGAGGTGCTGGCATGAACCCGCTCGATACCCTGTTGATGGCCTTCCAGGCGATTGCCCGCAACCTGATGCGCTCGTTTCTGACCATGCTGGGCGTCATCATCGGTGTGGCCAGCGTGATCGCCATGGTCCACCTGGCCCAGTCGGCCACACGCTCGGTGACCGAGCAGATTTCCAGCATCGGCTCCAACCTGTTGTTTGTCGTACCCGGCACAATCCAGCGCGGTCCCGGTGGCGTGCGCACCGCGGCCGAACCGTTTGAAATGGCCGACGTCGAGGCCATGCGGCGCGAGATTCCCGGCATCAGCGTGGCGCCCGGCGTTGCGCTCAATGCCACCGTGGTTTTCGGCAATGCCAACGAAAACATCAAGGTGGAAGGCACTACCAATGAATACTTCAGCGTGCGCAATCACCCCGTGGCCAGCGGGCGGGAATTCGAACCCGAGGAGTTGGCCTCGGGCGCGGCCGTCTGCATCCTCGGGCAAACCGTCGTCGATGAAATGTATCTGCATCGCGAACCGCTTGGCTCAACGCTGAGAGTCGGTCGGACGGCCTGCCGCGTCATCGGCATTCTCGAAACCAAGGGCCTGTCGATGGGGCAGGACCCCGACCGCATCATCCTGATGCCGATCAAGGCCGTGCAACGACGCCTGGCCGGCAGCCTGGACGTCACGGCCATCTACCTCTCCGCGCTGCAGGATGGCACCAGCGCCCGGGTTCGCAGTGATACCGAGTCGCTCCTGCGCCAGCGTCGGCGTATTGGCGCAGACATGGATGACGACTTTCGGGTCCGCGATACGCAAGACATCATCGATACGCTGGAGCAGACCACCAACACCATGACCTTGCTGCTCGGCGGTATTGCAGCCGTCAGCCTGCTGGTCGGCGGCATTGGCATCATGAACATCATGCTCGTATCCGTGACCGAGCGCACCCGTGAAATCGGTATTCGTCTGGCCATCGGCGCACGCAGTCGTGACGTATTGACCCAGTTTCTGGTCGAATCGATGGTCCTGGCCACCCTGGGTGGGGTGATCGGCGTATTGGCGGGGGTAGCGATTACCTGGGTGATGACCTACCAGTTCAACATGCCGTTCGTGATCTCGCCGGGCGTGATGATCCTGGGCTTTGCCTTCTCGATGACCATCGGGGTCGTGTTCGGATATGTCCCGGCCCGCAAGGCCGCGCACCTCAACCCGATCGACGCCTTGCGCCACGAATAAGTCGGGCTTTTTTGCCCTTGCAGCGCAGCTCGCGCCCCCCGTCATCCTATTGACGCAGCAAGCCCCGCGGCTGCTCGGGTTTTGTGCTACATGAGAAGGGCGATAGTCTCATTATAAAGTGGTAGGCCAAGGGCCCACCTGCAGTAAAAAATGGAGATGTCATGAAAGCGATTATTGAAACCGAAAGAATTCCGATCAAATTGTGGCTGGAAGAAGAGCAGATGGAAGAAGGGGCATTGGAGCAAGCGCGAAATCTCGCGAACCTTCCGTTTGCCTTCAAGCACATCGCCATCATGCCCGATACCCATCTGGGTTATGGCATGCCGATCGGGGCGATCCTGGCGACCAAGGGCGCCATCGTGCCCAACGCGGTCGGAGTGGATATCGGCTGCGGCATGTGTTCGTTGCGGACCAATCTGAAGGATGTGGCAACAGAAGACCTGAAGGTCATCATGGGCTTTGTCCGCGATACCGTGCCTGTGGGCTTCAATCACCATAAAGCGCGCCAGGACGAAGCCTGGATGCCAGAGAGGAGAGGCGAGCTGCCTATCGTCAGCCAGGAGTACGAAAGCGGCCTGTATCAGATTGGCACATTGGGTGGCGGCAACCATTTCATCGAAATACAGAAAGGATCGGATGGTTATATCTGGATCATGATCCATTCCGGCTCTCGCAATATTGGTTACACGGTGGCCAATCATTACGATGACATTGCAAAAGAGTTGAACAGGGAGGCCGGTGAAGATGTGTCCAAGGATTTGGCATATATTCCAGAATCCTCGGAATATTTCGAACTGTATTGGAATGAAATGAACTACTGTATCGAGTTCGCCCTGGCCAATAGAAAGCTGATGATGGAACGGGTTAAAATGGCATTCAGAGACGTTGTCCCCGAAGTCGAATTCGCGGACTTCATCAACAAGCCACATAATTTTGCCGCCCTGGAAGAGCATTTCGGCGAGACGGTCATCGTGCATCGGAAAGGCGCGACGCGAGCCCGCAAGGGGGAGCGGGGCATGATCCCGGGCTCCCAGGGGACGCGGTCTTTTCTCGTGACTGGCAAAGGGGAGGCGCAGTCCTTCGAATCCTGTGCCCACGGTGCCGGCAGAATCATGAGTCGCACCCAGGCCCGCAAAAAACTGGACTTCAAAGAGGAAGTAAAAGCCCTCAAGGATCGCGGCATCCTGCACGGCATCCGTCACCGTGAAGACCTGGATGAGGCGCCGGGATCTTATAAAGACATCGATGAGGTGATGCGAAACCAGCGTGATCTGGTCGAGGTACAAATTGAGCTGCAACCCCTGGCCGTCATCAAGGCCTGATTTCGGGCGCTTGGTGGAGCACAGCAGCTGGGTCAACCGCCCGCGCAAGCGAGTTTTTACGCTCAGCTGCCGTGTGACAGCAACACCCGACCGCATCAGGCGACCAGCGCCGGGGCGCTGGTCGCCGGGTCGTCAGTCAGGATTCGGGCACCACCAGCAGGTTGGCCAGATCCATCGGCAGCTGGTGTCTGAGGTCTTCCGCCTGACCGGCACTGATGGCCTGCGCGATCGTGCTGGTCAGGGGAGCGATCACGCGCTCGGCCTCAGCAGCATCCAGCCCGAGCTGTCGAGCCAGTTCGGAAACGGCGCTCTCTCGATCGATGTCCGTGTCCGGACCGGGTGGCAGCGCACGCAAGGCCGGCTGCAGCAGTGACGGCAGCTGCGCGATGAAATTCTGCGCCTCTCCCGGCATGACACGCCGCACCAGCAGCGCGAGCATGGTCTCAAGGGCCTTCTGTGCCTGCTGCCGCTCTTCGAGGCCGGTCGCTGTTTGTACCGCATTGACCAGGCGCGCCAACGTGGCTTCGGCCCGGGCGAGACTCCGTCGGCGTGCCGGTGAGCGGGGGCTTTCCATCGGGCCACCCTCTCCGAGTTGCGCGGCGACGATGGCGGCCAGCTCCTCCAGCGGTGCGGCCTCGTCGAGGAGCAGGTCGTCGAGCGTCACCATCCCCACGACTCGGTCGTTGTCTCTGAGCGGGATGCGTCGGACGTTGCGCTGTTGCATCAGTGCGATGGCGTCCTCGCGACTGTCCTCGGGGGTCAGCGTCGAGGGCGCGGGCGTCATCACCTCGGTGATGGGCGTGGTTTCGGGGTCGAGATTATGGCCCAGCGCACGCACCGCGAGATCGCGATCGGTGACGATGCCGGCGATGCGCCCTTGATCCTGTATCACGATGGCACCGATATGGTTGTTCTCCATCGCGCGGGCCGCTTCCAGCACGGAACTGGTCGAACTTAAGACCACGAGGCGTGGTCGGCGATACCAATGAAGGGACATGAGCTCACTCCTTGATGAAATCTGGATTGTGCAACGGGCGCTCACCGGGCCCGAGGGCGATCTTCCAGCTCGATTGGTCGAGAGCCGGAAAACAACCCGTACCCAGGAAGGTAGCCGATGATCTCGAGGCTTGCTGGTGTCAACCGGGGGCGCAGGGCAGAGCCGGTCGCGATAGAAACAGACCGGCAGTCCGTCTTGCGGGCGGCCAACAAAAATGCCGCCGGCGGCCGGCGGCATGACAAGGTTGTTGTGGCTGAGTCACCGCTGTAGCGGTTCAGGCGTTGCCGCGATTGCGCGTTACACCGAAGGCCAGCAGGGTGAGCAGGATGCCCAGCAGGGCCAGCATCCAGCCGCTGTTGACTGGAATCGAGATCGCCCCGGAAGGTTCTGGTTGGCCTGGGTCGATTGCGCCGCCACGGGATTGCATGATGTAGCGGCCGTTGATGTCGTTGTTGAGCCGGTTGGAGACCAATGCATTGGGGCCGCCGTCAAGAAAGGCGCCATTGACTGCCGAGCCGGGCAGCTCGAATGCCGTTCCCGGATCGCCGGTGCCGTTGGAGTAGCCAGCCCGGGCGGAAGAGCCGCCCAGTCCGTCGCTGCTCCCGCCGCTGGCCGTACCCGCCTCCCACTGGATCTGGTCATAGTTGAACACGATATCGAAAGCGCCGGCACCGACGTCGGAACGGTCCACCAGGATCAGCTGGAAGCTGTTGCGATTGGTATGCGACGGGTTGCTGTTGAAATAATCGACATTGACCCAGTTGACGCCGAAGGCCGGCCGGCCGTCGAAGGTGCCGGTGCCGTAGGTGACCGGATCGCCTGCGCTGCTAGTATCGACGTCGGCAAAAAATGGCGCGATGATTTCCTGGCTGGTCGAGGTCAGATCAAATGGTGTGAACGAAGACAGCGCCGCATCAAAGGTGACGTTTCCGTTGTTATTGACCCAAAGTTGGTTTCGAGAAACACCAAAGAAATCGATCGTGAAGCCAAGGGAGACCGGCCCGGCGGAACCATCATCATTTCCGGCCAGTGTGTTGCTGTCGAAACCCGGCTCGATCGCCTGGCCGAACGCGACAGAAACGAAAAAAAGCTGGCCAGCGCAAGGCTTGCTGGTATCAGGCGCGACATTCCGAACCGGTTCATGAGATGACCTCCCAGTCATGCTTGGGGCTACCATCACATTTGGATGTGATGTGTAGATTTAGACGAACTATCTCGACAAAGTAGCCATACAAGTCCATCTATTAGTGCGTGCAATGAGAAATGTCAAGATGGGCAGCATCCTCGTGTTTTTCTTCCAGTTATTGACAGCAGACGATCGATGAACATGAGTTCAGGAGGGCCTGACAGTTGTTGCCGATCAAGCGTGAATAGTCACCCGGGTGTCGGCGAAGAAAATCAACGGCATCGAGGCGGGTGCGAGTCATTTGTTCATGTACTTGATCATAATGATAATCCCGCAAGATAGGTGGCTGGAGCATGCCATTTTGTGAAGAGAGACGTCCACTATGGAGGTGGACCAGGCGCGGGCGGTACATCTTCAGTCGCCGAGCCCAAATATGACATCTCGTCGTTTGTCAGCGACGGTGATTGCCGCTGAATTTCCCACGGGGTCGAGAGCATTCATGCCAGCCAATCTGTTCACAGGCAATCTGTTCAAGGACATACCCCAGCAGCTCGAGGATGAGCAGGTCGAGCCACTGGTCAACGGGAGGGGCGTGCTGGTGGAGCGCATTGTCTCCCGTGGACACAGCTCCCCGGCCTCGGGTTGGTACGACCAGCCGCGACACGAGTGGGTGGTAGTGCTGCGCGGCCGGGGGGTGGTGTCGTTCGAGAATGGCGATGAGGTGTCCCTCGGACCGGGCGATTATCTAGGGAAGCTATGCACGAATCGATGGCGCCTCTGGTTGACGGGTTTGTTCGCAATCAAGGCGCTGGCCCGAAGGCGGGCTCATTGCCCGTCGAGGGGCGGCAACGCCGAGTGCGGGCAAACCCGTCAGCCCCTTCGGGCGGGCCGCCAAGGGCCATCTGCGGTGTTGCAGTCCTTGTAAAGGACCACCGCCCTTCACGGCGGACTGCGCCTGGCATATGGGCCCTTGGCGGTCCCGCAGAGACACCATCGATTCGTGCATAGCTTCCCTAGCGATCCCCGCCCATTGCCGTCACCGCGTCGCCTGGACCGAACCGGCCGAAGACACGGTCTGGCTGGCGGTGCATTACGACTGAGAAACATGGCTCGATGCAATGCGCCTGATCCTGATGAGGCTAGATTTTCTAGCGTTGGGGCGTTCTGCAGTTTTCCTTGAACATCTTGTCCGCAGCCGCCCTCGCATCTGGTACCAGACCACTTGGCGCCTCTTGTGCTCGGTCAAGATGCCGACCTGCAAAGCAGCTAATGGCGTCTTCGATGTAGTGCTCCTGGCGTTTCTGGTTCGCCTGAATGAACTTGCTTGAGTCTGCCTGCACGCCCCGTTCCTGCCTGCCGTCCGCTGTGTCTTTTGACACAGCATTGAGCTAAATCCCTACGTAATACGTCCTTTGACCCATCACATCTCTCGCTAAGGGTCTGTTTTTTTAACGACTGACGAGTGGCGCGTTCTTTGCTTGGAATCTGTCTCGCGGTCAGGGTGTTTTTTGCTTTAGGATACCGGCATGGCCTCCAGTATATTTCGATTTTTTTGGCCAGGAATGAGGTTCTGTCGATACGACCTCATTGATTGTTGATCAAACATTAATTTCCGGATTTTTCGATGGAACTGTTCAAGACATGGATCGACCCACTGGCCTTCGGGACACTGGGGATCATGAGCATCCTGACGCTGGCGGCCGCGCTCGAGCGTTGGCGTTATTTCAAGCGGGTGGATCTGACTGAATTCGACGACGTGCACAGTCTGACCGTGTCGCTGACCAATCACCTGACCACCATCTATACAGTAGGCGCCACGGCACCCTATGTGGGCTTGCTGGGCACGGTCTTCGGCATCCTGATCGTGTTCTACGACCTCGGGCAGTCCGGAGACATCGCCGTGAGCACCATCATGGTGGGGCTGGCCCTGGCGCTCAAGGTCACGGCAGTCGGCCTGTTGGTGGCGATTCCCGCCACCATGATCTACAACGCCCTGGGGCGGCGAGTGGAGGTGCTGATCGAACGATGGCGGTCCGAGCAGTTGCGTCGTCAACAAACGCCGGCGGAATAAGTCATGCGTCGCTTCGATCAGATGAACGTGATTCCCCTGGTGGACGTGATGCTGGTGTTGTTGGCGATTGTCTTGACCACTGCCAGCTTTGTGGCGCAAGGCAAGATTCCACTGACCCTTCCGGAGGCGTCCCATGCGGACAACACATCAGACGGGGTGGTTCGCGTCATCACGATCACAGCGGACGGACGCGTTTATCTTGATGATGAAGAGATTGTGCTTGCCGCTCTGGATGCGGAATTGATCGATCTTGAGACAGACACGGCGATTCGCTTCAAGGTCGATCAGGACACGGCTTTTCAGCACTTCGTCAGTGTGCTGGATCTGTTGCGGAAGCATCAGATCGACAATCTGTCGATCGGAACCGTGACCGCCTCTCGATGAGGCAGAGCTTCCTTAGATGAATTCCCGATACTACCGACTGGCCCTGGCTGTTTCGGTCGCCTCGCATGCACTCGTGGCGAGCGGTGGCTGGTACTTGCTGACCAAATCCGAACAGCTGGTGGCAAAAGAGGTTGCCGGGGGAGCTGGTATTCCGCTGGCCTTGGCGGCTTTCGAACCTTCCCAAGCTGCGGTTGAGAGGGCTGCGGTTCAAGAGGCTGCTACCCCCGAAAGTTTGTCGTCGAGCCCTTCTGCCGCCTCTGCCAGTCACACACAAAGCGAGCCAGAACCGGATCCGGAACCAGAGCCGGAACCGGAGCCAGAACCGGAGCCAGAACCGGAGCCAGAACCGGAGCCGGAACCGGAGCCGGAACCGGAACCAGAGCCGGAACCAGAGCCGAAGCCAGAGCCGAAGCCAGAGCCGAAGCCAGAGCCGAAGCCAGAGCCGAAGCCAGAGCCGAAGCCAGAGCCGAAGCCCGAACCGAAACCGCAGCCTGAACCCGCTGACAGCATGGCAGTTGAGGATGGTCCTGAACGTGAGGCGGCCAAGGTTGTCGAGCAAGGAGATGCCGCGACCACGGAGCCTTCAAGGCCGGCTGGGAAGAGCGCTGCAGGCGAGCAGCGCGATCCATCGGTCGAGGCGCGTTATGGGGAGGCCGTTCGGACTGCAATCATGCGTTGCCAGGACTACCCGAAGCGGGCGCGCCGCATGCGTCACGAAGGGGAGGTGCGGGTGTCGTTCGTGCTCGATCGGCATGGGAAGCTGGTCGAGCCGCCCCGTTTGCTGAAGGGTTCCGGCAAGAACATCCTGGACCAGGCGGCGCTGGATGCCCTGGCATGCATGGAGGCCCCGCCCTTTGAGCCGGGAATGCCCGGGCAGACCCGGCACTATGAATTGCCGCTTGGTTATTTCCTGCGCTGATGGGGCGGCACTCAAACCCTTCCGCTTGAGGCAGGTCTGCCGAATCGGGTTTGATCCCGGCAGCAGTCGATTCAGCCGGCGGGGCAGTCAGGGGTCTTTCAGCTGCCAGCCAATCACATGTTGACTCCCGTGCTGACTGCTGGGGCCATCATGGTGTTTCCGGCACGTAGATCATGGAACCATCCTTGAGCTGGTAGGCGGTGCCGGCAACGCTGCCTTCTCCTGCGCCGATCTCGCCACTGGCGTCATAGCGGGTCAGCTCCTCTCCCTGCTTCACGATCATCTCCATATCCGATTCGCCGGGGTTCTTGACCACGACCACATGGTCTGCGGTGAATGGATTGAGCGGGTTCTCGACGATGGTGATCAGCAGGATGGCGATAATGACGAGGAACACGTCGATGATATTGACCACGCTCAGGATCGGGTCATCGCTGTCCTCGTCATTCAGAATGTTCAGGGGTCTGCTGCGGTCAGCCATGCTTTGCTCCCCGCGTACTCCGCGGCCGGTCGAGGAGCGCGCTCAATTCCTGTAACAGCCAGCGGCGGCGCACCAGCAAGGTGACATAGGTCATTGAGGCGGCGAGCAGGGCGATGATCACCGCGGCAAAGGCGACCACCAGGTTTTCTGCCATGCCCATGCTGTCGCCGCGGCCCAGTGCCAGCAATGCCGGTCCCATCGGGATCATGGTTGCCACCAGCCCCAGCATGGGGGCGACCCGGCTGGTGATCCGCAAGGATTCAGTCTGCTTCAGCAATTGCAGTTCCAGCTGTTCCTGGCTGGCGTCCGGGTGACGCGTCAGGTAATTCTCCAGCGGGCGGGGTGTTGATTGGTTGCGAAGTCGTGCCTGCAGGTCGAACAGCAGGCCGCCAAGTACCCACAGGGCGTAGGCGAACATGGCGGCCAGCACGAGCAATACTGGCGTCATAAAGAGTTTGGCGACTTCGTAAAACAACTGTTCCAGTGAGTTCATTCTTTTTCCTTGATTTCAGTAAGTAGCGCCGGGGTCTGATCACCGAGCACGCACCAGCCAGGCTCGCTGCAGGAAGCCGCCGGTGATCAGCAGCGCCAACAGCCAGAGCCAGGGTGACAACGTGGGGGGATCCACCTTCGTGTGCTCCTGTGGTTCGAGGACCTGGCCCTGAACCGTCTCGACCGCCTCCTCTGTGGCCTGTTCCGTGCCCTGTTCAGGAGACTGTTCCGCGGGTTCGGGGTTGGCTTGCGTCCCGGCTGCGGCGTCGGGTTGCAGGTCAAGGCCATAGCCGCGACCCAGCTCTTCTGCATAGGCGGCGAATGTCGCGTTGGGCGTATGGATGTCATGGCGTTCGGCGAGATCGAGATAGACCTCCACCAACTCCCGCTTGCTGTCCTCGGAGGCTTCCCAGTAGCCCTTGCGAACCGCCTCCAGCATGCGCTCGGCAATCTGGGCCAGGGCGGTGGGATTGGCCTGCTCGAACCACTCTTTCAGGCCGAGGTTGTAGCGGTCCATCACATAGCTCTGGTGGAATTCCTCCCACTGATCGTCCCGCACGACATTGCGGTCCATGACCTGCCAGCCCCAGAAGTTGTTGATGGTGTCGAGCAGCTCTAGTGTTCCGGCATAGCCTTCGTTCTGCATCTCGGCGATCCAGTTGGGGTGCTGGTAGACCGAGCGCAGTTCGGTGGCCATGAATCGCTCGGCGGTTTGCAGTCGAGCGCGCAATGGGTCGCGCATATTGGAGATGTACAGTTGCGGCGAGCGGCCTTCCAGGTGCTGAATGGCCTTGGAGATGCCTCCCAGGTACTCGAATGGATGATCGGTATCCAGCAGTCCGCGCAGGTTGGATGAGCGCGAGAAGACGGCGGCATCCACGCCACGCAGCTGCTCGGCATAGATGTTTACCCGCTGCCCGTCACTGTTTTCGGCACGGCTGCTCCAGTTCGCGGGGTCTGGGCCGTAACCCCAGGACATGCGATCGAGATAGATCGCTGCCAGCTGGCCGTCTTCGGCCTCCCATTGGTCGGAGGCCAACGTGGCGTCGGGCAGTCCGGTGCCGTAGTCACCGCTTTCGGTGCCAAACAGGCGGGTCAGTGCCAGTTCGCGCGCCTGTTCGGCACTAAAACCTTGCTCCTGAAGGCTTTGTGCGAGTGTCCGGCTGTGGGCCCGCAGGGGGTTCATGGCCGCCGGCTCGTCGGCGGCGGCCACCAGCTCGATCGCCTGATTGAAGCGCTCCATCACGTTCGGGAACTGGTCCCGATACAGGCCAGTGAGAGACAGGACCACATCAATGCGAGGACGTCCCAGCTCTTCCAGCGGGATCAGCTCCAGGTCGATGACTCGACCACCACGGTCCCAGACCGGACGAACGCCCAGCGCATAGAACACCTCGGCCTCCAGCATGCCGAGATGGCGCATGGTCTCGGTGCTCCACATGGAAAAAGCCAGCTTGGTCGGAAAGCTGTCGTGCATGGCCTGGTGCTCCAGGATCAGTGTTTCCAGGGCAGCCTGTCCCCCTTCCCAGGCCGACTGGGTCGGGATGCGGGACGGGTCGAAGCCATACATGTTGCGCCCTGTCGGCAGGGCATCCGGGTTTCGTACCGGGTCGCCTCCGTAGGAGGGGTCCAGCCAAAGGCCGTCGAGCGCCTTGAGCACCGATTCCACCTCATGCTCGGCATTCAGTTTCTCCAGCCAGTAACGGCCTTGTTCGTAGAGCGGGACCAGTTCGGCATCATCGGGAGTTGCGCCGGCCAGCACCTGGTCACGCACAAAGTGGTAAGGGCGGGTGTCCTGCATATCCTGGTAGTCGATTCTGAACAGCTCGCCCGGATCGTCATGGCCCATGGCGCGGTAGAGCGGCTCGCCGAGCATCTGCATGATGGTACTGGCGAGATGATCCGGCTCGGGGCTTTGTCCCAGGGTATGCAGCCCGAGAGGCTGCATCGACATGCCGAGATCTTCCAGATAATCCTCGATATCACGCAGGACTTCCTCGAAGTGGGCCTGCAGATCGGCAACCTGCCACCCCAGGTCCTGGTGGATGTTCATTTGGATGGCCTGCTCGATGATCATTTCCCGGTTACTGGCTTTCACCAGTCCCTCATCCAGCAGCTGGTATTCGCGGATCAGGTCGTTGATGGCGACGAAATCATCGGACAGTCCGGCCGGGGAGAACGGTGGTGTCTGGTGACTGACGATCACCCCGCGTCCGCGCCGCTTTACATGGATCGCCTCACCGATGTTGTCGACGATATACGGGTAGATCACCGGCACATTGCCGACCAGAAGGTTCGGGTAGTCGTGGACCCAGAGGCCGCGTTCCTGGCCCGGGGTCCATTCCTGGCTGCCGTGCGTACCGAAGTGAATGATGGCATCCACGCCCAGTTGTTCCCGGGCCCACAGGTAGGTAGCCAGGTAGGCATGGTTTACAGGCACTTTGGTGTCGTGATGAAGCTCCTTTTCATCTTCACGACCGGGTTCACCTCGCATTGGCTGCGGCAGGATCACCAGCTGGTCACGTTGCATGCGGGGGATGATGAATCCCTCCTGCCCGTTCCGTTCGATAACCCAATAGCTGGTTTCGGGCGGTCCGAAGAAATCGTTGATTTCTGCCTGGATTGATTCGGGCAAGGTGGCGAACCAGCGCTGGTAATGTGCCAGAGGCAGGAAATCCCAGAGTTCGCTGGCCAGCAGCTGCTCGAAGCCGTCGCCACGCCAGCCGGGGCGCAGCATGGTGCCAATGGCGTCGATCAGTTGCTGCTCCTCGACCGGATCGACGCAATAGCCTTCCGCCGCCAGACGGTGTGTCAACGCATCCAGCGAGCGCGGCACGTTGAGGTTGGAGGCGCCCATATTGTGTTCGCCGGGTGGGTGGTTCCAGAAAAACAGTGCCAGCCGCTTGTCCGCTGGTGGTTTCTGCTGCAGTCGGGCCAATCGCAACGCCTTTTCCACCAGCATCCGGGAATGGCCCGGTACTGGCAGCATCTCGCCATCCTCATTGGTCGTGAGTACAACCGGGTCGATCAGTCCCATGTACTCACCGTTGGTGAGCGTGAAGGGAATGCTGAAGCTGGAGACCCCGGCGGTGTCGGCCAGATACTCTTCGAGAGGGCCGCCCCGGTAGTTGATGATGTTGATGACGGGGCGACCCATGGCCTGATACCAGGCCTTGCGCCCGTCCGGGTTGCTGCCGAGGAAGTTGTTGACCAGCACCACATCGGGCAGCAGGTGGCCGTCCAGGGTGATCATGGGGTCGTCACCGGCCTGCCAGGCGGATGGCCAGGCGGATGGCTTGGGGTTCGGGAACAGGTCGGCCGTGGTTGGAATCTGGCCCCGCGTATCGCCGGGAGGTGAGTTTGAATCCACCGCGCGTCGGATATTGCCGGGTGTCCGGTAATACACCAGCGGCAGGGCGTCTGAGGCCTCGATCCGGGCGATGACGTCATCCATCCAGCGAGTCTGCCCGTCTGACAGGTAACTCGATGTCGTCTCCACCGCGATGACCGGCCGGCCCCGCCACTCGCTATCGTGGCGCGTTTCCCACCAGTGCAGATACGCCTGCAGGTCGGCGAAGACCTGGTCTGGATAGTCACCGTGATAGATGCCGCCATCCGGTAGCGGCCGCACTGGAGGCACCGCCTCCGGATTGCCGCCGCTCAGCAGGGCATGGAGGTATGCGAACAACCGCTGGCGGTTGGTTGTCGTGCCGGCCAGATAGTACTCCGCGATGCGCTGTGCCGTCGTCATTTCCAGGCGTTCCGCCCACAGAGGGCGCTCGCGGGTAAAGTGGTTGAGATGCACCACAGGGGCGTCTTGTCCGGTCAGCTGCTCACCGGCGATACGCCTGACCATGCTCTGGTCGTCGCTGCGTGGTGCATCAATGATGATCAGGTCAGCACCCGCCAAGGTTGCGGCGATCCCATTCTCGTCATCGCGGTCCACCTGGGTCCAGCGCAGCTCGATCCCCTGTTCTTTGGCCGCCTGTTCGAACAGTCGGAATTTGTGTTCCAGCACAAACTCGGTGGCGAGGATGGCCACATGGTGGTCAAGCGCTGTGGCTGCATCGGATGCGGGGTCGGCACTGGCCTTTGACGGGCCGGTGCAGGCGATGAAGGCCGCCAGCATGACCAGCATGAAAAGGGCGGCCCTGGCCAAGGCGGACCAGGAAACGATATTCGACAAGTTGGGCTTGCGCATCGTGCGAGTTCTCCGGGGCGGCATGGATGGTTACCAGCGATACGTCAGGCCGGCACGGAGCGTGCGCGGGCCGTAGCCGGCATTGAAGATCCGCTCGCCACCGGACTGGCTCACGCGCGGGGAGTATTTGGAGTCCAGCAGATTCAGCAGCTGGACCGTGAATTGCCAGTTCTTGTGCCGATACCCTGTCCGCAGGTGGTAGAGCGTCGGGCGGTTGTAGCGGTCCTGATTGTCGAGGCTGGTGTAGTAGCTGCTCATGTAGTCGGCCTCCAGTTCGATATAACTGCCGGTGATTGGCATGACCGTGGCGCGGGCGTTGAGGTGATGAAGGGGCATGGCATTGAGGCTGTTGCCGCTGTAGTCCTCGCCACGATCCACGTAATCGAGCAGTTTGCTGGTCGCCCGGGTGTAGGCGGCGTCGAAGCGCAGCCATTCGGTCGGCTGCCAGCCGGCCGCGGCCTCGAAGCCGCGGAAGCGGATCTTGCCGACGGCGTCGGTATAAGTGGCCCGGTTGGCACCGGGGACGAAAGCATTGAAGCCACTGCAGCGATCCGGCTGATCGATGCAGTAGACGCTCAGGTGGTAGTCCTCGATGGTGGTCTCATAGAGCGTGAAGTCGTAGTCGATATCCGGCCCTTGCAGCTGGCCACGCAGGCCCACTTCGGTGGTCAGCATGGTTTCCGGTGGCAGATCCGGATTGGGATAAGTCGCCGTGACCGTCGCGGCGGTCGATGGAACCCGAAACCCCTCGGCGAGGCTGGCCCAGAGGCGGTTGTCCTCGTTGAGCATGAAGACCAGTCCACCCTTCTTGACCAGCTTGGAATAGTTCCGCTTGCCTGACTGATACAGCTCTTGTCCCTGGCGGTCGAAACTGAGCTGTTCCACGTCGTATTCGAAGTCCTCGTGACGGACGCCAGCCGTCAGATGCAAGCGCTCAAACGGCGAAAATTCATACTGTGCGAACGGTGAGCGGCCCGTTTCACGAATCGTGCTGGCGGTATTGAGGTCTTGCCGCTGCCGATCCTGCCGGTTGTACCGGTCATCGCTGTTGGTGCCCCGGATCAGGTCGGCACCGAGATTGAGCTTTCCGTCCAGGGGCTCGAATTCGTGGCGGTAGATCAGTTGCAGGTTGTTTTCGCGGTAGTTTTTTTCAGTCTCGCGCAGGGCCGCGGCGGCGGTCTGCCCATAGCCTTGCGTCACCTCGGTGCCCTTGCTCTGCCGGTGGATGAAACCAAGGCGGAATTCACCGGCGTCACCAATCATCTGTGTCAGGCGCAGGGATGGCGTGACGTGCCGCATCTGCTCACTGAGCACGTCATGCTTGACTGCGGCCTGCTGCCAGTCCGCCCGGAAATCCTCCTCCGAGAGGTTGCCCGGATCTTCCTGGTAGAGATCGAGATACTCCATCCGCATCTGTACGCGAGTGGTCTCGGTGGGATCGAACTGGAGCTTGCCGCTGACAGCATCCCGTTCGCGACGCGCATGCTCACGCCAACCGTCATCCCGCATCAGGTTGGCGTCCAGCAGATAGCCCAGCCCGTTTTCGAGCGTATCGCCGGTAGAAACACCGCCGCGGTACAGATCCGATTCCCCTGTCTGTGCCCAGATGCGATGCTCCGGCCCAGCGGGTGGATCACGAGTGATGACATTGATGGTGCCGCCCACCGTATTGCTGGAATTGAGCACCGAGGCCGGGCCGCGGGTGACTTCGACCCGCTCGATGTCCCAGGTGTTGGTCTCCTCGATGAAACCCCAAGTGCCGTGCTGCTGTGGGGAGCTGACGGCCTGGCCGTCGATCAGGTTGCCGGTATAGGAACGCCCACCAATCGGAATGCGCATGTTGCGGGTAAGGCTGGTGCCGGGAATGCGGTTGAGAAGCTCATTGACCGAATCGACGAAATGCACCTTTTCCAGCTCCTCCTGGTCGATCACCGAGCCGGCGCTCGGTGTATCTGGCGTGAGTTGCCCCAGCTCCGTGCGTGCTTGTGGCGACACCAGCGGGTCCACGGAAAATCGGACGTCTTCCAGCTGGCGGATTTCGGTCTCGGCCAGCGCCTGGCCTGGCATCGGGCTCAGTGCCAGAATCAGCGCGGTCAATCCGACCCGGGTCGGTAACCGCTGGTGACGGAATGGGCGATTGGGGTCCGGGAAGGGGTGGATGTTCGTCATCAAGGCGGTCCATGCGGAAGGTTTTGGTGGTCCTGGTTGGATGACTTCCCTTAAGCAAGAGCTGTGCCAGTGCGTTTTTACCGAAAAACAATCACTTGGACCTGATCGGGCTGGGCTATATGCCGCAGTGCATGTGTGGTTTGGCGCGCCCGTTGGGAGATGCCCGCCGCCCTGGTCGGGTATATTGACCACTGATGTTTACGATGCCTGGGGCTTGTCTGAATGACTGATGTGGATTGGAATAAGGTGACGGCGGCCATCTGGCGCCCGCGTACGCAGCGACTCCGCCCGGTGCATCGGGTCGATCCAGTCGTCCCGGAGCAATTGCTGGGGGTCGGACGGCAGAAGCGCGCACTGATGGAAAATACCGAGCGTTTTCTCGCTGGGCGGGGGGCGAACAACGCCCTGCTGTGGGGCTCGCGCGGCACGGGCAAGTCGTCGCTGATCAAGTCGATGCTGAATGCCTATGCCGACCGTGGGTTGCGGATGATCGAGGTGGACGCCGATGACCTGGGCGACCTGCCGGAGATCATCGATCCACTGCTGGATCTGCCGCAACGCTTCGTCATTTTCTGTGACGATCTTTCCTTCGAGCAGGGCGATAGTCGCTACAAGGGCCTCAAGCGTGTGCTGGAAGGGTCGCTGGAGCTGCCGCCGGAGAACGTGGTGGTCTACGCCAGCTCCAACCGACGGCATCTGCTGCCCGAGCTGGCGAGTGACAACCAGGGCACGCAGGTGGTAGGCACAGAACTGCACTACAGCGATGCGGTCGAGGAGAAGATCTCACTGTCTGACCGCTTCGGCCTGTGGCTATCGTTCTACCCGATCAGCCAGCCGGAGTATCTCGAGATCGTCGACTTTTTCTTCCGGGACTGGCCAGGTGATGAGCGTGGTGGCCGTGACCGGTTGCACGCCGATGCCATCCGTTTCGCCCAGGCACGCGGCGTGCGCAGCGGCCGGGTGGCGCGACAATTCTTCAACAGCCGCGCTTGAGGCCGCCTACTGGACGATAACCGCCTCTGCCTTGTCGGTGATCCTTTTGTGAATGGACTCGCAAGTGGAGCGGGAGGGCGAGCGCGCTGGGCTGCACTGGACGAGTCTGCCGCCATGCCCATGTGCAGACGCTGCGGGCTGCTGTGAGAGCCTTTCTATATAATGATTATTGGATTATGTATTCAAATCATATTGGTTTTATTGTCGAACAATAATCAGAGCAATTCCTACAAGAAATCAATCATTCCATTGGTTTGATTGTCTTAATTGTTCTTGATAAAAAACCATTTCATACTGAGTGTCATTGATTTCAAATGGCATATTGTTTCCCCTTGTTTGACAAGGGGGTATGTTATCTCTATCATGTCGCAATCAATTTGCATCTTGGCGTGCTGGCCGGCTGTTTGTATTGCCAGCAGCTAAAGAGATCAATCCAATAGCCATGTGACTATCTTCGATAGATAGAATGCAGATAAGTACTTGGCGGTAACGGTTACCCCAGTCTGTTTAATTCAGGCAGTCTGTTTTCATCATCATATTGGATCGGGGTGCGAGGGTTTTCGCGCCGCACAGGTCAGGCATATCGCCTTCTGTGCTGTTTATCGAGGGCAGTGCCCATGGCATCCAGTCAATAATGCGGATGTGCCCGCTTGGTGGGTTTGCACCAGGCTGCGTGCCATCGGCTTGATAAGAGGATGAATATGACTAAGCGTATTGCCATCATTGGCTCAGGCCCCAGCGGCCTGGCGCAGCTCCGTGCCTTTGAATCGGCCTTTAGACAAGGTGCTGAACCAGTTGAACTGGTCTGTTATGAAAAGCAAAGCGATTGGGGCGGCCAGTGGAATTACACCTGGCATACGGGGCTGGATGAAAATGGCGAGCCGGTCCACAGCAGCATGTATCGCTACCTCTGGTCCAACGCGCCCAAGGAGTGTCTGGAGTTTGCCGACTATACCTTTGAAGAGCACTTCGGCAAGCCGATCGCGTCTTACCCGCCCCGTGCCGTATTGTGGGACTACATCAAAGGCCGCGTCGAGAAGTCTGACGTACGTCGCTACATTCGCTTCAATACCCCAGTTCGTCAGGTCGAGTTTGACGACGCCAGCCAAACCTTCACGGTGACGGCCCACGACCACACGACAGACACAGTCGAATCCGAAGTATTTGACCATGTCGTAGTCGCCTCCGGGCATTTCTCCACACCGAACAAGCCCGAGTTTGAAGGCTTTGATACCTTCAATGGACGCGTGCTGCATGCACACGATTTTCGGGATGCTCTGGAATTTCACGGCAAAGACTTGCTGCTTATCGGCAGCAGCTACTCGGCCGAAGATATCGGCTCGCAATGCTACAAATACGGTGCACGCAGCATTACCACCAGCTACCGCTCGGCTCCCATGGGATTCGACTGGCCGGAAAACTGGGAAGAAAAGCCACTGCTGGAGCGAGTGTCCGGCAACACGGCCTACTTTATCGACGGTACCAGCAAGCAGGTGGATGCGATCATTCTCTGCACCGGCTACCTGCACCACTTCCCCTTCCTGCCGGATAGCCTGCGGCTGAAAACCGACAACCGCCTCTGGCCGCTCAACCTTTATCAAGGGGTGGTTTGGGAAGATAACCCCAAGATATTCTATCTGGGCATGCAGGATCAGTGGTACACCTTCAACATGTTTGATGCCCAGGCATGGTTTGTGCGGGATGTGATTTATGGCCGCATCGAGCTGCCCAGTGTGGAGGAAATGAAACGCGATAGCGCCGCATGGCGTGCCAAGGAAGAGGCGTTGGCCGACGATGAAGCCTGTGTTCGTTTTCAGGGCGAATATGTGCAGCATTTGATCGAGCAGACCGACTACCCGAGCTTTGATATCGAGGGGGTAAACCAGACGTTTCTGCAATGGATGCAGCACAAGCGCGACAGCATCATGAGCTTCCGCGATAATTCCTACCGCTCATTGATGACCGGGACCCAGGCGCCACGACACCATACCCAGTGGATGGAAGCGATGGACGACTCGCTTGAATCCTATCTTGATGTCTCCGAGCAGGGTGAAGCCACCGAGCAGAAAGCACCGCAAAAAACCAAGCAGAAAGTGCTTGACCGAAAGACGCCCAAAAGGGCTAGGCAGTCCGCGTTTAGGAAGACTGGAGATGCCAGGTCACAGAGGGATACCAGGCCGCAAAGAGCGTAAGCTGTTTGTAAATTAACGTCACGAAGAAGAGCGCCTTTTTGAGGCGCTCTTCTTGTTTCTGCCATAACGGCAGCTGGCTGGTCCGCAACGCCCGCGCACATCTGACCTCCGGTTCAGGTTGCTTCTCGAGTATCTATATCAGCCGGCCTCGAGAGTCGGTAGGGCATGTCTCGCATGGCCTTCTAGACCATTATTCGCGGCTGAGTCGTGGCGTGTCTGGTAGATGGGGCGCCCGTCCGCCGTGCCGGATGCACAATAACGATCCATGCACCCTGCCTGTTGACGTGGCCCCACCGGGAATCCCTACGCCAGCAGGCCATGGCGTCATGACCATGACGACGGTTACGCTTGGGAGATGATGGGCCCAAGGGTGTCAACGGGACTGGTTTTGCCGTTGATCCGAGAGCACTACGGTTTTCCAGTCGGCCGAGGCGCGTCGGGCTGCCCCGACTCCGCTTCCGGCCCTGATGCGGCGCCATGACAAGCTGTTACCCAGAAAAGGGCTGCCCCCGAACGACAAGCCGCGGTGTAAATAGTTATTGACGAAGAGCAGGAAAAGGGGGAAAGTCAACCCCATTCGGCTCAAATGTCTGCGCTTGGTGGTAAAACACTAACAAGGAGTGTTTCATGAAAGGTTCGTCCCCTCTATCCGCTGTGGCTCGCATCCTCGCTCTGATGGCTTTCAGCCTGGTAGCCGTCCCGACCCAGGCGGCGGTGGTAGCGCTGTTTGCCGATACGAATTACGTCGACTACATCCCAGGTGATTCTGATGCTGAGGCAAGCAATCTCGAAGCCTCGCTCACCGCTGATGGGCATACGGTCAACACCTTTACCGGCGTTACTGCAGCGGATTGGAGCGCGGCACTAAGCGGAGTTGATGTGCTTGCGGTTCCGGAACAGGAGAATGATGCGATCTACCCGGCGCTGGAGGCCGGCGCGGCCACGGCAGTCGAGGACTTCGTCAACAATGGCGGCACGCTGCTCATAACCCAGGACTATGAGGGTTTCCTCAACGGCATGTTTGGCTGGGCGCTGACCCAGACGGGCAATGACCCTTATGATCTGGTGGCGGCCAATGCGGCCGGTACGTCGTTCGCAGGTGGGCCCGCTACTCTGCCGTACAATAACGACACATCCAGCTACAGCAACCTGCCTGCCGGCTCTACCTGCATGTACGAGAATACGACAGGTGACTGCACCGTGTTCACCGTTGCCATCGGCAGCGGGGCGGTCATCTCCCTGGGTTGGGATTGGTACAATGCTGCTCCGACTGGTACGGGGGACGATGGCTGGCTTGATGTGCTGAGTCGCTCCATGGCTTATCAGGCTGCGGCGCCCACCGCCCACTCGATCCCGACGCTCGGCTGGCCTGCCTTGTTCCTCCTTTCGCTGACACTGCTCGGTTTCGGTGCCCGCCTGCGCGGCGGCAGCATCCGCAGCTGAGCAGCAGCCTCTCCCCGGGTTCATCCGGGGCTGACTCGGGACTTACCCCGGGTTCAATCCAGCCACCCTCAGGTAGCGCGCGCCCAGCCTTCGGACTCTGTGAGTCTTCCGCGAAGGGCTGGGCGTTTCTCGGTCATCACCTCGCTCCAGGGGTGGTGCCGGACGGAGCGATTGGACGGCTGAACGAGATCCGCGACGCCGATCGCAATCAGCCCGGACGGGTTGCCTGCCCTGCTGCTCATCTTCGACAAGTCATGGCGGCAGCTACCACCAGGTCGCGCCGCTATTACCTCTCCTTCCTATTACCCGCCCACTGTCCGCTAGGCGCGCAAGCCATGACCGAACGAGTGCCGGGATGGCTTTGTTTTCAATCTGATGGGGACTGTGAATGGGCCAGCGGGTGCGGCTTGCCGCCTCCGATGATGCCTAGTGTGTCTTGAGGGGCAGGGCGCGGCGATAATCCGCTATCGGCTGGACGGTAATCGGGTCACCCGGTAGCCGCTGCTTTCTCGGTCGGCCGGATGATCCGCCACACCGGCGCGGACCATGTTCCGGTCGATGCAGGTGCGGCGCTGGGCCAGATATTGGCCAGATATTCCCTGCTCTCCACGACCGCTGCCTGATATTGACCTTTCCGGAAGGCGCCGTTGCCACCCTTGTCTTGCGGCTCTGGTGCTGGCTGGTCGGTTGGTGCTGCCCGCCTGGGCAGCTGTTGCGTCGATCGGGCTTTCCTTCAGCCTCGAATCGAGTGGATGGAGGTTGATTGGCGGTGGCGATGGGGGTCGAACCGGCAAGGCCCTGACGCTGACATGCCCAGTGGTTGTTGGCGCGCCAGGGCAGCTACCTGAACTGCCAGGGACGGCCACATGGCACGGGGCCAGGGGTGGGCGCCGCAGCCGTCTATCGCGGCGGTACGTCGGCCGCCGTTGCTGGGCCGCGATGAATCGGGATGCATGAAAAAGGGCCCCGAATCGGGGGCCCTGACAGGGGCGACCAGGGGTTCTCGATCAGGCCGAGAAGTGGTCATCCCTGCGGCGGACGGCGAGCCAGCCGAAGCCGCCGATCAGCAGCGACATGAGGATGAGCGCCCACTGGGATAGGGTCGGGATTTGGTACACCTCCGGTGGTGGCACCGGTGTGCCCAGGATTTGGGTGTCCTCGGTGGTGGTGTTGGGCAGGTCGTCCGGGTTCTCGGTCGTGTCGGTGGTCACGCTCACCGTGTTGGTGACGGTCCGGTCGACCGCGGTCGCATCGGCCTGGACGGTGATGGTCACGCTGGTGGAGGCCCCGACGGCCAGAGCGCCCAGGTTGCAGGTGACTATGCCAGCGGCATGGCTGCAACCGGAGTCGTCACTGGAGTAGGTCACGCCGGCGGGCAGTGTGTCGGTCAGGACCACGTTCGCGGCATCGGCCGTGCCGCCATTGGTGACGGTGATCTGGTAGTCGAACGAATCACCGGCATTGACCGGGTCATTGCTGTCGCTCTTGGTGACGCCGAGATCGGCGGCGATCACGTTGCTGTCGGCGGTGGCCGTGTCGTTGCCGGGGGTGTTGTCGTCGGCGTCCGAAGACACGGTCGCGGTATTGGTGTGGGGACCAGTACCACCCGGCACTGCGGCCGTGGCGATCACGTTGAGCGTGGCGGACTCACCGGCAGCCAGGGTGGAGAGCAGACAGCTGACGGTACCGCCCGTTTCGCTGCAGATGAAGCCGCCGCCAGCAGCCGAGACGAAGTTGAAGCCGGTGGGCAGGGTGTCTTCGACCACCACATTGGCCGCCGTGTCCGTATCATCATTGTTGGTCACCGTGATGGCGTAGGTGACGTTCTCGCCCGAGACGACCGGTTCGGGAGTCACGCTCTTCGTGATGCCCAGATCAATCTCAGGGGTGACGTCCAGGATCTGGAAGCTGACCGTGCCACTCGTAGCCGCCTCTTCACCCGCCCAGAAGGTATTGCTCCCACCGTTACCGTTATGATGGAAGCCGGTCAGTATCGCTGAGTAGGTCCGCTCCCCGCCGCCATCGTCATAAGTGAAGGTGGTATCAACGAATGCCTGGCGCACGAAGGCATGCGCGTCGGAACAATCATCGCCAGGGCTGTCCGTGCCATTGGCGATAAAGATCTGCTCCGGCCCGGGGTTGTTGACCGGTGACACCAGGGTGCCGTCGGACCGGCTATTGGGGCAGGAGCCAGCCGCGGTGTTGCCAGTCCAGGTGGCGCCACCGTCAGTGGAATAGTAGTAGCCGTTGATCCCGTAGCCGGCGTTGGCGGTTTCCCAGTTGTAGATGGTATAACTGTTCTGGATTTCGACGATCGCGTTGGCGTTGTTCGAAGTCTCGGCATTGTTGGCATCGGTCTGGTTGGCGAACAGCGCCAGGTTCCACTCCATCTCAATGTGTTCAAGGCCGGTGCCTGAGCTGATCGGCCGGTTGAAGTGGGTCAAGACGCCAAAGTCTCCCAGAGTGCCATCGCTGACGATGCTGTCCCCCAGGACCCGCGAGAGTGCCAGCCCACTGCGACCGTCATACGGCCCCACCGTCCCTTGCGCCGTGCCCCAAGCCCCCTGTGGGCCATGTCATAGCCTTGGGCCTTGCAAGCGAATCGTGCCCGCGGGCAGGGTCCGCTCCCGAATAATGCGGTGCCACCAGAACCCCATGTGGGAGCTTGCCCTGCAAGCGAATCGCGCCGGCAGGCGCGAGTTGAGGGTTGGGGGCGCTGCGTGGTTGAGGCTGGTGGCGGGTTGAGCGGAGGCGGTTGGGGGCGCTGCGCGGTTGGATCTAGTGGCAATTTAGGACTGGACAGTCGCTGAACGCGACTTTCGCTTGCAAGGCAAGCTCCCACAATATAATACGGTGCCACCAGAATCCTATGTGGGAGCTTGCCTGCAAGCGAATCGCGCCGGCAGGCGCGAGACTGAGCCTTCGGCTGGCATGAATGATTACTGTGGCCGCTGAAAGCTGGACAGCCGCTGATGCGGCTTTCGCCGATTTGTGGCGGCATTCGTATCGATTTGCGGCATTCGTATTATGATGGGGTTCCGAGAACACAGGAAAAGGATATTTGGACATGTTCAAGTTGAAAAATCGCTTACGCGTCTTGCCGTGGGCACTGCTTGTACTGGCGGTGGCTGCACTGGATATCGCGACGGTCTACGCCCAGGCCGGCACCACCACCCTGAGCTATTTGCGCAGCTTCGACGTCTCCGATACGTCCGGCGCGCCCATCAGGGCAGAGGGCGTTGCAATTGACACCTCGGCGGATGAAGTGCTGATCGTGAACGATAGTGCCGTGGTCTACCGCTTTGATCGCAGCGGCACGGTGCTCGGCAGTTTTACAGTGGGGGAGGGACAGCAGAACTACGGGGTATCACGCGCTTCGGCAGCAACTACCTCGGCGCCAATGATGATACCGGCAACAGGGGCATCATCGAGTTCGACAGCGCAGGCGCCTTGACAGGCATCAATATCGACCTGGAGGCCAGCGGGGTCGTGAATGTCAACGACAGCAACGGTGTTGTCTTTGATCCGGCCACCAGCACGATACTCCACGCCGACGAAAATGATGATGTCGTGCGCGAGTTCACGCTGCCCCCCCGTGACCTTGCTGGCAACGATAGATATCGATGCGACCGTGTCGGATGCCGAGGGGATCGAGATCAACCCCGCCAATGGCAATATCTTGATTGCCGATGACCTGGTCGGGTCAATAGGCACCCTGTTCGAGTTCACCCGCACGGGGGTGTTGGTAAGACAGTGGGACATGGCGGATTTGCTGGCCGGTACCTCGTACAGTAACGCTGACCCGCTGGGGCTGGCCCTCGATCGCGGGCGCGGAGAGCTGTATGTGGCACAGGGAACCAACAATCGCGTCGATGTTTTCAGGTTTGGTACGGGCGAGCCCGTCGCGGTATCCATTGCGCCGCCGGGCACGCTGCTGCTGTTGTCTACCGTTCTGGTTGGCATGGGCTTGATGGCCATGAGGCGTCGTCGGCGCACTTCGTGATTGCGAGGCTGCGCTAACGTCCCCCTTGTGATGGGAGAGATGGGCCGATGCAGCGGGGCTGGGGTGGGCGATTGCCGGCTTGTGTCTGCTGCAACGAGCCACGAGGCAGCCTCGCAAGGGATTGAACAATGTCCGCATGATGATGAAGCCCGGATCCGCTGGATGCGGGCTTTTTCGTGGGCGTGCAATTGAGGTAGGCAGGCCCGCGGCCACGGTCAATCGCAGCCTTTGTGGGCCATGTCATCGCCTTGGGCCTCGCAAGCGAATCGCGCCGGCAGGCGCGAGTTGAAGGTTGGGGGCGCTGCGCGGTTGGATCTAGTGGCAATTTAGGACTGGACAGTCGCTGAACGCGACTTTCGCTTGCAAGGCAAGCTCCCACAATGTAATGCGGTGCCACCAGAACCCCATGTGGGAGCTTGCCCTGCAAGCGAATCGCGCCGGCAGGCGCGAGTTGAAGGTTGGGGGCGCTGGGCGGCTGAATCCAGTGGCAATTCAAGACCGGACAGCCGCTGGCGCGGCTTTCGCGGGCAGGGCCTGCTCCCACAATGGCATGGTGCCACCAGGCCTGTGAGAACTTGCCGCGCCAAGTTGGCTGGACAGCGCCAGCGGGCTGGCGCAGGATCAACGCGGCGTCGGCACGAGGGTGTGCCGGCGATCTGATAATCGACTCGGAGAAACCAGGTCATGACCTTTCATATTGAATTTGTCCCGTTGATCTCGCTGGTGGCCGGCATCGTCATTCTGCTGGTGCCCAGGTTGCTCAACTATATCGTGGCGATCTACCTGATCACGATCGGTGTACTGGGGCTGCTTGGCTACGGCTTCTGATCACGTCATGTGAGGAAGGGGTCGCGTAGATCGCGCCGGGGAGGGAGTGTGTCGAGCGCCCAGTGCCTGAGCGCCACTTTCGTGGCACTCTGCGGTTCTTGTGCGAACGGCCCGGTTGGCCGGTATGGCCGTCCCGGCCAGGGAGGCGTCGACGGGGGAGACCTGAATCATAAATCCGCCCCGGATGACGGCGGTGCACTGGCCCGCCGGCCGATCCAGTGACCGGTTACCTCATGGGGTCTAGACTGGTTATTGGAGTTGTCGCCGTCGAGCGGCCCGATGTGTTGAATCAATCTCGAACGAGAGGTGTCTATGTACGACTGGGGTTATGGCGCGATGCCGCATATGGGGTTCGGCTTTGGTGGCTGGATCCTGATGATTCTTTTCTGGGTTTTTCTGGTCGTGGCGGTCGTGGTGGTGATCAAATGGCTGGTCGCCTCGCCGCGATCACACTCGGATTCCTCGAGCGAGTCGCGACGCAATCGGGCGCTGGAGATCCTCCGCGAACGGTACGCCCGCGGCGAGATAGACAATGAGGAATTCGAGGAGCGCCGCCGGCGTCTGGATGACTGAGCTTCCCTAGTCTCGATGAGGAGGCAAGGCCGGCCCTTATTGATGTGTTATTGAGGTTGAGGTGTCGGTGGGTCGATGCGCCGGTGGGGTTCGTGAACCGAAAAAAGACCGCCCGATGGTGGGCGGTCTGCTTGCGATGGAGTGTCGAGCCGGAGTAGGTGTCAGTCCTGCTCCAGTACCTCCTGCATTCGCTTGTGCAGGTCGATGCGCTCCTCGGTCATTTCCTGCTGCAATGCGCCGATCTCGCGTGATTTCTTCTTGATGGCGTCGTAATCCGGCTTGTCGGCTCGTTGCAGGCGCTCAAGCTCGCGCTGGCGGTCCTGCCTTTTCTCCATCAGCTCCCACTGTTTTTTCCGTGATTCCTTCTGGATGGTTTGCATGCGCTCGCGCTGCTCTTCGGTCAGGGCCTGGCCGTTCCAGCCCGCGCCGGGTCCGTAGCCATCCATCATCGGCCCGTAGCCGCCGTCATAACCTGGTCCCATCATGCCGGGGCCGTAACCATCGCCATGGCGCGGGCCCATCATGCCGGGGCCATGGCGGCCACCGTAGCCGTTGTCATAGCCGCCACCATGACGCGGTCCCATCATGCCGGAGCCGTAGCCACCACCATGGCGCGAGCCCATCCCATGGCGGCCACCGTAGCCGTTGTCATAACCGCCGCCATAACCTGGACCACCCATGCCGGGGCCGTAGCCGCCTCTCTGGCCTGGTCCCATCATGCGTGGGTCCTGGCCTCGCATCATGCCGTAGCTGCCGTCGTAACCGGGGGCCATCATGCCCGGCCCGTAACCCTGGCCATGTCCGTAGCCAGGGTCATAACCCGGGCCATAGCCGGCCCCATAACCGGGTCCGTAAGGCCCCGAGCCACCCATCATGCCGCGTTCGGGCATGCCACGCTCGGACCTGTCGTTGTCGGCCAAGGCGATGGATGGTGCGGCAGTCAGCGCCATGGCCATTGCGATAGCGGGGGTGTAGGTGGTCAATTGGCGAATGAATCTGATCTTTTTCATGGTAATTCTCCTCCTTCCGGAATGAGGGTTTTGGAGTGGGCAGGCTGCGATCTGAGCCGGGCACCCGTCATGGCGTGTGTTCCGGTCGGCGGAACGCCGGGCGCGTGACGATGAATATCGCGCCAATCAAGAACATAGCAGGTCGCCTCGGTTTTTTTCCGCTGCCCCCAGCCTTGCCGATTGGTGGGCAAGAACAGCTGTTTGTGCAGCGGGCAGGCCGTGCTGAAGTGGCTATAGTCACCTCAGCAAGGACAACGTTTGTTTCATGGGGAAAAGCAAAAAGCATGCGGTTCATGAGTCGAAGCAAGGCAGGTCCCAGCTGATCGGGGCTTGGGATGCAGGGCTATCGATTCGTATAGAGCTTCCTCGCGGAGGCGCATGACTGTCTCCTGATGGGATGAGAGGGACGCTGCTGATGCAAGGCCGGGTGTCTCGCTATTGAGGGGCAAGAGTCTTCATGAAGACAGGTCCAGCCGCTCCACTCAATTAGCCGAGAAATTGGCCGAGGACAGGCCCATCCACCGACGACATGGATTGAGGTGGTTCATGACAACGAAGACCCTGGATACCCCGATCGCTCGTCACGTCTGGGCCAGCCGGTACCGTTACGCCGACGAGCCGGATATCGAGGCCAGTTGGCAACGGGTGGCTGCGGCGCTGGCGGGGATCGAGGCCGAGCCGGCGATCTGGGAGCCGCGCTTCCATGATCTGCTGGCCGATTTCCGTTTCCTGCCCGGTGGCCGGATCCTGGCCGGTGCCGGCAGCGATCGGCGGGTGACGCTGTTCAACTGCTTTGTCATGGGGACCATCGAGGATTCCATGGACGGCATCTTCGAGGCGCTCAAGGAGGGGGCGCTGACCATGCAGCAGGGCGGTGGGGTGGGCTACGACTTCTCCACCCTGCGCCCGGCCGGTACGGCGGCTCGGCAGGCCGGCACGATTGCTTCGGGGCCGGTGTCATTCATGCACATCTGGGACCGCATGTGCGCGACGATCCTTTCCACTGGCGCCCGCCGCGGGGCGATGATGGCGACCTTGCGCGTCGATCACCCCGACATCGAGACCTTCATCGACGCCAAGCGCCAGCCCGGCCTGCTGACGCATTTCAATTGCTCGGTGTTGGTCACTGATGCCTTCATGGCGGCGGTGCGCGCCGATGCCGACTGGCCGTTGCTGTTCCCGTCGGTCGGACTGGGTTCGAGTGGCGGCGAGGAGGTCCGTTGTGACTGGCCCGGCTTCGAGGAGCCGGTGCCCTGTCGGGTGTTTCGGCGACTGCGGGCGCGCGAGCTGTGGGAGCGCATCATGCGTGCGACCTACAACCATGCCGAGCCGGGGGTGTTGTTCATTGATCGGATCAACCAGTGGAACAACCTTGGTGACCGCGAGCGAATCAGCGCCACCAACCCCTGCGGTGAAATTCCACTGCCGCCGTATGGTGCCTGTGATCTGGGTTCGATCAATCTGACCCGTTTCGTGGTGGCACCGTTCAGTGACACGGCTCGGCTGGATCTCGACGCGCTGGTCGAAACGACCAGGTTGGCAACTCGTCTGCTCGACAATGTGATCGATGTGTCGCAGTTCCCGCTGCCGGCGCAGGCCGAACAGGCCCGTGGCAGCCGTCGTCTCGGGCTGGGCATCACCGGGCTGGCCGATGCGCTGATCATGCTCGGCCTGCACTACGACAGCGAGGCCGCCCGCGAGCAGGCCCGGGAGGCGATGGCCACGATCACGCATACGGCCTATCGCACCTCGATCGAGCTGGCCCAAGAAAAGCGGCCGTTCCCGTTCTTCGACCGGGCGCGATTCCTCGACCGACCGTTCATCCGTGCGCTGCCAAGCGATATCCGCGCCGGGATTGCGCGCGACGGCATCCGCAACAGTCATCTGACCGCAATCGCCCCCACTGGCAGCATCAGCCTGCTGGCCGGCAATGTTTCTTCAGGGATCGAGCCGGTCTTTCGGCGCGAGCTGCGTCGGCCGGTACTGAGTGGTGATGGTGGGCAGGAGAGCTTTCTGGTCCAGGACGACGCCTGGCGACGCTGGCAGAGCGAGCACCCCGATGGTTCGTTGCCGCCGGCCTTTGTCGAGGCCGAGCAGCTGGCCCCCGAGGCGCATCTGGCGATGCAGGCGGTCTTGCAGCCGTATGTCGACAGCGCGATTTCCAAGACCATCAATGTGCCCGAGTCGATGCCATTTGCGGATTTCGAGGCGATCTATCAGCGCGCCTTTGAGCTGGGGCTCAAGGGCTGCACCACCTATCGGCCCAACCCCGTCACCGGCGCGTTGTTGCAGAGCGCGGAAACGGCCACGCCCTGTTGCGGGATCGAGCGCGAATTGGATTGATGGGGCGTTCAGTCGCTCCAGTCGCTGGCGAGGGCGGTGCCGGTGTCGGTGACCCGAACACCGAAGCGCTGCGCCTGCTGGTCGAGCAGATCGACGAGCCATGCGCGGTCCGGTCGCGAACAGGACTGCAGCTGCAACTGGCGGATAACGAACGGATCGAGTTCGAGCGTGGACAGGCGACCGTCGAGCAGCGTCGGCCGGTAGAGCAGGGCAAGGTCCGATCGGTAGGGGGCGGTGTCGCCAATGCCCTCGTAGTCGTTGAGGAGATCACCACAGCCGTAGAGGATCAGCCGGTCGCGGTAGATCTCGAAGGCGCGCGGGTGGTGCGAGGAATGGCCATGGATCACGTCGACGCCGGCCTGGTCGATCAGGGCATGGGCGAATCGCCGCTGCGCGTCGGGGATCTGATAGCCCCAGTTGCTGCCCCAGTGGATCGAGAACACCACGGTGTCGCCCGGTCGACGATGGGCCGCGATCCGTTCGGCCAGCCGGGCGACGGTTGCCTCGTCGAGGACAGACAAGTGATGAACGCCGGGGCTCGACTCGTCGGCCGCCCAGTCGGCCGGGATGCCGCTGCTGCGGTGACCGGCGGCGAATACCAGCAGCCGCTGATCGCCCGCACCGGGCAGCACGGCCGGGCGTTCGGCCTCATCCCGATTGCGGCCGGCCCCGGCGACCGGGATGCCGGCCGCCTCGAGTGTTTCCAGTGTCTGGATCAATCCCTCCCGACCCCAGTCGAGCAGGTGATTGTTGGCCAGCACCAGGCAGTCGGGCGCGATTGTCGTCAGGCAGTCGATGTTGGCCGGGTGCATGCGGTAATGGATGCCCTTGCCCGGCCACGGCGTGTCGCTGGTGGTGATCGCCGTCTCGAGATTGAGGATGCGCCGCCGCGTCGGATCGGCGAGCACCGCTCGTGCCGCACCCCAGACGTAGTCGGCATCGACGGCGCGTGGCACCGGGCCGTTGCTGCGTTCGGCCAAGCGCAGGTAGTCGCGGGCATCCTTGATGTAGCCCTCGTAAAGGACGGGGTCGGAAGGAACGGGCAGTATCTGGTCGATGCCGCGACCGAGCATCACATCTCCGCCGAACAGCAAGGGAAGCTCATGGACTTTGTGGGTTGGGCGGGGAGTGGGCATGTGTGCTCGCGCTCTCGAACGATCTGATAGCCGTGCCTTATGTTGGCCCGTTAAGGAAAGTCACCGCGTGAGCTTCGTCGTGATTTCCGCGACATGGCGGCCCTGGTAGCGGGCGATGCGGTGTTCGACCGCGCTGGGCTGTCGACTGCCGTCGCCGCCGGCCAGGGTGCCGGCGCCGTAGGGGCTGCCACCCCGTGGTTCGGAGATGTCGAACATTTCCGGGATGCCGTAGGGCGTGCCGACGATCACCATGCCCAGATGGGCCAGGGTGGTCCAGGTGGAGGTGATAGTGGTCTCGTTGCCGCCGCCGGTGCCGGTGGAGGTGAACACGCTGCCGACCTTGCCGATCAGTTTGCCTTCGGCCCACAGACCGCCGGTCTGATCGAGGAAATTGCGCATCTGCGCAGCCATGTTGCCAAAGCGCGTCGGGGTGCCGATGATCACGGCGTCGTAATCACCCAGCTCCCCTGGCTTGGCGATGGGCGCGGCCTGATCGAGCTTGGCGCCGGCCCTCTTTGCTGTTTCTTCGTCCATCAGCTCCGGCACGCGCTTGATGGTGACCTCGACGCCATCAACGCTGCCCGCCCCCTCGGCGACGCTCTGCGCCATTGTCTCTATATGTCCATACATGGAGTAGTACAGCACCAGAATACGGGTCACGGGATTCGCTCCTTGGGTTGTGCATTTGGCGTCGGAATGCGGGCAATCGTAACCGATTCCAAATGCCTGTGTATGCAGGGTGAGCGGGATGAGATGCCAGGCAGGGGCATTCGTCATGAGGGTGGGATGAACAGGGTGTGCTAATGTCCGATTGGTAGGCAGAACTTGTCGAACAAGTCAAGGGTCGAGGGGGCTGAGGGAATCAAGGATGAAGCGGTACGGGTCGAAACACGTCTTCCGCACACTGGCCTGGCGCATGATCTCCATGGGGATCCTCATGGGGGCGATCTTTCCCATCGTGGCGATACAGATGGGCGTCTCTCCCGAGCTGGCGATCTCGCCGGCGTTTATCGGCACCACGCTCACCGCCGGTCTGATCGTCGGCGGGCTGAATTTCGCCCTCGCCAGTCGCACCATTCGGCCGCGCTTGCGTCGCCTCAATAGGCGCATGCGCGAGGTGCGCGCGACGGTGGGCCAAGCAACCGGCTCGGGCGACTGGCTGGAGTCTGACCCGGCAATCTTCCAGCTGCAGGAGCAGGCCAAAGATGAGTTTGGCGAAGTCGTCAGCAGCTTCAACGCCTTGTTGCTGGCACTGCATTCGGCCCAGCGCGCCGAGAAACGTATCCAGAGCTTCAGTCACACGTTGACCAGCCAGCTTGATCTTGATGAGTTAAGTGACCAGGCATTGGCACTACTGATAAAGCATTCGGCAGCCGACGGCGGTGCGATCATCCTGGAAAAACAGGGCGACTGGCTCATTCCGACCTCCAAAGGCCTGGTGAAGCCAGAATTTATCCTCAACAGCCCCGCGTTGCAGGTCGGCTATGAGCAGGCGTCGATACGTCGCTTTGATTTGTCGGCGGCAGGCGAGGACGAGGGCAGTATCGGTGTTGCTCTTTCGCGGCTGGCAACCCGTGAGGTGCTGTTGCTGCCGATCACGCATCACAAGGTCTTGCTCGGTTGGGTCGTCCTTGCGACAGCCGAATCATTCGGTGAACGCACCTTGCGCCTGCTGCCAATGAAAATCCAGGGGCTGGGTCTGGCCCTGAACAACGCGTTGTTGCACGATGATCTGCAGCGTGTCGCCGCCCTCGACCCGCTTACCGGCTTGTACAACCGCCGCTTTGGCATGGCGCGTCTTGACGATGAGCTGACGCGCATCCAGCGCAGTCAGGCGCCGTTGTCATTGCTCATTATCGATCTCGATGATTTTAAACGCCTGAACGACAGCTACGGTCATCTCGCCGGCGACAAGATGCTGGTGCACGTGGCCGGTACGATCCGCGAGCTGTTGCGCGCGGGCGATGTGGTGATGCGCTACGGTGGTGAGGAATTCATCGTCATCCTGCCGGGCTCGGGCCTCGAGGAGGCCCGCAAGGTGGCCGAGCGTATCCGCGTTGCCATCAGCCAGAGCCAGGTCCAGGTCGTCGGCCACAGCCTGTCGGTGACCGCAAGCCTCGGGGTCGCCTGCTCGTCGGACGACGGGATCAGCACCGCCGAGCCCTTGCTGCGCCTGGCCGATTCGCGTCTGTATGCGGCCAAGTCCGGCGGGCGGGACCGCGTGATTGCCGATGGGGCAGGCAAAGTGCTGTCGAGCTAGCCAGAAGGACCATGGCCCAGTGGACCTGATTCGTCTCGTGTCGGTGGGGCAGCGCGGGCAATTTTCGTCTCCGCTTCCTGATCCCGCCGGGCGACATCGCGTTGCTCAATCAGCCAGTAGACTCCACCGAGGGCCAGCACGGCGAACGCCAGGGCCACGATCATCTGTGGTGATGTTGCGTTGGTATCGATGATGATGAACTTCCGTGCCAGCGCGAGCAGGGCGATCAGCATCACGATCTTCGTCTGGATGATGTGCTCGCGCCGTTCGATCACCTTGATGATCGAGTGCTGAAACTCCATTGCGATCAGCAGCGTCAGGATCGCCCCGAACAGCTTCTGGAATACGCTGTGGACCAGGATGTTTTCTTGCTGGAGCAGGATCGTGCTGACCACCAGCCGGATCAGCTCCCAGAGCGCGAGCAGGATAACCACCGCGATGATCATGCCCAGGATCGCGGCGATGGTCTGCTCGAAGCGCTCCGACAGGCTCATTACCTTCCAGTAGCGGCGCAGATCCGACTGGCTCCTCGATCGACGTTGGTGAATGTGTTGCATGCGGCCCCTCCTGCTGACGATACGTTCGTCGAACCCGTAATTCGTTGACAGTCAATGGCTTGAGGTCATCTCCCCCAGGTTTCAAGACAACTTGTAACGGCCAGGGGGCATCTGCACGAATCGATGGCGCCTCCGGCTGATGCCCGAGTTTTAATAATGTGGATGCGCAATCAGGGCGTCGTCCCGAAGGCGGGCTCATTGCCCGGCTGGGACTGATCCTGTTCCAGTTGCCAGCTGTCCCGATGGCAGGCGCACATCGACAGTCGCATCACGGCAGCATGACCGTTGATACCGGCCGGCCTCGGTCGCGCTGACAGGGGATAGCTGTGGCGTGCGTTGGGCTAAACAGAACGACCGAGCAGATCATTAATGGTCGATCAGGAAATAAAATCGCGTTCTAGGCAGCGGCCTACTATATCTAATAGTGAACGGTATCGATTTTCGGGGAGTGAGTTCATGAGTCTGATAACTGATCTGATGGAACTGACGGGGGTTGTGGCGGCTGGCGATTTCGTCTATCGGGGCGATCAGTACTCCGCCCACCGGGGCCCCATGTCTGAGGAAGAGACGAGGACGATGTCCAGCCTGTGTCGTGCCAATACCACCTCGATGCGAATGGAAGGGGATCTGATGGCGCTGTTCAGCCGAGTGTGTCAACCGGAGGCCGGGGGTTGCGGTTTCGATCCCGCCAAGGGCTGGGTCATGCACGGTGCAGAACGCAGCATCTGCGTGATCTCGAACGTCTACTGTCTGATCGACAACGATCGTGCCTCCCTGACCGAGGTGCTCGGCCTGATGCGCGAACGGCTGTCCGAGGCACCCGATCACCTGATGTGACACCTCTTGCCGATCTGTTTTTTATATAAGGAGAAACGACCATGTCCGACCTCAAGACCCTCAGTTCCGCACCTGGTGCACTGGCCGCCTTCCAGTTCGACGACGATGGCCGTCTCGTTGACGCGGAGATCGTCGACGACGCCGTCATCGACCGGGATACGCTTGATCTGCTTGGCCACCTTCTCGTGGCGAACATGGCGATCGGCGCCATGCAGGCCCGCGGCTGGGAAGGCATGAGCGACGTCAAGGGCTTCTACCCTGTCCAGGGGTTCACGTTCGTCGGCCTTGACTGGTCAGCGGTATCGCGCGGTCGCCGGGCCGTGGTGCTGAAGAACGACCTCGCCGATTACGGCGCCACCTACAAAGCTCTCGCCGAGTGAGGAGGCTGTCATGCTAAAGCAATTGCTCGAACTGAATGGTGTAGAGGCGGTGGGTCATTTTCGCGAGGAGACCGGCGAGCCCTGGGAGGTTCATGGCAATCTCTCGGAAGTCGACGCCCGTCGCATGACCCAGATGGCGCTGGATTTCAAACGACTGACCCAGGGACATGCCGACCAGCTGGCCCTGTTCGTCAATCAGCCGGGCTGGACCCCGGCCAATGGCTGGATCGTGCATGGCGATCAACGCTCGGCTTGTGGGGTGTCCAGCATGGTAGCTATCGTCAACAATGCCGAGGCCGATCTCACCGAGGTGCTCAAGGCCCTTGCGCGCAAGTCGTTTTTCACCTGACGGCCCATGGTGCTGCTGGCCCACAGCTTGTTGACACCCACTTTTCGGATGGATTGCCAGGGCACAATGCTCGTTGTTGCCTGCCGGCGCGATGCGCTTGCGAGGCCCAAGGCGATGACATGGCCCACAGGGTCTGGTGGTACCGTGCCGTTGTGGAAGATTCTATGTCTCTCCACAAGACTCGTGGCATCGCATTATTGTAGGAGCGGACCCCGCCCGCGAAGTCACAGCAACCACCACGCCATTGTGGGATCGGGCCCTGCCCGCGAAAGCCGCGCCAGCGGCTGTCCAGCTATCCGTTGCCGCAGCCAGGATTCATGCCAGCCCAGGGCCATGGCTCGCGCCTCCGGCGCGATGCGCTTGCAAGGCAAGGCTCCCACAGCTGCTCTACATTCCGAGTGTTCGGCATGAATGGCGTGTCATCAGGGCCGAGTCTGGCCCCATGAACAGATGCAGGTTTTCGCATTGCTTAGTCGACAATTGAACCGAGGAGAGCATCATGCTGATTTCAAGAAATCTTTTTGCCGCATTGTTCACCGTGCTGGCCTTGATCGTGTCGGGCAGTGCCCTGGCCGGCTCAGGCGAGGGCAAGACCTTCTTTTACAACATCACCACAGACGAGGTCTGGCCGGCAGGCATGGCCACCGCCCAGGCCTACAATGCGGCCAAGATTGGCCACGACGTGGTGGTCTACCTCAACGTGCGCGGGGTCTATCTGGCCAGCAAGGATCGCAAGCAGGATACGTTGGGAGCAACCGGTCGAACGGCCCAGGAGACGTTGAAGATGGCGATGGACCACGGGGCCCGGGTGCTTGTTTGCCCAATGTGCCTTGATCAGGCCGGTTTGACGCCGGAGGATCTGATCAAGGGAGTTGAGTTCGGCGGGGCAGAGGCGCTCTTCACACTGCTTTCCCGCGACGGTCTGGTTCCCTTGAGTTACTGAGCCGTTGCAGCGGCCCGAGTGTATCCTGAGGGCTTCCCTGGCAATCAAAAAGCTCCCACTCCGGACTGACCCCTGAAAGTTGGACGCCATCCCAGCTGACAGGGGGTTTCGTTTTTCGCTGTACTGACCGGCTCAGTCGTTCTGTCGGATGCCGGCGATCAGCCAGTTGCTGTTCTCATCGTCAAGGGCGCGCCGCACTAGCCACGTTTCGTCCAGTGGCACCGGGTCGGCGCCAGCGGCCTCGCGGATGCGGCCGGTAAAACGGACAGCCGCGACAATGTCGCCATCTTCCTCGTTGAGGTTGTCCAGTGCCACATTGAGGCTGATCACCTCGGTGACGTTCTCCGCATCACCGAGGGCAGCACGCTCGCGCACCAGTTCGCGGAACAGGGTCGGAGTGACGAATTCCCTCACCTCGTCCATGCGGTTGGCATCCCAGGCCAGTTGCAGGTTGGTGAAGTGGGTGCGGGCGGCACCAAGAAAACGGGTTTCGTCAAACCAGCTCGGCGGCTGGTAAGCGGCGACACCACTGAAATTGAACTCGTCCATGAGCGAGCCGGAACGGACTCCAGGCCGGTGGTGAGTCGATTCATCAGGCGATTCGCGTCCGACCCGAGCCTGTGGGTTTGGTTTCGCGGTGGCTGGTTGCGGGGTTGCCGGTTGGGGGCTGGCATAAGCAGGACGGTTGGTCGAGCTTGCGCCGCGCAGATGGCGGATAAACAGGAACACGCCGATGCCGAGCAGGACCATCACCAGCAGATCCATCGGCTGCAGGCCCTCGAAGGCCCCACCCATGAATAACCAGGCGAGCAGGCCACCTGCGGCCAGTCCGGTGAGCATGCCGCCCATGCCGGCACCGGGGCTGCGTGTGGCTTTCTGTTGGGTGGTCGATTGGCGCTGGTTGTAGGTCTGCGAGCTCTTCTGCCCCTGATAGCCGAAGCTCTTGCCGCCACCGAAACGCTTGGCTTCGGCGGTGCCTACGGACATGACAGCCACTAGCGCGCTGATCAGCAGGGCGATCAAGCTGCGGGTGAGAGACGGGCGAATCGCCATTGGGTTCTCCATTTTGATGTATGAGGTTTTGGGGTCCGGGTTTGGGTGGCCAGGGCCATGGACGTGAGGGTCCAGGGAAGCTCTGCACGAGCAGCGGATCGGGCGCTGCGTCGAGTCAACCATCGGACGGGCTGGCGGGGGCTGGTACCGGGGCATGGGTCGCAGCCTCCGTCTCGGCCGACTCGTCCTTGAGGTAGAGCGTGCGGGTGGGGAAGGCCAGCTCGGCGCCATGCGAAGTGATGATGTCGACTACTTTCAACAGCACATCCTGCTTGACGCGGTGGAACTCGATCCAGTTGACCGTGCGCGTGAAGGTATAAAGCATGAAATCGACTGACGAGGCCGAGAAGGCATTGAATTTCACGATCATGGTCTGATCGTCTGCGATGTCGCTGTGCTCGCGGAGCATGGTTTCGACCTCCCGGGTGATTGTGTCCATGACCTTGATGTCGTTGTAGCGAATGCCGATGTGCTCGTAGATGCGTCGATGTGTCATCCGCGAGGGATTTTCAAGCGCGATGGTAGTGAAGATCGAGTTCGGTACATAGATCGGGCGTTTGTCGAAGGTACGGATGCGCGTCTGTCGCCAGCCGATCTCCTCGACGGTGCCTTCGATTTCCCGGTCGGGTGACCGCACCCAGTCACCCACATGGAAGGGGCGGTCGAGGTAGATGGTCAGGCCACCGAAGAAGTTCGAGACGAAATCCCGGGCCGCCCAGCCAATGACGATACCGCCCAGCCCACCGAAGGCCAGCACCCCGGAGATGGAGAAGCCCAGTGTCTGCAGGGTCACCAGCGCGGCGGTGATGAACACGGACACCCGCAGCAGTTTGCCGATAGCCTCGGCGGTGTGCTGGTCCACCCGCTGCTGCTCCGCTGGGCGGGAGCCCGCGGCCCGCACTATCACTTGCTCGATGTTTTGAATCAGACGCGTGAGGAACCAGGCAATCGACAGGATTACGCCCACGCTGCGGACCTCGCCGGCGAAGGCGAAAATAGCGGTCTGCGTAGCGACATAGATCACGTCGGCGGCAAGCGTGATGCCCAGCACCCAGATCAGCAGCGTTAACGGCTGGCTGAGGGCATCGGCGATCGAGTTTGCCCAGCGACTTCCTTTCTGCTGCATCCAGTGGCGCAGCCAGAGCAGGATGTGCCCTTGGAAGAAATTGAGTAGCAGGGAGATCGTGATGATCACGAAGGCTTGGGTGATCCAGATCCAGTGACCGCTCAGGAAGCTGGAGGAAATCTTGGTGATGGTATCCATGGCGTGATCGTCGAGAACCGGTGGAATCAGCGGGGTTGTTGGGCGCTCATCATACGTTATTCGGTGGGCACGATGATCACAGGGCCTTCGCTTAACGTAAGAAGATCCTCCAGCCGGCAGTCCAGTGCTTCTGCCGCCGTGCGGCCGATCACCAGCTCCGCGCCGGGGTGAGCGTGCAGGATGTGAACTAGCGCCGACAGTGGGTTGGAACCCAGCTGCTCGACCGTGGTCGCTGTCGACGCACCGCTGCGAGCATCGAGAATCAATTGCTCAACTGCCGGATCAAGACCGGGCGGAAATACCAGCTGTAGTGCCCGGTCGGTCGCGGTCGCGAGCGTATCGGCCACGGCAAGGATGGCTGCTGCGGAGTCCGCATCCGTGATCAGGGCGACAACTGTGCTGCTGCCTGGAAGCGGTCTTCCTTCCCATAGCATCACGGTAGTCGGTGAATCGCCGATCAGTCCCATTGCGGTCGATCCGAGCCGTTTGCCGCGGGAGGTGGACCAGCCGGATTTACCCAAAACCACCCATTCAGCCCCGAGTGCAGCCTGTCGGATGCTCTCGACCACCGGGCCGGTCACGACGTCCAATCGCCAACGAAGACGTTCCTGCTGGTCGAGCGCGTTCAGGCAGGTCTCGATCTGCCGGCGCTGGATGGCCAGTCGGGTGAGCAGTGTTTCATGGTCGAAGGGATGCGATTGTCCGGAGAGAGCGCTGATCTCGCGGCTGAAGGCGTGGCTGGCCAGGGCGATCAGGTCCTGGTCCTCGACGAATAGCGCAATCAGCTCCAGCTGGCGGTGTCGAGCCAGTCGAGCAGCGCTGTCGAGGGCGGCCTCGCTGGCTGGTGTCGTGTCCAGGAGGACCAGAATGTGCGGCTCAGTCATGGTTGCTCGTGCGGCCCGGCTCGGTCGCGGTCGTGGTCGCGCCGTGTGGCGCGCTCGAAACGGGCCAGCTGGTCGACCACCTCGCGATTGAGGCTGTCGGCCGGGAAGAGACCATCGGCATCGCTTTGTCCGGGCTCCCTGCCTGTCAACAGGGCCAAGGCCTCATCGACATGCGAGATGGCGTGTACCTGGAATCGTCCGGCGGCTACCTCGCTACGTACCTCGTGGTCGAGCATCAGATGGGGCAGGTTGGCCCGCGGGATGATCACGCCGTGCTGTTCGTCGAGTCCACGTTCACGACAGATGCGGAAGAAGCCCTCGATCTTCTCGTTGACCCCACCGACTGCCTGGACTTCACCCAGCTGGTTCATCGAGCCGGTTACGGCAAACGACTGTCGGATGGGGACCCGCGCGATGGCCGAGACCAGGGCGCAGAGCTCGGCCACCGAGGCCGAATCGCCCTCGACCGAGCCATAGAGCTGCTCGAAGGCGATGCTTGCCGACAGGGACAGCTCGCTGTCCGGGGCATAGCGGCTGGCGAGGTAGCGCGACAGGATCATCACCGCTTTGGCGTGGATGTCACCGCCCAGTTTGGCCTGACGTTCGATATCGACTACCTGATCACGGCCGGGACGCGCGGTGGCGGTGATGCGTGTGGGTAGTCCGAAGGTGAATTCACCCAGCTGCGAGACGGCCAGGCCGTTAACGGCCCCGACGCGCTCGCCACTGGTCGGCAGGTTGATGGTATTGCGCAGGATGGCCTCGACGGTGCGTTCGCGCAGGCGCTCGGCTCGCCTTTCCTGCCGACGGATGGCGTGCTCGATGTGATGTGCGCTGATGTGCTCAGCGTGGCTCGATCCGACCAGATGGTTGGCCTCGGCAAGCAGGTCGGATAGCGGTCGGGTCCCGGCGATGAGTTTCTCGCGGTCGCCGGCCAGGCGGCTGGCATGCTCGATGGTACGAGCCACCGCAGTACGGTCCAGTGACCGCAGTCCGTCGCGCTGTGCGATGGCAGCCAGCGTCCGGGCGTAGTCCAGCTCGTTTTCCGGCTCACGATCGAAGTTGTCCTCGAAATCCGCCTGTACCTTGAACAGCCTGGCGAAATCCGGATCGTATTCGGAGAGCAGGTAATACAGCAGCCGGTCACCGATCAGCACTACCTTGAGGTCCAAGGGCAATGGGTCGGGTTCGAGCGTGATAGTGGTGAATACCGAATACAGCTGATCGAGCGATTCGATGCGCACCTGTTTGCCGTAGAGTGCGCGCTTGAGCGTCTCCCAGGCGAATGGCTGCATCAGGATCTGGCGGGCGTGCAGGATCAGGTAGCCGCCGTTGGCCCGATGCAGCACACCGGGGCGGATCAGGCGAAAGTCGGTCAGCAGCGCGCCTTCGCGGAAATAATGCTCGATCCGCCCAATCAGCCGGGCGTGGGTGGGCAGGTCCTCGTAGATGACCGGGGCACCGTCGAGATCGGCGTTGTCGACGATCAGGTTGAGCTGGTATTGGTGGAGGATCTCTTCCGGAACAGTGCTGCCGTCGTCGTCAAGGTCATTGACATGTGAAATAATGTTCTTTTGGATCTCGCCGAGAAACCTGGTGACGTCCGGGAATTTCGCCCAGTGTTTTTCCAGCGCCTCGAGCTGCTGGCCCACCGCCACACGCATCATTTCCTCGTTGAGTTGCTGGAGTTCTTCGCGCGCCTCCTTCTGCCATTTGGGAATCTGCTGCAGGGCCTGCTTGAGCTGTTCCTCAAGCTCGTTGATGGCCGCCTGCCGCTCCTCTTGCTCCTCTTCAGGCAGAGCCTGGAATGTCTCCGGATCCAGGATCTTGCCGTCTTTGGCGGGCCCCAGGGTGAAACCTGTCTGGGTGCTCACCAAGGCCACGTCGCGCTTTTCCGCCTCCTCGCTGACCGCCTCGATCGCTTTATGCTGCCGATGCTTGAAGGCCTCTCGCATCTCCCGGATACGGCTGTGGTACTGGTCGCTCTCGAACACGGCGGGGATGGCGGTCTGGAATTCCTCAACCAGTGCCTCGAGATCTTTCTTGAGTTCACGACCCGCTTTGGCGGGCAGTTCGAGGAGGGTCGGCTGGCCAGGATTCTGGAAATTGAATATGTAGGCCCAGCTGGGCGGTGGCGCATCATTGCGGGCTCGTTGTTCAAGAAAATCGCGAATCACCGCGTACTTGCCGGCGCCCACTGAGCCCAAGGCATAGATATTGAAGCCGCCGTCCGCGATATCGGTACCGAAGGAAAGTGCCTCAAGAACGCGGTCCTGACCGGCGGCAGCCGCCGGCGGCTCAAGTTCTGCCGTGGTCTCGAACGGCAACGAGCCAGGGAGGCAGGGGCGATACAATTGGTTGATTTCCAGTCGGGTGGGCGTATCCGCCATGCGTGTTCTCTCAGATCGGTATATCGGATTGGTGTATCGAGAATGAAATCACACTAGCATGGCAAGCGGGTGCAGGTGGGGGGTGAGGCGGCCGACGCGGTCTCGGCCGCCTGACAATGCTGGCCATGTCCTGGGAAATCAGGGTAGGGTTCGACTCTGCGCTGGTGGTGCCGTAGCGGCCGCCCGGCCGTTAAATCAAAGAATGCCAATCACAGGAAGCATGCAGACGCGATGGGCACATTGACGGAATATCTCGCCCACATCAGTGGATTCGTCTGGGGTCCGGTGATGCTGGTACTACTGTTCGGCACCGGGCTGTATCTGACCATCGGGTTGCGTGGTATGCCGATCCGTCGGATTGGTTACGGCTTTCGTCAGCTGTTCCTCGGACGCCACCCCGCTGCGGATGAGCGCGGTGACATCACGTCGTTCCAGGCCCTGGCGACCGCGCTGTCGGCCACCATCGGCACCGGCAACATCGCCGGGGTGGCCACGGCCATCGCCCTGGGTGGTCCGGGCGCGATCTTCTGGATGTGGCTGACTGCGTTGGTGGGCATGGCTACCAAGTACGCCGAGGCCGTGCTGGCGGTGCGCTATCGCGAGGTCGATGAACGTGGCCGCTACGTCGGCGGGCCGATGTACTACATCAAGAACGGCATGGGTGCGAAGTGGCAGTGGCTTGGTGCGGCCTTCGCGCTGTTCGCCATGATTGCTGCCTTCGGCATTGGCAATACCGTGCAGGCGAACTCCGTGGCCGACGTGCTCGAGACCAACCTCGCCATCCCCGACTGGGCCACCGGGTTGGTGCTCGCCGTGGTGGTGTTCGTGGTGATCATTGGCGGCATTCGGCGGATTGCCCATCTGGCCGAGTACCTGGTGCCGTCGATGGCGATCCTCTACGTGGCTGTCGCGCTGGTGATCATTCTGATGAACATCACTGCGGTGCCAGGGGCGCTCGCCCAGATCGTGAGCGATGCCTTCACGGGGACGGCGGCCACGGGTGGCTTCGCCGGTGCAGCGGTCTGGGCGGCGATCCGCTTTGGTGTGGCGCGCGGCATTTTCTCCAATGAGGCAGGTCTGGGTTCGGCGCCGATCGCTCACGCGGCAGCGCGCACCAACGACCCGGTACGCCAAGGCACCATCGCGATGCTCGGGACGTTCATCGACACCATCGTCGTCTGCACCATGACCGCGTTGGTGATCGTGCTCAGTGGTGTCTGGACCACCGGCCAGAGTGGGGCGGCGCTGACCTCGGCGGCCTTTGCCGCGACCCTGGGTGGTGGTAATTGGGTGGTGACTGCCGGCTTGGTGCTGTTCGCCTTCACCACCACCATTGCCTGGAGCTACTACGGTGAACGGGCGGCCGAGTATCTGTTCGGCGTGAGGGTGATCAGGCCATACCGTTACCTTTGGGTGGGCGCATTGTTCGTTGGCGCGATCGCCAACCTGGAGCTGATCTGGCTGGTGGCCGATATTCTCAACGCCTTGATGGCCATCCCGAACCTGATCGCCTTGATTGCCTTGTCAGGCACCGTGTTCGCTGTCACCCGCGACTATTTTGCTCGAACCGAGCAGCAGGAGAAAACATGATGAGCACCCATGCACGTAGTATTGGCAGGTCGCTGTGGGCGACGACGCTTGTCGCCGTGACTGTCGTCGTGACTGGCGCAATGGGCGGCTGTGCGCTGTTGGACCCCACCGCGGATGGAGACCCACGCACCGTGATCGTCTATCCGGACGGTGATACCTCGCTCGACCCTGTGATTGTGCCGGCCAGCCACCTGCCGCCGGCCGGGCAGTGTCGCGTCTGGTTCCCCGACCGGGATCTCGAGAAGCAGCCGGAGCCGGGGGACTGCCGGGAACTCCGACAGCAGCTGTCACCCGGCGCGGTGTTGGTGCGCGGCTGATCTTTCCATAATGTTGCATGCGCGGGCCGCCGACGTCGGTTTTTGGCAAACTGGTCGGCTAGTTCATTGATGGGAACAGGCATGACCTGGATTGGAAAACTGCTGGGGGCCGGTATTGGCTTCCTGGTCTTTGGCTGGATCGGGGCCGGTATCGGTCTGTTGTTCGGTCATTTTGTTGACCGTTTCGTCGGTCGGGTCAAACAGGTTGGCGGACGGTTGCTCGAGGTGCAGCAGACGTTCTTTGAGACGACCTTTGCCGTTCTCGGGCATGTCTGCAAGGCAGACGGCCAAGTGACCCAGGCGGAAATACGCGCCACTGAGCAGATTATGACCCAGATGCGCCTGCCCCCGGCGCGGCGGCGCGAGGCGATCGCGGCATTCAATCGCGGCAAGGACCCCGATTTTGATCGGGATGCGGCCATCCGGCGATTCGTGGCGGTCTGCGGCAGCCAGCCGACCTTGTTGCGCGTATTCCTGGAGATCCAGATCCAGGCGGCCTTCGCGGATGGACATATCGCGCCGGCCGAGCGCGAGGTCCTGCTGGGCATTGCCCATGTCCTGGGCTTGTCGGATGCCGAATTTGCCCGTGTCGAGGCCTTGCTGGCAGGGCACTATCAGCAAGGCCCCGGCGCACCGAGCACGGCCGCCGCGCTTGACACCGCCTATCGTGCGCTCGGGGTGGAAAAGACGGCCAGCGATGCGCAGGTCAAGCGCGCCTATCGCAAGCTGATGAGCGAGCACCACCCGGACAAGCTCATTGCCAAGGGACTGCCGGACTCCATGATCGAACTGGCCAAGGAGCGTAGTCAGGAGATTCAGTCTGCCTACCAGACGGTACGTCGTTCTCGACAGACGCGTAGTTAAGGAATCTCTGGATAAACCCGGTCGCCTCCAAGGCCCGGCGAGTGCGAGATTCTGTATTGCGACATACATATCGGGGGCATGCAGGCCGAGCACTGGGAGGCGTGCTGATGTTTTTTGCTCAACCGAGGAGGATCGTGACGTGATGATTGGTTTGCTCAAGGTGATCCATCTGCTGGCGGCGGTACTGTGGATTGGCGGGGTGTTCTACGCCTACGCGATCCTGCGTCCGTCGCTGGGGCATCTGTCCGGCCCGGACCGGGTCACGCTGTGGGATCGTGTGTTCACGCGGTTCTTCCGTTGGGTGTGGGTACTGATCGCCGCCTTGCTCATCAGTGGCTACGGCATGCTCTTCATGAGCTTTGGTGGATTCGCCTCACCGGGCTATCTGCATGGCATGCAATTGTTCGGTTGGCTGACGATAGCGGTGTTCGTGGTGTTGGCCTTCGGCCCCTACCGGCGGCTGCATGTCACTGTCGCCGCCGAGGACTGGCCGCGTGCCGGCGAGACCATCCCGCGAATCCGTCGGCTGGTGCATGTCATCCTCTGGCTGGGCCTGATCAGCATTGCCATCGGTGGGGGCGGGGCATACCTGTAATGGTTTGAAAACGTGCAGCTCAAGGGACTATGGTCGGATGGTGATCTGCTTGCCAGTTCCACCGACAGGGTTTCAATCAAAACCCAAGGAGTTTGTGCATGACTACCTATCGTCCCGAAAAGGCCGATGAGTTGATTCAGACTGCCAAGGCGATGGTCGCCCCGGGCAAGGGTATTCTGGCCGCCGATGAGAGTAATGGCACCTGTAACAAACGTCTGGAGGCGGTTGGTGTTGAGCCGACCGAATCCAAGCGACGTGAATATCGCGAGTTGCTGCTGACAACCCCTGATCTGGAAAAGTACATCAGCGGCGTGATCCTCTATGACGAGACCATTCGCCAGGCCACCGCGGACGGCAAGCCATTTATCGATGTGATGCGCGAACGTGACCAGGTGATTGGCATCAAGGTCGACACCGGTGCCAAGCCGCTGGCGGGTCTGGAAGGCGAAAAAGTCACCGAGGGACTTGATGGACTGCGTGAACGGGTGGCCGAGTATTACCAGATGGGCGCGCGCTTTGCCAAGTGGCGGGCGGTGGTCACGATCGATACCGACAAGGGGTTGCCGACCTGGGGTTGTACCGAAGCAAATACCCACGCACAGGCCCGGTATGCCGCGCTGTGTCAGGAGGGCGGCCTGGTGCCGATCGTCGAGCCGGAAGTGCTGATCGACGGTGATCACGATATCGCCACCTGTGAGGGGGTCACTGAACGGGAGCTCAACGAGCTCTTTCGTCAGCTTTATCACCAGAACGTCATGCTCGAGGGCGTGATCCTCAAGACCAGCATGGTGATTTCGGGCACGAAGGCAGCCAACCGCGCCGGGGTTGAGGAAGTGGCTGAGCGCACGATTGAAACGATGCTGCGCACCGTCCCGGCGGCCCTCGGTGGGGTGGTATTCCTCTCCGGCGGGCAAGGTGCCGAGGAGTCCACGGCGCACCTCAACGCCATGCATCAGCGCTACGGTGATCGCCTGCCATGGCCACTGACTTTCTCCTATGCTCGCGCCATCCAGGGGCCGGCGCTCAACTACTGGAAAGGTGAGCCGGCCAACGTGGCCGAGGCCCAGCAGCGAGTGCTCAAGCGGGCGCATCTCAACGGACTGGCAAGCCTGGGCAAGTACAGCCCGGAGATGGAAACGGCCTGAAGACGCTAAGCCAGAATGTGACTGCCAATCCCGCCGTCATGGCGGGTTTTTTGTGTAGAGCGTCCCTAAATGATGCACCGCCGAGTGGAGTCACGCCCGCTCCCCGGCAACTGATTTGAAAGTCTCTCAAGCCAGTCCGGTTGAACATGCAAGGTTGGTTTGAGCTCAGGCTGGTGACCTGTCGGTCTTAGGGGTGTGCTGGCACCGGGCGTTCGTGGATCACCATCAGACCAGCCGCCACGATGATCACCCCACCCAGGACGGTGAAAATATCCGGCCATTCCGAAAACACCAACCAGCCGAGCAGAGCCGCACCGAAAATTTCCAGATACTGCAGCGGGGCCAGCAAACTCGCATCACTGCGGGCAAACGCCATGGTGATCAGGACATGGGCGAAGGCGGCGAGCCCGCCGGCGACGGCCAGCCAGAACCATTGCCAATCAGTAGGTGGCTGCCAATGGGTGATAGCCCAGTCCGTGGTCTGCCCGATGAGCAGAAAGCCGCCGAGCAGCAGGATGGCAAACCAGCCCACCCAGTGTTGAAGCACCAGGGCATCGCGATAGTGCGTAGTTTGTATGCGGGCACGTGTCAGCGTGAGGTAGCCGGCAAAGCAGACTGCCGATGCGATCGGCAGCAGCGAGGCCAGGCCGTAGGCACTCCAGTTGGGCCGCAAGATAATCAGCGCACCAATCAGCCCACCGATTACGCCGAGCCAGCGGCGGAGTGTGATGCGTTCGCCGAGGAAGATAATCGAGAACACCACCAGGATCAGCGGCTCGACAAAAAACAGGGTGATGTTGTTGGCCAGAGGCAGCTGCGCCAGACCACCAAAGAGAAACAGAATCGAGCTGGCGATCAGGCCGCTTAGCCACAGGTGTTCCGTTCGTGGTCGACCGAGATGTCGACTTGCGATCAGCAGTGGCAGCAGGCACAGAGTCTGGAAGATAAAGCGAAACCAGGCAATTTCACCAACCGATAGGTCGGTTGCCAGCCACTTGGCGATCGTGTCGGCCATCGGGATGGTGAGCACCGCCATCGCCATGAAGGCGAGGCCTTGTCGATGATGTCGTCGTGCGTCTGCCATGAACCCTTCTTCTCGCGCCCCAAGAGATTGCCCCCGAATGAATGTCTCGGAGGATTAGCTGGTCAGGCAACGTATCACGGTCAGGTGATCTGTCGGTACCGTGGTTCGGGACTTGGGGGTTGTGGTCGGGATTAATCCGGCCGGATGAACCATCATCCTTGCATCACTCACGAAAAGGAGTCTGGCATGACGGAGCTGAGCGCCGCCCACTGCGAGGTATGTCGAGTGGGCGCACCGACACTTGATGATGATGAAATTGCCAAGCTGCAACAGCAGATCGACGAGCGCTGGCAGGTGGTCAGTCGCGACGGCGTCCGGCAACTGGAGCGTGTCTTTCGTTTCGATGATTTCGCCCAAGCCCTGGTGTTCACCAATGCCGTGGGCAAAATCGCCGAACAGGAAGGGCATCATCCCGCCTTGTTGACCGAGTGGGGGCGGGTAACGGTTACCTGGTGGACCCACAAGATAGGCGGACTGCATCGCAATGACTTTGTGATGGCCGCGCGTACCGACAAGGTGGCTGCCTAGGGAAGCTCTGCACGAATCGATAGTGTCTCTGCGGGACCGCCAAGGGCCCAGATGCCAGGCGCAGTCCGCCGTGAAGGGCGGTGGTCCTTCGCAAGGACTGGCAACACCGCAGATGGGCCCTTGGCGGCCCGCCCGAAGGGGCTGGCGGGTTTGCCCGCACTCGGCGTTGCCGCCCCTCGACGGGCAATGAGCCCGCCTTCGGGCCAGCGCCTTGATTGCGAACAAACCCGTCAACCAGAGGCGCCATCGATTCGTGCAGAGCTTCCCTAGGGCAACGCTCTGGACGAATCACTTTCATGTTCGTGGACAGAGCAAGATGCATGATGGAGAAACCGGCCTGGAAGTGACTTTGACATCACTGTAAAGCCACTTTCCTGGGGGCGGCGGGATTTTGAGCTAATCACTCGAGCGTAAAGGAGATCTTGGCGTTGATGCGGTAGCGGACAATGCGATTGTCTTCCACTTTGGCCTCGAAGTTCTTGATGTAGATCGATTTTATACCGCGGACACTGCGGCTGGCATTGGCAATGGCCTGATTGGCTGCATCTTCCCAAGAGGTCTCCGACTCGGCGAGAACCTCGATCACTTTCAGCATTTTTTTGCTCATGGTGTAGCTCCTGTCAGTGGTGTGGATGGAGATAGCCATCAAGAGCGTAGTCGACTTCCAGCGAGGTTGCGGTAGCGGCAATCTATCTGGTGGCCGATCGGGCAGCTATTCTCAAAATGTCGATGCTGGCATGGGCGGGATCCCCCGGAGGTGGGCGCTGATGAACGAGTGGCTTCTGATGCCATGGCAGGCCTTTCTCGAGGCCTCACCGGTGACACAAGCGCTGGTCGCCACGCTGTTCACCTGGGGCATGACTGCCGCGGGCGCCTTGCCGGTGTTCTTCACCGCTCGCGAAAACCGCTGGTTGCTCGACGTGCTGCTGGGTTTCACGGGTGGTGTGATGATCGCGGCGAGTTTCTGGTCACTGCTCGCGCCATCGATCGAGATGGCCGGTGATCTGGCGGTACCCGACTGGTTCCCGGCCGCCATCGGCTTTCTGCTTGGTGCGGTGTTCCTGCGCGGGGCCGACCTGGTTCTGCCGCATCTGCACCTCAATGCCCCGATGCACGAGGCGGAAGGGATGAGCACTACCTGGCGGCGGACCACGCTGCTGGTGCTGGCGATCACCTTGCACAATATCCCCGAGGGGTTGGCGGTGGGTGTGGCCTTTGGTGCACTGGCCTACGGGTTCGATCACGCGAGCCTGGGCGGTGCCATTGCCCTGGCCGTCGGTATCGGTCTGCAGAACTTTCCCGAAGGGATGGCCGTGGCCATGCCGCTGCGTCGCGAAGGAATAGGGCGGTTCAAGAGCTTCTGGTATGGGCAATTGTCCGGTGCGGTCGAGCCGGTCGCCGGGGTGATCGGCGCGGCGGCGGTGCTGTTCTGGCAACCGATCCTTCCCTATGCGCTCGCCTTTGCGGCGGGAGCGATGGTATTCGTCGTGGTCGAGGAGGTGATCCCCGAGGCACAGCGCAGCGGTCACGCCGATGCGGCGACCCTGGGGGTGATCGGTGGTTTTACGGTGATGATGGTGCTGGATGTCGCACTCGGCTGACCGTTTGCTGGACTAGAACCAGTGTCGACGCTTGAGCCAGAGGCCCAGGCCGCTGGCGAGGATTCCGATCAGGAAGATCACCCACCAGAAGCCCATATTACTGCTCACCCACGGCATGCCGCCGACGTTGATACCGAACAGACCAGTGATGAAGCCCAGCGGCAGAAAGATCGCCGTGACGATCGAGAGCAGGTACATCCTGGTGTTGAGCTGCTCGGACTGTTGGCTCAATAGCTGCTCGTGGATCATCGCACCGCGTTCGCGGGCCATATCGAGATCCTCGACCAGACGGATGAGCGCATCGGCCTGCTCGCGGACGTGGCCACGCATCAGGGCATCCAGCAGTGGGTGGGTCAGGGTCGACAGACGAGCCAGCGCGTCACGCTGCGGGGCAAGATAGCGGCGGATGACGATGATGGTCCGCCGAGTCTGGGCGACCCGCGTGCGCAGCTCGCGATTGGCGCCGTCGAGCAAAGCGGCTTCCAGGTCGTCGATGGCTTCCTCGATTGACTCGATTAGCTCCTCGGTGCGTTCGCCCAGGCCGTCGATCAGTGCGATCAGCAGGTCCGGCAAACTGGTCGGTCCAGTGCCTGCCTCGAGGGTGTGCATCAGCTCCTCGACGGTGCGCAACGGATCACGTGAGCAGCCGAGCAGCCGGTCGCCGTCGTACCACAGTCGCAGCGAGATGGTGTCCTCAGGACGGCGGTCGGTATTGAGGTTCACGCCACGCAGGATCAGAAGCAGTCCGTTGTCGTGCTCGACTACCCGCGGGCGCGTGTCCTCGGCCAGCAAGCTGTCGGCGACCAGCTCATCGACGCCCGCCTGGTCCTCAAGCCAGGCGCGGTCGGTCGGATTGGTCCAGTTGAACTGAACCCAGGTGCCGACTGACGTTTGCTGTGAGGCGGCGAGGCCGCCACGGCCGTCCAGCCCAATGCTATGGCGATTGCTTTGGTCTGTGCTCATCCGCACATCTGCTCCCTTTGCCACGATCCTGCTGGAGTATGGCGCATGGGGCCGGCTTGGTCAGGTTAGGGGGCGTATCGGGCCCGCCACCCGAAGCGTCGGTTCGTGTATCTGTTCAGCCGTAACCGAAGTTTTCCGTGACGTAATCAATGTCCTTGTCGCCACGCCCGGAGAGGTTGGCGAGGATGGTGGTGCCGGGATGTTCGCGACCGAACTTCATCGCCCAGGCGATCGCATGGGCGGATTCGAGCGCCGGGATGATGCCCTCCATGCGTGAGAGCTTGTAGAAGGCATCCAGTGTTTCGTCATCGGTGATGCCGTGGTACGTCACACGGCCAGTGGTCTTCAGATACGAGTGCTCGGGGCCGACGCCGGGGTAGTCGAGGCCGGAGGCGATCGAGTGCACCGGAGCGGGGTTGCCTTCCTCATCACTCAGCAACAGGCACTTGTAACCGTGGATCATGCCCGGTTTGCCAAAGGCCATGGTGGCCGAGTGCTGGCCGACCTCGGTGCCGCGGCCCAGCGGCTCGACGCCATGGAGTTGCACGTCGTCATCGTCGATGAAGCCGGCGAACAGGCCCAGCGCGTTCGAGCCGCCGCCGACGCAAGCAGTGACGTGATCCGGCAATTCGCCGGTCATCTCGAGATACTGCTCGCGCGCCTCCCTGCCCATCACCGCCTGGAAGTTGCGCACCATCTGCGGGAAGGGATGGGGGCCGACCACCGAGCCGATGGCGTAGATTGCCTCGTCGGCCTGCGAGAGATAGCTTTGGAAGGCCGAGTCGACTGCTTCTTTGAGGCTGCGGCCGCCGAAGCCCACCGGCACCACCTCTGCTCCCAGGAGTTTCATGCGGGTGACGTTGGGTGCTTCCTTGAGGATGTCGATCTCGCCCATATGGATCTCGCACTCCATGCCGAAGTAGGCGGCGGCGGTCGCCAGCGCTACGCCATGTTGACCGGCTCCGGTTTCGGCGATCAGCTTCTTCTTGCCCATGTGCTTGGCAAGCAGCGCCTCGCCCATGCAGTGGTTGAGCTTGTGCGCGCCGGAGTGGTTCAAGTCCTCGCGCTTGAGATAGATATGCGCGTCGACCGACTCGCTCAGGTTGTGTGCGTAATACACCGGGGTGGGGCGGCCTTGGTAGTGCTTGCGGATGTAGCGCAGCTCATTGAGAAAATCCGCCGAGCGCATCAGTCGCCGATAGGCACGTTCGATCTCGACGAAGTGCGGCTCCAGTTCGGGTGGCAGAAAAGCGCCCCCAAATTCACCAAAGTAGCCTTCGTTATTCGGAAAATCCTTGAGGTAAGACATTCAGTTTCCCTGCCCGTCGGTTGCGTATGTCGGCTGCCTGTCAGGGCGGCCTGCGACACCGAACGGGCCGATCCGCCGCTGCCCCGCATGATCCAACGCCACCCGCCATTTGCCAAGCCCGGCGGGCTTCTTGGCATCGCGTCGCGTGGATAACCCGCTCCGAACCGGGTCCGTCAGTTGTCTGACAGGCATCGTAGTAGCATACGTACGATTCTGCGTATAGCGAGCCCGTTTACGCAGGATATGCCCAATGTTCAGCGGGTGGTGGAAACCAGCCCGATTAGATGTCCCAGGGGCAGTGTCCCAAGAGCAATGCCCTAAGAGCAATGCCCCAGGAATAGTGTTCCAGGAACAAGGCCTTCACATGACGTCAGTCGATAGCCACAAGCGCCGAATTGTGTTGCGGAGTACCGTGGTGGCGGTTTTCGGTGGCTTGGTGTTCCTGCTGCTGCTCTGGTCGTACTTGGATACCTACCAGAGCCTTCTCCAGACCAGTGGCGACCAGGCCCTTGAGCGGTTGGCGGTCGAGTATCAGTTATTGGACTCGCATCAGGAGCAACTCGCTCGGCAGGTTTTCGAGGACCAGATTGATCAGCCTGAGGTGCTTCGTCTGGTGGCGCAGGCTGCGCGTACGGATGATGTCGAGCGGTTGGCGGAGTTGCGTGCTCAGCTGTACCAACAGCTTTTGCCGCTGTACGAACGGATGGGAGAGAAAGGCTTCCGTCAGCTGCATTTTCATCTCCCCGGTGCGGTGAGTTTCCTGCGTTTTCATCGGCCCGAGAGGTTTGGCGACAATCTCTGGGCGGTACGGCCCGGCATTGCGCGTGTGCATACCATCCACGAGGCCGTCAGTGGCTTTGAGGAGGGGCGCGTATTCAATGGGTTCCGCAATATTTTCCCGTTGTTCCATGAAGGTCAGTTTATCGGCTCGGTGGAGGCTTCGTACTCATTCCATTCCTTTCTTCTCAGCCATGCACAAGGGGATCATGGTGGCTATCGCCTCTTGATCTCGAGAGACCTGGTGGTCGACAAGGTCTGGGATGAGGAACGCCAGTCCAATTACATGGACTCGCTCATGCACCCGGACTTTGTTATTGATCATGAGGCTGAGCTGGGGCGGCTGGCAGATACCTTACCGATGACGCGCAAGTGGAATCAGGATCGACTGGCCGCGATCGGGCGGGCGATCGCGCCCCGGGTGAAAGGACGTATGGATGCTGGGGAAGCCTTCTCGCTGGTGACCCGTCATCCGGAAGCCGTCAAGATTTCTTTTTTGCCGATCAAGACTACAGACAGACTCGAAGGAGGCTATCTGCTGCGGTACGCGGCCGCCCCCCGCGTCGCCGAGGCCTGGTCGTGGCTGTGGATCAAGATTGCACTGACCGGGGTGCTGGTACTTTTGACCATCGGCTCGATGATTTACCTGAGCTGGCGCGAGTCAGAACGGGCCAAGGAGCGGGAACTGTGGCTCAACACCCTTAATGAGGCGCAACGGATTGCCGGCGTGGGTAACTGGACCTTTGATGTTGAAAGCGGTGTGCTGACCTGGTCGGATGAAATCTACCGGATACTTGGTCATCCGCCTGGCAGTTTTGTCCCGACCTACGAGCGCTTCATGGAGATGACCTACCCTGAGGACCGGGAGCGGGTCGAAAAAATGGTGCAAGATGCGTTGAAGAGCGGTGGGGCATACGAGATTGAGCATCGGATCCTGCGCTCGGACGACGAGGTTCGCTATGTGCATGAACGCGGCACGGTCGAGCGGGATGCCAAGGGGCGTCAACGTTTGTTGGGCACGATGCAGGAGATTACCGACCATATTCTGGCGACCGAAGAGTCCCGGCAAGCGGCGGCTATCCTGGAGTCGGCCCATGAGGGCGTCCTCATTGCCGACAAGGACGGCTGTATTCTGTCGGCCAACCCCGCGGTTGAACAGTTGCTGGGGATTGATAGGACGCAGTTGCTGGGTCGGTTGTTTGAAGAGCTGATCTTGGATCACGAAGAAACCACTTCCTTTGACGTGGTGCAAGCAGAGTTGCGGTCTCGGGGCAGGTGGGATGGCGAGCTCTGGTTGCGTCGGTTCGGCGACGATACGAATAGCTTCCCCGCGCTAGCTTCGTTCATTTCGGTCACCAGCGACCTGGATGAGCCGCGATTCGCTGTGATGTTCTCGGATACCTCTGATGCCAAGGCCCGCGAATGGGCCATGTGGTATCAGGCACACCACGATGCCTTGACTGGGCTGGCCAATCGGACCCTGTTTCGTGAACAATTTGAGCGCGCCTTGTCCTCGGCAGAGCGCCATGGCGAGCTGGTCGGCTTGCTGTATCTGGACTTCGATGACTTCAAGCCGATTAACGATAACCATGGCCATGAGGTGGGCGATGCGTTGCTGATCGAGGTCGCCCGGCGCATGGAGGACGTCACGCGCGACGAGGACACGGTCAGCCGTCTGGGTGGAGACGAGTTCGCTGTGTTGGTGTCGCGACCGGCCACGGAGCAGGCGCTTGAACAAGTGGCCCAGAAGATCCGTGATGTGATCAAGGCTCCGGTCACGATTGGCGCGATTACCGTCCATCCTCAGGTCAGTATCGGCAAGGCCCTCTATCCGACGTCGGGCGACAGCGCCGCAGCACTCATCAATGTGGCGGACGAAGACATGTATCGGCAAAAACAGGCCCGTAAGGCCTGTGAGGCTCGTATAGATCGTCAGGCCGGCGCGGCCGATCCGACGGGCTGAGATAACGGTCTGCGCTCCAGGCCTGTGCCGCTGTCGGCGGTTGATCGATTCGTGCAGGGCCTCCCTTTGGGAGTCGATCTCTCGACCGTATCGTTCGTATCAACCAGCTATGCTCTGAGAGGGAGCCGTGGCTGCGCATGGCCGCGTCGGGACGGCCCCTGCAAAGGTGGCTACCCAGGTGTGTAAGTGGCGCTATGGCAGGTTACATGACAGGCGATGAGGTGTAGGGATGACCGAATATGATCTGGCCGCCCGCCGCGAAGCGATGGTCGACCATCAGATACGAGCTCGCGGTGTACGTGCACCGGCCGTGCTGGATGCGATGCGACGGGTGCGCCGCGAGGCATTCGTGCCCGATGACCTGCGCGAGTTTGCCTACGATGACTCGCCCCTGCCGATCGCCGCCGGTCAGACGATTTCGCAGCCCCTGATGGTCGCCATGATGACCGAGGCACTTGACCTGAAGGGCGGCGAGCGGGTGCTGGACGTGGGTACCGGATCGGGCTACGCCGCTGCGGTGCTTGCCTGCATCGCCAAGAAGGTGTATTCGATCGAACGCATCGGCGAACTGGCGGCGCTGGCGCAAGAGGCGCTGCTGGCCGAAGGGTTCACCAATGTCGAGGTGCGTGTCGGCGATGGCTCGCTCGGCTGGCCGGAGGCGGCGCCATTCGATGCGATCGTGGTGGCGGCGGGTGCGCCGGTGGTGCCGGAGGCGCTGAAGCGACAACTGGCCATCGGCGGGCGCCTGGTGCTGCCGGTCGGTCCCGATGAGGGGGCGCAGGAACTGCTGCGGGTCACGCGTGTCGGTGAGGATGAATTCGAGACCGAGAATCTTGCTGACGTCCGTTTCGTCCCGCTGATCGGTGAAGGCGGCTGGGAAGAAGCCGGCCCGCGCCCCAGACGCGGCTTTGGTCGTCGCTCCATCTCTCCGAACGATCAACGTCTGGTCGACCGGATAGCCGAAGTGGCCGAGCCGTTCGATTCGGTCGATGACCTGCCACTGGAGGCGCTCCTCGAGCGGATCGGTGACAGCCGGCTGGTGCTGATGGGCGAGGCCTCGCATGGCACCTCCGAGTTTTACCGGGCCCGGCAGCGCATTACCCGCGCCTTGGTCGAGGAGCAGGGGTTTGATTTCGTGGCGATCGAGGGCGACTGGCCGGATGTGGCCCGCATTGACCACTACCTGCGACATGCCGAGCACCCGCCGTCGGAGTGGACTGCCTTCGCACGCTTCCCGACCTGGATGTGGCGCAATGAAGAAGTGCGTGGATTTGTCGACTGGTTGCGCGAGCACAATGCCACTCGTGAGCCGAGCGCGCGTGTCGCCTTCCACGGGCTCGATCTCTACAGCCTGTACGAGTCCATGGCCGCCGTTCTCGAGTATCTCGATGAGGTTGATCCCGAGATGGCGGCCTTTGCTCGCGAGCGCTATGGCTGCCTGACCCCCTTCAAGCCGGATCCGGCCGACTATGGCCGCCGGACGCGGAGCCCCGGTTTCGCCGGCTGCAAGACCCAAGTGGCCGACGTGCTCCATGCGCTGCAGGCAGGTCAGCAGAAATACACAGAACATGATGCCGATCGCTTTCTGGACCTGTTGCAGAACGCGCGTCTGGTGGTCGGTGCCGAGGCATATTACCGCTCGATGTACGACGACTCGCACAGCTCGTGGAACCTGCGCGATACATACATGTTCGAGACCCTCGAGGCGCTGCTGGCCCACCACGGCGAGGGCAGCCGGGGCGTGGTCTGGGCCCACAACTCGCACATCGGTGATGCGCGGGCGACCGAGATGTCACGGCGTGACGAGCTCAATATCGGCCAGCTCTGTCGCGAGCGGTTTGGCGATGCCGCCTACCTGATCGGCTTTGGCACCGACAGCGGTACGGTCGCGGCTGCCTCGAACTGGGGCGCGCCGATGGAGATCAAAACCCTACGGCCCGCATTGCCCGAGAGTTATGAGCGCCTTTGCCACGAGACGGGGCATACGGGCTTCCTGCTGCCGTTGAGTCAGGCCGGAGATCCGGAGGTACGTCACGGCTTGTCGAAACCACGTCTCGAGCGGGCCATCGGGGTGATCTACCGGCCGGACACCGAACGGGCCAGTCACTATTTCGAGGCGGAGCTCCCGCGTCAGTTCGACGAATACATCTGGATCGATCGCAGCCGCGCGGTCACCACGCTCAACAGCCGCGAGCTTGAAGGCATGCCCGATACCTATCCTTTCGGCCTGTAGACCTTCGCAAGCGAACGGTAGCAATCAGGAGCTCAGCCAAGCCCGTGCCTGCATTAAGGGGCACCTCGGGCGTTATTGCTGCTGATCTTCCAGTAAGTGGACGCTAATGAAAAATGGATAGTGGTAGGGCAGTCAATCTGCCGAGATCTGACAATTAGGGCCACCTCGACTGTTTGACGGGCAGACGAAGGCTTATGATTAAATCAATAGAGTAATTCGGATCAACTTGAAGAGAAACGCGCAATCAATTTCAATTGACAAACATGAGCGCTGTTAATAATGAAAACATATCTGAAGTCGGAGTCACTTGCGCAAATTGCCGGGCTTGCTGTTGCCGCCTGGAGGTAATGCTGATCAGTGACACCGGCGTCCCCGAGGAGCATATTGCGGTAGATAAATGGGGCGGAGAAACGATGCTGCGCTTGGAGGATGGCTGGTGCTCCGCCCTAGACCGTGACACTTTCTTATGCACGATCTATGAAAATCGCCCGTGGATTTGCCGGGAGTTTGAAGTGGGTTCGTATGAATGCCGCACTGAGCGAGCGGCACTGGCAATAATTTCACCCGCGGACATTGTGGGCAGTGGCCGTGGGTCGCAGTAGAGCGCCTAGAAAACTTATTGTGTTGTCTGAACCGAACGTGCCGGCCATTATTTCCGGGCAACGCTCCCGTGCCAGATTGACAAATACAGCCTGGGCCGATCGCAGCCGCGTGGCCGCCACGCCCGACGGGCGTGAACTTGGGAGCCTGTCGGACAGGCGCTCCTCCAGCCTGTAATATCCCCCGAAATCGCATCAATAATCAGGAGAATGACATGAAGCGCATTGGCATGGAGCGCATAGAAGTGGGTCTGGAATGGTTCCTCAATCCGGATCATCTGCCCTTCGTCAGCGCTTTGGAAAAGGGCTGGTTCCGCGAGGCCGGGCTGGATGTGCAGCTGATCGAGCCGACCGATCACTACGATGGGCTGGCGGCGGTAGCCACCGGTGAACTGGCCTTCGCCTGCAACGAGCCATTGCACATGATCGACGAGGCCCGACCGGGTCTGCGAGCACTGGGCTGCTTCTTCGAAACCGATGGCGGCGTGATGCTGACCTCGGCCGGCGTGCAGGCCCTGTCGGCAGGCAAGACCATCCGTGTGGCCTCACCGGTTGCCGGCGAGGTGACGGATGACCTGGCGAAACTGATCGTCGGGCGCTGGTGTGAGCGCAAAGGCATTGCCTTCGATCCTGCACAGATGCGCATCGAGGCGGCTGGATTCGAGCACCTGAAGAATATTCAGGCGGGCTTTGATGGCGCCTGGCTGTGTTTTGCCAATTTTGAAGGGGTCGAGGCGCAGCAACTCGGCGTGGAGGCCACCTTCATCAGCAGTACCGACGTGGGGCTGCCCAACTTCTCGGCCCTGGAGCTGTTTACCGGGGAGTCGACTCTGCGTGAATCCCCACAGATGGTTGAGGCGTTCACGCGCGTGGTCTCGCAAGGCGCGGCCTGGTGCCGGCAGCACCCCGAGGAAGCGGCTCAGATCTGGTACAAACATACCGGCGAGCAGCCAAGCAAACTGATGGATGCAATCATTGCGGACACCTGCCAACGACTGGTGGCACCCTTGGTGCGAGACTCGGGGCGCTGGTTCGAAATGTGGCGCGAGTTTGACCGCATGGGGTTGTCGCAGGTCGATCAGGCGGGGTATCAGGCGCTCTACGAGTAAGCCTTGGTTAAGCTTGGGCGCCGACCTCAGAAGGTCGACAGGCCAGTAGCCTCCATCAGCCGATAGCGCCAGTAGCGCCACCAGGAATCGTCGGCGTAGTCGGCAAACGGCAGGCTGTGGCGCTCGCCATCGTCGTTGTTCCAGCGTCGCTCGAAATGGTTGGCCGCGGCTTCGGAGGCGGGATGACCGGCCGGCGCCTGCCACTCGACGTTGGTTTCCATATTGAAGTTGTCGAGGTTGCGACGGGTGAAATTGGCCGAACCCAGCAGAAGCGTGCCGCTGCCGTCGGCCTGTCGCCGCATCAGCAGTTTCGTGTGGCATTGCTCGCCGCTGGTCAGGCACCAGCGCACCTTGATGTCTGCCTGCTGCAGCTCCATGCCGACCGGTCGGTTGGGCAGGCCGCTTTTTTCCCGGCCGAAGGCATCGTGATTGGCATCCAGCAACGCGCGGACTGCTACACCTCGGGCCGCGGCGCGCTTGAGGGCCTTGATCACGCCACGATGCGAGAGGTAGAACATGGCGAGATCCAGCTGTTCCCCCGGCTGGCTGGCGTCGATCAGCTCGATACTGGCCACGCGTATCTGTGCCTCGGTCAATATCCGCATGTGGCCTTCGTGGCCTGCATGGCTTTCCCGGGCATCAGAGGATGACGCGGGCATCTCGAAGGCGACCTTGGCGTTGCGGTTGCTGCGGGTGATGGCCCTGATGGCCGAGGCCGACTGCTCGGTGGCGAGCAGATCGAGCGCAGCCGGTCCGACAAAGCGCAGGGCGACGTTGTCGTGCCGACTGCTGGCGTCGTGTGGATTGGCCGACGTCACCAGTCCGATCCACTCTTCGCCGTGATTGGCGATGATGGTCTTGCGGTGGTTGGCCTTGAAGTTCAGCAGCCGCATCCAGGAGACCAGGGACACCGGCGGGCCGGTCATCGGATTGGGTAGCCAGCCCTTGCCGGGCTCGGTGTCCAGCCAGCGGCAGCACAGCCGCCACAGCCCCGACCAGAGCGGATTGGAGTCGCGCAGACGGCTGAGGTCGGTCTGGATGACTGGAACGCCAGCGGCCTGCAGTTGCTGCAAATGGTCGGGTGCGAGGCTGCCGTAGACGGTGTTGACCGGATCGGTGATCAGGAGCATCTCCATGTCCGGATGACGATGGCGCTGCTGGACCAACGCTTGGCCGAGTTCCTGCGACAGCGGGCGGTAGTCGACCGTCTCGGCAGTGCCGGCGAAATTGTTGAACAGGAACATGTCGAGCACCAGCAGCCGATCGGCGGCGGTGATCATGTCGAACACCGCATCGAAGATCGCCTGCTCGCCGCCCCGCTCGCCGCCCTCGGTCAGGTAACTGGTATCAGCGAGGAAGGTTACCTCGGCCGCCGGCACCCAGGGCGTGGCGACGTCCAGCCCATCGGGTATGGGCTTGTAGACATGCCAGATGGCCGTCAGTATCCACGCCAGCAGGAGACCGACGGCCAACAGACTGAGGATCAGATGGATCATGGTCGTTCCCGATGATGGGGGAGCGGAGCACTGACCGCCGCGGCAGTCAGGACCGCGCAAGTTTATCCGCCGCATGCGAATCGGACTCAGCTTCCGTCACCGGGTTGCTGCCAGCCGCTGACGATGTGTCCGTCATTGCCAGGACGGCATCATCGCGGTAGGTCTCCTCACTTTCGACAGGTTTGGATGGTTCTCGGTGGTGGAGCTGCTTGCGCAGCTGCCGTGTGTACTTGGTTGCCTTGTAGGCCTGGTCGACGATACGGCGGATGTGGCTCAGCTCGTCGAGACGCGTGACCATCTGTCGTACCGGCAGACGACCGTCGGCGCCGGCACGCAACAGTAGCGCCTTGAGCGTCTGATAATCATCGGCGAAATCCTTGATCGCGCTTTTCATCGTTTTCATGTCGAAGCCTTCTGCGTCAGGGTTCGACAGAGCGAGGAACCTTGCGGTTTCGCGTCGGAGCTCGGTCAGTGCTTCGATCAGGCTCGGGTCTGCCGGTGCGGCCAGCGTTGCCTCCAGGCGGGCAGCCTCCTCGACATGCAGGGCGATATCGCCGTAATAGCGGCTGATACGCATGGCCAGCGGGAAACCCTCGGCAATCGAGCTCGGCATCTCCCCATAATGGGCCCGGTTGCTGAATTCGGCAGTCGCCAGTATCAGCCGATCGACGATCTCCCGGTCCCGTCGCAGACGCTCAAGAGGCGCGGAGCCTTCGGCACTCACCAGGTCGAGCGCCCCGCGGCGGGTGATCTCGCCGATGCGCTTTAGCTCCATGTCGAGCGCATCGAGCGCGAGATCCGGGGTGGAGGAAAGGTTCCGGTCGAGGTGGCGGGGCTTGCCCTCATCCTCCTCGGCCGTGCGGAACCGCTTTTCCAGAAAGTCGACCAGCCGACCTGTCAGAGGCCAGAAGATGGCCATGCCGATCAGCTTGGTGGTGGTGTGAAAAATGGCCAGCGAAGTGGCCGGGCCGGGGTCGAGGCGCATCAGGATGGCGGCCTGGGCAACCAGCCACAGCAACAGCGGCAGGGTGGCGAAAGCGACCACGCCGACCACCACATTGAATAGCACATGAGCCACCGCGGCACGCTTGGCCGAGGAGGTGGCCCCGATTGCCGCAAACACCGCGGTTGCAGTGGTGCCGACGTTTGCGCCGATCACCATGGCCGCCGCCGCGGTCAGCGGGATCAGCCCGGTGCCGGCGGCGGTCAGGGTGATGGCCAGAGCAGCACCCGAGGAGCCCATCAGCACCGTCATGACCATGCCGATGGCGACGAACATCAGCAGGCTCCAGACACCGCCGGTCGTGTACCCGGAGAGATCCAGGCCTGCGCCGAACTCGTCGAAGCTGCTCTTGAGCGTGTCCAGCCCGAGCAGAAAGATGCCGAAGCCGGTGAGTGCATCGCCCAGATAGGCGCGTCGCTTGCCCTGGCCGGTAAGCCGCAGCAGCATGCCGACGGCGATCACCGGCAACGCCAGGGCTTGCAGATCGATCTTGAAGCCGACCATTGCCACCAGCCACGAGGTGGAGGTCGAGCCGATATTGGCGCCGATGATCACGCCGACCGCCTGGAACAGCGACAGCAGGCCGGCATTGACGAAGCCGACCGTGGTGAAAATCACGGCGGTGGATGATTGCACAGTCGCCGTGATGGCGATGCCGGAGAGGATCCCGCGCGGCGTCGTGGCGGTACCGCGGGCGAGTATCTCGCGCAGGGCATCCCCGGCGGCCACCTTGAGCCCGTCGGTCATCAAACGCATGCCCAGCAGGAACAGGCCCAGGCCGCCGAGGAAGGTCAGGGTCAGGCTGATATTCATGACCCGATTCTAGCTCAGATCCTGGTCTGACAATTGGTCCGGAATGCGTTTCCATCAGGCAAGCACCGCTTCGGTCTCGCCCCAAGTATCACTCCAGGCCGGCGGCTGCGCGGATGCTAGAATGCGCCCCGATCCTATCGGGCGACTGTCCGACTGTCCGACTGTCCGACTGGACGATGCCGCCATGTCGGATAGCCCATTTTGCCCATCCCCTTGCCGGGCCGCTTGATCGAACCACTTTTCGCTGCGAGAGGCCGCATTCATGCGACGAACCCTGTTCCTGCCATTTCTGTTTACTGCCGGCATGGCCCTCATTGCGGGACTTGCCGGCTGCAAGGCCCAGGTCGAGGCCGAACTCGATGTGGTCGAAATTCGCGACCGTGAAACGCGTGGCCTGTTCGCCACCTCGCAGATAACGACCGGCGATTGTGACCGCGGCACAGCGTCCTCCGAGCGTGAAAACACGCTTGGTTGGACGAGCTGGGTGCTGTCTGGCGTTTTCCCCGATACGCGCTTCCAGGGTTGTCAGCCGGATGGCGAACAGGCCATCGCCACCTTCCGCAACATGATCGTGTTCGATGCCGAACCCGGGGACACCCTCAACGCCCAATCCCACCTCAACCTGAAGCTGCACGATGAGGTGCTCTATATCGGATTGCCGTCTTACGTGCGGGGTCATATCCAGCGGGTACGCCAGCAGGTTGGTATTGCCTCAGGTCCGGAGATAAGCGGCCATCTGGTGCTGCTCAACAGCAGTCGCGAGTCATTCGGCTATCGGTTGGCCACTTTTGGCGAGGATGGCCAGGTCGGCTGGAGCGAACCCCAGGAGCTGGCCGGCGCCGCCCGCGTCCGCCTCCAACTGCCACCGTCGCTGGCACGGCAGGCGTTGGCGACGGGCAGGGCCCCGTTGTTCAAGATCGAAGCCAACCAGCCCTGATTTTGTTGGGAACGGGCCTTGCCCGCGAAAGTCGCGCCAGCGGCTGTCTTTTCTTAAAGTGCCACTAAATCCAATTGCGCAGCCACCCCAAACCTCAACTCGCGCCTCCCGGCGCGATTCGCTTGCAGGGCAAGCTCCCACGGGGGTTTTGCTCCAACTCCTACCTGCTGTGGTTTGTTTGCAAGGTTAAGCCCACGCGCGTTGGGCATCACCTTATTGTGGGAGCGGGCCTGCCCGCGAAAGCCGCGCCAGCGGCTGTCCAGTCTTGAATTGCCACTGGATTCAGCCGCACAGCCACCCCAAACATCAACTCGCGCCTTCCGGCGCGATTCGCTTGCGAGGCAAGCTCCCACAGGGGGCTTGGTGGCACTGCATTAATGTGAGAGCGGGCCTTGTCCGCGAAAGCCGCGCTGGCGGCTGTCCAGATGGTAAGTGCCAAACAGGCCGACCATCACCGTAATATCAAGTGGAGGTTCGCACGTATCTGACAGTCAGGACAGTGAAGTCACACATAATGAGGCGGGATCGTGGCGAAAAAGAGGCGTTTTGTTTCTTTATGAACCCTGGCTTGCAGGAGTTTGCCGGATGGTCAGTCTGAGCAGCCGGCTGGGCGTTCGCCGTCGGGTGTTTGGTTTCGAAAGGGATGGAGGCGCGCTGGCAGCAGTCGCAGGTCGGCGAGCAGGGCGCAGGCCGTTTGCTGCGGGCGGCTGTCGGGATAAAGTGCACGATAGAGCATGATCTTGAGGGTGCTGAAGGCGCCGAGCACGATGCTGACAAGAGCCAGCAGGCTGCCAAGTGCCAGGGTGGAGGTGCCGGAGAGCCCCTGACCGACCGAGCAGCCCATGGCAATGATGCCGCCGCTGCCCATCAGTACGCCGCCGGCGGTATAGGAGCCGAACTGTGACCAGGAGCGGAACCCCTGCCAGCAGAACTGTCGTCGCAGGATGGTCCAGAAGGCAGCGCCAAAAATCACGCCGAGCATGGCGACAATGCCGAAGGTCAGCCAGGTGGGCCAGGCAGAGAGTGGGTCGCTGGCCAGTCGTAGCAGCTCAGCGGCAGGCGCGACGAAGCTGAGTGACTGGCTGCCGCTGCCGGCGGGGGGCTGGAAGGCGAGGCTGGCTTCGCTCATCAGGGCCTGGCCGAACGTCGAGCCGGTCCAGAGCCAGCCGGCGGCAATCGCCAATCCGATGCCGAGGCCACCGATCACATCTGTCCGGCGCATGTGCCGACCACCATCGAGACGCCAGAGCCAGATCGCCAGCCCAGCGGCGAATAAAAGCCCTGTGCCCAGTCGCCAATCTCCGAGCGAAGCCTTTAACAACCCCTGGGTGCTGGCGGCCAGCAGACTGCCGAGATCCTGATGTTCGATTGACAGCGATTCAAAACTCAAGCCCGGCCAGGCCAGTGTCTGATCAACGAACCAGCGAGCCGCTGGCCAGTAGAGGAGGGCGGCTGCGGTCACGCCGACGATAAGGTAGGCCCAGAGTGATTTGAGATCGCCCTGGCCGATGTTCACCAAGGTCTTGGTGGTGCAGCCGCCGGCCAGCACCATGCCGATGCCGAACAGCAGTCCGCCCAGCAGGTAGCGCAGCCAGGGGAAATGCGCGGCGCGATAGTTGACGCGGGTCTGGTCAAGGTCAAACAGGCCGGCGAACTCGAACACAGCCACTGCCGCGATGGCCACGGCGATCGAGAGCAGCCAGGCGCGCATCCGGCCGAGATCTCCGCTGAGAACCCAATCGGAGACCGCGCCCATGTTGCAGTAGCGGGTCGCCGCGGCGATGGCGCCGAAGGCCAGGCCGATGGCGCCGGCACCGACCAACAGGGTCAGCCAAGGGTTGTTGAGCAACAAAGTCATGGAGGCGGTGTCACGAATCGTAATAAGAAGCCGGCCATGGTAGGCCGGATATATGCATCCGGGCGTTAAAAGTTTTTGAGTGGGGTATAAGCTCGCCCTGGATCGTGTGGGTGCTGCTTCGTATGGAGTGTTGGCGAGCACAGCTCGTTGCTTCAAGGACAGTGCCGCCTAGCTCTGTGGGAGCATGCTTGAGCGAGAGCCGCATTAGTGGCTGCCTTTGCTTGAAGCGGTACTAAATCTAATCGCGTAGCTGCCCCAAACCTCCACTCGCGCCTGCCGGCGCGATTCGCTGGCGAGGCCCAAAGCCATCACATGGCCCACGGGGGCACTTGCTCCAACTCGTGCCTGCTGCGGTGTGTTTGTTAAAGTTTAAGCTCACGCGCGTTGGTGACACTGCATTATTGTGGGAGCGGGCTTGCCCGCGAAAGCCGCGTTAGCGGCTGTCCAGTCTTGAATTGCCATTGGATTCAACCGCATAGCCACCCCAAACTTCAACTCGCGCGTTCCGTGCGATTCGCTTGCAGGCCCAAGGCGATGACATGGCCCACGGGGGCATTTGCTTCAACTCGTGTCTATTGGCCTACTTCAGTTTTGCGGCCTACAAGGATGTGATGTTTTTTAGGTTTTTCGTTACTGCCCCTCGTGCGTATGGCAGGGAACTTCCTCCACTTGTTATTTGGACTTTTTTTGCCTGCCAGTCGGGCTTTTGTTAGCGTATCGGCATAAGAATGCCCCCCACTGTCGTTCGTGGCAGCCGAAGGCAATTACAACAAGAAATATTCGAGATGAGGGAACGCTAATGCGAAAGCGTGGCGAGGGAGTTTTGTTTGCGACTTTGGGTCACCAAAGTGGGGGCGGTACCGGCGCTGCGGCCAAAGGGCTGTGGCGCCGGCTGCTGCAGGCGGGGGGTGTTGCAGCCCTGCTGTGCGCGTCAGCTGCCGTGCAAGCGCAGCAGGTGCTCCCGGACATCCTTGTCAACCACGACGGTCTGGTTGCAGGCGTACAAGACACTTCCGGCCCTGCCGGCGGGACCTTTACCTACCGGGCCAAGGTCAAGCACAACACGGGGCCCGACGCCACCGGCGTGCAGCTGGTCGAGACGCTGCCCGAGGGTGCCATTTTCCAGTCCATATCCTTCTCAGCCCAGCGGCATCAGTTGCTCGCCGCCTAGCAGCGGTACGGTATTGGACGCTACCAACAACGAAATTACCTGCCAGATCGGCAATCTCGGTGCTGGCGACGGGTTCAAGTGGGTGGACTTCAATGTCGTTCTGCCTACGGTAGCGTCCGACTGGAAAGCCACCGCCACGGCAAGTCTGTCTGGCGATCCAGACGATGGCGATGGCGGCACCAACAACACCGACCTGGAGCGCAATTTCACCGCCAACGCCGCCACCGATTTCGGCATCGAGCTCAGCTCCGACGCGCCGGCAGGTGGCGTCAACAATGGTGATAATTACACGTACACCATCCAGGTCACCAACTACGGCCCGTCCGATCTGAACAGCGGCGGCTTTGCCGAAGTCACCTTCCAGGTGCCTTCCGGCGCGCCGGTGACCAGCAACGATGCAATTGGCGGCACGGACTGGACTTGTGTTCCAGCTAACGGCCCGGTTGCCGCGAATGAATTCATCCATTGCAAATATCCCGCGTCAAAAATGACAACGGGCAGCTATGGCAATGGTGTGCTCTTGCCACAAATTACCGTGCCCGTGCAATCGCAAATGGGTGGCCCCATAGGCGCTGCCGTCAGCGTGCAAGGCTGGCACAGCGATACCCAGGAGGCGCCGGACGGCCAGAAGGACAACAACACCGATGGTCTTATCGTCCAGTCAACGGGTGAGGACTACACCGACGTTTCCCTGACCAAAAGCGTTAGCCCTCAGTTGGTGGATGCAGCGGCGAATACCCAGGTGACTTACACGTTGCAGGTCAGGCGTGAAGACGGGGCATTGCAACCGGAGCAGATCAATGTCAGCGACGATCTGCCCGCTGGCGTCAACTTTGCCGCATTTGCGGCAAGCAATGATTCCAGATGGGACTGCGACGAAAACAGTGGCGCTATTACCTGTATTTGGGATAACAACAATCCCTATACCGGTGGCAACAATACCAATCTGCCGCCGATCGAGTTCACTGCCAACGTGCCTGCGCAAGCGGCCGGCAACACCATCACCAACACCGGCCATGTGACCGTCAAGCCCGGCACCGAGCCGAACAACGCCAACAACAGCGACAGCGCGACGGTCACCTTCAACAACACCGCGCAACTGTCACTGGACAAGGTTGGCCCCAGCGCGCCAGTAAAAAAGGGCGTGCCGTTCCAGTACACGCTCACCATCAAGAACGATGGTCCCATGCCCATTGCGGCGAATGCGCCGATCACATTGACGGATGAGCCGTCGGCCAATCTCAGATTGTTGAGCGTGGATAGCACAAGTTCTGCTGGTTGGTCTTGTCCGACAGCGCCATCTGGCACCGCGGGTGCTGCAGTGACCTGTGAGAATGCGAGTGCATTGCCTGTGGGTGCCACCCTCACGCTGGTGCTCAATGCCCAGGTCGACAACCTGGGCGGCAGCGACTATGTCGTGATTGCCAACGATGCCACTGTAGGCACAGTGCCCGGGCGTGATGGTGAAACTGCCAGCAGCAACGCCAATGTGACCGTGTCCGACGAGCAGGCTGATCTGCTGGTGCAGAAAGAGGTAATCAGCGTCCCGGCCAACCCCAAGAGCGGTGACGAAATCACCTACCGCATTGCGGTTACCAACAAGGCCGGCAGCACACAGACGGCGCAGGCGATCGAGATCACCGATCAACTGCAAAATCTGGTGCGAGCAGACGATGCGCCGGGCTATACCGGTGGCGGCTTTGTCTCAGCAGTGCCGGGCACGTTCCCGGCCGGCACCACAGCTGTTGACTGTCCTACGCCAACGGGTGGTGTCAACTCGCGCAACCGCACCTTGACCTGCACCGTGGACCGTCTTGATGCTGGAGAAACGGTGTCGGTGGACGTGACCATCCGTCCGCGCCTCACCACGGCTTCCCCGGATGCCACCACGGCGATGACGTACACGAACACCGCCAGTGCGTTCTCGCCTGTCATCCACGACCCGACCCCGGACGACAATACGGATAGCGCCGACATCCAGCTGACTTCGCTGGTCGATCTGACCGTGGACAAGCAGGTCTCGCCTGACGACGAGGTGGCCGCCGGTCAGCCGGCGACCTACACGGTCACGGTGAAAAATGCCGGTCCGTCTTCGGCGCAAAGCGTCAAGATGGTAGATACCCTGCCCGCCAATGCCATCCTGGTGGGTGAGCCCGAGGTGGCCGGCGGCGGAGGCAGTTGTACGCACGACGGCGCCAACCCCGGCGACCCCATGAATGGCCAGCAGGGCGGCATCATGACCTGCGAGTGGACGACTCCGTTGGCGGCGCATAGCCAGTACGTGGTGAAGTACAAGGCGCGCTCGCTCGGTGGTGATCCCGCGCCTGGCGAGACCATGGACAACCAGGTGGTGGTCAGCACCGAGACGGAAGAAATTGATCTGGACAATAACGAGGCGGAAGCAACTATTGCGCTCAAGCCGGCCGAGCTGGACCTGCAGATCCAGATGTCGCACTCAGACGATGGCCTGGTGTTGGGTGAAACGACCGAATACACCATCACCATCAAGAACGACGCCGCTTCTTCGTCCTACGCGACCAATGTGAAGATGTCGGACCTGTTCCCGGCAGCAGGTTCCACGGCCACGTTCAGCTATCAGGGCGGATTGGCGCTCACCGGGTCGGGTACTTCCGTAGCGGGGTACGTGAGCGGCGTGGCGGGGGTGGCCCCGTCCATGTGTACGGAGCCTGCAATGGATGCCACCACTGGTCCGCTGGAATGCGTCATCCCGCTGATGGCGCCGGGTGATACGGTCGACATCAAGTTCACGATGAGGGCTGAATCGTTGCCTGCCGGCGCCAAGACCGGGACGATCTTCCACGCGGCGAACGTGATGCCGGAGGAGACCGAGTTCATGCCTGGCTACGATGCGCTGGCCAACAACGACACCACTGACCGCACCTCCACCAGTGCTGACGATAATGCAGTGGATCTGGGCGTGGATAAGCAAGGCCCGGACGGCGTGCCTGTGGCGGGGGATACGGTCATCTACACCATCACGGTGACCAACTATGGGCAAGATGACACATCGCCCGAAGGCACCATGACCGACACCCTGCCTGCCGGCCTGGAGTTTGTCAGTGTCAGCAGTGACACCACTGGGGCCACCTGTTCCGGCAACGTGGGCACGTCGGACCCCGTAGTCTGCGTGGTACCTGAAATGGCCAAAGGCGACAGCATTGTCTACACATTGGAGACGACGGTGTCCGACCCGTTTACCGGCACCTACCCGCTGGTGAACCGGGCCGAGGTATCAGCGCCTGGGGACGAAAACCCGGACAACGACCGGGACGAGGTGAGAAATGGTGAGCCGCCGTCGATTCCGACCCTGTCCGAATGGAGCCTGATTCTGCTGTCACTGCTGCTGGCCCTGCTGACGATGATGCTCTGGCGTCAGCAGTTGGGCCGGCAGCAACTGCGCCGTTAAACGGTTCGTATTAACCCCATAAAAAACGGCAGGCTTTAAGCCTGCCGTTTTTGTTTGCTGCGACAAAATAGCCGCAGACACTGGACTCCTTGGTAGAGATTTTCCTGGTTTCCCCTGGTTTCCCATCAACAACGGGTCACGAAACGTGAAATGCGAAGCGGGGTTGGTTCGATTGGGTTGGCGTCGTAGTCTTGTGCGTGCAGCGAGTGGGGACCATTCACGACCAGCCGCGTCTTCTGTTGGGCAGGTTCAAGCCTGGCAGGGCGGGGTTGCCGGTTTATCGGTGTGCCGCGAAAGGCACGTTGGAGAATGGGTCGGTACCTTGGCTCTGGAAATATTCAAACGAGGATGAAGCCGTGAGTCTGTTGATTGAAGGAAAACTGCATACGGATTGGTTCGAATCGGAATCGCAGGACGGTGAGTTTGTCCGCAAGGATTCGATGTTTCGTCACTGGATCACGCCGGATGGCTCGCCGGGGCCGAGCGGCGAGGGCGGCTTTCCCGCCGAGGCGGGTCGCTATCACCTGTATGTCTGCTATGCCTGTCCCTGGGCCCATCGCACCCTGATCTTCCGGGCGCTCAAGGGGCTGACTGATCTGATCAGTGTTGACGTGGTCCATCCGTTCATGGGGCCCGAGGGCTGGCATTTCGGCGAGTTCCCGGGGGCCACGCCCGACAGCCAGTACGGCGCGCAATATCTGCACGAGCTGTATACCCGCGCCGATCCGAAGGTCAGCGGTATCGTCACGGTGCCGGTGTTGTGGGACAAAAAGCGTCAGACCATCGTCAATAACGAGTCGTCCGAGATCATCCGCATGTTCAACTCGGCGTTCGATGATCTGACCGGCAATCGGGACGACTACTACCCGGCCGAGCTGCGCGCAGAGATGGATGCGATCAATGAGCTGGTCTACGACGATGTCAACAACGGCGTTTATCGGGCCGGGTTTGCGACCACTCAGGCGGCCTACGAGACCGCTTATGAGCGCTTGTTCGCGCGGTTGGATGAGTTGGAGGCGCGTCTGGCGTCGCAGCGTTATCTGGTCGGTGAGCGGATCACCGAGGCCGACTGGCGGCTGTTCACCACGCTGCTGCGTTTCGATGCCGTCTATCATGGCCATTTCAAGTGCAATCGCCAGCAGCTGGTGGACTTCCCCAATCTGTGGGCCTTCACGCGCGAGCTCTACCAGTGGCCCGGTGTGGCCGAGACCGTGCACTTCGACCACATCAAGTATCACTATTACGTCAGCCACGACTGGATCAATCCCACCAAGATTGTGCCGGCCGGGCCGCAGATCGATTTCGACCAACCCCATAATCGGGACCAGCTTGAGGTGCGGACATGAGTGTACTGCTGCGAGACGCGACCGTAGTGCAGGAGGGGGCCGGCGCGCGCGTCAAACGTCATCTGCCGTTGCCGGTATTCATGAATTTCGATCCGTTCGTGATGTTCGATCACTTCGAGCTTGGTGCGGGCACGGGCTTCCCCGAGCACCCGCATCGCGGCTTCGAGGCCATCACCTACCTGTTCGCCGGCGAGATCGAGCACCGCGACAACCTTGGCAATATCTCGAAGGTGAGGCCGGGCGGCGCCCAGCGCTTTACCGCCGGGGCCGGAATCGTGCATTCCGAGATGCCCTCGGTGGATGAGCCGACCAGCGGCATCCAGCTGTGGGTGAATCTGCCGCGTCGCCTCAAGGGAGTTGAGCCGAGCTACCAGGAGGTGCCGGCCGCGTCGATTTCCGAGGTAGCCATCCCGGGGGGACGGGAACGGCGCATCGCAGGCGAGGGCGGCGAGGTACGCCTGTTGACCGAGGCGTTCTATCGGCATCTGATGCTGGATGCCGGTGCCGACTATGAGCTCAACCTGCCGGATGGCTGGCGAGCGATCGTCTATCTGAAAGATGGTGCGGCCGAGATCGATGGCATGCCTTTGGCCACGGCGCAGGCGGCCTTCATCGAGGATGAATCGGTCGTCCGTCTGCAGGCCCAGCAACCGAGCGAGTTGATGGTGGCCGCAGGCCGCCCGCATGGCGAGCCGATTCGCCAGCGTGGTCCGTATGTGGATTGATGTTGTAGGCCTCCGTATGACTTTGCGCTGGCGCGTGGGCGGGGTGGCAGCTGTCGGCCCACGGTAGCCGCCATCCCAATCATCATCCTGAGCTAGGCGGCTTTTCTGGTCGACTTTCTTGGCCGACTTTTTTTGGGCCGTTCTGATTTGACCGACGAGGTTTGAGCGACGAGGGAGCTGTGCATGGACAGACGAGTCGTGAACTGGCGCTGCGGCATGCTCGATCTGCTGGAAGCCGCGGCGCTGCAGGCAGGGCCGGTCGATCTACGCCTGGCCGATGGCTGGCGCCGGGTGGTGGCGCAGGACGTGGTTACTGCCGCCGGCGAGGATTGGCTGGTGACCGCCGGGGGCGAACGGATCGCCTTGGGGCTGATCGAGGCGGTCCGGCCGGCGGGTGATGACCACTAGGGAGGAGAAGCCCTGCACGAACTCGACAGTGTCTCTGCCGAGCCGCCCGAAGGGGCTGACGGATTTGCCTGCACTCGGCGTTGCCGCTGCGCCTTGCAAGTTGCGCCGTGGGGTGGGAGTGGCTGGATGAGCCCCTGATCCAGGTGATGGCGGCGGCGATAGCGATGTCGAGGCAACTCGGTTGCCATTGGCGCCGCGTACCTCAAGCCGGTCTTCAGGATGCTAAGCTCGAAGCATGCGCACTAAGGGGTGCCTGATCGACATGGAATCATCAAGGAGTGGCTGTGATGCGCTTTATCCGGCAATTTTCGGAACTGGGGATGGACGATGTCGCCACGGTCGGCGGCAAGAACGCCTCGTTGGGCGAGATGGTGGCAAAGCTTGGCCAACGAGGCGTGCGCGTGCCGGATGGCTTTGCGACCACTGCCGAGGGCTATCGGCATTACCTGCGTCACAATGATCTCGAATCGCGTATTCGTGAGGTGCTCGAGGGATTGGACGTCGATGATGTCGCGGCCCTGGAGCGCACCGGCCAGCAGATCCGTGACTGGATCATCGCCGGTGAACTACCGGATGATCTGGCCGAACAGATCGTGGCTGCCTATCGGCAGTTGGGCGAGAAGTATGGTGAAAATCCAGATGTGGCCGTGCGCAGTTCGGCGACTGCCGAGGACCTGCCGACCGCCTCGTTTGCCGGCCAGCAGGAGAGTTATCTTAATATCGTCGGCGAGGCGGCACTACTTGAGAGTATGCGCTACGTGTTCGCCTCGTTGTTCACTGATCGGGCGATTTCCTACCGGGCACATCACGGCTTTGATCACATGTCGGTGGCGCTGTCGGCCGGTGTGCAGAAGATGGTGCGCGCGGATCTGGCCACCTCAGGGGTGATATTCACCATTGATACCGAGTCGGGCTTCCGCGATGCGGTGTTCATCACCGCGGCCTATGGACTTGGCGAAAACGTGGTGCAGGGTGCGGTCAATCCCGATGAGTTCTATGTCTTCAAGCCGACGCTCAAGGACGGCCTGAGTCCGATCGTCTCGCGGCAGCTCGGCGACAAGGCCATGCGGATGATTTACGACCAGGAGGCCCGTCACGGGGCGTCGACCCGCAATATTGATGTATCCGCCGAAGAGCGCCAGCGCTTTGCGATCACCGATGACGAGGTGTTGACGCTGGCACGCTTCGCCGTCGAGATCGAGACACATTACAGCCAGCAGGCCGGCGAATTCCGGGCGATGGATATCGAGTGGGCCAAGGATGGCGAGTCCGGTGATCTGTTCATCCTGCAGGCGCGCCCGGAGACGGTGCATTCGCAACGTGAGGCGGCAACCCATGCCATCTATCGGCTTGAGGGCGAGGAGCGTGGCGAGGTGCTGGTCGAGGGCAAGAGCGTCGGCGAGCGGATCGCGGCCGGGCGAGCCCGCATCATCGACTCGCCGGGCCAGATGGATCGGCTCGACGAGGGGGAAGTCCTGGTGACCGACATGACCGACCCCGATTGGGAGCCGATCATGAAGCGTGCCGCGGCGATCGTGACCGACCGGGGCGGGCGCACCTGCCATGCGGCCATCGTCGCCCGTGAGCTGGGCATTCCCGCAATCGTCGGCTGTGGTGATGCGACCACCCGCATTCCCGAGAGCGAGGAGATCACGGTTTCCTGCGCCGAGGGCAGCACCGGATACGTCTATCGGGGCATCCAGCCGTTCACGGTCGAGCGGCTGGACCTCAGCGGTTGGGAGGCGCCCCGTACCGACCTGATGATCAACCTGGGCAACCCCGAACAGGCATTCGGGCTGTCCTCGCTGCCGGCCGCCGGCGTCGGGCTGGCCCGACTGGAGTTCATCATCAACAACCGCATCGGCATCCATCCTCGGGCGCTGCTCGAATACGACAGACTGGATGCCAAGACCCAGGCGGAGATCGATAGGCACACCGCCGGTTTCGATGACCGGCGCGAGTTCTATATCCAGCGGCTGGCCGAAGGAGTGGGCACCATTGCCGCCGCCTTTTACCCAAGACCGGTGATCGTTCGCCTGTCAGACTTCAAGTCGAACGAATACGCAGCACTGATCGGTGGGGCCGGTTTCGAGCCCCGTGAGGAGAACCCGATGCTCGGTTTTCGCGGGGCTTCGCGCTATTACTCGGAGTCATTTGCCGCGTCATTTGCGCTTGAATGCGAGGCGTTGCGGCGAGTGCGCGAGACGATGGGCTTGACCAACGCCGCGGTGATGTTGCCGTTCGTGCGTAGCGTCGAGGAGGTCGACCGGGTACTCGGCCTGATGACGAAGGCGGGGCTGGAGCGGGGGCGAAACGATCTCAAGATCTACCTGATGTGCGAAATTCCATCCAATGCGCTGCTGGCCGATGAGTTTCTCGAGCACGTCGACGGGTTTTCCATCGGCTCGAACGATCTGGCCCAGCTCACCCTGGGCGTAGATCGTGACTCCGCGTTGATCGAGGGGCTGGACGAACGCGACCCGGCGGTCCTGAAGTTGATGGACATGGCCATTGAGGCTTGTCATCGTCATGGCAAGTACATCGGTATTTGCGGTCAGGCGCCATCGGATTTTCCGGAAATCAGCCGCTGGCTGGTTGAGCGTGGCATCTCCAGTCTGTCCCTCAACCCCGACAGCTTGCTGCCGATGCAGCAGATCGTGCTGGAGACGGAAAAAAGAATGGCATGATGGGTTTCATGATAATTGGGCTGGGTGATCAGCTCGGTTAACCAGACCGGATTGGTCCGACTTTGCTATCCTACTGAAGTGATGCCGGTTGCTACCGGAAAGGCAGATTGAGGAGTGACGAGATTGAAGGGTTTGTTCGGCAGAAAATGGGGATCAAGTGAGCAGGACACCGCCATCGAGCGGGCGTTGGCGGGTATTCGCGATCCCAACAGTGGCCAGACATTGGGTGAGTCGGGTGCGATCGAACGCGTCAGGTGCAGCAGAAAAACCTGCACGATCGACATCGTGCTCGACTATCCGCCGGGTGACTGGGAGACCGAGCTGATCCGGCTGGTTCGTGAGGCGGTTGCAGGTGTCGATCAATCATTGGACACGGAAGTCGTGGTGGCCTTCGTCGCTCCGGAAGGGTCGGTCAGGAATGGCAAGCCGCTGCCAGGGGTGAAAAACATCATCGCAGTGGCCTCGGGCAAGGGTGGCGTCGGCAAGTCGAGCACCAGCGTCAATCTAGCGCTTGCCCTGGCCGCTGATGGCGCGCGGGTCGGGCTGCTGGATGCCGATATCTACGGCCCCAGTCTGCCGAGCATGCTGGGTAGCAGCGAGAAGCCGCAGCAGGTGGATGACAAGTCCATGGTGCCGGTCATGGCCCATGGGTTGCAGACCATGTCGATCGGCTATCTGGTCGATGATGCGCTGGCGATGGTCTGGCGCGGGCCGATGGTGACCTCGGCGCTGATGCAGCTGTTGAACGACACGCGCTGGGATGGCCTGGACTACCTTATCGTCGACATGCCGCCGGGCACCGGTGACGTGCAGCTGACGCTGGCACAGAAGGTGCCGGTGGCCGGCAGCGTGATCGTGACCACGCCCCAGGACATCGCCACCCTGGATGCGCGCAAGGCGATCAACATGTTCAACAAGGTGCAGGTGCCGATCCTGGGCGTTATCGAGAACATGGCGACCCATCTGTGCTCGAACTGTGGTCATATCGAAGCGGTCTTCGGTGAGGGCGGCGGCGCGGCCGTCGCCGAGCAGTTCGGCACCGAGTTGCTGGGCCAGTTGCCGCTCGACCTGGTCATCCGCCAGGACCTGGATGCCGGCACGCCGACGGTGGCCAGAGACCCCGACGGCGGGCTGGCCAGTACTTATCGAGCAGCCGCGCGCCGAATGGCGGCGAGGCTGGGTCGGGCCGTGCGCACCGAGGGCCAGGTCGGGCCGGAAATCGTGATCGAGGAGTAGTCGATGCTGGAAATCACCATACCCAGTCGGGGCGTTCTGTATCTCTCGCACCTGGTGGTTGATTACAACGGCACGCTCGCGCTCGACGGTGCGCTGGTCGAAGGCGTGGGCGAGCGGCTGCGCGAGCTGGCCAAACATGTCGAAGTACATGTCATCACCGCCGATACCTACGGGGATGTGGAGGAGCGACTGGCGGACCTGCCGGTGACGCTCTCAACCCTGAGCGATCACCTCCAGGACGTGGCCAAACAACGCTATGTGCGTACGTTGTCGGCGCGCGAGTGCGTCACCATCGGCAATGGGCGCAACGATGCGTTGATGCTGGCCGAGGTCGCGCTTGGCATCGGAGTCCTGCAATCGGAAGGGCTCTCGCGCCACGCACTGGATGCTTGCGATGTCGTTTGCCCCGACATCAACAGCGCTCTTGATCTACTCTTGAAGCCCAAACGGTTGATCGCGACGCTGCGCAACTGACGTTTCTGACGAGCGGCCAGCCAAGGCGGTCGCTTCATTCCGTTCCCCGAAAAAACATAAGGAGGCAACACATGTCCCAGGTCACATTCAAGGGCACGCCGGTCAAGGTAACCGGTACGCTGCCATCGGTTGGCGAAAAGGCACCGGCATTCACACTGACGGCCGATGATCTGAGCGAGAAGACGCTCGGCGATTTTGCTGGCAAGAAGAAGGTCCTCAATATCTTCCCGAGTCTGGATACCGGTACCTGTGCCATGTCCGTGCGCGAGTTCAACAAGCGTGCGACCAGTCTGGACGATACGGTCGTGTTCGGCATCTCCATGGACCTGCCGTTCGCCCAGGCGCGTTTCGGTGCGGCAGAAGGTATCGATCACGTGGTCAATCTGTCGGCGTTTCGCAACACTGACTTTCTGGATGACTACGGCGTGCGCATGGCCGATGGCCCCCTGGCAGGTCTGGCAGCCCGCACGGTGATCGTGCTGGATGCCGATGACACCGTTCGCTACGTCGAGCAGGTGAGCGAGATTGCCGACGAACCAGACTACGAGGCGGCCTTGAAGGCACTCTGACCGAGCAGGTTCCGGTCGGCCAGCAGTCAGCCTCAACCCGGTTCCAATCAGGGAGTGGCTGATCTGCTGAGATCATGACGGCCCGGTGTGTTGGTGGATTTCGATCCGACCGACCGCCGGGCCGTTGTCTTTTTCAGTCAATCAAGTTCGGACAACACTTGGACGCAGCAAGGGAGGCAGGGGATGGAAAATCGATTGGGCGTCGACCTGGGAGGGACCAAGATCGAGGTCGCCGTGCTTGATCCGGACCGCCGTATTCTTTGGCGTGAGCGCGAGCCCACTCCCCAGGGCGACTACGAGGGGACAGTGGCGACGATGGCCGCCCTGATCGAGCGCGCGGAACGTGAATGCGGACCGGTGCTGAGTGTTGGCGTGGGCACGCCCGGGACGATCTCGCCACGCAGCGGGTTGATCAAGAATGCCAACTCGGTGGTCTTGAATGGCCGACCGCTCAAGCGCGATCTCGAAGATCGGCTGGGCCGCCAGGTGGCGATGGCCAATGACGCCAATTGCCTGGCCTTGTCCGAATCCGCCGATGACGGGGCGGCGGCCGGAGCCGGGTCGGTCTTTGGCGTGATCCTGGGCACTGGTGTCGGTGGTGGCCTGGTGATCGATGGCCGGGTGTTGTTGGGTCGTAATGCGATTGCCGGCGAATGGGGACACAACCCCTTGCCCTGGCCACGCCGGGACGAAACTCCGGGACCGTTGTGCTGGTGTGGGCTGGCGGGCTGCATCGAGCAATGGCTGTCTGGTCCGGCCTTCGAGCGCGAATATGCCGAACTGGCTGGTGAGAGGTTGGATGGCGCGACGATCGTTGCTCGTGCTGCGATGGGGGAGGAGCGGGCGGATCGGGCCATTGATCACTACGCTCACCGGTTGGCCCGCGCATTGGCCCATGTGATCAATCTGTTCGATCCGGAGGTCATCGTCCTTGGTGGCGGCATGTCCAACGCCTCGGTGCTTTATGAGCGGGTGCCGCTGCTCTGGGACCGGTTCGTGTTTTCCGATCCGATCACCACACAGCTGTTGCCGCCGCAGTTCGGTGACTCCAGTGGGGTGCGAGGGGCGGCGTTTTTAAGTGATTTACTCAAGTAATTTACCTGGGTAAATCACTTGGACGGCTTGTCTGGCTGACTTTCTGAACAAGCACCTGTGCTGATGGACTTGAAGTGCCCGATGCCATAGATGCACCCATAGGTGATTGATTCACTGGGTTGATAAGTGCATAAGAGGGGTCTAACTTCAATGACGTGACCTAGCCTGACTCGCGGCGGTCATATGAGTAAACCCATCGGAGGGTGATTGTCATGAACCTTGAACTGCAAATCGTGCTTCTCAGCATCCTCGCCATGATCGGCATCGTCGGCATGCCTCTATATGCGGCCTGGATTCTGTGGAAAAAGTCGGGTGAGGCCAAGCACGAGCCAGAATAGGAAAGAGTTGCCTGCCTCCTCGGCATCAGTACAGTTGACAGTAATTTAGCTCAGCACGAATTGATTCGTGCTGAGCTTCCCTTAAGGCTCCCCACTGGGACTCCCCACTGGCCGGCGCGCCTGCGCCGGCTTTTTGCTTTCTGGTCCGTGACGGCCGGTAGAAGCCGCATGTTTCCGCCATGCTTCCCTTGGCATGGGGTCGATCAGTTTTTCATCCCGCCGCGATTTTGAAAACCACTATTATGAATTCCATTCATTGAATTCGAGAAAAAAACGAAGCGAAACGCATGTTGCCTTCCGATAGGCTGTGGTCATTCCCATCTGATCTGGAGTTCGACATGCCCGCAAAGCCTTCTCAAACGCTCGTTACCCATACCCTGGGATTTCCCCGCATCGGAGCCGACCGGGCCCTGAAATGGGCCGTGGAATCGTATTGGCGAGATGACTGTGACGAGGCCGAACTAGAATCCTGCGCACTGGCGGTGCGCCAGGCAGCACGCCAGTGGCATCGCGAAGCCGGCATTGTTCGTCCCGCGGCTGGCGACTTCACTTTCTACGACGGCATAGCCGATCTCGCCCTGTTGTTCGGTCAAGCACCGGAGCGGTTCGGTGACCTGCCCAACGACCACCAGTCGCTGTTCGCCCTGGCCCGTGGCCGGAAGTCGGATGGAGTCAATATCGCCCCATTGGCGATGACCAAGTGGTTCGACACCAATTATCACTTCCTGGTGCCGGAGCTGGACGCCGGTCGCCCGTTCCGTCTCGATGCGGATCGTTACCTGGCCACTGTGCGCGAAGCGTTGGCCGAGGATCCGACGACCAAGCCGGTACTGGTTGGCCCCATCACGTTTCTCTGGCTCAGCAGGGGCGCTACGGCCGATGAGCGTCTTGCACGTGCGCCGGAACTTGCCGAAGCTTATGCGGCATTGTTGGCGCGCCTGGCAGAGTTGGGGGCCGATTGGGTCCAGCTGGACGAGCCCGTGCTGGGTCTTGATCTGCCGCCGGAGTGGTTGGCGGCCTTCGAGCCGGTCTATCACCGCCTGAAGCCCACCGGCATCCGTCTGCTGCTGGCCAGCTACTTCGCCGCATTGGACGGGCGCGTCAGCCTGCTGGCCGGCCTGCCGGTCGATGGTTTGCATGTGGATCTCACCGCCGGTGACGATATCGAGGCGCTGATAGACCGACTGCCGACATTCAAGGTGATCTCGGCCGGGGTGCTGGACGGGCGATCGATCTGGCGTGCTGATCTTGGCGGACTGCTTGATCGGCTTGAGCCGCTTTATCGCCGACTGGGTGAACGGCTCTGGCTCGCCCCGAGCTGTTCACTGCTGCACCTGCCCCTGGATGCGAGTGAGGAGACCGAGCTGCCACCGGTGCTGGCCGAGAATCTCAGCTTTGCCCGACAGAAACTGACCGAGCTTGCGTTGCTGTCACGCGGCTTGGTTGAGGGACGTGCAGCGATTGCTGCAGAGATCGAGGCGGCCCGCTCCGCACGCCAACGATTGGATAGCCTTGATGGGCGGCACAATGTAAGGCAGCGCGAGGCGCTCACCGCGTTGCTCGAGAACGAACCGGCCCGGTCGAGCGAGTATCCGGAGCGGGCCCGACTGCAGCAGGAGCGACTTCGCTTGCCGTCGCTGCCGACCACCACCATTGGCTCTTTCCCGCAGACTGACGCGATTCGTGCGACACGACGGGCATTCCGTCGCGGCGAGATCGCCGCAAGCGAGTACGAGACGCGGATGCAGGCGGAAATCCGTGAGGTGATTCGGGTCCAGGAATCGATCGGGCTGGACCTGCTGGTGCACGGCGAGCCTGAGCGCAACGACATGGTCGAATATTTCGGTGAACAGCTGGAGGGCTTCGCCTTCACCCGAGCGGGCTGGGTGCAGTCCTACGGATCACGCTGCGTCAAGCCGCCGATCATCTGGGGTGATGTCAGTCGTCCCCGCCCGTTGACGGTCGCCTGGAGTGCCTATGCGCAATCGCTGACGGATCGGCCGGTCAAGGGCATGCTGACCGGGCCGGTGACCTTGTTGTTCTGGTCGTTCGTGCGCGACGACTTGCCACAGGAGCAGGTCGCCTATCAACTGGCTGCGGCGCTGCGTGAAGAGGTGGCCGATCTGGCTGCGGCGGGCATTCAGGCCATTCAGGTGGACGAGCCGGCCTTCCGTGAGGGTCTGCCCCTGCGTCGCGATGACTGGAAAGGTTACCTCGACTGGGCGGTGCGGGCCTTCCGCCTGGCCACGGCCGTGGCGCCGGATCCGGTGCAGATTCATACGCATATGTGTTACAGCGAGTTCAACGACATTATCGAGGCGATCGCGGCCCTGGACGCGGACGTGATCACCATCGAGACCACTCGTTCGAACATGAAGCTGCTGGATGCCTTCGCCGAGTTCGACTACCCCAATGAAATCGGCCCCGGCGTCTGGGATATTCATTCCCCGCTGGTGCCGACCGTGGACGAGATCGTCGAGCGCCTGCACCTGGCACTGGCGAAGGTGCCGGCCGAGCGGTTGTGGGTCAACCCGGACTGTGGTCTCAAGACCCGCGGCTGGCCGGAGGTAACGCTGGGCCTGGAGCGCCTGGTCGAGGCCGCCCGCAGGCTGCGCGATCAGGTCCGGGCGGCATGACGGCCCGGGTACGGTGGCGTGGCAGGCATTCTTTCATGGATGGCAGCTGGCGGCCGAAAGGCCGCGCCAGCGGTCTGCTTGCCACTCGGGTCGGGATCACCTTCGCCGGGCGGTAACGAGGGCTTCGGGCTCTCGCGCCTATCCGGTGGAGAGCCCGGCGGCGGATTCCTGTGATGCGTCTCCTGTCTGCAGCGAGCGACGCAGCTTGGCCACTGCTCGGATGCGTTCTTCTCGAAGGGCTTCACCGATGGCCTTGCCTTGCAGCCCCCGTTCGATCAGCGGTTGAGGGGAGACCTCGGCGATCGTGGCGCGCACTTGTCGTAGCCAATCGCCCTCGGGGTAGTCGGCCGTCTCCTGGCCGGACTTGCCGCGCAAATCAGCGTGGCAGACGGTCAGGATATCCTCGAAACGGTCCGGACGACGCAGGGCATCGAGGTTTTCAAGCAGATCGACCAAGGTGGCATTACGCATCTCGAGTGCCCGGTGGATGCGTCCATGCTGGGCAGTCACGGTGATGGCAAGCTCGCGTATGGCCTTTGGCGTCCGCAGACGTTCGCACAGCGCCCGCACGGGTTCGATGCCACGTCGCTCATGGCCATGGTGCCGGGGCCACTCGTCAACTGGAGTGAGTGCCTTGCCCAGGTCGTGGCAGAGGGTCGCAAAGCGCACCGCGATCGAGTCGCTCAGCTCGGCTGCGGCATCCAGTGCCTGCAGGGTGTGGATGCCGGTGTCGATCTCGGGGTGGTGCTCTTCCGGCTGGGGGACGCCGAACAGCGCCTCGACCTCGGGGAAGATCTCGGCCAACGCCCCAACCTGACGGAGGACGGCGAAGTAGCGAGATGGCTTGTCGCTGGCGAGTGCCTTGACCGTCTCCGCCCAAACGCGTTCGGGCGTGAGATCCGCGAGCTCGCCGCTGCTGCTCATCTGACGCAGCAGGACCTCGGTTTCTTCCGCCACCTCGAAACCATAGTCAGCGAGCTGGGCGGCGAAACGTGCTACCCGCAATACCCGCAACGGGTCCTCGACGAAGGCCGGTCCAACGTGGCGCAGGCGCCGGGCCTCGAGGTCATCACGGCCGCCGAACGGGTCGAGTACTCGGCCGGCCGAGTCCATCGCCATGGCGTTGATCGTCAGATCACGGCGGGCGAGGTCTTCCTCAAGGGTGACGTCGGGTGAGGCGTGCACGGTGAAACCGTGATAGCCACGGCCCCGCTTGCGCTCGGTGCGGGCCAGTGCGTATTCCTCGCTCGTTTCGGGGTGCAGAAACACCGGGAAATCCGCGCCGACCTGACGGAAACCGCGTGCCAGCATCTCTTCGGGGGTGGCGTGGACCACCACCCAGTCGCGGTCACCCATCGGGCGACCAAGCAACTGATCGCGGACGGCTCCACCGACGATGTAGCACTCCAGGTTCGCGGTGACCGCATCGAACATGGTATCTCCGGGTGATTGACTCAGTTGTTTCTCGGCAGGCCGACTTTATAGTGGTATCGGCCAGCGGTAGACTACCAGAGGTTTCCCGCCGTCCAACCTGCCATTCCTGGATATGTCGTCATGAATGCCAACCCCTATCTCAAGGCTTTGCAGAGCCAGTCGCCACGGTTCGAGTCCACACTGCGCAGCATCGGGTTGGTGGCGGCCACCGAGGCGACCGTCCTGATTACAGGGGAGACCGGCACTGGCAAGGAACTGGCGGCTCGTGCCATCCATGCCGGCTCACCGCGTAGTGATCGCCCGCTGGTGACTGTCAACTGCGCGACCATCCCGGACGACCTGGCCGAGTCGACCCTGTTCGGGCATCGGCGCGGCGCCTTCACCGGTGCGCTCTCCGATCAACCCGGCCTGGTGGATCAGGCCCATGGCGGCACGCTGTTTCTCGATGAGCTCGGCGAGCTGCCACTTTCCCTGCAGGCGAAATTGTTGCGCTTGCTGGAAAATGGCGAGACCCGGGCAGTCGGAGAAGCCGCTACCCGTCGCGTCGATCTGCGGGTGGTGGCGGCGACACACCGTGACCTGTCGGCGATGGTGGCGACAGGCAGCTTCCGCGCTGACCTCTATTACCGCTTGGCGGGTGTGCCGGTGGAGCTGCTGGCGCTGCGCGATCGGCAGGGCGATATCGAATGGTTGTTCAACCAGTTTCTGGCAGAGAATGCCCGTCAGGCGGGTGTCGCGATACCGCGTCTCACGGCCCGCGCAACCGGCGTGCTGCGCCGCCACCGTTGGCCGGGCAATGTGCGTGAACTCAAGCAGTTGGCCGAGCGACTGGTGATCTTCCACCCAGGCGGCGTGGTCGATGTCGAGGCGTTGCCGGCGGATATGCGTTCGGCCGAACAGGTCGAACGGGGCGGTCCGATCGCGCCCGGCTTCGTGCTGCCCGAAGGTGGAGTGGATCTCGAGGCGGTCGAGAGCGATCTGTTACGCCAGGCGCTGGCCCAGACCGGAGGCAACAAGTCGCGCGCCGCTCGTCTGCTGAGCCTGAGTCGCGATACTTTCCTCTATCGGTTGAAGAAGTTTTCCATCGAGTAAGTTAGGTCGAATGACAGCGATTGAATCGCTGCCATCGAACAGGCGCGATTGAGCCGGGAGTTTTCAAGACCCCAAAAAAAAGCGGCAACCATTCGGCTGCCGCAAAGCCACGCCAAGACGCGGCACCTGGAGGATGGAACGATGATTAGAACGTGGCCGATACCCGTGTCCAGACAGAGCGGCCCGGTTCATTGATTCGTGTCCGTGGGTCACCGAATACGCTGCTGTAGGCCCGGTTGACGTGTTCGGCGTAGGTCCGGTCGAATACGTTGTCGATGCCGGCCTCGATCCGCCAGTTGCGGGTGATGGCGTAACCGGCATTGAGATCGAGAACCGCATAGGCGGGAGTCTCGATGGTATCCAGGCCGCTTTGCTCGTCGATGGCCGTGGCACGAGCGGCCCAACGCATGACCGCTACCCCGTCGATGGCGCCGTGTTCGGCCCGCAGGCCGAGGCGGCCGGACAGCGGCGGGATCTGTGGCAGGTCGCGTGAGTCGGTGGTGTTGCGGCCGCGGACATGGGCCAGCTGGGCCTCGCCAGCCAGCCAGTCGGTCAGTGCATAACGCAGGTCGAGCTCACCGCCGTAGAGGCGGGCGTCAACGTTGCGATAGCTGGTGGTCATCGGCATCAGGCCATCGATGCGTCGATCCTGCAGGACGTAGTTGTCGACTTGGTCGAGGTACAGGCTGGCGCTGGTCTGGAATCGCTTGCTCTGCCAGGTCAGCCCGGCTTCCGCCTGATGGTGGATTTCGGGATCAAGATCCGGATTGCCCACCTTCGACAGCATGCCGTTCATCAGCAGGGTGATGTACTTCTGGGTCAGGTTCGGGGCGACCGCGGTCCGACTGAGGCCGAGGTGGCCGGAGAGGTTCGGGCCGAAGTCTCGATGATAGCTGAGCAAGGCGCTGACCTCGGTGTCGCTTTTGGCCTCGGCCGCCGAGGCACGGATATCGGCCGGCACCAGCATCTGATGGGTGGCAATGCTCTTGTCCAGGCTGGCGTCGATCTTGCTTTCGAAGCGATCCACCCGAATGCCGGCGCGTAGCAATTGATCGTCAGTCAGTCGCCAGTCACTCTCGAGAAACGCACCCCACTGATCTGTCTGCCCATCCGGCCATTGGCGAAACATGCGCATGTCGTTCATCGCGTTGAACGCCTCGGCGTTCTGGCGCACCCGCTCGAAGTCCAGGCCGTAGTCTAGTTCGAACCAGTCGATCTGCGAGCTGGCGGTCAGCCGGGCGGCTGTGGCATGTGACTGGGCCGGGGCAGCCATCGGCATGGGGGCGGTCAGCTCGCGCAGGCTGTAATTGTCCATCAGGTGATCAACGTTGGCGCGCGAGAGTTCGAGGCGCACCGCATCCACCGGGCCATCCAGATCGCCGAGGCGGCCATCGAGCCGGTAGATGGTGGCATTGTCGTACAACGAATCCATGCCGGTGCCGGCAAAACGGGCATCGAGCACCCTGTTGCGGTCGATGGAGGCCTCGATACCGGTCTGGTCGCTGACGCGATAGCCGCCGATGATGGTGCCGCTGCGCTGCTTGAACGAGGAGGGCACCTCGTTGCCATCGCCGTCCTCGTAGTTGTCGCCGTTGGTGATCTGGCCGATCACACGAGCGTAGGCATGGCCGTCGCTCATCAGCACATCGGCGCTGGTCTGGTCGGACAGGCCATTGCTGCTGGCGGCGAAACCGAAGCGTGACTGGATGCCGGGTTCGGCAGCGCGCTCGAAGGTGTTGCGCGTCAGCTCGATACTGCCGCCGCTGCCGCCGGGACCGCGGGTGAGCGTGGTCACGCCCTTGTGCAGTTCGACGGCGTCATAGCCGGTCAGGTTGCCGAAACTGGTCGGCGGGTCCATGCGGTTCGGACAGGCATTGGCGATGGCCGCCCCATCCAGCCGCACCCTGAGCTGGTGTTCCCGCTGTCCGCGGATGATCGGATCGAGGCCATGGCCCGACATGCGGCCGGCGCTGACCCCACTGATCTCCCGCAGGAGCTCGGCCAGGTCGGCACGCGGCGCGCTGTCTTCGGCCGTGCGGGTGACCGGTTCTGACGGGGAGGCGGCTGCCGGCGCCGTGATCAGGATCGTCTCCAGATGGGCAGCGGTGGCGGACTGGCTGCCGGCCATCAGCGCGACAAGAATGGAGGCGCGCAGGAAGTTTGGTCGGTGGAGTGGTTGGGTGGTTGTCATGTGGTGGTCTTCACTTCATCCATTGTTTGATTGTGATTGGCTCCAGGGAAGCTCGGCATAACCCAATGCAGGAAGCGGGCCAACCACAAGCCGTTGATTTTCTGTTATCGGCGTGAACTGGACTGCGGCAAATGCCGCAGATATGTGGCATCTGGCCTGCCCGGAGGGACCGAGTTATTGAGAACGGGCGATCGAGAAGAGCGACGGTCTATGCCAGAATCTCGGGCCTGATAACTCGGTCAATATGACTGGTCAACGTACTTCAAGGAATTCAGCATGGAAATTCGACAGGATCGGCGCTACGGGGAGACCCATGAGTGGTACACAACTGAAGATGGCGTGCTGACGGTCGGCGTTACCGAGCAAGGCCAGGATATGTTGGGGGATGTGGTGTTCGTCGATTTGCCGGACGTGGGTCAGATGGTTTCCGTAGGGGCGCCTTGCGCAACGCTCGAGTCGGTCAAGGCGGCCTCCGACGTCCATGGCCCGGTCGACGGTGAGGTAATCGAGGTGAATGGTCTGCTCGAGGACAACCCGGAATTGATCAATGACGACCCGCTGGACGAGGGTTGGATCTTGAAGATCCGCATGACGGGCGAGCCGGCCGAATGGATGAGTCCCGCTGAATACGGTCGCATGCTTGAGGCGGCTGACTGAGGCGGGGCTGGCCACGATGGAATTCAAAAAGGATCACGGGCTGCGCCATGCACTGGTGGCACTGCGCTATTCCTGGCAGGGGTTGCACGCCGCCTGGCGCAACGAGGAAGCATTTCGTCAGGAGGTGATGGTGGCGCTGGTGGCGGTGCCGGTCGCCTGGTTTGTCGGTGACACCCCGCTGGAGCGGGCCCTGCTGATCGCGGTGGTGCTGCAGGTACTGCTGGTCGAGCTGCTGAATACCAGTATCGAGAACGTGGTCGACCGGATCGGTCTCGAGCCGCACCAGCTTTCCGGACGGGCCAAGGACGTCGGCTCGGCGGCGGTGCTGATGGCGATCGTGCTCGCTGCGGTGGTGTGGGGAGTCGTGCTGTTCGGTTGAGCTGCTTCCGCAGAAGTCTCCCTCAGAGCTTCCCTAACGTTCCGACAAGCGGGCCAGGCGCCCGAGCAGGAAGTGGACTACCGGCCAGGCGGCGAGGTTGCTCAGCGCGCGGGAGAGATAGGTGGCGATCGAGACGAGATCGTTGAAGCCTCCCTCGACCCACAAAATGACCATCAAGTAGACCAGGCTGAAACCGGCGACCAGCAGCGCCTGGGAAAGCAGGGGAGCTACCGCGATTCGTTGACGCAGGGAGAGTGTCAGGAAGGCGGTCAGGGCGAACATCAGGGCATTCAGCCCCAGCAGGCCATTGGTGGCCACGTCCAGCAGCAGTCCGGCGATCCAGGCATAGAACAGCCCGGCCTGCGCGGGGCGATGCAGGGACCAGAAGATCACCACGAGCAGCAACCACTGCGGGTTGTGCACCTGTATCTCGGCCGGCAGTGGCAGCAGCGTCAGCGCCAGGGCCGCTAAACTCGACAGTGCGATCGAGAGCCAACTAATCGCCACTGGCCGTCTCCGCCTCCGTCTTCGTGGCGCTGATCGGCTTCGACGTTCCTGCCGGCACTGATGGCCATTCAAGGGCTTCGACCGAGTCTTGTGACTTGTTATCTAGGGGTGCATCGGGTGCCTCGGTCACGACCAGCAGATAGTCAAGCCGATCAAGGTCGGCGACCGGTTTGGCGATCACGCGGATAAAGCCTTGGGCCTCGCTGGTCTCGATCGCGGTCACTCGAGCTACCGGATGGCCGCGCGGGAATGCCGCGTCAATACCGGAGGTGGTCAGCAGGTCGCCGGCCTGGATGCGAGTGCGTACTGGCACGCGTTCGGCGACCAGGGCATCGGTGCCCGTGCCGCGGAGCAGGGTGGTGTGCCCGGTGTTGCCGAGGATGACCGACAGGATATGGTCGCGCGAGGTCAGCTTGATCACGGTGGCGCCGGTAGCGGTGCTGCGCAGCACTTGTCCGACCACCCCGTGGGCATCGATCACCGGATCGCCGGGCCGGACGTCGTCGTTGAAGCCGCGACTGATGGTGAACAGGTTGTGGTCGAGGGTGGGCGGATGGCCGGTGCGTCGAGCGAGCAGGATGCCGGGGACTGTGCTCGCTTCGCCTTCAAGCAGTTCGCGGAGTTCGTCAACTTCACGCTTGAGTGTGACGAACTGCTGCATCTGGCCACGCAAGAGGATGCGTTCCTCGCGTAGTTGGTCAATTTCCGTGTGCAGCTCGCTCCGCTCGACGAACCAGCGCCCGATGGAGCGAGTCAGGGCCACCGGCTGATGGATGGTCTGGATGATGCCGTCGGTGACGCTTCCCATGCTCTGGTCGAGCTGGCTGACCCAGCGCGTGCCGATGCGATCAAGGCTCATCAGTGCGATCGAGATCACGATCAGCACCAGGAGCAGGTTGAGCCCGGGGCGGTGGGAGTTGAACAGCGCCATGCCTGGCGCCGTTATTCGTCAGCGAAGAGGGTGTTGTTGCGCTGACCGATCAGTTCGAGCACCTTGCCGCCGCCGCGTGCCACACAGGTCAGCGGGTTTTCGGCGACCAGGACCGGGAGCCCGGTCTCTTCCATGATCAGCTTGTCGAGATCGCGCAGCAACGAGCTGCCGCCGGTGAGGACGATGCCGCGCTCGGCGATATCCGCGCCCAGCTCCGGGGGGGTCTGTTCGAGGGCGGCGCGGACCGCCTGCACGATGCCGAACAGCGGCTCCTGCAGCGCTTCGAGGATCTCGTTGGAGTTGAGGGTGAAGCTGCGCGGCACGCCCTCGGCGAGATTGCGGCCCCTGACGTCGATCTCGAGCAGGTCCTTGCCGGGGTAGGCCGAGCCGATTTCCACCTTGATGCGCTCGGCGGTGGCCTCGCCGATCAGGATGCCGTAATGGCGCCGCACGAAGGCGATGATCGCCTCGTCGAACTTGTCGCCGCCGATACGCACCGAAGCGGAGTAGACGATACCGTCAAGCGAGATCACGCCAACCTCGGAGCTGCCGCCACCGATATCGACCACCATCGAGCCGCGTGGCTCATCGACATCGACCCCGGCGCCGATTGCAGCCGCCATCGGCTCTTCGATGATGAAGGCACGGCGTGCCCCGGCCGAAAGTACCGACTCGCGGATTGCGCGGCGCTCGACCTGAGTCGCACCCACCGGCACGCACACCAGCACGCGTGGGCTGGGACGGAACCAGTGCGAGGAGTGCACCTTGCGGATGAAGTGCTGCAGCATCTTCTCGGTGACGTGGAAGTCGGCAATCACCCCATCATGCAGCGGGCGCACGGCGTGGATCGACTTCGGAGTGCGACCCACCATCTGCTTGGCCTCTTTGCCATAGGCCTGGATGACTGTCTGCCCGCCGTCGTTCCGCAGGGCGACCACGGAGGGTTCGTCGAGTACAACGCCGCGACCGGAGACGTAGATCAGGGTGTTTGCCGTCCCGAGATCGATGGAGAGATCGGTGGAGAAAATACCGCGGAAGCCTTTGAACATGAGAGATATGACCGAGTGATGTCTGCGTATGTGGGGTGGAAGGCCGCCATGTTGGCCCCATTGATGGGTACCGCCGTCGGGTCTGGCGATACCGCTTGAGTCCTTTCCTGTTCTCGCCAAGCGGAACTGATCGCTGAATCAACGACTTCGGGCGAAATTCCGGCGCCCGACCGCATGGCTAAAATAAGCGGCTAAGGTAACAACATGCCGCCCGTCAAGCAAGTGTTCTACTCGGCGGGTGGGCGCGTTTGTGGTAGGGTTTGCGCCGGCATTTTCTGCTCGCGGGACTCGGGTGCTACGGCAGGAACGATGCCATCCGGTTCCTCCGCCGGATCTGGGCGCAGAACTTTACTGGCCCTTGAGCTTGGGCCCAAGAGCTTGGGTCCAGAAGCTTGGGTGGAGGATAGTTAAGGACAAGTCAAGGGATGACCCGGTGTTCCGATCCCGGGAACGACGCTAAACCACAAAACAACGATCCTTGAGGGGTGATGACGATGTCGTTGACCGATGACCAATTGCAGACCGTGGCGCATCTCGCCCGGATAGCGATCGAGCCCGAATGGCGCGAGACCCTACGCAAGGATCTGAATGCCATCCTCGACCGGAGTCGTCTGCTCGAGGATGCGCGGCTCGATGAGCTTGAGCCGATGACCCATCCGCTTGAGCAGACGCAGCGACTGCGGCCGGACGTCGTGACCGAGACGGACCAGCGCGAGGCGCTGATGGCGGCCGCACCGGCGCAGGAAAACGGTCTGTTTCTGGTGCCGCAGGTCATCGAATAACACCAGCCGCCTGCTGCTTCCAAACTGACACGCTCATACATTTAAAATGGCCGAGGAAATGCATTCCGTGTCCACCAGTGATTTATCACAACGTGGCGATGCCGCGTTGATCAATGCCCCAATTGCCCAGCTGCGCAGCTGGCTGAGTGCCGGCGAGCTGTCAGCCTCCGATCTGTCCGCTGCCTTTGTCCGGCGCATTGAGTCGATTGACCCTGAGCTCAACAGCCTGATCAGTCGGGTCGATCCGGTCGAGCCCGCTGCCACTGATGGTGTGCTGGCCGGCATTCCTTATGTCCACAAGGACGTATTTTGTGCGACCGGCACCCGTACCACCTGCGGTTCTCGCATGCTTGGCGACTGGGTCGCACCTTACGATGCCACGGTCCATAAGCGCCTAACCCAAAGTGGCGCTGTGCTGCTGGGCAAGGCCAACATGGACGAGTTCGCCATGGGTTCGTCCAACGAGAGCAGCCATTTCGGGGCGGTCGCGAACCCCTGGGATGTTCGTGCTGTGCCCGGCGGTTCGTCAGGTGGCTCAGCCGCCGCGGTCGCCGCCCGGTTGGTGCCTTTTGCCACGGCTAGTGATACCGGTGGCTCGATACGTCAGCCGGCCGCTTTCTGTGGTGTGACCGGTATCAAGCCCACCTATGGACGCGTATCGCGCTATGGCATGGTTGCCTACGCCCCGAGCTTCGACCAGGCTGGGGTGATCGCCAGGTCGGCGGCCGACTGCGCGCTGGTGCTCGGCGAGATGGCTGGATTTGATCCGAAGGATTCCACCTCCGCCGACAAGACCGTGTCGGATTACGTGGCGGGCCTTGATCAGTCGCTCGATGGTTTGCGTATCGGTATTCCGAAGCAATGGCTCTCTGGTGATCTTGACCCGGCGATGGGTGATGCGGTGCAGGCAGCCATTGATGAATTGCGCGCGGCCGGTGCACGACTGGTCGAGATCGATCTGCCGGATGCGGACCTTGCCCAGGCCGCCTATTACCTGCTGGCGCCGGCTGAGGCTTCCGCAAGTCTGGCGCGCTTTGATGGTGTGCGCTTCGGCTATCGCTGTGAGGATCCCAAGGACCTGCAGGATCTCTACGAGCGCAGTCGTTCGGAGGGCTTTGGTCATGAGGTCAAGCGGCGCATCCTGGTGGGCACTTACGCGGTGTCTGCCGGTTATTACGATGCGCTCTACCGCCGCGCGCAACAGGCCCGCCGCCTGGTGAGCGGGCACTTCGAGCGTGCCTTCGAGCACTGCGACGTGATCGCCGGACCAGTCACGCTGACGCCGGCCTTTGATCGCGGTGCGCGTAGCGACGATCCGACCAGGATGTATCACGAGGATGTTTTCACCATTCCGGTGAACCTCGCCGGCCTGCCGGGCATGTCGGTGCCGGCAGGCTTCGTCGCAGGTCGCCCGGTCGGGTTGCAGTTGATCGGCCGGCATTTCGATGAGGCGCGACTGCTCAATGTCGCGCACCAGTATCAGCAGCAGGTGGATTGGCACGAGCGTATGCCGCCCCTTGCTGGCGATTCCGTCAACGAAAATCACGAAGGGTAAGGACAGCAGTCATGAGTCAATATGCAATCCCTTCGGGCTGGGAAGCAGTCATCGGGCTTGAGATTCACGCCCAGCTGGCCACCCGTTCCAAGCTGTTTTCCGGGGCGTCGACCGCCTTCGGTGCCGAGCCCAACCTGTATGCTGGCGTGATCGATCTGGCCCTGCCGGGTGCATTGCCCGTGCTGAACAAGGAGGCGGTTCATATGGCCGCACTGTTCGGGCTGGCCATCGGGTCGGAGGTCTCGCGGACCTCGAGCTTCGATTGCAAAAATTATTTCTATCCGGATCTGCCCAAGGGCTATCAGACCACGCAGCTGGCCCGCCCGATCGTGGTGGGTGGCTCGGTTACCGTGACCACCGGCAAGGGCAAGCAGGCCCGCGAGCACAGCATTCGCGTGACCCGCGCCCATCTTGAGGAGGATGCCGGCAAGTCGCTGCACGAGGATTTCCACGGCATGTCCGGGATCGACCTCAACCGGGCCGGTATGCCGCTGATCGAGATCGTCTCCGAGCCGGACATGCGCACGCCCGAGCAGGCGGCCGCCTATGCGCGCAAGATCCATGCGATCGTCCAGTATCTGGGCATCTGTGACGGCAACATGCAGGAAGGTTCGTTCCGGGTGGATGCCAATGTCTCCGTGCGCCCCGTGGGCGACGAGGCGTTGGGTACCCGCACCGAGGTCAAGAACGTCAACTCGTTCCGTTTCCTGCAGCGAGCGATCGAGTTCGAGATCGAGCGCCAGGTCGACCTGCTGGAGACCGGAGGCGAGGTGGTGCAGGCCACCCGCCTGTACGACCCGGACCGTGACGAGACGCGCCTGATGCGTACCAAGGAAGATGCGGACGACTATCGCTATTTCCCCTGTCCGGATCTGTTGCCTGTTGTGCTGGATGAGGCGACGATCGAGTCCTGGCGGGCCGAGTTGCCGGAGCTGCCCGATGCCAAGGCAGCTCGCTACCAGGCCGAGTTTGATTTGAGCGCCTACGATGCCGGCGTGCTGACCGCCAACCGTGCGACCGCCGAATACTTCGAGGCCGTGATTGCGCGTGCTGGCAGTGATGCCAAGCTGGCAGCCAACTGGGTGATGGGCGAGGTCGCCGCCCTGCTCAATCGGCTTGAGATGGAGATTGACGAGTGCCCGGTATCGGCCGACCAGCTGGCCGATCTGCTTGAGCGCATCGGTGATGGCACGTTGTCGAACAAGCTCGGCCGCGAGGTCTTCGAGGCATTGGCCGAGGAGGGTGGCGCGGTCGATGAGATCATCGAGGCGCGCGGCCTCAAGCAAATCAGTGATCCGGCCGCGATCGAGTCGATGGTCGACGAGGTGATGGCTGCCAACCAAGGCCAGGTCGAGGCGTACCGGGGCGGCCAGGACAGGCTGTTCGGCTTCTTTGTCGGTCAGGTGATGAAGGCGGCCAAGGGCAAGGCGAATCCCCAGGCCGTCAACGAAGTGCTCAAACGTCGTCTTGACGGCGAGTGATCCACTAGTAGTCCGTTTCGGGAGACAGGCATGAACGATATGGCCGACAAGCAGGAGTCAATCGACTGGCAGAACCTGCCACAGGGTGACGAGCTGTTCCGCTTCTCCTTCGAGGACGGCCGGGTGCGTGGCGTGTCGCTGCGCCTGGAATCTACCTGGCAGGCGGCGATCGTGAACCACGACTACCCGCCGGCGGTAGCTGCACTGCTTGGCGAGGCGGTGGCCGGCGCGGTACTGATGGTCGCGAGTCTCAAATTCGAGGGGCGCCTGATCCTGCAGTTTGCCGGGCACGGCCCGATCAGCTTGTTGGTGGTGCAAGTGACCTCCGATCGTCGCTTTCGCTGCATGGCCAAATGGGACGAAGAGCGGCTGGCTGGCGCAGGCGACGGCCTGGAGGCCTTGCTGGGCAGCGGGCAGTTGGCGCTTACCATCGATCCGACGACCGGCACCCGCTACCAGTCGCTGGTGCCGATCAGCGGCGATTCCCTGGCCGATGCCATCGAGAGTTATTTCCAGCAGTCCGAGCAGCTGCCGACCCGGCTGGTGCTGGCCGCTGACAATCAGGTGACTGCGGGTATGCTGGTCCAGCAGATGCCGGAGGTTGGCGGCATCGTGTCGGCCAGTGGTCCGTCGACGCGTGGTTTCGAGCATGTCAGCAAGTTGGTGGATACCCTGGTCGGTGCGAAGGGGCGAGCCGAGATGCGTACGGTGACGGCCGCGGAGTTGCTGCACCGCCTGTTTCACCAGGAGACACTGCGCATCCACGATATCGAGCAGGTGGTGTTCCACTGCGACTGCAGTCGTGAAAGGGTGGGGGAGATGCTGGTCGGTCTTGGTCGCGAGGAGCTCGAGGACACGCTGGCGAGCGAAGAGACGCCGGATTTCATCGAGATCCACTGCGACTTCTGCGGCAGCCAGCACCGCTTTGATCGGGTCGATGTCGAGCAGCTGTTGACCAGTGCCAGCGTCGAACCGCCAGAATCCACCCGTCATTGACCTGAGCCCATCTGCGATCGTTGGCCGGGAAAATGAAACGCTCGTGTCCTGGCGAACTCGCCCGAGCGAACAGGGTGAGTCAACCATTTGGTGTTGAGCATGACTCCTGGCCAATCCAACGACCATCCCGCCAGCGACCAGGTATCGCTCGATACCCTGTATGCCGAGGTGCGTAGTCACATCCTGGATCGGCAGCACCCGATCAGCGGGCTGCTCCCGGCCAGCACCGCCGTCACCGCCCATGGCGACTACACCGATGCCTGGGTGCGCGATAACGTCTACAGCATTCTCGCCCCCTGGGCGCTCGGTATCGCCTGCCGGCGGGCGGGCGATTCGGCGCGTGCCTTTGAGCTGGAGCAGGCGGTAGTCCGCAACATGCGTGGGTTGCTGCTGGCGATGATGCGGCAGGCCGAGCGGATCGAACGCTTCAAACTCAGCCTCGACCCACTCGATGCCCTGCACGCCAAGTACGATACCGCCAGTGGCGCCGCCGTGGTGGGCGACGAGGAATGGGGCCATCTGCAGCTCGATGCGACCTCGCTGTTCGTGCTCATGCTGGTGCAGATGACCGCCGGTGGACTGACCCTTGTGCGCAGCCGTGACGAGGTCGATTTTGTCCAGAACCTGATCTGGTACCTGTCGCGAGCCTACGTGATCCCGGACTACGGCATCTGGGAGCGGGGCAACAAGATCAACCATGGTGTGCGCGAGCTCAACGCCAGCTCACTGGGTCTGGTGCTGGCCGCACTGGAGGCCGCCGACGGTTTCGACCTGTTCGGGGCAGAAGGCGACGACAGCACCCGGCTGCAGGTCGTGCCCGATGACATCGTGCGAGTGGCGCAATGCCTTGATGCCATCCTCCCACGGGAGTCGGCCTCCAAGGAGATCGACTCGGCCCTGCTGGCGGTAATCGGCTTTCCAGCCTTCGCCGCCGGTGACAAGGCCGACGAAGTCAGTGTGCGTATCGAGGAGCGGCTCGCCGGGCGCTACGGATACAAACGCTTCCTGCGCGATGGCCATCAGACCGCGATCGAGGACGAGGGCAAGCTCTACTATGATCCCGAGGAGCTTGAAGCCTTCGCCCATATCGAGTGCGAATGGCCACTCTTTCTGGCCTATCGGCTGATCAATGCCTGCTTTGCCGAGGATCGCGCAGCGGCGGAATCAATCAGCAATCACCTCAAGGGCGTGGCGGTGGCGGAAGAGGGCCTGCCCCTGCTGCCTGAGCTCTATTACGTGCCGGCAGAGTCGGTCGAGGCGGAGCGGCAGCAGCCGGGTTCCACTCGCCGGCTGCCCAATGAGAACCGGCCGCTGGTCTGGGCCCAGAGCCTGTGGGTGGTCGGGCGGCTGCTCTGCTCGGATTGGCTACGACCTGCTGATCTTGATCCACTTGGTCGTCATCAGGTGCACCGGGAGCAGATGCGCTCCGGTGTGGCTGCGGTGCTGTTGGCGGAGACACCAGAGGTGGCCGATCGTCTGACCAGGGCCGGCATCGGGCCGGTCACGTTGCGTGGCGAGGCATCGTTGGAGATCGTTTCGGACGATGCTCTGATCGAACGTTTTGCCTCGCTGGGCGCGAATGCCCGTCTTGGCCTTACGGGTCGGCCACGGCGACGGCTGTTGGCGCTGGCGACGGCCAGGGTCGTGTCAGCGGATGACGGTGACCACGCGCTGATCCCGGCGCTGTTCGACACGCAGACCTTCCCGCTGGGTCGCGACATCGAGCTGCTGGTCCATGAAATGCGCACCAGCCTGATTTATCTCGCCCGTCACGATCGAGGGATAGGGCGGCTCCTGTTCATCGTGCCGATCGCCGACTGGATGCTTGACGAGGCGGGCGGAGAGGCCTTGCTCGCGTTCTGCCGCGACGAGCTGACCGCCAGCACGGTCAATGGGGCGAGCCTGCGGCTCGAACACCTCGACATGCTCACCGACACGGCGGCGAAATGGCGACTGCCGGGGGATATGCCGGCGAGCGAGCCGACCCAGCCGATGATGATCGGCCAGTGGCAGCCGGGCGGTGACCCCGCTGCCCTCGAAGCGGAGCTTGGGGCGACGCCTTCCATTGATGCACTCGTGTCGATGTACAGCCGGGCCCATGCGCTGGAAGACAGGCTGGCACTGCTCGAAAGGCTCGGGCGAGCCGAGATGCCGGGCGACCGGACCTTCCCGGATGCCGAGGGTGCCGTTCGAGATCACTTGGGCCATCTGCGGGCCCTGTTCCAGATCGCGCAACAGGTCGGTCAGTGGCGTGTCATGCGCCTGGCTGCCGAGCAGGCGGGCTTGGTCGACGGCTTTCTGGAGGTCGCGCTGATGGACTTGATCGTGCAGCAGAAACAGCTGGCCGTTGGGCGGTCGTATACGCACGAGGCGGTGATCGACCAGCCGATCTCGAACCAGGAGATCCTGCGACGGATCGCCGCCTATAGCGACGACGACCCGCGTGAACGGGCCCTGACCCAGGAGCTGGTCATCCACTTGGGATCATGGCTGCGTGCCGAGCCGACGCTGTTCGATGACGTGATCACGCTGCGCACGGGGCCATTGCTGCAGATCCTGGTGGCCCTGCGAGCACGGGAGGCCGGAGTGGTCCCGTCACAAGCGCTGGACGATCTGGTCGGCATGCGGCCGAACGACCTGCGCCAGCGGCTGCGCGAGGCGCTCGACTGGCGCGAACGGCCTGAACGACTTGAGGCGCTGCACCGGCTCGATACCTCTCCGGGCGTCCCGTTGAGTCGTCCGATCCCCGCGACCGAGCCGCCTGCCGAGGGCGATGCGGACGACCAGGCGGAGGCGGTCGATTGGTACCATCGGCGCGAGATCGACGGGGCGGTGAGCCGGTTGCCCGAACGCTTCTATGAGGGGGTCTGGCAGTTGCTTGGTCATGTCCCGGCGCTGGTGATCGGAAGCCGGTTCGATCCGCGCAGCGTGCTCGACAGCTCGCTGTACCGGGGCCAGTCGACGTCCGGGGAGCACAACTTCGCCCTGGAGGTCGAGCACCGACTCAATCGTATCGAGGCACCTGAATACCGGCAGCTCAGCGTCGAAGCTCTGACGGTGCTGATCGAAATCGCCGCTCATACGCCTGAACTATCGATTGAGGAGCCGCTGGTGCTCGACGTGCTGATCGGCCACGCGGTCCGCCTGGCCTGGCTTGCTGAACAGACCGAGAATGGCAGGCAATATGACGAGAGGCGAGCGGATGCCTGGCAAGCCTTCTACCAGCGCCCGCCGTGGGTCGTTGCGCGCTGGATCGGCGTGGCGCTGGATTATCTGCTTGGGGTGGATATTGAGGTCAGTGAACGAGACGAAGGAGCCAGTGGATGATCCTCGCCGGTGATATTGGCGGCACACGGTCGCGGCTGGCCCTGTTCGAGGCCGGCCAGCCGGAGCCGTATGCCGAAAGGACGTTACCGAGCCGCGAATACGATGATTTTGCCACGCTGCTGCAAGCCTTTCTGGATGACGTCGGGGCCGGGCCAGGCAATGAGCCAGATAATGGGCCAAGCAATGGGCCTGATAATGGACGTGGCAGGGTGACGATCACCGAAGCCGCCTTCGGCGTGGCCGGCCCGGTGCGAGTCGAGACTGGTGATGCGCGGGTGCAGGCGACCAACTTGCCGTGGACACTGTCGGCCGCATCCCTGAGCGAGATACTCGGTGGCGCCTCGGTGCAGCTGGTCAATGACCTGATCGCGGTCGGCCTGGGTGCGATGGACTGCCAGATGGATCAGCGTGTCGACCTCAACCCCGACGGCATGCGAACGTCCGGGCATGTCGCGGTGATCGCCCCAGGCACCGGACTGGGTGAGGCCGTGTTCTTTCACGACGGTGAGCGTTACCACCCGATGCCGAGCGAGGGCGGGCATTGCGATTTTGCACCCAATGATGAGCAAGAAGCCGAGCTACTGGCGTTTCTGTGGCATCGTTTCTGTGGCCATGTGAGCTACGAGCGCATCCTGAGCGGTGACGGTTTTTCATTGCTCTACGCCTTTGCTCGCCACAACCAGCTGGGGCGGGCGGCCCCCAAGGCCGATCGGCGGCTCGAGGAGGCCAGCGACCCCAACGCCTTGATCACTCAATGGGCGGCCCGAGGCGAGGATGAGTGCGCGGTGCTCGCCTGTCGCCTGTTTGCGCGGATACTCGGGGCCGAGGCCGGCAACCTGGCGCTCAAGGTCCTGCCGATGGGCGGGGTGTATATCGCCGGCGCGGTTGCTGGATATATCCTGCCGTTCCTGCGTGAACATACGTTGGAAGGCTTTATCAACAAGGGCCGCTTTGCGACCATGCTGGGTCGGATACCTCTATGGGTTGTCCCCGACGGCGGACTGGGCCTGGCCGGCGCGCGTCGGCTGGCCGAACAGCAGCGGATTTCTAATGAGGATGTCTCTGATGGGTGATTTTCATGTCTCCTGACCAGCAGGTCAGCCCCTTGGCCGGTCTGTATGTCATTACCGACACCACCCGCTTCCAGCGCGAGGCGCAGGTCAAGGCGGTGGCCGAGGCGATCGCGGGCGGGGCCCGCATCGTCCAATATCGTGACAAGAGCGATGAGAGTGTGCGCCGACGGGCCGAAGCCGCGGCGCTGGCCGAGCTTTGTCGACGGCATCGCTGCACCTTCATCGTCAACGACGATGTGGAACTGGCGATTGCAGTTGGTGCCGATGGCGTCCATCTGGGACGCGACGATGTGACGCTGGAGGAAGCGCGCGCGCGCTTTGCTGCGGCCGGCCTCGATGCGGTCATCGGCGTGTCTTGTTATGCTGACCGGTCACGGGCCGAGCGTATGGCCAGGCAGGGGGCCGATTATCTGGCCTTTGGCGCGATGTTTCCCTCACGAACCAAGCCGGATAATGCCAGGGCCCCGGCCAAGCTGCTTGGCTGGGCCCGCGAACAACTCGGCCTGCCCGTCTGCGCCATTGGCGGCATCACGGCGGCGAATGTCGGCGAGCTGATGGTGTATCAGCCCGACATGATCGCCGTGATCAGCGCCGTGTTCGCTGCCCCCGATATCCGTGCCGCCGCCGAGGCCTTGAGTCAGGCCATGGCGCAGGCCGCATCCATTCAGACCACCGAAGATCCGGAGAAAACTTGATGACTGCATCCAATCACGAGCTGTTCGAAAAAGCCCAGGTACACATCCCCGGCGGGGTGAACTCGCCGGTGCGCGCTTTCGGCTCGGTTGGCGGTGATCCCGTGTTCGTCAAGCGTGCCGAAGGCGCCCGCCTGTACGACGAGAACGACAAACCCTATATCGATTATGTCGGCTCCTGGGGGCCGATGATCCTCGGTCACGCCCACCCTGAGGTGATCGAAGCGGTCCGCGAGGCGGCCAAGGATGGATTGTCCTTTGGCGCACCGACGGTAGGCGAGACGCGCATGGCCGATTTGCTGTGCGAGCTGGTGCCTTCAATGGACATGGTGCGACTGACCTCTTCGGGCACCGAGGCGACCATGAGTGCCATTCGCCTGGCCCGTGGTTTCACCGGTCGTGACCGGATCGTCAAGTTCCAGGGCAACTACCACGGTCATTCCGACTCGCTGCTGGTCGAGGCCGGCTCCGGCGCATTGACGCATGGCGTGCCGAGCTCGCCGGGCGTGCCCAAGGCCTTCGCCGACCTGACCACGACTGTCGAGTACAACAATCTCGAGCAGCTGCGTCAGGTGTTCACCGAGGTGGGTGACGAGATCGCTGCGATCATCGTCGAGCCGGTGGTTGGCAACATGAACTGCATCCCGCCGGAGCCGGGCTTCCTTGAAGGGTTGCGTGAGGTCTGCGACCAGTACGGCGCCGTGCTGATCTTCGACGAAGTCATGACTGGCTTTCGCGTCGCACTGGGCGGGGCGCAGGCGCACTTCGGCATCAAGCCGGACTTGACCACCATGGGCAAGGTCATCGGTGGCGGTATGCCGGTAGGGGCTTTTGGTGGCCGCCGCGAGATCATGCAGATGATCTCGCCGATGGGCCCGGTCTATCACGCTGGCACGCTGTCAGGAAACCCCATGGCCATGGCCGCAGGCATGAAGACCCTGGAGCTGATCCGGGAGCCGGGCTTCTTTGACACCCTCTCCAGCCGCACCCAGACACTCTGTGACGGACTGTCGGCCGCGGCCAAGCAGCACGGTGTGCCGATGATCACCCAGAACGTGGGTGCCATGTTCGGCCTGTTCTTTACCGACAAGGATCGGGTCAGGAACTTCAACGACGCCACCGCCTGCAACCAGGAGACCTTCAAGACGTTCTTCCACGGCATGCTCGATGAAGGCGTCTACTTCGCGCCGTCATCGTTCGAGGCCGGCTTTGTCTCGATGGCCCACGGCGAGGCAGAAATTGACGCCACCATCACTGCCGCCGAGCGTGTATTCGCGCGTATGACGGGCTGAGGCAGGTATCTGACAGGTGTATCAACGAACGGCATCAGGCCGTCGGGAGGTGGGCGTTTCCGATCCACTTCCCGACGGCCTTTTTGGTTTGTCACGTTCCGTGATGAATGTCGTTTATGGCAGCCGTAACTGATTTGCTGCTGCGGTTAGTTGTCCACACGTTTATGCGGTGACCTGCTTGTGCTTGTTCGGGTGAGCCTGACGGTCCGACCGAGGCTCAGTTACGGATAGCGCGGCTGTGCTAACGGCGAAGCTCAATCGCCACTTCCAGCGGTCGGCTGGAGTAAATCGTTATACTCAAGCACAGCAGCTCTATGCCCAGTGTTTTTTTCGATGACATTGAGAGTCAATGGGTCAATATCTAAACGAGTAAATTCTGGTAAGTAACCAATATCACAAAAAACTTTAACAATTTTTTCAATTTCTTCTGTTGTTGATTTAATACCGAAAATTATTTTAGAAATACAAGTCGGGTCAAAATCTACTAAAATGTTTTGTTTGTTATTGATGTGCTTGTATTTATTAGGATCAAAACTGTCAGCATCAATCACAATCCGAACTTCCTTTTCATGCTCCCAAATTTTTCCTTTTGTTGCTCCAATGAGCATGCCGAGATCATTACTTTCGGGTGTTCTTACGTTACGTTCTAGAAGAAGAGAATCTACATACTGAACCTCAACAGGGTATAAGCCCGTTGAGTTATGATTGTTTTGTAATATAGAAAAGTCAATACAGATGCAGCAACCTTTATGGTTGTTGCCATAATGGGCCCACATGAGTTGAGATTCTGGATCTTTATAATGTTTTGAAAAACATGTGACGTACAATGAGCTGCTTACTTTTTGAAAAGCATGTGAAATTATTTTATTTACTTCTTTTGGGCATTTTTCTTTGAGATTAACGAGTTCGGGCCAGTTTAACGGCATCAGAAATGGACTAAGCTCAAAAATATCATTAAGTACATCTGCACGACTAAACTTAAGTTTTCCTTCATTAACAATTAAAGCCAGTGTGTCCGTAGAGAGATATTTGTACGCCAGATCAAAGTGAAATATAGAATTCATCCTTGTTTCTCAAAAATTAAATTTGGTTTGAAATATAAATAGGCGGTCGGAAAACCGCATAACGCTCCGTCCGATTCGGCTTGAATTATCAAACTATCAATAGTTTATCCGGGACGCGCTCGATTGCTTTTCGCCGGCTTTGTCCAAGCCGTCGTGAGGGGCATGCAAGTTGCCGAAACTGTGGCATTGGATTTTTGAGACCAAGCGGGCCGCTATGAAGGGCGGTGTTTCTTATTGTTCGTCTTTGAGGTCGGCGTCTGGGTTCCAGCCCTGCGCGCGTGCCTTGTTCATCTGTTGTTCATAGATGGCGCTGTGGCGGCTACGCAGATCGTCGGGCAGCCGGCTGGGGATGCCGCCGTGCTGGTCCCATTTCGCATTGACTTGTTCCATCAGGCCCTGCAGGCGGCCACGGTCCCAGCCGGCGCAGGTCTCATCGTCCGGAATGAGGCCGAACAGTCGCGCATCCAGCACCAGCCGACCGAGCAGGGTCAGGCCGCCGTCGCGATCATTGTCCAGTCCGATGTAGTGGTTTTCTTTCATATGATTATCGCCGTGTTGCTCGGTTATTCGGATTCGTGGAAACGGGCATTGATGAGGGCGGCAATCTCGTCCAGGGCCTCGTCGGCATCGGGGCCTGTGGCCGTGATCGAGAGGGTCTTGCCGCAGGCTGCGGCGAGCATCATTACGCCCATGATCGATTTGGCGTTGACGCAGCGGCCATTGAATGTCACGTCGATATCGCTTTCGAACTGCTCGGCGGTGGCGGCAAGACGCGCTGCCGCGCGGGCGTGCAGGCCACGCCGATTTTGCAGGGTGAGTTGGCGGCTGACCGCCTTGCCGCCGCTCGCGCTCATGCCCCGTCGCTCGCTCCTTCCTGAATGATGCCGTCGCGACCACCACTGCATGCCTTGGTGGTCATTTCGGTCAGCGGCAGACGCGGATAGTTCAGGGCGCGGACCAACATCGGCAGGTTCACGCCGGAAAGCACCTGTACTGCGTGCCGGTCACGGAGTCGATGGGCAATGTTCGACGGGGTCGAGCCGTACATGTCGGTCATGACCAGCACCCCGTCACCGGTGTCGAGTTCCGCGACTCGACGGCGGGCGACGTTGAGCAGGTCGATCGGGTCGTCGTCCTGGCGCACGTCGATGTGGGCAAGCCGGATGGGGAGATGTTCGAACATATCGGTCGCCGTTTCGATCAACTCGGCGCCGATTTCGTTATGGCAGATCAACAGGATTCCGACGGTCATGGCGGGGATGATTCCTCAATCGCGCTCGGTGAAAATGAGCATGATACCCAAAAAACGCACCGCGTCAGGGGGCGGGTGAGTGGGGCGGCTCTGGTGGTGGACGTGAACTGTCCAGATCACGATGTCGAACCACCAGATCGGCAAACGTCGGGCGCAGCTCGTGTTGGAGGCGTTCGACGAGGTATACGGATCGGTGTTTGCCGCCGGTGCAGCCAATCGAGCAGGTCAGATAGCTGCGGTCGGTGTGGCTCGCCTGGGCCAGCATGTGTTCGAGAAATCCGCTGATGCGCTGGCAGGTCTCGTGGGTCACCGGATGGCGTTCGAGATAGTCAACCACTGGCTGGTCGAGACCGCTGTACGGGCGCAGTGAAGTATCCCAGTGCGGATTGGGCAGGAAACGGACGTCGAACAGAAAGTCGGAATCCAGCGGAATGCCGAATTTGAAGCCGAACGACTGGATCAGGATGGTCGGTCCCGCGGCTGCCGTGCCGATCAGTCGGGCGCGCACGTCTTCGCGTAGCTGGTGCACCGTGGTCAGGCTGGTGTCGATGACCAGGTCCGCGTACTCGCGGATCGGCCTCAGCAGCTGGGCTTCGCGCGCGATCGCCTCGACCAGGTTGTCGATCTGGTAGGAGAGCGGGTGGCGGCGACGGGTCTCGGAAAAGCGGGCAATCAGGCGCTGCTGGTCGGACTCGAGGAACAGGGTGCTGATGCTGAGCTCGGGCAGACGTTCGCGGAGGCGGTCGATGCGGGCGGGCAGGTCGACGAGCGACTGCTCAGGTGCGCGGGCATCGATGCTGATCGCGATGCCGCCAGCAATGATGTTGCCTTCAAGATAGCTTTTGGCCAGATGATCGAGCAGATCAGGCGGCAGGTTGTCGATGCAGTAGAAGCCGCTGTCTTCCAGGGCTGCGAGCGCGACCGACTTGCCGGAGCCGGACTGACCGGTGACCAGGATCAGGCGTGGTGTGTGTTGGGTCACGGTTGAGGCTCCGCTGTCTGCTGTGGATTCGACGGGGACACATCGTCCGCAAACAGGGCGGCGATGCGGGGACTGGTGAACTGGCCACCACGTTGGCGTTCCAGATTGCGTTGACGAACGATCGCTTCGAGCAGCACGGCCAGGTTGCGCCCGGGAGCGACCGGCAGTCGCCAGACCGGAATTGATCGGCCAGCGATCTGCTCATTGCCGCGGTCGCCAAACAGTCGCTCATCGGCTCCGATGGGTTGCCCTGCATCGGCCGGATACAGATCGACGATCAGCCGCAGGTATTTGCGAATTTTCAGGGCGTGGCTGCCGAATAGCTCGCGGATGTCGAGAATGCCGATCCCACGCACTTCCAGCAGACCAAACAGCCGCTCCGGACACCTGCCGGCCACCTCGTCACCATAGGCGGTAAAGCAGGGTGCGTCATCGGCGATCAGGCGATGGCCACGGCTGAGCAGCTCGAGCGCCAGCTCGCTCTTGCCGATGCCGGCGGCGCCACGGATCAGCACCCCGAGACCGCTGACCTCCATGAAGACCCCGTGGCGCCAATCCTCACCACTCGGGCCATAAAGTCGCTGTAAACGTTGCTTTATGGTCTCGTCATCGTCAGGACTGCTGATGACTGTTGGTAGATGACCATCGGACAGCTCAAGCGCGTCGGTCTGTGCCAGCCAGTCTTCGACGGTCCCACTTTGGGCCTGGCTGAGAACGATTGCGCGAGTCATGTCTGTAGCGGGCAGCGGACCATTGGCCTGCATAAGGCAATCGCGGTCGCATTGCAGAGCGTGTCGCAGGGTCGGGGAGATCAGGGCGATGCGGGTGGAGATCCAGGGATTGGCGGTACCAATCAGCCGTTGCTCGCTGGCGAGTGGTGTTTGCCAACCGTCAGGCAACGCCTGCTGCCAGTCGGCGTCGCTCGCGTCGCTTGGAAGGTGGTGGTGCATGAAACTTGCGGTCATGGCCTGTCCCTGTGCCTTTTGGAGCTGGGGAGCCACCAGGTCGGCACATCAAATGAATCGGACGGTATCAGCCGGTAATCGCATCGGCACCATCCCTGAACCACTCTACCATCAGGGCCTGGACTCGCTCGGCGCTCTGCGCCTCCATGATGGCCTCGCGCTCGTCCGGGTCGTTGAGGTGACGAGCCAGCCGACCGAGGATCTCCAGGTGCTGTTCGGGATAGTCCTCGGGGATCACCAACCCGATCACCAAGGTGACCGGGGCGGTATCAGGAGCGCAGAAGTCGATGCCCTCGCGTAGCCGAATCACGGCTCCGCGGGGCGTGAGGATGCCGGCAACCCGGCCGTGGGGGATGGCGATCCCATGTCCGATGGCAGTGCAGCCGAGTCGTTCGCGGGCCACCAAGGCCTCGAAGATGCGGGTTGCCTGCTCGCCACCGAGTTCGTCGTCGGCCAATAAGCCGGAAAGCACCTCCAGAACTCGCTTGCGGCTCTGGTACAGCTCGTCAATCCGGATGTGATCAATCGGAAACAGCTCGGCGGTATTCATGAGGAACCTTGTCGGTCGGCTGGTAGTGAAGACCGTTCACGTTGGCCCAGACGTTGGCCCGGACGTTGGCCCGGACGTTGGCCCAGAAAGTGTCGGATCGCGACGCATCATAACGTGTTGGACCCCCGGTGCAACACCGACTCCAGGGATTGGCTTGACCCTTGGAGCAGGTTTATTCGACGGGGTGTTCAAGACTTGACGGAGGCTGCGGAGCTTCCCTCGGGGATGTTGCCGCAGGGAGATGCTATAGCAGGCGTTTGCGGGCAGTCGATGAGGCGATGCCCATCGCTTCACGATACTTGGCAATCGTGCGGCGTGCGACGTCGATGCCCGCCTCCTCGAGCACGGCGGCAATCTTGGCATCGCTCAAGGGCTTTTTGGGGTTTTCTTCTTCGATCAGCTTCTTGATGCGCGCCTGGATGGCGGTGGCCGAAGCGGCGCCGCCGTCGCTGGTGCTGACGTGACTGGAAAAGAAGTACTTGAACTCAAATACACCGCGCGGGGTGAGCATGTACTTGTTGGTGGTCACCCGGCTGACGGTCGACTCGTGCAGATCGAGGGTTTCGGCAATCTCGCGCAGCACCATCGGTTTCATCGCGATTTCGCCCCGTTGGAAAAATTCGATCTGGCGACGGACGATCTCGCGGGCGACGTTGATCAGGGTCTCGTTGCGGCTGCGCAGGCTGTTGATGAACCAGCGCGCCTCCCGCAGGTGGTCGCGGATATAAGTCGCATCCTCGCCGCGGCTGGAGCGGTCGACCAGGCTGGCGTAGGTCTGATTGACCCGCAGGCGAGGGGCGATTTCGGGGTTGAGATCGACGTGCCAGCCGTCCTCGCGGCGGGTGACGATCACGTCGGGCTTGATGTAGTCCGCGGTGGTCGCACCGATGGACAGGCCGGGGCGAGGGTCGAGGGCCTGGATCAGAATCAGGGCGGCTTCAAGGCGCTCCTGGCTGATGCCGAGCCCCCTGGTGACCTGCGGCAGGTCGCGTCGGGCGATCGCCTCGAGCCAGTCGCCTTCGAGCACGGCCTTGGCATCGTCGGCCGCCGCATGGTCGGCATGTCGCTGATCGATCTGGAGGGCAAGGCACTCGGCCAGCGAGCGGGCACCGCTGCCGATCGGATCGAGCTGCTGGACGTAGTGCAGGACGACCTCGACCTGCTCGCTCTCAAGGCCAGGCAGGTCGTGCTGCAGGAAGGACACGATTTCCTCGAGTGATTCCATCAGATAACCGGAGGGATCAATCGATTCGATCAGGGTGGTCGCTATGCGCCGGTCGACATCGGACAGCGAGGCGAGCTGGATCTGCCTGAGCAGGTGGTCGCGCAGGCTGTCTTCACCGGTAGATTGCGTCGCCAAGGGGTCATAGTCCTCGCTGAGCGCGCTGGCACTCAGCGAGGTGCTGCCGTTGGGTTCGTAGTAGTCATCCCAGGAGGAATCGACCACCAGCTCCTCGTCGGCAGATTGGTCCTTTCGATCCTCGAGCAGTTCCTCGCCGGCCTGGGCGCCAGGATCTTGCTGTTCGAGGGATTCCGGCTCGTTGCGGTCGTCCTCGACCGGCTCGTCATCCGAGACCTCAAGCAGGGGATTGCTGTCGAGCGCCTGCTGAATCTCCTGGCTCAACTCGAGGGTGGAGAGTTGCAACAGCCGGATCGACTGCTGCAACTGTGGCGTCATGACCAGCGATTGGCCGAGTCTGAGCTCCAGGCCTGCCTTCATGTTTGCCATACGGGACCTCCGGGGTGGATGGGCACCTCCGAGTCAGACTTCGGGCCAGAGTGGCGTGTCATTCTGCAGGAAACGGGCGGCGCCACGCCTGCCGTCGGCGACAAGCCGCAGGGCGTTGGCGACAAAAGACAGATTGAGCAAGCAATTTGCATGCCTGTCAGTCTATCCGATTGCTGGGGGGTTATGCCAACGCCACCGTTGCCGCGGCCTAAGCGGTCAGAGGGTGAAGTCGTGGCCCAGGTAGACGTCGCGCACCGCTTGGTTGGCCAGCAGGTCGTCGGCCGTGCCGTGGGCCAGAATCTCCCCGTCGGACACGATGTAGGCGCGCTTGCACACACCAAGCGTTTCACGCACGTTGTGATCTGTGATCAGCACGCCGATGCCGCGATCGCGCAGGTGCTCGATGATGCGCTGGATGTCGATCACCGAAATCGGGTCGATGCCGGCAAACGGCTCGTCGAGCAGCATGGCGCGCGGGTTGGCGGCCAAGGCACGCGCGATCTCAACCCGCCGGCGCTCGCCGCCGGAGAGCGCCTGACCCTTGGAGTCGGCGATGTGGCCGATGTTGAGCTCGTCGAGTAGCTCCTCAAGGGCATCGCGTCGGCTGTTTCGATCCAGATCGCGGCGCAACTCGAGGATGGCGAGGACGTTGTCGCGCACGCTGAGCTTGCGGAATACGGATGGCTCTTGAGGCAGGTAGCCCAGGCCCAGGTGAGCGCGGCGGTCGATCGGAGTGTGGGTGATATCGCGCCCGTTGAGATAGACGCCGCCCTGATCGACCGCCACCAGCCCGACGATCATGTAGAAGCTGGTGGTCTTGCCGGCGCCGTTGGGGCCGAGCAGGCCGACGATCTCGCCGGCCTCCACGGTCAGCGAAACATCTCGGACGACCGGGCGTGAGCCATAGCGCTTCGACAGGTTGCGTGCCTCGAGCAGGGGCGGGTGCTCGGTGTGCCGGGGGCTGTGTTCCATGGAGGTCGGTTCTCGGAGATCAGTTCTGGTCGTCGTCTTGCTTGCGCGGCTGCAGGGTCATCTCGACGCGGGAGCCTCCACCAGCTTCGCCGGCCTCGATCACTTCGTTCTCGAGGTTATAGGTGATGCGATCCGAGCGAATCTCGTCGCCGGTCCGCTTCAGCCAGGCCTCGCCGGTAAGCTTCACGGTGCCTTCGGCGGTGAGGTAGTCGGCCTCTTTCGCCTCGCCCTCGACCAGGTTGCCCTGATCGTCGCGTTCGCGGAACGTCGCCGGTCGCCCCTCAAGGACCGCCCGCACGAGCTGGCCGTCCTCGAGGTACAGCGTGGCCTGATCCCCGGTGGCGTGCAGGCTGCCCTGGTCGATCACGACGTTGCCGCTGTAGACGCTGGTGCCTTCCTGATAGCGGGTGACCTTCTTGTCGGCCTGGATCTTGATCGGCTGGTCGCGGTCGGCCTTGGCGGCCAGGGCTGGAGTGGCCGCCCCGGTTGTCAGGACGAAAACCAGGATGAAAACCCAGGCAAGTGATAAAGCAAGTGATAGGGCAAGCGATACCAGCGGATGAGCCGGTCGCCGTGTTGGGTAGAGGAAAGAGGATCGAGTGCTGGCCATGCTGCGGTTCCCTGTTCTGTGTGCCCGGGTCAGTCGGCCCGGGTCAGATATGTTTGATTGATTCATGTTCAGCGGGGCGCGGGGTCGGGTTGGTCTCCGAGCTGATCTCCCGGCTGGATCACGTCGTGGACACGCTCGATCTGGGTGAGAACCCTGCTGTTCCAGTCGAGCGACAGCTCGTCGGCGTGACTGACCCAGCGGGGTGTTTCATCGGGGCCGAGCTCGCGCAGGCGGCTCGGCACGTTGGTCAACGCCAGCTGCTGTTCCGGGTAGAGCCACAAGCGCTCGGTGGTCAGTTCCAGCCGGCCACGTTCCTCGAAAGGGGCGCGGCTGGCCTGCACGGCACCGACCAGCTCGATGGTCTCGCCGTCGTCGAGCAGGGTGCCGGTTGAGGCGCGTAGCGTCCAGGGTGGCACGGCCGGGTCGTCGTCGAGCAGTTGCGCCTCGGGTGATTGAAACTCGTAGCGGTTCTCCGCGTCCAGGTGGACTGCCTCGGGGGTGACCAGTCGGTAGGAGAGCGCCCCATCCTCGCCGTATTGCCAACTGGTGGCCAGGTCGAGTCGCTGGGCATAGCCGCCGCTGTGTTCCAGCTCGGGGAGGATGTCATCCGACAGGTTTAGCCAGGCCAGCCAGCCGAGCAAGCCGAGTCCGGTCACGGCCAGCAAGACGCGATTCGTCCGCGCCGAGAGTGGCCAGTTCATGCTCAGGAATACCGCGCCAGTACATTGCCCCACTGGCCACGGATATCGATCAGCATGTCGGTCAGGGCGCGCACCGCCCCTGCGCCACCCGGCAATGGGCTGACCCAGTCCACGCGGCTGCGGATTATCATGGGCGCATCACTTACCGTGGCGGACAGGCCAGCCCGGTTGAGCATTGGGAGATCGAGGACATCATCGCCCATGGCCGCCATCTGCTCGAGCGGGATATCGACCAGCTGGGACAGCTCCTCGATCGCCTGACCCTTGTCGGTTGCGCCCAGCACCACGTGCTGGATGCCGAGGTTGTTGGCGCGGCGTGTGACGGCCGACGAGGATCGCCCGGTGATGATGGCCACGTCCACGCCGAGCTCCTGGATCAGCTTGATGCCATGGCCGTCACGGCTGTGGAAGATTTTGTGTTCCTCACCGTCTTCTGTCAGGTGCAGCCGCCCGTCGGTCAGCACGCCATCGACGTCCAGCACCAGCAGACGTACCTCGCGGGCGCGCTCGATCCAGTTTTTGTCGTTCATGCCCATCAGGCCACCCCCGCCCGCAGCAGATCGTGCATGTTCAGCGCACCAACCAAACGATTGTCCGCATCGATGACCAGCAGACCATTGATCTTGTCCCGTTCCATGATGGCCATGGCTTCCGCGGCCAGCGCGCTGTCAGGGCAGGTGCGCGGGTCGGGTGTCATTACCCGTTTGATGGGGGTGTCGAGATCGACATCGTTCCGGTCGAGCAGGCGTCGCAGGTCACCGTCGGTGAACAGGCCCAGCAGCTGGTGGTCGTCGTCAGCTATGGCGGTCATGCCGAGCCCGCCGGAGGACATCGTCAGCAGGGCCTGCTTGACGCTGTGTTGTGGACCGACACGTGGCAGTGCCTCGCCGGTGTGCATCACGTCCCGCACACGCAGCAGCAGGCGTCGGCCAAGAGTCCCGCCGGGGTGCGAAAGTGCGAAGTCTTCAGGGCGAAAGCCGCGGGCATCGAGCAGGGCGACGGCCAGCGCATCACCCATCACCAGTGTGGCCGTCGTGCTCGCCGTCGGCGCCAGATTCATCGGGCAGGCCTCGCGCTCGACACCGACATCCAGGTGCACGTCGGCTGCCTGCGCCAGGGTCGATTCCGGCCGGCCGGTCATGGCAACCAGGCTTATTCCCAGGCGCTTGATTACCGGCAGGATGGCCAGCATCTCGGCGGTCTCGCCCGAATTCGACAGGGCGATCACTACGTCCCGAGCGGTAATCATGCCCAGGTCCCCGTGGCTGGCCTCGCCGGGATGGACGAAGAATGACGGCGTGCCGGTACTCGCCAGCGTGGCGGCGATTTTCCCGCCGATGTGCCCTGACTTGCCCATGCCGGTGACGATCACGCGTCCCTCACAGTCGAGCATCAGCTGGCAGGCATCGACGAAGGCCTGGTCGAGTCGCGGGATCAACGCGTCGATAGCGGCGCGCTCGATGCGGATTACCTTGCTCGCCATCCGCAGCAGGTTGTCGGGATGCAGGGTCTTTTGCGCCATGTGAAGTCCGGTTGACATGCTGGTATTTTCGGGCTCGGAGTATATCAGTCCGAGGTGGTCGAGGCAGGTCGCCGTGTCGTGGCAATACCTTGGACGGGCCGGTGGTGGCTTGATCGGGTGCGGCAGCTGGTTTCGGTCGCGATCAATCCACCTCTGTAATCTTTTGTAATCTTTGATGTATGCAATGGGCGATTGCCGCCAGGAGAAGCCGGACGAGGTCGGCCTGAACCTGGACCTTTGTCCGCTTTTCGAGCCCGGCGGGTGATCGCGACGTGTATCATGCCCAACCCTGATGCGATCGGGAGTGGCCCGTGGCGCAATCGGTTCTATTCATGGAAGCGAGTTGAGATGAAGGCGGTACACCTGGGCTTGCGTCATCGGCGATCGCCGGCATTAGTATCGAGCTTTTTCGATCCGTCCATGCCGGCCGAGTGGCGCGTGGCCTTTCTCCTCAATGAGCAGGATGCCCTCTGGGTCGCCGGCGACGATCCGGATGTGGCGCTGGTGCTCGAGGAGCTCAAAGCGTCCCCGGCGCCAGTGTTCGTGGTGGTCGAGGCACCGGCCTGGTCGCCAGACTGGGAGGCACTGCGTGCCGATGGCTACCATCGCGTGATCTGTCTGGCTGAGGACACACCGCTCTGGCGCCCGGACGTGGGCGCGCCGGAGGCGGCTTGCGTCGGACTGGTGCCGGGCAGCGATGATGCCAGTGTGTTGCGCGACTGGCTGGAACAATTCGTCGCCCAGGCGCCCGTCTCGACGGGCACCGGAACGGCCCTGTTCGTCGATGGCGAGCCGCCCTCGGTGGCCACGGTCGATCGCTTGCGGACGCTTGCCGAGTTGATGGGGCTGTGAGCATGACGCCAGATCGAACCGACATGATCACCCTTGACGGAGTACATTTCGCCCGCGGGAAACAGGTGATTTTCAATAACGTCGACATGCGATTCCCGCGGGGCAAGGTCACGGTGGTGCTCGGCCCGTCCGGGACGGGCAAGACCACCTTGCTGCGCCTGATCGGCGGGCAGCTGCGTCCGGCTCGTGGACAACTGCGGGTCGATGGCATCGAAGTCGCACGTGCCCGCAGCAAGGCCCTGTACGCGCTGCGCCGCCGCATGGGTGTACTGTTTCAGAACGGGGCCTTGTTCACGGACTTGACCGTGGGCGAAAACGTCGCCTTCCCACTGCGGGCCCATTCCCGTCTGGACGAGACATTGATCCGCCATATCATCCTGTTCAAGCTGGAGGCAGTCGGATTGCGAGCGGCCCGAGACAGGTACCCGGCCGAGCTCTCCGGCGGCATGGCCCGCCGCGCGGCCCTGGCCCGGGCGATGGCTCTGGACCCTGAGGTCATGCTCTACGACGAGCCGTTTGCGGGCCAGGATCCGGTGAGCATGGGCGTCCTGCTGCGCTTGATCCGTCGTCTGAATGATGCGCTGGGGCTGACCAGTCTGGTGGTGACGCATGATGTCAGCGAGGCGTTGAGCATTGCCGACCATGTCATCGTCCTCGCCGGTGGCGGGGTGATCGGCCAGGGTTCGCCCGATGAGATCCGGGTCCAGCGCGATGCCGAGCCGGCCTTGGCGCAGTTTCTTGATGGCGCGGCCGAAGGGCCGCTGAGCACCAACGACGAGGGCAGACCGCTGGCGGACGAGCTCGGCCTGGGAAGAAAAATCTTGAGAGAAAGTCGGGGAGAAAGCCAGGAAGAGGGCCAGAAAGAGAGCCAGAAAGAAAATCCGGGAGGGCGGCGATGAATAGCCTGCTCGACCCGATCGTCCGCCTCGGTCGTTTGACTATCGGCGGGATTCGCCATGCCGGCTCGATGGCGCTGTTCGCCGTCGCACTTGCCTGGGTGCTGATCCCCGCCTGGTCCCGGCCGCGGGACATCGCCCAGCAGGTGTATGCCGCCGGGGTGCTGTCGCTGGTGATCATTCTGGTTGCCGGGGGATTCGTCGGCTTGGTATTGGGGCTGCAGGGGTACAATATCCTGTCGAACTTCAATGCCAGCGAGTCGCTGGGCGTGATGGTCGCGCTGTCACTGGTCCGCGAACTGGGACCGGTGGTGGCAGCCCTGTTGTTTGCCGGGCGGGCGGGATCGGCGATTACCGCCGAGATCGCCCTGATGAAGACCACCGATCAGCTGGCGGCGCTGGAGATGATGGCGGTCGATCCGCTGCGTCGGGTGCTCGCGCCCCGGTTCTGGGGTGCGGTGATCTCCGTGCCGTTGCTGGCCGCGCTGTTCTCGTTGGTCGGCATCGTGGGTGGCTACCTGATCGGGGTGGTGGTGCTGGGTGTGGATCAGGCGTCCTACTGGGGGCAGATTCGCGAGCAGATGGAGGCCTGGGAAGACGTCGGTGGTGGAGCGATCAAGTCGCTGGCCTTCGGGGCCGTGATCGCTTTGATCTCGGTCTACGAAGGTTATCGGGCCGAGCCGACGGCCAGCGGCATGGCCCGGGCAACTACCCAGACCGTGGTCTTGAGCTCGTTGGCCGTGCTGGGCCTGGACTTTGTCATGACAGCTTTCATGTTTGGGGCGTAATGGAATGAATGTGCAACGTGGTGTCGAACTGATGGTCGGGCTGTTCGTACTCGCCGGGATTGCCGCGCTGATGGTGATGGCCCTGCAGTGGAGCAATTTCGGTCCCAGTCGGATCAGCGGCTACGAAATCACTGCCCGCTTCGATAACGTCGGCGGTTTGACCAAGCAGTCACCGGTCAAGCTGGCCGGATTGACCATCGGTCGGGTCGACTCGATCGAACTCGATCCCGAGACCTTCCAGGCGGAGGTTCACATGGTGATTGATAGCGATTACGACAATCTGCCGACGGATTCCTTCGCCAATATCTATACTGCCGGGCTGCTCGGCACGCAGTATGTCGAGATCTCGCCGGGTGGCGCCCTCGAGTCGCTTGAGAATGGTGATCGCATCACCATGACGCAGTCAGCGATCATCCTCGAGAGCGTGGTGTCCAAGTTCCTGTTCGACAAGGCAAAAGAATGAAGAATCGCAACGGAATCCGCATCCGGGGAGTCCTGGGCGCGTCGCTAGCCAGCCTGGCTGCTGGCCTTCTTGCTGGCCCCGTCTTCGGGGCGAGCGCTGTTCCGAGCGAGCCGCTCACCCTTGAACAGGCGACCGAAATGGCCCTGCATGCCGATCCGCGCATCGACGAGCAGCGCGCCAACGTGGCGAGGGCCCAAGCGTTGATCGAGCGTGTGCAAGGGGAAGGCGGTGTGCGCCTGTCGGCCAACCTGTACGCCGGACTCGCGCCCAAGGCCTCCGACGGTATTTTCACCAACGGCACCAATACCTGCCCGGCCAACGAATCCTGTACCTTGCGTGACGACAGCCTGAAGCTCAATGAAGGCATCACGGTCACCACCGGGCTGACTGCCTCGATCATCCAGCCGCTCTATACCTTCGGCAAGCTGGAGAACTATGGGGCTGCCGCTCGGCTGAATCGGGACGTCAAGGCCTCCGAGGTCGCATTGGCACGAGGCGAAACCTGGTTGACCGTACGCCGCGCCTACTGGGGCTATCTGGCTGCACGCGACACAAGGCGGATGCTCAAGGGGGTCAAGCGCCAGGTTGATGGCGCCGGCGCCGATCTGCGTGGAGATGTGGACGCCGGGCGGGCCCCGATGCGCCAGCTGTATGCACTCGAAAGCGGGGCGGCGCAGCTCGAGCGGTATCTGGCCGAGGCCGAAAGCGTCGAGTCGATCGCAATCGATGGGTTGAAGACCATTATCGGGGTACCGATCGATGCCAGTCTTGAAGTGGCCGAGCATCGCATCCAGCCGATCACGCTGCCCGGGGCCGAGCTGGGCGAGCTGGCAGACCGCGCACTGGCGCAGCGCCCGGAGATGGCGATGGCCGAAAATGGCCTGGCTGCCATGCGCAATTACGTCGCCGCGCGCAAGAGCGAGCGCCTCCCGAATCTCTATGCCGGCGTGGTTGCCGGTGGGGCTTACACACCGGGACGCGAGCGACTCAACAACCCCTATATCCATGAGCCGCTCAACCATGTCTTCGCCACGCCGGTGGTCGGCGTGCAATGGGATTTCAACCCCGGTGTGGTCCGCGCCAATGTGAGTGATGCCGAGGCCGAGTTGCGGGGCGTGGTCGCCAAGGCGGAGCTCGCGCGCCATGGCATCCCGTTCCAGGTGGCCGAAGCCTATCACCAGGTCCATGGGCTGGAGCGTCAGATTCAGGCGCTCGGTACCGCCAAGGACAATACCCGCAAATGGATGGTCTCGAGCTTCATGGATTTCCAGGCCGGCTTGATCGAGGGCGGGGAGCTGTCCGAGGCGGTCAAGGCCAATACCGAGGCCCAGGCCGACTATTATCGTGCCATCAACGACTACAACATGAGCGTCGCCCGTCTGGCCGTGGCGACCGGTGATTACCCCCAGTGAGTCTTTCAGTGAGTCCAAGCATGTTTTTCCGAAACACCTCATCCAAGACCCGTTGTGCCGATCAGCCACTCACCGTGCCGTCCCGGCTGGTGTCAGGGTTGCTGATGACTCTGGCTGCGCTGGCCTTGCTGGTCGGCTCAGCCAGCGTCCAGGCCGGGCCGACCGAAGCCGAGGCGCGTGAGCTGGTTCAGTCCACCGCTGAATCCGTCATCCGCGAGATTCGTGAGCACCAGGCGGATGTCAAGGACGACCCGCAGGCGTTGCTGGCAATCGTTGACCGACTGCTGCTGCCGCATGTTGATGCCGAGCGCATGACTCAGCTGGTGCTGGGGCGATATTATCGGGGCGCGAGCGCCGCGCAGCGCCAGGCCTTCACCGAACAGTTTCAGCGCTTGCTGGTGCGCACCTACGCCGGCCCGTTGTCGGCGCTGGGCAACCAGGAAATCACCATCACCGGCACCAAGCCCGGTGGGGCTGATGACGAGCTGATCGTCGAGTCCGAGGTTTCCGGTGGCGACCTGGGTGTTGTCCCGGTCGGTTATCGCCTGGCACCAGTCGACGGCGAATGGAAATCTTACGACGTGATCGTCGACGGCATCAGCCTGGTGAACAACTACCGCGGCAGCTTTGCGCAGAAGATCCAGCGGGACGGCCTCGATGGCCTGATCGATACCCTGGCAGAACAAAATGTGGACTAGGTCGCCATCCCCGCAGGCGGGCTGGGACTGGCGGGTCGAGCCGGGGCTGATCCGAGTATCGGGTGAGCTGCTGCGCTCGACGCTCGACCACTGCCGGCCCGGTCTGCCCGTCGGTGTGGCAGGACCAATGGTGGAGGTGCATCTGGGCCAGGTCCGACGCATCGATACGGCCGGCTTGGCCTGGCTGACCGCGCTGCAGGCAGACGCCGAGGAAAAAGGCATCCGTCTGCGATACACTCACGCGCCCCAGGCCATGCAGCAAATGATGGGTGTCTACGGTCTTGATGGTCTGATGACGCTCGAAACCGGCCTGGATCAGCCCTCGGCCTGAGACTGACCCGACCTGATGAACAAACTCCTGATCCGCGGCGGCACGCCGCTCGATGGCGAGATTCGCATTTCCGGCGCCAAGAACGCGGTGCTGCCGATGCTGGCCGCCTCCCTGCTGGCCGATTCGCCAGTGATCATCGAGAACGTCCCGCATCTGCAGGACGTGACCACCACGATGGAGCTGCTAGGCCGTATGGGGGCGACCCTGACGGTCGGTGACCAGATGAGCGTCGAGGTCGACACCACCACGGTCGACATCCTGGAGGCGCCGTACGATCTGGTGCGCACCATGCGGGCCTCGATCCTGGTGCTCGGCCCGATGCTGGCGCGATTCAAACAGGCGCGCGTCTCGCTCCCCGGCGGCTGTGCCATCGGCACCCGTCCGGTGGATATCCACCTCGCGGGGCTCGAGGCGCTGGGTGCCGAGGTCCGGGTCAGTGGTGGCTACATCGAGACGTCGGTCGAACAACTGGTCGGTGCGCACATCGTGCTCGATCAGGTCACGGTCACCGGCACCGAGAATCTGATGATGGCGGCGGTCTTGGCCAAGGGTGTGACCGTGCTGGAGAACGCCGCTCGTGAGCCGGAGGTAGTCGATCTGGCCAATTTCCTCAACGCCATGGGCGCAGACGTGCGTGGGGCGGGCAGCGACACGATCCACATTCAGGGGGTTGAACGGCTCCATGGCGTGCGTTACCGGGTGTTGCCCGATCGCATCGAGACCGGTACCTATCTGGTCGCCGCGGCCATGACTCGCGGGCGGATCCTGGTGCGCGACACACGTCCGGAACTGCTGGACGCCGTGCTGGCCAAGCTGGAGCAGGCCGGTGCCGAGATCGAGGTCGGCGAGGACTGGATCCGGCTCGACATGCATGGTCGGCGGCCGCAGGCGGTCGATATTCGCACCGCGCCACACCCAGGCTTTCCCACCGACATGCAGGCGCAGTTCGTCGCCATGAATGCCGTGGCGGAAGGGACGTCCACGGTGGTGGAGACAATCTTCGAGAACCGCTTCATGCACGTCCAGGAAATCCAGCGCATGGGCGCGGATATCCACATCGAAGGCAACACCGCGATCATCCACGGAGTCGAGACACTCTCGGGGGCACAGGTCATGGCCACCGACCTGCGCGCCTCGGCCAGCCTGGTGCTGGCGGGGCTGGTCGCCAATGGCGAGACCGTCGTCAATCGCATCTACCATATCGACCGAGGCTACGAATCGATCGAGGAGAAGCTCTCCCGCCTCGGTGCCAATATCCAACGGATCACGAGTTGATCGCCATGTCCCAATCCGACTCGACCGACCAGATTGTCGTTGCGCTCTCCAAGGGGCGTATCTTCCAGGAAACTCTGCCACTACTGGCGGCCGTGGGCATCGAGCCTCTCGAGGACCCGGAAAAAAGCCGCAAGCTGATCCTTGAGACCAGCGATCCGAGCGTGCGCCTGTTGATCCTGCGCGCCTCGGACGTGCCCACCTACGTCCAGCACGGCGCCGCGGATATCGGTGTTGCCGGCAAGGATGTATTGTTCGAGCATGGCGGCGCCGGGCTGTTCGAGCTGGTCGATCTCAGAATTGCCCGCTGCAAGCTGATGGTCGCCGGCAAGCCCGGGGCACTCGACCGGGCTGGCCGTATCCGCGTAGCGACCAAGTATACCCGTGCGGCCGAGTCGTATTTTGCCGACCGCGGCCGGCAGATCGAGCTGATCAAGCTGTATGGCGCAATGGAGCTGGCCCCACTGGTGGGGCTGGGCGATTGCATCGTCGACGTGGTCGATACCGGCAACACCTTGCGTGCCAACGGTCTGGAGCCGCTGGAACACATCGCCGACATTTCCTCGCGTCTGATCGTCAATCGTGCGGCGCAGAAGCTCAAGCATGCCCGGGTATCCGACTTTGTCGGCCGGGTGAAACAGTATCTGGAGGGGCAGTGATGATCCGTCGTATGAACGCTCGGGCCGCGGACTTCGATCGCCAGCTCGATGAACTACTCGACTGGTCGTCCGTGGCCGACACCCAGGTCGAGGACATCGTTCGCGACATACTCGCCGACGTGCGCCGACGTGGTGACGCCGCCGTGCTGGAACACACCCGGCGCCTCGACCGGCTCGAGATCGATAACGCAGCTGCGCTGGAGCTGCCAGCCGAGCGGCTCGATCAGGCACTCGAAGCGATTCCAACTGATGTGCGTGAGGCACTGGAGTTCGCCGCCGGCCGACTGCGCGCCTACGCCGAACGGCAAAAGATCGAGAGTTGGACCTACACCGAGGCCAACGGCAATGTGCTTGGTCAGCAGGTGACCCCACTCGACCGGGTCGGCCTTTATGTGCCCGGCGGCAAGGCCGCCTACCCATCGTCGGTGCTGATGAACGCCATTCCGGCGAAGGTTGCCGGGGTGGAGCAGATCATCATGGTGGTGCCGACGCCAGATGGGATACAGAACGACACCGTGCTGGCCGCCGCGCGTATCGCCGGGGTGGATCGCGTCTTCACCATCGGCGGCGCGCAGGCGGTCGGCGCACTGGCCTTTGGTACCGAGACCATCTCCGCCGTCGACAAGATCGTCGGTCCGGGCAATATCTTCGTCGCCGCCGCCAAGCGCGAGGTCTTCGGCCGGGTCGGCATCGACATGATTGCCGGACCTTCCGAGATCCTGATCATCTGTGACGGTCACACCGATCCGGACTGGATCGCGATGGACCTGTTCGCGCAGGCCGAACATGACGAGCAGGCCCAGTCGATCCTGCTGGCGCATGACCCCGCGTTCCTCGACGCGGTGGCGGCCTCGATCGAGCGCTTGCTGCCCAAGCAGCCGCGCGCCGAGATCATCGCCAAGGCGTTGGAAACGCGCGGGGCGCTGATCGAAGTGGCTGATATCGATCAGGCAATCCGGTTGGCCAACCGCATTGCGCCCGAGCACCTGGAGCTGTCCTTCGCGGGTGCCGAGGATCGTCTGACTGAAATCCGCCATGCCGGTGCGATCTTCGTCGGGCGCTATACGGCCGAAGCGCTGGGCGACTACTGCGCCGGCCCCAATCACGTACTGCCGACATCGGGTACTGCGCGTTTTTCCTCACCACTGGGTGTCTACGACTTCCAGAAACGCTCAAGCATCCTGCATTGTTCGCCCGCCGGGGCCGCCGAGCTGGGCGTGATGGCCGATCGGCTCGCGCGCGCCGAGGGGCTGGAGGCGCATGCCCAGTCGGCCCGCTACCGGATGGAGTCCGAGGACTAAGGCATGGCCAACGGCAATCCCAATACCAACCGCTTCTGGTCGGATGATATCGGCCAGCTGTCGCCCTATGTGCCGGGCGAGCAGCCCAAGATCGCCGACCTGGTCAAGCTGAATACCAACGAAAACCCGTTTCCGCCATCGCCGCGCGTGATCGAGGCGATCCGTAACGCTACTGGCGACGACTTGCGGCTGTACCCGGACCCGAGCAGCCAGGCGATGCGCGACTGCCTGGCGGACTATCATGGTGTCGCCGCCGAGCAGGTCTTTGTCGGCAACGGCTCGGACGAGGTGCTGGGCCTGCTGTTCCGGGCCCTGTTCCAGCGTGGCCGGGCGGTGATCTTCCCCGACATCACCTACTCGTTCTACCCGGTCTATTGCCGCCTGTTCGGCATCGAGCCGCAGATCGTGCCGCTGGACGAAGAGCTGGCCGTGGACATCGAGGCGATGTGTGCGCTCGACCCGGCCAGTGTCGGCGGCGTGATCCTGCCCAATCCGAATGCGCCCACTGGTCGCCTGTTGCCGCTGGCCCAGATTGAACGTCTGCTGGCGCATTTCGTTGATTGTGCCGTGGTGATCGACGAGGCCTATATCGATTTTGGCGGTGAATCGGCCATCGGGCTGGTGGACCGCTATCCGAACCTGCTGGTCACGCAGACACTGTCGAAATCCCGTGCGCTGGCCGGTTTGCGGCTCGGCTTTGCCGTTGGCCATGTCGGTTTGATCGACGCCCTCACGCGGGTGAAGGACAGCTTCAACTCCTATCCGGTCGACCGGCTCGGTAGTGCCGCGGCGATGGCGGCATTCGCCGATCAGGAGTATTTCGAGAAGACCTGCGCCTCGATTGTTTCGATGCGCGAGCAGCTGGCCGCAGACCTCGAGCAACGTGGCTTTGAGGTGCTGCCATCGGCGGCGAATTTTGTGCTGGCTCGCCATCCCCGCCATGCCGGGGCAGCGCTGGCCGCCGGCCTGCGTGAACGACGCGTGCTCGTGCGCCATTTTGATCAGCCGCGTATCAGTGATCACCTGCGTATTACCATTGGCAACCAGTCACAGAACGCCGCCTTGCTCGACGCACTCGACCAGATCCTGGTCGGCGAGTGATCTGCAGCCCGGCCGGTTCGTCGATCTGATCAAGGGCGATGCCGCATCTCGTGCCAAGGGCGCCGACAGCCGCGAATTGCCGGATAACGTCGTCTATCTGCCCGCCATAAGGGCCGCTTCAAGCCCTGTTTCTGGCTTGTGTCAGCGGAGCTCCCTAGTCTTGTGAGCAAGCTTCAGCGTCCTGTTGAAGGACGGCGCTCCTCACAATGATTACCTCGCTTTTACACACTTGATGGGTCACTGGTAGGACGAGAATGTCGGGCATATTTCCTGGTTTCAATTTTTCATAACTTGAAAGGCATTCAACGACATGACAGCTTTCTCGTCCCTCGTGCGGACAGTCGCAACAATAACGCTGCATTCCTCCAGACTCATGTTCACTGCCTTGGCGGCGAGCGCGTTTTCGCTGGCTTTTGTTGGCACGGTTTCAGCGCAAACCGGCGACCCGCAGACCAATACCTTTGGCTGGGTACCCAATAGTACGAATGAGTACGAATGCGCTCAATTATGCCAAGCAGGTTCCCGGCCGTGAAGGACAAGATGCACCCTACGTGCTTTTCAATTCAAACGCGCCCGGTGAGGTGACACTCGACTTCCATAACCCTGGACCCGGGCTGGCGTTCTTCGAGGTCAGAATCGACGGCATCCCGTCGTCGGGGACTACAGCTCATCCCGTTGTTACTGGTGACGTACAACATCAGGGGAGAGCGGTGCCTACTCTGACCGAACGCCTTGGGGAGACATTCACCGCCACTAATTATGTCGATGTCCGATTGGCACTTGGCGGCGAGAGGGACTGGGACTTTGACTGGGTTCGCTTCGAGGCCCAGCCGGTGCCGGTAGAGGCGACATCTATTCCGACACTGTCTGCTTACGGCCTTGGTTTTACCGTGCTGGGCCTGTCGCTGGTCGCTTTCCGTTGGCTGCGAGTGTCTGCAAAAAAGAACTAGTCCTGAGTGACGTCAGTCAAGTCGACTGCACCCCTGCTCGACCAAGAGACTCTTCTGCTTAGTTAAGTCAACGGCAGAGGGGTCCCTCTCGTCATGGGTGTGTGGCGTCAACTACTGAAGGGCGCGCGTCCGCAAGTCATGCAACCCCGCCTTGCTCGACGCACTGGATGGGCTGTTGGTAGGCGGTTGATTTGCTGGGCTGTCTGCCAAGCCGCCCTGTCGGGCTGTCGCAGACCTGCCTGTTGTTGAGCCGGTCCGCGTGTTACTATTGCGCTCGCGTCTTGTCTGGCACGGCTGGTCAGGATGCTACCCAATGGCACTCTGTGTTCGTCCCTTCGCGACGGATCACCGTGAATCCCGCCAGGCCCGGAAGGGAGCAACGGCAGCGGCTGATTCGGGCGCCGGAGATCGGCGGATGCAGGGTGCCACCCAATTGGATCCCTCGTTATGAGCTATCTGGTACTGGCACGCAAGTGGCGACCGCGTCAATTCGACGAGATGGTCGGTCAGAGTCACGTGCTCCAGGCCCTCAGCAACGCGCTGGATCGTGGCCGTCTTCACCACGCCTATCTGTTCACCGGCACCCGCGGTGTGGGCAAGACGACGGTCGCCCGTATTTTCGCCAAGGCACTCAATTGCGAGCGGGGCGTCTCCAGCCAGCCCTGCGGTGAGTGCGGCGCCTGTCAGGAAATCGATTCCGGCCGGTTCGTCGATCTGATCGAGGTCGACGCCGCCTCGCGCACCAAGGTCGACGACACCCGCGAACTGCTGGAAAATGTCGTCTACCTGCCGGTCAAGGGTCGCTTCAAGATCTACCTGATCGACGAAGTCCACATGTTCTCGCAGGCAAGCTTCAATGCCCTGTTGAAGACGCTCGAAGAGCCGCCGGAGCATGTGAAGTTCCTGCTCGCTACCACCGACCCGCAGCGACTGCCGGTGACGGTCTTGTCGCGCTGCCTGCAGTTCAACCTGCGTGCCTTGCCACCAGCCCATATCCAGAGCTATCTCGAGGACATCCTCGGTCGTGAAGAGATCGAGGCCGAGGCCGAGGCCTTGGCGCTGCTGGCCGATGCTGCCGGGGGCTCGGTGCGCGATGCGCTCAGCCTGCTCGACCAGGCCATTGGTTTCAGCGATGGACAGCTCAAGGCCGAGGTGGTCGCCGACATGCTCGGCGTTACCGACAGCCGTCTGCTGCAAGGCTTGCTGGACGCCCTGGCGGCCGGTGAATCACAGACCCTGTTTTCCCTGGTCGATCAGGCGCTGGAGCGTTCGGTCGACCCGTCTCGCCTGCTGGCCGAATTGGCTGAGGCGATACATCGGGCCGCGTTGGCGCAGTGGCTGCCGAGCGACGGCGTCACAGTCGAGGCCGCTCCGCAGACCTTGCAGCTCTGGTATCAGATTGCACTGTCCGGTCGTCGCGACATTGGCTGGGCGCCGTCGCCGCGGATCGGTCTTGAAATGACGCTGCTGCGCATGCTCGCCTTCCAACCGGGCCCATCTTCAAATGGATCGCCGGGGCAGGGTGGGACGGACGCAACCGCTACGGGTCTGCCGGAGCGGAGTCGACGCCAAGCGCCGCCGGTGATCGCTGACAGCCCGCCGGCGAGCTATGGCAGCAAGCAGCCGCGTGAGTCGGTTGAACCAGTTTCAGCGGCACCCCGACCGACCCCGGCCGCAAACGACGTAGTCGCTGCCTCGACAACTCTGGCCGAGCCGAGCGCGGTGGCGAGCGGCGCAGTGACGATCGCCCCGGATAACTGGGCCGGGATCGTAGCGCGTGTGCCGATGCCGGCACGGAACCTGGCAGAACGCTGCCATGTCACTATCGAGGATGATGCGGTAGTGCTGGTGATCGACCCTGATTTTCGCTCCATGGCTTCCTCAGCTACCCGCGAACGCCTGACCACACAGCTTGATCGGTTGGGTGTGACTCAGCCGGTGCGTTTCAGGGTGGGCGATGTTTCGGACAACATTCCGGGTAATATTTCGGGTAACGCCCCGATAAGTGCTTCGAGAAGCGCCCCAAGTCATGTTCCGGGCAACGTGTCGAGTAATGGTCAAGGCAATATCCAAGGTGATTTCCAGCAGGGTCAGGTCGCGCCTGAGGCGACAATGACGGGCATGGCGGAATCGGCAGCGATACCGCCACCGTCGATGCCGCCGGCAGCCGCGCCGATTGAAACCCCGGCAGAGATCCGGGAACGTAACGAGCAGGCGGCTGCCGAAGCACGCGAGGCCTCGTTGCGCGAGCATCCGGCCGCCCGCGTACTTGTCGAGCGGGCCGGGGCCGAATTGATTCAGGAGTCCCTGCGGCCGATCGACGCCAATAGCGGGCAGGGCGGGCCAGGCTCCAGTCAATAAACCACACTAGCCAGTAGGAGAACTCCGCAAATGAAAGGTGGAATGGGCGCACTGATGAAACAGGCGCAGGCGATGCAGGAAAACATGCAGCGCATGCAGGAAGAAGTCGCCAAGATGGAAGTCGAGGGCGAGTCCGGTGGTGGCCTGGTCAAGGTGGTCATGACCGGCAAGCACGAGGTGCGACGGGTCACGATCGATCCCAGCCTGATGGAGGACGACAAGGATATGCTCGAAGACCTGATCGCCGCGGCAATCAACGATGCCTCGCGTCGCATCGAGCAGGAACAGCAGGAGAAGATGTCGGGCATGACCGCCGGCATGAAGCTGCCACCAGGTTTCAAGATGCCGTTCTGAACCGGCGCACTCTGTTCATGCCGCCCGATCCGTTACGGGTCGGGCGTTTTTCGTTCCCCAGGTTCCCCAGGAGCGCTTCGTGAAATTCTCACCCAGCTTTCAGCAACTGATCGACGCGCTGCGCTGTCTGCCGACGGTGGGGCAGAAGACCGCACAGCGCATGGCCCTGCATTTGCTCGAACGCGACCGCTCGGGGGCGACCCATCTGGCCGAAGCAATCAGCGCGGCCCTGGAAAAGCTCGATCATTGCCACTCCTGTCGGGTGTTCACCGAGGGTGAGCTGTGCCCGATCTGCCGTGATCCGGAGCGGGACGAGAGCCTGTTATGCGTGGTCGAATCGCCCGCGGACTGGATCGCGATCGAACAGTCTGGCGCCTACCAGGGGCGTTATTTTCTGCTGCTTGGCCGCCTCTCGCCGCTCGACGGTATCGGGCCGGAGGAGTTGCGACTCGACCAATTGGCGTGCCGGCTCGATCAACCAGGTCTGGAGGAAGTTATTCTGGCGACCAGCGCCACCATCGAAGGCGAGGCCACCGCCGGCTACGTCACCGAGCTGGCACGTACCCGAAAGCTGCGCGTCACGCGGCTGGCCCAGGGTGTGCCCATGGGCGGTGAGCTTGAGTACATCGACGCCAGCACCTTGAGTCTCGCCCTGAAAGGGCGGCGGGAAGCGGAGAATGATCAGGGTTTGTAGGTTAAGGATTTGTGACCATTCTTTCCTTTTCCCAGTATCGTCTGCTCATGGCGTTGTTGGTAGCAACCTGGTAGCCGACGTCAATATCCACTCTCGCCGCGGCCGAGCTTGTCTCCCTACCACTCTCCTTGGAGGTGGGTGAGCCATTCCCCAGCTGGGAACTCGAGGATCAGTTCAAGAAACCCATCAGCTGCCGGGAGCGATTGGGCTGATCCTGTGCTCTCGTTCCAAGATCGTTCGTCCATTACGGCCTGATCGAGAGCCAGGAAATGGCCTGTGATAGTGACTGAAATGTCCAGAAACGACTAGTGTGGCGTGCAACACACTGCCGCACATACGATGGCTGTAGCAACAAGCCGTTAACAATACATAAAAAGCGGCTTGTTCCGTGGAGTTTTCCGACCTGCGGAATGGCAACGCGGACGCAAGGTTGGGCAGATTTGCAGGCCGATACCGGGTCGAGGCAAATAGCCGGGCATGCGACAATTGGGCCAGCAATTGCGGCATTATGCTTTCAACGAGTGAGAGAAATCAGGCAGGCCGATGAGTCCCGACGACCGCAACAGCATGCTCGAGAAAGTACAGCGCGACTCATTCCGCTTTTTTTCCACGCATGCCAACCCGGCCAACGGTCTGGTGCGTGATTCGAGCCAGGAAGGTAGCCCGTCGAGCATTGCCGCGGTCGGATTTGCCCTGACCTGCTATCCGATCGCCGTCGAGCACGGCTGGATGCCGCGTGCCGAGGCGCTGGCTCGAACCCTGGCGGCGGTGCGCTTCTTTGCCGATGCCGATCAGTCCGGCAGCGCGACCGGCACTGGCTACAAGGGGTTCTTTTACCATTTTCTGGACATGCACAGCGGTCGCCGCGCCTGGAACAGTGAGCTGTCGACTATCGACACTGCGCTGCTGGTTGGTGGGCTGTTGCTGGCTGCGCGCTATTTCGGCGGCGACAACGCTAGTGAGGCCGAGGTGCGCGGCAAGGTTGACGCTATCTACCGGCGTATTGACTGGCGTTGGGCGCAAAACGGTGGCGGCGCGGTATCCCTGGGCTGGACGCCCGAGCGCGGCTTTCTTCGCTGGCGCTGGATCGGCTATTCCGAAGCCTTGCTGCTGTATGCCCTGGCGCTGGGCTCGCCCTCACATCCCGCCACGGCCGATGCCTACGATCAGTGGCTGAGTGGCTATCGCTGGAAGCGGATCTACGGCCACGAATACGTTTATGCCGGGCCGCTGTTTATCCACCAGTTTTCGCACGTGTGGATCGACTTTCGCGGTATTTTCGATGCCTATATGCGCCGACGTGGCATCGATTACTTCGAAAACAGCCGCCGCGCCACCGAGGTTCAGCACGAATACGCGCGTCGCAACCCGCATCACTGGGCACACTACCACGACCGCTGCTGGGGCATGACCGCTACCAACGGGCCTGGTCCCGCCCAGCGCGTGATCAACGGCCGCAAGCGCAAGTTCTACGGCTATGCGGCGCGCGGGGCGCCGTTTGGCCCCGATGACGGCACGATTGCACCGTGGGCGGCGGTGGCCTCGCTGCCATTTGCGCCCGATAACGTTTTGCCGACCATTGCCTATCTGGCCGAGCACCATTATCACGAAGGCAACGACCTGGGCTTCTACAGCTCGTTCAACCCGACCTGGGTTGGTGATGACGGCACGGCGGGTTGGTCATGCCAGTGGCATCTCGGCCTCAATCAAGGGCCGATTGTGGCCATGATCGAGAACTTTCGCAGCGGCATGATCTGGCGTCTGATGCGCGAGTGCGAGCCGATCGTGCGCGGGCTCCAGCGCGCCGGATTTGCCGGCGGCTGGCTGGGTCGCTTGTAGGCGCAGGCGTGGCCCCCTGCCTCAGCCCAGCGTGATGCGCACATCATGGCCGCTGCCGTCATCCACCAGAGGGATGGCCCCGGCTGGCGGTTCGATCGCCTGGCCATCCAGTTCGGCCCCCACGATGCCGGCGGACACGCCCGCGGGGTTGTCCACGCGAATCCGGTAACGGGCTGACCCGTGACGCAGCTTGATCTCAAAACCCGGCCAGTCTTTGGGAATGCAGGGCTCAAGGCGCATCTGGCTGCCCTGCACCCGCAGGCCGAGAATCCACTCCAGCGCGGCGCGATACAGCCAGCCGGCCGAGCCGCTGTACCAGCTCCAGCCGCCGCGGCCGACGTGGCCGGGCGCAGTATAGATATCGCCGCAGGTGACATAGGGTTCGCACTGATAGCGCGTAACCGCGCTGGCATCTTCGGCGTGGGTGATGGGGTTGAGCAGATCAAACAGGGCGTGGGCCCTGTCGCCGTCGCGCAGCATGGCAAACGCGATCACCGACCAGATCACGCCGTGGGTGTACTGACCACCGTTTTCGCGCAGGCCCGGCGGATAACCCTTGATATAGCCGGGGTCCTTGGGGCCGGTATCGAACGCCGGGGTCAGCAGGGCAATCAGGCGCGCCTTGTAATCGACCGCCAGGCGTTCGACCGATGCCATGGCGCGGGCGGCGCGCTGGCCGTCGGCGGCATGCGACATCACCGCCCAGGACTGGGCGATGGTATCGATTCGGCACTCATCGCTGGCCGCCGAGCCGAGCACGCTGCCGTCGTCGTACCAGCCGCGCAGCCACCAGTCGCCATCCCAGGCGTGGGTATCGAGCGACCGGGCCAGCTCGGCGGCCTGATCGCGCCAGCTTCTGGCGCGCTCATCCTCGCCGCGAGCGTCGGCCAGCGGTGCGAACTCGGCCAGCACGGTGAGCAGAAACCAGCCCATCCAAACGCTTTCGCCGCGGCCTTCCTTGCCGACGCGGTTCATGCCGTCGTTCCAGTCGCCGGTGCCAAACAGCGGCAGGCCGTGCTCGCCGAACTTCAGGCTGACCTCCAGCGCGCGGGCGCAGTGCTCGAACAGGCTGGCGCGCTCATCGGCGGCCGCGGGCTTCAGGAAGCTGTCGATCTGATCAGGTTTCAGCGCCGGGGCTTCGAGAAACGCGACCTGCTCATCCAGAACCGCCGTATCGCCGGTGGTGGTGACGTAGTGGGCCACCGCCAGGGGCAGCCAGAGACGATCATCGACAATGCGCGTGCGCACTCCGGCGCCGCCGGGCGGCAGCCACCAGTGCATCACGTCGCCCTCGGCAAACTGGTGCGCGGCGGCGCGCAGCAGATGGGCGCGCGCCACCTCCGGCCGGCTCAGGCACAGGGCCATGATGTCCTGGAGCTGGTCGCGAAATCCCCACGCGCCGCTGGCCTGATAGAACGCGGCGCGGGCGTGAACGCGGCAGCTTAGCACCTGGTAGGGCAGCCAGCGGTTGACCATCAGATCCAGGCGCCGATCCGGCGTGCGGACCTGCACGGCGTCAAACAGCTCGTCCCAATGACTGCGCGCCTGGTCGAGCAGGGCGTCGATGTCGGCGTTTCGATAGCGCGCGATCAGCGCCCGGGCGGCGGCGCTGTCGGCGCCCTGGCCGAGGGCGAAAACGACCTCGGTTTCGGCGTCGTCATCCAGCTCGATCTCGCGCTGCAGGGCGGCGCAGGGATCGAGCCCGGCGCCGCAGCGCCGGCCCAGCGGCTCGTCGCTGCTCAAGGCCGCCGGCCGATCGAGACTGCCGTGGCGGCCGAGGAATTCGCCGCGGTCGCAGGTCCAGGCGCGGTGCTTGCCGTTGAGGTCGGCAAAGACCACCGTGTCGGGCAAGTCGTCGCGCCAGGCGTTGCGCGCCAGCAGCGCGCCGCTGGCGTCGCGTGAGGTGATCACAAACGGCGCCGGCTCGTCGCCAATGGCGCCCAGCGCCCAGTGGACGAACGCGGTGACGCGCAGCCGCCGGGCGTGCCCCGAGCGGTTGCGCAAGCGCAGGCGCGAGAGCTTGACCGGATCGTCCCCGGCCACAAACTGCACCAGCTCCATATCGATGCCGAAGGCGCGGTGGGCAAAGCGGCTGTAGCCGTGGCCGTGATCGACCCGCCATTCGCCCTCGCCCGGCAGCGGCCGCGGGGTGGCGCTCCACAGATCGCCGCTGTCGGCATCCTGCAGGTAGAGCACCTCGCCGGGCGGATCCCGCACCGGATCGTTGGACCACGGCGTGATCTGGTTTTTCTGGCTGTTGACCGACCAGCAGTAGCCGCCGCCATCGGCCGAGACCAGAAAGCCGAAATCGGCGTTGGCAATCACGTTGATCCACGGCATGGGCGTGGACTGCCCGGCGTCGAGGAGGATGCGATATTCGCGGCCCTGATCGGCAAAACCGCCGGCGCCGTTGAAGAACTCGAGCGGGTCGGCGGTGCCCGGCGATGCGGGCTTTTTCCGCGGCGGTCCCGGCATGTTCCTTGCGGCATCGGCAAAGCGCGGCGCGGCATGTTCGGCGCTTGCCGTAGCTGCCTGGTCCACCTGCTCTGCCAGATCGCCATCGGCCGCGTTCAGCACCACGCGCGCAGCGCTGGCGATATTGTCGCAGCCGGTCTGGCCGATGGCGTCCTGGCGCAGCACGAACAGCGCGCCGGCGGCTTCGGCGGTTTCCTTGTCGGCCGTATCCTTCAAGGCCTCAAGCTGTTTCTGCAGCGCGTCGGCGGCCGCGCCGGCGGCGGTATTGATCGCCACCAGATCGACGGCAAGATGGGCCGCGCGCCACCAGGCTCGCGCGGCCAGCAGCTCATGCACCAGGGCGATCTGATCGGGCGCGTCAAGCTGGACCATCACGATGGGCCGGTCGCCGGAAATGGCGTGCGGCCACAGTGCGCTCTGGCCGCCGCGAGCGCGCTCGAGCTGCCCGGCGCCCGCGCGCCAGGCCGGATCGGCGTAGAACAAGGGCGTGGTCAGGCGCTGCACGGCGTCGCTGCTGGCCACGTCGATGCGGGCGCTGGCCAGCATCTGACGGGCGGCGTCAGCCGTCGCTTCGAAGGCCTGGCCAGCAGCGGCGGGTTTGCGGCAGCGCGCGGCGGCGGCAACGACGTCATCGCGCGTTTCGGCGACCACGGTCCAGAAGCCCAGCCGCACGCTGGCGCCCGGCTCGATGCGCACGCGCCGCGTCAGGCTGAAGATCGGGTCGAGCACGGTGCCGACCCGGCCTTTGCGCGGCGAGCCGGAATCAAATACCGCCGGCCGGCGCAGGTCGCGACCGCGGCCGAGAAAATGGGCGCGGTCGGTCTCGAAGCCGCTGTCGATGGCATCGGTGCCGTCGACAATGCACAGATGCGCAGCCCAGGGCTGGCGGCTGGCATCGTCGGCCTGGCGCCGCCAGGCCAGCAGCGTCTGGCCGTCGTCTTCGAGCGCGGTCTGGACGAACATTTTGGAAAATGCCGGATGGTCGGCGTCGCTGCCGCGTGATGCGAGCACCAGCTCGGCGCAGGAGACGACATCGAGGGTGCGCGCGGCACTGCCGTGGTTGGCCAGCTCCAGCTCGCGCAGTTCACCGTCGCCGGCGGCGGCAATCCCTATGCGCATGCGGCAGGCGAGATCGCCGTCGCGGCGCGCAAAGCGGGCGCTGCCCGTATCGAAACTCGCCGCGTAGTCGTCGGGGCAGCGCACCAGCGGCTGCCAGGTGGCCGAATGCATCCGGCCGCGGTCGGCATCGCGCAGCAGCACAAAACTGCCCCAGGCATCGCAGGTGGCATCGGCGCGCCAGCGGGTGACGTCAAGGTCGCGCCAGCGACTGACGCCGGCCCCGGCGGCGGTGATCATCAGTGAGTAGTCGCCGCTGGCCAGAAGCTGCGTTTGCGGCGCGGCGGTATTGGCGGTGGTGAATTTCCGGCTCATGGCACAAACCTCCTTGCAAAAGGTCGGGAGGCAGCGCCGGTGAGCGCCGACAAGGTGAGCGACGGCGGCAATGCCAACCACAAGGTGCTGCGCCCGGCGGGATTGATGTGCTGCTCCAGACCGATTCGGGTTCGCGGTCCTGATCGAGTGCCAGGGCCTGGCGAGAAGCCGCCTGCCGCAGTGTCATTGACGGGCCAGCACGGTCCTGGTCCGCTGGACGACGTTGTCGACGGTAAAGCCGTATTTCTTCCAGCACCACTTCGGCCGGCGCATGGTGGCTGCGATCGAGCGTCGGCAGGGCCTGGCGCGACAGGATCAGCGCCGAGCCGTGGCCGGCCGGCAGCACAAAGCGATCGCGGTCGGGCCAGTGCGGGCTGGCGGGATGATGCTTGAGAAAGCGATCCCACAGCACATAGGCCATTGGTGCGGCGCCCAGCGGCAGGCCGGGGTGGCCGGAGTCGGCTTTCTGGACCATATCGACGGCCAGAAAGCGCAGCGTATCGATGCATTTCCGGTCAAGTTTTTTGCTCATCTTCATTCCTCAGGGCGAACCTCGATCAGGTCACGATCATCCGGAAAGAGCGTTGTCGACGACGTGGCGGGCTTCATCGAGCAGCTTTTGCAGATGATCCTGGCCCTTGAAACTTTCGGCGTAGATCTTGTAGATCGCTTCGGTGCCTGACGGGCGGGCGGCAAACCAGCCGCTCTTTGCGCTGGCCTTGATGCCGCCAATCGGTTGGTGGTTGGCCGGCGCCTTGCTGATGATGGCCTCGACCTTTTCGCCGGCCAGCGCGTCGATCGCTACGGATTCGGGGCTCATGGCAGCCAGCTTTTTCTTCTGCGCCGGAGTGGCCGGCCGGTCGAGGCGATCGCTGACCGGCGCGCCCAGCTCTTCGCCGAGCGTTTTGTACAGCTCGCCGGGATCACGGCCGCTGCGCGCCATCATTTCGGCGGCCAGCAGCGACGGCACCAGGCCGTCCTTGTCGGTGGTCCAGGTCGTGCCGTCGCGACGCAGCACCGAGGCGCCGGCGCTTTCCTCGGCGCCAAAGCCCAGGCTGGTGTCACCCAGCCCTTGCGCAAACCACTTGAAGCCGACCGGAACTTCGTAAAGTTCGCAGCCGAGTTTTTTGGCCACGCGGTCGAGCAGGGCGGTGGTCACCACCGTCTTGCCAAGCGCCGCGCCGGCCGGCCAGTCCGCCCGCTGAGTAAAAAGCTGGTCGGCCAGCACCGACAGATAGTGATTGGGCAGCATCAGCCCGGCGCTGCGGGTGACCACGCCGTGGCGATCGTGATCGGTGTCGCAGGCAAAGGCCACGTCGTACTGGTCTTTCAGGCCGATCAGGCGCGCCATGGCAAAACGCGAGGAGGGGTCCATGCGAATCTTGCCGTCGTGGTCAACGGTCATGAACGCAAACTGCGGGTCGACGGCTTCGTTGACCACGGTCAGATCCAGCCGGTAGCGTTCGGCAATGGCGGCCCAGTAGTGCACGCCGGCGCCGCCGAGCGGGTCGACGGCCATATGAATGCCGGCGCTTTCGATAAGCTTGAAGTCGATGACGTTGGCCAGGTCGGCGACATACTCGCTCAGGAAATCGTGCTCCTGGACGGTGCTTGCCGCGCGCGCCCGGTCGATAGGTACCCGCCTGACGCCGGCGAGCTGCTTTTCGAGATAGCCGTTGGCGCGCTGCTCGATCCATCGGGTGACCTCGCTTTCGGCCGGGCCGCCGTGGCTGGGGTTGTATTTGAAGCCGCCGCTGTCGGGCGGGTTGTGCGACGGGGTGACGACAATGCCGTCGGCCAGGCCGGCATCGCGGGCGCGGTTGTAGTTGATGATTGCCAGCGAAATGGCCGGCGTTGGCGTGAATTCGCCGCCGGCCGAAATCCGGGCCTCGACGCCGTTGGCGGCCAGCACTTCCAGCGCGCTGTCGAAGGCGGGCTGCGAGAGCGCATGCGTGTCGATGCCGATAAACAGCGGGCCGCTGGTGCCGGCCGTTCTGCGGTAGTCGCAGATCGCCTGGGTAATGGCCAGGATATGCCATTCGTTGAAGCTGCGAGTCAGCGACGAGCCGCGGTGGCCGGAGGTGCCGAAAGCCACGCATTCGGCGGCCACCGACGGATCGGGCTGTTCATTGGCATAGGCGGCCAGCAGCCTGTCGATATCGACCAGGATGGAGGCGGGCGCGGGCTTGCCCGCCAGCGGGCTGGGATGGTTGCTCATGACTTGATCTTCCGAAGTTGTCGATAGCGGCGAATCAGCGCATTGGTCGAGCCGTCGTGTTCGAGCTTTGGCTCATCTTTTGCGCTCAGCTCGTCGGCGGTTCGGGCAGCCAGTTTCTTGCCCAGCTCCACGCCCCATTGGTCGAACGAGTCGATATTCCAGATCGCGCCCTGGACAAACACGCTGTGCTCGTACAACGCGACCAGCAAGCCGAGCGTGTGCGGCGTCAGGCGTTCGGCCAGAATGGTGGTGCTGGGCCGATTGCCTTCGCACACGCGGTGCGGCACCAGCGGCTCGGGTGCGCCTTCGGCGCGCAGCTCGTCGGCTGTCTTGCCAAAGGCCAGCGCCTCGCCCTGGGCGATGACGTTGGCGATCAGCAGGTCGTGCTGGTCGCCGAGCGGATTGAGCGACCGGGCGAAAGCGATGAAATCGCAGGGCACCAGCCGGGTGCCCTGATGCATGAGCTGGTAGAAGGAATGCTGGCCGTTGGTGCCCGGTTCGCCCCAGAAAATCGGCCCGGTGTCGTAGTCGACCCGCGTGCCGCTCAGGCTGGTGTGCTTGCCGTTGCTCTCCATGGTCAACTGCTGCAGATAGGCCGGAAAACGCTTCAGGTAGTGGTCATAGGGCAGCACGGCCACCGTATCGGCGCCGAGAAAGTTGTTGTTCCACACCGCCAGCAGGCCCATCAAAAGCGGCAGGTTGCGATCGGCCGGCGCGTTCAAAAAATGCTCGTCCATGGCGTGAAAGCCGGCCAGCATCTCGGCAAAGGCATCCCGGCCGATGGCAATCATGGTCGAAAGGCCGATGGCCGAGTCCATCGAATAGCGCCCACCGACCCAGTCCCACAGATCGAACATGTGTCGGTGGTCGATGCCGAACTCGCGCACGCGCTCGGCGTTGGACGATACGGCAACAAAATGCCGGGCCACGGCGCTCTCGTCGCCCAGCGCGGCCAGGCACCAGTCGCGCGCCGCGCGCGCATTGGTCAGCGTCTCCAGGGTGGCAAAACTCTTTGAGCAGACAATGAACAGGGTTTCGGCAGGATCGAGATCGCGGGTGGCCTCGACAAAATCGCTGCCGTCGATGTTGGAGACAAAGCGAAAGGTCAGATCGCGCCGGCTGTAGTGGCGCAGTGCCTCATAGGCCATCACCGGCCCCAGATCGGAGCCGCCGATGCCGATATTGACGACGTTGCGAATGGCTTTGCCGCTGTGGCCGGTCCACGCGCCGCTGCGCACCGCATCGGAAAACTCCCCCATCCGTTCGAGCATCGCGTGTACTTCGGCAACCACGTCGATGCCGTCAACTTCGAGCCGGGCGCCTTTGGGTAGGCGCAGCGCGGTATGCAGCACGGCGCGCTTTTCGGTGGCGTTGATATGCGTGCCATGAAACATCGCATCGCGGCGCTTGAGCACACCCCGCGCGGTGGCCAGTTGCTGCAGTGTGTGCATGATATCGGCGTCGATGCGCTGCTTGGAGTAGTCGAAATACAGCCCGGTCGACTCGATCGTGAAACGCTCAGCGCGCTGAGCGTCGTTGGCAAACAGGTCACGCAGATGGACGGTCTGCATCGTCCTGGCCTGCGCCACCAGTGCCTGCCATTCGACGCTGGTGGTCAGGCCGGACTGGGTGTTCATGCTGGCGCTCCGCCAAGCTGCCGGCGCTTGGCGTCGATGCCGGCCATTAGCTTGCGCCAGGCCTGGTCAAATTTCTCGACGCCTTCTTCCTGCAACCGTTCGGCCAGCTCGGTGGTGTCGACGCCGGCCGCGCGCAGCTTGTCGAGCATGGCGTCGGCCTGTTGTGCCGAGGGATCCATCGGCTGGCCCACCTCGCCGTGGTCGGCAAAGGCCAGCAAGGTTGCATCGGGCAGGGTGTTGATGGTATCGGGCGCGGCCAGTGCCTCGACATAAAGGGTTTCAGGCGCGTCCGGGTCCTTGGTGCTGGTGCTGGCCCACAGCAGGCGCTGGGGCAGGCCACCGGCTTCGATAATGGCTCGGCAGCGTGGCGATTCCGGCAGTTCTCGATAGGCACGATAGGTCTGCCCGGCCACGGCAATACCCAGGGTGTTGCGCAGCTCGCCGGGGAGCTGGTCGGCCACCGCGACATCCCAGCGGCTGACAAACAGCGAGGCGACCGAACAGATCTTCGGGTCGAGGCCGGCTTCGATGCGCCGCTCGATGCCGCGCAGATACGCATCGGCGGCGGCCAGATACTGCTCGGGCGAAAACAGCAGGGTGACGTTGATCGGCACGCCGGCAAAGATCGACTCCTCGATGGCCGGAATGCCGGCCGGCGTACCCGGGATTTTCACCAGCAGATTGGGGCAGTCGGCCTGGTCATGAATTCGCCGGGCGGCCTCAATGCTGCCTTCGGTGTCGTTGGCCAAAAGCGGTGAGACTTCCATTGAAACCCAGCCGTCGCTGCCGTGGCTTTCGCTGTGTGCGGGCGCAAACAGCGCGGCGCAGATCGTCAAGCGCCAGCGCCATGAACAAGGCTTCAGTGTCCTGGCCACCGTTGGCCGCGGCAATGTCACGATCGTACGCATCGCCCTCGGTCACCGCCTTCTGAAAGATGCTCGGGTTGGAAGTCAGACCGGTGACCGACAGCCTGCGAATGTAGTCGGCCAGGGTGCCGTCATCGAGCAGTTGGCGCGAAATATTGTCAAGCCACAAACTCTGGCCAAGCTCGTGCAATGTCTGGGTCGGTTTCATGATGCCTCCTTGGGCGGTTCGGGACTGATGATGAACCGGTGGCGGCCTGGCGCGGAGGCGCGGCCAGCCATTGTGACCAGCTTGGCAATATGCGCCAGGCTGATATCGGCGCGGTGGTGACCGTCGGACTCTGCGGCATAATGATGCCTGGCACATTTGGACGGTTGTCACGCATGCCCCAAGCCCGTTTTTGGAGCATTGAGCAGACCGGGCTTGTCGTCAACCACAACTATAGTGTTTGTTCCTGCAGCGCGCGTTGGATGTCGTCAAGCCCTCGCTGTTTGCGACGGTAAACAACACCTGAGTACCGGCCGCCAGTCATGGGCCGTTGTGGTAAATGCTTGTGCTGTCACTGAGCAGTGCGTCCAAGTGGCTGCCAAAATCACGCTTGATGCGATCGCTGTCGATCAATCTGTTGCCAACAATGAAAAGTGAGCCAATGTCATTCATTGGCGTGCCTGCATGTAATTGAGCTGTGTGCAAGGCTATTGGCCTGTGGTCAGATCCCGGGAGTGCTCAGGGTTCCAGGTTTCGGGCACGTGACAGTGGGCCAGTGCGGCGTCGACGAGCGATAGGACGATGATTCGCCGGGATTATTCCACGCAGTCATCGCATACAAATAGGGTGTTGTCGCCGATCGGTTAGATCTTGAGTCTTGTTGGAGCAATTGGTCACCGAATTGTCTCAGGGATGGAATCGATCGACATTCGTCTGCATGCCCTGAACTACCACGACACCTAATGATCGAGGATTTTTTTGAGCATCCCATTGAGCCATGCCTGCAGCTGCTATGCTCGGAATGGAGTGACTAATCGATCATTGGCGTTACGCCAAGAGGGCTCGGCATCGCCTCATTGACGTGGCTGATGTAATGCGAGGACCTTGTCATGAAGTTTCGGCCGTCTTTTCAGGTCCTCAGGAGCCGTATCCGCAAAGGCAGCGACTACCTGAATCTGGATGTTTGGATCCCGCCGCTATGGGCGCAAATACCGCGTGTTCGCGTGGGCGGGCGGTTGGTCAACGTCCTGTGGATCTTGCCCGTGGTGTTCGTCATCCTGGTGCTCGGCATCACGATCAGCCGGCCGTTCTACGAAACCTCATGGTTTCAGGCATTCCTCGCGCAATATCCGGGGATCCCGGACCAGGCCGAAGTCCACACCGGCTTTCCGCTGTGGTTGCGCGTTCTGCACTACCTCAATCTTTTCTTCATGGCGTTCATCATCCGCTCGGGCATTCAGATCCTGGCGGATCACCCACGCCTTTACTGGAATCGTGACTGCACTCCCGATACCGACTGGTTCCGGTTCCAGCGGCCCGTTCCGATGGACCGCGTCTGGACGTCCAAGGACGATTCGGTGACCATCCCCAAGTGGTTGGGCATTCCCGGCATCCGGCACACGGTCGGCCTGGCGCGCTGGTGGCACTTCTCGATCAATCTGCTCTGGGTGCTCACCGGTGTGGCGTTCTATGTGCTGCTTTTCGCCACCGATCAATGGCAGCGCCTCGTGCCGACGAGTTGGGAGGTGTTTCCCAATGCCTTCTCCGTCGTGGTCCAGTACTGGTCGCTGCACTTCCCCCATGAAGAGACATGGACGCGTTATAACGGCCTGCAGCAGCTGACTTACTTCTTCACGGTCTTCATCGTGGCGCCCCTTCAGATTCTCACTGGTCTGCTTCAGGGCCCGGCGATCGCCAACAAGCTAGGATGGCTCGGCAGGCCGGTGAACCGGCAGCGGGCGAGGTCACTCCATTTCTTCGGGCTGCTGTGGTTTCTCTTCTTCATCCTGGTGCATGTGACGCTGGTGTTTATTACCGGTGCGCGCGAGAATCTGAACGGCATGTTCGCAGGACTGAACAGCGACACTTCCTGGATGGGAGTCTGGATCTTCTGTGTCGCGATGGCGGTGCTGATCGGGGCCTGGTACTTCGCCACACCATTCACGATCAAGCATGCTCGACTGGTTCAGAACGTTGGCAAGTGGGTTGTCGGTCCGCTCAAGCACGGCGCGGAGTTATGGAACCCGATCGTTCAGTATTCAGAGGCCGACATCTCGCCACGACATTGGGTCAACGGTCGAGAGCCGGATTCGGACGAATATCAGACACTGCGCGAAAATGATTTCGAGGACTATGAGCTCAGCGTCGGCGGGCTGGTGGAAAACCCGAGGGTTTTCTCCTACGCCGATCTTAAGGCGATGCCGAAGCAGGAACAGATCACCGAGCATTTCTGTATCCAGGGCTGGTCCGGGGTCGCCAAGTGGGGCGGCGTTCCCATGCGCCATATCCTCGATATCGTGAAACCAACGCCTCAGGCACGCTACGCGGTGTTCTATTCGTTTGCCGAGGGTGCCGCCGGTGGTATCTACTACGATGTCCATAACCTGCGGAACATGACCCACGAATTGACTCTTCTGGCCTACGAGATGAACGGAAAGCCGTTGCCTATCCTCCACGGCGCGCCACTGCGGCTGCGGGTCGAGAACGAACTCGGGTTCAAGTTGGTAAAGTGGATTCGCGCGATCGAGTTTGTGAGCGAATACCGCGATCTTGGCTCTGGACAGGGAGGCTACAACGAGGACCATGAATTCTACGGCAATCGAATGTCGATTTGATTAGCGCGACAAGAGTGATGAGCTATCAGCTTGGTCTCACGAATCAAGTGCAACACTTTCGGTGATCTGATTTAGCTCTTCAGCCATGACTTCGTTGGACGTTTTGAAGTCGAGCGTTTTGCGAGGCTGGTTGTTCATCGGCTCGGCGATGTCGTTGAGTTAGGTTCGCTTTAGCCAGGCTCAGATCGATGCCTTTGGGCGGGAACTGACGCAGCAGGCCGTTAGGGAAGCTCGGTGGCGAGTCATTTCGCTGCCGCGGTCATAGGTCGTGGCCTCTCGCACAGGTCGCCACGATGCGATCCTTGTTGAGCAGCATGGTTGGCCATGCCCAGCCAGAAATATGATCGGATCCGGTGTTGTCATTGTGGCTCCTCCAGGTTGGGGTTATGCCAGCCACCGTCTGCCGCGATAAGGGCATCTGCGACTTCGGGCCCCCAGCTGCCAGGCTGGTACGGCACGACCCGATGGTGTTTGGTCAGCACCGGCTCAACTACCGCCCAGGCAGCCTCGATCGATTCCGCGCGGGTGAATAGTGCACCGTTGCCGGCCATGGCGTCGCCCAGCAGTCGCTCGTAGGGCAATTCCGTTTCCGGCTGCTCATTCAGCAGATAGAGCTCTCGCCGCTCGCCGGTGAACTCCTCACCGGCACGCTTGATCCGCGCGGCGATGGCGATAGCGGATCGTGGCGAGAGCCGGAAGCGCAAATAGTTAGCGTGGCCGTCCGTGGGTATCGAGTCGTCGAAAAGCCGTTGCGGCGGAGGCTTGAGTTCCACCAGCACCTCGGCCACTGTCTCGGCCAAACATTTTCCTGAGCGCAGGTACCACGGCACCCCCTGCCAGCGCCACGAATCGATGGCAAGCCGCAGAGCGCAGAAAGTCTCGACATCGGAGTGTTTGGCTACATCCTGTTCCTTGCGATATCCGGCATATTGGCCGCGCACCAGGTCGTCGGGTTCGAGCGGGCATATGGCCCGGAACACCTTGTATTTCTCTGCCTGCACGGCAGCGTAGCCCTGATAACCCGGCGGCTCCATAGCCAACAGCGCGACGATCTGCAACAGGTGGTTCTGCACCACATCGCGCAGCGTGCCGGCACTTTCATAGAACTTGCCGCGCCCCTCCACGCCGAAATTCTCGGCCAATGTGATCTGCACGCTGGCCACATGCTCGCGGTTCCAGATCGGTTCCAGGAACGTATTGGCGAAACGGAAATAGAGGATGTTCATGATCGCCTCCTTGCCGAGGTAGTGATCGATGCGGAAGATTGCATCGTCAGCAAACGCCGACAGCAGGACACGGTTGAGCGCCCGTGCCGAGGCCAGGTCGCGTCCGAACGGTTTTTCGATAATGACGCGTGCCTGCGCGGCCAGGCCTGCGGCGTCGAGCCCCCGGACGACCGTCTCGAACAAGGAAGGGGGGATGGCGAGATAGTGCGCAGGACGGCTGGCCTCGCCCAGCGCCTGCTTGAGCGCATCGAACGTCGTCGGGTCGTTGTAGTCGCCACTAACGTAGCCGAGCAGGGAGAGCAGATGGTCGAGGGCGGGCTGGTCATCGATTTTTCCGGATTCCTTGATGGCGTTCCGGGCGCGCTGGCGCAGCTGCGCCAGACTCAGCCGGGAGGCGGCGACGCCGACTACCGGGACGTTGAGGGTGCCTCGCTTGGCCAGCGCGTAGAGCGCCGGGAAGATCTTCTTGCGGGCAAGGTCGCCGGTAATGCCGAACAGCACCAGTGCGTCGGCGTGCGTCGTGGTGTCATCCGTGTGGTCCATCTCAGTGCCCCGCCTTCTTTTCATCATGCCCACCGAACTGCTTGCGCATTGCCGACAGCAGCCGATTGGCATAGTCGGCATTGCCGCGCGAGGCGAAGCGCTCGAACAATGCCGCGCTGATGACCGGTGCCGGCACACCTTCGTCGATGGCGGCCAGCGCCGTCCAGCGTCCTTCACCCGAATCCGACACATGTCCCGAGAAGTCGCTGAGATCGGCATCCTCGATCAGCGCTGTGGCCGTCAGATCGAGCAGCCATGATGTCACCACGCTGCCGCGCCGCCAGACTTCGGCGATTTCGGGCAGGTCCAGATCATATTGGTAATATTCCGGGTCGCGCATCGGCGTGGTCTCGGCATCGCGATCCTGGGTGCGCGTGCCGGCGTTGGCATTGTGCAGAATATTCATGCCCTCGGCATACGCCGCCATCAGGCCATATTCGATACCATTGTGAACCATCTTGACGAAGTGCCCGGCGCCGTGCGGACCACAGTGCAAGTAGCCCTGCTCCGCAGTGGCATCGGGCTTGTGCCGGCCGGGGGTGCGTGGTGCGGCGCCTACGCCGGGGGCAAGCGTGGCAAAGATCGGGTCAAGGTGCTGGACCACGTCTGTCTCGCCACCGATCATCAGACAATAACCTCGCTCCAGCCCCGCGATGCCGCCACTGGTGCCTACGTCCACATAATGCACCCCGTTTTTTTGCAATTCAGCCGCGCGCCGAATGTCATCGCGGTAATAGGAGTTGCCGCCATCGATGACTATGTCGTCCGATTCGAGCAGCGCTGCCAGTTGCACCAATACCTCATCCACGACTGTCGCCGGCAGCATCAACCAGACCGCGCGCGGCGGGGCCAAACGGGTGACAAAATCCTCCAACGAATCCGCGCCGGTGGCGCCTTCGCTCTGAAGTGTCTTGACGGCGTCAGCACTACGGTTATACACCACACATTCGTGCCCTCCCTGCATCAGTCGTCGCACCATATTGCTGCCCATGCGTCCCAAGCCAAACATGCCAGTTTGCATCTTGAATCTCCTTTGGATTCTGGTCTCGCCTTACTGTGCATCGTAGGCCTCAGAGGACCGGCACTGCCGAGGGAAGCCCTGCACGAATCGATGAAGCCTGTGGCTGGCGGGTTTGTCCGCTCCTCGGCTCCCCACAAACTCGACCACCAGGTAGATCCACCCGCTCACAGCACGACGATGGCGCTGCCTTCTATGGCCTTCTCTGCCGGTCAATAGTGGAAACTCTGCTTGAATGCAATTTGCGAGTTCGTGAACTTCGCCGTGAATCCCACCAGGGTTGCCAGCTCGCCGCCGTCCGAGTGAGCGGATGTGTCCGGACTCGATGATCGGTACAAAGTCGCTCTCGTCATCCTGGCTTGGCTCTTCCAGGCGATGAGCCGGAACATCACCTCACTGCGCCGTGCCTCCAGAAACTGATTGCTGCGGACATGTAGGTCGATTAACACTTGATGGCCGATCAGAATTCTCCTTGAGAGAAATGTCGAGAAAGGCGACCACTTGCACTACATCCTCTCCGAGTGGTGGGTGCAGAGATCAAAAGGGGGTCGGCCCGGACGAAACGATGTTATGCAATCGTTTCTTTGTATGTATTAAGGCTCCTGAACGAGGCATGGAGGCATTGAGCTGCGATGGGAAAAGGCCAATGTATTCCCCCTGTCCCGAGTACCATCGGGATTGGCTCTGCTCGCTCAATCGATCTGATCGGTGCAGGGCAGTGGGCTGCTAGAATGCGGCCATGCCGAAAATCATCGAAATCGACACCCCGGGACGGGGTTTCATCAATATTACGCACCAGGTGCAGGCCGAGCTGTCCGGCAGTGGTCTGTGCCACCTATTTCTCCAGCACACCAGCGCCTCGCTGATCCTGACCGAAAATGTTTCGCCCGATGTGCGAGTGGATCTCGAAATGTTGATCGGTCGTGTGGCGCCGGATGGTGATCCGGCTTGTCAGCACGATCAGGAGGGTCCGGACGACATGGCTGCGCATTTCCGTACGCTACTGGCTGGGCATGACTTGTCGCTGCCGATGATTGACGGGCGGCTGATGCTCGGGACCTGGCAGGGCATCTTTCTCTGGGAGCATCGGGCGCAGCCGCATCGTCGTCGGATCGTGATTACCCAGTTGCCCGAGCGTCAATGAGCAAGCTCGCGGCCGGTTGGCCGCTCGAGACGGCGCGATTGGCCTGGCAGGGAGATGACACGCCGCGCAGTGAGGCCTTCGGTGATGTCTATTTCTCGAAAGAGGGCGGTTTCGGCGAGAGTGAGCATGTCTTTCTGGCCGGCAATGATCTGCTGACGCGTTTTGCCGCAGGACGCGGGACGCGCATTCTCGAGACCGGTTTTGGCACTGGTCGCAATTTCCTGGCGACTGCCTTGCTGTTTCTTGAGCTGGCCCCGGCAGATGCGTCGCTGGATTTCGTCAGTCTCGAGAAGTATCCGGTGGCGGCGGATGATCTGCCTCGTCTTGGTGATGCACAGCGGCGCCTGGCGGGGCAGTGGTTGGCGGATCATCCCGTGCTGCCTGCCGACGCGCCCGATCGTCTGGCGAGCTTGCAAGCGACGTTGCATCAAAACTGGCCTGACCCGATCCCCGGTTTTCACCGGCGCCTGCTTGCCGGTGGGCGCATTCGCCTGACCATGGTCTGGGGTGATGCGGCCGAGCAGTTGCCGCTCGTCGATGGTCCGTTCGATGCTTTTTATCTCGATGGCTTTGCGCCTGATCGCAACCCGGAGCTGTGGCAGGAGGCATTGATCGCCCAGCTGGCGACGCGATCTGCGCCCGGGGCGACCGTCGCCACGTATTCCGCCGCTCGGCGGGTGCGTGATGCGCTTGGCAACGCCGGGTTCGTGGTCGAGAAGCGTCCTGGCTTTGGTCGCAAGCGCAACATGCTCAGTGCCCGGCGTCCGGGTGCTGATGGCCAAGACGAGGATGGGGGCCAGGACGAGGGCCAGAACGAGGACGAGGGCGGTAGCTCGGCTGCCGAGTTGGGACAGGGCGAAGTCGCCGTGATCGGGGCCGGCATGGCCGGTACCAGTGTGGCACGAGCCTTGTCGCGGCGCGGTCGCGGGGTGGTCGTTTTCGAGGCGGGAGCTGCCGCGGCAGGCGGCGGATCGGGTAACCCGGCCGGGCTGGTGGCCCCGGTGGTCAGTCGCGACTGGAATCGCCTTGCCGAACTGACCGCGACCGGCATGGGGTTCATGCGTGCAGAGCTTGGCGAACTGATCGATGGCAAGACGGCTGCCTTTGATGGGGTAATCAAGCTGGCCCGCGGCGAACGGCATGCGCTGCGTCAGGCCGGCATTGCCGCCGCACTTCATCCCGATGCAAACTTTGTCGCATGGTGTGAGGCCGACCGCCTGCGCGAGCTGTCTGGCGTGAGCGATATCGATTCACCTGGCTGGTGGTTTCCCTCCGCCGGCTGGTTGCGCCCCCGTGAGGTGATCAGCCGCTGGCTGGCCGCACCCGGCATTGAAACGCGGCTTGAGCATGCGGTTGATTCGATTCTCGGTGAGCCCGGGGCCTGGCAGCTCAGGACGGCGGAGGGTCGGCGGCATGGTCCGTTTGCCGAGGTGGTTGTCGCCGCCGGGCCGGGCAGTGGTCACCTGATCGATGCACTGGCCCGGTGGATCGAACCTTGCCGCGGTCAGGTCAGCTGGGGGCAGGTGAATCCAAAAGATCGTGATCGCGCCGAGGCCAGCAGGCCGGTGACTGGTCGGCCAGTGATACGAGAGGGCTATGCGCTTGACTTGCCTGGCGGCGAACGCCTGTTCGGGGCCAGTTTCCTGCCGGGTGACGAAGGCTGCGAGTTGCGGGCGGCCGAGCACGAAGCGAATTGCGAGCGGCTGGCGGCGATCGCGCCATCACTTGCCCGGCAGTTGTCGTTGGCGACGCTGGATGGGCGGGCCTCGCTGCGGGCCACCACGCCGGATCGGCTACCGATTGTTGGCCGCCTGGCCGACGGGCTGTGGGTCAGCACCGGGCACGGTGCCCGCGGACTGACCTGGTCGGCCTGGCTGGCCGAATACCTGGCCGCGCGCATCGAGGGCACGCCTTCGCCCTTGCCGGCCGATCTGGCCGAGGCATTGCGGCCGACCCGCTTTGATGAGCGGTCGGCCAAGAAGCTGGCGCGGAAGCCGGCGCAGCGACAGCAGCGTTAGTTCAAGTCTTAGCCCGCTAGTTTGTCGCCGCGCTCGGCGATTGTTGGGCTAATTGCTGGACTGTTTTGGTCCACAGTCGGCTCCATTAGTGGGCAGCTATGGGGCCAGCTGGCGGATGCGTTCGCGCTGGGCGGCGAGTTCCTCGAGCTCGGTCTCGAAGTTCGCCAGCCGCTCGCGCTCCTGGTTGACTACCGCCTCCGGGGCGCGCTCGACGAAGTTGGCATTCGACAACTTGCCACGGGCCCGGCTGATCTGAGTCTCGATGCCTTCGATTGCCTTGTTGAGGCGTTTCAATTCCGCCTCGACGTCGATCAGGCCGGCCAGCGGGATATTGACGTGCATGCGGCCGACCAGCGCCATGGCTGACTCCGGCAGCTCGCCGTCGACTTCTTCAATTGACTCGATGCGGGCGACGGCGGTCAGCAGCGGCTTGAACTCGCGGATGCGAGCCCGATCGCTGTCGTTGGCCTCGGTAATCAGTATTGGCAGCGGTTTGCCGGGCGCGATATCCATTTCCGCACGAATCCGACGCACACCGAGGATGAAGGTCTGCAGCCACTCGACCGCTGCGCGGGAGTCGCTATCGATCTTGGACTCGTCGGCGACCGGGAAGGGTGCGGTCATGATGCTGTCATCAGCCGAGCGCTTGCTGCCGGCTAGTGGCGCGACCCGCTGCCAGATGGTCTCGGTAATGAACGGGATGAACGGGTGCAGCAGGCGCAGCAGTGTTTCGAGCACGCGTACCAACGTACGGCGAGTGCCGCGCTGGGCGGCCGCATCGCCGTGCCTGATGGCCGGCTTGGTCAGCTCCAGGTACCAGTCGCAGTAGGTGCTCCAGGTGAAGTCGTACAGCGCCTGGGCGGCCAGATCGAAACGGTAGGTCTCCAGGTGCCGGGTGACCGTGGCCTCGCAGGCCTGCAGCTCGCTGATGATCCAGCGATCGGCCGTGCTCAGTGTGACCGGCTGGTCATCCAGCCCCGTATCCTCGCCCTCGCACTGCATCAGCACGAAGCGGCTGGCGTTCCAGAGCTTGTTGCAGAAATTGCGGTAGCCCTTGACCCGTTCGAGGTCGAAGCTGATGTCCCGTCCGGTGGTCGCCTGAGCGGCAAAGGTGAAGCGCAGCGCGTCGGTGCCGTGCTCTTCGATGCCGTCGGGGAATTCCTCGCGGGTCTGTTTTTCGATCTGCTGGGCTTTCTTTGGCTGCATCATCCCGGTGGTACGCTTTTCCACCAGCGTTTCGAGATCGACGCCGTCGATGATGTCGATCGGGTCGAGCACGTTGCCCATGGACTTGGACATCTTGTGGCCGTGAGCATCGCGCACCAGACCGTGGACGTATACCTCGTGGAAGGGCACGTCACCGCCGAAGTAGCGGCCCATCATCACCATCCGGGCGACCCAGAAGAAGATGATATCGAAGCCGGTCACCAGCACATTGGTGGGGTAGAAGCGCTCGAGCTCCGGGGTCTGCTCGGGCCAGCCGAGGGTGGAGAATGGCCACAGCGCCGAGGAGAACCAGGTGTCGAGCACGTCCTCGTCCTGGGTCAGCGCTTCGTCCGAGTCAATCTTGTACTTGGCTCGTACCTCGGCCTCATCGCGGCCGACGAAGACGTTGCCGTCGGCATCGAACCAGGCCGGGATGCGATGGCCCCACCAGAGCTGTCGGCTGATGCACCAGTCCTGGATATTCTCCAGCCACTGGAAATAGGTGTTTTCCCAGTTGCTGGGGACGAAGCGGACGTCGCCTTTGCGCACGGCGTCGATGGCCGGCTCGGTGATGGCCTTTTTACCGCCCGGCTTGCCGGTGGCACTGGTCTCGCGGGTGAGGTCGACAAACCACTGATCGGTCAGCAGTGGCTCGATCACGGTGCCGCTGCGGTCACCGCGCGGCACCATCAGTTTGTGGTCGTCGATCTGGGCCAGCAGCCCGTCGGCCTCGAGGTCGGCGACGATCTGCCGGCGCGCCTCGTAGCGGTCGAGATTGCGATAACGCTCCGGGATGCGCGGGTCGACGTCCTGCGCTGCGGCACCGACGCATTCGGCCTCTTCGCGAATCGCGGCGGTCTCGGTGAGCACATTGAGCAACGGCAGGTCGTGACGCTGGCCGATGGCGTAGTCGTTGAAATCGTGCCCTGGGGTGATCTTGACGCAGCCGGAGCCGAACTCGGGGTCGACGTAGTCGTCACCGATGATCGGGATCTCGCGACCGACCAGCGGCAGGGTGATGGTCTGGCCGATCAGGTGCCGGTAACGCTCGTCCTCGGGGTGGACGGCGACGGCGGTGTCGCCGAGCATCGTCTCGGGGCGGGTGGTGGCAACGACCAGATGGCCTTCACCGGAGGTGAGCGGGTAGCGCATGTGCCACAGGTGGCCCTGTTCTTCTTCGCTGATCACCTCGAGGTCGGAGACGGCCGTGCGTAGCACTGGGTCCCAGTTGACCAGCCGCTTGCCGCGGTAGATCAGGCCGTCTTCGTACAGGCGGACGAAGACTTCGCGAACCGCCTCGGACAGGCCGTCATCCAGGGTAAAGCGCTCGCGTGACCAGTCGCAGGAGGCGCCGAGGCGCTTCATCTGTTCGGTGATGAAGCCGCCGGATTCCTCTTTCCACTCCCAGACCTTCTCCAGAAATTTGTCGCGACCGATGTCGTGGCGCGAAATTCCTTCTGACTCCAGTTGGCGTTCGACCACCATCTGGGTGGCGATGCCCGCGTGATCGGTGCCTGGTTGCCACAGCGTCGCCTCGCCGCGCATCCGATGCCAGCGGGTGAGGATGTCCATCAGGGTGTCCTGGAAGGCATGGCCCATGTGCAGGCGGCCGGTGACATTCGGCGGCGGCAGCATGATGCAGTAGCTACCTTCTGCCTGCATGTCCGGGCGGAAATACTCACCGTCCATCCAGCGCGTGTAGCAGTCCTGTTCGATCAGTCGGGGGGCGTAGGTCTTGTCCATGCGGTTGTGTCTGGTTCGCTTGTCGTCGGATGAGGAAGAGGGGAGATGCGGGTCTGTTCGGTTCAGACGCCAGTGGGGCGTACCGATTCGATTCGGTCGTGCGTGATTTTTGCGCCGGCTGCCTGGTATTGCCGCCAGCGGCCGCGCGCATCACTGCGCGGTTGGTCGCCGGGTGCGATCACCTCGTCGATGCGTTCACGCTCGGTTGGTCGCGGGATGGGCGCGGCGGACAGGTTGATCACTCGGGCGAAACCACCGGCCTCCGGGTCGCAGCCGATGAAGATCGGGGCGTGGGCCGCGTCTTCCGGATCGGCGGTGTGCGGCACGAAGCGATCGGCGCGGTACGACCAGAGATAATCGTCAAAACCTTCGACATGGGCGAGATTGGTGCAGACCACATAGGTGGGTTGCTCGGCCTCCGCCTGTTTGGCGCAGAGCTCGGCGGCGAAATACCAGAAGGCATCGTCGGCCGGGTCGTCGATCAGGTGGAATACAATCTCGCTCATCGTAGGTCTTCGGATGGGTCTTCGGGCGTGGTCTGATGGCCGGAATCGCTATGCTGCCCGGCGGACCCTGGTTATCCGGGGCGCCGAGGGCCATGTCACGGAGCAAACAAGCATTATGCCCAATTACCCAATGCCACCCAAGGTGCTCAGGCTGGGATCTCATCAGATCAATGACTTGAGGAGAGATTCGTGAAGCAGGGCCAGGCGAATCTGTCGCTGATCTTCGGCTGGGTGGCCGTGTTGCTGCTGTTCGCCGGCGCGGTCGTCTGGCTGGGGCCGGAGCGCCTGGTTGCCCCCTGGCGGGCGATCGACCCGTTTGCCTTGCTGGTGGCACTGGCCCTGATGCTGGCAAGTTACCTGATCCGCGCACTGCGCCTCACCCGCTATTTCCAGGCGGGGTTGGCCGAGCAGTTCTGGTCGGCCTTCCGCCTGTCGAGTTGGCATAACCTGATGAACAATCTGCTGCCGATGCGTACGGGGGAAGTGGCTTTCCCGGTGCTGATGCAGCGTTACTACGGTCTCTCGCCGCTCGAAACGGTGCCGGTGCTGCTGTGGTTTCGCCTGCTGGACCTGCAGGTGGTGCTGTTGATCGGGCTGGCCGCTGGTGGACAGCTGCTCGGGATCAATGCTTGGCTGCTCGGCTTGTTGATTGCGGTGCTGTTGGTCATCCCGGTGGTTTCCTATGGCCTCAGAGGATGGCTGCGAGGGCGATTGGTTGGTCGGGAAGGGCGGCTGGTGACGAAATTCGTGCTGATGCTGGAAAGCCTGCCGGACCGACCGTCGCGATTTCTTGGCACGCTGTTCTGGACCTGGGCGAACTGGCTGGTAAAACTGGCCGCACTCGGTTGGGTGCTGGCGTCACTGGCCCCGTTGACGTTTGCACAAGGGGTGCTCGGGGCGATCGGTGGGGATCTGACCACGGTGTTGCCGATTCACGCACCGGGCGGCTTTGGTACCTACGAGGCCGGGGTGGCGGTCTTCCTCGGGCCGATGGTGGGGGAGCCGCGGATGGTACTGGCGGCTGCAGTCAATCTGCATCTGTTCGTGCTGGGGACGGCGCTGCTGGCGGCCGGGGCCTCCTTGTTGATCCGGCGACCGATGGCGCGGTCATGCTGACTGGCGATCAATGAGGTTCCTGCCGTACACTGCCTGCGTTCTGGCGATGCGGTTGGCATCTTTTTGGTCCATGGCCTTCATTCTTCTGAGCCAATGGATCGAAAGGTCACGCGCCGCTTGGCTACACTAACTTGTTGATCATGCTCTTCCCGATCAGATCCTTCTGGGAGTTCTCCATCTGATGGCGACCACACTTGCCGCACCGATGTCGATTGTCGTGCCGATGTTCAATGAGCAGGAGAACGTGGCCCCGCTCGTTGCGCGTGTGCACGAGACACTCGTTGAATATAACGGGCCCTGGGAGTTGCTGCTGGTCGATGACGGCTCGTCGGATGCCACGGTTGCCCGGATCCGCGCGGCGCGTGAGGCCTATGGCAGCCATGTGCGTCCGGTGCCGCTGACGCGCAACTTCGGGCAGACCGCCGCGATGCAGGCGGGGATCGACCTGGCACGGGGCGAGGTGATCGTGACCATGGATGGCGATCTGCAGAACGATCCGATCGATATCCCGCGGATGGTCGACCGGCTGCTGCGGGAGGATCTGGATCTGGTCGCCGGGTGGCGCCGCAATCGTCAGGACAATCTCTGGCTGCGCAAGGTGCCGTCCTGGATCGCCAACCGGCTGATCCGGCGCCTGACTGGCGTCAATCTGCATGATTACGGTTGCAGTCTGAAAGTCTTCCGTGCCGAGGTGATCAAGGGGGTACGCCTCTACGGCGAAATGCACCGCTTCATCCCCGCTTGGCTGGCGACCCAGACGGCGCCTAGCCGCATTGCCGAGGAGGTGGTCACACATCATCCCCGGACCGCGGGTACCTCCAAGTACGGGCTGTCGCGCACCTTCCGGGTGGTGATCGACCTGATCAGTGTCTATTTTTTCATGCGCTTTTCGGCGCGCCCAGCGCATTTCTTTGGCTTGCTCGGCTCGGGCTTCGGCCTGATCGGCGGGCTGGGGATGTTTTATCTTCTGATCCAGAAAGTGATGGGTCACGATATCGGTGACCGGCCGCTGCTGCTGATCTCGATCCTGTTCATCTTGATCGGGGTGCAGATGCTGACCACTGGAGTGCTCTCGGAAATGCTCTCTCGCACTTATTATGAATCGCGTGACGTGCGCACTTATCACCTGCCGGCGCGTTTCGATGCCGAGGGTGAGCACGACAGCTTCCAGCAACCCCAATCGACAACTGACCAGGCCGACGCGGCGGAGGAACACCCGGCATGACCACAGCAACAGACCCCCAGCGTGACCTCGGTCCAGTCAATCAGCTGCTGTTTGCCTTCGTGCTGACGGCATTGCTGCTGCTGATCGGGGTGTTCGCCTGGCCGGGCGGACGCATCGCGCTGTTCCACCAGTTCAACGCCCTGGGCGGCATCGAGGCGACCGTGCCGTTCTGGGCCGGAATCAACGCGCTCGCCGATACCTGGCTCACGCTGGGGCTGCTGTTGCCGTTTGTGCTCTGGCGTCCCCGCCTGGCAATCCTGATGCTGTTCGCCGCGATCGTCGCCGCAGTCATTACCCATGGCATCAAACCGACGCTGAACGTGCTGCGCCCGCCCGCTTTGCTTGATGCAGGCAGCTTCAACCTGATTGGGCACTCGATCTCGAGCAAGTCCTTCCCCTCGGGGCATACGGTAACGGCCTTCACTTTCGCCGGGCTGCTGATTCTCGGGCTGCGTTTGCGCTGGCCGTGGGCGATCGCCTTGTTGCTGCTGGCCTCGATCATGGGCTTGTCGCGTATTGTCGCGGGGGTGCACTGGCCGACGGATGTGCTCGCCGGCGCGATCATTGGTCTGGCTTCTGCTGCGGCGGCCGTCTGGATTGTCGATCGCTGGCCGGCGGCACAGCGCGCCCGCTGGCCCGCGCCGGCGGCCGTTTTTGTCTGTGCGGCCTGTGCGCTAAGTGCTCCCTGGGTAGACCTGGGCTACCCGCAAGGGATGTGGGCCCACTGGCTGGTGGCCGCGATCGGCTTGGTCTCCTTGTTTGCCGGCACGTTGCGTTATTGGCCGGGATTTGTCGGTCGCCGTTTCGGCCCACGCTCGCGGTGAAAACCGAGAGAGTCGTCAATCAGGGCGAGCGAGGCTATAATCCCCCCATGTCACTGATAGCCTTCGGGGTTAACCACAAGACTGCGCCGGTCGATGTGCGCGAGCGCATCGCGTTCGGCCCGGATCGTGTGCAGGACGCGCTCAAGGATCTCATCGATGATGGTGGCGCGCGCGAGGCGGCCATCGTCTCGACCTGCAACCGCACCGAGATCTACACGCACTCGGAGTGCCTGATCGATGCCCTGATCGATTGGCTGGCAACATCGCATCGAATGACGCCCGAGTCGCTGCGTCCCTATATCTATGCCCATACCAACGAGTCGGCCATCCGCCACCTGATGCGGGTCGCCTGTGGGCTGGACTCGATGGTGCTGGGCGAACCGCAGATTCTCGGCCAGATCAAGGATGCCTTCACGCTGGCGCAGGATGCCAATGCCCTGGGCCCGATCCTCGGCCGGCTGTTCCAAAACACCTTTGCCGTGGCCAAACAGGTGCGCACCGACACACAGATCGGCGCCTCGCCGGTGTCGGTCGCTTTCGCTGCGGTCAGTCTGGCGCGCCAGATCTTCGGCTCGCTGGAGGAAAAGACCGCGCTGCTGATCGGGGCGGGCGAAACCATCGAGCTTTGTGCGCGCCACCTGCAGTCGGCGGGCCTGTCGCGGGTAATCATTGCCAACCGCTCAATTGAGCGTGCCCAGGCGCTCGCTGAGCAGTACCAGGGCACAGCGATCGGTCTAGGCGATATCCCGACCCATCTGCACCGGGCGGACATCGTGATTTCCTCGACTGCCAGTTCGCTGCCTGTGCTCGGGAAAGGTGCTGTCGAGCAGGCGATCCGTGAGCGCAAGCGCCGACCGATCTTCATGGTCGATATCGCCGTGCCGCGCGATATCGAGCCGCAGGTGGCCAAGTTGCAGGACGTCTACCTCTACACTGTCGATGACCTCAACACAGTCATCGATGAGGGGCAGCGTAGTCGTCGTGAGGCGGCCGAGCAGGCCGAAGAAATCATCGAGGTGCAGGTCGAGCACTTCCTGCAGTGGGTGCAGCTGCAGACCGGCGTCGGGCTGATCCGTAGCTACCGAGGTCGGGCTGAAGAGATGCGCAACGCGACCCTCGCGCGTGCGCGCTCGATGATCCAGTCTGGCCGCGACCCGCAGGAGGCGCTGGACTACCTGGCGCATACGCTGACCAACCGCCTGATCCACCAGCCGACGGTGGTCCTGCGCGAAGCCTGCCTTGGCGGGGATCTGGCGACCGTCCAGAGCGTCTCCCACGTGGTCGGGCTGGACGAGGATGCCCAATCGCTGACCCAGCAGGCGCTGCCGCTGGGTCAGCGGGATGGGCGTTCCGCCGCTGGCGACGACAAGACCTAGCTGTTCTCGCCCGGACTGCCCGGGCGTCTGCTGGGCAGCGGGCGTGCCCAGCTGCCGACTGTCTTTACTTCTCTCTTTCTTCATCGAACATTTCTCTCACCGAATATTGTTGCCTATGCATAGCGCGCTGGTCGCCCGACTCGATAATCTGGTCGAACGCTTTGAGGAAGTGACCGGCCTCATGGCGGACCCGGAGGTCATCGGCGATCAGGAGCGCTTTCAACGCCTGGCACGCGAATACGGTCGGCTCGAGGCATTGGTGAAGAACGTCGGTGCCTTTCGTGCGGTGGAAAAGGCGCTTGAAGAGGCCCGTACACTCGCCGATGGGAATGATCCAGAACTGGCCGAGATGGCGCGTGACGAGCTGGTCGAGCTTCAGGCGCGTCATGCCGAACTCGATGCTGAAATCGCGCGCCAGCTGCTGCCCGAAGACCCCAGTGACGAAGGCGATGTCTATCTCGAGATCCGCGCCGGGGCTGGCGGTGACGAGGCGGCCATCTTCGCGGGTGATCTGTTTCGCATGTATGGGCGCTTTGCCGAATCCCAGAGCTGGGAGGTCGAGGTGCTGTCGGCTTCCGAGGGCGAGCATGGTGGCTACCGCGAGCTGATTTCCCGGGTCAGTGGCAGCGGGGTGTACTCATGGCTGAAGTTCGAGTCCGGTGCCCATCGGGTGCAGCGTGTGCCGGCCACCGAGACCCAGGGGCGGGTCCATACCTCGGCCGCTACCGTGGTGGTGATGCCGGTGGTTCCTGCGGCCGAAGTGCCGGAGATCAACCCCGGCGACCTGCGGGTTGATACCTTCCGCGCCTCGGGCGCAGGTGGTCAGCACGTCAACAAGACCGATTCGGCCATCCGTATCACCCACCTGCCGAGCGGCACTGTGGTCGAATGTCAGGACGAGCGCTCGCAGCACAAGAACCGCGCCCGAGCCATGGATCTGCTGGCGGCCAAGCTGGCCGACGAGGCACGCCGCAAGCAGGCCGAGACGACTGCCGCCAGCCGCAAGGCGCTGGTGGGCACCGGGGATCGCTCCGACCGCATTCGTACCTATAACTTCCCGCAGGGACGGGTCACCGACCACCGCATCAATCTGACCGTCCATCAATTGGAACGTGTCCTGGATGGCGATCTTGCCCAAGTGGTGGTGCCGTTACGCCAGGCCGATGAGGCAGCCCAACTCGAGGCACTGGCGCAGGACGGATCTTGAGCGACGGCCAGGCCGCGATCGAATCCCTGGAGGCGTCCCTGCGCCGTTGCGCCGAGGTGATTGCCGCCGGGCGAGCATGCGAGCGTGCCGAGGCGTCGTTCGAGGCGCGCCTGTTGGCGGGCTTTGTCACTGGGCTGGATGCCGCCGGGTTGATGCTACGCGGTGACCAGCCGCTCGATGCAGAGCATCAGGCTCGGCTGGAGGAATTATGCCAACGTCGCGCTGCCGGTGAGCCGGTTGCTTATCTGATCGGCGAGCGTGGTTTCTGGCGGCATCGGTTTCGTACCCGACCAGGCGTGCTCATCCCGCGCCCGGATACCGAGCTGTTGGTGGAGTGGGCGCTGGGGTTGCTGCCCGAGGGGCAGCCGCGACGGGTGCTGGATCTCGGTACCGGCAGCGGCGCCATTGCCCTGTCGATTGCCGCCGAGCGTCCCTGTGCCGAGGTGAATGCCGTTGATCGCAGCGAAACGGCAATCCGGCTGACGGCGTGCAACCGGCGGTTCCTGGCCGAGCAGGGCGTCACCGTGTCGCTGGGGCTGTGGCAGGGCGACTGGCTGTCTGCGGTGGCGCCGGCATCGATCGACTTGATCGTCAGCAACCCGCCGTATATCGCCGCCGCCGACCCGCATCTGACTCGGGGTGATCTGCGTCACGAACCGCGTGAGGCGCTGGTAGCGGCTGAGGGCGGTCTGGCCGACTATCGATTGTTGCTCGAGCAGGCCGGGTCCGTACTCCGACCGGGAGGCTGGCTGTTGCTCGAACACGGCTTCGAGCAGGCCGAAGCGGTGACCGAGCTGTTGCGCGCCGCCGGATTCAAGGAGATCAGCAGCCGACGTGACCTCGGTGGCCAGTTGCGGGTGACCGGCGGCCGCCGGCCGGGGTGACGCGCGGAGGCCCAGGCCGTCATCCGTCCAATGTTGGTTCGTTCTGTCTTCTGCGCTAATCTTGGGTTGTACTGGGTGGAAGATTCAAGGCACCAGCATGGACGGAAAGCAACTGATCAAGCTGCATGAGATTTGGTTTCGTGGTCCCCACCAGGAAGGTGAGCAGGCGCGGGCAGCGGAGAAGTTTGCCTGCTGGCTTCCAGGTGTGATTGCCGCGCGCCGGCGTGGGCCGTATTGCCTGGCGGTTGAATACGATCTGTCCGTCATCTGCCTCAAGGCAATCCGGCAGGCGATCCAGGCTGCGGGTTTCCATCTGGATGCGGCGTTGATGGAAAAGCTCAAGTACGCACTGGTTGACTACACCGAGCAGAACCAGCGAGAGGCATTGGGGCTGGGCGGTTGTGATCCGCCACTACAGAAGTATCGAGCGGCGGGAGAGGCGGTCCTGATGCGTGAGCGTCATGCTGCCGAAGACAGTGGTGAGAGTCCCGACGATCCCTGGCGGCATTACCTCTGACAGCGACGTAGCCTAGATCATCCTTGATCATGCCCGGCTTCGGCCGGGCATTTGCATGGTTGCCGTCCAATCGAGATTGAAACCAGGCCATGAACGACGAACAACTGCTGCGCTACGGGCGCCACATCATGCTCGATGGCCTCGATTACGAGGGTCAGGAGCGGCTGCTTGCCTCCCGGGTATTGATTGTCGGTCTGGGTGGCCTGGGTTCACCGGTGTCGATGTACCTGGCGGGGAGTGGCGTGGGCGAGCTGCGCTTGGCTGATTTTGATCATGTCGAGCTCTCGAATCTGCCGCGTCAGGTGGTGCACGACCAGACGAGAATCGGACAGAGCAAGGTGCGCTCGGCCAGTGCGCGCCTGCAGGCAATCAATCCTGAGGTGCGGTTGGTACCGATCGAGGAGCGGCTCGAGGGCGATCGGTTCGCCGAGGCGGTCGCCGGCATGGATCTGGTGTTGGATTGCTCGGACAATTTCGCGTTGCGCTTCGGGCTCAACGCGGCCTGTGCCCGGGAGCGGGTGCCTCTTGTTTCGGGGGCCGCCATCCAGTGGGCCGGGCAGGTGACCGTCTTCGACCACCGTGATATTGAAGCGCCCTGCTATCGCTGCTTGTACCGGGAAGATAGCGGTGAGGAGTTGCGCTGTGCCGAGACGGGTGTGCTCTCGCCTTTGGTGGGCATGATCGGCAGCCTGCAGGCCGCTGAAGCGATCAAGGTACTGACAGGCACGGGGCGGCCGCTGATCGGCCGCCTGGCACTGTTCGATTTGTGGGAGGCCGAGTGGCGCACCGTCAAGTATCGGCAGGATCCCGACTGCCCGGTCTGCGCCAGCCGGCGCCGGGCGAACTAGTCGATCACTAAGACTTTGATTCCGCCGCCAGTGCGGCGGCCACATCGCGGACCAGCTGCGGGCCGTGATAGATCAGGCCGGTATAGAGCTGTATCAGATCAGCGCCGGCACGGATCTTCTCGACTGCCGTCTCGCCCGAATCGATGCCACCGACACCGATGATCGGGAAATCCTGCGGGAGTCGCTCGCGCAGGGCAGCGATCACCGCGGTGGAACGCTCGCGTACCGGTGGGCCGCTCAGACCGCCTGCCTCGTCAGCCAGTGGCAGTCCGGACACCAGCGGCCGACCGATGGTGGTGTTGGTGGCAATGACGGCATCCATGTCGTGTGCGACCAGGGCTTCGGTCAGGGCCGGTATTTCATCGTCCTCGATATCCGGCGCGATCTTGATCGCCAGCGGCACGTGTCGGCCGCTGTCGTCTCGTAGTCGCGCACGCTCCTCGGCCAGACCGGCCAGCAGGGCGGTGAAGGCCTCGCCACCCTGGAGGTTGCGCAGGTTGGCCGTGTTCGGTGAGGAGATATTGATCGTGATGTAATCGGCTTGCCCGTAAACCGCGGCCAGGCCGGCGCGGTAGTCGTCGAGCGCATCCTCGATCGGCGTGTCGAAGTTCTTGCCCAGATTGATCCCCAACGGCAGCTGACGCGGCCTGTCGGCGCTGTTTTCAATGTTTTCGATATTTTGCAGGGCTGCCTGAATGCCGTCGTTGTTGAAGCCCATGCGATTGATCAGCGCCTCGACGTCCGTCAAGCGGAACAGACGTGGGGACGGATTGCCCGGTTGGGGTCGCGGCGTCAGCGTGCCTACCTCGATGAAACCGAAGCCCAGGCAGGACAGGCCGGCGATGTGCGCAGCGTTCTTGTCCAGACCGGCGGCCAGACCTACCCGGTTAGGGAAATCGAGCCCCATGATGGTCACCGGGTCATCGGTCACGCCGCGGCGTTGCCGGCGGCACCAGGGCGTGCGTGCCGCCAGGTCAAGCAGGCCGAAGGTGACTCGGTGGGCGGTCTCGGGGTCGAGTTGAAACAGGAGCGGGCGCAGCAGGGGATAGAGGTTCATGGAACTCGCGATCGGAAGGTTAATGGGCCGTGCAGACAGAGTTGGCCGTGGAGACAAGTGCTACAGGGTTGCATGATCAAAGGGTCATTGTAGCGGTAGTAGTGGGTTTTCGTCGCTCGAACCTGATCGCGCCTGGTCGCACGGTTGCTATACTTTCGCGCCAGCGTTCATCCGCTCGTTACGAGACCTGATTTTTCATGCTCGATTCCCGCCGTTTCCATCTGATCGTTCTCACCGTTGCCGTAGCGATCGGCTACGTCTGGGGCATCGGTAGCCTGCCGCTGTTCGATCTGGACGAGGGCGCCTTCACTGGCGCGACCTGGTCGATGTTCGAGCGCAATGATTTCCTCACCCCTTATCTGCATGACCAGCCGCGCTTTGCCAAGCCAGTGTTGATCTACTGGCTGCAAGCGCTGTCCGTCGGGCTGTTCGGCTTCACCGAATGGGCCTTCCGGCTGCCCTCGGTGCTGGCTTCGGCGGCCTGGATAGGCCTGATTTACGCCTTCGCTGACCGCCATCTGGGGGCGCGCCAGGCTTTCTTTGCCGCGCTGATCGCTGCCACCTCGCTGATGACCACCGTGGTCGGCAAGGCGGCGATTTCGGATGCATTGCTGCTGTTTTTCCTTACCAGCGCGACTTTTGCGACCTTCAATCATTGGGTCAGCGGTGAGCGCCGCTGGATACGCTGGGCCTATCTCGCCATGGGGCTGGGCTTTCTCACCAAGGGGCCGGTGGCGGTGGTGATTCCTGCCGGGGCGAGCTTCCTGTTCTATCTCGTTACCGCTCGAGGGCGCGACTGGTGGCGGGCGGTGCTCGACTGGCAGGGCATGCTGTTGTTCATCGTGGTGGCCTTGCCCTGGTATCTGCTGGTCTGGATCGAGTACGGCCAGCACTTCATCGATGAGTTCTTCCTCAAAAACAACATCGGGCGCTTCAGCGAGGCGATGGAAGGTCACTCCGGTGGACTGTGGTATTACCCGTTGGTCACCTTAGGTGCGCTGCTGCCGTTTACTGGTGCGGTGCTGACCTCGTTACGCTATCTGCCCGCCGACTGGCGCCAGGCTTACGGGAGGCCCGCTTCGGTACCGCTGGCCCTGCGGCGCTTCGGCTGGCTCTGGTTCGGCCTGACTCTGTCGCTGTTTTCATTCTCCGGCACCAAGCTGCCGCACTATCTCAGCTATGGGCTGGTAGGGCTGATGCTGGTGATGGCCGCGCATTTGCCACAGGTGAAGAATCGCTGGCTGCATCTGTTGCCAGTGGCGGGTTTCCTGCTGCTGATCCTGCTGTTGCCATGGCTGGTCGAGATCAATTTCGAGCAGATCAAACCGGGCTATGTGCAGGACATGCTCGCCGAGCGGGATCGCTTTTTCGGCCCGTCGTGGTATCTGATCGTCGGTGGGGCTCTGCTGCTGGTGATCGCCGCCGGACTGGCGCGGCGCTGGTCATTGCCAAAGGTCATGATTCCCGTGGCACTGTCGTTTTCATTGGTGGTCAACGCCCTGGTGCTTAACGCCGTCGGCCAGTTGCAGCAGGGCCCGATCCGCACAGCCGGTCTGATGGCGCGGGACCTGTCAGGTCCATTGGTGATGCAGGGCATGAACACCCCCAGCTTCGGTGTGTACGCGCAACGGGTGATCGAGCGCCGCGCCCCACGACCTGGTGATCTGTTGCTGACGCGTTCTCGTTACCTGGAGGATCTTCCCGGCCAGCTACTTTACGCCGAAGGCGGAGTGGTTCTGATACGTGTCGGCCCGTTCGAGTGAGTCGCTGCCTATAAGCCGTCGGATCATGGGCTACTATGGAGTTAGGGCTACTATGGAACTAGGTGGGCGACGAGCCCGCTAGGGAATACGTTGCGTATGGAGCGTGGAAGCCAGTTAGTTTGTCAAAACCAATTGAGGGCGGGTCGACAGGCCTGCTGCTGAATGAGGTAGCGGAATGCAGGATTTTCTCAAGAATCGACGTCGTTTCATGACCGCGCTGGCCGGTGCCGGTGCTGCGTTTGGCATGGGCCGGGCCCAGGCGGAGGACGATCTGTTCTTCCCGGGTGATGAGCCGGCGCATCGCGTCATCTACCAGCTCAACCACGGTGATGTGGAGTACCAGACCCACGTGCTCAACTCGATGAACGCCATGATCGGAAAATATGGCGGCAACGTGAAGATCGCGGTGGCCTGCTTTGCCAGTGGTATTCATATCCTCGCCAAGGAGCCGATGCGAGAAGTCGACCCGGAGATCTATGCGCGTGTCGAGGGTTTTGCCACCAACTACGATGTTGAATGGATCGCCTGCGGCAACACCATGGATACGGTCGGCTATACCAAGGACGACATCCGTGACTTTGCCCGAATCGAACAGGTAGGCGCCGCTGCGTTGATGGAATACCAGGAAGACGGTTACGCCTATATTGCCTGGTAAGGTGACAAGTCAATTTTATCTTGCAACCCACTGAATATTAAAGAGCTGCTTCTTTGGACGAGATGATAATTCGCCAGCCTGACGACTGGCATCTTCACCTGCGAGACGGTGCCATGCTCAAGGCGGTTGCCGGCTTTTCCGCCGGCCACTGTGGCCGAGCGATCATCATGCCCAATCTGGTCCCGCCGGTGACTACCGTTGCCGAGGCGCATGCCTACCGTGAGCGGGTGTTGGCCGGGATCAGATCTGACGGTGACTTTCAGCCGTTGATGACGCTGTATCTCACCGACCGCACCACGGCGGCCGAGATCGAGCAGGCGGCGGCTGATCCGCATATCTACGCGGTCAAGCTGTATCCGGCTGGTGCTACGACCCACTCGGAAAGCGGGGTGACCGATCCCTTGGCGATCGACGCGGTGCTCGATGCGCTGGAGCGCACCGGGTTGCCGTTGTTGGTGCATGGAGAGGTGGTCGACCCGACGGTGGACATCTTCGACCGCGAGGCCGTGTTCATCGAGCAGGTGCTCGCGCCGATGCTGGAACGCTATCCCGGATTGCGAGTAGTGATGGAACACATCACGACGTCGCAGGCGGTCGATTTCGTCCGCTCCCAGGATGAGCGTCTTGCAGCAACCATCACGGCGCATCATCTGATGTTCAATCGCAACGCGATGCTGGCTGGTGGCATTCGCCCGCACTACTACTGCCTGCCGATCCTCAAGCGCGAGACACACCGGCAGGCGTTGCTTAAGGCCGCGGTCGACCCCTCGGGCAAGTTCTTCATGGGCACGGACAGTGCGCCGCACCCGAAGAATGCCAAGGAGTCGGCCTGCGGCTGCGCCGGGGCATTCACCGCACCGGTTGCAGTCGAGCTGTATGCACAGGTATTCGACCAGCTTGGTGCACTCGACCGGCTGGAGGCGTTCACCAGTCTCAACGGCCCACGCTTCTATCGCTTGCCGGTCAACGAGCGCCGTCTCAAGCTGGAACGCCGGACCCAGGAGGTGCCAGGACCGATCCAGGCTGGGGACGACGTGGTTGTGCCGTTTCTCAGCGGGGAGTCGATCGACTGGACGGCGACCCTACTGGATGACTGACCCGGCCGACTCGACGCAGGAACCGACGGCCATCCCGTCGGATTATCTGCTGGACTGGCTTGGTGCCCCAGGTTCCGATCATACCGAGCGGCCGCGGGCCTGCGGGCAACCGCTTTGGCAAGCGGGGCTGAAGGCCAGTCCCGAGTCGTTTCGTGTCGATGAGCTGCTCGGCTTCGAGCCGACCGGTGCCGGCAACCACTGGCTGGTCCGGCTGGAAAAGCGCGATCTGACCACCAGTGCGCTGATCGACTGGGCCGCCCGGACCACCGGCACACGGGCCCGTGACATCGGCTTTTCCGGGCTCAAGGATCGCCATGCAGTCACCACCCAATGGTTGAGTTTCCCGCATGAAGCCTTTGATTCCAAAGCCTTTCGCGCACACTGCGACGAGGCGGGCGTGGGGCTGCTCGCCATGGACCGTCACGATCGCAAGCTGCGCCGCGGCACTCATCGAGCCAATCGCTTTCAATTGCTGCTGCATGACGTCTCTCCCGTCGGTGATGAGGCCGATTCACGCACTCTGGCGAGTTACCTCGATGCGCGCCGGGAATGCCTGGCCGCGACGGGCATGGCCAATTACTTCGGCGAGCAGCGTTATGGGCGCGGGTTCTCCAATCTGCGCGCGTTGGTTGAATGGGGCCGGGGCGAGCGTCGTGGACAACCGAGGCGACAGGCGCGCAACTGGCTGATTTCGACACTCAGAAGCGCGATCTTTGACCATGTGCTTGCTAGTCGGCTGACACTGGGCGAGTTCGATCAGGTGCTGCCCGGCGATCTGCTGCAGTTGGCGGGCTCTCGCAGCCGATTCCTGGCCGAGGCGGACGAGCTTGATATCTTGCAGTCGCGCTTGATGGCAGGTGATCTGATGCCAACTGGTCCGCTTTGGGGCGAGCAGGGCAGCCAGGCTGGTGACGGCGTGGCCGAGCGCGAACAGGCGCTGGCCGCCGTGATGCTCGAGCGGCTGGGAGGTGCGGTCTGGCAGGACTGGTTGTCGAAGTGGCGGGTGGCCGCCGATCGCCGCCCGTTGGGCGTGCGCGTCACCGATCTCGCCTACCGGGTTGAACCCGATCAGGTGGAGCTGACTTTCTCATTGCCGCCTGGCAGCTACGCCACTGAGCTGGTAGGCGAACTGTTCGCATCATTGCCGGCGAAGGCCGGTGATAGCGACTAGTCTCGAAGCTGGCTTGTCCCGGTAACCGATTCAGTTGAGGAACACAGATGCTCGAATCCGTTGTTGCCCTGATGGGGTCTATTCTTCTGGTCGCAATCATCGCGTTTTCTGGTGGCCTGTTTCGTCCGGATGCTTGGTATCGGGGCTTGACCAAGCCGGCCTGGACACCACCCGACCGGGTCTTCCCGATCGCCTGGGCCGTGCTCTATCTGCTGATGGCGATCGCCGCCTGGCGAGCGTTTCAGGCCGAGCCGTCGGGCGCACGTGACACGGGACTGATCCTGTATCTGGTCCATTTGGTCTTCAATGCTGCCTGGTCATGGCTGTTCTTTGGCCGGCGGCGCATGGTCGCGGCCTTGATAGACATCCTATTGCTGTGGATGCTTCTGAGTCTGGTGATCGTGCTGTTTTCTCGCGTCGATCTGCTGGCCGCCGCGTTGCTGATCCCGTACTGGTTCTGGGTGGCGTTCGCCGCCCTGTTGAACGCGCGCCTGTTGAAGCTCAATCCGACTGCGTCATCGTCCTGACACGCCTGCTGCGCCCGGCCGAGCGGCAGCACGACTCGTCGGGTACTGTGGGGATTGGGTAGAATCACGCCTCAACCGCCTGAGATGAGTTTTGCCATGTCTGATTTGCACTTGTCACCCGACCACTCGGATGAAGACGATGACTGGGGCCTGAGCAAATCTCAGCTCAAGCGTGAGGCCCATGCCGCCCAACACCTTGGCGAAATCCTGGCGGAACTGGATGCCGGGGCCCTCGATCAGTTGCCGATCACCGAGCGACTGCGTGAGGCGCTCAAGAAACTGCAATTGATGCAGTCGCATGGCGCGCGCAAACGGCAGCGCCAGTACATCGGCAAGCTGATGCGTGCGGAAGATGTCGAGGCCATTGAAGCGGGGCTGCGGCAGGTCGATCCGAACTCGCCGGAGAACCAGCGCCTGCAGATGCAGACCGAGGCCTGGCGCGATGCACTCATTCAGGAAACGGATGCGATCACGCGTTTTGTCGACGATTTCCCGGGCGTGGATGTGCAGCATTTTCGCCAGCTCCAGCGAGGAGCGCGGGCTGAGGCAGAGCGCGAGGAGCATGGCAGCGCCACGCAGGCGCTTTTCCAGGCTATTCGAGCCGAGATCCGGGCCAATACCCAGGCCCAAAGCCAGGCCAACACCCCGGCGGCAGATGACATGAACGAATCACAGGGAAGCAGCGCAGGATGAGGATAACGATTTTTGGCACCGGTTACGTCGGACTCGTGACCGGGGCCTGCCTGGCCGAGGTGGGTCATGAGGTGATGTGCGTCGATGTCGACCCGGACAAGATTGCAGGGCTCAAGGACGGTGTGATTCCCATCTACGAGCCTGGTCTCGAGCCGATCGTGCGCGAGAACCATGCCCAGGGGCGGTTACATTTCACCACCGATGCGGCCGAGGGCGTGGCTTTCGGGGAGCTGCAATTCATCGCCGTGGGCACGCCTCCGGATGAGGACGGCTCGGCGGATCTGCAGTACGTGCGTGCGGTGGCGGCGACCATCGCTGAGCACATGGATGACTCGAAGATCATCATCGACAAATCGACCGTCCCGGTGGGCACCGGGGACCAGGTGCGGCAAGTAGTTACTGACAGCCTGGCCCGCCGGGGTGTGTCGTTCGACTTTGACGTCGTTTCCAATCCCGAATTCCTCAAGGAAGGGGCTGCGGTCAACGACTTCATGAAGCCTGACCGGATCATCATCGGCACCAGCGACCCGCACAGCGAGGCGGTGATGCGCGAGTTGTATGAGCCGTTCAATCGCAATCATGACCGGGTCATCGTGATGGATCTGCGCTCGGCGGAGCTGACCAAGTATGCCGCCAATGCGATGCTCGCGACCAAGATCAGCTTCATGAACGAGTTGGCAAACCTGGCTGAGCGCCTGGGCGTCGACATCGAACAGGTGCGCATCGGGATAGGCTCCGATCCGCGCATCGGCTACCACTTCATTTACCCCGGCTGTGGCTACGGTGGTTCCTGCTTTCCGAAAGACGTGCAGGCCCTGACACGCACCGCGCGCGCGGTTGGCCACGAGCCGTTGTTGCTCGATGCCGTCGAGGCGGTCAACTATCGCCAGAAACAGCGTCTGTTCGAGTTGATCGAAGCGCATTACGGTGGGCGGGAGCAGTTGGCAGGCAAGACGTTTGCACTGTGGGGGTTGGCCTTCAAACCCAATACCGACGATATGCGCGAGGCTGCCTCGCGGGTGCTGATGGAAGCACTATGGTCGGCGGGCGCCCGCGTACAGGCGTTCGATCCCGAGGCGATGGAGGAGACCCAGCGCATCTACGGCCAGCGCGACGATCTTGCCTTGGTCGGCACACGTGATGCCGCGCTCAAGGGTGCGGATGCGCTGATCGTCTGTACCGAGTGGAAGGCCTTCCGTGCCCCTGATTTCGAGCTGATGCGAGCCTCGCTGAGCGAGCCGCTGATCTTCGATGGTCGCAACCTCTATGACCCGGAGCGTCTGGCAGCTGAGGGCTGGCGCTATTACGGTATCGGTCGCGGCGAGTCCATCCGGCTCGACTCACGGGCCTGAGCCGCAGGCCCATCAAATCACCAAAATGAAACTTGGGACGAAACTTGGGGGCAAAGCTTGGGCAGGTCGGAGCAGTAAAGCGGTAGTGGCTCGTCTACACTCCATTTGGGTGCAAGCAAGCCGTTTCCATCGACGACCAAGGAGGTAGTAATGGGTATTCAACGTTGGATTTTTGGGGCGACAATGGCCGGGTTTACCGGCATGGCGGCCATCACGGGCGCTGTAGGTATCGCGACCGCCGCGGAGTCGTCGGAAGATCTGCGGGTCAAGGTGACAGCCGAGATCGGCTCGGTGACGGTGACCCACGATGGCGAAAAAGTGGTGATAAAACGCAATCAGGATCCGGACAACCGGATCGTGGAGGCGTACGCCCAGACCGGGCGCGACTGTCCGCCGTTCTGTGTCCAGCCGATGCAGCTGCTTCCCGGCGTCCACACCATCGGCGAGGTTGAGCTGTTGCAGATGCTCCAACGGCGCGAGGCCGGTGAGGATTCGTTCCTGTTCATCGACTCACGCACGCCCGATTGGTTTAACAGGGGCACCATTCCGAGCGCCGAGAATATTCCCTGGACCAACCTCCATCGAGAGGCGTCAACCTATGATCCGTTCGTAGTCGAAACCATCCTGCTCGACCGGTTCGGGGCAAAAAAAGAGGATGGCATCTTCAATTTTCAGGATGCCAAGAAGCTGGTGCTGTTCTGCAACGGCCCCTGGTGCGGCCAGTCGCCGACCAATATCCGTGCGCTGGTCAGCATGGGGTATCCCGCCGACAAGATCTACTGGTATCGCGGCGGCATGCAGCTCTGGCATGTGCTGGGTCTGACTACCGTCAAGCCTTGATTGCAGCGTCGATAGAAGGCGGACTGATGATCACGACATAACGACCGTCTCGCAGCCGGTCGTTTTCATTTCCATTGTGGACAATGTGTCGGCTCCAGGTTGGAAGATAATTAGCTTCCCTAAGCCAGCCACTGAATGCTCTTCAGAGACAGGGTTGCCGGCCAGCCTGGTCTTGTCGAGTGTGGCCTCCACGCGCAAGGCGCAAATAGAAAGGACGATGGCTTTTCGGTGGTCTGATTGGTGGTATTCGCTGAGAGCCGGGCAGGGCGAACTTATTTGCCCCTGGGCTGGCCGTCTCGCGACTGGCTGCCATCGTCGGTCTCCGGCTGCTCGACGCGAGCGCCGGCCACCGCTCCAGAGGTAGGTATTGGTTCGACCGCTGTATCCGGCGCGGGCGGATGGATCTCCTCAGCGGCTATCCGTTGTGCCTCACGCTCGGATTCGCGCAACAATAACGCTTCGACCCGTTGGCGCAGCAGTTTTTCCTGTTCCCCACGCTGCCAGAACTCCCGTGTGAGGTCGCGGTACAGGGCGGCGGCCATCAGCACCATCAGGATCATGAACGGGAAGGCGGCGATGATCGCAACGGTCTGCAACCCTTCAAGACCCCCACTCAGAAGCAGTACCATCGCCATCCCCAGTTGCAGTGTGCCCCACAGGAAGCGCACAAAACGGGTGGGATTGAGCACACCTTTCGAGGTAAACATCCCCAGCACGAAGGTCGCCGAGTTGGCCGAGGTGACCACGAACAGGCCCACCAGAACGATCGCAAGGAACCCCGCATAGGTGCCCCAGGGCAGCTGGTCGAGCAGGGTATAGAGCCCGGCCGGCACCTCGCGGGCGACTGCATCGGCGATGCCGGCGCCCTGGTAGAGATCAAAGTGGATCGCGCTGCCGCCGAAGACGGCAAACCACAACATGCTCAAGGTTACCGGCACGATCATGACGCCCAGCACGAATTCGCGGATGGTGCGGCCGCGTGAGATCCGTGCAATGAAACTGCCGACGAACGGTGCCCAGCTCAACCCCCAGGCCCAGTAAAACATGGTCCAATCCTGTACCCAGTGCTCGCTGGAGTAGGGTGTGGTCACCAGACTCATCTGCACGATATTGCCCAGGTACTCGCCCAGCGTCTGCGTGAACTCATCGAAGATGAATGAGGTCGGCCCCAGTACTAATACGTACAAGAACAGCCCGATAGCCAGCAGCATATTAAGGTTACTTATGTAACGGATACCCTTTTCCAGGGGCGTCATCGCCGAGAGGGTGAACAGCACACCGAGGCCCGCGATGATCAGCAACTGCGAGGTGGCGCCGTAATCGATGCCTTCGGTGCGCGCCAGCCCACTGTTGATTTGCAGAGCGCCCAGGCCGAGCGTGGTGGCGACACCGAAGATGGTAGAAACCACCGCGAGGATATCGATCGCGTTGCCCCAGCCGCCGTCGACTCGCTTGCCCAACAACGGGCGAAAGGTCTCACTGATCAGACCGCGGGCATTGTGGCGGAAACGGACGTAGGCAATCGCCAGGCCCACCAGGGCGAAGTTCGCCCATTGGTGCAGCCCCCAGTGAAAGAAGGAATAGCGCATGCCCATTTGCGCGGCTTCCACTGAACGTGGTTCGCTCAGCCCCAGCGGTGGCTCGTTGAAATGCATCATCGGTTCGGCCACCCCCCAGAAAACCAGGCCGACCCCCATGCCGCCAGAGAAAATCATCGCCAGCCAACTGCCAAAACCGAATTCCGGTGGTTCATCTTCCGGCCCCAGCCGCATGTTGCCGAATTTTGATACCCCCAGAAACAGCACGAAGATCACGAACCCGGAAGTCGCCATCAGGTACGTCCAACCCAGCGTGTTGGCCGTGAAGTCCAGCACCTGCTTTGAGATCCGTTCGACATCGGCGGGATTGGTGGCGGCGACCGTGACCACTCCGGCGATGATGAGCGCCGAGAGATAGAAGACGACACCGACATCACCGAACAGGCGATTCATAAAGAGCGAAAATTTATTCATGGGAATCAGATTGGATGCTAGTCAGGGTGGCGGTTTGCACGCCTCCCTAGCGGATTTATTGTGGCCCCCACTGATCCTGTTCAGGGAGATGAAGGGGAGGTTGGTGGTAACAATCGATCGGAATTGAACCCCGATTGTTGGAGGGCACAAGTAGGGCTTTACCACTTTCTCTTGAGCAAGCAGGTTGAACCCTACCCAGGGCGCGGGCCAGCCAGTTTGTCCAGCCCGGCCTGAGCGGGATCAGACGTCACGCATCGCCAGCTCTGTCAGGTTTTTCGCACCGCTTTTCCGGATGTGCTTGAGGAGTGCTTGGTAGCCCGCGGCCACCTGTTTGTCGCGCGGCTGGGCTTGCTCGATCGCCACAATGCGATCGTAGACCTTTGACCAGCTGGCCACGGCCTCGCGCTTGGGCATGATGCGCACCGAGCTGTAGGCATCGATGTCACCTTCACTGTTGTAGTGCGAGTCGACTCGGGTAAAGACCCAGTAGTTGTCGCCGTTCTTGCAACGGTTGTTGACGAAGCCGAAAAACTCCTCACCCGCCTGAATGATTTGCCACAGGGCGTAATAGACCCCTCGCGGCATGTTGGGGTGCCGGACGATATTGTGTGGCGAACCGACCAGTTCTTCCCGGCTATAACCGGAAATGCGGGCAAAGGTGGGGTTGGCGAAGGTGATGACGCCCCGGTTATCGGTTCGAGACTGGATGGTGTCGTGCGAGGACAAAATGATTTCGTGGCCGGTGACCGGGCGATCGATCATGTATAACTCCTGTAAATCACCTGGGCAACGCGACAATCTGCCCACGGCGCTGGATCAACAGTGACATCCTACGACTCGCCACGGGCTGACCACAAGTCACGTTAGCCGGCATGCCGGGAATCACGCTTACGCCCCATGTCCGTTACCGCGGCTGCCAACGCCGCGAACAGCACAACCGCTCCCAGCGCCAGCATTGCAAATGCTCCGGTCAGCAACTCGATCAGCATCATGCCGAGCCCAGTGCTGACCAGGCCCGCACGGACGAAATCCATCTGTTCTCTATCTCCCGAAGTTGATCGGAACAGCAGGTAGCATGCTTTAGTTTCGTGCCGAGCTTCCCTAACGAGTGGTGTCTGAGAAACCGATGATCACCACCACGCCCACGATGATCATACCCATTCCGACCAGTGCCGGCAGGTCGGGGACCTCACGATAGGTGATGGCCGCCAGCAGTGTGACCAGGGCGATGCCCGCTCCGGCCCAGATCGCGTAGGCGACACCAACCGGAAGGGTCCGCAACACCAGGGCGAGGAAATAAAATGCCAGCCCATATCCCAGTGCAACGATCAGACTGGGACCGAGACGAGTAAAACCGTCCGAGGCCTTGAGGGCATTGGTCGCGATCACTTCCGAGACAATGGCAAGTACAAGGTAGAAATAGGCCATGCGCAATTCCGACCGCTCGCTGTTGGGATGAGGTGGCCAGCATAACCCAGGCCTGCCCGGCTGGGCGGCAGGGCCGCTCGGCCGAGATCGACCGCGGCCGTCATGTTTTTTGGTGGTTCCTGGACAAGAAACAAGCCCGCTGCAGAGCTAGCGGGGCATTTCCTGATCTGTGTGGTAGGCGCAGGGTGGTGCGGTCAATCCACGGAACTGGTGGTCCGAAGAAGGCCGTGGGCGACATGGCTCATCCTGGCAACGGCATGAGCGCCTTCAAGCGCGAAACCCGGCGCATCCCCGCGTTCTTCAACCCTCGTTGTGGGAGCTTGCCTCGCAAGCGAATCGCAGCGGTGCTGCGAGTTCCGAATTGATCCCGCGCTCGTCCGAGGAGGGTTCGTTGTCATGGAAATGGGACGGTTTCGGGCATTTGTTTCGCCTGGCGCGGCGCGGTCGTTATCAGTACCCACGTTGGAGGCCGGCGAAACTCCAGAAGCGGTTTAAATACTTCTGATCCCTTTCCCCGCGACGTTATGCGGCGGTTGCGCAGCATAACGCGTTATCATGCGCACTCGTCGCCTAACACACCTCGAGAGTCTCTCCGTCCTGGCTGTAACTCGTTGATTCTTGGTATCATGCTGGGTCGATTTCTGTCTGGGATTGGGTATTATGCGGCGCTTAGGCCGTCCATTTATAGTTAGCGCCCTATGAAAATCAGCCGCAACCGAGCATTAGTACTTGGCATTGTTGCCATCATCAGCATCGTAGCCATACAAGCTTTCAACAGCTTTGCTTGCTACGGGCACGGGCTGCCGGACTTCCTCCTCGTGTTGGGCACCTTCTTGCTCATCCCGCTCCTACCCGCGATCATCTCCCTGGTTACAGCCAACCCACTGAGAGCGGTGGGTGCCTGCGTTCTGTTCGCGCCGTGGCTAGGGTTGGCTTACTACACTGACTGTGTGCGCCCATACGCGGGCGGCGGCGCATCCATGATCTATGTCGCAGTGATCCTTTGGGGAACCCCGTGCTCAATCCTTGGTGCTCTTCTTACGGGTCCAATCACACGCGCGTTCCGCATCGCGGTGGGCAGGCGCTAACAATGCGTTCAAGCCGACGCCGCTTCGCGGCGCGGCTTAATTCAAGCGTTATGTGTATAAGTGAAGCTATGAGATATAACATGGAAGATGGCTATGGCCTCAAACACCTATTTGAGAACTGTTTTGGTCGAAAAGCTTGGTATGAGCTGAAGCACTGCACTGATCTAGCAATATGGAAGAAGTATTGTGCTCGGCTTCTATCTGCAATAGAAGTTTCTGCAAAAGCTACTATAGAGATCGCTGATGAAGCTTGGTTCGAAGAGCTTTCAGGGGAGGTTGGGCATGGAAAGAACATGGTTCGACTGTCAGAGGATTTCGAGCAACTATTCTCCAATCTGGCGGCGTCACTTGGAGTGATAAGTTTTTTGCAGTTGGGCTTGGTCCCTCGCCGTCTAACCGTAGATAGTGTCACCTTGCGGCACCCAAGCAACTGGAAACTAGACCGCTACCGTTCTGTTCAGTATGTCCAGAACACCGAGCAGCGGGAAAACTCACATAACAAGAAAAAGCAGTCGGACGCATAAATGCGCCGCTGTTTTTGGCGTTAGAGTTTAAGGAGAAGCATCGTGCCAAGATAGAGTTCACTGAATTCGAGTTCATCGGAATTCGAAGCGAGCATGAACTCGGGTCAGCTTGATCTTCAAGACCAGGCTGCTTGATTAAAAAACGCCCCGCTGCAGAGCGAGCGGGGCGTTTCCTGACTTCTTCAAACTGTCATCTGACTTCTTTTTACCAGGTCAGCGCACCACCGGTCTGGTAATCCGTGACCCGCGTTTCGAAGAAGTTCTTCTCCTTTTTCAGGTCGATCGCCTCGCTCATCCACGGGAACGGATTGGTCGCGCCCGGGTAGAGTTCGGCCAGGCCGATCTGGCTGCAGCGGCGGTTGGTGATGAAGTGCATGTACTCCTCGCACATCTCCGCGCTCAGGCCTAGTAGACCATTGGGGATGGTGTCGTGGGCGTAGGCGATCTCGAGGTCGCAGGCTTCGCGCAGCATGTCGTGCACTTCGTGCTGGAAGGCTTCGCTCCACAGTTCCGGGTTTTCGATCTTGATCTGGTTGATCAGGTCGATGCCGAAGTTCAGGTGGATCGATTCGTCGCGCAGGATGTACTGGTACTGCTCGGCGATACCGGTCATTTTGTTGCGCCGGCCGAGGCTGAGGATCTGCGCGAAGCCGGTGTAGAACCACATGCCTTCGAACACGACGTAGAAGGCGACCAGGTCACGCAGGAAGTTCTGGGCGCCTTCGGTGGTGGAGGTGTTGAAGCTGCCCTGTGACAGGTCCTGGGTGTACTTGAGTGCCCAGGAGTCCTTGGCGGTGATCGACGGCACTTCGCGGTACATGTTGAACAGCTCACCTTCGGAAAGGCCGAGGCTGTCGACGATGTACTGGAAGGTGTGGGTGTGGACCGCTTCCTCGAAGGCCTGGCGCAGCAGGTACTGGCGGCACTCGGGGTTGGTGACCTGCTCGTAGACGGCCAGCACGATGTTGTTGGCGACCAGACTCTCGGCGGTGGCAAAGAAGCCGAGGTTGCGCATCACCATGCGACGCTCGTCTTCGGTCAGGCCATCACGGCTCTTCCACAGGGCGATGTCCGCCTGCATGGAGACCTCGGTTGGCATCCAGTGGTTGTTGCAGCCGGCCAGGTATTTTTCCCAGGCCCAGTGGTATTTCAGCGGCAGCAGCTGGTTGACGTCGGCGGTGGCGTTGATGATGCGCTTTTCCGAGACATCGACGCGCCCGGCGTTGGGGTTGATGCCGCCCAAGCCGGTCTGGTCACCGCTTTCGACTGCGGCCACGGCCGGATTGAACTGTTGTCTTTCCTGCTGTTGGCCATCGTCAGAGGCGGCGGGCATGACATGCGGCGCATCGGTGCTGTCGGCGACATGGTCGTTTGCGTTGTTCTGCTTGAGCGGATCGTTCCAGTTGAGCATGAGGTTTCCTCCGTCAGGGTTCCGGTGGGGTGGCTCCGGGCCGGGCAGGGTGGCTGCCCGGGGTATCAAGATGATGGGCGGGGTCTTACTGGCAGGCCTCGCATTCGGGATCGTCAATTGCACAGGCCTGCTGACCGTCCGCGATGATCGGGTCGCTGGAGACGCCGCGTAGCTTGCCATCAAGCCTGTCCATGGTGGTCTTCTCGACCCGTGTCTTGGAGGCGGCGCGCAGGTAGTAGGTGGTCTTCAGGCCACGGACCCAGGCGAGCTTGTACATGTTGTCGATCTTCGGGCCTGAAGGGTCGGCCATGTACAGGTTCAGCGACTGGGCCTGGTCGAGCCACTTCTGGCGGCGCGAGGCGGCTTCGATCAGCCAGCGCGGATCGATCTCGAAGGCGGTGGCGTACAGCGCCTTGAGCTCATCCGGCACACGGTCGATCGCCTGCACTGAGCCGTCGAAGTATTTGAGGTCGTTGACCATGACTTCGTCCCAGAGGCCGAGCTCCTTGAGGTCGTTTACCAGGTACGGGTTGACCACGGTGAACTCGCCCGAGAGGTTCGACTTGACGAACAGGTTCTCGAAGGTCGGCTCGATCGACTGCGAGACACCGCAGATGTTCGAGATGGTGGCCGTCGGCGCGATCGCCATGGTGTTGGAGTTGCGCATGCCCTGACGTTTGACCTTCTCGCGCAGGGCATCCCAGTCCAGGGTGGTATCCGTGTTCATGTCGAGGTACTCGCCACGTGCTTCGGCCAGCAGTGCGATCGAGTCGATCGGCAGGATACCGCGGCTCCACAGCGAGCCTTCGTAGCTCTGGTAGCGACCACGCTCGGCGGCCAGATCACTGGAGGCCGAGATCACGTGGTAGCTGACCGTCTCCATGGAGCGGTCGGCGAACTCGACTGCTTCATTGGAGCTGTACGGGATCTTCTGCTGGTAGAGGGCATCCTGGAAGCCCATGATCCCCAGGCCGACCGGGCGATGGCGCAGGTTGGAGTTGCGTGCCTGCGGCACCGAGTAGTAGTTGTACTCGATCACGTTGTCGAGCATGCGCATCGCCGTCTTGATGGTGCGCTTGAGCTTTTCTTCATCAAGCCCGTCCTCGGTGACGTGCTGGGCCAGGTTGACCGAGCCCAGGTTGCAGACGGCGATCTCGTTGTCGTTGGTGTGCAGGGTGATCTCGGTGCAGAGATTCGAGCTGTGGACGACCCCGGCATGCTGGTTGGTGTAACGCAGGTTGCAGGGATCCTTGAAGGTGATCCAGGGATGACCGGTCTCGAACAGCATCGAGAGCATGCGACGCCACAGGTCGACGGCCGGGAGGCGGCGGAAGTTCTTGATCTCGCCACGGTCGGCCTTTTCCTCGTAGGCGACGTAGGCCTTCTCGAAGGCCTGGCCGGACAGGTCGTGCAGATCGGGGCAGTCGACCGGGGAGAACAGCGTCCATTCTCCTTCTTCGGCGACGCGCTTCATGAACAGATCCGGCACCCAGTTGGCGGTGTTCATGTCGTGGGTGCGGCGGCGGTCGTCGCCGGTGTTCTTGCGCAGATCGAGAAATTCCTCGATATCGAGGTGCCAGGTCTCGAGATAGGCACAGACCGCGCCCTTGCGCTTGCCGCCCTGGTTGACTGCCACGGCGGTGTCGTTGGCTACCTTGAGGAACGGCACGACACCCTGTGACTTGCCATTGGTGCCCTTGATGTGGCTGCCCAGCGCCCGCACGCGGGTCCAGTCATTGCCCAGCCCCCCAGCGTATTTGGAGAGCATGGCGTTGTCGCGGATCGCGCCGTAGATGCCGTCGAGATGGTCCGGCACGGTGGTCAGGTAGCAGGACGACAGCTGGGGGCGCAGGGTGCCGGAGTTGAACAGCGTCGGGGTGCTGCTCATGAAGTCGAAGGACGACAGCAGGCGGTAGAATTCGATCGCACGGTCTTCGCGGTCGAGCTCATTGATTGCCAGCCCCATCGCCACGCGCATGTAGAACGCTTGCGGTAGTTCGAAACGAACCTCGTCATGGTGCAGGAAGTAACGGTCATAGAGCGTCTGCAGGGCAAGGTAGTTGAACTGCAGGTCACGCTCATGATCCAGCGCCTGGCCGAGGCGGTCGAGGTCGTATTGCAGCAGGGTCGGGTCGAGCAGCTCGTGCTCGGCACCCACCTGGATGTACTCCTTGAAGTATTCCGGGTAGATGGATGCCATCTCGGACTGGGTGCAGGTAGTGACCGGGTTGTGCACGAAGCGCAGCGCCTCGGTGCGCATGGAGTCGAGCAGCAGCCGCGCGGCGACCTGGGAGTAGGCCGGGTCGGTCTCGATCAGGGTGCGCGCGCTCATCACCAGCGCGGTGTTGACCTCGTGTTCAGCGACGCCGTCGTAGAGGTTGCGGATGGTCTCGTTGACGATGGGCTGGCTGTCGACTCCGGTCAGGCCCGCGCAGGCCTCTTCCACCAGACGAGCCAGGCGGATGGTGTCCAGCGGCTCCCTGGTGCCGTCGAGGCGGGTGACGTTGATCGAGGGCTGCTCGGCCGCAGTCTCGGTGTCCTCTTCCATTTCCGCGGCACGCTTCTGCGCCTGTTGCTCGCGGTAGAGGACGTAGGCACGAGCGACCTTGTGGTGACCTTCGCGCATCAGTGCCAGCTCGGCCTGGTCCTGGATGTCCTCGATGTGGACGGTGCCGCCGCCGGGCAGGCGACGCTTCAAGGCCTGGTCGATCAGCGCAACCAGTGATTCGACCGTCTCGTGGACCCGGGCGGAGGCCGCCGCACCACCGCCCTCGACCGCGAGGAAGGCCTTGGTCAGGGCGACCTTGATCTTGGTCGGATCGTAGGCGGTCAGTTTGCCGTTGCGCCGAATGACGCGGACTTGGCCCGGGGCGACCGCGGCGTTTTCGATGCCGCTGGCCGTGCCGCCACTGCTTTCGTGGTAGGCCGGGGTGATTGTTTCTACTGTCTGACTGGTACTCATGCCGCTGATCCGTCCTGTGTATTCCGGTTCGATGGCCCGCAAGCGGGTCGCTTCGATTTCCTTTAAAAAGTTCAATTTCCTTCGTTCAACTTCCTTCGTTCAACTTCCTTGGGGGGGGGTCTATAGGTGGTCCGTTTGACGTCCCGTCAGTCGGAACGTGCCGGACCTTTTTCTGGCCCCTTCTGGTTTCATCCGGTCGATCGCCTGGTGGCGGTTTCCGGGTTGCTTCGGAGCAGATGGGGTGGGGTGTTCACAGCCCCTGCTCAAGTACCTAGATTGTGGTCCCTGCCGGAGCAATGTCAACTAATCAGGGGCGGAAGATTACAACTGGCTGTGCTTTGCTCGAGTCAAGGCCACTACATATTGTGGATGATGTGGTGGACCGTCTGGGAAGAGCTTCTGGGCAATCGGTGCATACCCTGTGGATAACCTGGGTGACGAAACCGGCAAGTCCGCACCCCGCTTGAGTGCCCGGGCCTTGACCTGGCTTGTCATCAAAAAACTCCAGTGCCTGATAAAAATTTTAGCCTTCCAGCTTTGGGGGGGTAGCTGGGGAGATGGGTTTGGAACGGGTCGGGAAACCAGCCGGAAGTGGAGCCTGAATCAGAGCGGATCGATGGCTGGGATCAGCCGCGTTCGGAGCGGCCCGTGAGCATGGCCGTGAGCCCCGGGTCGTGGGATGGGCCATGGTCATGATTGGAGGGGCTGACTGCGGCAGGTACAATCAATGGTTTTCTCGCGGGTGCCCGAGACTATTACCGATGGCCACCACCAAGGTCGTCCCACCAGAACCATCTCACGGGCCATCTCACAGGAGTGATCATGCGGATACTGGTTACCGGTGCGGCCGGTTTCATTGGCTCGGCGCTGTCGGCGCGGCTGCTGGAGCGTGGCGATGAGGTTGTCGGCCTGGACAATCTTAACGACTACTACGACGTCAGCCTCAAGGAGGCGCGTCTGGCCCGGTTGACCGATCAGGCCGGCTTTACCTTCGAGCGGCTGGATGTCGCCGATCGTGTGGGCATGGCCAGCCTGTTCGAGCGTGCCAAGCTCGATCGGGTGGTGCACCTGGCCGCACAGGCAGGGGTGCGTTATTCGCTGGAGAATCCGCATGCCTACATCGACAGCAACCTGGTCGGGTTCACCAATATCCTCGAGGGCTGCCGACATTCCGAGGTCGAGCATCTGGTCTACGCCTCGTCGAGCTCGGTCTACGGGGCGAACAGCAAGATGCCGTTCTCGGTGCATCACAATGTTGATCATCCGCTATCGCTCTACGCGGCTACCAAAAAAGCCAATGAGCTGATGGCGCATACCTACGCCTCACTCTACCGGCTGCCCACCACGGGCCTGCGCTTCTTTACCGTCTACGGCCCCTGGGGTCGGCCCGACATGGCGCTGTTCATGTTCACACGCAATATCCTCGAGGGGCGTCCGATCGACGTCTACAACTACGGCAATCACCGCCGCGATTTCACCTACATCGATGACATCGTCGAGGGCGTCATCCGCACGCTGGATCAGGTCGCCGAGCCCAACCCCGATTGGAACAGCGCCTCTCCCGACCCCGGCACTTCAAGCGCACCCTGGCGGGTGTACAACATCGGTAGCCACCGGCCAGTTGAGCTGTTGCGCTACATCGAGCTGATCGAGGAGGCCACCGGCAAGAAGGCCGAGCTGAACCTGTTGCCGATGCAGCCGGGCGATGTGCCGGACACCTACGCCGACGTCAACGACCTGAAGGCGGCGGTGGGTTACGCGCCGAGCACGCCGGTCGAGGAGGGCGTGGCCCGCTTTGTCCAATGGTATCGGGACTACTACGGCCGTTGAGTCGCCACCAGGTGCTGCCGTTGAATGAACCGGGGCGCGTACTGGGCTGGCACGCGCCCGCATCCGCTCATGCTTTGCCGCCCGGAGACGCGGCGATCAGGCGGTAGAGTGCGGGCAGCACCACCATGTTCAGGAGCGTCGAGGTCGCCAGGCCACCGAGGATTACCACGGCCATCGGGGCCTGGATCTCGGTGCCGGCTTCGCCCAGCCCCATGGCCAGCGGGATCAGGGCCAGGCCGGCGGTCAGGGCGGTCATCAGGATCGGGGCGAGTCGCTCCATCGAGCCGGTGACTACTGCCTGCTCCACCTCCATGCCTTCCTGAGCCAGTGCCTGGAAGCGGCTGATCAAGAGGATGCCGTTACGGATGGCGACGCCGAACAGGGTGATGAAGCCCACCAGCGCCGCCACCGTGATCGTCCCGCCCATGAACCAGACGGCGGCCACGCCACCGACCAGGGCCAGCGGGATATTGACCATCACCAGCAGTGCCAGGCGCAGCGAGCGGAAGGCCATCTGCAGCAAAAGCAGAATGCCGGCGAGCACGGCCAGAGAGACCCAGCCAATCGTGCGGGTGGCATTGGCCTCGGCCTCGAACTGGCCGCCGTACTCAATCCGGTAGCCTTCGGGCAGGCTGATATCGCTGCCGATGCTTGCCTTGATTGCCTCGACCGCACTGCGCAGATCACGCCCGGCGACGTTGGCGCTGACCACGAGCCGCCGCTCGGCATTCTCGCGCAGGATGGTGCCCGGCCCATGTTCGAACGAAGGACTGGCCAGTGCGCGTAGCGGCACCAGGTCGCCCGTCGGCGTCTGGATCAGGGTGTCGCCGATCGTGTGGCGATTCTCACGGGCGTCATCGTTGAAACGTACCACCAGGTCGAAGCGCCGGTTGCCCTCGAACACCTCGGAGACGATGCTGCCGCGATAGGCGGTTTCCACCAGTTGGGCGACCTCCTCGATCGTCATCCCGTAACGGGCGATGGCTTGCCGGTCGGCGCGCAGCCGCAGTTGCGGCACGGATTGCAGCGGTTCCATAGCCACATCCACCAGGCCTTCCACCTCCTGCATGGTGTGTTCGAGCTCGCCGCCGAGGCGCCGGAGTTCGGCGAGCGAGGGGCCGAAAATCTTCACTGCGATGGCCGCCCGTGTGCCCGAGAGCATGTGGTCGATGCGGTGCGACAACGGCTGACCGATGTGGATGTTGACCCCGCGCACCTCGCTCAGCGCCTCACGCAGCTCGGCCAGGAATGCCTCCTTGCCCTGTGGCAACTCACCCAGCATGACCTCGAACTCGGAGGCATTCGACCCCTGCGTATGGGCATCCAGGGCGGCCCGACCAGTCTTGCGAGCCACGCTTTGCACCTCGCCGAAGTCGAGCAGGATCTCCTCCAGCTGCCGACCGATGGCTGCTGAAGTCGCAAGCGAGGTGCCAGGCGGAGCCATTACCTCGATATTGAGGCTGCCCTCGTTGAATTCGGGCAGGAATGAGCGCCCAAACTGGCTGATCACCAACAGGGCCACGACTACCGCGATCACCGAAAGCCCCAGCACGGCGGGCGCAAAGCGTAGGCTGGCCTTCAGAATCGGGGCGTACAGCCGCTTGGCGAAGCGGATCACCGGCGGGTCCTGTTTTGATCCCATGGCCTTGTCTTTCGGCAGCAGCCACAGGCTCAGCACCGGGGTGAGCGTTAGCGCGACCAGCAACGAGGCGGCGATCGCGAACAGATAGGCCAGCCCCAGTGGCTCGAGTAGCCGTCCCTCCACACCCTGCAGGAAGAACAGCGGCGCGAAAACGAGCATGATGATGGCGGTTGAGAAGACCACCGACTGGCGCACCTCCGAACAGGCACCGTAGACCACCTGTATTGCAGGGGCTGGTTTGGTGCGTAGTGCATTCTCACGCAGTCGCCGATAGATGTTCTCGACGAAAATGATCGCGTCGTCCACCAGCGCGCCGATCGCGATGGTCATGCCGCCGAGGGTCATGGTGTTGATGCCGATGCCCATCCACATGAGACCGATCAGGGCAACAGCCAGCGACAACGGGATCGCGAGCAGCGAGATCAGGGTGGTGCGAAAATTGAACAGAAAGACGAACAGTACCAGCGCGACGAAGATCGCCCCGTCACGCAGGGCCGCGGCCACATGTTCGATCGCCCGGGTGATGAAGTCCGCCTGGCGGAACAGACCCGGTTCAAGGTGGATGCCCTCGGGCAGGTCGGCTTGCGCCTCTCGCAGGGTGGTTTCGATGCGTTGGGTCAGCTCGAGCGTGTCGGCATTCGGTTGCTTGGAGATCGCCACGATGACGCCGGGATCACCGTTGACGCCGCCGTCGCCGATCGGGATGCCCGAGCCCTCGCGGACCTCGGCCACGTGGCGGATAAGGATCGGCACGTCGTCACGCACGGTGATGACGGCCTCGCCAAGATCAGGGGCATGTTGGGTGCGGCCGAGGAAACGCAGCACATAGTCCTGGCCACCTTCGCTGATCCAGCCGCCACCGGCATTGCGGTTCGCCCGGGAGGCTGCTTCTCGGACCTGGTCCAGGCCGACCTTCATCTCTTGCAAGCGATCAGGAGAAACCAGCACCTGATACTCTCGGACATCGCCGCCCAGGGCAGTGACGCTGGCCACCCCGGGGATGGCGAGCAACTTGGGTTTGAGTTGCCAGTCGGCGATTTCCCGGGCCAGCATGAGACTCGCGCCCGGCGAGGCGCGCAAGCCAAAGAACTCGATCTCGCCGATGATTGACGTGATCGGTCCGAGCTGTGGCACACCAACACCCTGGGGCAGATCGTCGCGCGCCCGGTCGAGGCGTTCGGTGACGATCTGCCTGGACTCAAGGCTGTCCGCGCCCCATTCGAACTCCATCCAGACAATGGAAAAGCCCGGCACGGACTGTGAGCGCAGGCGACGCAAGTTGGCCGCACCGTTCATGGCCGTCTCGATCGGGAAGGTGACCTGTTGCTCGACCTCCTCGGTGGCAAGGCCGGGCGCTTCGGTCATCACCGTCACCGTGGGGGCAGTCAGGTCGGGGAACACGTCCACCGGCACCTCACGTGCGGTAAGCACACCCATCACAAGCAGCAGGACGGAGGCGGCGACCACCAGCAGACGATTCTGCAGTGACCAGTAGATAAGTCGATCCAGCATGTTCGTCTCCTTTAATGGGCGTGGTCGTGGCCGATGTCCTGTTCGCCTCGCGAGGCCAGCAGGACGATGTAGGCCCCCTTGGTGACTACACGCTCACCCGGTTGCAGCCCGCTGGTGATCGCCACGCGGTCGCCACTGCGGAGGCCGGTCTTGACCGGTCGGCGTTCGAAGCGCTCGCCCTGGTGCTGGACAATGACCACCTCGATGCCGTCGTCGTCGAGAATCGCGCTTTTCGGCACCACCACGGCCATCTGCCCGGCGCCAGTCGAGAAGGCCGCCGACCAGGCCGTGCCCGGGATCAGCTGGCCCTCAGGATTGGGCAAATCGAAGACCAGCGGCACGCTGCCGTTCCCTGCGGTCCGGGTGCCGATATAGACGAGTTCTGCTTCGGGGAACGACTGCCATTGGCCGCCGGCCTGGCGGGCGACCAGTTGTTCAGGCCGGTTGATACGCGCCAGGTCGCCCGGGTAGGCCATGGCCTTGAGCCAGACGTGGCTGTCGTCGAGCAGAGAGAATGCGGTCTCGTTGGCGGCAATCCGTTCGCCGGGTGCGTACGGGCTGGCCGTGATCACACCGGTGATTGCTGCACGCAGGCTGACAGCGGCGCTTGTCTGGTCCTGCTCGCCGCCGATCTGTTCGAGGCGGGCACGGGCGCGTTCGAGTGCTTGCCTCGCCACACGGTATTCGGACTGTGCCTGTTCGAGGCGTTTTTCCGAGACGACGCCATCGCGGTAGAGACCCTGCACACGATCGTGCTCGGTGCGAGCCAGGGCCAACCGCTCACGGGCCTCTGTCAGGTCGAGATTGAGCAGGCCAACGTCCTCGGCGCCACTCAGCGGCAGGATGCGTGCCAGCACCTCACCAGCCTCGACCCGGTCACCGGGGCGTTTCCAGCGGCCGTCCTCCGGCGGTAGCAGTCGGCCGCTGACCGGTGCGGTTGCCTGGGCACTCTGACCGGGACGTGGCTCGATGCGCGCCGACAGGGACAGGCGCTCGCTGATGGTGTCGCGGCTGACCTGTCGGACGGCAAAGTCCATCCGCCACTGCTGCTCCTTGAGGAATTCGATGTCATCGGGTGCATCGTCGTGTGTAGTGGAGTGGGCATCCGCGTCGTAGTCACTAGCGCTGATCTCGCCCGGGGCGACGACGTCGATGTAGCCAGCCTCAAGGGTCATTGCGGCCTCACCCGTGCCAAGAGTCAATTTGAGCTGGTAATGCCCCGGTTGCTCGATGCGGATATCGGGCAGGAAGACGCCGTCTCGGGCCATCGTCTCGGCCAGGTGTTCCTCGACATGGCCATCCTCGCGTTCGAATCGGTAATGGAGTGGGCCGGAGGTGACCGGCGAGAAGTCCTCGAGGCGCGTGAGATGCGTGCTGTATCGGCCCGACTCGCCAGCGGTCAGCACCGGGTATTCCATGAACAGTTCGAGTTCCTCGGACCAGCTGGTGACTGCGCGCGTGGTCGATCGCTCCGCGGCAGTGATTGCGCCGACATGCTCGCTCTGGTCGCGACCGAACTCGTCGAGACAGCCGGATAGGGCAAGGCTCAAGGCGGCAGCCAGCGCGAGCCCGAGGCGCCGGTATGGGGTCGGTGTCGGGTTCATCGGGTCAGCTCCAGATTGTCGGTGGTGAGCATCCGGCCAGCGGCCAGGCGCAGATCGGATTCCTGTGTTCTTGCTTCGAGCAGCAGATCGAGATGCCGGCGCGTGGCCCGAATGCAGGCCTGGGCGGCGTCGATCAGTTCGGTCAGGCGCAGCTCTCCTTGATCGAAGCCCTTTCGGGTTTGTTCGAGCACGACTTCGGCTGGGTCGAGGATGGTTGTGCGGTGCTGGTCGATTCGTTCGAGCAGGCGGGTCAGCTGCTGATGCGAGCGTTCCAGACGGATGCCGAGGTCGCGTTGTGTCACCTGACGTTCAGCATCCTCGCGGATTGCTTCACTCCGGCTGGCATCGACGCGCCCACGCCCCTGCGACCAGAGCGGCAGCTCGATCTGCAGACCGACGTGGTGGGTATTTTTGTCTCGACCGTCGATGTAGACGCGTTCGCGCGCCACGCGGAGGGACAGATCCGGCAGTTGCTCGGCCCGCATCTGTTTCACCTCGGCCCTTGCGGCAGCTACCTGTCCGGCGGCGGCGCGCAAGGTGGGATGTTGCTCCAGTTGCTGGCGCAGTGTCTCGAGTGTCGGTGGCATTGCTGCCCGACTCAGCTTGGGCAACGAAAGGGGCTGCTCTTTTTCGATGGCGAGCAGGCCGTGGTAGTCGGCCAGCGCCGCCTCATGGGCCTGCTGCGCCTCGTCCAGTTCGGCCTCGGCCTCGGCGTGCAGCAGGCTCAGTCGCAGACGTTCGCGTTCGGAAAGATCGCCGGTGCGAGCGCGGCGGTCACCGATTTCCGCAAAACGCCGCGTCCAGGTCCGTTGCGTCTTTGCCTGTTGGATACGGGCCTCGGCCCACTGCAATTGATGGAAGGCGAGTGCGGCGCGATGCTCCATCACTAGCGCACGCTGCAGCTGGCGGGCCTTGGCGGCCGCAGTACGCCTGTCGGCCGCGTCAGCGCGATGCCTGATGCGCCCGTCAATGGGCAGGGGTTGGCGGATCGAGTACTCCTGCAGCGACCAGCCACCCGAGCCATCTTCGATGCCGAGTTCATCACTGAAACCGACCTCAAGACCGGGGTTGGCCCAACGGCCGGCCTCGTCGGCCAGGCCGGCCTGACGGTTGTGCTCCGCCTGGGCGGCGTCCAGCTCGGGGGAGACGGCGAGTGCCCGTTCGGCGGCGCGGGTCAGCGTCCAGTCAGCCGCAGAGCTGTTTATGGGGACGAGCAGGAACAGGCTGCCCAGCAGCAGGGAACATCGGCTGCGGTAGAGCCAATGCGATTGGAACGTCAATGACATGACGAACTCCTGTGAACGATTAGATCTGGGCCCACAAAGGGCCGGGGTCACGCGGTCGGCCGAGCCAACGGTTTACGTGACGAGATCGAAGTCGGGAGTTGTCAGATCAGGGGTGGGGCGCGTTCGGGTGGACGCAGTCTCGGTCGTGGCAGGCAGGGTGCCGCGATGGCCAGCGGTGCGCGAAGCGCGGCTGGACGGGGCAGGGTGATCAGCAGGGAAAGGGCTACGATCAGGCCCAATCCGCCATCAAAGGCCTTTAGTATCGCGAGCGATTCGACCTCGACGACATCCGCGTGGAAATCGGCATGTATCAGATGGACGACATCGTCGCCGGTGTCGTCAGGGCTGGTGTGGAAATGCCAGGCACAACACCACAGGCTCTGCAGCGCCACGACCAGACACAGCAGGGCAACGAGACGTCGCTGGCCTGCTAGCTGTTGCCGTAGACTCTGAATCACGTGGTGTTCCATTGGCCGGTGGGGTGTCCAAGACTCGAAGATCGAGAAGTTTAGATGCGCCTAACTTATCGGAACGTCTCCAGGATCGCAAATACCATCGGCAAGGTGGGTTGTCATGTTGCCGCGGCTTGAGTCTGAGTCTGAACCTGGGCCTGTACCAAGGCCGCCGCGTGATGTGCCGGATACCTGCGCTGGCGTCGATGATCTGAAGGACGCCTGGGCGGCGCGCCAATCCGGCGCTAGCGTCAGGCGCTCACCGCTGCCGGCACGAGCCGCTGGCGGATGCTTTCGCGCAGGGAGAGCAGGGCCGGGATGACGAACAGCACCAGCAGGGTGGAATAGCCCAGCCCGAAGGCGATCGAGGTGGCCATCGGGATCAGGAATTGTGCCTGCAGCGAGGTCTCGAACAGCAGTGGCGTCAGTCCGCCGATGGTCGTCAGGGAGGTCAGCATGACGGCCCGCAGGCGTTGGACGGCCGCCTGTTCGAGCGCCTCGTCGACCGCCAGTCCGGCAGCAATCTGCTCGCGGTAGAAGGAGACAAGGATGATGGCGTTGTTGACTACGATCCCCGCGAGGCCGAACAGGCCGAACAGCGACAGGATGGTCAGGTCGATGCCCATCACCCAGTGGCCGAAGATGGCCCCGACCAGGCCCAGCGGGATCACGGTCATGACGATGAACGGCATCGTCCAGGCCGAGAACACCCACACCAGGATCACGTACATCAACACCAGCCCCAGGTAGAGGCCGAATTTCATGTCGCCCATGGTTTCGCGCTGATCGGCCTGCAGACCCTCGAAGCTGTAGTCGATGCCGAAGCGGCTGCCCAGCGCCGGCAAGGTGTCCGATTGAAGGGCGGAGCGCAGGATCTCGGCATTGGTGAGGTCCCGGTTGATCTCGACCGATACCTCGACCGCCCGTTTTCCATCGGCGTGGCGGATGGCCTCGAAGCCGCGCTGGGTGCCGAGATCAACCACTTGACGGACCGGCACGAACGGGCCGTCGTCGGTGCGCAGGCTGATGTCGTCGAGCGAGCCGATACGAAGGCGTTCTTCGCGCGGCAGCATCACGCGCACCTCGATCTCGTCGGGGCCCGATTGGAAGATCTGGCTCAGCGCCCCATCGTAGGCCGCCCGCAGCTGCTGGCCGACCTCCTGGGTGGTCAGGCCCAGTGCACGTCCCTGGGCATTGACTGAGAAGGTGATCTGCTGGCGACCGTAGGGCAGATCATCGCTGACATCCACCACGCCCGGTAGCCCCTTGAGGGTCTCGGCCAGCGAGACCGAAGCGGCCTTGAGATCATCGGTGCTGCCCCCGGCAAGACGCACGGTGAGATCGGCACCCGGCGGGCCACCTTGTCGGGAACTGATCGAGAAGTTTTCCATGCCGGACGGCAGCCGAGTGTTCGCCTTCCAGCTGCTAATGAATTCTGCGTTGCGCGTCTGGCGGTCGTCCGGGGGCAGCAGTTCGATCAGCATCGAGCCCAGCTGGTCGCCCTCCGCCCCGCCACGACCACCGATGGTGCCGCCAAGGCGGGTGATGGCCGTCTGGACCAGCGGCTCGCCCAGTTCCTCTTCGGTGCGAGCGAGGCTGTCCTCCAGTTCGGCCATGAAATTTTCCATGCGCTCGCGATCGGTCCCGGCGACGAAGGTGGCGTTGGCGTAGAGAATCTGCGATTCGGGCGTGGGGAAGAAGGTGAAGCCGATGCGACCGCCGGCCAGCAGCCCCACGGCGAGTATGACTGTGGTCGCGGCGGTGGCGAGTGTTATCGCCCGGTGGCCAATGGCAAACCGGACTGCGCGCCGGAAGTGATGCCCGCGGAATTGATCGAAGCGGCGGTCGAATCCCTTGCGGAAACGAGCCAGCGGCCCCGGAGATTTTGCGCTCCGGGCCAGGCTGTGGCCACTGAATGCACCGCGCAGGTGACCGGGCAGAACCAGGAAGGCCTCCACCAACGAAGCGAGGATCACGCAGATCATCACGATCGGGATATCGCGCAGGATCTGTCCGATCGTGCCGCCCACAAGCAGCAGCGGCATGAAGGCGGCGATAGTGGTCAAGGAGGAGGCCATCACCGGCCAGAACATGCGTCGCGCGGCACCTTGTGAGGCCAGCAGAGGCGGCTCACCACGACGGTAGTGGGCATCGGCATCCTCACCGACGACGATCGCATCGTCGACGATCACGCCCAGCGCCATGATCAGGGCGAACAGCGACATCATGTTGATCGAGCCACCGATCAACCACAGCATGGCGAGCGTCGCCAGAAACGCGGATGGAATACCGGCGGCGACCCAGAAGGCCACGCGGCCGGGCAGGAACAGGTAGAGCAGCACCAGCACCAGCAGCAGGCCACTGAACCCGTTGCTGACCATGAGCATGATGCGGTCGCGGATCAGTTGCCAGGACTCATCGTAGGCTTTGAGATGGATCGTCGGTGGCAGGGACCCCTCGATCTCGTCCAGCCACTGTTGCAGGGCCTCGGCCGACTCGAGGCTGTCACCGTGCTCGGCCCGTTGCAGCACCAGCTCCATGGCCGGCATGCCCTGATGGCGCATCAGCAGCGAATTGCGGCGGGGTTCCTGGCTGACACGGGCAATCTGGCCGAGATCAAGACGCGCCTGCGAGGTACTGATCACCGACAGATCAGCGAACTCGATCGGCAGGCGGCGCTGCTCGACCGCCCGCAACTCGCGGCCACCATCGACACTGCCGAACTCACCGGCAGGCACATCACGTGAGAGGGCATTGATGGTCTCCGATAGCTGCGGCAACGACTGGCCCAGCTGGACCAGTGTTTCGGAAGGAACCTCGATTGCGATGCGTTGCTTGGGCTGGCCGTTGATGTCGATCCGGTCGATACCGCGGTCGATCAGTTCGCGCTCGAAGCGATCAACCCACTGGCGCAAGGCGTCGCGGTCGACGTCGCCATAGATGAGCAGACGGCCGACGGGGTCGAATTTTGCGGCGCGGCTGACCTGGGGCTTTTCCGCATCGGCGGGGAAATTGCGGAAGGTGTCGACCTGTTCGCGCACATCGCTGAGGGCAAGCACTGGATCGCTGCCTGGGCGAAACTCGATCGTGATGCTGGAGATGCCTTGCGCGGAGGTCGACGTCATCTTGTCGAGGTTGGGCACCGATCGCAGCCGCTCCTCGAGTGGTTCGGTAATGCCGCGCTCGATGTCCTCGGCCGAGGCTCCGGTCCAGACCACCGATACGGTGACCACGTCGACGGCGAAATCGGGGAAGAACTGAACGTTCATTCGCGAGATGGCAAACAGCCCGCCGAAGATCATCAGCAGCATCACCAGATGGGCGGCCACCCGGTGACGGGCGAAGCGCTCCAGCAGCCCTGTTGGTGGCGTCACCTCGTTCATTCGCCGCCCGCCTCGCCAAATTCCTGGCTGCTCTCCTGGCTGCTCTCCGGGCCGCTTTCATCCCGCCAGTCCACCTTGAGCCCATCGATGGCATTGGGCAGTTGGGTGGTTGCGATGCGGTCCCCGGCAGACAGGCCCGCGGCACGAATCAGCAGGGCGCCGTCATCTGTTGCGCCGAGGCGTTCGACGCTCACCTGCTCAAGGCGATTATCGCGGATGCGGTAGACATGGTCGTTGCCATACAAGGCGCTGTGCGGAATGGCGACGGCGTTGTCTACCGGCGGCAACTCGAGTTCGATGCTGAGCACCTGGCCGACGCGCAGCGAGGAGTCCAGCCGGGCAAATTCGAACAACCCAGTCACCCCCATGCCGCTGGCTTCGCCCGCCAGTCGGTCGAGACGCAGGCGGTGATTTCCTGCCCGGCTGTAGGCACGTGGGGTCGCACCAGCCTCAAGAGCCACGGCGAGTGCAGCGATCTGGCCGCTTGGAATCAGGGCCCGCAGCTCGAACCCATCCCATGGGAAAAAGTCGAGCAGAACGGCATTGGCATTGACCAGGGCCCCGGCAGTGACCGCAACCTGACCGACCAGCCCCGCGGCGGGCGCAGCCACTTGAGCCCGTTCAAGATCCCGCTGGGCGACGGCCACATCGGCCGCCGCCGCATCGCGCCGGGCCTCGAGTCCGGCCAGGCGAGCCTCGAAGGTCGCCAGGCGCTCCCGGCGCGTACTCACAGACAAGCGCGCCTGGCTCAGGACATCGCGGGCGCTATCGACATTCGCCTGCGAGGCGAGATTGCGTGAGCGCAGGTCACGATTGCGCTTGAGGGCGGTCTCGGCGTTCTCGGCGATCTCCTGTTCAAGCTTCAATGCCGCCTGGTCGCTCTCATGCATGGCCCGAGTTTCGCGAATCTGGGCCTCCAGATCGGCAAGACTGGCGCGCGCCCGTTCCAGCGCCGGTTGGAAATCACGTGGATCGAGGGCGACCAGCAGCCTGCCCGCGGCCACCACACTGCCGTCCTCGACCGGGACCGACTCGACCCGGGCCGACAACGGCGCCCGCACGGTCAGTCGGTCGGGATTAGCCACCTCACCATAAAGCGTGATGAGCGGATGCTGCGTTGATGGCGTGACCATGGCCGTATCAACCAACCAGGCCCGCTCCTCAGGCGTGGCGCGCGGAGGCTCGGGCCGGCTGGCCTTGAGGGCCAGGAACGCAGCAATGGCCACAACTAGGATGAGCAGCGGCAGGACCAGACCAAACAACCAACGCCGCGAGCGGGACGTACCTGTTGATGTATGTGTCGAAGTGCGTGTTGGGGTATCGGATGGCTGCATAGGATTCCGCTGGCGCTAGGACGCAGGCAACTGGATGGGCGTGACCGGAAATTGATGACGCATAAAAAACCGCCGGAAGCATAACAAATCGGCCATAAGGACGCTCTGTGTGGGGCATAGTTCCCGCTTTCCGGCGCAGCGACCAGCGTGTGACGTAGTGGGCGGGGCAAGCACGGTGCCTCGAGCGTGCCACGCACCGGCTGCGTGAAAAATCGACAGCTTCCTTGTCAACCGACGCTGTCGGTGGAAGTATGGCTGGAGCAGGTGGGGTGCTGTGCTGCGGAAGCGCCGTATAAGGCGTTATGCTGCGAATCAACCGCATAAAAGTGCTCGAAAAATTCTGGATCCTGCACGCAAGCGCTTGATTTATCGAGGACTGGATGCTTGTCCGTGGTCGGCGGCGGGATATTATGCGGCGTTTCGGCCGCCCATTTATAGTTGTGAGACATGAGGAAGTCTAGTGGAAGACGTTATTTCCTTTCTTAATCAAAATTCTGGCGCGCTTACTGTGGTGTTTACCGCGGTGGTCACTCTAGCCACTGTGGTGTACGCGGCGCTTACCGCAATTTTGGTAATTGAAACTCGAAAACTTCGGTTGGTTCAGACAGAACCGAGGATTGAAATCACAGTTGATTCACTAGACTTTGCCGTACATATAGTTAGGCTCTGCATTCGTAACATCGGCGAAGCACCTGCTAAAAACGTCACCTTTGAACCAGTCGTCCTCGATGGCGGTGAGGTTGGCAAGACTCTATTGTCAGAATTTTTAACGCCAAACTTCTTTAATACAGGGCTACGATATTTCGGACCTCGGCAATTTCGATATTCAGGCTACACACAGACCAGTGTTGATTTTGAAGAAAAGGCTGCTTCTGTCATCTGTTTTAAAGTTTCGTACGAGAGCGTTACGGGAAAGAAGTATAAGGATGAATTAGTTGTTGATATGGCGGAAATTAGAGGCCGTTATCAGCTCGGAAAGCCCAATCTTTATTCGATAGCGAAGAGCATGGAAAAGATTCAGGGAGATCTGCATCACGTAGTTATCGGGTTTAAGAGAATCAAGGTGGATAACTATAACGCGGATGATCGTGAGGAAGAGGCGCGTGAACGGGAAGAATGGATGCGGGAGGCGGCTAAGGAGCTTGAGTCTCACAACAAATAGTTCCAGTTCGTTCCGGCCCTGAAGGGCCTCCACCGGACGCCCTTTTCTCCGCTTCGCTGCAAAAAGGTCGCCGCTGAACAAAGGCGTTAGCTGCCTGATCTCTCCAACATCGCTCGAATGGCACTCATCGCTTCGGCGGCGGTCGCACGCGATGCTTCCTCGTTTTTCTTGACCCCAATGCCTTCCCAGCGCAGCAGCTCGGGCTCGATTTCTTCAAGAAACCGACTCGGCTGGATGTCGCGCCATTGGCCGTAGCGCCGGCGGCGTTTGGTCAGCGTGAAGGTGAGGCTGTGCTGGGCGCGGGTAATGCCGGCGAAGCACAGTCGGCGATCTGTCCGAGGCGTTCGGACGTGGTCGGGCCAATGCCGCGGCGCGCCGCTGATGCTGCCCGGCTAACCGACATCATCAGATAGTAACGCTTGACGTTATTAACGCGACGAGTCACTATCAGGTCATGATCGTATCGTTCAAGTGTAGGGACACCGAACAATTGGCAAGCGGTCGCCGTGTCCGGCGCTTTGTCAATTTTGAGCGCGTTGCCTTAAGGAAGATTCGGCAACTCCAGGCTGCAGGTCAGTTGGACGATCTTAAAGTACCGCCCGGCAATATGTTGGAACCGCTCCATGGTGATCGCGAAGGTCAGCACAGTATCCGAATCAACAAGCAGTTCCGGGTTTGCTTTCGCTGGACCAAGGCTGGTGCGGAAGATGTCGAAATTGTGGATTACCATTAGGAGGTAACGCATGCGTAACATTGAAGCGGTAACACCAGGCGAGTTGCTGATGGAAGAGTTTCTTCGGCCAATGGGCATTTCTCAATATCGCCTGGCCAAAGAAATTGGGGTGCCTGCTCAGAGAATAGGCCAGATTGTCGCTGGTAAACGTTCGATAACCGCAGACACAGATCTGCGATTTTGTCGTTTTTTTGGTTTGTCCAGTGGTTATTGGTTGCGAGCTCAGGCTGCCTACGACACTGAGATTGCCGAGGTGGCCCTCGAGGATCAGTTGAAAAAAATTCGTCCGTGGAGCTCTGTGTCAGAACTAGAAAACGGGGCATAACTAATGGCTGCGCAGCGACCGGTCGGCTTGGTCCCAAGCTGCTGGGTTTCGCGCATTCGCCACGAAGAAGGACGTAGATGATCCAATACAGTCCCTATTCGATGGGGTATCTGCCGTATAACTTCGACCTTAGCTGCCCGATCCCTCCAACATCGCCCGAATAGCGCTCATTGCTTCGGCAATGGTTGCGCGCGATCCTTCTTCGTTTTTCTTTACCCCAATGCCTTTCCAGCACAGCAGCTCGGGCTCGATTTCTTCAAGAAACCGGCTCGGTTGGATGTCGCGCCACGGACCGTAGCGGCGGCGTTTGGTCAGCGTGAAGGTGAGGCTGTGCTGGGCGCGGGTGATGCCGACGAAGCACAGGCGGCGTTCCTCGGCCAGCCGTTCGTCGTCCTGACAGTCCTGGTGAGGCAGGAGATCTTCTTCCATGCCTGACAGATAGACATGCGGGAATTTCAGTCCCTTGGCGGCGTGCAGGGTGAGCAGGCGCACGGCGTTGTCGTTTTCGTCGCGGGTCCTTCGAACTGCAGCTGGGGGATCACGTGAGTCGAGTCACAGCACGGGACTTCCTAACACACAGACCGGTATGTGGGGCAGGAAGCGAGCGAGAGAGGCGGTTCGGGGCCGCCGATGCGTCACAGCAGCTTGTGCGAGAGGGCGGCCTGGCGAGTTTCTGGGTCACGTTACGCAGATGCTGGATGAAGCTCCGGAAATCCCGTTGCCAATCAACGCTATTGGTGGAAGTATGGCTGGGGCAGGCGGGATGCTATGCTGCGGAAGCGCCACTAAATGGTCAGTCATTCGAAGTTTGTTCTCGGCCTCGCGGCCGTCTGTCGGTCGCTACTTGTTATCCCTGATACCTGTTGAATTAAATTGATAAATGAGAACTACGCAAACAGGAGTGACACATAACAGGTTAGCCGTATGGTGCGTTTAATAGCATTAATACTAGCTTATTTTTTCTTGTCCCTGGCGGCTGTGGGCGTTTTTCTCCCCGGGTTGCCGACAGTTCCTTTTCTGATTTTGACAGCATGGTTTGCAGCAAGAGGTTCTGATCGTTTGCATGCTTGGCTATATGCTCACCCACACTTAGGTAGGTTGCTTCTTGATTGGGATCAGAATAGGGCAGTATCACGTACGAACAAGATTGTTGCGGTGGCAATGCTTGTTGTTAGCTGGATTGTAATGTATTTCCAGCTGAATAATTTTTGGGGGATGATGGGTGTTACCGCTTTGTTTGTTGCAGTGGCTTCATACTTGGTAAGCAGGTCAGAGCCTAGCAAGGATGAGTGATATGTACTGGTATTTTATAATAAAAGCATCTGCATCTAATGAAAACCGTTAACACCTCAAATGAACATGCAGTTTTGTGTCTTGTATAGATAGCAATTAAAACTGGGTATGGTGATCCTCACAAAAAACATTTATAAGATGAAGGCATCGTGGAGATTGCCTTGGGTCTCTAATCTTGATTACTTGCCAGCTCCGGACTGATTGGCTGGATTTTCCAACATCGCCCGAATGGCACTCATCGCCTCGGCGGCGGTCGCGCGTGATTCTTCTTCGTTTTTCTTTACCCCAATGCCTTCCCAACGCAGTAGCTCGGGCTCGATTTCCTCAAGAAACCGACTCGGCTGGATGTCGCGCCATTGGCCGTAGCGCCGGCGGCGTTTGGTCAGCGTGAAGGTGAGGCTGTGCTGGGCGCGGGTGATGCCGACGAAGCACAGGCGGCGTTCCTCGGCCAGCCGTTCGTCGTCCTGGCTTTCCTGGTGCGGCAAGAGGTCTTCCTCCATGCCGGAGAGGTAGACATGCGGGAATTCCAACCCCTTGGCAGCGTGCAGGGTGAGCAGGCGCACGGCATTGTCGTTCTCGTCGCGGGTCTTTTGCTCCAGGATGCCGAGCAGGCTCATTTTCTGTACTAGTTCGGTCAATGAGAGCGCTTTGCCGCTGTCGTTGTCGATGCTGATGCGTTCAGTCCACTCGAGCCATTCCTGCAGGTTGGTCCAGCGTCGTTCGGCCGCCTTGACGGTATCTTCCTGTTCGCGGAGATAACCGAGGTAGTCGATTTCTTCGAGCAGACTATTCATCGCCTCGACTGCGGGTTTCTCGTCCATGCGCAGGCGAGCGGTCTCGAGCCAGTCGAGGAATTGCAGCAGCTGGTGGTGGACGCGCGTATCGAGTCGCTGTTCGGCGGTGATCGAGCGGGCTGCTTCGGCCAGGTTGACGCGCCGTTCACGGGCGATCTGCCCGAGGCGTTCGAGCGTGGTCGGGCCGATGCCGCGGCGCGGGGTGTTGATGATGCGCAGCAGGGCGGCATCATCGCTCGGATTGGCCATCAGCCGCAGGTAGGCCATCGCGTCTTTGACTTCGGCGCGATCAAAGAAAGACTGCCCACCGGTGAGCAGGTAGGGAATCGAGAGCTTGCGTAGTTGTTGCTCGATCAGACGGGCCTGGTGGTTACCGCGGAACAGGATCGCGAAATGGCGGTAGGGCGTGCTGTCCTTGAAATGCCGGTGCAGGATGTCGGTCGAGATGCGCTCGGCTTCATCCTCGGCGGTATCGCAGACCAGCACACGATGTGCTTCGCCCGGGCCGACTGCACTCCAGAGGTGTTTGGGCTGGGTGGTCGGGTCGTTGGCGATCAGCTGGTTGGCGGCCGTGAGTACCGTGTTCACCGAACGATAGTTCTGCTCCAGCTTGATGGTCTGTAGCCGCGGGAAATCCTGGGCGAGCTGCAGCAGGTTTTCCGGACGCGCGCCTCGCCAGGCGTAGATCGACTGGTGGTCGTCGCCCACCGCAGTAAGGCGGGCCAATGGGCCGACCAGCAGACGCACCAGCTCGTACTGGCTGGTGTTGGTGTCCTGGTACTCATCGACCAGCAGGTAGCGCACTCGGCGCTGCCAGCGCTCGCGTGCCTCGGGGTCGTCACGAAGCAGGTCGACCGGGCGCTTGATCAGGTCGTCGAAGTCGAGCGCGTTGCAGGCGGTCAACTGTCGTGCGTAGTCGGCATAGAGCGAGGCACAGGCGGCGTCGACCTCGTCTGCGCTGATTTCGGCCGCCTGCTCGGGAGAGAGCAGGTCATTCTTCCATTGCGAGATTTTCCACTGGGCCTCTTTGGGCTCGAGCAGCCCTGCGGCCGCTTCGTTTTCTTGTAGCAGGGACTTGATCAGGTTGAGGCTGTCCTCGGCATCGAGGATGGTGAAGCCGGGGCGCAGGCCCAGCCTGCCGATCTCGCGGTGGATCAGCCTGAGGCCGAGGGTGTGGAAGGTCGAGATATTCAAGCCGCGCCGGCGATCGGCCGGCAGCCGCTGGGCAATTCGCTCGCCCATCTCGCGGGCGGCCTTGTTGGTGAAGGTCACCGCCCAGATGCCGCGCGCCGGCAGGCCCTTGTCGTCGATCAGATGAACGATCTTCTCGACGATGACGCGAGTCTTGCCCGAGCCGGCCCCGGCAAGCACCAGCAACGGGGTATCGATGTGCCGCACGGCGGCTTGTTGTTGCGGGTTCAGGTTTTGCATGGCGAAATCGTTGGTCGATGGTAACGGGCGTTGAGCGCTTCAAGCAGGGCGGCGCCCAGGATCAAGGCGCCGCCAGTCCAGACATGGACGCCGTGGATGTGATCACCCAGCCAGGTGGCGGAAGCGACCGCTACCAGCAGCTCCAGCGTCATCAGGATGGCGGCGCGCGCGGCGGGCAGTCGTTCGACGGCGTACTGTGTGGCCAGTACGGCGGCCAGCAGCATGGTGGCGCCATAGAGCGCACTGCTGCCGACGGCCTCCAGGGTCGGCGGCACACCGAATTCGGTGGATAGCGTCCAGATACCCAGGCCAAGCAGGACGGTCGACCCTTGCATCAGCGATAGCTTGAGCGCAATCGGCTGTTCGGTGAGGAAGCGGAACAGAGCATTGGCACCAGCGAGGCTGAAGCCGGCAACCAGCGCGAACAGGTCAGCCGGCCGCAGGCCATCCCCGAAGTCGGGGCCCAGGATCAGAAAGGCCCCGGCCAGGGCGCAGACTACCGCAATCAGCCGCGTCGTCGTGAGCGGCTCCTTGAGGAGCAGTCGGCCGAACAGCACGCCCCAGGCCGGGATGAGGAAGAACAGCATCATCGAACGAACGACATCGCCGTAGACCATCGCCATGGTGAAACCGACGCCAGCGACCCCGGAGGCAAAGGCCAGCAAGGCGAGCCACTGCCCGTTGAGGCGAGAGATTGGCGGACGAGATGGATCCTGCCAGGCACGCCAGGCGAATGGCGCGACCACCAGCCACTGCGCGCTGTAGGCCACCACGCTGAGCAGGATCGGACCGATGCCCAAGGCGTGGGCCTGCTTGAGCCAGATCCAGGTCAGGCCCCACAGGATCGAGCCCGACATCAGGATGAGACTAGGCGGGACGCGCCCGCCTGAGGTCATCCCCGGTGACACGTCAACCGTCGACCCAGACTCGGGCGTTTTCAAACAGGCGCAGCCACGGGCCACGGTCGGTGGACGGATTGCGCTGCTCGTCGGACCACTGCGCCGGTCGCCAGGAGAACTGGCTGGCCCGCCAGAGTCGTTCCGGGTGCGGCATCATGATGGTGAAGCGGCCATCCTCGGTGGTGAAGCCGGTCTCGCCACCGGGCGAGCCGTTGGGGTTGGCCGGGTACTGTTCGGTAGCGATGCCATGGCCATTGACGTAACGCAGCGCGGTGAAGGCCAGCTCGGCGTCTTCCGGACGGCGATAGGCAACTCGGCCTTCGCCATGGGCGACGGTGATCGGCAGGCGGCTGCCGGCCATGCCGGCAAGCAGGATCGATGGCGACTGCGGTATTTCAACCAGCGACAGGCGGGCCTCGAACTGCTCGGAGCGATTGCGCAGAAAGCGCGGCCAGTGCTCCGCCCCGGGGATCAGGTCGGCCAGTTGCGAGAGCATCTGGCAGCCATTGCACACGCCAAGCCCGAAGCTGTCCTCGCGCTCGAAGAAGGCCTGCATGGCATCGCGGGCTCGTGTGTTGTAACGGATCGCGTGGGCCCAGCCGGAACCGGCGCCGAGCACGTCACCAAAGGAAAACCCGCCGCAGGCGGCCAGTCCCTTCATGTCGGCGAGATCATGCCGCCCGGCGATCAGATCGGCCATGTGCACGTCGACCGCCTCGAAGCCAGCGGCATTGAAGGCGGCGGCCATCTCGATCTGGCCGTTGACGCCCTGCTCACGCAGGATGGCCACGCGCGGGCGCTGACCGGTGGCGATCATCGGGGCGGCGATCGACTCGCTGACCTCGAAGCTCGCATGGCTGCCGGCCAGCTGCGGATCGTCGAAATCAACCGCGGCGCGATAGGCCTGCTCGGCGGATTCCGGATTGTCGCGTAGCGCGCTGAGATGGAACGAGGTGGCCGACCAGATACTTTTGAGTTCGGCCAGAGAGCGATCAATAACGGTCTTTCCGCGCCAGGCGACACGCACCTGTCGGTCGCTGGTGGCCCGACCCAGTTCGATCAGCGCTTCGCCCAGGCCGGCGAGCTGGAATTGCTCGCGGACAAAGTCGGCATCGCGGCTGCGTACCTGGATGACCGCACCGACTTCTTCGGCGAACAGACCGGCCAGCGGATCGCCACCGAGATCGTCGATCGCAAGATCGAGGCCGCAACGGCCGGCGAAGGCCATTTCCAGCAGGGTGGTGATGGCACCACCGTCACTGCGGTCATGGTAGGCGGTCAGGTACTGGAAACGGTTGAGCTCCTGGATCAGATCGAAGAAGGCCTTGAGCGGCTCGGCGGCGATATCCGGTGTGGTCGAACCGGTGGCGTTGTACACCTGGGCCAGTGCCGAGCCGCCCAGGCGGTTCCGGCCGAGCCCGAGGTCGACCAGGAACAGGCGGTTGTCGGCATCCGAAAGCAGCTCCGGGGTGAGTGTGCGGCGGATGTCACTGACCGGGGCAAAGCCGGTCACCACCAACGAGACCGGCGAGGTGACCGTCTTCTGGATCTCGCCGTCCTGCCAGTGGGTCTTCATCGAGAGTGAATCCTTGCCGACTGGGATGCTGATGCCGAGCGCCGGGCAGAACTCCATGCCGACGCTGCGCACCGTGTCAAACAGACGCGCATCCTCACCTTCGTGGCCGCAGGCGGCCATCCAGTTGGCCGAGAGCTTGATGCGGTTGGTGCCATCGATGGCGGTGCCGGCGAGGTTGGTGATCACCTCGGCCACGGCCAGGCGCGCGGAGGCCGGTGCATCCAGCAGGGCGACCGGGGCGCGTTCGCCCATGGCCATCGCCTCACCATGATGATGGTGGAAATCGGTGGCGGTCACTGCGCTATCGGCCACCGGCACCTGGGCCGGGCCGACCATCTGGTCACGAGCCACCAGGCCGCCGACCGAGCGGTCACCGATGGTGATCAGAAAGCTCTTGTCACCGACACCGGGCAGTGCCAGTACCCGATCGAGGGCGGCGTTGATGTCGATGCCGGCGGTCTGGAACGCGACCGGCGCATAGGGCTGTCGGGTGACGTCGCGATGCATCTTCGGCGGATGGCCGAACAGGATCTGCAACGGCAGATCGACTGGGGTATTGCCAAAGTGCGGGTCATCGACGCGCAGATGCTGTTCGGCCGTGGCCGTGCCGACCACCGCGAAGGGCGCGCGCTCACGCTCACACAGCGCGGCAAATCGCTCCAGATCCTCCGGCTTGATGGCGAGTACGTAACGTTCCTGTGATTCGTTGCACCAGATCGCCAGCGGCGACATGCCGGGTTCGTCGTTGGGAATCTTGCGCAGGTCGAATGTGCCGCCCATGCCGGCATCGTTGATCAGTTCGGGCAGGGCATTCGACAGTCCACCCGCGCCAACGTCGTGGAGGGAGACGATCGGGTTGGTTTCACCCAGCGTGATGCAGCGGTCGATGACCTCCTGAACCCGCCGTTCCATTTCGGGGTTGGCACGTTGCACCGAGGCGAAGTCGAGCTCGGCGCTGCCACTGCCCGAGGCTTGCGAGGAGGCCGCGCCGCCGCCCAGGCCGATCTGCATGGCCGGGCCGCCGAGCACGATCAGGAGGTGGCCGGGGGCAATCGGCTCCTTCTCGATCAGACCAGGGCGGATCATGCCGACACCGCCGGCGATCATGATCGGCTTGTGGTAGCCCCAGACAGCGCGATGGCCGTCGGTCTCCGACTCACCGCTGTTCATTTCCAGGGTACGGAAGTAGCCGGCAACTGCTGCGCGGCCGAATTCGTTGTTGAAGGCCGCCGCGCCAGCCGGCCCTTCGAGCATGATCTCCAGGGCGCTGACGATACGATCCGGCCGCCCCAGATCAGCGGTGGCCTCTTCCCAGGGCTGTGGCAGCTTGGGAATGCGCAGGTTGGAGACGGAAAATCCGGACAGGCCGGCCTTGGGCTTGCCGCCGCGACCGGTCGCGCCCTCGTCGCGGATCTCGCCACCGGCACCAGTGGCCGCACCCGGCTCGGGCGAGATCGCGGTGGGGTGGTTATGGGTCTCGACCTTGGCGAGGAAGTCGATGCGCTCGTCGACGGTCTCGTAATGTCCGCTGATCGGGTTGGCCGAAAATCGGGTGCCATCCTGGCCTTGAAGGACCGCGGCATTGTCCTTGTAGGCGCTCAGGGTGCCTTCCGGATGGCGCTGGTGTGTATTGCGGATCATGGCGAACAGCGACAGGTCATGGTCCTGGCCGTCGATGGTCCAGTCCGCATTGAATATCTTGTGCCGACAGTGCTCGGAGTTGGCCTGCGCGAACATCATCAGTTCAACGTCGCTCGGATCGCGCCCGAGTCGCTGGTAGGACTCGGCCAGATAGGCGATTTCATCCTCGCTCAAGGCCAGCCCCATCCGGGTGTTGGCCGTCGCGATGGCCGCCTGGGCAGCGTCCCCGAGCACGATGCGGCCAAGGGGCGTCGGTTCCCCGCGGACGAACAGCGCCTCGAGCGAACGGGCGTCTTCGTAGACCGATTCGGTCATGCGGTCGTGCAGCACCTCGAGGAGAGCCGGGCGCCAGACGAACGTATTGTGGTCGAGCTTTCGACCGGAGACGGCGAATTCGATGCCGCGCTCAATGCGGTTGATGCCGTCCAGCCCGCAGATCCCGGCGATGTCGGTGGCCTTGCTCGACCATGGCGATATGGTGCCGGCACGTGGCGCCACGACCACCCGCGGCCAGTCGTCCGACCAGGGTTTGATTGGCTCGCCATAGTCGAGCAGCTTTTTGAGTCGATCGTCGTCGACCGGCTTGGCTGGATCGAGGTCGAGCAGGTGAACGAATCGGGCATGGACCGCCTCGATCTCGGGATGCAGGTCGCGCAGACGCTCGGTGAGCTTGGCGAGTCGAAAGGAAGATCGGGCAGCGTTGCCGGTAATGATTCGCATAGATCGGGTCGGATGATTCAGGTGGATGGTTCGCTGGGGCTAGGCCGGCGGGGCAGGGGCGGCGGACATGCCGGACGCCCGGCTCATGCTGCCGGTCTGGAGCGCGGGATTGTACAACAGCACGGGGTTATTCCCGGCACGGGATCACTCCAGGTGCGCTGCGCTGTGGCTGGTGGCGCGATCGCTTGAGCGCTCAATGTTCATGGCGACGCGCCTCCAGTTGATCGCGCAGCTGCTCGAAGGCACGGGCGAAGTGTGGATTGTCGAATACCAGGCGTGTGCGCTTTTTGATCAGGTCGTCGATCACCTGATCGACCGGGAGGCTCAGCCTGACCTGGCCGATGTGATTGGCGAAGTTGACCATCCCGTTTTCTCTGTCCAGGTCATGGATCTTGAGGCGCCGCAGTGCGCGTCTGGGGCCGGTGTCGACTTCGAACCACTCCTGGCTGGATGCCTGCTGCTGGAAAAAGTCCTGAATGAAATCGAGCGAGGCCAGCAGCAGGCCATCACTGGCAGTCGAAGATGTCGACGCCGGCGCATTGGGCTGCTCCGATGCCGGATTCTCGGCTTCGGCTCCGGCCTGGGGCGCTCCAGGTGAGGCGGATGTCTCAGGTGGTCCAGATTGCCCAGGCGCGGCCGACAACGTTGGCGAGCTGTCGGGGTGGTTGTCTGGATCCACGACTGATGCACCCGTGGCGGGCACCTCGTTTTCCGGCATCAAGGAGGATTCGGCCACGGCTGCCACATCTGAAATCGGATCGATTGCTTGGGCGGGCTCTGCGACGGCCGATGTTGGCGACATTGTGGCTGGAGTCGGCCGGTTGTCGTCCAAAACGATGGATTTGGATTTGGATTTGGATTTGGATTTGGGTTTGGGCTTGCTGCGGGAGATAGCGCGCAATTGCCCTACCAGTCGTTCCAACTGCTCCCAGCGCTCCAGTCGTTCGGGGACATTGACGATCGCCTCTTGAATGGGCGCGAGCAGGGCTGCGGTGGCGTCGATATCCGGTTTCAGATCAGGGTCCGTGCCGATCAATGCCATCAAATTGAGGATTTGCCGGCCGGGATGGTCGGCGTCGGAAAGAAAGTGCCGATCCTGACTGGCGAGCAGGAGCACGGCTGGTTGCAGGGTGGCGATCTGTCGACGATGTCGTGGGTCGATGGAGTCATCGTTGAGCAGTTCACTGAACGCCAGGCCCACCCACTGGATCAGCTTGCGAGTTCGAGTCGGCCAGTTGCTCGGCGGCAGTGCCGGTTCGAGCCGCTCCATGATGAATGCGGCGAAATCCTCGCTGTGCCAATCCTGGTCACGTTCAAACCGGAACAGATAATGGCTGTCGCCACCGAGGGTGGTCCGGACCAGTGGTACCAGGCGCTCGGCCAAGGCATCGATGGTGGGGCCAGCATGCTGCGGTACGTCAGGCTCGTCCGGTGGCGAGGTGGGCTGGACGGGCAGTTGCAGATTGGCCAACGGATCGTGCAGCCGCTTGATGCCGGGCACGACCCCGGCCTGAATCAGGTAGTCATTGAGTACCGAATAGGTTGGCACCAGCCGGACAAGCACCTGCTCGGGCCACTGGTCGACCAGCCGGTGCCGCAGGTTCTCGGGCAGATCGCGGGTCAGTGCGACAAAGACGCGGCTGATTGCTTCCATCGTGTACAGCCCGGCGGGCACGGCTTCGGGGTCATCGCTGTGGAGCTGACCGATCCGGGCCTCGAACTGCGCGTGTTCGTTGCCGCATAGTCGGGTCGCTTGTGCGAGGGCGTCCTCGAAGCGCAAGGCACGGGAGCGGTCGCCGATCAGCACGTGCCAGTCCTGAGCGGCCGCCTGAGCAATCGCCTGGGCAGTCCGTTCAGGGGACAGAAGCTTTTGGCAAAGCTCGTGATAGAAGCGGTCTTGCTGATCACGGGCGTAAGCGATGGCCTGATGGGCCTCGTGTTGTTCGCGGTCGGATTCATTCGCCGCCAGGTCGAGCGGCTGCTGTTCGACCTGGGCGAACAGACGCTTGAGCCCATCGCGTAGATCGGCCTCCATCAGACGGATCAGCTGGTCGCGGATCTCAACTGGACTGGTCGAGGAACGGTTCACTTTTTCGGTACGGCTGGCGAGATCTCTCGGTAGAGGTCGATATAGGAGCGCGCGCTGGCGCCCCAGTCGTATTGCTGTGCCATGGCCTGCTGTCGCATGCGCGCGAGATCGTCCGGTCGCCTGAACAGGTCGCTGAATTTATCGATCGACCACAGGATGGCGTTGACGTCGAGGTGGTTCATGACGATGCCGGTCGCGCTGCCGTCTTTTAGCGTATCCGCTGTCATGGGGATGACGGTGTCAGCCAGCCCACCGACATGATGGACGATTGGTATCGTGCCGTATTTCAGACTGTAGAGCTGGTTGAGTCCACAAGGCTCGAACCGGCTTGGCATGATGAAGGCATCGCCTCCTCCCTCAAGTCGATGGGCCAGACCCTCGTCATAGCCGATGCGCACGGCAATGCGCTCCGGGTCCGAGTCTGCCCGCGCTCGCAGCGCCTGCTCGAAGCGTCGCTCGCCGCTGCCCAGACAGGCAAACTGCACTTCGCGTTGACCCAGCATCGAGAGGGCTTGGATCAGCAGGTCGCTGCCTTTCTGTTCGACCAGTCGCCCAACATACACGATCAGGGGCACATCATCCCGTACTGGTAGCCCCAGCTCTTTCTGCAGGGCGGCCTTGTTCTCCGCCTTGCCGCCGAGCTGCTCCCGGGAATAATTCGCAACCAGGGCCTCGTCGGTTTCTGGATCCCAGTCCGGGCCGATGCCGTTGAGGATGCCGACCAGGACGTCTCGACGGTGGCGCAGCAATCCGTCGAGACCGGCACCGAATTCCGGTGTCTGAATCTCCTTGGCGTAGTTGGGGCTGACGGTGGTGATCCGGTCGGCAAAGACGATGCCACCCTTGATGAACGACATGCTGCCCCAGAATTCCAGTCCGTCCGCACGCCACAGGCTCCACGGCAGACCGAGTCGTTCGAAGGTCGAGCGATCGAAAATTCCCTGGTAGGCCAGGTTGTGCAGGGTGAAAACCGTCTTGGGCTTTTCCGCCTCGTGCAGCAGGGCGGGGATCAACCCGGTCTGCCAGTCATTGGCATGCACTACGTCGGGGCGCCAGTCGGAGTCGACCGCCCCGGTGGCCACGGCGACCGCCGCCCGGGCGAACAGGGCAAACCGGTCGGGGTTGTCATGCCAGGAGTTGCCATCCGGCCCCATGTAGGGATTGCCCTGGCGGGCCGAAAAGGTGGGGTGATCGACTAGGTAGACCTGGACACCACTGTCGGGCATCACGGTGTGGAGGATGTCCACCGGTTGGCCGAGTACATCGATACGGGCGACCTGCTCGGTGGTCTGATCCTCGCGCAGCGCCAGGTCACCGTAGCGAGGCAGGACCAGGCGCACGTCCACACCCAGCCGGCTGAGTGCCGCCGGCAGGGCGCCGGACACGTCGGCAAGCCCCCCGGTCTTGACCAGGGGATAGGCTTCACTGGTCGCAAAAAGCACAGACAGCGACACGTTGGTATCTCCTCGATTCGGGTGGGGACAACACAGCCTGCGAGCTTGGGATCATTTCCGTTGATGATCGGGTGCTCTCTTATCATTGCATCGGCTGTTCTCAAATTATGGCATGTTATCTGGTCGATTATCTGGTCGATGCGGCTCGGCCCGGTCGCCACGGTGTTTGGTGACGTCACTCACCGCTGTGTTTGAGGATCACCGCCGACAGGCCCGGGAGGTCGAGGGTCAAGCAGGCGGGTTGTCCATGCCAGGGAGTCGATGTGGCCTCGGCGGGTGCCGGGTTGTTGCCGGCGCCGCCGAATCCCTCGCTATCGGTATTGAGCAGTACCCGATAGCGCCCGGATCGGGGCACCGCGATCCGGTATTGCGGTCGTGGCACGGGGGTGAAGTTGAATACCACCACCAAGGTCTCGAAATGACCATGCCGGGCAAAGCTGATCACCGATTGGCTGCGGTCGTTGCAATCCATCCACTCGAACCCATCGGCCTGGAAGTCGCGTTCATGCAGGGCCGGCTCCTGTCGGTAACGGAAATTGAGATGGTCGACCAGTGCCTGGATACCTTGATGCAGTGGGTACTCGAGCATCCACCAGTCCAGCTCCCGGGCGTGCGACCACTCATTTCCTTGCCCGAACTCGCCACCCATGAACAGCAGTTTCTTGCCGGGAAACGTGAACTGCCAGGTCAGCAGCAAGCGCAGATTGGCAAAACGCTGCCATTCGTCGCCGGGCATCTTGGCGGGCAGCGCGCGCTTGCCGTGCACCACTTCGTCATGCGAGAGCGGCAGCATGAAGTTTTCCGAGAATGCGTATAGCAGAGCGAAGGTGAGCAGGTTGTGGTGATGGGCGCGGTGCAACGGATCTTCGCTGAAATAGGACAGCGAGTCGTTCATCCAGCCCATGTTCCATTTCATCGAGAACCCCAGTCCCCCGTGCTCAGGGGGGCGGGACACCATCGGCCAGGCGGTCGACTCTTCGGCCATCATCAGGGTGCCCGGATTGCGTGACAGGATGGTGTGATTGAGGCGCTGCAGAAACTCGATGGCTTCCAGGTTTTCTCGCCCGCCATGGCGGTTGGGCAGCCAGTCGCCCGCCTGACGGGAGTAATCGAGGTACAGCATCGAGGCGACCGCATCCACGCGCAGGCCGTCGAGATGCAACTGCTCGATCCAGTATTGGGCCGAGGCGATCAGGAAGTTCTGCACCTCGCGGCGACCGTAGTTGAAGATCAGCGTGCCCCAGTCGCGATGCTCGCCGCGGCGCGGGTCGTCGTGTTCGTAGAGGGCGCTGCCGTCGAAGCGAGCGAGGGCGAATTCGTCACGGGGGAAATGTGCCGGCACCCAGTCGAGAATCACGCCAATGCCGGCGGCATGGGCCCGGTCGACGAAACGGCGGAAGGCGGTCGGGCTGCCGAAGCGGCTGGTGGGGGCGAAGTAACCGGTGGTCTGGTAACCCCAGGAGCCGTCGAAAGGATGCTCGGTGACGGGCATGAGCTCGATGTGAGTGAAGCCTCGTTCCTGGACGTAAGGGATCAGCTGGTCGGCCAGCTCGTCATAGCTGAGAAATTCGCCGTCACGCTGTCGCCAGGAACCCAGGTGCACTTCGTAGATCGAGATTGGCGCCTGATCCCACTGCCATTGCTCGCGTCGGGCGATCCAGTCCTCGTCCTGCCATTCGAACGACTGGAAGTCGGGCACGATCGCCGCCGTATTGGGACGTTTCTCGAACGCTCGTCCCAGCGGGTCCGTGCGTTGCTGGGTTTTTCCGGTCACTCGGCTGGTGATCTCGTATTTGTAGTGATCACCAACGCTCACACCCGGGAGGAACAGCTCCCAGACGCCACTGTCGCCCAGTACGCGCATCGGGTGCCGGCGGCCATCCCAGCCGTTGAAGCTGCCGACGACACTGACCCGTTCGGCGTTGGGCGCCCATACCGAGAAGCGCGTACCAACGACGTCGTTGACCGACAGCACCTGGGCGCCGAGCATCTGCCACAGCTGCATGTGCTGGCCCTCGGCGAACAGGTGCAGGTCAAGCTCGCCAACGGTTGGCAGGAAACTGTAGGGATCGACGACCTGGTAGCGGTGCCCGTTCGGCATGATGATCGTGTATTCCGGGTGCGCTGGCACCCAGTCCTTGGGCAGCGTCGTTTCGAACAGACCCGGGTAGTCGGGATGGGCTTGCAGCTCGATCGGCTCGCCATCGCGATCGCAAGTCTCGACTCCGACGGCATGGGGCTGATAAGTGCGCAACCGGAGGCTGCTCTCGTCGACAACATGTACGCCCAGCACCCGGTGCGGATCGTGGTGGCGGGCATCGAGCAGGGCTTGCAGATCGTTTTCCATGCAGTTCCTATGCGGGTGGGTGTGCCTGATGGATATTCCGGATGGATATTATTGGGTTAACAGGGAGGAATCGACCGTGCTGCGGGTCGATAGGTCTTCCAGATCCACCATCTCGGACCCGACTATGGCACAGCGAGCCAGCCGCGGCGAGCGGCCACCCGCGCGATCGCCAAGATTGTCGGCGCGCCTGGTTGCGATGGAAATGACAACCTTGAGTTATCCATTTATTACCCGACGGGCACTGGGATGCGCTAGGCTCGTGGTAGGCCTTGGTTGGTGGGCAGGCGGCCCACCAACCGCCCCCTTGCCACATGGAATGCGTGAGGTCAGATGAATGATCGTCGACAGCCCGAAAAGACTCGTCAGTCGCATCACCAGGGATACCCTGGCACTCGTTCTCGCCGGTGGGCGCGGTTCGCGGCTGTATCAGCTGACTGATTGGCGCGCCAAGCCGGCGGTGCCGTTCGGTGGAAAGTTTCGCATCATTGATTTTCCACTGTCCAACTGCGTCAACTCGGGCATTCGTCGCATGGGGGTGCTTACCCAGTACAAGGCACACTCACTGATCAAGCACATCCAGCTCGGTTGGGGCGGGCATCATGTCGCCCGCGGCGAGTTCGTCGAGCTGTTGCCGGCACAGCAGCGCGTCCACGACCTGTCCTGGTACAGCGGCACGGCCGATGCGGTCTACCAGAACATCGACATACTCCGGGCCCATGACTCCGAATACACGCTGATTCTCGCCGGTGATCACGTCTACAAGATGGATTACGGTCCGATGATCGCCTACCACGTCGAGAAGGGGGCGGATCTGACCGTCGGCTGCATCCAGGTGCCGGTCGAGCAGGCGCGCGCCTTCGGGGTGATGGGAATCGACCAGACAGGACGGATCGAGAGTTTCATCGAAAAGCCCGACGATCCACCGCGCATGCCCAATGTGCCGGACCAGGCGCTGGCCTCGATGGGCATCTATGTTTTCCGTACCGATTTTCTATTCGAACAGCTCATTCTGGATGCCGATGACCCGGATTCCGAGCACGATTTCGGTAAAAACATCATTCCGCGCCTGATCGAGGAGCACCAGGTATTCGCCTATCCGTTTCGCGAGCCGGGCACGAATGACCAACCCTATTGGCGCGACGTGGGCACCATCGATTCCTACTGGACGGCCAACCTTGAGCTGATCGGCGTCCAGCCGGATCTGAATCTGTACGACACCGAGTGGCCCATCTGGACCTACCAGGAGCAACTGCCGCCGGCGAAGTTCGTGTTCGACGAGGATGGTCGCCGCGGCATGGCGATCGACTCGATGGTCAGTGGTGGCTGCATCATCTCGGGTGCCGTGGTGCGCCACTCGTTGCTGTTTTCCAATGTGGTGGTCAATGAGCAGGCCTATGTGGAGGATGCGGTCATCCTGCCGAACGTGCAGGTGGGTGAGGGGGCGGAAATCCGGCGGGCAGTGATCGACAAGGGTTGCGTCATCCCGGCGGGGATGCGGATCGGCGTCGACCCCGAGGCCGATCGGGAGCGCTTCACGGTCAGCGCCGGCGGTGTTGTCCTGGTGACTCCGAAAATGCTGGGGCAGAAGCTCCACATGGTGCGTTGAGCAAGGTGTTGGCACAATTTTCCCCGCCACATGCCGGGAGGTGGGCGTGATGGATAAGCTCCCCGTGGTTTTCGTCTGGCACATGCATCAGCCGGAATACCGCGATCCCCATGACAGGGTTTATCAGCAGCCCTGGACCTATCTGCACGCCATCAAGGACTATGCGGACATGGCCGCGCATCTGGAGCGCTGGCCCAAGGCCCGCGTGGTAGTCAACTTCGTACCGATCCTGCTGGAACAGCTCGAGGACTATGCAGAGCAGCTGGCGCGCTACCGGCAAACGGCCGCGGTTGGCGAATTGCGTGATCCTTTGCTGCAGAGCCTGGTCGCCCCCGCCGTCCTGAGCGAAGCACAGCGCACGACGGTCATGCAGGCATTGTTGCGCGCCAACCGTCGGCACATGATCGAGCGGTTTCCTCCGTTTGCCCGGCTGGTTCGTGCCGCCGAGGCGTTGCTGGATACGGGGTCGGCAGGGCAGTACGCGGATGATGCCTTCCTGGCCGATCTGTCGACCTGGTACCACTTGGCCTGGTGCGGAGAGACGCTGCGCCAATCGAGTCCTTTGGTGGCCTCCCTGCTGGAACAGGACGGGGGCTTCTCGGTCGAATCGCGCCGCGAGCTGCTCGACGTGATCGGGGGGACGATCGCAGGATTGTTCGACCGCTATCGCGAACTGGCCGAACGGGGTCAGATCGAGCTGTCCATGAGCCCCTACGCCCATCCGATCATGCCGCTGCTGCTGGATTTGCGCGCGGGCACCGATAGCGAGCCGGACGCCCCTCAACCCGAAGCCCGCGATTACCCCGACGGCGCTGATCGCCTGCGTTGGCATATCCAGCACGGCCGCGAGGTCTTCCAGCGACTGTTGGGGGTGGCGCCTGCCGGCTGCTGGCCGTCGGAGGGCGCCGTTTCCGAGGCGACTTGTCGACTGCTCGATGAGTCGGGCTTCGCCTGGGCTGCCAGCGGACAACAGGTGCTGCAAAACAGCCTCAATCATGCCCATCAGGAGGTGCGTTGCCCGCATCAGGCTTACCAGCTGCCCGGGCAGTCACTGCAACTGTTCTTCCGTGACGACCGGTTGTCTGACCGCATCGGCTTCGACTATCAGCGCTGGCATGCTGACGATGCCATCGGCGACCTGACCCATCACCTGATCTCGATCGCCGAGGCCTGTACTCATCAAGGGGTCGAGGCACCGGTCGTGTCCATCATTCTCGATGGCGAGAACGCCTGGGAGCATTATCCCGACAACGGTTTCTGGCTACTCGATGGTTTGTACAAGTGCTTGTCGGCGCACCCGTTCATCGAAATGACCACATTCGCCGATGTTATCGGGGCTGGCGCGGAGCCGTTGGTGTTGCGTTCACTGCGGGCGGGAAGCTGGGTTTACGGCAGCCTGTCCACCTGGGTGGGAGAGACGGCCAAGAACCTCGCCTGGGATCGTCTGGTCGAGGCCCGTACAGCCTATCTGGCGGCCGAGGCTGTTGGGGGCTGGGATGAAGAGACGCGACAGCGAAACGCCCAGCAGCTGGCGGTCTGCGAGGGATCCGACTGGTTCTGGTGGTTCGGCGGCGACAATCCGGCCGATGCGACCCGAGACTTCGACCGCCTGTTCCGTTTGCAGCTGGGACGATTGTATGAACTGATCGGCCAGCCGACCCCAGCTCATCTGGAGCAGCCAATCTGCGCGCCGCTGACTGACACGGGCCGAGAACCGACCGGTGGTGCCATGCGGCGGGGACAGGCATGACGTTCGAGCCGCCAAACGAGCATTATTGCGAGCCGCCGGCGACGCGACGTCGTGCCGGACTCCTGTGCCACATCGGCAGCCTGACCACGCCCGGCTTTGGTCAGGCTGCCCGTGATCTGCTGGACTTCCTCGATCTCTCGGGGCTCTCCGTCTGGCAGGTACTTCCCCTGGGTCCGACTCATCCCGATGGCTCACCGTACCAATGCCTGTCCTCATTTGCCCTCGAGCCGGCCTATCTCGACGCAGAGGGTCTGGCCGACGATCCGGCCTTCGAGGCCTCGGTTTCGGTGGCCGAGCGACGAGCGGGGTGCGGAGCCAATCGGGCGTTGCGCGGGGCCTTCAACAGGTTTCGACGGCATGAAGCGCACTGGCTTGAGGACTACGTCCGTTTCATGGCCATTCGCATCGAGCAGGACGATCGCCCCTGGCACGAGTGGCCCGCCGGGCTGCGCGACCGCGATTCCGACGCCTTGCAGCGGTTCGAGGAACGTCATGCCGGACGTATCAAGGCGATCGCTTTCGAGCAATTTCTGCTTGATCGGCAGTGGCGGGCGCTCCGGCAGCATGCCCGTCGGCGATCATTGTGCCTGTTCGGTGACCTGCCGATCTTCGTCGCCGGGGATTCGGCGGATGTCTGGGCCAATCGGCCGTTGTTCCAGCTTGACCAGACGGGCAAACCGACCGTGGTTGCCGGTGTGCCGCCGGATTATTTTTCCGCGACCGGGCAGCGCTGGGGCAACCCGCTGTTTGATTTCGCCCAGATGGCCGAAGACGGTTTTTCCTGGTGGAAAACACGTCTGCTGCGCCATCTCCAGTTATACGATTGGGTCCGGATCGATCATTTTCGCGGCCTTTCCGCCTATTGGGCGATTCCTGCCGAGGATGACGACGCGGCTGGCGGTGAATGGATAGCGGCTCCCGGTGAGGCGCTCCTGGAGGCCTTGGCGAGTGTCGTCGATGGTGCATTGCCTCTGGTGGCCGAAGATCTCGGCGTGATCACCCCGGAGGTCACGGCCCTGCGCGATCGCTTCGACTTGCCGGGCATGACCGTGTTGCAGTTCGCTTTCGATGGCGGGGAGGATAACCCCCATCTGCCGAATCATCATCGGGCGCACAGCGTGGCCTACACCGGCACACACGATAACGACACCACGCTGGGCTGGTGGCATTCTCTGGACGATGCCACGCGGACATTCGTGCATCGCCGTCTGGAAGACCTGCAGGGCATCGACCCTGGCTCACCCATGCCAGACGCGCTGATCGAGTCGGTGCTGACGTCGGATGCGTCGCTGGCCATGCTGCCGGTCGGTGACCTTCTTGGTCTGGGATCGGAGGCCCGCATCAATGTCCCGGGCACTTGTGAGGGCAACTGGCGCTGGCAGTTGCCGGCCGGGGCGCTGAACGCGGTGTTGGCCGAACGAATCCGGGGATGGCTGGCTCGTCACGATCGACTGCTCTGAGCGAGGGTTATCGTCGGCAGAAAAAAGCCACCATCCGAACCGAACCGGATGGTGGCTTTTCTACCGCAGGGCCTGCGGCCCTCCTTTCAGGCTCCGATCAGCCGGTATTGCGCATGCCGGTGGCGATCGCGTTGATGCTGCGCAGCAACGGTGGCAGCCACTGCTCACGCTCGACTTCCGGTACCGCCTCGTCGCGGTAACGGGCCAGCAGGGTGATCTGGATATGGTTGAGGACGTCCAGATACGGATTGCGGCGCATCATCGAGGTGCTTATGTACTCGTCGATATCGGCCAGGGACTGGGCGTGGGCCACTTCAAGCAGCTGCTCGACCGTGCATTCGTACTCGGTGCGGATCTTCGCGTAGACGGCTTGTGCCTGCTCCTGATCGGTAACCAGGCGAGCATACTCGCGGGCAATGTCCATCTTGCCCTTGGTCAACGATAGCTGGGTATTGCGCAGCGTGCTGTGGAAAAACGGCCACTGCACGAACAGCTGGTGCAGAAAGCCTTCCCGGCCCGGATTTTCTTCCCGCCAGCGCTTGATGGCCGAGCCCATGCCGTACCAGGCCGGCAGTGTGTGTCGCGACTGCGACCAGCCGAACACCCACGGTATCGCGCGGACCGAGTCCTTGGAGAGATCGCCTTGTCTGCGGGAGCTTGGGCGCGAGCCGATGTTCAGCCAGCCGAGCTCTTGCACCGGGGTGGCCTCGTAGAAATAGCGGAAGAAAAACGGCGTATGGTCGATGAGCTCGCGGTAGGCCTCTTCGCCGTAGCGAGCGAGCTCGGAGACCGCTTCTTCATAGACGACCGGGTCCGGTGCCTCGGGAATCACCTGATGTCGCGCTGCCTTCATCAGGCCGGTTGCGCCCATGGTCAGCTCATAGATGGCCGTCTCGTTGTTGCTGTACTTCGAGGAAAGGACTTCGCCTTGCTCGGTGAACTTGATCTGGCCTTCGACCGTGCCCTGCGGCAGGGACAGGATCGACTCGTGCGTCGGGCCGCCACCACGGGCGACCGTGCCGCCACGACCGTGGAACAGCCGGCATTCAATCCCGTGAGCAGCCGTCACGCTGAGGACGCGCTTCTGTGCGTTGTAGAGACTCCAGACCGAGGCGAGCGAACCGCCATCCTTGCAGGAATCCGAGTAGCCGAGCATGACTTCCTGCAACTCGCCCGCCACCCGCACCAGGGCCCGGTAGGTCGGGTTTTCGAACAGGCGGCCAAGCACCTGCTCGATGTGCTGGAGGTCTTCGATGGTCTCAAACAGGGGTGAAACCTGGATATCGCTGAACCATTCGCCCTCGGGGTTCTTGCCCACCAATCCGGCCAGCGAGGCCAGATACATGACCTCCATGACATGACTGGCCTCGTGGGTCATTGAAATGACGTAGGTGCCGAAGCACTCGCGGCTGATGCGGTCGATCAGCTGACGCTTGACCTCAAGAACCTTGATTATCTCGCGAGTTTTCTCGGACAGGCCGGACAGGGCCTCGATCCGATGGGAGCCAGCCTCGATCAGCTCGCCCAGCACGCGGGTACGGTCCTTTTCTGCCAGCTGGGCGTAGTCGATCTCCGGGGCCAGCTGTCCGAGCACCTCGGTGACCGCCTCGGTGTGCTCGGTAGATTCCTGGCGGATGTCGAGACGCACCAGGTGCCAGCCGAAGGTTTCGGCCAGGCGAATGAGGTCCTGGAGATCGCCGTCAGCGAGCAATTTGTCGCCGATACCGATGAGCGAGTCACGCAGGCGATACAGATCATCAAGAAATGCAGTCTTGTCTTGGTAGGCGCGCGGATCCAGTTCGGTCGGTTTGCCGTCGAGCTCGCTGTGGATGTAGGCGAGGTTGTAGCCCAGTCGCCTGCGAATGGCGCGCAGCTTGAGGCGATAGGGTTCCTCGGGGAAGAACTCGCCGTCTTTCTGGTTGGAATCAAGCAGGTCCAGCGCTTTTGCATCCGATTCCAGTTGCAGCTGCTGGCTGTCGATCTCCGGCACCAGCTGCAGGGAGTGGGTCAGGATACGCTTGAGTTGTTCGATCCGCTCGAGGTATTCGTCGAGGATCGTCTCGGACGCCATGCAGACGGCCTTGACGGTCACATCGTGCGTCACGTAGGGATTGCCATCCCGATCGCCGCCGATCCAGGAGCCGAACCTGAACAGGCTGGGTACGGTGACCGGCTCTTTGGGGTTGAGGTCGTTGAAATTGATATTGACCGCTCGCTCAAGATATCGATAGGCCTTGGGCACAGCGGTGAAGATCGAGGTGCGGAAGTAGTACATGCCCAGACGTATTTCGTCCGCTACTTCAGGGCGTGTAGTGCGTACTTCGTTGGTGCGAAGCAGGGCAAGGATGATGGATTTGACCTCATCCAGCAGTCGCTGGCGCTCCACTCCAGTGGATTCAGTGCGATCCAGTTCACCACATAACAGGAAGATGCGCCGCTGCAGGTCCATCACCGTGCGGCGCTTGGCCTCGGTGGGGTGGGCTGTGAACACCGGCATGTACACTAGGCGGTCCAGCAGTCCCTGCAATTGCTGCGGAGTCATGCCTTCGCGCTGGAAACCGCGAATGGTGTCATAGAACGAACCGCGCCACAGCCGCAGTCCTCGACGTATCTGTCGGCGGCGATCCTGGTGCGAGAAATCTTCCTCGGCGATGTTCACCAGATTGAAGTACAAGGCATAGGCACGCACGACCAGGTTGAGGCTGCCGGCGTCGAGATCCTTGATCTCGTCCATCAGCTGCTGATAAAGCTCGTCGTCATGGCTTTTCCGCAGCTGGATGAACCCTTTGCGCAGGCTCTCGACAGTGTCGAACACCGCCTGGCCGGCCTGTTCTTTAAGGACTTCACCGAGGAGATTGCCAAACAGGCGCACGCGTGCGCGCAGAGCCTTATCCTTGTCTTGTCTTTTCGTCATCGCGTCTGGTTGTCTCGCGGCTTGAGGGTAGATGGCTCCGTACCGGGGGGTTGCACCGGTCGAAGAGAGCGCCCGACCTGGGGGGGGGTGGCCCGTAAAATGTTGTGGTCGGGGCATCGAGAAAATCGCGGGCATTATAACGATTTCTGCCATTTCTTGTCCGATAGGCCTGAAATGCCGTCAGAACGCGCTTTTGCTGTCCATGGCATCCTTGTTGCCGAGGAATCAGCCCCGGAGTGCAGCCCACCGCTGCGATACGGTATTGGGCTATGGTCTCTGTCCGGATATCTCATCCTGTTATGGGCAACTCATGGGCAGCCTGGTCGCGATCAACTACGCTTTGATCAGTCCGCGAGGCTGCCGACATGTCGGGTGATTGCGGGGTGTGTCGGCCTCCGTCAGCCGAATGCTGGATAAGCCACCCGTAGAGATCGTCCAGGCAGGTCACTCATAATTCATCATTTTTCATCAATTATCAGGGCAGGGGCATTATGAAACTCGCCATTTTTGGTCTGGGACGCATGGGCGCCAACATGGCTCGCCGCTTGTCACGAGGCGGTATCACGGTGGTGGCGCACAATCGCAGCCGCGAGCCCATCGACCAACTGGTGCGTGAGGAGGAAAATGTTCTGGCGGCCTACCAGGAAGCCGATGTGTTCGAGTTGCTGCCCTCACCACGCGTGATCTGGCTGATGCTCCCGGCCGGGGAGGTGACCCGAACGGCCATCGATCGGCTCCTGCCGCAGATGCAGCCGGGCGACGTGCTGGTTGACGGAGGCAATTCCCGTTACAGCGAGTCCGTGGAGCATGCCGCCCGGATCGAACAGGCCGGGATACATTTTCTCGATTGCGGCACTTCTGGCGGTGTGTGGGGGCTGGAGAACGGCTACAGCCTGATGGTGGGCGGATCGAAGCAGGGATTTGCTCATATCGAGCCGATCATCCGCGTACTCGCTCCGAGCGCCGATAGTGGCTGGGGGCATGTCGGTCCGCCCGGGGCTGGGCATTTCGTCAAGATGATTCACAACGGTATCGAGTACGGGATGATGCAGGCCATGGCCGAGGGCCTGGCCGTTCTGCACAAGAAACGAGAATTCGATCTCGATCTGGCGCAGGTGACCGAGCTATGGCGCGAGGGGTCAGTGGTTCAGAGCTGGCTACTGGACTTGACCGCTGAGGCGCTGAAGGCAGAGGGGCAAGAGCTTGAGGCGATCGCCCCTCGGGTCGCCGACTCGGGCGAGGGTCGCTGGACGGCCATCGAGGCGATCGATCTTGGCGTGGCGGCACCAGTAATGACCCTGGCGGTTCAGATGCGTTTTGCCAGCCAGGACGACGAAGGGTACGGCAATCGGGTGCTGGCAATGATGCGCAATGCCTTTGGCGGGCATGCCGTCGAGCGCAGGGACGAGCCATGACACAGGAATACCAGGCCAGCCAGATGCACTGTCGGGCCAGCCGTTATGCGTAAATCGGTTCCTCGTGATGCGTCTCAGCCGGTGACGATCGTGATCTTCGGTGCCACCGGCGACCTGTCGCGCAAGAAACTGTTGCCGGCACTCTACCAGCTCGAGTTGGTCGGTTGCCTTGCCGCCGGTACTCGTATTATCGGTTTCGGGCGTCGGGACTGGGACGATAATGTCTGGCGGGATGAGGTCCGGCGGCAGTGTCTGGCCGGCGATGGAGGGAAGGATGATGAGCCGTGCCCGACCGACGAGGCGATCGATCGTCTGCTGCCCAAGCTGCATTTCCACAGCGGCGATCTCGAGGAGCCGACTTGCTTCGAGCACCTCGCCGATCGGCTGGCGCAGGCCGAGTACCCGGATTGCGTGCTTTTTTACTTTGCTGTGCCTCCCTCGGCTTTCGGCGCAATCTGTCGCAACCTGGGCGCTTGTCAGCTGACTGATGAGACGCAGGGGTGTCGACGGGTGGTGATCGAGAAGCCCTTTGGTGAGGATATGGAAAGTGCCCAGGCCCTCGATGGACTGCTGCATCAGTATTTTTCGGAACGCCAGATCTTCCGCATCGACCACTATCTCGGCAAGGGCACGGTGCAGAACATCATGGTGATGCGATTCGCCAATCTGTTCCTCGAACCGCTGTGGAACCGCTATCACATTGATCATGTGCAGATCTCCCATGCCGAGCGGCAGGGGATCGAGGGGCGCGGGGCGTATTACGATGCCACTGGTGCCATGCGGGACATGATACAGAGTCATTTGATGCAGCTGCTCACCCTGGTTGCGATGGAGCCCCCGGCCTCCATGGATGCTGATGCGGTGCGCGACGAGAAGGTCAAGGTGCTGCGCAGCGTACGGCCGATCTCGCCTCGTGGCGTTCATGCGCAGGCTTTCCGCGCGCAGTACGATCGCGGCGCGGTGGATGGCGTGAATGAGGTGGATTATCTCGATGAGCCTGGTGTGGCAGGAGATTCGGTAACCGAGACCTTCGTCGCCCTCAAGCTTTATATCGACAACTGGCGCTGGCGTGGCGTGCCGTTCTATCTGCGGACCGGCAAGCGGTTGGCGAAGCGGCATTCGCAGATTTCGATCCGTTTCCGCGAACCACCCCAGCAGCTGTTCCGCGAGACGCAGGTCACCAATACGCCGCCAAACTGGCTCCTGATCGGCATCCAGCCAGAGGAAAACTTCCGATTCGAGGTCCAGATCAAGACGGAAGGTCTGGAAATGCGGACGCGGACCGTACAAATGGATGCCAGCTACATGGGCGATGAGCCCCCCGTGCTGGATGCCTACGCAACCCTACTGCTGGACGTGATTGACGGCGACCAGACCCTTTTCCTTCGATATGATGAGGTCTCCTGGGCCTGGCGGGTGGTTGATCCCGTCTTGCGTAACTGGGCGGTCGAGCGCGACTACATCCCCACTTATGCAGCGGGCAGTTGGGGGCCGCCGGAGGCCGACCGGCTGTTTGATGCCGATTCCCACCGCTGGCGAAACAATCTGAAGATCTCCGGGGAGGATTGATGGACAAGGAACGCTATGTGGGCCGCATGAGCCCGATCTGGCAGTTGCTCGAGGTGAAGGCGACCGAACACATGCGCCACCATCCGGGTGAGTGGTTCGAGACCGATCCAGAGCGGGCCGATCGGTTGTCTGGCCAGGCGGCGGGCTTGTCGATCGATTACTCCAAGCAGCGTGTCACCGATGATGTGATCGACGGCTTGCTGGCCCTGGCCGATGAGCGCGGAGTGCTCGCGCTGCGCGACGTCATGTTCAGCGGTGAACGCATCAATGTCACCGAGGATCGGGCCGTGCTGCATGTAGCGTTGCGCAACCGTTCGAATCGGCCGATCTATTTGGATGGTGAGGACGTGATGCCCGAGGTCAACGCCGTCCTCGATCATATGGAAACCTTCGTCGAGGCAGTTCACTCCGGCCAGTGGCGCGGCTACGCAGGTGACACGATCGCCGATGTGGTCAATATCGGTGTCGGGGGGTCTGATCTCGGTACGCGGACGGTCTGCAGGGCCCTGGGTTCCTATGCCGACCGAGACATCCGCGTACATTTCGTCTCCAATATCGCGCCGAGCGATCTCGCCTCCAAACTGAAAGTGCTCGATCCGCGGACCACACTGTTCGTGGTTGCCTCCAAAAGTTTCAGTACGCAGGAGACCCTGGCCAACGCCCACTCGGCCCGCCGCTGGTTCCTGCAAAGTGCGCCGGGAGAAGAGGCCATTGCCAGGCATTTCGTCGCGGTATCTACCCACACCGAGCGCGTGCGCGCTTTCGGCATTGATCCCGACAACATGTTCCCGATCTGGGATTGGGTTGGGGGGCGTTACTCCCTCTGGTCGGCCATTGGCCTGCCGATCGCCCTTTTTCTCGGCATGGATCGGTTCAAGAGGCTACTCGAAGGGGCGCATGCACTCGACGAGCATTTCCGCCTGAATACCGGGCGTGACAATCTGCCCCTGATTCTGGGCCTGCTCGATGTATGGAATGCCAGTTTCCTCGGCTCAGATTCGATCGCGATCTTCCCGTATGGCACCAGGTTGGGTTTTCTGCCTGCTCATTTGCAGCAGGTGATGATGGAATCCAACGGCAAACGGGTGCGCGTCGACGGTCAGGCAGTCGACTCCCATACCAGCGCGGTGCTGTGGGGCGGTCTCGGCACCAATGGCCAGCACGCCTTCTACCAGCTGCTCCATCAGGGCACTCGTCTGATCCCATCTGATTTTATCAGTGCCATACGGACCCACTCGCCAATCGGCAGTCAGCAGCGCCAGCTGCTTGCCAATCTGGTAGCGCAGAGCCGCGCGTTGATGCTCGGGCGCAGCCAGAAAGAGGTCGAGGCCCAGATGCGGGCCGAGGGTGCGGACCAGGAAACGATCGAGCGGATCGCACCGCACCGGGTCTGTCCGGGCGGACAGCCATCGAACACGATCCTGTTCCCGAAGATGACCCCCGAAGCGGTCGGGGCACTGCTTGCCCTGTACGAGCACCGGGTATTCGTGGCCGGTGCCGTCTGGCAAATCGACTCATTTGACCAGTGGGGTGTGGAGCTTGGCAAGCAGATGACGGCCGAGATCGAGTCTTTTATCGGTACCGATCGGCCCGACGAGGCGTTCGATGGTTCGACGCGATGGCTGCTCAACCAGATTCGCGAGCATTGGCAACCGGAGCAGAATGCCGAGGACTGGTAAGAACGGCTGGCGTCAAGATATGGCGCTGCCTCAGCGACGAATGGCAACGCATGACGGCAAGGGTAGAATCGCCCATTTTGTTGGTCACTCTCTGCCTGTTTTCCTTCCGAGCTTTTGTTCCAGCTCTCCGTTCCAGGCTATCTGTTCCAAGCTATCCGTATCTAGGGGTGCTCTTGCGTGAACATTCTCTATCTCGACTCGTCGACCGAGGCCTGCACCGTGGGCGTGGCGGTCGATGATGTGATGCTGACCGATTTCGAATACGCACCAAGGGGGCATGCCCAGCGCTTGATGCCGATGGCGGAGGCCCTGCTGGAGCGGGCGGAAATCGGCTTCTCCGATCTTGACCTGGTGGCCTTCGGTCGTGGTCCGGGATCGTTCACGGGTGTGCGTATCGCCACCGCCATGGCTCAGGGCATTGCTATCAGCCTCGATCTGCCGATGGTAGGAATCTCCTCGCTCGAGTGCCTGGCACTCGGGGCGTGGCGACGTTACCGGGAAGCCAGTGATGTGGAGCAGATAGTGGGCGAGGAGGTGGAAATCTGGGTCGCCATCGATGCGCGCATGGGCGAGATCTACCGTGCCGTCTACCGGATAGAACCCGATGGCGACTGGGTGATCAAGCTGGCCGAGGCCGTTTCAGCCCCTGAGTTTCCTGGGATAGAGCGTCTTGGGACAGAGTCTCCTGGAGCAGCATCGGCCCCGGTGCTGGCTTGCGGTAGTGGCTTCGGGCGCTACCCGGAGTTGGCGAGATCCGCAGCCGTTGTCCGCTGTGAGCCTGACGCGCTTCCGCATGCACAGGATGCACTGGAACTTGTCGCTCGAACGTCGGCGAAAGACTGGATTTCTGCTGACAGGGCCGTGCCTCACTACCTCAGAGATAACGTGGCCGGATGAGGTACTGATTAAGGAAGCTCGGCGATCCGACCATCTTGTTTGGCGCAGATTGATTGCTCAGTCTTGATTGGCATGAGCCAAACATGTCTGTATTCTTGGACGCATGGACGATAGCGAAGCAATCAATAGCTTTTCTGCCCTGGCCCAAAAAACACGGTTGGCCGCCTTTCGTTTGCTGGTGCGCAATGAGCCGGAGGGCCTGCCGGCAGGCGAGATCGCACGAGACCTGGATGTGCCGCACAACACCATGTCGGCCCATCTTGCGGTGCTGGCACGTGCCGGTTTGGTCGTTTCTCAGCGTCAGGGCCGCTCGATCATTTACCGCGCGAATCTCGATCACATACAAGAAACCGTGCGTTTTCTCGTCCGCGATTGCTGTGGCGGGCACCCGGAAGTCTGCCAGCCATTGCTGGACTCATTGGTCGAATGTACCCCGCCGCCCAAATAACTGAGAGACCTGATCCATGCCCCCGTTGATCTACTACAACCCCGATTGCGGCACGTCGCGCAATACGCTGGCCATGATAAAAGCATCCGGCGAGACACCGGAAATCATCGAGTATCTCAAGAGCCCACCGTCGCGCGAGCGTCTGACCGCACTGCTTGATGAAATGGCGATGCCACCACGTGATCTGTTGCGGCGCAAGGGCACGCCTTATGACCAGCTCGGCCTTGATGATCCGTCCTTGAGCGACGACCAGCTTATCGATGCCATGCTGGCACACCCCATCCTGATCAACCGACCGATCGTGGTGACTGATCTGGGTGTGCGTTTGTGTCGGCCCTCCGAACGGGTTCTGGACTTGCTGGCCTCCCCAGTCGAAATTTTCACCAAGGAAGACGGCGAAGTCGTCACGTACTCGAAGGAGCGCTGATTGTGCATGGATGATTTTTCGATCTACCCGGTATCGATCCGGTGAGGTCGAGTCAGAGCACGGCGCATGTTCAGGTACCAGAATCGCTCGCACTGTGGCCGGAAGGCGCGCTGTGGGTCAGTCCGGGATGACCGACGTGGATAGTCGCCACGGAGGCTTCTGTCGGTAACCGGAACTTCCATGTAGTCAATCAGCTCCAGGTTTTGGGCCGCTGCATTTCTCTTTTCTCCGGACTTTCATCATGCTGGCACTCGCCATATTCATGGTCACGCTCGTGCTCGTCATCTGGCAACCGAAAAACCTGGGAATCGGCTGGAGCGCGCTGGGTGGCGCGACGGTCGCCCTTGCCACGGGTGTGGTGCACTGGGCCGACGTCGGCGTCGTCTGGGATATCGTCTGGGATGCGACGTTCACCTTCGTCGCACTCATCATCATTTCGCTGATTCTTGATGAAGCCGGTTTTTTCTCGTGGGCGGCACTGCATATCGCCCGTTGGGGCAACGGGCGCGGACATCTGCTGTTTCCGTTGATTGTGCTGCTGGGGGCCGTGATCGCCGCATTCTTCGCCAATGACGGTACCGCGCTGTTGCTTACGCCTATCGTCATCGCGATCCTGCTGCGGCTGGAATTCTCTGCCTCGGCAGCGTTGGCCTTTATCATCGCCACCGGATTCATTGCCGATACGGCCAGTCTGCCGCTGGTGATCTCCAACCTGGTCAATATCGTCAGCGCGAATTTCTTCGATGTGTCGTTCAACCGCTACGCTGCGGTCATGGTGCCCATAAATCTGGTCTCGATCGCCGCCACGTTGGGCGTGCTCTGGCTGGCCTTTGGGCGGCGCATTCCTTCGCGTTATCCGCTAGAGGTGCTGGACCAGCCGGCCAGCGCGATCATTGATCCTTACGTGTTTCGTGCAGCGCTGCCCGTGCTCGCCGGTCTGCTCATGGCTTATTTCGTTCTGGCCGCCTGGCAGGTGCCGTTTTGTCTCGTGGCCGGAGCCGGGGCAATCGTGCTCATGGCCATTGCCGGCCGCTGGTGGCGCGGTGGCGATGGCGCGGTCGTCCCGCTTGGCCCAATCCTGCGGAACGCGCCTTGGCAGATAGTGCTGTTTTCGATCGGCATGTATCTCGTGGTCTACGGCCTGGGACAGGCCGGACTGACAGATTACGGCGCGGCAATACTCAATTGGCTGGGGCAGCAGGGCGTGTTCGTGGCCACGCTGGGCACAGGTTTTCTTGCCGCGTTTGTCGCCTCAATCATGAACAACATGCCCTCCACACTTGTGGGTGCCCTGGCGATCGAACAGGCGCATGTTCCGGCGTTGACGCGCGAACTGATGGTGTATGCCAACGTCATCGGCAACGATCTCGGCCCAAAATTCACACCGATTGGCAGCCTAGCGACGCTGTTGTGGCTGCATGTATTGGCGGGCAAAGGTTATCGGATTGGTTGGGGGCAGTATATGAAAGTCGGTCTCATACTGACGCCACCGGTTTTACTGGCGACCTTGGTTGCATTGGCAATCTGGTTGCCGTTCATCTCGACGTAGACGCCATTATCTATTTGATTTGCGCCACCTGTCAGGTTCCCGGCAGATTGACCGGTTTTTTCTGATAACAGCTCGGGGCAACTCCGCTGCCGCGGACCTGATTAGCGTACGATTTTCCGTTTCGTCAGTTGAGGTGGATTCGACTGGCTGATGCCTGTCAGGTGGGCAAAAAAATACCTCCGAAAGGGAATAACGACACCAGGCAGTGGGATCGAGATCCAACTGTCTGGGCGGACCCTTGGCGGAGGGTTGTCTGTGCCGGCGGAATTTTTACTGGATGTTGCCGCAGGCGGTGACCTTGTCACCATCTTTGATGGCGATCGAGAGCGGTCGACCCATCAGTTCAGTGAGCTTGATATCGATCTGCCCGGTTGACTCACCGTCCGCGATATCAGCAAGCTCGAACTCCGGGTCATGGTTGAAGGCGAACTCGGGCGGAGCGTTTTCGGTGTTCTCCACGTAGCGGCAGACGCCCTCATGGATACCGACCGACATGCCGTCGGCATTCTTCGCAGTCACCGTGACATCCATCTGGTCATTCTTCGGGACAAAGATCACCGTGCCAGAGACCCCTGAGTCCCCACGGTCAAAGATCGCTGCCTGGTACCCCTCGTACTTGTTGTCTGCCGCCAGGGTCGGTGCGCTAAGCCCGAACGACAAGCCCGCGACGGCGCTGGCGATGAGTAGTTTCTTCATGCGATCTCCTCGACATTATCTTGGTTGAATTGATTGCTGGGCATGCGGTGTTCCGGATGAGATCGGTATCGCTGCCTTAGCCTGGCCAGAATAGTAGGATACTTGCTTTGAGTTGCAAAGTAGTGGGCCGATGACGGGTGAATTTGAGAGCGCTTGGGCACGCCGGCCGACATGGTACGCTCTGGACGCTGGGCGCGGCAGGATCCAGTGACAACAAGGGCCGCGTATGGCAAGGCCTTGCTGAGGAATCCGTTCCGCATGAAGCTCTATCTGTTGATCGGTCTGGCTGGCGCCCTGGGCGCCATGGCACGCTTTTTCGTCACCTCGGTGCTGATGCAGGCTGCCGGGCGCGGCTTTCCCTGGGGCACGCTCAGCGTGAATGTCATTGGTTCAGCCCTGGTGGGCTTTCTCGGGATCTGGCTGGTTGCCCGCTGGCAGTGGCCGATGGAGTACAGATTGGCCGTGTTGGTCGGGTTTCTCGGTGCGTTCACCACCATGTCCGCGTTTTCCATCGATACCTTGGCCCTTCTCGAACGTCAACAGTGGCTAGCGGCGTTTGGCTACGCCACTGGCACGGTGATTATCTGCCTGCTGGCCGCGCGAGGCGGCATGCTCATGGCCGAACGGCTGACTAGTTGAGTCCGAATCTGATGGCCGAGACGCTTAAAAAACGCATCCTGACATGGGCGCAAGAACTCGGGTTTACGGACGCTCGCGTGTCGGATATCGACCTGTCGGCCTACGAGACCGGGTTTGAGCAATGGCTCGAGGCTGGCCACGCCGGCTCGATGTCATTTCTTGCCCGTCACGGGCTGCTGCGATTCCGTCCCGAAGAGCTGGTACCTGGCACTCGCCGGGTACTGATAGTCAGTCGCGATTACTTGCCGCCGGAATCATCAGGGCCGAGGCAGGTGCTGACCGACCCGGCGAAAGGTTACATCAGCCGCTACGCCTTGGGGCGGGATTATCACAAGCTGGTACGCAAGCGGTTAGCCCAATTGGCGCGCCGCATCAGCGATGAGGTGGGGCCGTTTACCTATCGGGCATTCTGCGATTCGGCCCCAGTCTACGAAACTGGGTTGGCCGAACGAGCCGGGCTCGGCTGGAAGGGCAAGCATTCTCTGGTGCTCAATCGGAGTGGTGGATCGTGGTTTTTTCTCGGTGCGTTGTTTCTCGACCTCGATCTGCCTGTCGACGAGCCGGTGGGCGACCACTGTGGGTCGTGCACGGCCTGTATCGATGTCTGTCCCACCGGCGCGATCATCGACGATGGGGTAGTGGACGCCCGGCGGTGCATCTCCTACCTCACCATCGAGGCCGATGAAGATATTCCTGAATCGTTGCGCCCGCTGATGGGCAATCGGATCTACGGCTGTGACGACTGCCAGCTCGTCTGTCCGTGGAATCGTTTCGCCCGACTGACAGGAGATGCCGACTTTCATGCCCGCCATGGCCTTGATGCACCTGATTTGGTGGCGCTGTTTCGCTGGGACGAGGCGACCTTCCTGACACGCACCGAAGGGTCGGCGATCCGTCGCATCGGTTGGCGGCGATGGCGACGCAATCTGGCGGTGGCATTGGGGAATTTGCCACGTGAGCATGAGAGCGCTCAAGAGGCAGTCGAGGTGCTTGGCAAGGCGTTGGGGGAAGCGGGCGATCAGGTCGATCGCCATATTCGCTGGGCGCTCGTCCGGCTGACTGACGGATGATTAACTAGACGTAACCGCTCGACTGCACGCAGTCACAGCCGCAGGCTTGGAGGCAAGAAGCGGCAGCCACGCCCTGGCCGAGATCAGATGCGTTCCGCCATCTCTTTGGCATTGCCAATATAGTCGGCCGGCGTCATGGCAGCGAGCCGCTCCCGGGTTTCGGCCGGTAGTTCGGCGATGCCCTCGATGAATGCCCGCATCGCCGGTCCGTCCACACGCTGGCCGCGTGTCAGCGCCTTGAGCTTTTCGTATGGCTGGTCGACGCCGTGACGGCGCATGACCGTCTGAACGGCTTCGCCAAGCACCTCCCAGTTTTCGTCCAGCTCGGCGGCGAGGCGATCGACATCGAGTTCGAGCTTCGAAAGCCCCCTGGCCAACGATCGGTAGGCGATCAGCGAGTGACCCAAGCCCACGCCCAGCGTACGTAGCACGGTGGAGTCGGTCAGGTCGCGCTGCCAGCGGCTGATGGGGAGTTTGCGTGCCAGATGCGCCAACACGGCATTGCCGACGCCAAGGTTTCCCTCGGCATTCTCGAAGTCGATCGGATTGACCTTGTGCGGCATGGTCGAGGAGCCGACTTCGCCCTCGACCAGACGCTGCTTGAAGTGGCCCAGGGCGATCTGTCCCCAGATGTCACGGGCAAAATCGAGCAGGATGGTGTTTGCCCGTTCGATGGCATCAAACAGCTCGGCGATGTAGTCATGCGGTTCGATCTGGATGGTATAGGGATTGTGCACAAGGCCCAGGCCCTCGACGAATCGCTTGGAAAAAGCCGGCCAGTCCACCTCGGGATAGGCGGCCAGGTGGGCGTTGAAGTTGCCGACCGCACCATTGATCTTGCCCATCAGCTCGACTGCGGCGATCTGATGACGCTGACGCTCGAGACGAGCGACCACATTGGCGAATTCCTTGCCGATGGTCGAGGGCGAGGCGGGCTGGCCGTGGGTGCGCGAGAGTAGCGATACGGCGGCCCATTCGTGCGCCATCTTGCGTAGCGTCTCTACCAGAGCATCGATCTCGGGCAGGATCACTTCTTCGCGGGCCTTCTTGAGCATCAGGCCGTAGGCGAGGTTGTTGATGTCCTCGGAGGTGCAGGCGAAGTGGAAGAATTCGCTGAGGCGCGCCAGTCGTGGATGGTCGGCGACTTGCTCCTTGAGGAAATACTCGACCGCCTTGACGTCGTGATTGGTGGTCGCCTCGAACTCCTTGACCCGCAAGGCGGCCTGGACATCGAAAGAAGCGGCGATGGCGTCCAGCGAGCCGCGATCCTCGTCGCTCAGGGCCGGCACCTCGGCGATAAGGGGCTCATCGGCCAAGGCCTTGAACCATTCGATCTCGACCAGCACCCGATATTTGATCAGGGCGTACTCACTGAAGCATTCAGTCAGCTCGCGGGTCTGTCGGGCATAGCGGCCGTCTAGCGGCGAGATGGCAGTCAGGGCGAATGCGGCCTGGGAATTAGCGGTCATGTAGGTTCCTGTTCGAATCGGTTTCCGGGGCGGGGCGATCGATGGCCCCAAAGCGTCGGTAACGGGTCCGGAGGCCTGTGGCACAGCTCCGGTGTCTTGTTCGAGATTATGCGGTTGGGTCGGCGGGGTGCCAAATGCTCCCGGACTTTACCCGAGCTGCCCAGCTTGTCCGGGTAAAACCCGGGGCAGGCGCGTCAGCTGGCGTCTGGGCGGGCCAAAGCCTCGTGCAGCACCCGGGTCAGCTCCCTGAGTACGTCCAGGGTCAGGCGCTGTTCGGCTTCCAGTCGGGTCGCGGGATCATCGAGGCCGTCGTCGTCAAACTCGTCGTCGAGCGTGTCCACTGCCTTGACCTTGGTCAACTGTCCATCCGCTCGGATGGTAAAGCGTAGCCGGTCGCGCCAGACAAGTTCCAGCTGCTCGACCGTCATGCCGTCACGCAGATGGGCCAGGACATTTTCATCCGGCAGCCCCAGCCGGGTCACGGTGATGCTGCCGCCATCACGCGACTCGAGCAGCTTGGCCGAGTCACCCAGCTCGAACTCGGCCGGAGGGCCTTCCAGCAGCCAGCGCGACAGCCGGCTGCTGTGCTCTTCCGACCCGAAGGCCGGCGTGACCCGCCATTGCCCCAGCGTCTCACGCAGCAGCGAATTGATCTGGCTGTTGCGTTTTTCCGCCGCATTGGCGAGCCACACCTGCTTGTTGCGGGTGTCGATGATCACGCGGGTCTCGGCCTGGCGCGGGAAGGCCTGTGGCAGCAGTTCGAGCAGGGCATCCTCGCGTGCCTGGCGGATTTCGTCACGGGACGGCTCGTCCTTATTGAATTCTTCGGCCAATTTCTTGGCGGCATGGTCCTGGATGACCCGTGGCGGGACGGCGCGCTCCTCTCGCCGAAACAGCAGACCGAAGGCGCCATCGGTTTCAATCGCCAGCGCTTCAGCGATCACCGGAGCCCATCCCATCGACTCGACCTGTTGTGACAGGGTGGGGGCGAAATGCTTCTCGGCCAGCTGTTCGGAAAGTGTCTCGAGCGATGGTTGCGGCCAGTCAGCAAGGTCGAAGGCGGCAATCTGCGAAAAGAGCATGGCGTCGGCAACTCCCGGGAAACAGTTGGGCATTTTTCTCGGCGGCGCCGCCGTGCTGGGCAGGCCCCGTCCGTGATCGTATGGGCGCGCATTATGCCTGATGCAGGCCGATTGCGCTTGATGCAGACCGGCATTGCTTGGCCGGAACGGAGGCGGAAAATGCTTGCGTGCTGCTATGCTGGGCCTCTGAATGACCTCGGTTACGCCCCCCCGGCTGGGCAACGTGGCGGCCATGTGTGGGATGGGTCGCTCCGACATCATTCAAACGACATGACAGCATCCATTTCCAACCGTTATTCCATCAGTTATTAGATATTAGCCAGGGCCACCATGACCGAAAGCCAAGCGCAGACCATTCACCTCGCCGACTACCGTCCCCCCGATTACCTTGTCGATCAGGTCGATCTGACCTTCGAGCTCGCCCCGCGGGGGACACAAGTCGTATCCGAGCTCAGCTGCCGGCGTAATGGCCAGCATGGCGCGCCGCTGTGGCTGGATGGTGATGAGCTTGAGCTGGTCTCGGTGGCGCTCGACGGCGAGATCTTGTCGTCATCGGCCTACGAGCAGCACGAGAATGGCTTGTCGATTCCGGATGTACCCGAGCGATTCACCGTGACGATCACTGTTCGCATCAACCCGATCGAGAACACCACACTTGACGGTTTGTACCAATCGTCAGGCACCTTCTGCAGCCAATGTGAGCCGGAAGGCTTTCGCCGCATCACTTTCTTCCCCGACCGGCCGGATGTGCTCAGCCGCTACCGGGTCACCCTGATTGCCGACAAGGCAAGTTGCCCGGTGCTGCTGAGCAACGGCAACTCGGTCGAGCAGCGTGACCTCGATGATGGTCGGCACCTGGCCGTGTGGGAGGACCCGTTTCCCAAGCCGTCCTATCTGTTCGCTCTGGTGGCCGGCGATCTTGAGTCAATCCATGACCAGTTCACCACGCGTTCGGGCCGCACCATTGATCTGGGCATCTACGTCGAGGCGCACAACATCGATCGCTGCGACCACGCCATGCGGTCGCTGATCAAGTCGATGCTCTGGGACGAGGAAACCTACGGCCGGGAATACGATCTGGACGTGTTCAACATCGTCGCCGTCGACGATTTCAACATGGGCGCGATGGAGAACAAGGGGCTGAACATCTTCAACTCCAAGTTCATCCTGGCGCGCGCGGAAACGGCCACCGATCAAGATTATGAAGGGATCGAATCGGTGGTGGCCCACGAGTACTTCCACAATTGGTCGGGCAACCGCGTTACCTGCCGCGACTGGTTCCAGCTCTCGCTCAAGGAAGGATTCACCGTCTTCCGCGATCAGGAGTTTTCGGCAGACATGGGGTTGCGGGCGGTCAAGCGCATCCAGGAGGTCAACCTGCTGCGCCAGGTCCAGTTCGCCGAGGATGCCGGGCCGCAGGCGCATCCGGTCCAGCCCAAGGAATACCAGGAGATCAACAACTTCTACACCACCACGATCTACAACAAGGGAGCGGAAGTGGTGCGGATGTGGCGTAATCTCTTGGGCTGGGAGGCCTTCCGGCGCGGTGCCGATCGCTATTTCGAGCGCTTCGATGGTCAGGCGGTCACCATCGAAGACTTCATCGACACCATGGCCGAGCAGGCCGATTTCGACACTACCCAGTTTCGTCGCTGGTACGACCGGGCCGGCACGCCGGCGGTACATGTGCACAAGCGGCTTGAGGGCAATGAGCTGGTGGTTGATTTCGAGCAAGAAATCCCAGCGGTAGCCGGCCAGTCGGATGACGACCCGTTCCTGATCCCGATGCGGATTGCAGCTTTCGGGGCCGATGGCAAACCGTTGCCCCTGCAACTATTGCCCCCGGAACCGCTGATCCCGGGCGAGCCGGATGGCGAGGGCAGCGCTGAATGCCTGGTGGTGCTGAACCAGCGTCGTGAGCGGCGGCGTTTCGGCCTGCCGGCCGGATCCGCCATGCCGGTGCTGTCGCTGAATCGCGGCTTTACCGCGCCCGTCAAGATAGAGCACGCTTTTGATGAGGCGGATCTGGCGCTGCTGGCCGCCAGCGATACCGACGAGTTCAATCGATGGGATGCGTATCAGCGGCTGGTGTTGCAGACACTGGTCGGTCGGGTGCGCGAGGCCGAGGAATATGGCGAGTGGCGGCAAACAACGTTGCCCGAGGGGCTCAGTACAGCATTCGGCCGGTTGCTGCATGCGGCATTCGACACCGTTGACCCAGCCGACCCGAGACTGGTCGCCGAATGTCTGGCGTTGCCAACCGAGAATTACATCGCCGAGCAGTTCAGCCGAGATATCCCGGTGGATCTGATCCATCACGCTCGGATCGAGCTGCGTGAGCAACTGGCGAACAAGTGGTCCCAGACCCTGATGCTGGTCTACAAGAAGGCCGCCATCGAGGGCGAGTACCGCTACGATGGCGATGATATTGGGCGTCGGGCCTTGCGTGCCGAGGCGCTCAGCTACCTCAATGCGCTCGACCATCCCGCATGGCGGCGCCTGGCCACCGAGCAGCTGCGCGAGGCCGACAACATGACCGAGCGCTTCAACGCACTCAGTGCGTTAGCTGTTCGCCCAAGCGTCGAGCGGGACGACGCGCTGGAATCCTTCGCCAACGAGTGGGCCGACGATCCGCTGGTGATGGACAAGTGGCTGGCACTGCGCGCCGGCATAGTCGAGCCAGATGATCGCCGGACACTCGCCGCGCTCGAGTCTCATCCAGCGTTCTCGTTGCGCAATCCGAACCGGGTGCGTGCCTTGATCGGTACATTCTCCCGGGCCAATCCGGTCGCCTTCCATGCGGAGTCGGGTTCAGGGTACCGCTGGGTTGCTGACAAGATCATCGAGATCGATGGATTCAATCCGCAGATCGCGGCACGCATGGCCACGGTGTTCAGCCGCTGGCGTCGTTATGACGGCGCACGTGCCGGCTGGATGCGCAGTGAACTTGAGCGGATGGTCGCCCGTCCAAAATGCTCAACCGATTTGGCAGAAATTGTTGGCAAGGCGCTGAAATAAAACATAGTTTTTAGGATGGTTTTCTGGGGATGTTTTCCTGGGATGTTTTTCTGGGGCAGCCACGACCCTTCGCCCATCCGGGTGGCAGTGAGGGAGGGCCAATGCCAGGGTCGTCCTGTGTGCTCGATTTTATGGAATGCCAGTTCACGAGTCATGGGTTTCGAGATGGTTTTGTACTTTCAGAAAACAGAAAAACCGGCACTTGGCCGGCCTTTCTCATGCTCCCAGGGGAGCTCGCGGGAGTGCTTAGTAGCGTGAGCCGAAGCCGCCGCGATCGTTGTTGCGCTCACGTGGGCGCGCTTCGTTGACGGTGATGTTGCGGCCATCCATGTCCGAACCGTTCAACGCCTCGATAGCCTGCATGCCGGCATCTCTGTCGGTCATTTCGACGAAGCCGAAACCCTTGGAGCGACCAGAGGCCATGTCCATGATCACTTTGGCAGACTTGACTTCACCATAGGCTTCAAAGGCGGCCTGGAGGCCCTGGTCATCCTGGGAGTAGGGCAGGTTGCCCACATAAATATTGATCATCTCGAAAACAAACTCTCAAAATCGTGCTGATATGAGGACCGATCGAGGCATTCAGCACGCAGGCGCCTCGGTCAGATGAAAACCGACGAACGCATCCGCTGGTCGGTGATTTTCATGCGCTCGACAGTAACCGATCTGAATGTGAACGCAAGCGATATCCAATCAGGCTCCAGGGAAGCTCTGCCCAGAAGTTCTGCCCGAATCGCAGGCGACATCAGGCGACATGATGGCTCTAATACAGGCCTTGATCTTGAAGTTGCGGTATCGGGAACATGATGCTCGTGTTGGAATGAGATCTGTTTTGAATGGGACTTGCCATGTTTTACCTGTCCCGGCATCCACCGGCATGGAATTCGTCCGAGTCGATCGAGGTTAGCCGTGAATATCAGTTTTTCCCGCGACCAATATAATCAGGGTCGCCATTTTCTTGCTCGCCATGGTCGCCTTGGGCAGCTGCTGGTTACCCTGATTGCTGGATTGTCCTGGTCGCTGTCTACGAACCTGGCAGCGTCAGAGAGGCTGCATATCGGGGAGTGGTATGACTCGCAAGGCCGGCCCGTCGCCGAATCGCAGCTGCGTGATCGCTTGAATGAAGTCGACACCCTGTTGTTGGGGGAGGTGCATGACGCTCGGGATGTGCACCGCAAACAGCTAGAGCTGCTTGAGGCCGTGGGGCAACCCGTTGTGCTCGCGCTGGAACAACTGGATCTTGCCGCAGCAGATCCGGGGGCCATTGGGCACGGTGACCTGTCCGGGACACCATCAGCCCGGGAACGGGCTGAGCAGGCTGGATTCGACGCCGATGGCTGGGGATGGGAGCACTACGGCGGACTGTTCGAACTGGCGACCAGGCAGCATTGGCCGCTATGGGGAATCAACCTGCCGCGTGACCAGGCCATGGCAGTGGCTCGGTCTCAGGAAGCGGATTGGCAGCATAGGCTGGATGCGAATCATCTCAAGGTTATCAAGCGGGTCAGCCCGGATCTTTCCTTGCCCAGTCCGCAGCAAGAAAGCCTTTTGGCGGATCTGAAAACAGCTCATTGCGGCCGCGTATCGGGAGATCTCTTGGCAGGGATGCTGCGTGCCCAGGTCGCTCGCGACATCTTGATGGCCAATGCGCTGGCCGACGCGCACCGCGCCTATCCAGGGCACTTGATCGTAGGTGTGATGGGCAATCAGCACGCGCGGGTCGATCGTGGCGTGGGTTACTGGCTGTCGCGCCCGGACGGGGCCGATGCGGGGGAGGTGCTATCGATCGGCATGCTGCCCATCGATACGATTGACCAACTGTCGAAAGCCGCTGCAGCCTATGGCTTCGCCTGGGATTTCGTCTGGATCGCCCCTGCGGTCGAGCGAGACATTGATTGCGGACGGTAACTCATGGTGCGGCACTGACAAGCATCAGATCGAGTTAGCGTTGTGCTGGGCTTGGAAACTGGAACGACAACGAGCTGGGTGGCCGAAGTCGTAGCCAACCAACGAAGATAAAGAAGGATCGAAGATGAAGAAGCATTTGTTGGCACTCCCCGTCGGCGTCGCCCTCGGCCTCTCCCCGCTGGGCGTCATGGCGGCCAACGCAGAGACGACGAATATCGAGAAGATCATGCAGGAACTCGAAGCACTCAAGCAGCGGGTCGAAACCTTGCAGGGCGAGCTCGAGAAAGAACGTGCGCGCAACGACGAGATAGCCCAGACCCAGAAAGAACAGGCCCAGCAAGAACAAGCCCGGAAAGAGTCGGCTGAGCAGGTTGTCACTGCGGGCAAGGAGGCCGAGAGCACCAAGCCGGATATCCGGCTTGGTGGGGCGGTGCGCTTCAATTACACCGTGAACGAAAATGACGAGGATCAGAGAGATCGCGGTGGCGACATGAGGTTTGATACCGTTCGTCTGGGCTTCGACGGCGAGATCGATGATGTGATCCTGTCGGCCGAATGGCGCTGGTATGAGTACATGTCAGTCATCCACCATGCCTGGGTCGGTTACGAGTTCAGCGATGACTTGAACGCGCGTGCGGGTATCTTCCAAATACCGTTCGGTGTGCTGCCGTACAACTCGCACAGCTTCTACTTTTCGTCGATGTTCTACGTGGGCCTCGAGGACAACTACGATTTCGGCATCGGATCGACCTATACCCCGGGTGATTGGCGTCTTGACCTGGCCTTCCTGAAAAATGACGAGCGCGGCGGTTCCAGCCCTGAGTCCTACTCCGCGAATGTCATCGGTTACGACGGCGACCGGGGCGGAACCGAGGCGGTCAACAGCTTGGTGGCACGAGCCGAGTACGATTACACCGTCGGCGACAACCTGAGCATAAAGCCGGGGGCATCGCTCAAGTACGGTCAGCTCAACGGCGGTCGAACTGGCAGCGATGGTGATTACTACGCCGCTGCCGCTCATCTGGTGGCCGACTATGATCGGTGGAACCTGCAGTTGCAGTATTCGGACTGGAAATACGATCTTGATGACCCCACTGCCGAATTCATCAATTACGGCTATTACAACGCAATGTATACCGGACCACTGTCCGCACGAGCGGTCACGGCGAACATCGCCTATACAATGCCGGTCAACTGGGGGCCGATTTCCTCGCTGCGCTTCTATAACGACTACAGCCTCATTTTCGACAAGAACAATGATTACAAGAACACCTACATGAATGTTACCGGCATGTCCGTGGGTGCCGGCGGGGTTTATGCGTATTTCGATATCATCAACGGCAAGAACCAGCCGTTTGTCAGTGGCGGAACAGCGGCCTTGACCGGTGAGGCGGACAGCAACACCATCTACAACATCAACATCGGTTATTACTTCTGACGAGCTGACCACGCCAAGGATGTTCTGCACGGGAACAGGCGGGCAGTCATAATCCGTGGCAACCGATAACGACCGACCTGCCAGTGACGGATGAGGAGACGATGGAAGCAGAAGTCCAGGAAATACGGGAGCACCTGCGGCAATTTCCCCCGTTCGACCGACTGGATGACGAATGGCTGGACGAGATCGCCTCACAGGTGGAAGTCGTCTATTACCGGGATGGGGCGACGATTCTGGAGTATGGCGAATCGATTGACGCGCTGTGGTACGTGAGAAGTGGTGCAGTCGAAGTCCGCCGTCACAATGGCGAGCTCTACAACCGACTGAGTGCGGGCGATATCTTTGGGCAGGCTGGTCTGTTGCACAAACGCCGCGTGCGTTTTCCCGCCAAGGCCATCGAGGACACGCTGCTTTACCTGATTCCGGCCGACGTGTTCGATCGTCTTAGCGAGGAAGACGACCATTTCGCCGATTTCGTCGAACTGTCGGGCCCACGGCTGAAGGCCACCGTCGAGCAGGATGAGCATGAGATCGACCTGATGGTCACCCGTGTACGTCGTTTGCTCAGCCGGTCACCAGTCATGATTGACGAGAACAATACCGTCCGCGAGGCGGCCCGGTTGATGACCGAGCAGCAGGTCTCATCCATCCTGTTGCTCGCCGAGTCTTCCGAGGACGACGAGCGCGCGTTTGTCGACAAAGACCACGACCATTGGCGTCTGAGCGGGATATTGACGGATCAGGATCTGCGCATCCGAGTGCTTGCCGCCGGCGAATCGGTGGACACGCGTCTCAAAGAGATCAAGCACGATCGCCTGGTCACGATCCGGTCGGATGAATCGGTGTACGAGGCAATGCTCGCCATGCTGCGCAACAACGTGCATCACTTGCCAGTGCTGTATCGACAGCAGCCGGTTGGCGTGGTGAATTTATCCGACATCGTGCGCTACGAGACCCATAGCAGTCTCTATCTGGTGAGCAACATCTTCAATCAGGGCAGCGTCAAGGGGCTGGTGCGGCTGATGCCGGATGTGCGCGCCGCGTTCCTGAGGTTGGTGGACGAGGGAGCGACCTCGCAGATGGTCGGCGAGGCGATGTCGACCATCGGCCGCAGTTTGATCCGGCGATTGATCGAACTGGCCGAAAAGACACTTGGGCCGGCACCGGTACCGTACTGCTTCATGGTCAACGGCTCAATGGCACGCAATGACCAGACCATCAAGACAGACCAGGACAACGCCTTGATTCTGGACGACTCGTTCGATCCGGAACTGCATGACGAGTGGTTTTTTGCCCTGGCCAAGCATGTCAGCGATGGGCTGGATGCCTGCGGCTACCCTTATTGCGCCGGCGGCATCATGGCGACCAACGACAAGTGGCGCCAGCCGTTGTCCGTCTGGCGCCGCTATTTCAAGGAATGGATCGACGAGCCGGATCCCGAACGGCTCCTCCGCAGCTCGATCTTCTTCGATCTGGAGGCAGTCCATGGCGAGGAGACCTTCGTCGAACAGCTCCAGGATCTGGTTGCACGGCGCGCCAGCCAGAGCCCGCGGTTTCTGGCGGCCATGGCGCGAAACGCGCTCAGCCGCAGGCCGCCACTGGGCTTTTTCCGCACCTTCGTCATGGAGCAGGATGGCAAGCACAATAACTCGATCAACCTCAAGCGACGCGGCACCGCGCCGCTGGTCGACGTCATTCGTGTCCATGCCCTGGCCGCCGGCTCGCGGTCACAGAGTTCCTTCGACCGGCTCGATGACATCATCCAGGCCAACATCCTTCCGGCGGGTCAGGCCGACAAGTTGCGCTACGCACTCGAACTCCTCTCGATAGTGAGGATTCGTCACCAGGCCCATGACCTCAAGCAGCACCGGGCACCAGACAACAACATCGAGCCGGAAAACCTGTCCGCCGAGGAGCGCCACAATCTCAAGGACGCATTTCAAGTGTTGAGCAACGCGCAGAAGTTTCTGCGTTTTCGTTATCCGACGCCGAGTCGCTGATGCGCCGGGGCAATACGACAGGACAAGACATCACCTGGCCGGAGTTTTTCGCCGAGCAGGCGAAGCGTTGTCAGGACCCGACCCTGAGAGCCTTTTATGATGCCGGCCTGCCGGATCCGGACACCCCGATTGACCAGGTCGAGATGGTTGCGCTCGACTTCGAGACCACTGGCATGGATGCGAGGCGTCATGCGATCGTCTCGATCGGCTTGGTGCCTTTCACCATGCATCGCATTCGCCCGGCGGCGGGCCGCTACTGGGTATTGCGCCCACAGAAGCCACTTGATGAGGCCTCGATCTGTTTTCATCGGATCACACACACCGAGGTCGCAAGGGCACCGGATCTGGATATGGTTCTGGACGAGTTGCTGGCACAGCTGGCCGGCAAGATCGTAGTCGTTCATTACCGAGACATCGAGCGTCCGTTTCTTGATGCCGCTGTGCAGGACTATCGGGGCGAGCGCTGCCTGTTCCCGGTGATCGACACCATGAGCCTGGAGGCCGAGCAGGTGCGGCATGGATGGTGGACTCGGTTACGTACCTTTTTCGGCGCCGCGCCGGTATCAATCCGATTGGCAGATAGCCGCAAACGCTATGGCCTACCGGCGTACTCGTCGCATCATGCCAAGCTCGATGCGTTGGCCACCGCGGAGCTGCTGCTCGCTCAGGTGGCGCGGCACTATTCAGCCGAGACGCGGATCGGCGACCTCTGGCGCTGATATCGCCGCTGATACCTGTCTCGGGCGGGCAAGAAAATGGCGGGCCCGTTTTCCTGGCGAGACCGCCTGTCTCATCTGCATGCTGCTGACCATTGGTCCATGGCTCAATGGCGGCGATGGCCAGTAATCAGCCGCTTACGTTCCCCGCGGCTCGCTCATCAATCCCTTGATGATGGCATAGCAGCCGACCAGAAGGACGAAGGTGAATGGCAGGCCGGCGGCCACAACGGCTGACTGAAGTGCTGCCAGGCCACCCCCGATCAACAGGGTGAAAGCGATCGCCCCCTCGAGAACGCCCCAGAACACACGCTGCTGCTTGGGTGCATCGATCTTGCCACCGGCGGCGATGGTGTCGATGACCAATGAACCGGAGTCGGACGAAGTCACAAAAAATATGATCACTAGCACGATGGCAATGAACGAGGTGATTTCCGTCAACGGCAACTGACTCAGCATTTCAAACAATTGCAGCGAGACCTCGGCGTCCTTGACACCCTCGAAGCCTTGTTGCAGCTGCTCGATGGCGGTGGTGCCGAAGGCGGTCATCCAGAACGCCGATGCGATGGACGGGATCAGCAGCACATTGGCGAGAAACATGCGCACTGAACGCCCACGTGAGACGCGGGCAATGAACATGCCGACAAAAGGTGACCAGCTGATCCACCAGGCCCAGTAGAATGTGGTCCATCCATGGGTGAAGTTCGCGTCTTCCCGTCCGAATGGGTTGGCCAGCTGCGGAAACTCGACCAGATACAAGCCGATATTCTTCGCGAATCCGGTGATGATCAGCAGAGTCGGGCCGACAGCGACGACGAACATCAGCAGCAGGAAGGCCAGCACCATGTTGAGTTCCGACAGACGCCTGACCCCCTTGTCGACCCCCGCGATGATGGAGACGACCGCCACCGCCGTGATGGCGGCGATCAGCAGCATCAGCGTGGTCGTGCTGCTCGGGATGTCGAACAGGTAATTCAGGCCCGCAGACACCTGCTGCGCCCCGATCCCCAGCGACGTCGCCAGTCCGAACAGGATGGCGAACACAGCCAGGATGTCGATTATATGTCCTGGCCAGCCCCAGATACGATCCCCGAGCACCGGGTAGAACATCGATCGCATGGTCAGCGGCAGCCCCTTGTTGAAGGCAAACAATGCCAGCGAAAGGGCGACGATGGCGTAGATTGCCCAGGCATGCAGAGTCCAGTGGAAGATCGTGCTCGCCATTGCAAGGTTCAATGCGGCGTTCTGGTCACCCTTGGCCCCCTGCAGCGGCGCCCAGTCGCTTCGGATGTCGCTCGGAGAAAACTGATCACGCATATCCTCCGGCACCGTTGCGTCGATGGCCTCACTCACGGCGGCGGGGGATGAGCCATGCAAATTCAGCGCATTGTTGAACGCATCTCGGCTTTGCCAGCCTTCGGGAACAGCCTCATCCCCAGCGGGGATTTCGCCCTGATAAGTCACGCCGTACTGGATGCCATCATAGGCAGCGCTGTAGTGCGATAGTGGTTGGGATACGCCGTAGAACATCAGGCCGATCCCCATGCCGGCGGCGGACAGCATGGCCAGCCAGGACAGGTAATTGAAGTCCGGTTTCGCTTCAGGCCCGCCAATGCGTACCTTGCCCAATGGCGAGAAAATCAGTGCCAGGCAGAGCAGCAAGAAGATATTGCCTGACAGCAGGAGGAACCAGCTCATCCTGCTGTTGATCCAGTCCCGGGCGGCGCCGAACCAGGCGGTGGTTTGGTCGGGGAATATCAGAGACAGCACCACGAATGCCAGGATGACCAGTGCCGAGAAAGAGAACACCGTGCTGTGGATGTCGATGTCTATCCCCAAGGGAGCGGCCTGATAGTTGTCCTGACCGATCTTGTAGTCGGTATCGATCAGATTGGTCGCCCCTTCTGGCGTCCGGATGCCGATGGTTTCGTCCGGTCTGTCAGGGGAGCTCTCGGGGTTTTTGTCCACGATGGTCACTCCGTTGGTTGTTGTTGGTTAGGGGTCAGGCCGTCTTACTGAAGAAGCAGGAACATCGCCATATTGGAGCGTGCGGACTCGCTTGTTGCAGTTGTCTGACATGATTGCAGTTTCTTGCAATCGATCAAAATCGATTGCAATGCATCTTATTGTTCGGCAGCCGATATAAGGGTTTTCAGGAGCGGCAGACAAGCAAAAAATGACCCGCTCATTGTAGCGGGTCATTTTCCCTGGCTATCCACGAAAACATGGGGTTGTGATGGCGGTGATTTGGCATTCATTTCTATCGAGGTTCGCTCATCAATCCCTTGACGATGGCATAGCAGCCCACCAGCAGGACGAAGGTGAATGGCAGGCCGGCGGCAACAACCGCTGACTGAAGCGCAAGAAGACCACCACCGACCAGCAATGTGATGGCGATTGCCCCTTCGAGGATGCCCCAGAACACACGTTGCGGCTTGGGCGCATCGATTTTGCCGCCGGCCGTGATCGTATCGATGACCAGCGAGCCGGAGTCGGACGAGGTCACGAAGAATACGATCACCAGTACGATGCCAATGAACGAGGTGATTTCAGCCAGAGGCAGCTGACTCAACATCTCGAACAGCTGCAGCGGGACCTCAGCATCCCTGGCCCCCTCAAAACCACCCTGCAACTGCTTGATGGCCGTGGTGCCGAAGGTGGTCATCCAGATGACCGATACGGTCGACGGCACCAGCAGCGCGACGGTGAGAAATTCGCGCACCGAGCGCCCGCGAGAGACGCGGGCGATGAACATGCCGACAAAGGGTGACCAGCTGATCCACCAGGCCCAATAGAACGTGGTCCAGCCAAGCGTGAATCCTGAATCCTCCCGACCGAACGGGTTGGCAAGAAAGGGCAGCTCCGTGAGATAGGAGCCGAGACTCTTGGCCACACCGGTAGCAATTGCCAGGGTTGGTCCGACCATGATGACAAACATCAGCAGCAGGAAGGCCAGCACCATGTTGAGCTCTGAGAGACGTCTGACCCCCTTGTCGACACCAGCCATGATGGAGATGACTGCTACCGCCGTGATGGCGGCGATCAGCAAAACGAGAGTGGTGGTGCCGTCGGGCAGGCCGAACAGGAAACCCAGACCGGCGGACGCCTGCTGCGCCCCAATGCCTAGCGACGTCGCCAAGCCGAACAGGGTGGCGAACACAGCCAGGATGTCGATTATATGTCCTGGCCAGCCCCAGATGCGCTCCCCAAGCACCGGATAGAACATCGATCGCACCGTCAGCGGCAAGCCTTTGTTGAAGGAAAACAAGGCCAGCGATAGGGCCACGATGGCATAGATCGCCCAGGGATGAAGACCCCAGTGGAAGATCGTGGCCGCCATTGCCAGATTGGTAGCCGCACTTGGGTTGCCTTCGGCTGCCCCTAGCGGGGCCGAATCGCTGCGTACACCGCTGTCACCCATTTCAATGCCGGCAAGCGATGTACTGTAGTGGGTCAGCGGCTCAGCGACGCCGTAAAACATCAGGCCGATGCCCATACCGGCGGCGAACAGCATGGCAAACCAGGACATGGTACTGAAGTCCGGTTTGGCCCTGGCGCCGCCAATACGCACCTTGCCCAGGGGCGAGAAGATCAATGCCAGACAGAGCAGCAGGAAAATATTGGCCGACAGCAGGAAGAACCAGCTCAGGTTGTTGTTGATCCAGTCCCGAGTGACGCCGAACCAGTGAGTGGACTGGTCGGGAAGGGCGAGGGCCAGCACCACGAATGCCAGGACCACCAATGCCGAAAACGTGAATACCGCCCCGTGGATGTCGATGCGTATCCCCACGGGACTGGCCTGATAGTTGTCCTGACCGATCCTGTAGTCGGTATCGATCAGTTCGGTGGCCCCCTCCGGTGCCGGGATGCCGACTGCCGTGTCCGGGCTGTCATCAGGAGAGGTTTTGGGGCTGTTGTCCATGCTTGTTGCTCCATCTCCACAGTCAGTTGCTGGATTTGGTGAGGATCGAGCAGACCTGCGTCCTCAGGGCCGAACGAGAAAGACCGATGCCTTGGTGCGTGCGGCTACCTTGGAGCCATTGGCGGGTATGATGGCGTTGAAACGCTTTGGTGGACGGGTGCCCATTACCACCAGATCCGCACCGATTTCCTTGATGGCCTTGATCAGGGTGTCGTCCAGGTCCGCAATTGGATCCGGGCTGTTGTAGACACGCGTTTCCACTTGCTGCTCGCCATCCCCACCACCCGGCGCTTGCTCCTGAGCAAATGCCCTGAGCTTTTGTGCGTATTCTTCGGGGGTTCTTGCGACTTGACTGGGCTGCGAGCTGGTCACACCCACATAGCAAATCGCGGCGTGGTAGTGCTTTGCCATGTCCGCGGCGACGGCCAGCGGTTTTTCCAGCAGGCCAAGGTGAGCAAGGTCTACAGGCACCATTATCTTCTTGTACATACCCATGAATTCCTTAGCGGTTGTCTGCATGGACGTTATCGACCAGTAATGCCCGGGTCAAATAGATACAGCAGCCATCCTCTCCTCATCCCGCGGAGAATTGGGCATGGTTGGCGCTGCCAAAGCGGGTGTATTACCGATTGCCATTCGTAAAGATAATTAGAGGTGAGAAATCAACCGATTATCATCGCTTCCCTAGATGTCAGGTCTCATCGATGGTCTCAAGACGCCAGAGAGGCTGACCGCTGGCGCGGTATTTCCGTTCGAAGAGTGTGATGGGCGGGTTGTCGTCCGGCTCGATCTGGGCCAGGCGCGTTTCACGGCCATGAAATGCCAGTGCGATAGCCAGTTCTTCAAGATAGATACGCCAGTTGCTGCGAGATTCGATCCGACCACCGAGCGCGACGAAAAAGGGAAACACGGGATGGGCATGGAAACGTCGCTTGAGGTGGCGCGCTTTTGGCTCCGGGTTGGGATAGAGCAGATAGTGCTGAGCAGGGCGCCAGTTGGCCTCATCGGCCAGGCGCCAGAAGTCGATCAGATCAGCGCGTACCAGCAGGCAGTTCGTCGGCGTGTCGTCACGATGTCGCGTCAGGCGGTCGGCGGAGCGGTCGATGCCGATCACCAGATGATCGGGATGCTGTCGGGCCAGTTCCCGGCTGCTGTCCCCGGTGCCGCAACCGGAATCCAGGATCAGTGGCTGGCCTTCGCTGTGGACTCGGTCGGCCACCTGGTCGAAGGCAATGCGATTGTAGTCGGCGATCGGCTTGTCGAATCCCCGCCGGGCATGCCGAGCCACCTGGGGGAGAAGATCGTCATGCGGGCCGGTTTGGGTGGAGGACACCCGGCGCGAGTTACCGAGGCCAGTGGTGCCGAGCAAGGCGTCATTGTTCTCGCCATGTCCCGGCCGCTCAATTGTCATCGACGGTGTGGCGATCGATGGGCAGCCGACGGACCCGGTCGCTGAGCAGGATGCCCGCCCAACGTGTCTGCGGACTGGAGTCGAGGGCAAGTTTCGCGATCATGGTCAGCGGCACGGCCAGCAACATGCCCACCGGACCGAAGACCCACCCCCAGACAAGCAGCGAGATCAGCACGATCACCGGTGACAGACCAAGGGTTCGTCCCAGCAGACGTGGCTCAAGGATGCTGCCGATCGCGATATTGACGACCAGGTACAACGTCCCGACCAACAGGATATCGAGCGCTGAACCACCGACTATGGTGATCAACAGCGCGGGAATGGCGGCGATGAACGAGCCGATGGTGGGGATGAAGTTGAGCAGTCCGGCCACGATGCCCCAGAGAATCGCGAAATCAACGCCGATCCAGCTCAGTCCCAGTCCGACCAGCAGCCCGGTAAGCAGGCTCGAGCCGGTCTTGATCAACAGATAACGATAGACCGAGCGGAGAAAACGGCGCGTACGTACCCGGGCGCGCCGACGGCCGGGGAAGGCTGCCTGGAGCTTGTCGGCCAACGTGCGTTCTTCGAGCAGCAGGAACATGTAGGCAAGCAGCACCAGCATGGTGGAGGCCGTGAATTGCCCGAGACCGGTCGCGATGCCGGTGGCGGCGCCGGTGATGGTGCTCGCTTGTGGCAGCGGCAGGCTGTCAGGCAACAGCTCCGGGGGAGCGCCGCGTTCCTCCAGCAACGTACGTAGCTGCTCGATCCAGCCGGCAAGCTTCGCCTGATAGGCCGGCGCCTGGTGGGCAAGGCTCTCGGCTGCACCCTGCAGGGCGAGAAATAGCAGAAAGAACGCCACACCGACCAGCGAAAACAGCAGCAGGACCGAGATGAATCCGGGCACCCCCCGCCGTTGCATCCACGCCAGCGGCGGGGCGCTGATGATGGCGAGAAAGGCGGCCAGCAGGAACGGCGTGACGATGTGGCTGACGGCCTGTAGCCCGGCGAGCAGGATGAATATCGCCGCCGCGCCGATAAGCCAATACAGCGCACCGGGTCTCTGTGGACGGGGTGTGATGAGCGTCCTCACGCCTCGACCTCTGAAGATGTGGCAATACCGTGCTGGCGCAGCAGTGGCTCGATGCGCGGCTCACGCCCCCGGAAGGCCTTGAACAGGGTCATGGGATCTTCACTGCCGCCCCGTTCCAGGATATGAACCAGGAAGTCTGCGCCGGTGCGCTCGTTGAACACCCCATCTTCCTCGAACCGTGACCAGGCATCGGCCGACAGGACCTCCGCCCACTTGTAGCTGTAGTAGCCGGCCGCGTAGCCGCCGGCAAAAATATGCGCGAAGCCGTGTTGGAAGCGGTTGTAGGTCGGTGGGTGGATGACGGCCACCGATTGGCGCACCTGGTCGAGCGTCTCCTGGATGCGGGCACCAGTGGCCGGGTCAAAGTCCTGATGCAGCAGCAGATCGAATAGCGAGAACTCCAGCTGGCGGACCATCTGCATGCCGGCCTGGAACTGGCGTGCAGCACGCAGGCGCTCGAACAGTGCCTGCGGCAGCGGTTCGCCCGTCTCGTGGTGGTGGGCGAACAGATCGAGCGCCTCGCGCTCCCAGCACCAGTTTTCCAGAAACTGGCTCGGCAGCTCCACCGCATCCCAGGCAACCCCACTGATACCCGCGACTCCGGCTGCTTCCACTCGGGTCAGCAGGTGGTGGAGACCGTGGCCGAACTCATGAAACAACGTGATGACTTCATCGTGCGTGAGCAGTGAGGGTTTGCCGCCAACGGGCGGCGTGAAGTTGCAAGTCAGAAACGCGGCCGGCTGCTGGATCTCGCCGTTGGGCAGGCGACGCCGCTGAATGGCCCCGGCCATCCAGGCACCGCCCCGTTTGTGCGGACGAGCGTAAAGGTCGAGATAGAACCGCCCCCGGGGCTGGCCGTCCCGATCCTCGACCTCGAAGAAACGCACATCAGAGTGCCAGGTTGGCAGGTCACTGCGTTCCTGGATGCGGATACCGAACAGCCGCCCAACGACCGTGAACAAGCCATCGACCACCCGATCGGCCCGGAAATAGGGTTTGAGCTGCTCTTGTGAGACGGCATAACGCGCTTCACGTAATTTCTCGGCATAGAACGCCACATCCCAGGGTTGCAGGGTCTCCAGACCGTCGGACTCACGGGCGAACGTTCGCAACTCGGCCAGCTCCTCACGCGCCTTGGGCACCGCTCGTTCGGCCATATCCTGCAAGAATTGCAGCACCTCGGCAGGGCTGTCGGCCATCTTCGTCTCAAGCGAGTGATCGGCGTAGTTGTCGAAACCAAGCAATTGGGCAAGCTGGTGACGAATTTCGAGGATGCGCTCCATCACCGGACCGTTGTCCCACTGGCCGGCATGCGGGCCGACATCCGAGGCGCGGGTGACAAACGCCTCGTACAGTGTCTCGCGCAGCGAGCGGTCTTCGGCATGGGTCATCACGGCGAGGAAGGACGGCATATCGAGAGTCACCCGCCAGCCAGCCACTTCCTCGCGCTCGGCATTATCACGGAAGAGGGCACGCGCTGATTCCGGCAAGCCGGTCAGTCGTGATTCATCGTCGATGTCAAGCGACCAGGCATTGGTTGCATCAAGCAGATTGTTGGCAAACTCGGTGGTCAGCTGGGATAGCTCGCTCTTGAGCTCCTTAAAGCGCTGCTTGTCAGCAGGATCGAGATCGACCCCGGCCAATCGGAAGTCGCGCAGGGCATGTTCGACCACCTGTCGCTGTTCTGTGGGCAGGGTGGCGAAGTCGTCCCGCGCGCGCAGCTGACGATAGGCCTGAAACAGCGCTTCATCCTGTCCCAGCTCAGTGGCGTAATCGGACAGCTTCGGCAGGCAGGCTTCGTAGGCCTGGCGCAGCTCTGGCGTATTGACCACCGCGTTGAGATGCCTGACCGGCGCCCAGGCCTGGTCGAGTCGATCTGCCAGCCCCTCCATCTGGGCGACAAAGTTGGCCCAAGTATAAGGAGCCCCTTCATCCAGGCGCGCTGCAATAGTCTGGCGATTATCGGCCAGAATCTGGTCGATAGCCGGTTCGATATGTGCCGGTTCAATCTGATCGAAAGCAGGCAGATCGGGGCTGTCGAGCAATGGGTTGGGCAAAGCGTTAGGCAAGGGGTTAGACATTTCGGTTCTCGGGACGATGGACTATGAAATTGTTGTGGAAAGCGGCCAGAAGATTAGCATTTTTGCTCAACCAGCCGCGTTGGCGCGGTGGCTTGAGTGGGCTAGGTCGTGACTGCCCGCAGCTTGAGAGCAGCGGGTGCTGATTGCCTGCCCATTGCCTGGCCAAATAAGCCTCTGTCAGTCGAGGGCTGGAGGCAAATAGTGACTTGATTGGCTGCGTGTCGGTCTCGGTCAGAGCCGTTCCACGGCGGGCTGATCGACCTGCATCGGCTTCCCATTTCTGCAACAGCGACAACAAAAAAGCCCCGGGGAGCGCCCGGGGCTTTAGGATCTGGTTGCGGGAGCAGGATTTGAACCTGCGACCTTCGGGTTATGAGCCCGACGAGCTACCGGACTGCTCCATCCCGCGTCTGGTATGGGGGCGCATTCTACGCAGACCCGGTGGAATGTCAAGTGACTCGTCACGGGGCGGGTGGTGGTTCCCAAGGATATGCTCATATCAACAAGAAAAAACCCAGCACTCAATGAATGCCGGGTTTTCAGGATTTGGTTGCGGGAGCAGGATTTGAACCTGCGACCTTCGGGTTATGAGCCCGACGAGCTACCGGACTGCTCCATCCCGCGTCAGGTATGGCGTCGTATTATACACAGCCGCTGTGATTTGTCACCCTGTTTTGGCCTTTTCTCCAAGTGTCGCGATTGTTTTGAGTGGCGGCCTGGTCAGCGGCTGCGGCGATAACGGGCTTGGTTCTATGAGATTCGGGCGCCCGGGGCTGCGCCTTCGTCTGGCGAGAGGATGTACAGCTCCTCGCCACCGGGACCGGCGGCGAGCACCATGCCTTCGGAGACGCCGAACTTCATTTTGCGCGGGGCGAGGTTGGCGACCATGACGGTATGCCGACCGACCAGGGTGGCCGGGTCGTAGGCGGCCTTGATGCCGGCGAATACCTGCCGGGGACGCTCTTCACCAATATCGAGTGACAGGCGCAGCAGTTTGTCTGCCCCCTCGACGTGATCGGCCTCGACGATCTTCGCGATGCGCATATCGACCGCGGCGAACTGCTTGATATCAATAGTCTCGGCGATCGGTTCGATCTCGGGCTTCATCGTGTTTTTCTCCTGGTTGTTCTTTTTCGATTTATCGCCGCCGGCCATCATCCTGGCTTCCTCGGCTGCGTCCTGTTTGCTGGCCTCAAGCAAGGCCTCGAGCGAGGCCTCCTCGATGCGCTGCATCATTGGTTTGAACTTGTTGATCGAGTGGTCGAGCAGCGGTTCGGTCAGTCCCTGCCAGGTCAGCACCTCGACGTTTAGGAAGTCGGCTGCCTTGGCGGCCAGTTTGGGCAGCACTGGCGACAGGTAGGTCATCAGCACGACGAAGGCGTTCAGCCCATCGGTACAGATCGACTGGACCTCGTCACGGGTAGCCTCGTCCTTGGCCAGTACCCAGGGTTTACGTTCATCGATGTACTGGTTGGCGCGATCCGCCAGCGCCATGATTTCACGCATGGCGGCGGAGTATTCGCGACGCTGGTAGCGCTCGGCGATACCGGCGGCGGCTTGCGTCATCTCCTGGTGCAATTCTGGGCGTTCGAGCTCGGCGGCCAGTCGGTTGTCGAAGTGCTTGGTGATAAAGCCCGCGCAGCGGCTGGCGATATTGACCACCTTGCCCACCAGGTCGGCGTTGACACGGTAGCGGAAGTCTTCGAGGTTGAGATCGATATCGTCTATCCCAGAGCCAAGCTTGGCCGCGAAGTAGTAGCGCAGCGCCTCCGGGTCCAGGTGGTCGAGGTAGGTCCTGGCCTTGATGAAGGTGCCGCGCGACTTGCTCATCTTCTCGCCATTGAGGGTGAGAAAGCCGTGGGCATGAACCATATCCGGAGTGCGCATGCCGGCACCCATCAAGGTCGCCGGCCAGAACAAGGTGTGGAAGTAGGCAATGTCCTTGCCGATGAAATGCACCAGCTCGGTGTTGGCATCCGGTCCCCAGTATTCGTCGAACGATAGCCCCTCGCGCCGCGCCAGTTCGATGAACGAGCCGATGTAGCCGATTGGCGCATCCAGCCAGACGTAAAAGAATTTTCCTGGGGCCCCGGGGATCTCGAAGCCGAAGTAGGGCGCGTCGCGGGAAATGTCCCAGGACTGCAGGCCAGCTTCGAACCACTCATTGAGCTTGGCCTTGATCGACGGCTGCACTTCGGCCTGATCGAGCCAGGCCTTGAGTTGGTCGGCGAGCTTGGGCAGTTCGAAAAAATAGTGTTCCGAGTCGCGTTCAACCGGGGTGGTGCCTGATAGCACGGAGATCGGGTTCTTGAGCTCGGTGGGCGAATAGGTCGCCCCGCAGACCTCACAGTTGTCGCCGTACTGGTCAGCCGCGCCGCAGTTGGGGCAGCTGCCCTTGATGAACCGATCCGGCAGGAACATCTGCTTGGTTTCATCGAAGGCCTGCTTGATGGTGCGACGGCTGATCAGCCCGGCGGCATCGAGCTTGCCGAAGATCTCCTCGGCCATGCGGCGGTTGTCGTCGGTATGCGTGCTGCCGAAGTTGTCGAAACCGATGTCAAAGTCCTGGAAGTCCGCCTCGTGTAGCTTGTGGACCTGCGCGATCAGCTCCTCAGGCGTGATGCCCTCCTGCTTGGCGCGCAGCATGATCGGGGTGCCGTGGGTGTCGTCGGCACAGACGTAAAGACAGTCGTGGCCGAACAGTTTCTGGGCGCGGACCCAGATATCGGTCTGGATGGTTTCGATAATGTGCCCGAGGTGCAGAGGACCGTTGGCATACGGCAGGGCAGAGGTGACGAGAATCCGGCGTTGGTTATCCATGCAGTGGGCTTGATCTGTAAACGTAGTGATTGGCCAGGACGCGATATCGCGTGAGCGGCGCGCCCCGGGAACGGCTATTGGTGATTCGAAGCGCGGCAGTTTAGCATGCGGTTTTGCTCTGGAATTCTCGTCGTGGATTCCCATGCTCGGGCAGTCGCTGCCGGCGGCTCGGAAAATACCGTATAGCGGTGCTGGTCGCTATTTTTGGTGGCTCTGCCCCCCGGGATTGATTTTCGGGTTGGCCTGAAGTTGATTTGGGGCGATCTCCAATCACCGGTACAGGCTGGCCTGTCGCGCTTTCCCATACTCGTTTGCCACGTTTATCTGCCAGGACGCCCGACCGCATGCGTATCGCGATTGTCGCCCCCGACCTCCCGGACGAGGTCATTCCAATTTTCCCTGCCCTCACCGATGCCGTCCGTGCGAGTCCCGGCTTGCGATTCAGCGTGATCACCGGGCCTGCAGCCGCGCCTTGGTTCCGTCGTCACCCGGCAATCGATGAGGTGATCGAGTTTGATCTGGCGAGCCTGGGTGGCACGTGGTGGACGCCGGCCGGTTGGGGGGCCGTTCGGATGTGGCGGGAGATGGTGAGCGCCCACCCTTCGCTGGGCGAGGCGGAGTACGTCATTGATCCATTTGGACACCCCGAAACGGTGGTTGCTGCTGGGCGCCTGTCGGCGAAGTCCGTCGGCATTGCACTCCCGTCGACGAGCAAGCTCCTAAAACGTCAGTCCTACGACTCGCCATATCCGATCCCGGATGATCTCCACCGGGTGCAGGCTGTCCGCATGTTGTTCGCCGCCGTGCTGGATTATTCCCTGCTTGACCTCAACCCGGACTATGGCCTGAGCATCGAAGCCGAACCCGTTGTGACTGACTTGCTGCTGGATACCACCGGCCTGCCGTTCGAGCCTGAAGATATCGAGCTGATCCGTCGGCGTCTGGAAGAGGAGGGCGTGAGCATCGACGATGTTGTGGCACAGCCGCCGATGGAACCAGCCGAGTGGCAGCGACGTTTGACGCAGAGCCGTTTCGTGCTCACGGGAAACAACCTGACCGGTTGGCTGGCAGCCGCCTTGGGCATTCCGGGGGTCTGTGTCTGTCGGGAGGATGAGGCCAAGACCCATGGCGCGATTTCGACGCGTCGTTCCAGGCAGAAGCTGATCAACGTGGATCAACGCCCGATGAATCAGCCGGAGGTGGTGGTCGAATCGATCATCCAGGTCATCACCCATGGCGAGGCGCCGATCGGATTGCCCGAGGAATCCCGACCCCTGTCTCCGACGGGGGCGACAGCAGCGAGCCGGTCCGTGAATGAGCATGGTTGATGCAAGTTGTCGCCCCCCGGCCTGGGAATGGCGTGATGACATGCCGCTGGACAATACCCTGCGATTGCCGACGAGATCGGTGCGGGCGCTGATCCTGCACTGTCTTGATGCCCAGACATTAGCCGCAGCTGAGGTGGCCACCTGGCTGGCCGACCCGGCCACCCGGGTGTTGGGTGGTGGATCGAACGTTGTTTTCGTTCAGCCGACCGTCAAACGCACAGTTCACGTAACAGCAGCAGATTGGTGGGTGGAGCAGCAGCCACCCGAGCAAGTGGATCTTGTCGCCGAGGCTGGGCTGGGCCTCGACCAGTTGGTGCGGGAAACGGCCGCTCGGGGATGGTTCGGCCTTGAGGCGCTGGCTGAAATACCGGGCACGGTAGGGGCTGCCCCCGTGCAGAATGTTGGGGCCTACGGCGTCGAATTGGCACAACGCGTTCGCTGGGTTGAGGCCTGGGATCGAGTTGAATCTCGTCTGCATCATCTTGAGCGGGACAACTGCCAGTTTCGGTACCGGCAGAGTCGTTTCAAGAGCGAACCGGGGCGGTGGTTGATCCTGCGGGTGGGATTACGACTGGCCACCAGGCCGCCGGAAGACTGGCCACCGATCTCGTACCCGGGGTTGAAAGAGGCGGTGGCCGACTGGCAGGCAGTCAGCGCTAGGCCGGTAGCTCAAATGTCGCCGCTGGAGTACGCCGAGTTGATCACTCGCCTGCGCCTGACCAAGTTGCCGGATTGGCGTGCCGACCTGCCAGGCAGTGCGGGCAGCTTTTTTCACAATCCGATCGTATCGACCGCGACGGCTCGGGCGTTGCGAGAACGTTGGCTAGGAATGCCGCAGTTTCTGGCTGAGGACGGTGTCAAGATCCCGGCCGGATGGCTGATCGAACATATTGGACTGCGTGGCTATCGCGAGGGACCGGTAGGGGTGTCGGACCGACACGCCCTGGTGCTGCAGCATTACGGTGGCGCGTCTGGAGAATCGTTTCTTCGGTTTGCCGAGGACGTGCGCGAGCGGGTGCTGGCGACGTACGGCATCCGCCTGACCATTGAGCCGGAGTGTGTGGGTTCCTGACTCTCAAGGGGCTTCAGGAAGCCCCTTTAGTAAAGTTTAAAAAAGAATCGCGATCAATTCCGGCTTGTCCGGGATTTTTTATAATCGTTCGTTCTTCGGTATTTCGACGTCGTGCAGAACGATGACGTCATCGCCCCTTTCCTCGCTAGATTCTTCGCCAGAAGCCTGATCCATGGTCTCGACCTCCTCGGTTCGAGTGGCCTTATCGGTAGATTTTTCGGTGGTCTTTTCGGTGGCCTTGCCTGAGCTGGCCTCGCTTGCACCTGGAGTGGCTTTTTCGTGTGCGCGGGCGATGCTGAGCAGTTGCTCGAGATCTTCCTGGCGGACCTGCAAGAACTGGCGGGCCACATCCGACAGGTCATGTCGTTTGGGATCGAGCCATGGGCCGACCATGGCCTCGACAACAACCAGGCTGCGCTCGGCATAGAGCCGTTGTTGATCGTGATCCAATTGAGCCAGTTCTGGCCAATGTCGCTGCATCTGGTGCCCGACCAGATCCTCGGAGGCGCGCAGGATCGCATGGCGCTCGTCCAGCAGTCGTTCGGCTGCGGCACTGTGGCGCCATTGGCCGCGCCAAACAAGCACAGCGAGGATGACCGAGATCACGAAAAAACCGACCAGCAGGGTGGTGGCGGTGATGGCCCAATCGGGACTCAGGAAGTAGTCGAGCATGTGTCGATGCCCCTTGGTGTGTCAGATGGGAGTCAGCGTTTCGTCTCGAATGCGGTGGCGGCGATGAGTCGTCGCTGGCGTCGCTGATAGCTCCTTAGCCATAGCCAACCAAGCAACACGAGCAGCAAGAGTCCGCCGGCACCAATCTGGACGGCATGCCAAGGGTTGTCGATAGCTGCCTTTTGTGCCGGTTCAGGATCTTTCGTCGGCGGTGGCTTCGACGAAACTGACGAGACAGCGGTGGCGGGCGCGATGCGTGGTATCGCCAGCTCTAGCGGCAGGATCAGAGCTCGACCAGCTCGAGTCTGGCCCTTGATCGTGCCGCTGAGTCGGCAATCCCGGTCGGCATGCGTGGGTAAATCGAAGCGATTACTAGCGGCCGGCAGAGCGACATCGAGTATCTGCTTGTCACCCGTGCCGCAGTGGATAGTCGCTTTCAGGAACGAGTCCTCGGGTCTGAGCACGCGGAGATCCTGCTCGACCACCAGCCTTGTGGGCTCGAGAGGCTTTCCGCTCCTGGCGTCAGCTGCTGCGCCGAGCTCGATATGTGCCTCGATAGCTGCGCTGCGCGCCAGGGCCACTTTCTTGCGGATGATGCGCTCGAAGGTGGGGCCGCTGGCCTGGCCCTCGAGGGTGTAGACACCGGGCTCGCCTGATAGCTGAACTTGGAAGTCATAGGCGCCATCGCCCGCCAGTAGGTCCGGATCGACGCCAAGATCATTGAGAGTGATTTTCTCGGTCTGATCCTGTGGCCCCTTGATGAGCAAGATAGCGTCGATGTCATTGGTCAGACGGGGATCGACGAGTGGCTCATCGTGGCTGATCAGCAGCAGTCGGCTGTCGACGACCTCACCGGGATAGAGGCGACTGGGTAGGTCCGGCATGTCGAGCCTGAGGTCGGTAATCACCAAGGCGCGGTTTTCCGGGTCCTCGGCGGCCAGGATCTGCCAACTGCCCGCCGGCGGGCGCTCGATAGTGATCAAATCGCGTCCTGCGCTGTCGTCCCAGCGCCAGTTCGGCAGGGCGGTGGCCATCTCGGTGTCGATTTCGCTCCCGTCCGGGAGCTTGATACGAGTCGGTTCGGCCCCATCCTTGCGGAAGATGAGCAGGATCAGCTCGCTGATGCTGGCGTCAACGCGGAAGCGGTTTTCTACCAAGGGGAGGCCGGTGCGTGGTGCGGTGGTTTCGAACAGTGACAGGAGCGCGCGCTGCAGGTCGGCGTTGCTGGCTGCGCTCAAGGCCAAGCCCCCGGTGCGTTCGGCCAGCTCGGTGAGCATCGCCTCGTCGGCGTCTGCAGACAGGGCGATGGTATGCACCCGGACTGCCGAATCGATCAATGCCGGGATCAGCTGCTCGCGTAGCCGCTGCGTGGCGCGTTCATTGACCGCCTCGTCTGGCGAAATGTCTACCTTGCCGTCGGACAACAGGATGATGTGGCGGCGTGTGTTTTCACCCCAGTTGCTGTCAGCGGCCTCGAGGGCGGCGGGGATGTCGGTAAAGGGTTCGTTCGAGCGGATGTGCTCGGCAGCCGCCCGCACCGCTTTCTTGGTCTCGGAGGTAACCTTGGCGGCCGGCAGGATCGGAGTGATGCGGTCGCCAAACAGATCGACCCGTATCCGACCCTGCTCAGGGACGAGATCGCCCAGCAGACGCAGGGCCGGGACACGCAGGTTTTCCGGATCCGTCCTCTTCATGCTGCCCGAGACATCGATCAGGACATGCAGTTCGGGATCGGAGGCTGCTCGCGCCCCGCTGACCCCAGTGATGATAGCTGCAAACAGGAATATCAGCAGATAGCCGCCATGGGCGCAGGTTCGTCGCAAACTGGCAGCAGCACGCTGGGGGTGGTCGGAGGTGGTCGGTGGGTAGTGGAGATCACGTTGCGACACAGTGCTGGTATCCTTGTCGTCAAGCGCGGGCACCATTCTTTATCTTTATAAAGGAATCGTGCCGCTTCGTTTCGTTTGTAAAACACAGAGTTTCGGATTTATATGACTCAGTACATATTTACCATGAATGGCGTGGGCAAGATCGTCCCGCCGAAAAAACACATCCTCAAGGACATCAACCTCAACTTCTTTCCCGGGGCCAAGATCGGTGTGCTCGGTTACAACGGCGCCGGCAAGTCGACGTTGCTGCGCATCATGGCCGGGGTCGACACGGACATCATCGGCGAGGCACGTCCTCAGCCGGGCACCAAGATCGGTTATCTCAAGCAGGAGCCGGAGCTCAACCCGGAAAAGGACGTGCGCGGCAACGTCATGGAAGGTGTTGGCGAGATGGCCGAGTTGCTGGAGCGCTTCAACGAGGTCTCGAACCAGTTCGCCGACCCGGACGCCGATTTCGAGGCGTTGATGGAAGAGCAGGGCAAGCTGCAGGATCAGATCGAGGCCGGTGGGGGCTGGGATCTTGACCGCAAGCTGGAGATAGCCGCCGACGCCTTGCGCCTGCCGCCCTGGGATGCCGACGTGACAGTGCTTTCCGGTGGGGAGCGCCGCCGTGTGGCCTTGTGCCAAGTGCTGCTCTCTAACCCGGACATGCTGATCCTCGACGAGCCGACCAACCACCTGGATGCCGAGTCCGTGGCGTGGCTGGAGCGCTACCTGCACGAGTTCCCCGGCACGGTGGTAGCGGTAACCCACGACCGCTATTTCCTCGACAATGTCGCCGGCTGGATTCTTGAGCTGGACCGTGGCCAGGGCATCCCGTTCGAGGGCAACTACTCGCAGTGGCTGGAGGCGAAGGAAAAACGTCTTGAGCAGGAAGGGAGGGCTGAGTCGGCTCACCAGAAGGCGATGAAGCAGGAGCTGGAATGGGTGCGTCAGAACCCGAAGGGGCGTCAGGCGAAATCCAAGGCCCGCCTCAATCGTTTCGAGGAATTGCAGTCCGAGGAGTACCAGAAACGCTCGGAGACCAACGAGATCTATATTCCGCCTGGTCCGCGTCTGGGTGACAAGGTCATCGAGGTAGAGAACCTGTCTAAAAGTTATGGTGACCGCACCCTCTATCAAGGGCTGAGCTTCTCGGTACCCAAGGGCGCTATCGTTGGCATCATCGGGCCAAACGGCGTGGGCAAGTCGACCCTGTTTCGTATGCTGAATGGCGAAGAGAAGCCGGATAACGGCAGCATCGAGATCGGTGATAGCGTCGAGCTCGCTTATGTCTCTCAGTCCCGTGAGGGCCTTGATGACGACAAGACCGTCTGGCAAGAGATCTCAGATGGTTACGAGCACATCACGGTCGGTAACTTCGAGATGCCCTCGCGTGCCTATCTGAGCCGCTTCAACTTCAAGGGTCAGGACCAGCAGAAATTTCTGAAAGACCTGTCGGGGGGTGAGCGTAACCGACTGCATCTGGCCAAGCTCTTGAAGGCTGGTGGCAACGTGCTGCTGCTCGATGAGCCGACCAACGACCTGGACGTCGAGACCCTGCGAGCCTTGGAGACGGCCCTGCTCGATTTTCCGGGCTCGGTGATGGTGATCTCTCACGACCGCTGGTTCCTCGACCGGATCGCCACGCATATCCTCGCCTTCGAGGATGACGGTACGGTGATGTTCTTCGAGGGGAACTTCCAGGAGTATGAGGCCGATCGGCGCCAGCGTCTCGGCGATGCCGCCGACCAGCCCAAGCGGCTGAAGTACACGCGCCTGGCGAGCTGATCGTCAACCGGAACGGTGCCCGCAGGGCTTTGATGTTGACGGCACCTTGCTGATCCGGGATGACAGCGTGGCGCCGATCCGAACAATCGCTGCGGTAGCGTGTTCTGTGCCATCGTGTCGATGCCGGACACCAACCGTAGGTCCGATGATCGACTGGTCGTGAGGCGACGGCGCAGCAGGATATTGACCTCGGGCCCGGATGATCGCCATCGGGCTCGTCTTGTTTGGCGCTGTGACAACTGAGGCTGTTTGCCATGCGTATCCCGCGTATCCCGTTTGCCGTTTCGTTAGTGGCTGTGTTGCTTGTCATGATCGGCTGCACTACGCATCCGGTCACCGGACGTAGCCAACTGATGATCGTTCCCGAAGGGGAGGCCAACGAAATGGCCTACCAGGCCTATTCACAGATGGCACGGGAACGGCCCACGCTGGCGGCCTCGGATCCGGCCAGCCGCCGTGTGGCACGCATCACCCAGCGCATCGTGCCGCAGGCGGTCCGCATCTATCCGTCGTCGGCCAACTGGCGCTGGGAAAGCCGGGTGTTTCGAGACGACAACATCAATGCGTTCGCGATGGCCGGCGGCAAGATCGGGATCAACACCGGCATGCTGGAGAAGCTCCGGCCCAGTGACGACGAGCTCGCTCAGGTGATTGCTCACGAGATCGCGCATGCACTTTCCGGCCACACGCGCGAGAAGATGTCGATGGCGATAAGCCAGCAGATGGGGATGTCGGTGGTCTCCGCGCTGGGAGGACTGGACGAACGCACGGCCGCCATGGCACAGCAAGTCGCCATGATGACGATTGATCTGCCATACAGCCGCCGGATGGAATACGAGGCCGACGAGGTCGGCCTGCTGCTCGCGGCCCGTGCCGGCTATGATCCTCGTGCGGCGGTCTCTTTGTGGCAGAAAATGCAGGCCCATGGCGGCGGAGCGGGTCCAGAATGGCTGAGCACGCACCCGGATAGCGGCAATCGAATCCAGGCGTTGCAGCGTGCCATTCCATCGATGATGCCGGTCTACCAGCAGGCAATCGGGCGGTAGCTGAGCGTCGCCTGTCGCTAGCCCACCTGACTCAGTTTGATTCACCACCAACCGGGTAATCGTCAATACATCGCCAATACCATGGGTGTCGACTCCAGTGTCGGCATGCCGTGGCGGCTTGCAGCTCCTCAACGCCTCAAGGGCGGTCGTGAAATCGCTGAAAAGACATCGAACGACGGGAACGGCCCTGATTGGATAGAGCTTCCCTAGCTGCGCCTGTTCGGGGTACGCCCATTTGGGTGCAGGCCGCCCCAACGCCACCACATCGCAATGGCCACTGCCAGACCGCTGCCGCCAAACAGCAGGAAGAAGGTCGGCAGATCGATCGAGAACAGGGCGAACAGCAGGATGCCCAATGCGCTGCTCGCCACCATCGCCAGCGCATTCTGCACATTGAGGGCGGCAATCAGTCGAGCGCGCTCGGCAGGCCGGGAGGCCAGCTGCAAGTGGCTGTAGAGCGGCACTACCAGCATGCCGGCGAACAGGCCGGTCAGCGCCACATCGATGCTGATGCGCCACAGGGCCGGCGAGGCTGCGGAGGCGACCCAGTACCAGTCGAAGGCCACCAGGGCCACGCCGAGGGCCGCGAATGGCGCTAGAGCTCGCGGTGGACGGCGGCCACCCAGGTAGCCTACGGCCAGTCCGCCGGCGGCGATGCTCACGGCAAACAGGGCCAGCAGCCCGGTTGCCCCGTCGGCCGGCAAATCGAGGACCTCTTCGGCAAAGCGAGGAAACTGCGTCAAATAGCCCGCGCCGACGAACCAGAACCAGCTGATCAGCCACATCGACTGGCGTAACGCCGGTGACTGATGCCGCAAGACCCGCCAGGTCGTTTGCCAGCTTTTGATCGGGCCGGCATGGTCGGGCAACCGTCCCGGTGGCGGGGCCGCGGGAATCAAGCGGGCGGCGACCACTCCCGCGACCGCCACGCTGACCACCAGGATGCTCGCAAACCAGGTCGCACGCTCACCGGTGGCCGTCAGCAGCCCACCGGTGAGCACGCCCAGCAGGATGGCGGCGAAGGTGCTCGCCGTCACCCAGCCATTGGCCCGCATCAGCATGTCGGCGGGAAGGTGCCGGGGGACGATGGCGTATTTGAGTGGCCCGAACCAGGCCGACTGGGTGCCCATCAGAAAGACCAGCACCATCAGCAAGGTGATGCTCTGCCACCAGAAGGCCAGCGCCGCCAACAGCATCAATGCCAGCTCGGTCCATTTCAGCGCGCGGGCGAGGCGAGCCTGGTCAAGACGATCGGCCCAGTGCCCGGCCATGGGCGAAAACAGCAGCCCGGGCAGGATGAACAGCCCCGCGGCGAGGTTCATCAGCACATCGACGTCACCGCCACTGACATCACTGAGCTGGTAGGTGATCAGGAACATCACCGAAAAGCGAAAGGCGTTGTCGTTGAAGGCGCCCAGCGCCTGGGTGACAAAGTAGGGCAGGAAGCGGCGCGATAACAGACGGGTCGGGTGGGGGCTGGGCATGTCCGACAGATTCCTTCCGAGTGTGTCGGCATTGGAACATGCGCTGCAGAAGGCGCCAAGCGGCCCAGTCAAAGAGCTGCGGAACGTGTTAGGGTTCCGTCCGGCAGAGGTCCCCTAACGGCAGGAGAAGTGTCCATGTCAGAGACGGTCGATATCCGCGACCTGCTCGCCTACTGCGAGCAGTTGCTCGAGCCCGAGATCTACCAAGATTATGTCCCCAACGGCCTGCAGGTCGAAGGGCGGCGCGAGATTCGTCGGCTGGTCACTGGCGTGACCGCCTGCCAGGATCTGCTCGACGCGGCGGTCGAGGCCAAGGCCGATGTCGTGCTGGTGCATCATGGTTATTTCTGGAAGAACGAACCGGCGGTGATCACCGGCATGAAACAGCGCCGTATCTTGACCCTGCTGGCAAACGACATCAACCTGATTGGCTACCACTTGCCGCTCGACGGTCACCAAGAGATCGGCAACAACGCCTGGCTGGCCGGCCTGTTGGACGTGAACGTCACCGAGCGATTCGGTCATCAGAAATTGGCCGTCGCGGGCTGTCTGGAAGCCCCTTGCAGTGGGGCGGAATTGGCGGATCGATTGCAGCAACGGCTCGATCGCACCCCGTTGGTGGTCGGACCGACCGACCGGCTGATCGAGCGTATCGGCCTATGCAGCGGCGGGGCGCAGGACATGCTGGCTGAGGCCATCGAGTTGGGCCTGGATGCGTTTATCTCCGGCGAGATCTCCGAGCGCACCACTCACATGGCGCGCGAATCGGGCGTGGCCTACTTTTCCGCCGGGCACCATGCCACCGAGACCGGTGGAGTGCGTCTGCTGGGTGAGCGCCTTGCCGAGACGTTCGGCATCGAGCATCGCTTCATCGATATCGACAATCCAGTCTGACATATCTGACTTTCATCACCATGGATCATGGTCATGGATATGACGGTGGACCAGCGGCCAGCAAGCGGTCGCCGGGCGATTCCTCGCTGGCCCCAATAAAAAATCGAGCCCAAGGCATTAAGCCTGCTTGTTTGACGGTCGGGACGAGATGCTTAAACTACGTCGGCTGTAAAATTGGCAGGTGCTATGCATCAATGATGCCCGCAAGCAATTTCGGCGTCTTGTCCAGAGCAGTGTTCGCCGGGTATCAAGAAGGCCCGCGCGGCGCGCCTGCGACAGGGTGCCAGCGGGGCTGCCTTCCCGGTGTGACCGATTGACGGAACAAACTCTCAGGAGTACGACGTGACAATGGTTGATTCTCCCTCCAACCCGGCCCGGCGCCGGTTTCTGACCGGCGCGGCGACGGCGGTTGGCGCGGTGGGCGTCGGCTTTGCCGCCGTGCCGTTTCTAAGCTCGTTCCAGCCAAGCGCCAAGGCCCAGGCCGCCGGCGCCCCCGTGGATGTGAACGTCGGCAAGCTTGCCCCGGGGCAGATGACCACCGTGGCCTGGCGAGGCAAGCCTGTGTATGTGGTGCACCGCACCGAACGCATGCTGGAAACCTTGCCTGATGTCACCGACAAGCTGCGTGATCCGAATTCGGCCGTCACCAGCCAGCAGCCTCCATTCGCGGTCAATATCTATCGGGCCCGTGAGGAACACGAACGCTATCTCGTGATCGTTGGTCTGTGCACGCATCTAGGCTGTGCGCCGACCTATCGTCCAGAAGTTGCTCCCCAAGATCTGGGTGCGGACTGGAAGGGCGGTTTCTTCTGTGCCTGCCACGGATCGAAATTCGACCTCTCCGGACGCGTCTACAAGGGCGTGCCGGCCCCGACCAATCTGGAAGTACCCGAGTACATCTACGTCACCGACAAGATCATCCGCGTCGGCAGCACCGAGGAGGAGATGGCATGATCAAGGGGCTCGGAAAGTGGGTGGATGACCGACTGCCAGTATCCCATTTCTGGAATGCTCATCTGGCGAAGTACTACGTCCCCCACAACTTCAACTTCTGGTATTACTTTGGCTCGCTGATGCTGGCGGTCTTCGTCCTGCAGATCGTCTCCGGCATTTGGCTGACCATGAGCTACAAGCCATCGGCCGATGATGCCTTTGCATCGGTCGAGTACATCATGCGCGACGTCGAGTGGGGCTGGTTGATCCGTTATTTGCACTCGACCGGTGCCTCGTTCTTCTTCATCGCGGTCTACCTGCATATTTTCCGCGGCATGCTGTACGGCAGTTACAAAAAGCCGCGCGAGCTGATCTGGATCTTCGGTGTGTTGATCCTGCTGGTGCTGATGGCCGAGGCCTTCATGGGCTACCTGCTGCCTTGGGGGCAGATGTCCTACTGGGGGGCACAGGTCATCATCTCGCTGTTTTCCTCGGTCCCGGTGATCGGTCCGGACCTGGCGTTGTGGATCCGTGGGGATTACGTGATCTCCGATGTCACGCTCAACCGCTTTTTCGCCCTGCACGTGATCGCGCTGCCGTTGGTGCTGCTGTTTTTGATCGGCGGCCACATCATGGCGTTGCATGAGGTGGGTTCGAACAACCCGGATGGCCTGGAAATCCAGGAAAACAAGGACGAACAGGGCAAGCCGGTCGATGGCATCCCGTTCCATCCGTACTACACGGTCAAGGACTTGTTCGGTCTGGGCGTGTTCATGTTCATCTTTGCCGTGGTGCTGTTCTACTGGCCCGAGGGTGGCGGTCTGTTCCTTGAACAGCCGAACTTCATCCCGGCCGACCCGCTGAAGACCCCGGAGCACATCGCGCCGGTCTGGTACTTTGCGCCGCACTACGCGATCCTGCGTGCCGTACCGGACAAGTTCCTCGGTGTGGTGGCGATGACGATGGCCATCCTGATCCTGTTCGTCATGCCGTGGCTCGACCGCAATCGCACCCGCTCGATTCGCTATCGTTCGACGGCGTTCAAGGTGAATCTGTTCGTCTTTGCCGCTGCATTCATCGGACTTGGTTATCTGGGCACACAGCCGCCGACGCTCCTCGGCACGCTCTTCTCCCAACTGTTGTCGGCCGTCTACTTCGGCTTTTTCGTCGCGCTGTTCTTCATCAGTCGTCGTGAACGTACCCTGCCCGTGCCGGAGCGTCTGCAATGATCCGAATCACTTTTTTCCTGTTCCTGGTCGGCCTGCTGGTCGCGCCCAACGCCAAGGCAGCGAGCGGCAGCTATCCGCTGAAGGACGCCCAGGTCGATCTCGGTGACAAGGCATCGCTCTATCGTGGCGCCCAGACCTTCCTGGAAAGTTGCTCAAGCTGTCACAGTGCGGAGATGATGCGCTTCGGGCGGATCGCCAAGGACCTCGGTCTGACCGATGACCAGCTCGAGATGCTGATGCCGACCGAGGAGAGCAAGCCCGGCGACACCATCGCGACCAACATGCCACCGGCTTATGGTGAGCAGATATTCGGCATTGTGCCGCCGGATCTGACCCTGTCCGCGCGTGCCCGCGGCCGTGATTGGCTGTACACCTATCTGGTGACGTTCTACGCCGATCCGGACGCTCTCTGGGGCGTGAACAACGCGGTATTCCCTGATGTGGGCATGCCGCATGTGCTGGCCGCCGAACAAGGCCTTCTTCAGCCGATTTATGAGACCCGGGGGACGGGTGAAGACGCCAGGCAGGTGCTCGTCGGCTTGGAAGATCCGGAGCGGCCGGGCACCCTCAGCCAGGAAGAGTTTGAACAAGAGATGCGCGATCTGACCGCTTTCATGGTCTATATGGCCGAGCCGGCCGCGCTGCTGCGCGCACACTATGGCCCCTACGTGCTCGCCTTCCTGTTCATCTTCACGCTGGTGATGTACCTGCTGAAAAAAGAATATTGGCGTGACATCAAGCGCTGATTCAGCCTGCTGACGACCATTCATGGCTGGCAGCCCGCCCGAAACCCGGCCAGTTGGTCGGGTTTTTGCTATGATGGACTTTTAACCTTTGCACCATGGGAGGCGCCGCCAATGGCGACCGTCAATCGTCGTTCGGTCATGACTTTGTTTACCAGTTCGGATTCACCGGACTGTCATCGTACCCGGATCGTTCTTGCCGAGAAGGAACTGACCGCCGAGGTCATCGATCTGTCCGAACAGGAAACACCAGAAGATTTTCACGATCTGTCTCCGGAAGGTACCGTGCCGGTGCTCGCTGATCGCGACCTGGTGTTGACCAACGCCCGCGTGATCATGGAATACCTTGATGAGCGCTTCCCGCACCCGCCACTGATGCCGGTTGATCCGGTCAGCCGCGCCAAGGTGCGGACGGCACTTTATCGTATCGAGAATGACTGGTATGGCCTGCTGCCGGAGTTCGAACGCGGCGAGAAGACCGTCGCCCGGGCCCGAAAGCAGCTCAGGGAAGGCCTGTTGTCCGCCGCTCCGATTTTCTCGGCCATGCCGTTTTTCATGAGCGAGGAATTCTCGCTGGCCGACGTTACGCTCGCCGCACTGCTCTGGTATCTGCCGAAATACGGCATCGAGCTGACTGGCGCCGGCGCCAAACCGATTCTCGACTACATGGACCGCATCTTCAGCCGTCCGACGTTCCAGGCCAGTCTGTTGGAACTCGAGCGCGAGATGCGCAGCAGCTGAACATGCTCTCCAAGCGTCCTTATCTGGTGCCTGCCTTCTACGATTGGATCGTCGATCAGGGACATGTGCCTCACTTGGTGGTCAATGCCGAGGCTGATGGGGTGATGGTGCCCGCTGGTTTTGTCGAAGACGGACATATTCAGCTGAACATCGGCCCGTCTGCGGTACGTGATTTTCACATGGATCGCATGGGCATTTCCTTCGAGGCTCGTTTTGCCGGGCAGCCGGAACGGATCCATGTGCCGATGTACGCGGTCCGCGCGATCATCGATAGCCAATCGGGGCAGGGCGCGACTTTCCCGGATGAGCCAGGCGAGGTTTTTCCTCAAGATGACGATGAGATCGTCCCGGTCGAGTCGGCAACGAAACCGAAAAGCGGGCGGTCTCAACCTCAGCTACGTGCGATCCGCGGCGGAGAGACAGATGCCGCTGCCATCAGGACGAAGGACAGGACGCAAGGCGATGATTCCGACGATGATGGGCCGGATGATGATCCGCCCCCCTCAAAAGGTCCAGGTCCTGGCAAGAAGCCTGGTCCGAGTCTGAGGGTGGTCAAGTAGTTGACTCGTCTTCATCCCGGGCATGGAAGCGCAGGCAAATGCTGTTGATGCAATAACGCAGTCCAGTCGGTTCAGGTCCATCCTCGAACACGTGGCCCAGATGGGCCTGGCAGTTGGCGCAAAGAACCTCGGTCCGAACCATGCCATGACTGGTATCGCGCCGTTCGACGATGGCTTCAGGGTCAACCGGCCGGAAAAAACTGGGCCAGCCCGAGCCTGAATCGAACTTGGTCTCGCTGACAAATAGTGGCCGGCCGCAGCACAAGCAATCAAAGCGCCCCGGGCGCTTTTCTTCGTTCAGACTGCCGGACCAGGCAGGCTCCGTACCGCCTAGCCGGCAGACGCGATATTGCTCCTCGGTCAGTTGTTTACGCCAGAAATCGGGCTCGTTTTTCATGGTTTACCTGCATGGGAACGCTTGGGTGAGAACAAGAACTCGTGGGAAGAGATGATAGTCCAACGACCTAGGGAAGCTCTGTACGAATCATGGTTTGGCGGCCCATGAGGCGTTCAGGTAAGATCCTTACTCAAACAGACACTCTAAAAACATTAGATAAGCCATTGACTCATCTATGGATAGGCGGCCATCGATGCCTAGTATAAGCAAGCCTGCAATCTTTCGTCCCCAGCTTGCCCTGTTGGAGCTCGCTCTGCTGGTGGTGTCATTGCTACTTGGCGTCTACCTGATGGCGTTGATGAGCTATGACCCCAGCGATCCCGGATTCAGCGTCACTGGAGGGGGAGAGGTGGAAAATGCCGCCGGACTTGTGGGTGCTTGGGTCGCGGATGCCTCCCGCTACCTGATCGGCTTTGGTGCCTATATGCTGGTCCCCGCACTGCTGCCGCTGCTCTGGCGCACTTTTCGTCGCGCACGACAGGGGCAGCCCTGGGCCAATCTGCCGTTCGCGATTCAGTGGCTGGGAGCGGCACTTCTGGTGCTGTGTGTAAGCGTGTTGGCTGCGATCAATCATGCTCCTCTGGATACGCCTGCGGGGCTTTCAGCCGGTGGGGTGGTTGGTCTCGTACTGGCCGAAGGGATGGTGCATCTGCTGGGGGCGCTCGGCAGCACCCTGGTGGTGCTCGGCCTTGGCATGCTCGGCATCTCGGCAACCACGGGGCTGTCCTGGTTTGCATTGTTCGACTTGATTGGGGCCACCTTGTTGCGGGCATGGAGCTACTTGCGAGTGGCTGCGGGCTGGGCGGTCAGTCAATTGCCAAGGGCGCGGCGCCTGGAGCCGGACTCGATTCCCGAGGTGGGGGCGAGCTACGCCGAGGTAGAGCAACGTCGTCGCCAACCGCCGCGCCCAGAACCGCGTTTGGAAAAGCTCTCGACCAAGCTGTCTCCCCGGAAAAAAACTGCGGCCAAGCCAGCCCCAACCATACCGCCGGCTGCCCCGCAGTCGAGAAGATCGGCCGCCAAGACATCTCGCCCGAAACCAGGCACTGTGAGCGGTATGCCCACCCTTGAGATGCTTGATCATCCGGTGCGGCACAGCAGCGGTTACGACCAGGGCGCCCTGCAACACATGTCGGAAGTGATCGAGGCGCGATTGTCGGAATTCGGTGTATCGGTCGAGGTCGTAGCCGCTCATCCGGGCCCCGTGATCACACGTTTCGAGCTTCAGCCAGCGCCCGGGGTGAAGGTCAGTCAGATCTCGAATCTCACCAAGGATCTCGCGCGGGCGCTGTCGATCGCTTCGGTGCGGGTGGTGGAGGTGATCCCTGGCAAGTCGACGGTGGGGCTGGAGATTCCCAACACCTCCCGCGAGATCATCGCTCTGCGCGAGTTGCTGGAATCCAAGCGCTACCGCGAGGCGCGCTCACCGTTGACGGTCGCGCTCGGCAAGGATATCGGCGGCGAGCCGGTGATGGCGGACCTGGCCCGCATGCCGCATCTGCTGGTCGCGGGCACCACCGGCTCAGGCAAGTCGGTAGGCGTGAATGCCATGATCCTGAGCCTGCTCTACAAGGCTACGGCCGAAGAGGTGCGCTTGATCCTGATCGACCCGAAAATGCTTGAGCTGTCGGTCTATGAGGGCATTGGTCACCTGCTGGCTCCCGTGGTGACTGACATGAAAGAGGCCTCGAACGCGTTGCGCTGGGCGGTGGGTGAGATGGAGCGCCGTTATCGGCTGATGGCGCAACTTGGTGTGCGAAGCATCGCTGGCGCGAACGAGAAGATTCGCGCGGCAATCGACGCCGGCGAGCCGATCAAAGATCCGTTTTATGACCATGCGCAGGCGCTCGACCCCGACTTGCCGCCGCCGACGTTGGAGCCGATGCCGTACCTCGTGATCGTCATCGACGAATTTGCCGACATGATGATGGTGGTGGGCAAGAAGGTCGAAGAGCTGATCGCCCGCCTGGCACAGAAAGCACGTGCTGCGGGCATTCATCTGATCCTCGCCACCCAGCGGCCTTCGGTTGACGTGATCACCGGCCTGATCAAGGCGAACATCCCCACGCGTATCGCATTCCAGGTTTCCTCGAGGATTGACTCGCGCACCATCCTCGATCAGATGGGTGCCGAGGATCTGCTCGGCAATGGTGACATGCTCTATCTGCCGCCGGGCAGTGGCATGCCAGTACGCGTGCATGGGGCATTCGTCAGCGATGAGGAGGTCCATCGGGTGGTCGAAGCGATCAAGACCTTGGGCGAACCCGAATATGTCGACGAAGTCCTCTCGGAGGAGAGCACCGCCGCCATCACGTTGCCGGGGGAAAGGCCTGTCCGCGCTGATGGTGAAGAGGTCGATGAGTTATATGATCAGGCAGTCGCTATCGTCACTGAGTCGCGCAAAGCCTCAATTTCCTACGTGCAGCGCCGCCTGAAGATCGGCTACAACCGTTCGGCCCGGCTGATGGAGCAGATGGAGGCCGATGGTGTCGTCGGCGCCCTGGCCAGTAACGGTAGTCGTGAAGTGTTGGCGCCGCCCCCGCCACCACGCTGAGCGTGAACACTCGTCTGCCACTGACATGCTGCCAAAAGGGTAAAACCGGTAAGGGTTTCGGTCCGCAGGCGGAACTGCACGGCAGCATACACATCGAATACGCCTCACAATGCACAGGTTTCCTCCATGAGTCGACCACCCTTGATGATCACCCGTCCCGTTTCGTTGATACTCGTGCTGGTGGCACTGGTCGCCGTGGCCATGACGGGACGCTCGGCCATGGCCGCGGTGCCGCAGGATGTCGATGCGCTGGTCAAGCAGCTTGCGAGCATCAAGACCTTCGCTGCCGATTTCACGCAGGAGCTCCACGATGCACGGGGCCATGTGGGACGCGCAACCACAGGTCATTTCGTACTTGAGCGGCCGGGGCGCTTCTACTGGCGCTACGAAACACCATACATCCAGGAGCTGATCGCGGCTGATGGTGTGCTGTGGGTCTATGAGCCCGATCTGCGTCAGGCAACCCGCTCTCCGTTGACCGCTACCCAACAGGGAGCACCGATCGCGATCCTGATGGGTGATCAGCCGGTAGACGAGGTGTTTCGTATTCGAGCACTTGAAAACGAAGGTGGACTCGCCTGGTTCGCCATGCAGCCGCGCGGGGAGACCGGCGATTTCCGTGAAGTGCTGCTGGGCGTGGATGATCAGGGTGTGCGCGAGATGCACTTTATCGACCAGCTTGACCAGACCACTCAAGTGTCGTTCGATGCACGCGTGTTCAACCAGCCAGTCGATGCCTCGCTATTCAGTTTCAAGCCGCCGGATGGCGTCGATGTGGTCGAAGCGCGTGAACCACCACGGCTGCAGTGAATGCCCATGAGTGAGGCCTATCCCCAGAACGATCTGTTTGGTGACGAGATCGCGACCGAAGCCGAAGCCCCGGTCCCAACCGAGCCGGTCGGGGCCTATCGTCCGCTTGCCGACCGTTTGCGCCCGCAGGATCTGGCCGACTTCGCCGGCCAGGTAAGGGTGGTTGGCGAACAAGCGCCCCTGCGGGTAGCCATGGAAAAGGGACAGGCACATTCCTGCCTGCTCTGGGGGCCGCCTGGTGTGGGCAAGACCACCTTGGCCAGGCTCTATGCCGAACGTCTGCAGGCCGAGATCATCCATCTGTCGGCAGTCGAAGCCGGGGTGCGCGAACTGCGCGGCGTGATCGATCACGCCCGTAAGCGGCGACAAGCCACCGGTCGATTGACGGTGTTGTTTCTCGATGAAATTCATCGTTTCAACAAGTCGCAGCAGGATCAGCTGCTGCCGTCGGTCGAGCGGGGTGTGCTGGTACTGATCGGAGCGACCACCGAGAATCCATCGTTTTCGCTCAATAATGCATTGCTTTCGCGCTTGCGTGTCTACCGGCTCGAACCGCTGGACGATCACGCGATGAAAGCTCTACTGGAGCGGGCCTTGGAGCATCCAGAAGGTGTCAGAGAGTCCACCGGTGGCCTGCCGTTGGTCATGGATCCCGCTGTCGTCGATCGACTGGTCGCCACTGCCGACGGCGACGCCCGCCGGCTGCTCACCCTGCTGGAACTGGCGGCTCAGCTTGCGCATGAGACACCAGAAAAGGACAGGCGCCGTGTGGACGACGCGACCCTCGATGCACTGCTGTCTCAATCGCCACGGCGATTTGATCAGGGTGGCGACGAGTTCTACGACCAGATCTCAGCGATGCACAAGGCGATCCGTGGCTCAAACCCGGATGGCGGTGCTTACTGGTTGCTGCGAATGCTCGATGGCGGGGCCGATCCAGCGTATCTGGCCCGGAGGCTGGTGCGTATTGCCTCCGAGGACATCGGCAATGCCGATCCAAGGGCCTTGAGCGTGGCGCTGGACGCCTGGACTGCCTATGACCGGTTGGGTGTGCCCGAAGGGGAGTTGATGCTCACCCAGGCGGCCATGTATCTTGCTGTGGCGCCCAAGAGCAATGCAGTCTATACCGCCCATAACGCAATCCTCGCCACCGTCAAGGCCCGGGGCAGCGATCCGGTGCCGATGCATCTGCGCAACGCGCCCACCTCTCTGATGGAGCGCGAGGGCTGGGGCAAGGGCTATCGTTATGCCCACGATGAACCTGAGGCCTATGCCGCGGGCGAGACCTATCTACCAGAAGGATTGGCCGGTGAGCGCTACTATCGACCGGTAGACCGTGGGCTGGAACGCTCGATTTCCGAGCGAATGGCCTATTGGCAGGGGCTCGACGAGGCCGCTTCGCCCACTTCGGACAGCTAGTCGAGTCGAATCCCCTCGGCCGCGAGTAGCGCCGACTTGATCGCGACCCCTCCCGCATAACCACCCAAGGCACCGTCGCTGGTGAGAACCCGATGACAAGGCACCAATGGGGCCCAGGGATTTGCACCGACTGCCTGACCGACCGCTCGCGCCGAGCGCGGTCGATCGATACGCCGCGCGAGTTCTCCATAACTGGTCGTTTCCCCCAGCTCAACGGCGCAGAGCGCGCTCCACACACTGCGTTGGAAAGGCGTGCCCTGCGATGAGAAAGCAGGGTGGCGGGTCCAGTCGGGACCGCCACCTGCCTGCGGCCAAGTGGCCAAGGCCTCGATTACATCGGCCCAGGCGGGGTTCTCCGGCGGCTGCGGTCCGTCTGGTGCCCGCGCATCGACCGACATCTGCTCAATGGTTGAGCCGGTCCCTGTTAGCCAGACCGTCAAGCCGGTGTCTCCCAGCGGCACCCAGCCTTCCCAGTGAGACGAGGACGTCGTCATTGCTAGCCTGATCGCTTGCGCCGATCGAAGATCTTCTCGCTGGCTGTCTGCAGCAGTTCGAAGAACATCGGGATGAAAAGGATCGCCACGTAAGTCGCAAGAAGCATCCCGCCGATGATCGGGGTCCCAAGGGAGTGCCGCGCAGCCTCACCAGCGCCAGTCGCGAGTGCAAGTGGCAACACGCCGAGAATGAAGGCCATTGAGGTCATTATCACTGGGCGGAAGCGGATCTTCGTGGCTTCTAGCGCCGCCTCCTTGATCGACAGGCCGTCGTTGAGATGCATTTTGGAAGCGAACTCGACAATCAGGATGGCGTTTTTCGCTGACATCGCAATCAAGACCAGCAGACCGACCTGGAAATAGATGTCGATGTTAAGACCCCTCATCCAGATAGCGAGCAGCGCACCGAGCACGGCAAACGGTACGGCGGTGATGACGGCGAACGGCAGCGCCCAACGCTCGTATTGAGCAGCGAGGATCAGGAAGACCATGATCACACCCAGCAGGAAGGCGATCGCCCCCGCCGAGCCGGAACTGAGCTCCTGAAAGGCTGAGCCCACCCAGCCAAGGGTATAGTCTCCACCGAGATTCTGATCAATGACCTCCTGCATTGCCTTGAGGGCCTCACCGGAAGAGTAGCCCGGGGCGGGCCCGCCCATGATCTTGGCTGCCGGAAAGATGTTGAAGCGGTTGATCACGTCCGCGCCGGTCGTACGCTCAAGTGAGGCCACCGAGCTGATCGGGATCAGTTGTTGATTGCCACTACGCACGAATACGTTTTCCAAGTCTTGTGGCTCGGCCCGGTACGGGGCATCTGCTGCCATGTTCACCTGGAAGTTGCGGCCGAACAGCGTGAAGTCATTGATATAACGGGTGCCAAAAGTGCCCTGCATCGTGCTGTAGATCGCGGCCACCGGTACATCGAGCGCATAGGCTTCTTCACGGTCGACGGTCATGTGGAATTGTGGTGTGTTGTCGACGAAGGTCGTGCTTACACCAGCCAGTTCCGGGCGCTGGTTGGCAGCGGCCACCAAGGCATTGGTTGCAGCCGCCAGCGCCTGGACGTCGGACGAACCACGCTGTTGCAGATAGCCTTCAAATCCACCGGTGGTCGACATGCCACGAATCGGTGGTGGCACGAACGACATGATGAATGCCTCATCGATCTGTGAGCCTGCTGCCATGGCCTTGTTGACTGCCGCCTGGACGCTCTGGTCCTCATTCGGGCGTTCCGACCAGTCATTCAGCCTCGTGAACGCCGTCCCTTTGTAGGAGCGCAGCGTGCCGGAGAGCAGGTCAAAGCCGGCAAAGGCAATCTGCATCTTCACATCCGGATTCTCGCGAACCAGGCTTGAATTCTGGTCACGAACCAGGCCGGTACGTTCCAGGCTCGCTGCCGGATCAAGGTTGATCGACGAGATGAAAAAGCCCGGATCCTCATCAGGCACCAGCCCGGTGGGTGTGCTACGGAACAAGACTATTGCGGAAACGACTACGCCGGCGAACAGCAGCAGCCCAATTGGCCAGGCAACGAGCAGGAAATTGACCAGCGCCATGTATCCGCTACGGAAGGCATCGAAACCACGGTTGAAGATCCGGAAAGGCAGCGCCGGCTCCTTGTCCTTTTGTTTCTTGAGAAGCAGCGCGGTCATCGATGGTGTAAGGGTCAGGGCGACCACGCTCGACAGTACAACGGAGACCGAGAGCGCCACGGCGAACTGACGGTACATCTCGCCGGCCAGGCCCGGGATAAAGGCGACCGGGACGAATACAGCAAGCAGCACGAGGGTAGTCGCCACGATCGGACCGGTGACCTGCTCCATTGCCTTGATGGCAGCATCGCGCGCGTTGAGGCCTTCCTCACGCATCAGGCGCTCGACGTTTTCGATCACGATGATCGCGTCATCGACCACGATGCCGATGGCCAGCACCAGGCCGAATAGCGTAAGCAGATTGATCGACATCCCGGTCAAGAACAGCCCGGCCAATGTCCCGATAAGGGCGACTGGAATCGCGACCAGCGGCACAATGGTTGCCCGCGGCTTCTGCAGGAAGACGAAGATCACCAGCACCACCAGAACCAGCGCTTCGACAAAGGTCTTGAGCACCTCCTTGATTGAGGTGCGAACGAAATCGGTGCTATCCATCGGGACTTGATAGGTCATGTCACCAGGAAAGCGAGCAGCGAGTTGCTCCATTTCCTGCCGCACCTGACCGACCGTCTCGAGCGCATTGGCCCCCGGGGCGAGATAAAGACCGACCGGTACGGCTGGGGAGCCGTTGTAGGTAGCATTGAAGCCGTAGTCCTTTGTGCCGAGTTCGACCTCGGCAACATCCTTGAGACGCAGGGTGCCGCCGACCTCGCTTGAAGCGAGGATGATGTCCTTGAACTGCTCTATCTCCGAGAACCGCCCCTCGGAAGAAATGGTGTAGGTGAAGGCCTCACCTTTCTTGTTGGGGGAAGCGTTGAACTTGCCGGCGGCAAACTGGGCATTCTGCTCGCGGATCGCCGTGGCGATATCCTCTTGGGTGAGGTCGAAATGCGCCAGCTTGGCCGGGTCGAACCAGACCCGGATGGAGTAATCCTGCGCGCCGAACAAGCGAGCATCACCGATCCCGTCGATCCGCTTGAGCGAGTCGATGATGTTGATCAGGCCGTAGTTGCTGAGAAACTTGGTATCAAACTGTTCGTTTTCCGATAGCAGCGCGATGACCATCAGCAGCGAGCTGCTCTTCTTGTTGACGATTACGCCCTGATCCCGCACCTCCTGCGGCAGCTGGGGCAGGGCACGCAGCACACGGTTGTTGACGTCAATGGTTGCCTGGTCAGGATCAGTGCCGGTCGCGAAGGTAACCGACAAGCTCAGGGTTCCGGCATCCGAGCTGCCGGAGGTCATGTAGAGCATGTCGTCCACGCCGTTGATTGCCTGCTCCAGCGGGGCGGCGACGGACTCGGCAATGGTGACGGCATCGGCACCTGCGTACGTAGCGCTGACCTCAACTTCCGGCGGCACGATCTCGGGGTATTGCTCGACCGCCAGACCAGTGAAGGCAGCGCCGCCGGCAATCATGATCACGATCGCTAGAACAGTCGAGAAGATCGGGCGGTCAATGAAGAACTTCGAAAACATCGGTGATCTCCGGGCCCGCCATTACTTGTCATGACGGGCGGGGTGGCTCGGCGGGAAAGTAGCTGTTAGTCGTCTTGCTCAGCAGCAGGTTGTTGCGGATCGACCGTAACGCCAGGGCGTACCTTCAGCAGCCCGTCGATCACGATCCGGTCGCCAGCCACCAGGCCCGAGCGCACGATCCGACCCTTGTCGCTCATCGGGCCTCGTTCGATGGCTCGCTGCTGTGCCTGATTGTTCTCGTCAAGGACGTAGACGATGGCACTACCAGGCTCCGGGCCACTGCCGATCGCGCTCTCCGGGATGATCAATGCATCCTCGACCGAGATCACCTTGATCCGGACCCGCACGTAGCGATTGGGGCGCAGGACGTCGCCCGGGTTGTCGAACACCCCGCGCAACTGGATGGAGTTGGTCTGCCGATCGATACTGGCAGCACGATAGTTCAGCTCCCCTGTGATCGCCTGACCATCGGGTCCCGTGATGCCGACCACCTCGGCTGGAGTAGGGCGGTCCGGAGTGGGATTGAGCGCAGGCGTATCGGCAAACGCGTCATCGACCGGATAGGAAAGGACGATTTGCAGCGGGTCGATTTCCTCGAGGCTCACCAATCGGTCACCAACCTCAATCAGGTTGCCGGCGGCGACAGCGCGCCGGCCTGCGATGCCCGGGATCGGAGCGGCGACCGTAGTGTAGTCGAGATTGATCTGTGCGGATTCGAGCTGGGCCTCAGCCACTTTCACGCCAGCCTGGGCGGTCTCCAGTGCCGATCGGGCATCATCACGCTGCTTCTCGCTGGCTACACCCCGACCGAACAACGAATCCATCCGGCGCCAGTCCCGCTGGGCCGCTGCCAGTGTCGCTTGTGCCGAGAGCAGGTCCGCTTCGGCCCGATGGAGGGCCGCCTCGAAAGGGCGCGAGTCGATACGAAAAAGCGGCTGACCTTTTTCTACCCAGGCTCCTTCGATGTACTCGCGGCTCTCGAGGATGCCGTCGACCTGGGCGCGCACCTCGACGTGTCGATTGGCTTCAGTACTACCGGCGTATTCCTTGTATACATCTGCCGACTGGCCCTGGAGACTGATCACGGGCACCTTGGGTGGCGGGGGCTGTGCGCCGCCGGATTGGGCCTGCACCGTGATGCTGGTGAGTAACAAGACGGCGCTTGTCGAAACCAGCCAAAACGAAGAACGAATGACTCCAAACGGATGGCGGATAGTCGTCGAAGGCATGGATGGGTACCGATTTTAGGGGCAGATGAACCCTGCCTGTGGGATGTAGAGAGGCGACACGGAGCACAGCGTTCCAATAGCAGAACAAGATAGTGTGCTAACTATTATCGCAGCTAGTAAAGGCTCTGTATAGAGGCGCGATGACGCCGGCGCTGGTATCAGCCCCCGGTAGGTGGAAGTTAGGCTAAGCTGGGGTCGAATTCATCTGTTGGAGGCATTCAAACCGTGAGCGAAACCCTTTTCAGCAAGATCATCAAGCGGGAAATCCCCGCCGATATCGTGTTCGAGAACGACCGGATCCTGGCTTTTCGTGACATCAACCCGCAGGCACCGGTACATGTGCTGATCATCCCGAAAAAGCCCATCCCGACTCTGAACGACATCGCGCCCGAAGATGCGCCGCTCATTGGTGAGATGTTTGTGGTTGCTCGTGAGCTTGCAATCCAGGAGGGCATCGACGAGTCCGGATATCGTACCGTGTTCAACTGTAATCGAGATGGCGGCCAAGAAGTTTATCACCTGCATTTGCACCTGCTGGGTGGCCGGGCCATGCAATGGCCCCCGGGCTAACTCCAGCAGGCTGAATCTCTCCCGGTTGACAGAGGCCGGGCGGCAACGATAAATCAGTGCGCCGCCTTGCCCTCCGACAGCGCTTGGTACTGCGCCAGCCGACGTGGCTGGATCTGGCCGCTTTCGACCGCCTCGCGAACGGCGCAGCCAGGCTCATTGTCGTGGCGGCAGTCGTTGAAGCGGCAATAAGTCGCTGCGGACGTGATTTCCGGAAACCCCTTGGCAAGCGCCTCGATGGGGGCCCTGTCGAGCGGGAAATCGCGCACCCCGGGGGCGTCGATCAGTCCACCTTCGCCGTCGGCAAAACGATACAGCGTGCTGGTCCGAGTGGTGTGCCTACCCTCGCGGTTGAAGGCCGACACCGCGCCGATGGCCGCCTGATCGGCGAATGGCGTGATTTCGCGCGTCAGGGCCGTTTTACCGACACCGGACAAGCCGATCATCAGGGAGACGCGTTCGTGCAGGTGCTGGCGCAACAACTCAACCCCCTGGCCGGACTCAACCGACGTGCGGATGACCTCAAAGCCCAGCGACTCCCACAGGGTGACGGTTTCCTCGATCGCTTGCCGTTCGTGGTCCGGCAGCTCCGCTAGCAGGTCGACCTTGTTGAGCACGATCACCGGGACTGCTGGCAACGCGAACACGGCAACCAGGGTGCGCTCGACCACCTCCGCATTCATCCAGGGGAGGGCCGAAGTCACTATCAGCACCTGGTCGATATTGGCCGCCATCAACCTGTCCTGGCCGTAGGCATCCTGGCGGACCAGCAGATTGCGCCGCTCTTCGCGCTTCTCGATGACGATGTTGCCCTGGGCGTCCTCTTGCCAGCGAATGCGATCGCCGGTCGTCAGTCGGCCAACGGTTCGGCGTGCTCGGCCCCGACGAAGACGGCGCTGCTGGTCCTCGATCAACAGGTCGTAGCCATGGTGTGTCACCACGATGCCGGTCTTGAGGAGATCGTCTTCGCTGCTGCTCCGTACGTGCCGCCGGCGGTCGATATGCCGTTGCTGCTGCTTGCTGAGGCGTTTTTTTGGGTTCATCGGCAGAGTCAGAGCAGAAACAGGGTGGCTAGCCCGAGGAAAATAAAGAAACCGCCGGAGTCGGTGATTGCCGTGATCATCACTGAACTGCCAAGGGCCGGATCACGACCCAGACGCGTGCGGACGATGGGGATCGTCACACCGAAGAACGCCGCACTGAGGAAATTGAGCGTGACGGCGGCGATCATTACGATCGAAACACCCGGGTTCTGGAACATCAGGTAAGTGATGAGGCCGAGCACTCCACCCCAGACAATGCCATTGATCAAGGCGACCTTGAGCTCCTTGCCATAGAGCAGCCGAACGTCCCCGCCACCGAGTTTTCGAAAAGCCAGTTCGCGCACGATCATGGTGATGGTCTGGTTGCCGATATTGCCGCCCATGCCGGCAACGATAGGCATCAAGACAGCCAGCGAAACCAAGGTCTCGATCGAGTCCGCGAACAGGCCGATGACTTGCGAGGCGATCAGCGCCGTGACCAGGTTCACCGCCAGCCACGGGGCCCGGTTCCGTACTGACTTTGTCACCGGGGCGAAGATATCCTCTTCTTCGCTCAGACCTACTTGCGACAAGCGTTCCTCGTCACTGGATTCGCGGATGAAGTCGACTACCGCATCGATACTTACCCGGCCGACCAGCCGGTCGATCTCGTCAACCACCGGCGCACTGACCAGGTCGTATCGCTCGAAGGCATCCGCGCCATCGCGAGCCTTGTCCTCGGGATGAAAACGGATCTCATCGGTTTTCATCACCTCGGCCACCCGTGTTTCGGGGTCATTCAGCAGCAGCGCTTCCAGGTGGATCACTCCCTCATACAGCCCGTCGCGGCCGACGACGAACAGCTTGTCGGTATGATCGGGCAGCGAATCCATCCGCCGCAGATAGCGCAGGGCCACCTCGATGGTGACGTCACCGCGCACCGTAACCAGATCGAAGTCCATCAACGCCCCGATCGTGTCCTCCTCGTAGGACATGACGTAGCGTAGTTTCTGGCGGTCATCGATCGGCAGGGCAGTGAAAACGTCCTGCATCATGCCTTCGGGCAGGTCCGGCGCCAGGTCGGCGAGCTCGTCGGTGTCCAGTGATGAGGCGGCGTTGAGAATCTCCTCGTGGCTCATCGCCTCCATCAAGCTGTCACGCACCGAGCTGGAGAGTTCGAGCAGCACATCTCCGTCACGGTCGGCCTGCACCAGCCTCCAGATAGTCAGGCGCTCGTCCTGGGGCAGGGACTCGAGGATCTGGGCGACGTCCGCACTGTGCAGCGGCTCGATCCTGCGGGCGAGGCGTTCGAGATACTGGGCGTGCAGCCACTCATCGATTGCTTCCGGCTCCTCCCAATCCATCCTGTCAAGCGCACGATCCCGGGAAAGCGTGTCGCGGATGTCACGGATCAGCGAATCGAGTTCTTCCTGGCGATCGATGTCTGTGAATTCGGACATAAGAGGCCTGTGATCCCAGATTGCGGAGCGGGGTAAACGGTTGCCCAGGGTGGGACGATTGCGGGGCGCTCACCAACAAGCGACAGGGCAGTATATCGGAATGGCAGATGCCGCTTGTCCGATGCCGTGCGCAGCTTACTGCGTGTTAGGCTCTTGAGCGCATTGATCAGCGCCGGCGCTGCACCAACAGGAGAGGCATTATGCACACCCCGGAAGACAATCTCATCTGGCTTGATCTCGAGATGACCGGGCTCGATCCAGTGAATGACACCATCATCGAAATGGCCACCCTGGTTACCGACAAGCACCTCAACGTGCTTGCCGAAGGGCCAGTTGTCGCGATCCAGCAGCCCGAGTCGGCGCTGGCCGGCATGGATGAGTGGAATCAGCGAGTCCATGGCCAGAGCGGATTGATCGAGCGGGTGCGCCTTAGTGACTGCGATCTGCGCTGTGGGGAGCTACGGACCCTCGAATTTCTGCGCCAGCATGTCCCCGAGCGTGCCTCGCCGATGTGCGGCAACAGCATTTGCCAAGACCGGCGATTCCTTGCCCGATTGATGCCGGAACTAGAAGCCTTTTTCCATTACCGGAATCTGGACGTCTCCACTATCAAGGAGCTGGCTCGCCGTTGGAATCCGGATGTGCTGGCTGGTTTCAGAAAGCAGTCCAGCCACCAGGCGATGGACGACATCCGTGGTTCGGTGGCCGAGCTTTCCCATTATCGGGCCAGCTTTTTCAAGCTCTAGGGAAGCTCTGCGCGAATCGAGCCGCCCATTGCTAGACTGCGCGGCCATCGTCCTGAACAGGCATAGATTAAAAGCAGAGGATCGAGCAATCGTCATGAGTACACGAGTCGGGGTAGCAGGCGCCAATGGTCGTATGGGGCGTCGTTTGATCGAAGCAGCCCATCAGGGTGGAAGCACGCGGGTAGGTGCCGCATTCGCACGCAGCGACAGCCCGCTAATTGGGCAGGATGCCGGACAACTTGCCGGGATCGGCCAGATCGATGTACCCGTGGTCGACGACATGCTCAGACACCGGGATGATTTCGACGTCCTGATCGATTTCACGTCGATCAATGCGACCATGCGTCACCTTCAGATATGTCGGGAGGCCGATCGCGCCATCGTGATTGGTACCACTGGCCTGTCCGAGGCACAAAAAGATGAACTCGCCGCTGTCGCCAACGATATTCCCGTGGTTTTCGCGCCCAACATGAGCATCGGCGTCAACGTGTTGCTCCAGGTGCTGGGTCAAGTCGCCACCATGCTGGGCGACGACTACGACGTCGAGATCATCGAGGCGCATCATCGTCACAAGATTGACGCCCCTTCCGGCACCGCGTTGCGGCTCGGTGAGGCGGTAGCCGATGCCCTCGGCCGCGACCTGCAACGTGTCGCCATCTACGGTCGCGAAGGCATTACAGGCGAGCGGCCGGCAGAAACCATCGGGTTTTCCACGATCCGGGGCGGTGACGTGGTCGGCGATCACACCGTGCTGTTCGCCGGTATCGGCGAGCGGATCGAGATCACGCACAAGGCCTCGAGCCGAATGACCTTCGCCAAGGGAGCCGTGCGCGCCGCACATTGGGTCGCAGACAAGCCGGCCGGGCTTTACGACATGAATCACGTGCTCGGCCTTAAGCCGATATGATTGCTGGAGCTTGCCACGCCTGATCACGCCAAATACCTCTTTCTGTCGTGCCAGATGGTGGATTTGGGGCGCCTCGGCGTGGACAGCATCGGGGCCTTTCAGTCATAATCTCGCCCCGAGACCGAAGGGCGAGCGCTACCTCGGTGGCCAGCGCCAACTCGGGCATGGCAACATGACACACCTCTGCGAGGAAAACTTCTTGGATAGCACGGCCTCAGACGCGAACACCGGATTCTCGGTCAACACGGCGCTCCTGGCTCTTGAAGACGGGAGCGTTTTTTATGGCACCTCGATCGGCATCGACGGGGAATCGGTGGGTGAGGTGGTGTTCAATACGGCGATGACGGGCCACCAGGAAATCCTCACCGACCCGTCCAGTCGGCGTCAGATCGTGGCCTTGACCTATCCTCATGTCGGCAATACTGGCCTCAATGCCGAAGATGCCGAGTCCGATTCGGTGCATGCTGCCGGACTGGTCATCCGCCACTCCAGCGAGATGAGCAGCTGGCGCGGCGAGCAGACCCTCGAGGACTACTGCCGCGAACATAATGTGGTGGCAATCTCGGATATCGACACCCGCGAGCTCACCCGTCGCCTGCGCGACCAGGGTGTGATGAAGGGCTGCATCGTCGCGGGCAAGGATCTTGATGCCACCGCGGCGATCGAGAAGGCCCGAGCGTTTGCGGGCCTGGCCGGCATGGACCTGATCTCGGAAATTGGCTCCCGCGAAGAACGAGAGTGGACCGTTGGCTCCTGGGGTGTGGACGAAGCCAACCGACCCGCGCTCAGCCGCCACGTGGTGGCCTACGATTACGGCGTCAAGTACGGCATCCTGCGCAAACTGGTCGACCGTGGTTGCCGCATTACGCTATTCCCGGCCGACACACCGGTCGAACGGTTATTGGCGACCAGCCCCGACGGCATTCTCGTCGGCAACGGTCCGGGCGACCCGGCGGCTTGCACCAAGGCCATCGACGATGTGGGGCGCATGCTGGAGGCGGACATCCCGTTGTTTGGCATCAGTCTGGGCTACCAGCTGCTGGCGTTGGCCAGCGGTGCGAAAACCAGCAAGATGAAGCTTGGAAACTACGGCAGCAATCATCCGATCCAGGAGATCAGCAGCAAGCGGGTGCTGATCTCCAGCCAGAACCATGCTTTCACGGTCGACGAGGACAGCCTGCCTGACCATCTCGAGGCCACCCATCGATCGCTGTTCGACGGCAGCCTGCAAGGCATCCGTCGCACCGACTGCCCGGCGTTTGGCATCCAAGGTCACCCTGAGGCGAGCCCAGGGCCGCATGACCTGGATATGCTGTTCGATCAGTTCGTCGACAGCATCGATGCCCGCCGCTGAAATCCGATCCTAGAATAACCTACTGTCCAGCCACAGCTGGCAGGTGAGTCGAACATGCCAAAAAGAAACGATATCCAGAGTGTACTGATCATTGGCGCCGGGCCAATCGTCATCGGCCAGGCCTGCGAGTTCGACTATTCCGGCGCCCAAGCCTGCAAGGCCCTGCGTGAAGAAGGGCTGCGGGTCATCCTGATCAATTCGAATCCGGCGACCATCATGACCGACCCGGAAATGGCCGATGCGACCTACATCGAGCCCATCACCTGGGAGGTAGTCGCTGCCATCATCGAGAAGGAGCGCCCCGACGCGCTCCTGCCGACCATGGGAGGCCAGACTGCGCTCAACTGCGCACTGGACCTGCACCGTCACGGTGTGCTGGAGCGATTCGGTTGCGAAATGATCGGTGCGAGCCAGGATGCCATCGATATGGCCGAGGATCGTGAGCGTTTCAAGGAGGCAATGACCGAGATTGGCCTGTCGACCCCAGCCTCCATCATGGTGCACACCTTGGAGGAGGCGCTGGCTGCACAGGCCGACATCGGCTTCCCGGCGATCATTCGCCCCTCATTCACCATGGGCGGCACCGGTGGCGGGATCGCCTACAACCGTGAGGAATACGAGGAGCTGGTCCGGCGTGGGCTCGACCTCTCGCCGACCAGCGAGATGCTGATCGAGCAGTCGGTACTTGGCTGGAAAGAATACGAGATGGAGGTGGTGCGCGACAGAAACGACAACACCATCATCATCTGCTCGATCGAAAATCTCGATCCGATGGGCGTGCATACCGGCGACTCAATCACCGTCGCTCCGGCGCAGACCCTGACCGACAAGGAATACCAGGTGATGCGCGACGCGTCCCTGGCTGTGCTGCGCAAGATCGGTGTCGAAACCGGCGGCTCGAACGTGCAATTCGCCGTCAACCCGGCCAACGGCGACATGATCATCATCGAGATGAATCCGCGCGTATCAAGATCCTCGGCATTGGCCTCCAAGGCGACCGGTTTCCCGATCGCCAGGGTCTCCGCCAAGCTTGCGATCGGCTATACGCTCGACGAGCTGAAGAATGAAATCATCGGCGGGGCGACTCCGGCCTCATTCGAGCCGACCATCGATTATGTAGTCACCAAGATCCCGCGCTTCACCTTCGAGAAATTTCCGACCGCCAATGATCGCCTCACCACGCAGATGAAGTCGGTGGGTGAGGTGATGGCTATCGGCCGGACCTTCCCCGAGTCCCTGCAAAAAGCATTGCGCGGGCTGGAAATTGGCCGCGATGGGCTTGATGAGGTACTGGACAGCGGCCTTGCCGAGGATGACATGGAGGACCGGCTGGTGCGTGAGCTACACGCGCCGGGCGCCGACCGCATCTGGTACGTCGCCGATGCCTTCCGTCACGGTTTCGATCTTGAGCGCATTCATCGCCATTCGTCCATTGATCCGTGGTTCCTGCGTCAGATCGAGCAGTTGGTGCGCGCCGAGGAATCACTGCGGGGAACGGCTCTCAAGGAAGTCAGTGCACCCCAGCTGTACCAGCTCAAGCGCCTCGGTTTTTCCGACGCCCGACTGGCCAAACTGCTCGAGGAGACCGAGAGCACCGTGCGTAGCCATCGCCACGCGCTAGGGGTTCGGCCGGTCTACAAGCGGGTGGACACCTGTGCGGCAGAATTCCGGGCCACGGCAGCCTACATGTATTCGACCTACGAACCGTTCTGCGAGGCCGAGCCCAGCAATCGCGACAAGATCATGATCCTTGGTGGCGGACCGAACCGGATCGGGCAGGGCATCGAGTTTGATTACTGCTGTGTCCACGCCGCACTCGCCCTGCGCGAAGATGGCTACGAGACCATCATGGTCAACTGCAACCCGGAGACCGTCTCCACCGACTACGATATTTCCGACCGTCTGTACTTCGAATCGCTGACGCTTGAAGATGTGCTTGAGATCATCGAGGTTGAAAAGCCCAGTGGCGTGGTGGTGCAGTTCGGTGGTCAGACACCACTGAAGCTGGCCCGCGACCTGGAAAAAGCAGGTGCGCCGATCATCGGTACCACACCGGATGCAATCGATCGGGCCGAGGACCGCGAGCGATTCCAGGGACTGATCAATAAGCTTGGTCTCAGACAGCCGCCCAACCGTACCGCCAAATCCGCCGATCAGGCGATTCATCTGGCCAGCGAGATCGGCTATCCGCTAGTGGTACGTCCTTCCTATGTGCTGGGCGGTCGGGCCATGGAGATCGTGCATGACGAAGAGGGGCTCAAGCGCTACATCCGCGATGCGGTCAAGGTGTCGAACGACTCCCCCGTACTGCTTGATCGCTTTCTCGACGATGCCACAGAGATGGACATCGACGCGGTCTGTGACGGTGAGAATGTCGTAATTGGCGGGCTGATGGAACACATCGAGATGGCGGGCGTCCACTCGGGCGACTCGGCCAGCTCGCTGCCGCCGTACACCGTGCCGCAGTCCGTACAAGATCGGATACGCGAGCAGATAAAGGCCATGGCTCGTGAGCTCAACGTCGTTGGCCTGATGAATGCCCAGGTGGCCATTCAGGGTGAAGAGATCTTCATCATCGAGGTCAATCCCCGTGCTGCGAGAACGGTGCCGTTCGTATCCAAGGCCGTCGGCATTCCGCTGGCGAAGATCGCAGCACGTGCCATGGCCGGCATCAGCCTCGAGCGCCAGGGCATTCTCGAGGAGCGTATCCCGCCGTTCTACTCGGTCAAGGAATCAGTGTTTCCCTTCATCAAGTTCACCGACGTCGACACGCTGCTCGGCCCGGAAATGAAGTCCACCGGTGAGGTGATGGGCGTTGGTCGAGAATTTGGCGAGGCCTTTGCCAAGGCTCAGACTGGGGCGGGCAACTCCCTGCCGCTGTCGGGCACAGCGTTCATTTCAGTGCGCAAGCGCGACTACCTGGGGGTGCTCACGGTCGCCCGTGCGCTTGAAGAGTGGGGATTCTCGCTGGTAGCCACCCATGGTACGGCCCGCTTTCTCAACGAAAACGGTCTGAACGTCACCGGCGTGAACAAGGTCACCGAGGGGCGACCGAACGTGGTGGACATGATCAAGAACAACGACATCGCGATGATCGTCAACACCACGTCGAACAGCCAGCAGTCGCGCGCCGACTCCTACGAGATCCGCCGCGAAGCGTTGCACTATCGCATTCCGTACTTCACCACACTAGCTGGTGCCGAGGCGATGGCGCTAGCCCTGAAGACCCTCAACCAACCAGTGACGGTCAACCGGCTACAGGATCTGCATCAGGAGTGTGCCGAATGAAGCAGACGCCAATGACAGCCACCGGGGCGGCCAAACTGGAGGAAGAGCTCAAGCGGCTGCGCAGCATCGAACGCCCTCGTATCATCGCGGCCATCGCCGAGGCGCGTGAGCTGGGTGATCTGAAGGAAAACGCCGAATATCACGCTGCACGTGAGGAGCAGGGCTTCGTCGAGGCACGAATTAGAGAGATCGAGGCCAAGCTCTCGCATGCCCATATCATCGACGTCACTCGCCTGCCGCCGGGCGACAAGGTCATTTTCGGCGCCACCGTAGAGTTGCTGGATCTTGATACCGATACCGAAGTGACCTACAAGATCGTTGGCGACGACGAGGCCGACGTCAAACAGCAGCTGATCTCGATCTATTCGCCCATCGCTCGGGCGATGATCGGCAAGTCGGTCGGCGATGAGGTCAGCTTCAATGCGCCGGGTGGCTATACCCGTACGTTTGAGATCATCGAGGTCGAGTACATCGACTGACTGGTCGCACACTTGACGCAAGTTGGCCCACAGAAACCCATTCATTGCACGCGCCCGTCGCCACCCATCGAGAGACATTGGATTACGCATGTTAGACGCTCGACTTCTTCGCCAGGACATCGACCAGATCACCACCCGACTGGCTCGTCGTGGCTTCGCCTTCGATCGCGAACGCTTCGAAGCATTGGAAGCCGAGCGCAAATCGTGGCAGGTCGAGACTGAAACACTACAGGCCAAACGCAATGCCGAGTCCAAGAAGATCGGCCAGGCCAAGGCTGCCGGTGCCGACATCCAGCCACTGGTTGCTGCAATCGGCGAGCTGGGCGAGCGTCTGGATGCTGCCAAGTCACGTCTTGGCGAGATCGCGGCAGAGCTCGACGATTTCCTGGCCGGCATCCCCAATCTGCCGGATGATGACGTGCCCGTGGGCGAGAGCGAAGACGACAACGTCGAGATGCGTGTTGGCGGCCAGATCCCGGCATTCAACTTTGAACCCTGCGACCATGTCGATCTGGGCGCGGGTCTGGCCGGTGGCATGGACTTCGAGACGGCCGCCAAGTTGACAGGCGCACGTTTCGTCGTCCTGTCCGGTGACGTGGCACGGCTGCATCGCGCCTTGACGCAGTTCATGCTGGACCTGCATATCCAACAGCATGGCTATACCGAAGTGCAGGTGCCGTTCATCGTTCATGCCGACTCGCTGTTCGGCACCGGGCAGTTGCCGAAATTCGCGGAAGATCTGTTCCGACTTGAGGGCGAAGCCCCGTGGTACCTGATTCCAACGGCAGAAGTACCGGTGACCAACCTGGTCCGCGACCGCATTCTCGAACGTGACGAGCTGCCATTGAAGATGGTCGCGCATACGCCATGTTTTCGCTCCGAGGCCGGAGCCGCGGGGCGCGACACCCGCGGTCTGATCCGGCAACATCAGTTCGAGAAAGTCGAACTGGTGCAAATAGTGTCGGCCGGCGAATCCGAGCAGGCACTTGAGGAGCTGACCGGCCATGCCGAGACCGTGCTCGAGGCGCTCGAACTGCCATATCGCCGAGTGATCCTGTGTACTGGGGACATGGGGTTTTCGGCCGCCAAGACCTACGATCTTGAGGTATGGCTACCGGCGCAGGGGCGCTACCGAGAGATCTCCTCGTGTTCCAACACCCGTGATTTCCAGTCCCGTCGCATGCAGGCGCGTGTGCGTGACACGCAAGGCAAGCCCGAACCGGTCCACACACTTAATGGTTCCGGTCTGGCCGTCGGTCGCACCCTGGTCGCCGTGCTGGAAAATTACCAATGTGAGAACGGCGATGTGATCGTGCCCGAAGCACTGCGGCCGTACATGGGTGGCACCCAGCGGCTTGAGGCCAAGGCGTGACCGTCGGAAACAGCGTAAATGATCCGTTGTTCGCGTCGGTTCGCGACATAGTCGTCCGCACACTCGATCTGCCGGGGCCGGCACAGCAATTCAGACCCGAGAGCGGGCTGTTCGGCGAGGTGCCGGAGCTGGACTCGATGGGCGTCGTGCTGCTGCTGTCCGCGCTGGAAGATCACTTCGAGATTCAGCTGACCGATGATGAAATCGACGCTGCCTGGTTCGAGACGTTCGGTACGGTAGCGGACTTCATCCGCCACCGCGTAAAGCAGGTGCAGACAAGCTGATCTGGAAGAAAGTCCAGCCCGGGAAAGGCCTCATGCAGAGCTGCCCTGCTTCCCTGGACGTAAAAGGCCCGCCAGTTTGGCGGGCCTTTTGTCCGTTTCAACAAAAACCAGATCAGCTGCCGGTCAGCAGATGGTATTTTTCCATCAGCTGCTCTTCGGTTTCCTTGTTGTCTGGATCGATGATGATGCAGTCGACGGGGCATACCTCAACACACTGAGGTTCGTCATAGTGACCCACGCACTCCGTGCAGAGGTCCGGTTCGATCTCGTAGATCTCGGCCCCTTGGGAAATGGCCTCATTAGGGCATTCCGGCTCGCAGACATCACAGTTGATGCATTCATCGGTAATCAGCAGGGACATGCGTACTCCTCCCCAATAGCTCTTTAAAGTGGTGCATAGGATAACAGGTAATCAGGCATTTGCTGCTATTTGCGACTAAAATCCCACCATTAGCCTCGGTTAATGGCGGCAAGTGCGCTAACGACGGCTGGCGGCACGAAGTCGGTGACATCACCACCCAGGCGAGCCAGTTCACGCACGATACTCGAGGAGACAAAGCCGAGGTCTTCTGCCGGCGACAGGAACACCGTTTCGATGTCGTGATCAAGCCGTCGGTTGATCGCGGCCAACTGGATCTCATGTTCGAAATCGCTCACGGCCCGCAAACCCCGCACCAGAGCGGTGGCACCGCAGCGTCGGGCGAAATCCACCAGCAACCCGTTGAAGGCCGCCACCCGAATCAGGCCCGGACTGTCAGCCACGGCCGCTTCGGCCAGTTCGCGCCGCTGCTCGAGTGGGAACAGGGTGTCCTTGCCAGAATCATCAGCCACCGCGATGATCACCTCGTCAAACAGACGCGCTGCACGTTGGGCCAGATCGACGTGGCCATAGGTGATCGGGTCGAAAGTGCCGGGATAGATCGCAATGCGATGTGGTGGGGTCAACATATCAGACTCTGCGTCGAATTCAGGACAGGATCATTTGCAAGCCCAGACCCATCAGGACGAAGGCGAAGATGCGCTTGAGTGTCTGGGCCGGGAGTATTTGCGCAAGTTTGGCACCGAGCGGGGCGAAGAGTACAGAGAACACCGCGATGCCGGCCAGGGCCGGCAGGTAGATGTAGCCGGCGCTAGGCTCCGGCAGGCCTTCGGCCGACCAGCCGGTGACGATATAACCGACAGCACCGAAGAGTGCGGTGGGCAGTGCCAGTGAGGCGCTGGTGGCGATGGCGTTGCGGGCGGTGATGTTGCAGTAGAGAAAAAACGGTGTAGTCAGCGCGCCGCCACCCATGCCCATGATCGAGGCAATCGCGCCAAAAGTGGTCGACACCCCGGTCAGCGGCACGATCCCCGGCAAATGTCGACTGGCTGGAGGCTGTCGGCCGAAAGCCATCTGGAATGCCACTCCTATCTCGAGTACGCCGAATACCACCTTGAGGGTAGCGCCAGGCAGATAGTGAGCAACGGCCGAGCCCAGCACCGCGCCGAGGGCCATCCCTGGTGCGAACCGGGCGAACACCTTCCACAGGACACCGCCGTGATGGTGGTGACTGTAGACCGATGTGATCGAGGCGAACACGATCGCTGCAAGTGAGGTGCCGATCGCGATATGAACCAGATGCGGGCCGCTGATCCCGATGGTGGGGAAGATCATCAGCAGCACAGGGACCATGATCAGCCCACCACCGATACCCAACAGACCGGCGGCCAGTCCGGCCACCATGCCGAGCATGGCGAATAGCAGATATTCCATTCGCGCCCTCCCTCGGCCGCGCTGCGGTCAGCGCTTTTTCGGCGGTAGCAGATCGGTGATGGTGCCGCTGGCCATCTCGGCGGCGAAGCCGAACGTCTCCGACAGGGTAGGGTGGGGGTGGATGGTCAGACCGATGTCGGTCATGTCCGCTCCCATCTCGATGGCGAGCATAGCCTCAGCCACCAGTTCTCCGGCATTCGGGCCGACCATGCCCGCGCCTAGCAAGCGCTGCGTTTTCTTGCAGAACATTGCCTTGGTCAGCCCCTCGTCGCGGCCAAGGCTGAGTGAGCGGCCGGATGCGGCCCAGGGGAAGGCGCCTTTGTCATACTCGATGCCTTCGGCCTTGAGCTCGTCTTCGGTCTTGCCGGCCCAGGCAACCTCCGGATCGGTGTAGGCGACACTCGGGATACCCATCGGGGTGAAGGCTGAGGGCAGACCGCAGATGACCTCGGCGGCAACCTTGCCCTCGTGGATGGCTTTGTGGGCCAGCATCGGCTGGCCGACGATGTCGCCAATAGCGTGGATGTGCTCGACATTGCTACGCTGACGCTCGTCGACCGCGATGAAACCACGCTCATCGACCGCAACGCCGGCCTTGTCGGCATCAATTTTATGGCCATTCGGCGACCGGCCTACGGCGACAAGAATCCGATCAAAAACAGCAGTTTTTGGCGCATTTTTGCCCTCGAATGTCACGTGCAAGCCATCATCCTTTGCCACAACCTGGGTTACCTTGGACCCGAGGAAAATATCCTGGTAGCGCTTTTTGATCAGCTTCAGAAGCGGGCGAGTCAGATCCTTGTCGACCCCCGGAATGATGGTATCCGCGAGCTCCACGATCGTGATATCGGTGCCGAGCGAGGCGTAGACCTGCGCCATCTCGAGGCCGATGATGCCGCCTCCGATGACCAGCATCCTGCCAGGTATTACTTCAAGCTCGAGCGCATCGGTCGAATCCATCACACGCGGGTCATCGTACGGAATGAACGGCAGCTTCACCGGATGTGAGCCCGCGGCAATGATGGCGTGGTCGAAACGCACCAGTGTTTCGTTGCCCTCATCGTCAATCACGCTGATGTGATGCGCGTCAACGAAGCGGCCGTAGCCACGCACGATCTGCACCTTGCGCTGCTTGGCCAGCGCCTCAAGGCCGCCGACAAGTGCGCCAATGGTCTTGTCCTTGAAGCTGCGCAATTGATCCAGGTCGATCTCCGGCTCGGCGAAGCTCACACCCTGCGCAGCCATCGAACGGGTTTCGTTGAGCACTTCGGATACATGCAGCAGGGTTTTGGACGGGATACAGCCGACGTTCAGGCACACACCGCCAATGACCGGATAGCGCTCGATCAGTACAACCTTCTTGCCCAGATCGGCAGCGCGGAAGGCGGCCGTGTAGCCACCCGGCCCGGAGCCGAGTACGCAGACCTCGCAATCGACATCAGCCTTCTTGTCGGTCGGCGCGGCGGCCGTCGTGGGGGCAGGAGAGCTGGCCTCGCTTGCCGGAGCCGATGTCTCATCGCCAGGCTTGTCGGCCGCTTCAGATTCGACTTCACCACCGTCGGCGGCAGGTTCGTATTTGGCGATCGGCATGCCGGTGCTGACTTTGTCGCCGAGACCAACCAGCATTTCGGTGATCTTGCCCGCGGCCGGGGCGGGGATTTCCATGGTGGCCTTGTCGGTCTCCAGGGTGATCAGCGAGTCTTCGGCCTCAATGGTATCGCCGGCCTCGACCAGCACCTCTATGATCTCGACTTCGTCAAAGTTGCCGATATCCGGCAGGTTGATGGTTTCGATGGTCATCCGGTATTCCTTAAAGCATCAGTTCGCGAAGATCACTGAGCGTGCGCGAGAGCGTGGTGATGAATCGCGCCGCCTCGGCCCCGTCGATGACGCGGTGATCGTAGGAGAGTGCCAGCGGCAGTATCAGGCGTGGCACGAACTCCGAGCCGTCCCAGACCGGCTGCATGTTGGCCCTGGAGACGCCGAGAATGCCCACTTCCGGGCCGTTGACGATCGGTGTGAACTGCGTGCCACCGATACCGCCCAAGCTGGAGACTGAGAAGGTCCCGCCCGAGAGGTCCGCGCCAGTGAGCTTGCTCTCGCGGGCGCGTGTCGAGATATCGATCAAGTCCTCGGACAGCTCGAAGATGCCTTTTTGGTCGACATCGCGCACTACCGGCACCATGAGGCCGTTGGGGGTGTCCACGGCCACGCCGAGGTTGATGTATTTCTTGAGAATCAGGTGCTCGCCGTCGGGCGCGAGCGAGGCGTTCATGTGAGGGAACTCCCGCAACACATGCGCCAGCGCCTTGAGGACGAACACCAGTGGACTGAGCCTGATGCCTGCCTTTTCGGCTCGCGACTTGAGCGACTTGCGGAAGGCTTCGAGCTCGGTGATGTCGGCGTCGTCGAATTGCGTGACATGCGGGATATTGAGCCAGGCGGTCGTCAGGTGCTTGCCGGACAGTTTCTTGATCCGTGACAGCGGTTTTTCCTCGATCTCGCCGAACTGGGAGAAATCGATCTCCGGTAGCGGCGGAATACCCGTACCAGCAACGGCATCACCCTTGGCAACACGCTCCATCACCTGTTTGATGGCACCTTCAACGTCATCCCGCAGGATACGACCTTTCGGGCCGGTGCCGGTGACATTCGCCAAGTCCACGCCCAGCTTGCGGGCAAACAGGCGCACCGACGGGCTGGCGTGGAACGCCGCACCGGCACTCTGTCGATTGACAGGTGCCTGAGTGGCGGCTGCCGGGACGACGGGGGTTGCGGGCTCGGCTGCCTTTTCCGGCTCAGCGACCGCTGCTGGCTTGTCAGCCTCGGGGACTTTTTCCTCATCAACCACAGCGGCTGTCTCGCTCGCTGCCTTCTCGTCGGCGGGGGCGGCCTCAGCATCCTCTTCCGCTTCGGTCTCGATCTCGATCTCGGCGATCAGATCACCCTCATTGAGCGTGTCATCGACCTTGACCAGCACCTTCTTGATCACGCCGGTGTAGGGGGACGGGATCTCCATGGTGGCCTTGTCAGACTCCAAGGTGATGAGCGAGTCTTCCTTTTCGACTCGGTCGCCTGGCGCGACCAGCACCTCGATGACGGGGGAATTCTCGTAGTTGCCGATGTCGGGGAGGGTGATCGACTTGATGGCCATCAGCCTGTCTCCATGAAAGGTTGCATGCACGCCTGCGCGTCGCTGCAGGCGTTGAGTTCGAATGGGGCCGACCTCCCGGTCATGTCTGCATGGCCGGGGTGGGACGGCGAGGCTTAGCGCTCGATCGGCAGGGCGCAGTCGGGATCGATGTCGTACTTCTTGATCGCCTCGCTGACCTTGGAGGCCGGGATTGCGCCTTCGTCGGCCAAGGCCTTGAGTGCCGCGACCACGATATGTGCGGCATCGACCTCGAAGAAACGGCGCAGGGCCGCACGGGTATCGGATCGACCGTAGCCGTCGGTACCCAGCGTAGTGTAAGAACCAGGGACAAAGCGACGAATCTGGTCTGGGTAGGCCTGGATATAGTCGGTTGCCGCGATTACCGGACCACCACGCTCCTCAAGGGCCGTGGTGATGTAAGGACGCCTCGGATTGGTCTCCTCCGGGTGCAGGCGATTGTGGCGCTCGCAGGCCTGACCTTCACGGGCCAGCTCGGTGAAGCTGGTGGCCGACCAGACATCGGCCGCCACCTTCCAGTCTTCTTCGAGCATGCCGGCCGCGGTCTCGGCCTCACGCAGGATGGTGCCCGAGCCCATCAACTGCACCCGATTCTTGAGCTTCTTCTTGCTCTCGCGCAGGCGGTAGGCGCCTTTGAGCACTCCTTCTTCGATACCCTCGGGCATCGCCGGGTGAGAGTAGTTCTCGTTCATCGCGGTGATGTAGTAGAAGCGATCCTGCTGCTCCTCGATCATTTCCTTGAGGCCAGCACGAATGATGATCGCCATCTCATAGCCATAGGTCGGGTCAAACACCCGGCAGGTCGGTACGACCGAGAACATCATGATGTTGTGGCCATCATTATGTTGCAGACCCTCGCCCTCGAGCGTGGTTCGTCCGGCGGTCGCACCGATCAAGAAACCGCGTGCGCGGATGTCGCCAGCCAGCCAGACGAGGTCACCAACACGCTGATAACCGAACATCGAGTAATAAATGTAGAAGGGCACCATCGCTTCGCCGTAGTTGGCGTACGCGGTCGACGCGGCCAGCCACGAGGACATCGAACCGGCTTCGTTGATGCCTTCCTGTAGTACCTGGCCCTCGGTGGACTGCTTGTACCAGGCGACCTGGTCGGCATCGACTGGCTCGTAGAGCTGCCCGGCCGGATCGTAGATACCCACTTGGCGGAACAGACCTTCAAGACCAAAGGTACGGGCCTCGTCAGGAATGATCGGTACTACCCGCTTGCCCAGACTCTTGTCGCGCAGGATTATCGCCAGGATCCGACCGAAGAGCATGGTCGTGGACATCTCGCGCTCACCGGTGCCCTTGAGGATCATGTCGAACGCCTTGAGGTCCGGCACCGGGAGCGACACGGATCGATCGACGCGAGCGGGCAGGTAGCCGCCCAGCTCCTTGCGGCGCTCGTGCATGTACTTGAGCAGCTCGTGGCTGTCGTCCGGCTTGTAGAATGGAACGTCCTTCTCCAGCTGCTCGTCCGAGATCGGCAGGCTGAAACGGTCACGAAAATATTTGAGACCCTCGTTGTCGAGTTCCTTCTGCTGGTGCGCGGTCATCGCCCCTTCACCGAATGGCCCCATGCCGTAGCCCTTGACGGTCTTGGCGATGATGACAGTTGGCTGACCCTTGCAATCATTGGCCGCCTGGTAGGCCGCATACATCTTGCGCGGGCTGTGACCGCCGCGGGCGAGTGCGAAGATCTCGTCGTCGGTCATGTTCTTGACCAGCTCGGCGGTCTCCGGGTACTTGCCAAAGAAATGCTTGCGTACGAACGCGCCGTCTCGTGCCTTGTAGGCCTGGTACTCGCCGTCGAGCACTTCCATCATGCGCTGCTTCAGCTTGCCGGACTGGTCGCGCGCCAGCAGCTCATCCCAGCCCGAGCCCCAAAGAACCTTGATCACGTTCCAGCCGGCACCACGGAAGCTGCCTTCGAGCTCCTGGATGATCTTGCCGTTGCCGCGCACCGGGCCGTCGAGCCGCTGTAAGTTGGCGTTGATGACAAAGACCAGGTTGTCGAGCTTTTCACGCACAGCCAGGCCAATGGCACCCATCGATTCCGGCTCGTCCATCTCGCCATCACCGAGGAAGGCGTAGACCTTGCGACTGTTGACCTTGCCAAACCCGCGCGCATCCATGTACTTCATGAAGCGAGCCTGGTAGATCGCCATCAGCGGACCCAGGCCCATGGAAACGGTCGGGAACTGCCAGAAATCAGGCATCAACCACGGATGAGGATAAGAGCTCAACGCCTGCTCATGGGCGGCTTCCTGACGGAAATTTAGCATCTGCTCTTCAGTGATCCGCCCCTCGAGATATGCGCGCGCGTACATCCCTGGGGAGACATGGCCCTGGAAGAACACCATGTCGGCGCCGTCGGGATGGTCATGCCCTTTGAAGAAGTGGTTCAGGCCCACCTCGTACATGGTCGCACTCGACTGATAAGAGGCGATATGCCCGCCGACCGCACTGTCCTTGTTGGCTCGCACGACGATCGCCATGGCATTCCAACGGATCAGGGCCCGTAGCCGCTGTTCGATCTGACGGTCGCCCGGATATTGTGGCTCATCCTCCGGCGGGATGGTGTTGATGTAGGGGGTAGTGGCAGAGTATGGGGTGTCGATGCCGTACTGGCGCGCCAGCTCGATCATGTTGCCGATCAAATGCCGAGCCTTTTCCGTGCCTTCGAAGCTGACCACCGCCTCAAGGGCATCGAGCCATTCCCGGGTTCCCTGCGGATCCTGATCGATGTAGTCGGTCACAAGCACTCCTCAAAACTGTCGTTGGATGCGTTCGCGTCGCCTTGGCGCCCCTCGTCGCGGGGCGCGACGGTCGCGCCGGGCCAGAAATTTCGCCTCATTATGCGCAATCACGACGATATTTCCTATGCACAAGTGCATGCTAAATCACCTGATGTGACATAAATGCAGCTCCGTGCCTGGATCGCCAGCGCTAATCAATAGCAGCCCCGACGGCCCCAGACGGCTTCAGATAGCCCCGGCTGTTGCGTTCCGAGACCTCGAAAGACCCTGTGACCTGCGATCACGTGTCTGTGTCTATATAATGCCGCGGTCACGTGCCAATCAAATCGCAAACACAAATCGACATCAGGAGTTCCGATGAGCAATCCCGCGGCCCCCAAAAAGTTCGGCAAGGTGGTTCTGGCCTATTCCGGTGGTCTGGACACCTCGGTGATCCTCAAGTGGCTGGAGGAAACCTATGACTGCGAGGTGGTCACCTTCACTGCCGACCTGGGGCAGGGCGAAGAGCTTGAGCCGGCCCGAGAAAAGGCCGAGCAGATGGGCGTCAAGGAAATCCATATCGACGACCTGCGCGAGACTTTCGTGCGCGATTATGTCTTCCCGATGTTCCGCGCCAACGCCGTCTATGAGGGTGAGTATCTGCTCGGCACCTCGATCGCCCGCCCGCTGATCGCCAAGCGCCTGGTAGAGATCGCCCGCGAGACCGGTGCCGATGCGGTAGCACACGGCGCGACCGGCAAGGGCAATGATCAGGTACGTTTCGAGCTCAACGCCTACGCCCTCGACCCGGATATCGAGGTGATCGCTCCCTGGCGAGAGTGGGATCTCAACTCGCGCGAGAAGCTGATGAGCTACGCCAAGAGTCACGACATTCCAGTGGACTTCGCCGCCGCAGGCGAGAAGTCTCCGTATTCGATGGATGCCAACCTGCTGCATATCTCCTATGAGGGCGGCAACCTTGAAGATCCCTGGTGGGAGCCGGAAGAGTCGATGTGGCGCTGGTCAGTCAGCCCGGAACGGGCACCGGATGAGGCCGCCGAGATCACCATCGGTTTCGAACAGGGCGATCCGGTATCCATCAATGGCGAGACACTTTCGCCGGCTGCGCTGCTGCTCAAGCTTAACGAGCTGGGCGGCGCCAATGGTATTGGCCGTCTGGACATGGTCGAAAACCGTTACGTCGGCATGAAGTCGCGTGGCTGCTACGAAACCCCGGGCGGCACCATTCTGCTCAAGGCGCGCCGGGCACTCGAGTCCCTGACCCTCGACCGCGGCGAGGCGCATATGAAGGACGAGTTGATGCCCAGGTACGCCGAGCTGGTCTACAACGGTTACTGGTTTGCCCCGGAGCGTGAAATGCTCCAGCAAGCGATCGACGCCACGCAAAAACACGTCAATGGTGATGTTCGACTGCGTCTGTACAAGGGCAATGTAATTGTCGCCGGACGTCGATCCGACGACAGCCTATTCGATCCGGCGATCGCGACCTTCGAGGATGATGCCGGCGCCTACGACCAGCGTGACGCCGAAGGTTTCATCAAGCTCAACGCGTTGCGGCTGCGCATAGGGGCCAGGGCGGGGCGGCGTAGCTAACACCACCACGGCATTCACCTTGTCGCCTCTCTTGTGAGCCACACCCTGTGGCTGATGGCATAGGCATGCTGGACGCGGAGCGCTTGGGGAGCCAGAGAGGCAAGGCACTGACGCGGCGGGCCGGGTATCTACCCGGCCCGTTTTTTTGAGAACCGGAAACGCCCGCAGAACCGACTTGATGACGCGGGCGATAGATAGTGTCGGTGACGATGTGGGTAGCAAGAGCTGGACGAAACCGGCTAAGGTTCTGCGGCAGACACCAACAAACTCAACCCGGAGGGAAGCATGCGTATTCTCCATACCATGATTCGCGTGAGCGATCTCGAAAAATCACTCGATTTTTATACCAATGTGCTTGGCATGAAGCTCTTGCGCCAACAGGACTATCCGGCAGGGGAGTTCACGCTGGCATTCGTCGGTTATGGCGACGAGAGTGAAGCGGCCGTACTGGAATTGACCTACAACTGGGGCGACCACCAATACGACCTGGGCGACGGCTATGGTCACATCGCGATCGAGGTCGACGATGTTTACGAGGCAGCCGAGAAAATCCGTGCAAAAGGAGGCAAGATCCTGCGTGAACCCGGCCCGATGCATGCCGGCACAACGATCATCGCGTTCGTTGCCGACCCAGACGGCTATGCCATCGAACTGATTGGCGCCAGGTGAGAGTGAAAAAGCCGGTTGTCAAGGCTTGACAGCACCGATTCTCCACATCACCCCAGACGCAACTGGAGTTGCACCTTATCTGGACACGAAGAATCAGCAAGTTAGGCAAGAGTGTTGCGTAAGTGATTGTTTTACAGATGATTGACACAATCCGCCCCCTGGCTGGCTAAAAATTAGCCAAGAGTGTTGCCCGCCTTGTGGGATCGGCCGTTCTCGACTCCATCCACATAGTTATCCACAGTTTCTGTGAAGAACTTCCAACGCTCGATTCAGCCATGGGTCGGGCGGTGACAAGAGTTTGTGCGGCGGTCATGCGGCGCTTGGCATTGCTCCTTATATCGACGGGATAACCGCCGAATTTTTCGCCTGAGCGACCGGCTGGAGCAGACGCCTGCCAGACCGAAGGTCGGTGCCGGCGACGCAATGTCATGCACGAGTTGGAGTCGGACCCATGCCTGTCCCTGACAGACATCACATGGCGATGGAAAAGCCCGCAGTCGTGGCAGTTACCAGGCCGCCGCGGTCCTCACCGAATAATTTTATAGAATCGCCAGCTCTCCGGTGGACTGCCCAAGTGATGGCTTGGGACCCCATCTGCGCCCAAGCTATGACGTGGGCAGTCCTTGCAAAGGACCACCGCGCCCTTCATGGCTAACTGCGCCTGGCAGCTGGACCCTTGACGGTCCCGCAGAGACACTATCGATACATGCTAGAGCTGCCCTAGAGGGTGTGGAGCCTCAGGTGTCGGCGGATGTCGCCAGTCGGTCGGCAAAGGCAACGAATGCAGCGGCCAAGGGGTTGGCAGCTCGTCCGATGGACTCGATGCGACCCAGTTGCCGGACCGGCAAAGGGCAGCGCTCTCCGGCAAGGGCGACCAGCCCGTCACGCTGCAATGTGGCGGGGATAATTGCCCAGCCCACCCCGGTGGCCGCCAGTACGGCAATGGATTCAAGCTGGTTGACCTCGATCACGGCCGGTGGAATCAGGGCACAATCATCCAGCCAGCGATCAATCGTCGTGCGGGTACTGGTGGTCTTGCCTGGCAGGATCAGAGGCAATTGCTCACCGATCGTCCGCAGATCAGCCAACTGGTCCGGTGGACAATGTCGTTCGGCAACCACTGGTTGCAGGGTTTCCTCCCAGAGCACGCACGCCTGAACCCGTGGATCGAGTCGTGGCGGCAGGGTGGCATAAGCCAGCGACACCTCACCGCGCGCGACTTGTTCGACGGCGCGTTCGGAATCATGAAAGCTCAGATCCAGCAGCACGTCGGGATAACGGGTCGAGAACGCCTCCAGCACGTCAGGGAGCAATTGCAGACCGTAGTAGTGACTGAGCGAGAGCGCCAATCGGCCACTGAGTCGGTCATCACTGAGTTGGGCGGCCGCGACGATATCGTCAAGACAGGTCTCGATTTGGCGCACCACCGGCAGCAACCGTTCGCCACGATAGGTGAGCACCACGCGCTGTCCAAGGCGGTCGAACAGGGCAAAGCCCAGCCGCTGCTCCAGCTGTGACAGTCGCCTGGAGATGGCGGGCTGGCTGACGTGCATCCGCTCGGCGGCCGCCGAAAACGAACCGGTGTCGGCGATGGCCAGAAAGGTCAGCAGCTGCTGAGTGTCGAGCTGATTCGGGTTCATATGGTGCGCCTCGGCCAAATTAACGACTTGGTATAACCATAAAGCATCAGCCTCATGATTTATTTCAATTTTCGTTATTGGTGGAGGCGCACTATCATTCCGGCATGACAACCGAGGGACTCAATGTGCTGGGGCTGCCGTTGGTCTTGTGTTCGACGGACCCGTTGACGGGCTTCTACCGGGATGGCCGCTGTCTGGTCGGGGCCGAAGACGAAGGCATGCACGGCGTATGCACAGAGCTGGACGACCGGTTTCTCAATTATACCGCCATCCAGGGGAATCAGTTGCGGCAAGCCATACCGGCTTTCGGTTTTCCGGGGCTGCGCGCCGGGGACCGTTGGTGCGTTTGCGCCTGGCGCTGGCGGGAGGCCTTCGAGGCTGGCGTGGCGCCGCCGGTAGTGCTGGCCTCGACACATCACCAGGTCCTGCGGGTGATCAAGCTGCGCGATCTGATCGCGCACGCCGTGGACCCGCCTGCCTCCGGGCTTGACGACGGATTCTTCGGTTTTTAGATAGAACATAATGTAAACAGACCCAGGGCCTGACAGGCCGGTCTGTAGGAGCAAGCCGATGGCTGGAAAGACACTCTACGACAAACTCTTTGACGCGCATGTCGTCCATGAACAGGACGATGGTACCGCTTTGCTGTACATCGACCGACATCTCGTCCACGAGGTGACCAGCCCACAGGCCTTTGAAGGGCTGCGACTGGCTGGGCGCAAGCCGTGGCGTACCGGGACCATGCTGGCGGTGCCAGATCACAACGTGCCGACCGTTGACCGTGCCCAAGGTATCAGCGACCCGGTCTCCCTGGAGCAGGTAAACACGCTCGAACGGAACTGTCAGGAGTTCGGTGTGCAGGAATTTCCCATGGCCGACATCCGCCAGGGCATCGTGCACATCATCGGGCCCGAGCAGGGCTTCACGCTGCCCGGATCGACCGTCGTCTGCGGGGACTCACACACCTCCACTCACGGCGCAATTGGCGCGCTGGCCTTTGGTATCGGCACCTCCGAGGTCGAGCATGTCATGGCCACCCAGACGCTGCTGCAAAAGCGCACCAAGACGCTCCAGGTCCGCGTCGAGGGCGAGCTCGGGCCGGGCGTGACCGCCAAGGACATAGTGCTGGCGATCATCCGCGAAATCGGTACCGCCGGTGGCACCGGCTACGCGATCGAGTTCGCCGGCTCGGCGATCGAAGCGCTCTCGGTCGAAGGCCGCATGACGGTCTGCAACATGTCGATCGAAGCCGGCGCCCGCGCCGGGATGGTCGCTGTCGACGACAAGACGATCGAGTATTTCCGCGACAAGCCATTCGCCCCGAAAGGTGAGATGTTCGAGCGTGCTGCTGAACACTGGCGCACACTCAAGTCCGACCCGGATGCGCAGTTCGACAAAGTAGTGACCCTGGATGCGGCCCAGATCGAACCGCAGGTGACCTGGGGCACGTCGCCGGAAATGGTCGTGCCGGTCAGCAGCCACGTGCCGGATCCGGATGCCGAAAGCGATCCGGTCAAGGCCGAAGGCATGCGCAATGCGCTCAAGTACATGGGCCTGTCGGCCAACACGCCGATCACCGACATCCGTATCGACAAGGTCTTCATCGGCTCGTGCACCAACGCGAGAATCGAAGATTTGCGCGCCGCAGCCGCGGCAATCAAGGGTGGCCGCGTCGCAGACAACGTCACGCTGGCGATGGTGGTACCGGGCTCGGGCCTCGTGCGCGAACAGGCCGAGGAAGAGGGGCTCGACCAGATCTTCCTCGAAGCGGGTTTCGAATGGCGTGAGCCGGGCTGCTCGATGTGTCTGGCGATGAACGCCGACCGCCTGGAGCCGGGCGAGCGTTGCGCCTCGACCTCCAACCGCAACTTCGAGGGCCGGCAGGGGCAGGGTGGTCGTACGCATCTGGTCAGCCCGGCCATGGCCGCGGCGGCCGCTATCGCCGGCCATTTTGTCGACGTTCGTCAAGCGTAAGGGAGAAATATCATGCAGGCATTCACCACTCACAAGGGAATCGTCGCACCCCTCGATCGCTCCAACGTGGACACCGACGCGATCATTCCCAAGCAGTATCTTAAGTCCGTCAAGCGCACCGGTTTCGGTCCGACGGCATTCGACGACTGGCGCTACCTCGACCCGGGCGAGCCGGGCACGGATCACAGCCAGCGGCGCAAGAACCCGGAGTTCATCCTCAACCAGGAGCCGTTCGATCGTGCGACCATCCTGCTGACGCGAGAGAACTTCGGCTGCGGCTCCTCGCGCGAACATGCCGTCTGGGCGCTGACCGACTTTGGCTTCCGGGCCGTGATCGCGCCATCATTCGCTGACATTTTCTTCAACAACAGCTTCAAGACCGGGCTGCTTCCCATTGTTCTGAAAGAAAATGAGGTCGACGCGATCTTCAAGGCCATCGCTGCGCAGCCAGGACTGGAGCTCGAAATTGATCTGCCGAACCAGTTGGTCAAGCTGCCCGATGGCAACGAATTCCACTTTGAGATCGACAGCTTCCGCAAGCACTGCCTGATCGAAGGTCTGGACGACATCGCACTGACCCTGGAGCACGCTGACAAGATCAAGGGCTATGAGAGGACGCAGAGGCAGAAGACTCCGTGGTTGTTCAGTGATGTGTTTGATAGCGTAGACGGCTGATTCGGCGCGCCAAGCCAACCAGACCACTCCAGATTATTTGCTGTAAAAAGGACAGATAACCCCGTGAGTCAAAAGAATATTCTAGTCCTGCCGGGCGACGGCATCGGCCCGGAAATCACCGCACAGGCAGTCAATGTACTCAAGGCCGTCACCGATGGCAGCGATCTCGAGCTTGGCTTCACTGAAGGCCTGATCGGTGGGGCGGCCTATGACGCCGAAGGCGGGCCATTTCCCGAGAGCACCCGCAAGCAGGCCACCCAAGCCGACGCAGTCCTGCTGGGCGCGGTGGGCAGCCCGCAGTATGACGATCTTGATCGGCCGCTGCGGCCCGAGCGTGGCTTGCTGGCGATCCGCAAGACACTGGGACTGTTCGCCAACCTGCGTCCGGCGCTGCTCTACAGCGCCCTGGCCGATGCCTCATCGCTCAAGCCCGAGGTGGTCTCGGGGCTGGATATCCTGATCGTGCGCGAACTGACCGGCGGGGTCTACTTCGGCCAGCCGCGCGGCATCCGCGAGGTCGATGGCCAGCGCGAGGGCTTCAACACGATGCATTACAACGAGACCGAGATCGAACGGATCGGCCGGGTCGCGTTCGAGGCGGCACAGAAGCGCGACAAGCGCCTGTGCTCGGTCGACAAGGCCAATGTGCTCGAAACCTCAGAGCTATGGCGAGAAGTCATGGAGCGGCTTTCGGCTGAATATCCGGAGGTCGAGCTGTCGCACATGTACGTTGACAACGCCGCTATGCAGCTGGTGCGCGCGCCCAAACAGTTTGATGTGATCGTCACCGAAAACCTGTTTGGCGACATCCTGTCAGATCAGGCCTCGATGCTGAGCGGGTCGATCGGCATGCTGCCCTCGGCCTCGCTCAACGAAAAGGGGCAGGGCCTCTACGAGCCCAGCCACGGCTCGGCACCCGACATTGCGGGGCAGGGTGCGGCCAATCCGCTGGCCACCATCCTTTCGGCGGCGATGCTGCTTCGCTACTCGTTCGGCCGTAACGATCTGGCCGAACGGATCGAGGATGCCTGTGTGGCGGTACTCGACCAGGGCCTGCGGACGCCGGATATCATGCAGGATGGCATGCGCCTGGTATCCACCAGCGAGATCGGCCAAGCGGTGGTTGATGCATTGGGCGTGTAATGCATCCCTGTTTTCGAATGTCTAATGTGACAAACTGGGCTGATTCCACCGCCCGGTGACCGCTTGGCATACGGCCCGGTCGTCGCCCACCTCGCCTGGACACGATTCGCACCAGACTTCCAATCCAAGGAGAAATCTTCATGAACAAGACGGTAGACATTGCTGTCGTCGGCGCCACGGGTGCTGTCGGCGAGACTCTGCTCTCCATTCTGGCTGAGCGCAAGTTCCCGGTCGGCCGAGTCCATGCGCTGGCATCCGAGCGCTCCGTCGGCAAGAAGGTCACCTTCGGCAACACGCAGCTGACAGTTGAAGATCTGGCTACCTTCGATTTCTCCAAGGTACAGGTGGGGCTGTTCTCCTCGGGCGGAGCTGTCTCCCGCGAGTATGCGCCCAAGGCCGCTGCAGCCGGCTGCGTGGTGATCGACAACTCTTCCGAGTTTCGCTACGACGACGATGTGCCGTTGGTGGTCCCTGAGGTCAATGCCCACGCGATCGCCGGCTACACCCAGCGCAACATCATTGCGAACCCGAACTGCTCAACCATTCAGATGCTGGTTGCCCTGGAGCCAATCCGCGCAGCGGTCGGCATCAAGCGCATCAATGTCGCCACCTATCAGGCCGTTTCCGGCTCGGGCAGGGACGCCATCGAGGAACTGGCCGTCCAAAGCGTCCACAAGCTCAACGGCCGGGATGCCGATGCCGTGGTCTATCCCAAGCAGATCGCCTTCAACGTGCTGCCGCAGATCGACGTCTTCGAAGAGAATGGCTACACCAGGGAAGAGATGAAGATGGTCCTGGAGACACAAAAAATCTTCGAGGATGACTCGATCCTGGTGAACCCGACCGCCGTGCGTGTGCCGGTGTTCTATGGCCACTCCGAAGCCCTGCATATCGAGACACGTGACAAGATCACCACCGAGCAAGCCTGGGAGCTGTTCGACAAGGCCGAAGGGATCGAGGTGCTCGATACTCGTCGGGATGGGGGCTACCCGACCCCGGTGACGGAGGCTGCTGACCACGATGCGGTCTATGTGGGACGCATTCGCGAGGATATTTCCCATGAGCGCGGCCTGAACCTCTGGGTAGTCGCCGATAACGTACGCAAGGGTGCGGCTCTCAACAGCATTCAGATCGCCGAATGTCTGGTGCGCGACTACCTCTGATCTGTGGCACAATTCGTCCGAACAAGGCTACAAGGAAGGCGCCGTAGCGCATGAAGGGCAATGGGCCTGGTCACGCCGGCAAGAGCAAGGAGTCATTGACATGCGGAAGTTGAGTTTGGTGATTGCGGGAGTCCTGGGTGCCGGGTACCCGCTGATCAGCCAGACCGCCACGCTGGGTCAGGCCCAGGTGCAGTCATATTTGAGCGAACCATTGCAGGTTCATGTTCCCCTGATGCGTGCAAGCGACGAACCGCTCGACGAGATCACCGTCCAGCTTGCATCACCTTCGTTCTACCAGCAGGCAGGTGTGCCGTTGGCGGACTTGGGCAGCAATCTTACCTTCGCGATCCGATCTGAAGGTGGGCAGGAATACGTGCTGATCGGTTCCAAACGGCCCATCCGCGACCCGATCCTCAGCATCCTTCTCCAGGTCGATTCTCCGCAAGGGCGCATGATTCGCAGCTATAACCTGCTTCTCGACCCCCCGAGTATCACCACCGCATCAGCCACCGTGTCGACATCCGGCCCCGCAACGCGTACCGCACCCGTCGACAAGCCGACGGCAGCAAGTGCCTGGCAGCCAGTCAAGCCGGCCAAAGGCGTCTCATTCGAGGCGACTCGCCAAGTTGCTCAGGGCGACACCCTTTATAAAATCGCACAGGATTATGTGCGTCAAGGTGACGATGTGCGCTCGTGGATGCAGGCCATCATCGACGCCAACCCGCAGGCCTTCGCCAACGGTAACGGCAATCTGTTGATGGCCGGCGCCGAACTCAAGGTGCCAAGTGACAAGATAGCTAACGACAAGGACCCAGGCGACGATGTGCTTGGCGCGACCTCTGCAAATGAGACTAGTGAAGCAGAGTCCGCCATAGCGCAGAGTGACGTCATACGGACCCTTCCAGCTCTTCCGGCCCTCGAACTGCTCAGCCCGTCGGATGAAGCAAGTGCTGACGCAGAAGGCTTGAACAGTGCCGATAACCAATCACTGCAGTCTGCGATGGCAGAAACCAAGGCCGCATTGGAGGCAGCGGAAGCGAAAGCCGCTCTGGATCAGGAAGAGCTGCAATCAGTGAAAGCAGAAAACGAAACCCTGACAACACAGCTGCTCGGACTGAGAGACCAGGTCGCTTCGATCGCGCTGGCTGTCGACGAGCGAGATAGCCGAATCGCCGAACTCAAGGAAGCGGTTGAAGTGGCCAATGCTGCGCAGGATGACTTCTGGTTCCGATGGGGCAAGTATCTTACCGGGGCGCTGGGCTTGCTCGTCCTGGCCCTGCTGATCGCGCTCGGCCTACGTCGGAGTCGCCAGGACGAGAAGGAATCAAGCCTGTCGATGGCGGCGCCCGCGATCTCCCCGACATCACCTGGTACCAAAGAGCCAGTAGCCACGTCGCATGATGCCGCCGACTCGGCAACAGGATCAGGCGTGGTTGCCGGCGCTATCACAGCCGGCACAGTAACGGCTGCGCTGGGTCACGATGAGGCACCGGTGGAGAAGTCGGGCGACGTCGATGACCTGATGAGTCCAGAAATGGCACTTGAGGAAGCGCGCGTACTGGAGTCTTTCAACCTGGTGCCCCAGGCGATCGAGTTGCTCCGTGACAACCTCACCGAGCACCCTGACCACGCTGGCCTGCAAGCAGCTCTAGACCGACTCGAAGGAGAAGAGCGCGGCGACGGTGACGCAGTTGATAAAGATTTCACTGATACGGAAGAGCCAGTCAGTGAAGTGGAGGCCACTGATGCTAGCAAGGTGGTGATCGGCGACGCCGAGGGGGGCGAATTGGGTCACGATATCTTTACAGGCACCGATGTAGAAGTCAGTGCCGATGAGTCGAGTCAACCGCAAGAATTCGAAGAGATCTCTGAGGGCATATCATGGGACGACGATCTGGATGACATGCTTACCACCTCCACGACTGAGCCAGAACGAGAGGCGGATGACACCCTGATGGAATTCGATGACTCTTTTGCCCTCGAAACTCCGACAGAGGAGCGCAGTTCGGTCGAGTCTTCAGCAGATGAGCTACCGGATACCGCGACAACGGCTCATGAGGCACAAGAGACGGTTTCCGAGGACGATCTCGAGCCGCTCGATCTCGACCTGACTGGTTATGAACCCGCAGGTGAGTCCATTGAGCAATTTGACGAGCTCCCGTCTAGCGGAACACTTGAGCAAGCACCATCACTGGATGATCTGGAGTTCGAACTGACCGAAGCACCAGCAAATGAAGGGCTGGAGACGGTGCCCGAAGTCTCAGCGGAGCAGGCACCGGCGGAGGAGGCCGCCGATCTCGACACCCGAGTCGGCTTGGCCGAAGCGTTTCTCGACATTGGCGACCAGGAAAGCTTTGACATGATCGAGGCCGAACTGCGAGAGGAGGGCGCGACAGCAGCACTCCAACGGCTCGACGAGCTCAGGAAACGCGACACGGGTTGAGTTCGCCTCGCATCCGTATGCCCGGAAAGCTGTATAGGCCCACCCAGTATCTGAACTAACCCCTGTCAGTTGGACACCAATCCAACTGACAGGGTTTTCTTATGGCGAAATATTCCTTAGCGCTTAAGCTGCGTGTAAGTCCGGGACCGGAAGCAGTATGGTGCCGGCAGCAGGGCGTGCCAAAAAAGAGACGACCGTCCCCCTATGATCGAAAAACCCCGGCAGGCAGTTAGCCGGACCGGGGTTCTGTGAGTGGTGTTTTTTATAAGGGGGAGGCACAAAATTTGCACCAACCCCCTTGTAACCCACTGATTTTACTGCATTGATTGGTGCCCAGGAGAGGACTTGAACCTCCACGGATCTCTCCACTAGTACCTGAAACTAGCGCGTCTACCAGTTCCGCCACCTGGGCAATGGCGCGCATATTATGAATCCAGAGGCGAACTGTCAACCTCGAAAACAAAATAATACCGAAACACCTCGTGAAAATGGGCTGGTGCCGGATTGAACCAGTGGGTGGTTGTAAGCGGGGAACGCCCGTCAAATCGCGGTTCGCGTCCACGGCTGATCGAACACCGGCGGGTAATGACGGGTACGGCAATGCCGTGCGACCCTCGAAATGTTCGTCGGACTGGACTTGCTGATCCGCCGGTTTCACGTAGCGACTGGCCAGTGCTCGACCGGACCGCTCAGCCACTCACGTTTATGTGCACCCAGCTTAATGATCATCCGGGCGATCCGCATCTGTGGGAAGCGTGATGGATGGCCGCACCGTGCCGACGGGACTCGACATCGACTCTAGGATCGACTCTGGGGCCGGGAGCTGCAAGCACATGTCGAGCTGGCTAACCGTCAGGTGCTCAAGAGGTACACTCGAAGCCCCACGGATCCTTCCACTGGTATCCATGATTTGGCTCGGCTACTGCCAACACATCATCCGGAGCGGGCAGCCTTGGCTTGCCGCGTGCGGTGGAGCCGTCAATATGAAGACATCGACTGCATTTAACATAATATATATTCCGCGAAGTGATACCAGGCCTTGATCGAGTAGCGTCAGTGTTGTCGTCCGGTGTTGCTCTACTTGAGGCCTCCAGCATTTCTGCATAAGCCTCCCACGGGTTCATGCATTACAATGGGTCAGTCGATCCGTGAGTGCCCACCAGTGGTCACCACACCGAAAATCCATCGTTCCCCCTGAGTCCGCCATGCGACCGATCTCCTCTGCCGCTCTGATGTTCGGAATAACACTTGCCTTGGTGCTGTCCGGTTGCGCCGTCAGCGGGACGGCCGGGTCGCCCCACGGCAATGGTCATGCCGACAACAATGCCAACACACAGATGGAAGTCGATGGGGGGCGCCTGAGTGGATCGGATGGCTCGATCTTTCACATCCTGGCAGGCGAGCTCTATGGTCGAGACAAGCAATATGACCAGGCGGCTGATCATTACGCGCAGGTCGCCCTGGAAAGTGACAACGTCGCCGTGCTCGAACGGGCCATCCAGGCGGCGATTTTTGCCGAACGATTCGATCTCGCCCAGCAACTTGCCGATCGTCTGCGTGAAGCCGATCCCGGCAATGCCCGCGCAGCAGCCGTGATGATGATTGCTTCGCTCGAGCTCGGCCAGACTGATGAGGCCGATCTCGCACTGAACCAATGGCTGGAAGCGGACTCGGGCAATGTCGAACAGATCTTCAACGAAACCGGCCAGTACCTGCAGAATAGCCTCGCGCGTGACCGTGCCGTCGCCTACACACATCATCTGGCCGAACGGTTTCCCCAGCAGTATTACGCGCAGACGGTCGTGGCCAAGCTGGCGCTATCGTTCAAGGAAATGGAGCTGGCACAACGGGCAGCCGAACGGGCCATGTCGCTGCGCCCGGACGAGACCGCGCCATACGACTTGGCAATGGTTATTGCGAATCATCGTGGCGACATCAAACACGTCCTCGGGGTCCTGGAAAAGGCCTATGCTCGCTTTCCCAACGAAGGTCGCTACATCAGCGGTCTGATCGAGGCACGCATTGCGGCCGGGCAACTGGAAGCGGCGGCAGCCCTTCTGGAGCGCACTCTCGCCAACAAGCCGTCAGACCCCAAGCTGCTGCGCAATCTGGCGTTGTTCGGTTACCAACTCGAACGCCCCACCCTCGCACAGCGGGCCCTGCGGCAGCTGGAAGCCATGCCGGGCCAGATGGACGTAGTGCTGTTGATCCGAGGACGGGTTGCCTTGCAAGACGGGGAGCTGATCGCGGCGGAAAACGCATTCTCTCAGGTCAGCACCCGCAGCGAGCATTTTGCCAACGCCCAAGTGCTTCTCGCCGCCGCACGGATGGAGCTCGGGCGCCCCGAGGATGCCGCGAACGGCCTTGAGCTGGCCCGATTTGCGGAGGGTATCGACGAGGCTGATCGCCAACAGCTGACACTGGCTCTCGCCTCGACCCTGGCTGAATCCGGCCGTTTCGACGATAGCCTGGAGATCGCCGACCAGGCTATCGAGACGTGGCCGGAAACCAACGATTTTCGTTTGCAAAAGGCGATGAGCCTGTTCGCACTCGACCGCTCCCAGGCGGCGATGACCGTCTTGCGAGAGATCATCGCCCGCGAGCCGGACCACGCAGCGGCCCTCAACGCCTTGGGCTACACGCTGGCCGACGAGAACCGCCAACTCGAGGAGGCCGAAGACCTGATCCTCCGCGCACTGCATATCTCCCCGAACAACTCGGCGTATCTCGACAGCCTTGGATGGCTCAGATACCGACAGGGCAAATTCACGCAGGCGATCCAGGCCCTGGAAACTGCCTTTCAGCAGATGCCCAACGCTGAAGTCGGCGCACATCTGGGCGAGGCGTTCTGGGCCAACGGCCAACACGACCGCGCCATGGAAACCTGGCTACATGCCCTGGAAATCGATGCGACCGATCAAACGCTGATCGACACACTGGATCGCCTCGCCCCGGAACTGCTGCCAGCAAACGGCCATCCCTGACACAACCGCCTCCCCGCTCGGCCCTGCCTTATGCCCTCATTGTTTCGCACTCGACTTCATGCCCAGGCGATACCCACTGTCCTCACCCTCCTGGCTTCGGTTTTCCTGGCCCTGACCCTCGGTGGTTGTGCTTCGCTGGCGCCCGGCCCGGAGCCAGCCAGCCCCGCCCAGCTCGCTGCCTGGGAAGACCACAGTAGCCGATTGAAAATGCTGACCGACTGGGCCTTTGATGGCCGAGCCGCCATCAAGTCGGGGACCACGGGCGGTAGCGTGCGCCTCGAATGGATGCAGGTCGGCGATGTGACTGCCCTGACCATGCGTGGTCCCTTTGATACCGGTCGGCTGGCGATGACTGGCACGCCGGATCACATGCTGATTACCGATGGAAAAGGCAATCGACGCCTGACCGACACCCCAGCCGAGCTGCTCGAACAACAGATCGGCTGGCCCATCCCCCTCGCCGCCCTGCCCCATTGGCTACTCGGCCTGCCCAAGACTCCCCTTGCCCACAGGCCCGCAGACAGCTTCCAACTCGATCAGACAGGCCGTCTGTTGCGACTGTCCGAGGCGGGATGGGAGTTGAATTACGCACGGTATGCGACCGAGAGCACTGGTTTGAGCCTGCCTCATTTTATTGAACTCCGTCGTGGCGAGACGCGCATCCGGCTGATCGTTGATGACTGGAATCTCGGCGGCACCGCCCCATGACCGGCCCCCAAACCACTGAATGGCTCCAGGCGGGCTGCAAGCTCAATCTGTTCCTCCATATCAACGGGCGTCGCAATGACGGTTATCACGAGCTGCAGACCTATTTTCAGCTGCTCGATTATGGGGACGAGCTGCGCATCGAAACCGGCGACAACAGTGGAGTGATTCATGTCGAGTGGATTGCTGGCGACGAAGACCTGCGCGGCCGACCGACACAGCCGGAAGATGACCTCCTTTATCGTGCAGCCCAGCTGCTACGCGACGAGGCGCAACACCGCGGATTTTGCCTGTCCGATACGGTCTGCTCGGCCCGGATCACGCTTCGTAAACACGTTCCAGTCGGCGGCGGCCTCGGCGGCGGTTCCGCCGCCGCAGCACAGGTGCTGCTCGAGCTGAACCGGCAATGGCAGCTCGGGTTCTCGGTCGACGAACTGGCAGCACTTGGCAAACTGCTGGGAGCCGACGTACCGGTCTTCCTGTACGGGAAAAGCGCAATGGCCCATGGCATCGGTGAGAAACTGCTACCCGGGCCGCTTGCCGACGTGCCACCCGCCTTTCTAATACTCGTCCCAGACCGAATCATCTCTACCGCCAGTCTGTTCGCCTCCCCCAATCTGGAGCGCGACGCGGAAAAACAGCCCGACCAGCTCCTGCGTGAACGGTGGCAGGAAGACAGCTTCAATGCGTTCGAGTCAGTCGTTCTGGCCGACGATCCAGCGCTGCGTGCGCTGCATCAAGACTTGTCAGCTCTGGCGGGCTTTGCGCGCCTGACCGGCGCCGGCGCCTGCCTTTTCGCCCCGGTGGACTCGCCGGAACGCGGCGTTCGAATTGGCAAGAAGCTGTCCGAGGGCCACCCAGTGTTGCGCCGCTTTATAGTTGCTGGGGCGAAGCGAATCTAAAATCAATTAGTTAGCAGGCATTTCACTCAAACTCCTGACAAAAAGCGCTCAGGGCTTGGCAAAGGCCACTTCCTTGGTTATGATGCGCACCTCTTTCGAATGGGCCGTCGCCAAGCTGGTTAAGGCACCGGATTTTGATTCCGGCATTCGCAGGTTCGACTCCTGCCGGCCCAGCCAAAAAACCGACGAGACCGATGTCACTATCACGTTCCTTGATGGTATTCACGGGCAACGCGAACAGGCCACTGGCCGAACGAGTTGCGGACAGCTTGGATACCCAACTAGGGCAAGCATCGGTCACGCATTTCTCGGATGGCGAATCCGCCATCGAGATCCTGGAAAACGTCCGTGGTCGTGACGTCTTCGTGATCCAGCCCACCTGTGATCCGACGAACGAGCACGTCATGGAACTCATCCTGATGACCGATGCCCTACGTAGGGCTTCGGCTCATCGCATCACCGCAGTCATCCCCTACTTCGGCTATTCCCGTCAGGACCGCCGTGTCCGCTCATCTCGTGTACCGATCAGCGCCAAAGTCGTCGCCAACATCCTGCAAAGCAGCGGCGTCGACCGGATCCTCACGGTTGATTTGCACGCCGATCAGATCCAGGGATTCTTCGACATCCCCGTTGATAACGTCTACGCCTCACCGATCCTGCTAGGCGACATCTGGCGGCAGAAATACGACGATCTGATCGTCGTCTCGCCCGACGTTGGCGGCGTGGTACGGGCCCGCGCCGTGGCCAAGCGGCTCGACGATGCCGACCTCGCCATCATCGACAAACGCCGTCCGCGGGCCAACGTCTCGCAAGTGATGCACCTGATCGGCGAAGTAAAGGGCAAGACCTGTGTGCTGGTCGACGATATGGTTGATACCGCCGGCACACTCTGTCTGGCGGCCGATGCCCTGAAAAAACAAGGCGCGCTCAAAGTGGTGGCCTATTCGACTCACGCCATCCTGTCGGGGGATGCGATCGCGAATATTGAGGCCTCTGCGCTCGATGAGCTGGTGGTCACCGACACGGTACCGCTCAAGCCGGAAGCTGAATCCTGCAAACATATCCGTGTACTGTCGGTGGCTGGCATGCTGGCCGAAACCATCCGCCGGATACACACCGACGAATCGGTCAGCTCACTCTACAACGATGAATAAACCTCGGCCCGCCCTTCCGGCCACGACATAATTCCTGTATACTGCGCGCGCCACTTGGACATCCAAGTGGCGCGCGGCGGTTGTGGCCTGGTCGCGGGCCACGGTCGCTCATCACACGCCGGGTCGGCCGAGTCGTCGCCCGGCGGTTTTCATTTCTGGAGTGGACCCGATCATGTCTCAAGAAACATACAAGATTGAAGCGTCCGTTCGCGATGACCTGGGGAAAGGTGCGAGCCGCCGCCTGCGTCGCGAAGGGAAAATCCCGGCTATCGTCTACGGCGACAACAAACCGCCTGTCTCGCTGACCATCAACCACAACGAGCTGCTCAAGAGGCTCGACGACGACAGATTCTTCACGCAGATCATCGATCTGAACGTCGGCGACCAGACCGACGAAGTGATCCTGCGTGACCTGCACCGCCATCCGTACAAAGAGACGATTGTGCTGCACGCCGACTTTCAACGGATTACCCGTGGTCAGTTGATGCGCATGCATGTGCCCTTCCTCTTCGAGAATCGTGACGAGAGCAAAGGCGCCAAGGCCGGCGGTATCTTCAATGCGATCTACACGGAAGTGGAAATCGAGAGCCTGCCGCGTCATCTTCCCGATCACCTGACGGTTGATGTCATCGACCTGGACCTCAATGAGACAATCCGTCTGAGCGAGGTTACCTTGCCCGAAGGCGTCACCATTCCAGAGTTGGAGCTGGGTGAAGAATATGACGTCGCAATAGTCGCTTATCACCCACCCCGAGTGGAGGAAGAAGAGCCGGTCGAGGATGAGGGAGTTGTCTCCGATGAGGAGCCAACTGACCAGCAGGATGCAGAAGAGTCCTGAGTCCGTCCTGTTTGCGCTTCGCCTGACTGAAGACCCCGATCGCAAGATCGGGGTCTTTTCGTTGAGGCCCGCGCTGATATCAACCAGGCTTATGCGATAATCCGCCGCCATGAGTATCAAGTTGATTGTGGGCCTGGGCAACCCCGGGCCGAAGTACGACGCGACCCGGCACAATGCGGGGTTCTGGGCGGTGGATGCGATCGCTGACACCCTAGGGGGGCATTGGGCCGAGGAACGCAAGTTCAAAGGATCGATGGCACGCCTCATGGTTGATGGTGTCGACCTGCGCTTGTTGCGCCCCAACACCTTCATGAACCGTTCTGGCCAGGCGGTCGGCCCGCTGGCCCAGTTCTTCAAGATCACGCCCGAGGAAATCCTCGTCATTCACGACGAGCTGGATCTGCCACCGGGGCGCATGCGCCTCAAGTGTGGCGGTGGGCACGGTGGACACAATGGCTTGAAAGATGTGCAGGCTGCCCTCGGGAGTGCCGATTTCTGGCGGCTGCGGATCGGTATCGGCCACCCGGGACATCGCGATGCCGTGGTCAGCTATGTACTGACCAGCCCACCAAAGGATGATCGACGCCTGATCGAGGATGTCGTGATCGAGATCCGCCATCTGGCCGCGGAGCTCGTTCATGCTGATCAGCCCGCCCTGAGGCAGACGATCAACAGCTACCGACCTAGCGCCTAAGGCGACGGGTCGCCAAATCGACACGCGGTCGCCCTGCCCGGCCGCGCTCAGCAACCAAAATCACGGAGTTTCTATGGGTTTCAACTGTGGCATTGTGGGCCTGCCGAACGTCGGTAAATCCACCCTGTTCAATGCGCTGACCAAGGCCGGCATCCAGGCGGCGAACTACCCGTTCTGCACCATCGAGCCGAACGTCGGCGTAGTCGCCGTGCCGGATCCGCGGCTCGACAAGCTGGCCGAAATCGTCCAGCCCACAGAACGCGTGATCCCCACCAGCATGGAGTTCGTCGACATTGCCGGTCTCGTCGCCGGTGCCTCCAAAGGTGAAGGACTCGGCAACCAGTTTCTCGCCAACATTCGCGAGACCGACGCCATTGCGCAGGTGGTGCGCTGTTTCAGCGATGATGATGTCATCCACGTGGCCGGCAAAGTCGATCCGGCCGCCGACATCGAGGTGATCAACACCGAGCTGGCACTGGCCGACCTCGACACGGTACAAAGGGCAATCGAACGGCTCGGCAGACTGGCCAAGTCCGGGCAGAACAAGGACGCAGCCAATACGCTCGAGCTGGTCAAACAGGTCGCCGAGGTCCTTGATCAGGGACAGTCCGTGCGCAGCATGAAGCTCGCACCCGAGCAGCTCGCCCTACTCCACGATCTGCATTTGCTGACCGCCAAGCCGCTGATGTTCATCGCCAACGTCGACGAGGATGGCTTCGAGAACAACCCGCTGCTGGACCAAGTCCGCGCGATCGGCGCACAGGAAGGTGCCCTGGTTATCCCGGTCTGCGCGACCATCGAGGCCGAACTGATCGATCTCGAAGGCGAGGACAAGGCGATGTTCCTTGAAGAAATGGGGCTTGAGGAGCCTGGGCTCGATCGCGTCATCCGCGCCGGTTACGACCTGCTTGACCTGCAGACCTACTTCACCGCTGGTGTGAAGGAAGTGCGCGCCTGGACCATCAAGCGCGGCATGACCGCTCCACAGGCCGCTGGTGTGATCCATACAGACTTCGAGAAAGGCTTTATCCGTGCCGAGGTAGTCGCTTACGAGGACTTCATCGCCTGCAACGGTGAACAGGGAGCCAAGGATGCCGGGAAATGGCGTCTGGAGGGCAAGGATTACATCATGCAGGAAGGCGACGTGGTGCACTTCCGTTTCAACGTGTGAATCGACCTGAAAGGGCGCGCCGACTGGGTTGACAACCCGATGGGTAATCCCGATAATGCGCGCCTTGCTTGGCTATGTAGCTCAGCTGGTTAGAGCACGACACTCATAATGCCGGAGTCGGTGGTTCGAATCCACCCATAGCCACCAGTACCAAGACCGCCCCGGCGGCAGCAGAAATCCCGCCTTCTCAGGCGGGATTTTTCGTTGCAACAAAGAAATATTTGGGCTGTGTTTCTCATCCAGAAGTGGACGGGCATGCCGGGCCTTCTTAGACGGCGCGTCGCCGCGCAAGGAATCCGACCAGCCCCAGCGCAGCGATCATCAGCGACAGTATCGGCCAGGCGCCAAGATGGACCAGCGGAGTGGCGCCCTGCCGTGGCGCGACTTCGGCGACGAGAATTCCCCGCTGTCCCGTCCCCAAGATCTCTTCTACCCGCCCCCAGGCATCAATTATCGCGGAGATGCCGGTATTGGTCGCTCGAATCATTGGTCGCCGATACTCAATCGCGCGAGCCCGAGCCATCTGCAGGTGCTGGTGTGGTGAAAAGCTGTCACCAAACCAGGAGTCGTTGGAAACCGTGACCAGCATCCCGGCCTCGGGCAGGGAGTCACGAATATCGCGCGAGAAGTCGGCCTCGAAGCAGATTGAGGCACCGATCGCCAGTTGGTCGATTTTCAACGGCACCTGATCGGCACGGCCGGCGCTCAAGTCCGACATCGGCACCTGGAACAGCCAAGAAGGGATGCGTTCGACCAGTCCGCGGAGGGGAAAGTACTCGCCGAAAGGGACGAGATGGCGCTTCTGATAGCTGCCGATAATCATCGGCACCCCGATCAAACTGTTGTAGTAGCGCCCGGCCGCGTCTCGAGTGAACGTGCCCAGCAGCATGGAAAAACCTCGCTCACGGGCCAGCTGTTCAAGCTCGGCACGGACGGTAGGCAGGTTGTCGATGATGCGAGGAATAGCCGTCTCCGGCCAGACCACCAGATCCACCGTGGGCATTTCGGCAGTCAGACCCGCGTAGATCGACAGGGTCCGCTGGAAGAATGCCGGGTCGAACTTCTGCATCTGGGGAACGTTACCCTGAGCCAAACCGACCTTGAGTGCCTGACCGGTCGGCATACCCCAGGGGATGGAGCGTAGCGGCAACGAGAGCAGTGGAATGGCAACGAGTGCGATCAGTGGAATCGACCAGCGACGCCAGCGCGTCGGCTCGCGCCAGGCTTGCTGCGCCAGATACCAGCTGAGTACCGCCATCAGTAGCAGGATTGCGGAGATACCGTACTCGCCCAGGATGGGCAGCCAGCCGACCAGCGGCCCGTCGACCTGGCTGATGCCTAGGTTGAGCCAGGGGAATCCGCCGAACAGCCAGGCCCTGAGGGCCTCGACCAACACCCAGCTGGCGACAAACGCAGCCGCCCAAACACCTTTTCGTTCCGCATTGCCGGCGACACGCACCGCAAGCCAGCTCGCGACCGCTGGGTAGACGGCCAATGCCACCACAAACAGAGCGGTCGCCAACACGGCCAATGGCGCGATGATGCCGCCGAACAGGGTAAAACTCTCGTAGACCCAGCTGACCCCCAGGCCGAACTGGCCCAAGCCAAACCACCAGCCCAGACGGAAGGCCCGGCCAGGTGAGCCGTGTCGGATCAGGGCAAACAGGATCGCCGGGGCGAGTATGGCCGTCGGCCAGAACATGAAGGGCGCGAAGGCCAGCACCAGGGTCGCCCCCGCCAACAGAGCCAGCAGGCTGCCACACCAGCCATGCCACCAGCCATAGAGCCGCTCGACTACCGGGTCTGTGGCCGACTCAGCTGGACTCGCCGGCGGAATCATCGGCCTCCTCGCTCGGATCGAAATCGAGCTTGGTCACCAGCAACAGATGCAACCGGCGACGGTCGGCCCCGAGCACCTTGAATTCGTACTCGCCCAGCCGGGCTACCTCTCCCCGGCGCGCCAGGTGCCCCAGGGCATTGGAAACCAGTCCGCCGATGGTGTCGTACTCGCTATCCGGGAACGCCGTACCGAATGTTTCGTTGAACTCACTGATCGGGGTCAGCGCCCGGACAGTATGTCGACGAGGCGACTGCTGACGTATATTGACGCGCTCCTCGGTATCGAACTCGTCGTCGATATCCCCCACGATCTCCTCGAGCACATCCTCGATGGTCACCAGCCCGGCGACACCGCCGAACTCGTCAAGCACGATCGCCATGTGAGTACGTGTCAGTCGAAACTCGGCCAGCAAGGCATCCAGCCGCTTGCTTTCGGGAACGAACATCGGCGTTCGTACCAGCTCAAGCAAATTGAATTCCGTCTCGCCACTGTCCGGCTCCTGCGACTGGGCGTAGTGGCGCAGCAGCTCCTTGACCAGCAGAATCCCGATGACTTCGTCCTGATTGCTGCCGATGACGGGATAGCGGGAATGCCCGGATTCGACTGCCGTCGACAGCAACTGCGGCAAGGACGTCCCTTCGTTTATCACAACCATCTGCCCACGCGGCACCATCACATCGCGCACACGCAGTTCGTGGAAGTCCAGCACCGAGTCAATCAGGCCGCCAGTGGAAGCTGGATACACCTCGGAGTCGGTCGCCTGGCGTACCAGGGATTTCATCTGTCGGATGGAATGAATCTGGCAGGGGAAAAAGCGCTGCTTGAAGTGCTGCCACCACGGCTGACGCACCGAGTCCGGATCAGGAGGTTCGTCTACCATGAGTTCGTCTTACAACAAGTAGGAAAGATTAGTGAAATCAAAGTGATGCGCCATTCTATCGAGGTGATTTCGAAGAAGTCGGACATCAAGAATTGTATGTATAGGGATCGGGGTGCCCCAGCGCCGCAAGCACTTGAGTCTCAACAGACTCCATCACTTCAGCTTCGTCGCTGCTGAGGTGATCATAGCCCAACAGGTGCAAAATTCCATGCACCACCATATGGGCATGATGGGCGCGTCGGCTCTTGCCCTGCTCGGCTGCTTCGGCCTCCACTACTGCCGGACAGATCACGAGGTCACCCAGATATGGCAGGCCCGCGCCAGTATGAGGTCCCGGCAGCGAAGGATCCTCTTCTGCCGGAAACGAAAGCACGTTGGTAGGCTGGTCCTGGTGGCGGAACTGTTGGTTGAGCGACTGGCTTTCTGCCGGCTCGACGTAGCGGATGGTGACCTCGCCGCCCGCTGGACTTTCCGGCAGAGCGGCCAATGTTCGTACCACCCAGTTGGTCAGCGACTGGCGCGAGGGGCAGCGGTATTGGGTGACCCGTTGCCGATCGATCACCACTGCCACCGCAGCCGCCGTCATCGAGAAACCCCCCAGCAAGACACCCTGGCCAATTTATGCGCCTCGGCTTTCGTAGGCATCGATAATGCGCCTGACCAGCGGGTGGCGGACCACGTCACGGCTCTGGAAGAAGGTGAACTGGACGCCCTCGACCTCGCTAAGCACATCGATCGTATGCCGCAACCCCGAGATGACGCCCTTGGGCAGGTCCACTTGCGTGATATCACCGGTCACCACCGTCGTGGTGCCGAAACCGATTCGCGTCAGGAACATCTTCATCTGCTCGATGCTGGTATTCTGCGCCTCGTCGAGGATGACGAATGACTCGTTCAGTGTGCGCCCCCGCATGAAGGCGAGCGGTGCGACCTCGATCACATTGCGCTCGATCAGGCGACTGACCTTGTCGAACCCCATCATCTCGTAGAGTGCGTCGTACATGGGACGCAGGTAAGGATCGATCTTCTGGGCCAGATCCCCCGGCAGAAAACCGAGTTTTTCGCCCGCCTCAACGGCTGGCCGCACCAAGACGATGCGTTGGACTTGGCCACGCTCGAAGGCATCGATCGCGCTGGCGACCGCCAGGTACGTCTTGCCCGTCCCCGCTGGCCCAATGCCGAAGTTGAGGTCGGAGTCGCGAATCATCTGCAGATAGTGAATCTGGCGGTTGCCCCGCCCGCGGACGATCCCACGTAGCGTCTGGATCATCACCTCGTCGCCCGATGGCGGTGGTGCGTCTTGCATGCCCGCCTCCTGCATGCCGAGATTGATCCGCTCGGGATCGATAACCTGAGTCTCGCTGAGCATATACAGGTCGGCCAACAAGGTTTCGACCTGTGCGGCGATGGTGGCCGGACCGATCACCGCAAACAGATTGCCGCGATGATTGATCTCGACGCCCAAGCGTCGTTCGATCATGCGCAAATGCTCGTCGAAGCTGCCGGCGAGGTTGGCCAGCCGCTCATTGTCGGCCGGCTCGAGAACGAACTCCAGCCGCTCGATGTCCCTTGTGGCCATCAGGCAGCCACCAGGTTGCGGGCACGTGCCCGTTCATGATCAGTCGGGTGGATAGCGACGAACTCACCCCGCAGCGAGTTGGGGTTGACCTGCGTGATCTCGAGATCGACGAACAGGCCAACCAGCCCGGCCCGGCCACGGAAGATCACGCTGCGGTTATTCTCCGTCTTGCCCATCAGCTCGTCGGGATCTTTCTTCGATGGCCCCAGCACCAGCACAGTCTGGGTGGTACCGAGCATCGATCGGGAAATTTCCTGCTCGAACTCGCTGATGCGCGACTGCAAGCGTTCCAGGCGCGCCTTCTTGACCTCTTCCGGCTGGTCGTCCGGCAGGTTGGAGGCCGGTGTGCCCGGGCGCGCACTGTAGATGAACGAGTATGAGTGATCGAAGCCGATGTCCTCGATCAGCTTCATGGTCTGCTCAAAGTCGTGATCGGTCTCGCCCGGGAAGCCGACAATGAAGTCCGAGGAAATCGAAATGTCCGGGCGTGCCTCCCGCAACCGCCGGATCTTTGACTTGTACTCCATCGCGGTATGGCCGCGTTTCATCAATGCGAGTACCCGATCGGAGCCCGATTGCACTGGTAGGTGCAGGAAACTGGCCAGCTCCGGCACGTTGCGGTAGGCCTCGATCAGGCGATCGGTGAACTCCAGCGGATGCGAGGTGGTAAAGCGGATGCGGTTGATGCCATCGACCTGCGCGATCACCTCGATCAGCAATGCGAGGTCGGCGATTTGGCCATCGTGCATCGGCCCCTGGTAGGCATTGACGTTCTGCCCCAGCAGATTGATCTCGCGCACGCCCTGCTCGGCCAGGTCGGCGATCTCGGCGATCACGTCGTCGAACGGACGAGAGATCTCCTCGCCACGGGTGTAGGGCACTACACAGAAGGTGCAATACTTCGAGCAGCCTTCCATGATCGAGACATACGCCATCGGTCCGTCCGCGCGCGGATCGGGCAGGTTGTCGAACTTCTCGATCTCCGGAAACGAGATGTCGACCACCGGTATGCGCTCGGCCTCGACCACCGCAACCATCTCGGGCAGGCGGTGCAACGTCTGCGGGCCGAAGACAATATCAACGAACGGGGCGCGCTCACGCAGCGCTTCGCCTTCCTGACTGGCAACACAACCGCCCACGCCGATGATCAGATCCGGGTTCTTTTCCTTCAGCGGCCGCCACCGGCCGAGCTGAGAAAACACCTTCTCCTGCGCCTTCTCACGAATCGAGCAGGTGTTGAGCAGGATCACATCGGCCTCGGCCGGCTCGTCGACCGGCAGAAACCCGTGGGACACCCCGAGCACGTCGGCCATTTTTGCCGAGTCGTACTCGTTCATCTGACAGCCCCATGTCTTGATGTAGAGCCGCTTGCCGGCACCATCGATGGGCAGGGAGGTGCTGGGATTGCTAGGAGTAGCTGTCGTCGTCACGTGAGCGAATTCCTCGTCATTCCGGCGTGGTCAAATAGGGTGCGAAAGATAGCAGATGTCGCCGGCAGATCGAAGCCGGACAACGGCTTATGCCGAAACAACAACGGCTTGGGCGGAGCATCGGGGAGGGGGCAGACCAGCATCGATGCCAGCTTGAGCTGACACACGGGACCTTGTACAAGTGGTACCATTCTAGTACCCTATAAAAAATCTCCCGGCAGGCCCGCCTCCGAACAGTGTAATCGGCGGCTGGGCCCGGGTCATCGAATCGTCAATATATACGGAGGCAGGCATGCTGAAGATCAGTCGACTGAGCGACTACGCGGTAGTGCTCCTGACAGCCTTGGCTGATGATCCGCACGACGACGAGTTCAAGCCTCTGCGGGCCAACACACGATCGCTGGCCGAACGCACCGGCATCAACCTGCCCACGGCCGGCAAGCTGCTCAAGCTGCTCAACGGTCAGAGCATCGTCCGATCTCGACAGGGGCGCAATGGTGGTTACTTCCTCGCCCGCCCGGCCAGCGAAATCACATTGGCCCAGATCATCGAGGCCATAGACGGCCCGATCGCGATGACGGACTGCTTCCGCCCCGATCATGATTGCGCTCTGCAAGAGGACTGCGCGGTCCGTCCGCACTGGGGAGTGATCACCCAGAAGGTATATGCCCTGATGGACGCCATTACGCTGGCCGACATGGCCCGTCCGGTCACGGACCGCCCTCTGATGGCTCAGGTACCGGTCTGGCATGAGCGGCCACGCAGCGGAACGCTCTCATGATGAATGCGATCTAAACACGAGATACGAACAGTGCCTGGCCGATCAACCGCCGGGCAATCAGCCTTTAACCAGGTGAGAATGACATGACTGACACCATGACCGAAACACAGCAAATCGAACAACTCATCAAGCGTGAGTACAAGTACGGTTTCACTACCGACATTGAGCAGGAGATCATCCCTCCAGGTCTCGACGAGGACGTGATCCGTCTGATCTCGGCCAAGAAAAACGAACCGGAATTCATGCTCGAATGGCGCCTGGCGGCCTTCCGCCATTGGCAGACGATGACTGAACCCGACTGGGCCCATGTCCACTATCCGAAAATCGACTACCAGGCCCTCTCCTATTATGCGGTGCCGAAGACCCAGGAAGAGATCGATGCCGATGCACCGGCATCACTCGACGAGGTCGACCCGAAGCTCCTGGAAACCTACGAAAAGCTCGGCATCCCACTGCATGAGCGCGCCGTACTCGCCGGAGTAAGAGGGGCCACCGTGGCGGTCGATGCCGTATTCGACTCAGTCTCGGTAGCCACTACCTTCAAGGACAAGCTCGCCGAGGCCGGTGTGATCTTCTGCCCGTTTTCCGAGGCGGTCCAGAAACATCCTGAGCTGGTAAAAAAATATCTGGGCACCGTCGTGCCCCCGGGTGACAACTATTTCGCCGCGCTCAACTCGGCGGTGTTCTCCGACGGCTCGTTCGTCTACATCCCCAAGGGCGTGGCCTGCCCGATGGAGCTGTCGACCTATTTCCGCATCAACGCGCAGAACACCGGTCAGTTCGAGCGCACGCTGATCATCGCCGAGGAAGGCGCCTCGGTCAGCTACCTTGAGGGCTGTACCGCACCACAGCGTGACGAGAACCAGCTGCATGCCGCGGTAGTCGAGCTGGTCGCACTGGACGATGCCTATATCAAGTATTCGACCGTGCAGAACTGGTATCCCGGTGACGAAGAGGGCAAAGGCGGTATCTACAACTTCGTCACCAAGCGTGGCGAGTGCCGAGGTGACCGCTCCAAGATCACCTGGACCCAGGTCGAGGCCGGCGCGGCGATCACCTGGAAGTACCCGAGCTGCGTGCTCATGGGTGATGACTCGGTCGGCGAGTTCTACTCGGTCGGCGTGGGCAACAACTTCCAGCAGATCGACTCGGGCACCAAGATGATCCATCTGGGCAAGCGCACGCGCTCGACCATCATTTCCAAGGGCATCTCGGCCGGCCGGGCCCAGAACACCTACCGTGGTCTGGTGCACATCGGCAAGAGTGCTCACGGTGCGCGCAATCTGACCGAGTGTGACTCGCTGTTGATCGGTGATCGCTGCGGCGCACACACCTTCCCTTACATCGAGGCGAAGAACAGCAGCGCCCAGGTTGAACACGAGGCGACCACCTCCACGGTCAGTGACGATCAGATGTTTTACCTGCGCTCGCGGGGGCTGTCCGAAGAAGACGCCATGAACATGGTCGTCAACGGCTTTTGCAAGGATGTCTTCAACGAACTGCCGATGGAATTCGCCGTCGAGGCACAGGCCTTGCTGGCCGTGTCGCTCGAAGGCTCCGTTGGCTGACCGCACAGATACCAGAGGTTATTCATCATGGCACTACTAGAAATCAAGAACTTGCACGCCGAAATCGACGGCAAGAAGATCCTCAATGGCATTGATCTGACCGTCAATGCCGGCGAGATCCACGCGATCATGGGGCCGAATGGTTCCGGCAAGAGCACGCTCTGTAACGTCCTTGGCGGCCACGAAGGCTACGAGGTCACTCAAGGCTCGATCACCTTTGATGGCCACGATCTCCTCGAGATGGAAACCGAGGAGCGCGCGGTCGCCGGCCTGCTGCTGGGCTTCCAGCACCCAGTCGAGATCCCGGGTGTCAAGAACATCTATCTGCTCAAAGAGGCGCTGAACGCCAAGCGCGAAGCGCAAGGCCTCGATGAGATCGATACCTTTTCATTCATGAAGCAGGTGCGCGAACTGGTCGCCAGCATGGACATGGACGACAGTTTCCTGCATCGGGGCGTCAACGCCGGTTTTTCCGGTGGTGAAAAGAAGCGCAACGAGATCCTGCAGATGCTGCTGCTCGAGCCGAAGATTGCCTTGCTGGACGAGACCGATTCCGGCCTCGACATTGATGCCTTGAAGATCGTCTCTGCCAGCATCAACCGTATGCGAGACGAGGAGCGCGGCATCATCCTGGTAACCCACTACCAGCGCCTGCTCAACTACGTCGAGCCGGATTTCGTTCATATCCTTTACGAGGGCCGCATCGTCAAGTCCGGCGACAAGACCCTCGCCCAGCGCCTGGAGGCCGAGGGCTACCAGGACATTCTCGAGGAGGCATCATGAAGCGAGTTGAACTTCCTGAGTGGCTGAGCGCTGCCCTGCCCGAGCAGACGGTGGCTCCGGCTGAGGTTGCCCGGGCGGCCCGCAGTCAGGTCGAGTCCCTCGGCCTGCCGGGTCCGCGTGATGAGGAATGGCGCTGGACCAACCTGCGCGCCATCCAGCGCGGGCGCTTCAACGCCTCAACCGGCGCTGTCGGTGCGGATATCGAACCCAGCACCCGCCTGCCGCTGGAGAACCCCGTCCGTCTGCGTTTTGTCGATGGCGTGTTCCAGGGTCTGCCGGACGACCTCCCGACAGACGTGACGATTACCGCCCTTGCGGATGCCGATGAGGCAAGTCGTGTGGCGGCCTTCTCGCCCAAACCGGCCCCGAGCGTCGACAATCCTAACGATGCCCTGGTCACCTTGAACACGGCCATGGCGCGTGAAGGCGTGGTGATCGATGTCGCGGCTAGCGCCGTCATTGAGCGCCCGATCGTGATCGAATGGCTGGACGGGGCGACCGAATCGGTCATGAGCCACCCGCGCATACTGGTGCGCCTGGGCCAGAGCGCCGCTGCCACCTTGATCGAACACATCGAGACCGTCGGTGATCAGCCGATCTGGCGCAACAGCGTGATTGTCGCGTCGATTGCCGCCAATGCCGCATTGACGCACATCGCCCTGGGACTGGACGGAGATGCACGCCTGGCTACCGAGCGCAGCTTCGCCGAACTCGACCGTGATGCGCGCTACTACAATTACAATGTGCAACTGGGCGGCCAGATGATCCGTCGCGAATATGACATCCATGTCGGCGGCTCCGGGGCGCACACCGATCTGTTCGGCCTGATGATGCCGCGTGGCAAGCAGGTGCTGGATACCCACACGCGGATCACGCATGCCGCGGCGGACACCACCAGCAACGAGCATTACCGCACCATCGTCGATGACTCTGGTCGTGGCATATTCAAGGGCCGCATTCTGATCGAAAAGGACGCGCAGCGGATCGAGGCGTATCAATCCAGCAACAACCTGATCCTGTCGGATGACGCCGAGATCGATGCTAAACCCGAGCTCGAAATCTACGCCGACGACGTCAAGTGCTCACATGGTGCGACCATCGGTCGGCTTGACGACGAAGCGCTGTACTACCTGCAGTCACGCGGCGTGCCGGAGGCCGCTGCCCGCAACCTGCTGATCGCCGGTTTCGCCCAGGAGGTGATCGACGAGATCCCGCTGGTCGAATTGCGTGACTGGCTCACCGAGCACGTCGAGCAGCGCCTGGTCGAGCAGATCGCTCGCAGTGAACGGAACGCGTGATGAACGACGATAGACGTATCCAGCCGTTCTCGGTTGAGGCCATTCGGGCACAGTTCCCGGTGCTCGACCAGGAAGTCCACGGCAGGCCGCTGGTCTACCTCGACAATGCTGCCACCACGCAGAAACCGCAGGTGGTGATCGATACCATCCGCGAGTTCTACGAGCGTGACAATGCCAACATCCACCGGGGTGTGCACACGCTCTCGGCGCGGGCGAGCGAACGCTTCGAGGCAGCCCGCACACAGGTGGCCCGAACGCTCAATGCCGAGCACGATCGCGAGATCGTGTTCGTCCGTGGCGTCACCGAAGCGATCAACCTGCTGGCCCACTCGCTGACAGTCGACTGGCAGGCTGGTGATGAGGTAATCCTCAGCGAACTCGAACACCATGCCAACATCGTGCCTTGGCTGATGCTGGTGGAGCGCAAGGGGCTGGTCATTCGCATCATTCCGGTCAACGACCAAGGTGATCTTGAGATCGACGCCCTGCCCGATCTGATCACCGACCGGACTCGATTGATCGCGATCAACCACGTCTCCAACGCGCTTGGCACGGTCAACCCGGTCGCCCAGATCAGCAAGATCGCCCAGGCACAGGAGATCCCGGTACTGGTCGACGGCGCTCAGGGGCCGCCGCACGGACCGGTTGACGTCCAGGCGCTCGGCTGCGACTTCTATACCTGCTCGAGCCACAAGCTGTTCGGGCCGAGCGGCATTGGCGCCCTGTACGCGCGTGGCGACTGGCTCGATCGTCTACCGCCCTTCATGGGCGGCGGCGACATGATCGAAGACGTGCGTTTCGACGGCGTGCGTTTCGCAGCGCCGCCATCCAAGTTCGAGGCCGGCACCCCCAATATCGAGGGCACAATCGGCTTCGGCGCAGCCCTTGAGTGGTTGGACGGGCTCGACTGGCTGGCGATCGAACACCACGAAGCCGCCCTGCTCGCGCGCATGACGGAAGGCTTGAGCGAGATCCCCGGCCTGCAGATCGTGGGTCAGGCCGCGCACAAGGTGCCAGTGGCCTCGTTCCTGATCGACGGGACGCACCCGCACGACATCGGCACCCTGCTGGATTCCATGGGGATTGCCGTACGCACCGGGCATCATTGCGCGATGCCCCTGATGCGTCGTTTCGAGGCACCGGCGGGCACCGCCCGCGCCTCGGCGGCGTTCTACAACACAATCGGCGAGATCGACCAGTTCGTCGCCGCGGTCGCCCGCGTGCGCGACATGCTCGTCTAACCAACCACCGGAGAACGAATCATGGAACCGAAGGAGCGTATCCAACTGAACCGTGACGTAGTCTGCACCATGGTGCCCTCCGGGCAGCGAGTGCTCGCCTCGAAGGGCACACCGGTCGAGATAATGCAGGCCTTGGGCGGCAGTTTCACCGTCAGGGCGCGCGGCCACATGCTTCGGATCGAGGGCAAGGATGCCGACGCCCTGGGCAAGGAGCCGCCCCCGCAGCCCAAGCTGCCTGACAACGCCTCCGACGAAGAAGTCGAGGCGATGGTCTGGGAGCAGTTGCGTGGTGTCTACGACCCGGAAATCCCGATCAACATCGTCGACCTGGGCCTGATCTACAAGGTGAAGGTCGAGACCCTGCCAGTCGCCGGGCGACGAGTCGAAGTGGACATGACCCTGACTGCGGCCGGTTGTGGCATGGGCGGCGTGATCGCCTCGGATGCCCACCAGCAGATCATGCAGATCCCCACTGTCGAGGAAGCGGCAGTCGAACTGGTCTTCGATCCACCCTGGAACCGCGAGATGATGTCGGATGAGGCCCGGCTCGCCACCGGCATGTTCTGAGTCGCCTCAAGCCCGCATCAAAAAGCAACCGCGGCTGTCGGGACTCTCAGCTTTCAGAAACCAGTGGCTGGGAGCAGCCTGTCACTGGCTGCCCCTACCTGTCTGATCTGACATGCTGTGGCGCTGGCTGCTGAATCTTGCATATTGAAATGACGCCCGGGCGGCTGGTGATGAGTTTTCAAGACGCCCATACAACAACTCTATCTTCTGCGAACAGACGAGACAGCTACAATGACTGACACCGCGAATTCATTCCTGGATGAGCTGGACGACCAGTGGATCCGCGTCTGCGAACAACGCGAACTGGCCCCCGGTGAACGCCGGGTGGTTGAAGGCCCCGACATCGATATTCTCGTCGTGAATGCCGATGGGGTGATTCTCGCCGTGGTCGACGAGTGCAGTCATCAGGAACTGCCCATTTCCGATGGACCACTCAATGGCGACATCATCACCTGCCCCTGGCATGGTGCCGATTTCTGTCTGCGTGACGGCGAAGCCCTGTCCGCTCCGGCCTACGAGCCGATCGACTGCTACGATATCCGAGTCGAGAACGACATTATTTACGTGGCCAGCACCCCCCGCGAGGCGGGCTGACCCAATCAAGCTGGAGGAAGGCCCATGACTGCCGAAGTCCACAGTGCCCAATCGACCAACCAGACGACCGCGACCACAGCGGTCGATCCGACCCACATCGAGGCCGCCCGTGCCCGCGCCGCCGCACTCCCGGCCGAGCAGCAGCTGTCACTCACCGACGCCGCGCGCCAATACCTGCACAACACCCTCGGCGGCGACAAGACAGCCCTCGGCCTGCGGCTTGGCATCAAGAAATCCGGCTGCACGGGATTCGCCTACGTCATGGACGTCGCCCGCACCGTTGACGACAACGACCTCTGGTTCGATTGTGGCGAAGGCATCGCCATAATCTCCGACCAGGAAAGCTTCAAGGCACTGCAGGGGTCCACACTCGACTATGTCGTTGATGGACTGACCCGCATGCTGAAGGTCAACAACCCCAACGTCGAGGACAGCTGCGGCTGCGGCGAAAGCTTCAACGTGCGCGAGCAGGCCTGAGCCGGCGCACACCCGCCCGACCCCGGAGGACACCCATGGCCGACAAGGCACCCAGCATCGCTGCCGAAATCAGTGCCCTGAAGGACGAGTTCGCCTTTCTTGGCGACTGGACCGAGCGCTATCAGTACATCATGGACATGGGCAGGCAGATGCCCACCTTCCCGCCCGAAAAGCAGGACGAGGCGCACATGTTCCACGGTTGTCAGTCCCAAGTGTGGTTCGACTACGAATGGGATGGCGACCGCCTACAACTGATCGGAACCAGTGACGCCATGATCGTCAACGGCCTGATCGCCCTGCTCTTTCGCATCTACTCCGACCGTTCCGCCGAAGAAATCCTCGCAACCGACAGCGGCTTCATGGACGAATTGGGATTGTCGTCACATCTGTCGGCCAATCGCGCCACCGGCCTGTCCAACATGATCGAGAAAATCCGCGGACTGGCCGCCGAACGCGCCGCCTGACGGGAATCAGTCTGCCAAAGTGAGCGCCCTGGATTCACCAAGCAGGCACGAGTGCGTACTGGCTCTTGCTGGCCTGAGCCTCCGCTTCTTCACGCAACTGATGGGTGGTTGGAAAGCCAAAACGAGTCTGGCGGCCCTGCCGCCACGCTCGTAAAACAAAACAGAAAGCCGCCGACATGAATTCGGCGGCTTTTTTTATGCGCATATCACCTCTTTACCGGTAATCCGCCTGGCGATCACAGGGCACGAACTGCCGTACCGAGCCATCAGCCGCAAGCTCTGCAAGCCTGACAAAGGGAAAAATCGGAGCTGTTCTGAAACAGATCGCTCCCCCACGCGACATCGGACAGAAAGCCGCTACCACACAACGACGGCAAGTGGCGTTGTTTGCGCGCCATCCTGATCCGGGCTATAAATGAGCCATCCCTGCAGTCGGCGACCGTCTTTTTTTGCGCCGTGCTTGGATATGGCGGCTAATGGTCAGAACGGGACAGCTGTCCGTGACACCGGCATACACATCATCCTATTTGCCGACGCAGGAATATGACAGTGCTCGCTGTTTCCCGTAAACGTTGCCCTGTCTGTCTGGAAGAACGAAGCAGGTGAGATCCATCGATTTCACCTGCCACCATCCACTGGATTGGAGTTTAAAAAGTTCACATGAAAAAATTGATAACCATATTGCTGGCCATGATGGCTACCACAGGCACGGGCCTGGCAGTGGCCGCTGATAGCTGCCAACCGGGTACTGCCGACATCGTCATCCACGATGACGGTGAAGCCGAGAACGGCTATGGCTGGAACCCCAATGTCGTCACCGACGGTCGCTTCGCCGAACCGTTCGAGGCCGCAGCCTATCCGGCGACGATCACCTCGGTTTGTTACTCGTTCATGACTACTAGTGGCGTCACCGAGTTCGACTTTGAGATCGTCGTTTGGGACAGCGATGGCACGGGCGGCAGTCCAGGCACCGAACTTGGCCGCATGCCAGCAACGGGCCATCCGGTCACCAGCACCACGCCCATGACAGCCAGCTTCGAAACATACGACATCAGTTCACTGGGTTTGGAGATCGCCGGCCCGGTATACATCGGCCTGCAGTGGGACCCGTCATCCACAGGCGAAGGCGTCTTCATCGCCGCCGATGAAAGCTCTGCCACGCCGTCGAACAATGGCTATCTGTGGTTCACGACTGAGGACGACGCCGGATCATGGGAGACCATCGGTAGCCTTAGCGCTTCCGCCGAATATCGTGCACTGATGGTGCGTGCGGTTATGCCTCTTAGCCAGCCCGAAGATGGTGCGGCTGTTTCAATTCCAACCATGCAGCCCTGGGGTATCGCTCTGTTCAGCCTCCTGATGCTGGCTCTTGGTGGCCTGAGCCTCCGCTTCTTCCGCCACTGATGGGTGGTTGGAAAGCCAAAACGAGTCTGGCGGCCCTGCCGCCACGCTCGTAAAACAAAACAGAAAGCCGCCGGCATAAATCCGGCGGTTTTTTATATGCTCATTATTGTTTTCCCAAACCCAAATTTTCCAGGCCCACACAATCCGCTTGCGGACCATACCCTGCACGGGGTCAGGTCTTGCAGTAAAACATTTCCCTGAAACCACCTTGGAACAGATGCCAAACTACCGCCCTGGCGGCATTTAAGATCAGGATAATTAAAGTTGATTTAGGTCTGGAATGCCCCTGAAAACTCCATCAATCCCATAATTATTTTTATTATATTAATAACGGATATTTCTTCTTTCCTTTCGCTGGAAGTGTAATTCATCATCCTGTAATTGGCCGCTAGAGTCGTTAATATTCCGATGGATTAAATTAGAATATGGGACAGTGATATCAATTCCTTGCCGTTAAGCTACTACTGCGAGCCAAATGGACAGATATCTGTCATCTACAGATGCCTTTCTTATTTATCATGATTTTCGATATCGATAAAAAGTGCTGGGATGTTATAATGGAAGTTTCGATCAAAACCCTGCGCTACGTGGCGGATCAGCTGGCGAGCCTGGCTGTGAAGGCATCAACCTCCTGTGGGGCGCATGGCTGTTCGGCCGCACATTTCTTGTGCTAGCCGCCCAGATAAGGACAGGCAAGCTGTCTTTTCTCTCATGAGAACTTCCGCCAAGCACCTTCATGGCATGAAATTAAAATAACATGGCAATGTTATTGACATGTTTTGCTGCTATTCCATATCAGGGGGTACTGCTGCAGGCCTCCTCCATGGCGCGGATGGCACGTTCAGAGAGTTGTCTATGTCACGCAACCGTTTTTCACTAAACCTGCCTCGGATGGCCACTGGCCTGCGCGACGCCTTTCACGAGGGCTACGGTTTCTCGGACTTGCGCAAGGATATTATGGCGGGGCTGACCATCGGGGTCGTGGCGGTGCCGCTTTCCATGGCGCTGGCGATCGCCACAGGGGTACCGCCTCAGCACGGGCTGTACACGGCGATTGTGGCCGGTGCCATCATCGCCCTGACCGGCGGGGCGCGCTTCAATGTCTCCGGCCCAACAGCCGCTTTCGTGGTCATCCTGTTTCCCATCGTTCAGCAGTACGGGCTGGGCGGCTTGCTGATCGCCTCGATGATGGCCGGCGTCATACTGGTGATCCTGGGGCTCACGCGCATGGGCCGGTTGATCGAATTCGTACCCTATCCGGTGGTGCTCGGCTTTACTGCAGGGATTGCGGTGGTCATTGCCACGCTGCAGATCCCTGACTTTCTGGGGCTGGAAGTTGGGCAGTTGGGTGAGCATTTCATCGATAACGTCGGGCGAATTTTCGCCTCGCTGCCCACGATCGCGCCCCTTGAGCTTGGCATCGGGGTATTCACGCTGGCTGTCATGCTGCTGTGGCCGCGCCTGCGAGCACCCATTCCGGCGCCCATGATCGGGCTGGTTGTGGGCGCCATCGCGGCCTACGTCGCCAATCGGTGGCTGGGTGGCGGCGCTGACGTTGTCATAGAAACGATTTCTTCGCGCTTTACCTGGGAGGTCGGTGGCCAGACCGGCAGCGGTATTCCACCGATTGCACCCACATTCATGGCGCCCTGGCTGTTGCCGGGAGCGGATGGCGAACCGCTGGTGCTGAACTTCGATCTGATTCGTGCGCTGATCGGCCCGGCCTTTGCGATCGCCATGCTGGCGGCGATCGAGTCCTTGTTGTGCGCGGTTATTGCTGACGGGTTGACGAAGACCAAGCATGACCCCAATGCTGAACTGATCGGCCAGGGGCTGGGCAATATCGTCGCGCCGCTGTTTGGCGGCATCACGGCCACCGCTGCCATTGCCCGCACGGCGACCAATATTCGCAGCGGCGCCCGCTCTCCCATTGCCGCCGTGGTGCACTCCGGGGTAATCCTGCTGACCATAATTGCGTTGGCGGGTCTGCTGGGGCTGGTGCCAATGGCGTCGTTGGCGGCGCTGCTGTTCATCATCGCCTGGAACATGAGTGAGGCCCGTCATTTCATGCATACGCTGCGCTCAGCGCCTTTAAGTGACGTGGCGATACTGGTGACCTGCTTTGGCTTGACCGTGATTTTCGACATGGTATTGGCCGTGGCCGTCGGCATCGGGCTCGCCGCTGCGCTGTTCATTCGCCGCATGGCCCGGCTGACCCACACTGAGTGGGTTGAGAGTGACACTCAGTTACCGGACATCAGCTTTCCAGACGAGGTGGCCCTCTACAAAATCAACGGCCCGTTGTTCTTTGGCGTGGCCGAAAAGGCGCTGACTTCACTGCAGATGGTCGACCCCAAGATTCGCACCATCGTCATCGACATGAACGATGTGCTAAGCATCGACGGCACGGCGATTGTGGCACTGCAGACAATGATCAACGAAATGCATCGCAGGGGGGTGGCGCTCATTCTGGTCGGACTGCCGACGGAGATGATCGTCAAGCTTCGTCGTGCCGGTATCCGCAAGACGGCCGGGGCATTGACCTACTGCCGCGACTTGACGCAAGTCAGCGCCGTGGCGGAACGTTGGCAGCGCCAGCGGCTTGCCGGCACGACCACGCCGAATAAAAAATCGTCGAGCATTTGACTCACTGACTCACATTTCGTCGGCATCGCGCGGCTTGGCGCGGGTGGTGCTGGTCGATACCTCTGGTCGCTCCCCTGCTCGCCAGAACCCGTTACCGCATATAGGCGTAGCCCTGATGCTGCAATTCGATAATTTCGGCATCAGCCATCGGTACCATATTTACAAAACCATGCACATCCTCAGGCTTGACTCCATGCAGTTCGGCGGCAGCAGCGCACATGCGGAACTCAATATTCCCCGCCAAAGTCAACGATTGTGCCCGCTCCATCAACTCCTTGTTTTCCACGTATTTTTCGGCCGTGAATAACGGGATCTCATCACCGTGCAATACCACCACGGTATGGGCATCGAAAACATCACCGGCATACTCGTTATTGAGGTGACTAACCCGACCAATAATACTATTCAACTCAACCGCATCGGCAGCACTGACGTCATAAACAACCTTGGCAGGGGCATATATCTTTTCGGTCAGTTCAGCCGAGCCCCATGGCTGATTCTCGTTGGCCATGGCCATGGTCATGGCCAGCGCAGGCAGCAGACAGACAAGCAGCAAAACACGTTTGATCATGGGATACTCCTCTAAGGCTTCAGGCACTCTATTTTGATCGTTTACTAGGCCATCCGTTGCCAACGCCATGCATGAAAATAGTTGACTTGACCAACACAAGGCCAATTGCCTTGGCTAATGGTCGATAAAAATCCATGTGTCTGATCCTGTAAGCCGTTCCGCGGCAAGGGCCTCGGAGCCTTTTGTCGCATGCAATCCAGTCGCCTGGCCCCGCAGGCTGCGTTCGGAGCACAAAACAGTCTCTCATCTTCAACGATTGTTATAGGTCGCTTTGCTGAACATATTCCATTTGCGCTTTAACCCCGACACCAGGCTATCTTCGAGGCCTGCTGCCAGGTTGACCATATTTATATGGAAAGCCCCACAGTGAATCAAATCATTGTCCGAAAGTGCATAAACTACGACTGTTTCATTTCAATCCAATGCCACCCGGACAATCCTGTTTAAACGAATACTAATATCCTGGGTTGGTCCTGGATTTCTATAACTGTCAAGCCCGGCAGATTGACTGGCCCCGGCAAATTGACTGGGTTTTTCTGATGCCCTGCCCTCTCCGCTTCCCAGCGATATGCTGGGCGGCGAGAGGACATCAGTGTCGGCGCGGTACCAAGCACTGCGGGGATCCCATACACTTCGGCCAGTCACGGCTATTCACTACCATCTACTACTGTTCTCACGGCCAATAGGGAAGGCACGACGACTTGACTCGCTCCACGACTGCCCACGCCCCGATCACCCCGGGTTTTATCGTCCTGCAAGGCAATCGCCTTGAGGGGCTGCGCGATCTGCTGGTTCAGTGGCTCGACCGGTCGCCCTTGGCGCCGCTGGAGGACGAGCGCATTCTGGTGCAGAGCAATGGTATGGCCCAGTGGCTGCGCTTGGCATTGGGCCGCTCGCGGCGTGACGGCGGGCTGGGGGTCGCGACCGCGATGGACCTGTTGCTGCCGGCCCGTCTGCAGTGGCAGTGTTATCGAGCCGTGCTGGGTCACGATGCCGTGCCACCCGAGGCGCCGCTGGACAAGCCTCGACTGACCTGGCGCCTATTCCGCTTGTTGAGTGCATCGACGATCAGCGCCGATCCGGTGTTCGAGCCGCTCCGGCACTACATCGACGGCGACGAGCACCGCGCCTACCAGCTTGCCGCGCGGTTGGCCGACCAGTTCGACCAGTATCAGGTCTACCGTGCCGATTGGCTGGCCCGCTGGGCCGACGACGAAGCCGCCCTGCCCGGTCTGTTGGCCGAGGATGCGGTCGTACCAACCAGCTCACGCTGGCAGCCTGCGCTATGGCGAGCGATTCTGGCGGATCTGCAGGACCATCCGCCGGTTTCAGCCGATTACGACCAGCTGCCAACAAATTACGCTGGCCGGGCACTGGTCCACCAGGCCTTCCTCGAACAGGCCAAACGGGCTGCTGACGACCCAGGCAAGCGCCCGGCCGATTTGCCACGTCGCATTGTGGTTTTCGGTGTCTCTGCCCTGTCCCCGCAGGTGCTCGAGGTACTGGCGGCGGTCTCGCGCTGGACTCAGGTGATCTTCTGCCTGCAGAACCCTTGTCGACATTACTGGGGCGACATCGTCGAGGACCGGCATCTGTTCCGGGACGCTTATCGCCGCATCATGGAGCGGAAAATCGACGCCTCGCTCGACGAGCACGCCCTGCACCAGCACGCACATCCGCTGTTGGCCTCTTGGGGGAAGCAAGGCCGGGACCTGGTTCGACTGGTCGATGCCTTCGACCAGGCACCGGAGCGTGTACGTGGCGGCGAAACGCTCAATATTGATCTGTTCAACGAACCCGAGTCCTCGCAGCTGCTCGGGCTGATCCAGGCCGACCTGCTTGATCTCAAGCCAATGACCGAGATCGTGGCCGAACAACGACAACTGGACCTGACCGATCCTTCCATCCGCTTTACCGTGGCGCACAGTCCGCTGCGTGAAGTCGAAATCCTGCAGGACCAGCTGCTGGCAGCCTTTGATGCCGATCCGACCCTGACGCCGCGCGATGTGATCGTAATGGTGCCGAACATGACCGACTATGCCCCGGCGGTCAGCGCTGTGTTCGGCCGCCTCGAGCGCGACGATCCGCGCCATCTGCCGTTCGCCATTTCTGATCGCCCCGAGCGCGAGACCCACCCGATGCGGCGGGCGCTGGATACCCTGCTGCATCTCCCCGAAGCGCGGCTGACCGCCAGCGAGGTCATGGATCTGCTCGAAGTCGACGCCCTGCGGGCACGCTTTGGCATCGCCGCAGACGATGTCGCTCTGCTGCGTCACTGGATCGAGACCGCCGGCATCCGTTGGGGGCTGGATGGTGCGCATCGCCCCGATTTCGGCTTGCCGCCGGGCATTGAACAGAACAGCTGGCGGTTCGGTCTCGACCGGCTGCTGTACGCCTATCTGGCCGGGGCCGACGAGGACTGGCAGGGCATCGTCCCGGTCGCTGGCATGGACGGCATGAGTGCTGCGGTGGTCGGCCCGCTTTACGTCCTGGTCGATACGCTCAAACGCTGGCGCGATTATCTGTCGAAAACACGCACCCCGACCGAGTGGGTAACCGGATTCGAGAGCTTGCTGACCGCGTTCTTCGATCCCGAAGCCATTCCTCCGGGTGAAGATTCCGGCAACCCACTGGCCGAGCGCGAATCCGCGCTCGTGCTGCGTGACCGCATCCTCGACGCCGCCACGAGCTGGCTGATCGACTGTCGTTCAGCGGCCTTCGAGCAGCAGATCGGTATCGAAACGGCGCGCAGTGCCTGGCTCGACCGACTGGATGAGCATCGCCTCAATCAGCGTTTTCTGGGCGGTGCCATCAATTTCGCCACGCTGATGCCCATGCGCGCCATCCCGTTCCGTCAGGTCTACCTGCTGGGAATGGACGACAGCGCCTACCCACGCCGTCAACCGGCTGCGGACTTCGACCTGATGGCGGGCCGCTATCGCCCCGGTGACCGTTCGCGGCGCGAGGACGATCGCTATCTGTTTCTCGAGGCGCTGCTCTCCGCCCGCGACCGGCTGTGGATCAGCTGGGTTGGCCGGAGCATCCGTGACAATCACGAGCGTCCGGCTTCGGTACTGGTCAACCAGCTGCGCGACCATATCGACCGTGGCTGGTCCCTGGCCGGAGGCCACGACGGGAAATCGCCATCGGAGATACTGACCACCGAGCACCCCCTGCAGCCATTCAGCCGACAGTACTTCGATCAGGAACGGCCCGAACTATTCAGCTATGCCGAGGAATGGCACCGGGTGCACCGCGCGGAGGAACAACCAGCGGCCGGGCGACAGCCGCTGAGCGTCGACGAAATCCAGCCGCCGTCGATCGACGATCTCGCTCTGCTGTTGAGGAGACCCTGGCGGGTCTATCTCGGCCGGCATCTTGATGTGCCCGCTCGATACGACATCGCCACGCCCGAAGACGACGAGCCGTTCGCGCTCGACGCCCTCGGCGAGGCACAACTCAGCCGACAGCTACTCGACCGGATGGTCAGCCGACTGCAGCGCGAATCGGTCGATACCTTGGCACCCGAAATACTCGAGGAACGCCTTCTCGGTTGGGTCGACGCGGCCTTCGACCGCATTGCCGGCAGTGGTCAGCTGCCATTACCGCCATTCGACCAGGCCCTGCGCCGGGCACACAGCGAGGCCATCAACCGGCAGCTACGCAGCTGGGCCGCCTTCCGGGCGCGCTACCCTGAGTCCCTGCCACCATTTCACCCGGGCGATCGGCTGGCCTCGGACGGCGAACTGCTACTGACTGGCGAAATCAACGACATTCGCGTCGGAGACGAGGGCGCGGTTCGGATCCGACTGATGGCCGGTGCCCTGCACAAGGGCAAAAATCTCCGGTGGCACCGGCTGGTGAGGGAATGGCCCGCCCATGTCGCCGCCCAGCTGAGCGGTCGATCAGTGACCACCTATCTCATCAGCGAGTCGGATGCCCGCAAGGAATCGCTGACCGAACGCCCGGTCGCCCTGGGGCCGATCAAGCCCGAGCAGGCCCGCGAGATTCTGAGCAAATTGATCACGCTCTGGCATCGCGCCAGTCGCGAGCCCCTGCCGGCCGAGCCGCGTAGCCAAATCGCCTGGCTCCTCAACCAGGCGGACTCGCAACGCCAATTCGCAGCGGCGCGCAAGGAGTTCGAGCAGGCGGCCCAGTACGACGCGGATCTCACGCGGCTGTGGCCTGATTTTGATGCCATCGCTGCACGAATGGACTTCGACGAGATTGCCCTGGCCATCTACCTGCCGCTGGCCAGGGCTACCAGTGGCAGCCACCAGAAGGCGCTTGTGGCCGAGGAAGAGGCATGAACGAACTCAACCCGACCCAGCTCAACCCGATCACTTTTCCTCTGCAGGGCAGCCGCCTGATCGAGGCGAGTGCCGGCACCGGCAAGACCTTCACTATCTCGCTGCTGTACCTGCGGCTGGTACTGGGGCATCGCGGGCCAGAGCAGCGCAATACCCGACCGCTGACCCCACCGGAAATCCTGGTGAGCACCTTCACCGAGGCGGCGGTGGCCGAACTGCGCGACCGTATCCGGGCGCGCCTGCAGCAGTCGGCTTGGCTGTTTGGCGGCATGCTCGCGCCTGACGAGGTCGACCCGCCGCTGCGCGCCCTGCATGACGAGTTCAGCGAGGCCGAACGTGCCCGGGGCGGCTTCCTGCTGCAACGCGCGGCCGAATGGATGGACGAGGCGGCGATCTTCACCATTCACGGTTTCTGTCAGCGCATGCTGCGCGAGCACGCCTTCCACAGCCGGGCGTTATTCGAGCAGGAGCTGATCACCGACCTTGAACCGGTGATCAGTGATGCCATCCGAGACTTCTGGCGCAGCCACGGCTACCCATTGGCGCAAGGTGACGATCGCCTCGCCCGCCTGTTCGCACAACTGGTCGACACGCCCGACAAGCTCAAGGAGCGCCTCCGCGACCTGATTCGGCGCGACGGCAGCCCGGTGGCCCTCGGCGACTCCCTGGCGTACTGCTCCAAGGATCTGCCCACACCGGCCACGCTACTGGAGCGATTCGCCGACGAACAACGCAGTACGGACAGGGCCGAACAGGCCAGTCGCGACGCCTGGCTGCTCGATGCCGACGCCTTGCACGCACTGTGGCAGGAAAAGCGCGACGGGCTGAATCGCACCACTCATCGTGAAGCAAAAACAGCCGAGAGCTTGTCGGACTGGCTCGCCGGCATCGACGCCTGGGCCCGGGGCGGGGCGGAACTGGACGACAAATCACGTGAAAAACTTGCCGAACCACGCATGAAAGCGAAATGGGAGCCACCGACGCACCCGGCCCTCAATCAGATTGGCCGCTGGCATGCGGCCGCCGAACAGGTCGGGAAGGAGCTGGATGCGATCAAGCCGGTCATCAATGCCTTCGCCGCTCTGTGGATCCGCGAACGCATCGCGACCCTGCTCGCCGGCAGTCGGTCGATCGGTTTCGAGGACATGCTGATCCAGATGCGCGAGGCGGTCGATACGCGCAGCAACCCCAATGCCCATGGCATGATCGAGGCGGTCCGCGCTCAGTATCCGGTCGCCCTGATCGACGAGTTCCAGGACACCGATCCACTGCAATACGCCATCTTCTCCGCCATCTACCCGCTCGGCGACGAGGCACCGACCTCCGATGAGCATGCGATCGTGCTGATCGGCGATCCCAAGCAGGCGATCTACAGCTTCCGCGGCGCGGATATTCACAGCTACCTGACCGCCCGCCGAGCGACTACGGGACGACATGCCAGCCTGCCGCGCAACTACCGCTCCACCAAGGCGCTGGTCGACGCGGTCAATCACATCTTCGAGCTGGCCGACCAGCACCCGGAAGGAGCTTTTCGCTTTGCGACCGACGGCAGCGAGACGCCCCTGCCTTTCACGCCCGTGGAGGCCGAGGGCAAAGATACGCGGCTGGTTGATGAGCGGGCGGGCGAAGAAGTTCCGGCCCTGACCGCCTGGATCTCGCCCGAGGAAGAGGAATGGAACGCGGGTGCCTTCCGTAGCGAACTGGCGGTCCGCACCGCCGGTGAGATCGCCGCGATGCTCAACGCCGGCCAGCTCAGTCAATATGGTTTCGAATCCGCCGATGGCGACCGTACCGGCATCGAGCCGCGCGACATCGCCGTGCTGGTGCGAAACCAGGAGGAAGGCAAGACGATGCGTCGGGTGCTGGCCGACTTCGGCGTGCCCGCCGTGTTCCTCTCGGAGCGTTCCTCCGTGTTCGATTCCACCGAGGCTGCCGATCTGCTCCTCTGGCTGGAGGCGTTGGCCGAACCCGAGCGCAGCGACCGTATCCGTCTGGCCGTCGCCACCACCAGCTTCGCCCTGCCACTGGATCAGCTCGAGGGCCTGTTGCGCGACGAGGTGGCCTTCGATGCCGTCTGCCAGCGATTCCACCAGTGGCACCGGACCTGGCGATCACAGGGTGTGCTCGCCGCAATCATGGCACTGCTCCACCATTTCGCCATCCCGGCTCGCCTGCTCGCCGCGAAAGAGCGTGAGACACGACGCGGTGAACGGCGTCTCACCAACCTGCTGCACCTGGCCGAATGGCTGCAACAGGCAGATCACGACGTCGATGGCGAGAGCGCCCTGATCCATCGGTTGCACCAGGCGATAACCGAGGGGGTGGAACAGCAGGAGGAAATCCGGCTCGAACAAGACAGCGAAATGGTGCGGATAGCGACCATTCACGGTTCGAAAGGGCTGCAGTATCCGGTGGTCTTCCTGCCATTCATCTGCCTGCTGGGCAATGACAGGAAAGATGGCGCGAAGCCCCGCCGACGCCATCGACACGACCTGGCCGTCTGGGACATGGAGCCTGATGAGCTGACGGCCAAGCAGGCGGCACGCGAATCGCTGGCGGAATCCATCCGCCTGCTCTATGTCGCCATGACGCGGGCCGAATATGCCTGTTACCTCGGTGCCGGCCCGGTGAAGATCGGCAAGGCGAACAGCTTCAATCCCGGCAAGACCGCCTTCGGCCAATTCCTGGGGTTCGATCCAAGCGATTCCTGCGATCATGCCGCCTATCTGGATCAGCTGTCCCCATGGGATGAGGATCCGGGTATCCGTATCGAAACCGTCCCCGAGCCGCGCGATCGGCAGGAACACCGCTTTACCCCGCCAGCGGAACCAGCACTGATCGGCCCGCGACAAGCCAGCTTTGGTGTCTTCGAGCCGTGGTGGATCTCCAGCTTTTCCGCCTTGACCGCTTCGGTCGGATACGCCAGCCCGCTGCCCGCCCCGGAGGAGGCTCGCGACGAGATCCGTCTGGAAACGGAAATGCTCGAGGCCGCGGTCACTGAGGAGCGCGTGCAACCGGTCGTGGCCGAGGGCATCCACGCCCTGCCGCGCGGGGCGCAGATCGGCACCTTGCTACATGACCTGATCGAAGCCATCGCCGCCGAGGGCTTTGCCCACTACGCCGGTCAACCCGAGCGCATCCGCCAACTGCTGACCCGCTCGATCCATCCCGGCCTGCGTGGACTCGACCAGGCACAGATTGACGTGATGGCCAGCTGGCTCGACAGGCTGCTGCTCACCCGCTGGCAAGTGCCGGAGGGTAACCAGCCAATGGCGCTCTCCGAGCTGTCCCGTTTCCAGGTGGAGATGGAGTTCTGGCTGACCGTGGAGGCGGCCGACTCCGGCAGACTCGACCGGCTGATCCGCGAGCACATCGCCGCGGGGCAGCCACGTCCGGCCCTGTCCGCTCAGGCGATCAACGGCATGCTCAAGGGCTTCATCGACCTCACCGTGGAACACGACGGCCGCTATTATCTGATCGACTGGAAATCCAACTGGCTGGGGCCAAACGCGGCCGCCTACAGCCCCGCAGCGCTGGAACGCGCCGTGCTTTTATCTCGATACGACTTGCAGTTCGCGCTATATCTCGTTGCCTTGCATAGACATCTGACCGACAGGTTGCCGGATTACGACTATGACCGTCACATCGGCGGAGCGGTCTATGTATTCCTGCGCGGCATCGAGGCGGCCGACGGGACGACCAGCAATGCCGGCGTGTATACCTGTCGTCCCGACCGTGGCTTGATCGAGGCACTCGACGCGCTCTTTACCGGAACCCTGGAGGAGCTCGCATGAACCGGCACCCCGCCCTGACCGACAGCACGGCCCTGCGTGTGCTGCTCGACCGCTGGGTCGCGATCGGCTGGCTGCGGCCAATCGACTCCGCTGTGGCTGATTTCCTCGACACGCGCTCACCGAGCCAATCACTTGGCAACTCGCCCAGCAGTTCATCCGACAACTCGCCACTGGCGATGATCGCCGCCGTGCTCGCCAGCCATCAAGCCGGTGCCGGGCATGTCTGCCTTGATCTCGCCGAGGTGCTGGCCAATCCTGACTTTACCCTGCGTATGCCGCCAGCCGAGCCAACCGGACCAGGGCCACTGAACGTCGACACGCCCGCCACCGTCTTCGCCGGGCTTGACCTGACCACTTGGCAGCAGGCACTAGCCGAGCATCCGGCGGTGCATAGTCTTGGTTGGATCGACGATGCGGGTGATACTGACGGTCGCCCGTTGGTGCTGGCCGGGAATGATCGTCCCCAGCTCTATCTGCGTCGTTATTGGCAGGTCGAGGGCCGTGTTGCCGCCGGGCTGGCTGCAGGTGGCCAAATGGACATCCCGGCGGCCGATGCGGTTCGGCGCGTGCTCGACCCGCTATTTCCCTCAAGAAACGCAAGGGGTGATGAGACGTCCATTAACTGGCAAAAGGTCGCCTGCGCCCTGGCGGCACGACAACCGTTTTCGATCATCACCGGCGGACCTGGCACCGGCAAGACCACCACGGTAGTGCGCCTGCTGGCGGCGTTGACTTCGTTGCATCTCGATGATGAAAACAGCGCCCTGCCACGGATTGCGCTCTGCGCACCCACCGGCAAGGCCGCCGCGCGACTGGCCGAATCGATCGGCGACAAGGTGCGCGAGATCGCCTCCATCAAGACCGAGGGGTTTCCCGATGCGCATTGGTCGGACGTGGCAGCGCAGCTGCCCGACCAGGTTCACACCATCCACCGACTGATCGGCACCCGTCCGCTGGCGGCAAGACCGCGCCACCATCAGGACAATCCGCTCGATCTCGACATCGTCGTGGTCGATGAGGCCTCCATGGTCGGCGTGGAGCTGATGAGCCAGCTAGTCGACGCTTTGCCCGCCAATTGCCGACTGGTGATACTGGGCGACAAGGATCAGCTGGCCTCGGTGGAGGCGGGGGCGGTGCTGGGCGAGCTCTGCCACGATGCCGAACAGGCCAGCTATCCGGCCCCACTACGCGCTTACCTCGAGGTGGCCAGCGGCGAGCCGCTCCCCGTTGGTGAGCAGCACTCCGCCAACCCGATCCATGCACGGATCGCGATCTTGCGCGTTTCCTATCGTTTCGGCGCAGACAGCGCTATCGGCGGGCTTGCCCGTGCAGTCAATAATGGTGACGTGGCTGCCGCGACCAGGGCGTTGGGCAGGCCGGACGTGTCCGGGGAGGCGGCCAGAGAGATGGCCAGAGAGACGGCTTGGGAGACAGCCGGGATCGACTGGCTGCTGGATGATCTCGACAATTATTTGGGCGACTACTCGGGCGACCGACTGGACGGTCACCCGGGCCATGACGCCGCGGCCGCATTCAGCCGCCGGATAGTCGAGGGGTTACGCCCCTGGCTGTCGATTATTGCCGCGCAGCCAGCGGGCTTCGATCCAGATTGCCCGAACGACGAGGCTGCCGTGGCCGACCTCTTTGAGCGGCATAATGATTTTCAGGTGCTCTGCGCACTGCGCCGCGGCAACTCGGGAGTGGAAGGGCTGAATCTGCGTATTCGTGATCGCCTCGCCCGCGAGGACCTGCTGCCGAGACCACAGGCTGGGCCTAGATCCGGGCTGCGTGCCGGGCGACAATCCGGGCCACGACCTGCCAGCTGGTACGCCGGGCGCCCGGTGATCGTCACCCGCAACGACGCCCAGCTGAGGCTGGCCAACGGTGACATGGGCCTGACCCTGCCCACCCGACTGCCCGATGGGAGCAACAGCCTGCGGGTGGTATTCCCCGCTGACCCAGATGACCAGCGCCGTTTCCGCTGGATCAGCCCGACCCGCCTGCCCGACGCCGAGACGGCGTTCGCGCTGACGGTCCACAAGTCGCAGGGCTCCGAATTCACGCAGGTCGCGATGGTCATGCCCGCACGCCCCAACCCGATTCTGACCCGTGAGCTGCTCTACACTGCAATCACCCGTGCGCGCCGCCGCTTCACGCTGGTCTCGCCAACGGGCAACGAGGCTGGCGGGGCATCGGATAACGCGACCCGACAGGCCCAAGCGGTCCTGGCCAGCGCGGTCACCAGCGTCACCCGTCGGTCGGGCAACCTGCGTCGCCGGCTCGTGCATCGCCTGACGAGTGCAGCCGGCAGTGGCGCCGGAGCGGACGACCCATTAGGCTAAGGGGCCATTCACTGTAGCTTGCGCCTTGCATCTGGGCCCTTGGCGGCCCCGCAGAGGCGCCATCGAATCGTGCAGAGCTCCCCAAGCTCCTGCCTCCAGATTCACGCCGAGGGACTGACGCCATGCGCTTGACCGAGGACGATCGCGGCCGCAACTTCGTGATCCGCAGCTTTTCCGAAACCCATGTGATGGTCAACGACCAGCGGCTCGAAGCGAGCTTTCTGATCACGCCAGAGCGACTCGAGACCGAACTGCCGATCGATGACCTCGACGGCCTGGCAACGCAGGGAGAATCATTGCTGCTGCGCGACGACCCGGAAGTGGTTATCGTCGGCACCGGCAGCCACACCCGGATGGGGCCACCGGCAGTTTCCGCAGCCTTGATGCAACGAGGTGTCGGTATCGAGTACATGGGCACCGCCGCCGCCCTGCGCACATACACCGTACTCGCCTCTGAATTGCGCCGCGCCAGCCTGCTGGTGCTGTTTTAAATCTCCTTGTCACCCCCCAACTCTGCTGGACGCACTGGATGCCTACCGCGCCAAACTCGCCCAAGGACGCCGTTGATGACCGCCCTCGAGACTTCCGTGGATGCCCGGATCTGCCCGACCATTATTGACGCCACAGCTCAGGTGGTCGTCGGCCAGCGCCCCGCAATCCGCCAGGCCCTGACTTGCATCCTCGCCGGTGGCCATTTGCTGATCGAGGACTTGCCGGGGCTGGGCAAGACCACCCTCGCGCACACGTTGGCCACGGTGCTGGGTCTATCGTTCAAACGCCTGCAGTTCACCGCCGACATGCTACCCGCCGATGTGGTCGGCAGTTCGGTGTTCATGCCGGGCCAACCAGGCGGCGAAAGCGGCTTTCGCTTCATGCCCGGGCCGGTATTCACGCAGATGCTGTTGGCCGACGAGATCAACCGCGCCCCTCCGAAGGTGCAGAGCGCCCTGCTCGAAGCGATGGAGGAACGCCAGGTCACGGTCGACGGCAAACGCTACCCGCTGCCAAACGTGTTTTTCGTGATCGCCACGCAGAACCCGCTGGAGCAGGCCGGCACCTACCCCTTGCCGGAATCGCAGCTCGATCGTTTCGCCATGGTGATCCGTCTGGGCTATCCGGATGCCGAGACCGAGCGCCAGATGCTGCGCTCCGGCGGCGGGCGGGCCCATCTTGACCAGGTGACGCCCGTGATCGACGCCGCTGGCCTGCAGCAGCTGCGCGAGCAGGCCGCCAATATCCATGTGGCCGCACGGCTGATCGACTACGTGCAATCGTTGCTGGCGGTCAGTCGCGAGGCGCCCGAATTCCGCGTCGGCCTGTCCCCGCGGGCCGGCTTGATGCTGCTCAACCTCGCCCGGGCCCGGGCACTGATCGAGCAGCGTGACCACGTCCTGCCCGACGACATACAGGCCGTTCTCCCGGAGCTGACCAACCACCGGGTCGGCCTGATCGATTACGACGGCCGCGATGCCGCCAGTCTCCTGCTCGAGCGGGTGCCGGCGCCCTGATCTGGGCGCTCTGGTCCGCCTGGGCCGCGCTCTGAATCGCCCGACCTCATGGACATGGATAACGGCAACCTCACGCCCCTGCGCATCCGCCCCCGTCGCTTTGGCCTCGGGGTGCTGGCCGTTACCGTGGCGATGCTGCTTGCGGCCATCAATTACGGCAACAATCTGATCTTCCTGCTCGCCTTCGTCATGCTGGCGCTGATGATCAATAGCGCCTGGCAGGGTTGGCGGGCACTTGCCTCGGTGCAGATCCAGGCACTGCCTCCCTCGATGCGCTCCGCCAATACGCGTGGTGAGCTGACGGTGAATCTCGTCAGCCGCCCGGGGCTGCCGGCTCTGCAGCTGTCTCTCGGCGGAAACCTTCCCGCGGTGACCACAATCCTGTCCCCCGGGGAGCGAACAAGCACTCAGATCAACCTGCCAGCCGCTCCACGCGGCTACCTGCCGCTGCCCGCTGTGACGCTGCGCACCGGCTATCCGCTTGGCCTGTGGAGAGTGGAACGCCACTACAGGCCCGGGATCGGCCAATGGCTGCACCCGGCTCCGGTCGAAGGTCCCCGTCAGGACGCCAGCCCGGGCCACGTCAGCGACAGCGGCAGCCATGACGCCACGGCTGGAGACCCGACCCGGCTGCGGGACTACCAACCGGGCGACCCCCTGCGGGGAATCGTCTTTCGTCACTACGCCAAGACCGGCCGCCTGGTCAGCCGCCAGGCCGAGAGCGAACCGCATCCCGTCGAACCGACCGTGATCAACTACGATCATTACCTCGGCTCGCGAGAAACTCGACTGTCAGCCATGACGCAACGCCTGTTGGCCCTGTCGCAAGCCAACGAACCCTGGACCCTGTGCCTGCCCGACCATCCGCCGGTCGGCGCAACCGGAGTCGATGACGCAGGACAGTTACGCCAGGCACTCAGGCTGCTGGCACGTGCCGGGCGGCTGCGGGATGCCGATGGCTTCGATCTCCTGCCGACCGACTCGGGGGAGCAGGCATGACACAGCGGCTCGACCCACTCCTCTGGCTGGTGTTGATCGGCGCGATCGGTCTGCTGTTGCCCCATCTGCCGATAACCGTGATCCCGCTGCTGCTGGTCGCGCTGATCTGGCGGCGACTCCATGAGGTTCGAGGCTGGCCGCTGCCGATAAAGCCGTTGTTGCTGTTGCTGGCCCTGGCCAGCTTCGTCCTGGTGCTGTCCCAGTTCCATGCCTTCTGGGGACGGGACGCCGGCGGGACACTGCTGGTGATGGCGGCCGGCCTGAAACTGCTGGAGACGCGCCAGGCTCGTGACCACTACACCGTCTTCCTGCTGACTTTCTTTCTGCTGGTCACCGTACTGCTGTTCGACCAGGCCCCGCTGATCTTCGCCCTGGTAGCGCTGTTGTTCTGGCTGCTGGTCGGCGCCTGGATCGGCGTCAGCCAACCAACCGACCTGCCGATCGGGTTGCGCATGCGGCAGGCCAGCCGTTTGCTGTTGGCCGGCCTGCCCTTCGCTCTGGTCCTGTTCGTGCTGTTCCCGCGGCCCCCCGGCGGCCTGTGGGGAGTACAGCAACCGGCCGGTCAGGCGCTCACAGGACTTTCCGAACAAATGCGGCCCGGAGAATTTGATCACCTGGCCGAGAACCCCGCCCCGGCGTTCTGGGTACGTTTCGAGGCAGACCCGATTCCACCCGAGGCACGTTACTGGCGGGTCTATGTAATGAGCGGTTTCGTGGAAAACGATCGCGAAAGCTGGCTCGCAGACGCCGCCAGCCGTTCTCCCCGTCTGGAAACCATCGACTCATCCGAGATCCGTTACGAGATCACGCTCGAACCGACCGGGATCAGCCAGCTGCCCAGTCTTGCCGCACCGGTCGAGGCCCCGAACCGCAGCCATGTGGATGCGAGCCTCATCATTCACCGCCAGCAACCGGTCAATGACCGCCTGCGCTATTCAGTCACCTCCGCCACCGACTACCGGCTAGATGTCGGCCAACTGTCTCGCTTCCGTCAGGATTACTACCTCAGGACCGGTGGGCTCAATCCCTTGTTGACCGACCTGGCCCGAGGCTGGCGTGACCTGCCACCGAGCAAGCGCATCGAGCGGGCATTGAGCTATTTTCGTGACAACACGTTTCGCTACACGCGCTCGCCCGGGCGGCGCGAGGGCAGTGACCGCGCCGATGCCTTCCTGTTCGACACCCGGGCCGGCTATTGCGCGGACTACGCCGATGCCTTCGTCCGCCTGATGCGTGCGGCCAAGGTGCCGGCCCGGGTGGTGACCGGTTATCAAGGTGGCGAGGTCAGGGGTGACTACCTGGTCGTGCGTCAGTCCGACGCCCATGCCTGGGCGGAGGTCTGGCTGGCCGACCGCGGCTGGATCCGGGTTGATCCCACCGCCGTGATCGCCCCGGAGCGCATCGAGACCGGTGTTGCCGATGCCATCCGCGCGGACGAGAGCCTGTCGGCCCTGGTCCGACGCGACCCGGGATCGATCGACCGACTGGCTCGTCTCTGGACGGAACAGCTCGACAATCGCTGGAATCAGTACGTGCTTGGCTACGATGGCCGATTGCAGCTGAAGCTGTTTGGCTGGTTGGGGTTATCGGCAAGCCGACCGTGGTGGACTGCCTTCTGGGCAATCGCCCTGGCAGGGCTGACCTGGTGGAGCACGCTGAAGTGGTTGTCGATCCGCGAACGCCGCCGGCTGGCCGGCAGCGAGGTCGACTATCGCTGGGAATGCCTGCAGGAGGCACTGCGCCGGCTGGGCGTGATCCGCCGACTGGATGAATCCGAGCGCGCTTTATTGAACCGTGCGGCTACTGCCCTGCCCTGGGCGGCTAGCGATCTCAGCCACATCGCACCGCTGCTTGTGACACAGCGCTATGCACGGCACAGTAGCCGCCGGCAGGAACGGCTGCTCGCGATGAAACTGGCCAGCTTGCATCGACGCCTGCGCTGGCGCTCCTGGTGGCGGCGAAAAGTCCGTTAGGCTCAGAGTTCTGAATTTCAAACCTTGATTTTTGCGATCGGCCGCCGTGGCAAATGTTATACAATAACATTTCATTTCAGGGCCACCTTCGCCCGCAAGGAGCAGCACGCATGCAGTTGATCGTCCGCAACTTTTCCTTGGCACTACTGGTCGTCCTCGGGTTGGCATCACCAGTGTACGCGGCCATGCCGGTCGCCGTGTCCATCCCGCCATTGGCCTATTTCGTCGAGACCATCGGCGGCGAGCATGTCTCGGTGCAGGTCATGGTGCCGCCGGACGCCGAACCGGTTACCTACGAACCGACTCCACGACAGATGGGTTCCCTGTCGCAGGCGAAGCTTTATTTCGCAATTGGCGTGCCCTTTGAAAAGGGCTGGCTGCCCCGCTTTCGGGCTGCCAATCCCGACATGACGGTGATCGATACGGTGGTCCGCATCCAGCGCCGCGCCATGAGTCCAGAACATGGGCATGGACATAGCCATGATCACGATCACGGTGATGGCAGCGATGCTCTCGACCCCCATGTATGGCTCTCACCGCCACTGGTGCGCCTGCAGGCCGAGGAGATCCGCGACGCGTTGATCGCAGCCGATCCGGCACATACCTCGGATTACCACCGTGGTTTTCGTCACCTCGTCGAGGAGATCAACAATCTCGACCATGACATCCTCGATGCCTTGGCCGACATCCCGGCATCATCTCGACGCTTTTTGGTGTTTCATCCGGCCTTCGGTTATTTCGCCGCCAGTTATGGGCTCGAACAGATGGCGATCGAGGTCGAGGGCAAGGAGCCTGGTCCGCGCGAGCTGGCGCGGATCATCGACCAGGCACGCCAAGATAATATCCGAGTGGTTTTCATCGAACCGCAGTTCGCTCAGGTTGCTGCCCGGACCATCGCCCGGGAGATCGGTGGCGAGGTGATCCTGCTTGATCCGTTGGCCCGTGATTGGCCGGCAGGCATGCGGGCGATCGCCACCACCCTGGCCAATACCTTGGTCAAGACGCTCGACGCCACAACACAGGGACGCTGAGAAAGACATGAGAAAAACCGAGGCGGAAATGGATGTCATCGCTCTCGACGGGGTCGCTTTCCGCTTTGACCGGGAGCCGATCCTGGAGGACATCAATCTGCGCATCCCGCGCGGCAGCTTCACCGTGATCGTAGGACCCAACGGCGGCGGCAAGACCACCCTGCTCCACTTGATTCTGGGGCTCTATCGGCCTGAACGCGGTCAGGTGCGCGTATTCGGCGACCGGCCCGGCAGCCACCCGGAACGAATCGGCTACGTCCCGCAACACGGCAACCTGCCACCCGGATTTCCGGCCACGGTCGAACAGGTAGTGCTGATGGGGCTGCCGCATGACCACCGGCATGGCCCGCTGTTTTTTGCCGACGAACGCGAGCGTGCCCGGCAGGCTCTCGACCGCACCGGCATCATCGAGCTGGCCGACCGACTCTACGGGGCCTTGTCCGGCGGGCAACGCCAACGGGTACTGATCGCGCGAGCCCTGATCACCGAACCGGAACTCCTGCTGCTCGACGAACCCTTCTCCAACATCGATCCCTATGGCCGGGCCTGTATTTACGAGACCCTCGACAGCCTCGGCCACGAGCTGACGCGGGTGATGGTCAGTCACGACCTTGGCATCACCCGCCAAGCGGTCTCGCAGGTAATCGCCGTCAATCGCTGGCTGGTCAGTGGTGACGGCCCGACAATCACGGACGAGATGCTGGCACTGATGTACGGCCAACACGACCAGGGCTGTCCCATGGGTCAAATCATCCTCGGCGGGGAGCCGGTCGCCCACGATCACGGGAAGCCCCGGCCATGACCCTGCTCGACCTGCTCAACCAGGGGTTTGTGCAGCACGCACTGATCGCCGCCCTGCTGGTCAGTATCGCCGCCGGTATTGTCGGTGCGCTGGTGGTGGTCAACCGATTGGTATTCATGACCGGGGGCATCGCCCACACCGCCTACGGTGGCGTCGGTGCCGCGATCTTCCTCGGCCTGCCGGTCCTGCCGGTCACCGCCGTGTTTACCGGGGCGGCGGCATTGCTGCTCGGCGGGCTGACCATCAAGCGGCGTGAGCAAACCGATACCCTGATCGGTGTCATCTGGGCCGCCGGCATGGCCTTTGGCCTGATCCTGGTGGACATCACGCCCGGCTACCAGGCCGGCCTGATGACCTATCTGTTCGGCTCGATTCTCACCGTCGGCACCCCCGAGCTATGGCTCATGGCCGGCATCGATGCGCTGATCCTGGGATTGGCCCTCTACTACTACCGCGACCTGCTGTCATTTTCCTTCGATCCGGTCTTCGCCCGTACCCGTGGTATTCCAGTCACCGGGCTATATCTAATGCTCCTGCTACTGATCGCCGAGACGGTGGTGATGATGATCCAGGTGGTCGGCCTGCTGCTGGTAATCGCCCTGCTCACCCTGCCACCGTATCTTGCCCAGCGCTACACCCGCACGCTGGGCGGCATGATGCTCGTCTCATCACTGTTCAGCCTGCTGTTCTGTCTTGCTGGCCTGTACGCCAGCTACTGGTTCGATATCGGCTCGGGGCCGGCGATCATTGCCACCGCCTGTGTGATCTACCTCGCCATCGCCAGCACCAGCGGCATGGTCGGCCGATTGAAACGGAGTTGATCCCTTCCCAGGGTCGCCCCGGCGCCGCTTCCGGAGCGATTCAGGCTTATTTCTGGGTCATTTTTGGGCAAGCATTTTCCGCATGGGGAATTCGCCAAACAAGCGGATTGACTTCGCCGTCGAGCCGGACACAGTTTGTGTCTAATGGATTACGGCAATCGGTGTCCGCATCGTACTCGTCAGGGAAGAAACCGATCATGCGTCTGCTCCCCCACCTCGTCTTCGCCGCCCCGCTGCTGACCATGGACTGGTTATCGGTTTCCCGCCAGTCCGGCCAGCTCATCGAGAAAAAACGTAACAACCGAGCCTGGAGTGGCCTGTCATGAGGCACCCCGTCACCAGACTCGTCTCGATCGCACTGGCCGGCATTTTGCTTGCCGCCGGTACCGGTTGCACCACCCTGTCGGAGGGGGAGTGCTATACCGCCGACTGGTACGAACTTGGCCGGATCGACGGTCAGCGTGGCTTCGAGCGTGCCCGGCTGTATCAGCACCAGAAGGCCTGCGTCGAATACGGTATCCGGCCCGATGCCACCGCATACTATCGTGGCCGGCAGCTCGGGCTGGCGACCTATTGCACCCCCCGCAACGGTTACGAGGAAGGCCGGGGCGGCCACTCCTACCGAAATGTCTGCCCCGCCGAGTACGAATCACGTTTTCTCGTGGCCTACCGTGACGGGCAGGCCGTGCACGAGGTCGAAAAGGACCTCAAAGCTGTCGAGCGGGACATCGACCGCAGCGAGCGCATCGTGGCTGACAAGGAGAGTAAACCGGAGGAACGCCGGGATGCCCGCCGGGACCTCTCTCACCTCTACGAGCGGCTGCGGGGACTCAACCACGAACTGCTGCGGCTGGAACGAACGATGCTCCGGTACCGTTACTGATCTCCCTGACCTTGAGCACGGCAACAACACTGCAGGCCCGATGTCCGCGCGGTCGAGCCGTAGCGCCCGAGCAGCATCGAACTGGCTGAGCGCCCCTGCGGAAGCACTATCCCGCGGGCAACGCCAGCTGGCGCTGATCGTGCAGGGGCCTGATTACCGAACCGGAACTATTGCTGGACGAGCCGTTGACCGACATAGACCATTACCGGTCACGAACTCACCCGGTTGATAATCAGCCACAGCCATAGCCCCCGGTCTCGGAATCAACCGTCCGACCCACCTCGCAGCTTAAAATCCGTCAACTGCTGCCTGCTGTCCCGTGCAATTTGCGCCTGAAACCGCCCACCATGCAACCCAGCCGGTTCAGATGAGTCTGATGGAATGCCCTGATACCACACAAGGAACCATTATGCGCATCAACCAATCCACCGTGCTGACCACAATCATCATGGCCACGCTGCTGCCCGCCACTATCTGTTTTGCCGACGGCAGCGCCCGTTTCTCCACCGGTGACCCGAACGTGCCGAGCCTGACCTTCAGCTGGCAGAAAAATGGGCCGGGCCGCCTCGATGTGCCGGGCCAGCCGGCTCATGTGCTGGCAATCAATGGCAAGGCTTGGGGCGTGGCCGAGGTGGCCGGCTATCCGGTAAGCATGGACCTGGAATCACTAGCGGATCTGCTCGGACAGGAGAGTGGATTGGCTCGCATCGGGCCTGACACGGTGGTTCCCGCTCAGCTGACTGCCATGGAGCCCACCGGGCGCATGCTGACGGTCGCGGGCATCCAGGGCGAGGTCTATCGAGTCAGCTGGCAGGATAGCGAAGGTCGGGCCCATATGGACGAGGCCGTGTTCACCGATGATCCGCTAGTGCGCGAGATGCAGGCCGCGCTGATCGGTGGCATGGCCCGCGCGATTGCGCGCGACACCGGTGTATCGCATCAAGGGCTGGCCGAACAAGAACTGGAACGACGCGGCCTTGCCGTATTGCGTTTTGGTGATGACTTCCGACTGGAGGCCATCAATGCAAACGAGCAACCGGCCCACCGGTTCGCCTTGCCGGGCAAACCGGTCGATCTGCGGCAGATGATGCGTGGTCTGATGGGGAATTAGCGGGAAACAAGCCAGTGGGCTGTCAATCAGTCGGCACTGACTATCGCCGCGACTGCCTGTTGGGCACGCCGGGCGATCTCGCTGCGGGTCTCGCCTGTCTGTGGCTCGATCGGCTCGAGAATATCGATCCATGCTTCAAGCCCATCGGCGGCAAGCACACGCCAGAACGAAGCCCAGGGCAGTTCTTGGCCGACGAAAGCGGGCGCGGTGCTCAGCTGGCCTCGCGCATCGCGGTAACGCAGGGCCACCGGTACGATCGGACGCCCCGCCTCGATCGCCGGCCCCAGCATTCGGGCATGGAAATGCCGGACCTGACGGCCATCGCTGGTCGTGCCCTCAGGGAAGACCACCACCTGACGACCTTGTGCCAGCCCGCCAGCCACGGCCACGGCGGCCGCCTCGCTGCCCTGGCCGCGTTCGATGAACGCAGTGCCGGCATGCATGGCCAATCGCCCGATCACCGGCCAACGCCGGATCTCGCTTTTCGCCAGAAAGATCGTCCCGGGACAAATACCGCCCAGCAGCGGGATATCGAGCCAGCTGATGTGATTGGGCAACCACAGGCTGCCGCCGTTCGCAGTCAGGGCGTCGAGCTGCTCCTCACCACAGATGTGAACGGCCACCCCGAGCACAGTGGGCACGCCGGCCTGCCAGGACCGGACGAACTCCAGCCGCGCCCCTTCTTGCATGCGCCCCAGCCGGCCGGCGCGCCACAGACCGGTGGCGAGATACCCCAACAGCCGGAGCAGACGGACAGTGGCGCGCAGCGCAGTCCGCATCACAAGGCTCAGCGGGCCGGTGGGTCGGATTCGATCTCACGCACCGCCACTACCGCAGCCCGACCATACTGAGCACCAGAGATAAAAGTAAGCAGCGCCGCCAGCATCAGCAGCCAATAGCCAAGCGTGTGGACATCGATCAGCCCGAATAACGGGAAGTGATAGAGCAGGAACAGGATCGCCACCATCTGTGTCACGGTCTTGACCTTGCCCAGTTGCGAAACCTTCACCGCAGCGCTGATACCGCGCCCGGCCATCCATTCACGCAGGGCCGAGACGAACACCTCCCGGCCGATGATCACCGTGGTGGCAATGACGACCGGCAAATCGCCATCGCTGTAGACCAGCAGCACCAGCGCGACGGCCACGATCAGCTTGTCAGCGACCGGGTCGAGAAAGGCGCCGAATGCCGATTGCTGATTCCAGCGCCGGGCGAGATAACCATCGAGAAAATCAGTCAGGGCAGCCAGACCAAAGAGCCAGGCCGCCGCCGGACGGGCAATCTCCGCCGGGAGAAACAGGAACACGATCACCAGCAGTGGGACCGCCGCGACACGTAGCCAGGTGAGAAACATCGGCACAGTCATGCCCGTGCCTCCCGACCCGGCGACCAAGTCGCCACGATCTGGCTGTCCTTTTCAGGCGTGAATCGCTCCAAAGTGAGCACCTCATCCTGGAGCGATACCAGCCAGCCGGCCTCGCCCCAGTCACCGGTGACCACGCGCGGACGCCCACCGGGTAGCCGGTGGTGGATGGCCGGACGGTGGGTATGACCGTGGATCAGTCCGTCAGTGCCGGTACGATCGAGGATCTCTTCCACCACTGCGGCGTTGATGTCCATGATGTCCTCAGGCTTGCTTGAAGAGGCTGTGCGGCTCTTCCGACGAAGGTCCTCGGCGATTGCAACGCGTTCAGGCAGCGCACGGGCGAGAAAATCCCGCACGAACACAGGGTCGCGTAATTGCGCCCGCATCGCCTGATAGGCGGCATCGTCGGTGCACAACTCGTCACCGTGCGTCAGTAGCCAACGCCGCCCACCCTGTTTAAGGATGTATTGGTCGGGCAACCGCGTGGCGCCCAAGCGGGCGAGCAGCTGCTCACCGACGAGGAAATCCCGGTTGCCAGGCAGGAAATACAGCGGCACCGACAGGGCGCGCAACCGTTCCAACCGCTCGGCAATCAATGGATCGATCGGCTGATCATCACCGATCCAGTAATCGAACAGATCACCGAGCAGGTAGACTGCCTCGGCCCCCTCCGCCCGCTCAAGGAAGGTATCGAGCAGCGCCAGCATGCGAGGCTCGGGGCGCGCGAGGTGCAGATCAGCGATGATCAGGGTTTCGGCCATGGCCGGTGTCATCTCCGTTAAGTCGATCAGTCGATCCGTTCGGCCTTGTCGATCAGCACGTCATCGACCGGCACGTCCTGGTGGCCATAACGGGACCCGGTCGGTAGCGTCGCCATCTGGTTGACCACATCCATGCCGTTGATGACCTCACCGAACACAGCATAGCCCCAGCCCTGTGACGTCTCGGCAGAGAAATCGAGGAAGGCATTGTCGGCGAGGTTGATGAAGAACTGACTGGTGGCCGAATGCGGGTCGGGAGTCCGAGCCATCGACAGCGTACCGCGCTTGTTCTTGAGGCCGTTATTGGCTTCGTTCTCGATTGGAGCACGGGTTGGCTTCTGCTGCATATCCGGCGTCAAGCCGCCACCCTGGACCACAAAGCCCGGAATGACTCGATGAAAGGAAGTGCCAACGAAGTGGCCCGAGTCGACATAGGCGAGCAGGTTCTCTACCGTCTTGGGCGCCTTGTCGTCGTAGAGGCCGATCTCAATGTCGCCCAGGCGGGTGGAAAAGCGGATTTTGCTCTGGATATCACTCATGCGTTTTAACTCGTCTGTCAGGATCGTTAAACTAGGGGTTTGCTTCCAGGCGTGCTGCCACTGGCAATCACGCCATTTTGACTGCGGAACAGTCTAACGACCTTCGACCCGGAATCGTAGCCAACATGCTCACCATCTATGACACCGCCACCCGCGCCAAGCGCGAGTTCACTCCGATCCGTCCCGGCCACGTCGGGATCTACGTCTGCGGTATGACCGTCTACGACCGCAGCCACATCGGCCATGCCCGGGTGCTGGTGGTCTTCGACATGGTGGTGCGCTATCTCAAGGAACGCGGCTTTGAGGTCAACTACGTGCGCAACATCACGGACATCGACGACAAGATCATCGAGCGTGCCGCCGAGAATGCCGAGAGCATCACGTCGCTAACCAATCGTTTCACCGAACTGATGTATCGTGACGCCGAGGCCCTCGGTTGCCTGCCACCGACCTCGCAGCCGCGCGCGACCGAATCGGTCGATGCGATGATTGCGATGATCGAGACACTGCTTGAACGTGGCTGTGCCTACCGCGCCGACAACGGCGACGTCTATTTCGACGTCTCGTCCTTTGACAATTACGGCTCGCTCTCGGGCCGCGATCTCGACGAGCTGCGTGCCGGTGCTCGCGTCGCTATCGATGAAGCCAAGGACGACCCGCTCGACTTTGTCTTGTGGAAGCACGCCAAGCCTGGTGAGCCGCAGTGGGACGCCCCCTTCGGTCCGGGGCGGCCGGGCTGGCACATCGAGTGCTCGGCCATGTCGACCGAGGCACTCGGCACCACCTTCGATATCCACGGCGGTGGCCAGGACCTGATATTTCCTCACCACGAGAACGAGATAGCTCAGAGCGAATGCGCCACCGGCTGCCACTTCGTCAACTACTGGATGCACAACGGCTTTGTCCGAGTCGACGACGAAAAGATGTCCAAGTCCCTGGGCAACTTCTTCACCATCGAGGAAGTCACCCAACGCTACCACCCGGAGGTGGTTCGGCTGTTTATCCTCTCGAGCCACTACCGCAGTCCGCTGAACTACTCGGACCAGCATCTCGACGATGCCCAGGCGATTCTGTCGCGCTGGTACCGTGCGCTGAAGATGGTGCCGGCCAATGCCGACCCGATTCCCGAGGTCATGGACGCCTTCTATGAGGCAATGGACGATGACTTCAACACGCCCAAGGCCATGGTGGTGATCCATGAGCAGCTCAGTCTGATCCACAAGGTCGGCGAGGAGGACAAGGAGGCCGCCGCCCCACACGCGGCGACCGTCAACGCCATAGGCGCGATCCTCAACCTGGGCCAACTGGATCCGGATGCATTCTTGCACTGGAGTGCCGCGGGCGATCTCGAGGACAGCCTCGACGACGCCGAGATCAACCAGCTGATGGCCCAGCGGGCCGAAGCCCGTGCGGCCCACAATTTCGCGGAATCCGATCGTATCCGTGATCTGCTGCAGGACAACGGAGTCATCCTCGAGGATGGCCCGCAGGGCACTACCTGGCGGCGCCAGTGACCATTCCCGGCCGGGGAGCGATTGATTTCCCCCGGCCAGCAACATTTCGACTTCATCTTTATCATTTGCGGGCGCAATCTTCTGCGGCCGCCGTCAGCGAGCATCCATGAGTACACCAAAGATCATCCGCCCCGAAGGCTGGCTCTATCACTTGTCGCACACCGACCTGGACGGGTACGGCGCGCAGTATCTGCTCGACCAGACCGACCAGCGCTGCCATTTCTTCAACGCCGACTATCGCGATATCAATAATGCGCTCGACGACATCATCAGTCGTATCGCCAAGGCCGGTGAACCGGCCGGGATACTGATCACCGATCTCAATCTGACGCTTGAACAGGCCAAGGTGTTGGATAAGCGCATCCGCAGGCTGAAGGTGCCGGTGGAGCTCCAATTGCTGGATCATCACGCCACCGGCGCCGACTGCGCCGAGGTTTACCCGTGGTACCACCTGGATACCGACCGCTGCGCCAGCCTGCTGGTATTTGAGGCGATCGCGGACCAGCTGGATGACGGCCAGCGCGAACTGATGCGCCAACGGGCCGAGTTCATCGATGTCGGTGACCGCTGGCTGCGCGACCACGACGACTTCCGCCGCGCCATCTACCTAATCGGTCTGGTGATGCAGGACGACCACCTCGCCCCGCCGCTGAAGGATCTCAAGCGTGCCTACCGCTTTCATGTGATGGAAAGCTTCTTCCGCTCACACGAGTCGGGCGAATCGCTGGAGACCTTCGAGCGCAAATTGTTTGACGTACGCAAGGCATTCCTCACAGGGCGGATAGAAAAGCGTGCCTTCAACGAAGAGAACCTGCCGCTCAATGACAAATTTCATATCCTGTCGGCCTCAGTTCTGGATGAAAGTGTCGTACCAGTGCTTGAAATCGAAGGCATCCGCACCGGCGTGTTTTTCAACTGGCCGCATGATGTCTGGCGCGGCGTGATCATGGACATGATGGAAACACGTGGCCAGATCGACATGGCGCTGGGCGTGCGCGGCAACGGTCGTCTCTCGCTGCGGGCCAATCCGGGCGTGAATGCCGGCGAGATTTCGGCACGATACTTTGGTGGTGGCGGACACCCGGGCGCGGCTGGTGGTGAGCTCAAGGAATCCCGCCTGCGCGATCTCGCCCACGCCGTCAGCGCCATCCAGAAAACCTTGGCTGCCGGGCAGAAAACGTTAGCTGCCGCCAAACAATGAGTACGCGAATCATCACCCAGTCCGGATTCAAGGCACTGGAAAAAGAACTCGACCAGCTATGGCGCGTTGAGCGCCGGCAGGTAGTCCAGGCGGTTTCAGAGGCCGCAGCCCTTGGTGACCGCTCGGAGAATGCCGAGTATATCTACGGCAAGAAGCGCCTGCGCGAGATCGACCGCCGCATCCGCTACCTGCAGAAACGCCTGCCCGATCTCAAGGTGGTCTCCCGCACACCGGACGACACCGACACCGTCTACTTTGCGGCATTCGTGGAAATGGAATGCGAAGCCGACGGGAGCGAGCGCACCCTGCGTCTGGTCGGGCCGGACGAGATCGACCCCAAAAAAGGCTGGATCAGTATCGACTCGCCAGTGGCCCGCAAGCTCATCGGTCGCCGGCTTGGCGATGTCGTACGCCTGCCTGCTGGCGATGAACGTGGCCACCTGCTCTGGGAGATCGTCGAGATCAGCTACAGCTAGAACCACCCAGACCTCTCGAGGCCGGATTGCTCCACCCCGATAGCCGCGACCCGATCACCCTGGCCGATCAGCCCGGCTTTTCGAGCGTCTCCAGCGCATTGTGCACTTCGGCGATGTAGGTCATGGCCGGTCCGCCGCCCATCAACATCGCCACCTTGCAGACCTCGATGATCTCCGCGTGCGTCCCGCCCGCATGGAGTACCTTCTTGACGTGTATGCCGATGCAATATTTGCAACGTGCCGTGATCGACATCCCCAATGCGATCAATTCCTTGGTCTTGGTATCCAGCACACCGTCCTTGAGCACGGCCTCCATGAAACCGTTGAAGGCTTGCATGGTATCGCCAGCTTCAGCCTTCATCATGCCCATGCCGGCCTCAAAATCCTGCATCGCCTGAGTCATGTCATTACTCATATCAGTCCTCTCCATAATGTCGACCTGACGAGTCAAGCAAACAAGGTGGCGAAAGGTGGCGATGGGCCCTCAGATCAACCCGTCAGGTCAGGATGGGATCCTCGCCACCAATACATGTCTGCCACTCAACCCTGACCTAATAGACCAATCGCCGCATCTCCATCAATCAATCTGGCAACCATTCCGACATCTACCACTGCCGGCGCGACCAACTATTGCGCGGAATGCAGCAGGACGGATGGCGATGCGCCCTGTCTGGCTTGGCGACACGAGCTAAGCGAGATGCACATCACCTTGGGAATACCTGATCGTGGAGCCAGAGCTCGGCATCATCACCACGGCCATCCGCAATCTGCGTCCATCAGCAGCAGGGCCATATAAGCGAACAACACTCAGGTCACTTGTCTCGTATGCCAGCTGAAAAACGGCTCCCATGCCGAGAAAAACGGCACCTCCTGCGCTCCGGGCCGGATCGGGTTCTCATTTGTTGGGAAACTCCCGAGAGCTAGGATTTTTGGCAGACACCCCTTCTTAACGGCGCCATGGCGCCGTTACGACCAAAAGTATCTGGGAAAAATCGCCACTCTACGAACGTTTCCCCGGAAAACTGATGGACAAATGCAAAAAAAACTAACACTCCATGCGCCTAACATGGATAATGCGTCCTGAGGATTCGGTAAAGGACTCCTCAATTGCAGCAGGACAGAACCATCGCTAGGAACGAAGATTTGGCTTTCCAGTTTGTTCTACCCGCATACACATGCGGTTCTCTGACGCTTTTGCAGTCCTTCAGTACCCCCTCGTTTGTTTCAACCCCAACATATGCAATTGCATCAGAAGGTATTAAAAATGGCTACAGGCACAGTTAAGTGGTTCAGTGACGAAAAAGGCTTTGGCTTCATCGCCCCGTCCGATGGCTCCAAGGACGTCTTCGTCCACCACAGCGCCATCCAAGGCAGCGGTTTCAAGTCGCTGAGCGAAGGTCAGACCGTTTCCTACGAAGTCGAGCAAGGCCAGAAAGGTCCGGCTGCCGTAAACGTAACGACCGAATAAGTCACTCGGCGAGTCCGACTGACTACAATCCCGCCTGGTGCGGGATTTTTTGTGCCTGACTCCCTCGCATTGGCGAAGCCCGACCGCCGCCGTTATCGCCGCTGCCATCTCCCCTGGCCCAGCTGCTTTGTCTCCACCTGCACTTCACTGCCAGCGCGCTCGATTGTCCGCACTCGATTGACATTGAGCACGACCCCCGTCCTTGACCCATATCGGTCGCCAGCCCATTTCACCGCTTGCAGGCGGCCATTTGCTGTAAAATAAAGCTTATAAATACGCCCGGGCCCCGTCCGGGACTTGCCACTGACTCGGTCATTGGCTCGGCATGATTCTCCGACTTGCTCGGAGTCGATATCGCCGACACCATCACGCGCGGATCCCGAGGTTGTCCATCCATGATCTTCCGTTTTCCGATCGTCATCATCGACGAAGACTTCCGTGCCGAAAATGTATCCGGTCTGGGCATTCGTGCGTTAGCCGATGCAATCCGCGCCGAGGGCGAGGAGGTGCTGGGGGTGACCAGTTATGTCGACCTCGCCGCATTTGCCCAGCAACAGGCCCGGGTATCGGCCTTCGTGGTTTCCATCGACGATGAAGAGTTCCACGATGGCAACGAGCCGGTCGATGACTCGCTGGAAGTGATCGTTCAACTGCGAAATTTCATCCAGGCGATCCGTTTTCGCAACGCCGACATCCCGATCTTCCTCTATGGGGAGACCCGTACCAGTCGACATTTGCCGAATGATGTATTGAAGGAACTGCACGGCTTCATTCACATGTTCGAGGACACGCCCGAATTCGTCGCCCGACATGTAATCCGCGAAGCACGAAATTACTTGAATACGGTCGCGCCACCTTTTTTCCGGGCTCTAACCGGTTACGCTGCCGATGGTTCCTATTCTTGGCACTGCCCGGGACACTCCGGTGGGGTGGCCTTCCTCAAGAGCCCGGAGGGCCAGATGTTTCACCAGTTTTTCGGTGAAAACTTGCTACGGGCGGACGTCTGCAATGCGGTCGAGGAGCTCGGTCAGCTGCTCGACCACACTGGCCCGGTGGCGGCCTCGGAGCGTAATGCGGCGCGCATTTTTCATGCAGACCACTTGTTTTTTGTCACCAACGGCACCTCGACCTCAAATCGCATGGTCTGGAGCTCGAACGTCGCCCCGGGCGATGTGGTCGTGGTCGACCGCAACTGCCACAAGTCGATCCTGCACTCGATCATTCTCACCGGAGCAATACCAGTATTTCTGATGCCAACGCGCAACCACTACGGCATCATCGGCCCGATCCCGCGCAGCGAATTCACGCGCGAGAACATCGAGAGAAAGATCGCTGAGCACCCCTTTGCCAGCAAGGCCGACGACCGACGGCCGAAAATCCTGACGATCACCCAGTCGACCTACGACGGCATCCTCTACAACGTCGAAGAAATCAAGGATGAGCTCGATGGTTTCGTCGATTGCCTGCACTTTGATGAGGCTTGGCTGCCGCACGCCGCCTTCCATGACTTCTACGGTGACTATCATGCCATCGGCGCAGAACGTCGCCGCTGCAATGAATCGGTGATCTACTCGACCCAGTCGACCCACAAGATGCTGGCTGGCCTGTCGCAAGCCTCGCAGGTGTTGGTGCAGGACTGCGAGCAGAAGCATTTCGACCAGGACGTGTTCAACGAGGCGTACCTGATGCATTCGTCGACCTCGCCGCAGTACGCCATCATCGCCTCCTGCGATGTCGCCGCCTCAATGATGGAGCCGCCCGGTGGCACCGCGCTGGTCGAAGAGTCGATCTTCGAGGCAATGGATTTCCGCCGTGCCATGCGACAGATAGGCGCCGAATATGGCGATGACTGGTGGTTCAAGGTCTGGGGACCGGACAGCATCCCGGAGGAAGGCATTGGCAGTCGCGAGGACTGGATGCTGCATGAAGACGACCGCTGGCACGGCTTCGGCCGGGTGCCGACGGGCTTCAATATGCTTGACCCGATCAAGGCGACCATCATCACCCCGGGGCTCGACGTCGATGGCGGTTTCCACGACTGGGGCATCCCGGCGGGGATCGTGACTCGCTATCTGGCCGAACACGGTGTGGTGGTCGAGAAAGCCGGCCTCTACAGTTTCTTCATCATGTTCACGATCGGCATTACCAAGGGCCGCTGGAACACGTTGCTGACGGCCCTGCAGCAGTTCAAGGACGAGTATCAGCGCAATCAGCCGCTGTGGCGCATCCTGCCGAAGTTCGTGAACAGTCATCCGCGCTACGAGCGCATCGGCCTGAGGGATTTGTGCGACAAGCTCCATGCGGTCTATCGCGAACATGACGTGGCCAGGCTGACCACCGAGATGTACCTGTCGGACATCGTACCTGCGATGCGCCCGGCCGATGCCTGGTCAAAGATGGCACGCAAGCAGATCGACCGGGTACCGATCGACGAGCTTGAGGGTCGCATCACCGCCTCCCTGGTCACGCCCTACCCGCCCGGGATCCCGCTCTTGATCCCCGGTGAGCGTTTCAATGCGCGCATCGTCGAGTATCTGAAGTTCGTCCGCCACTTCAACCGTCAATTGCCCGGTTTCGAGACCGATGTGCACGGCCTGGTGGCCGAGGAGACCGACGATGGCCTGCGCTACTTCGTCGACTGCGTACGTCACCCCTGATTAAGGAATCAGCCCCGCACTCAGAGCAGGCCAGTGAGTGTCAGGGCGCTGAGGCTCGTCAGGTAAGTCACCCCCAGCAGGGCCAACAGACCATCGACGGCCACCAGGCCCAGTCCGAACAAAATCAGCGCCAAACCGATGGCTGTGACCGAAAACGGTACGAACTCCATTAGTGGCATCACCAGCGCCAGGGCCATGCACATCAGCGCGATGAGCACCGCTCCGCCATTGGTAACCAGAACAGTCAGCCGCGGGCGCAGCCACCAATCGATCATCCCAGCCGGTCGCTCCACCCAGCGTATGGAGCGAATCACATGTTCACTCGAGATCGTGCGCCCCAGCAGCCATCCGGGCAGCCAGATATCTCCCCGACCCAGCAACACCTGGAACGAGCTGATGAGCAGCGTGATTCCCGCCAGGGTCGCCGTGCCCGGCACTCCGCTCAGAGGCGAGACGAGGATCAATCCGATCAGAAGCAGAAAGGGTCCGTAGGAACGCGCACCCACCGCCTGGATCAGCGTCTTGAACTCAATCTGCTCTTGCTCGCGAGCCACCTCACCGATCAGAAACAACAGGTCACCGACACTGCGCGGCGATGTCGACAGACGACAATAAGCCCCATCTTCACCGATAACTAGACGCGCCACGAACACACCTCTCGCTGGGCGGCCACCGCCGGCAATCGGCCCATGTTCCCGTATTTACGGGATCACGGCGGACCGTCGGTCTGTCTGGTATGACCGCTGACCCGAATGTATCCATTGAGACAGGCGCCCAGTGGAAAAACTCCTTTAAGGAAGCTCTGTACGAATCGATAGTGTCTCTGCGGGGCCATCGATTCGTACAGAGCTTCCTTAACCAGTCGAGCGAACGCTTTCAGGTCACGCCGATCGGTGATCGAGCCGGCCACCGCGCCCACCCCGACGGCGACCATGAGCACGGCGAAGGGGTGTCGCCTCACCTGGGCCTTGAGCGGGTAATAGACCGCTCGGACCCTATCCTCGAGCACGTCACTCGAGTATTGAAGATCTTGCTTGGCTAGCTGTAGAGCCAGTTCCGGTCGGAGAGGTGGCGGTTCGTGTCGCGATCGACGTGGTGCTGTCAGGTCTGCCCGACAGCGAAGTCGACGGCTCTGCCCGCTCAGCGTAACCATCGATACGACCACAGCGCGACACCGCCGGCCGCCAGGCAGCAAAGCAGACCAATGGCCGCAAAGCTGCCCGCCCGGCCCCAGATCGGCTCCAGCCAGTGGAACAGGGCGACGAACAATAGCCCCAAGCCGGCCAGCAGCAAGCCGCCGCCTATGCCGAGCAGCACTACCGCTGCGGCTGTCCGGCCGACTTGTCGGCGCAGCAGCCGCCCCTCCGCCTCGACCAGGGCGGCCAGCGACAGGATGTAGTCGGTAATCGCTTTCAGCGTCGACCTCCCGCATCAAGCAGCTTGGCAATGATGAATCCGATACCGAAGGCAGCAGCCACCGAGGTCAAGGGATGACGCCCCACCAGTTCCTCGGCCTGCTCGACCTGGTGCTCACCTTGGGCACGCACCCGCTCATAGCCGCGATTGAGCGTATCCATGCCGTCATCGAAGGCCGACTGCACCTGCTCACGGGCCTGTGCGGTCCGGTCTTTAACACGCTGTGTGTTTTGCTCCTTGACCGCTTTCAATAGATCAGCAATGTCACCTCGCAACTGCGCCAGATCGGCCTTGACCGCTTCGAGCTCGGCACTGCTGTCTTTGTTGCTGTCCTTTTGGGCTGCTTGTGCCATATCGAGAACCTCTTGCCATGAATGTGGGACTGTCCTAAGCGTAGTCCCTGCCTACCTTGAAATCCAAGTTTAATCGCACAGCTATTCATCACGCGATGACAGTGGCCTCCTGGTGGCAACTCGATCTCAATCTCCGGACAGATCAACCGGGTCTCTGCGGCATTCTCGGCTATCAGATTGCCTCGTCTCGACTGCCGCAGCTGGTCAGCCCATCAGGACATACTTGGTCTCGAGGTACTCATCCAGCCCCTCAATTGCACCTTCACGACCCAGCCCCGATGCCTTCACCCCGCCAAACGGCGCGGCGGCATTCGAGATCAGCCCGGTATTGATACCAATCATCCCCGCCTCGATCGCCTCGGCCACACGCCAGACACGTCGGACATTCTCGCTATAGAAATACGCTGCCAGACCGAACGGGGTGTCATTGGCCATCTCGATCGCCTCCGCTTCGTCGATAAAGCGCGACACGGCCACCAGCGGGCCGAATGTTTCCTCGCGCATCACCCGCATTGATTGTTGGATTTCCGTCAGCAGTGTCGGCAAGACGTAGTTCTCGCCACGCGGATCACGCCGCCCACCGGTAATCAATATCGCACCCTGCTCTATGGCATCCTCAATCTGGGCCAGCACCTTGTCAGCAGCCGCCTGGTCTATCAATGGGGTCACGTCGGACTCCGGATTCATCCCGTCACCCAGTTCAAGGCGCTCGACGCGATCCTTGAGTTTGGCAACAAACGCGTCATACACCCCATCCTGAACATAGAAGCGATTGACACAAACGCAGGTTTGACCGGTGTTGCGGAACTTCGCAGCGATCGCCCCTTCAACCGCGGCATCGAGGTCGGCATCATCGAAAACCAGAAACGGTGCATTGCCGCCAAGCTCAAGAGAAATCTTCTGTATATTCTCGGCCGACTCACGCATCAAGGCGCTACCCACCTGGGTCGATCCGGTGAAAGAAATCTTGCGCACCAACGGATTGGCCGTCATTTCTGCAGCGATTTCTGCAGCCGAACCAGTCACCACGTTGAACACTCCGGCCGGCACACCGGCCTCGGCCGCCAGCACCGCCAACGCCAGGGCGGAAAAGGGTGTGGCACTGGCCGGCTTGACCACCATCGGGCAACCGGCCGCCAGTGCAGCCGCCGCCTTGCGAGTGATCATGGACGACGGGAAGTTCCACGGCGTGATGGCCGCAGTCACCCCGGCCGGCTGACGCAGCACCACGATGTGTTGATCGGGCGCGGCCGCGGGAATGGTGCGCCCGTAGGCGCGACGCGCCTCCTCGGCAAACCACTTGAGAAACGAGGCGGCATAACGGATCTCACCGACCGACTCCGACCACGTCTTGCCCTGCTCCAGGGTCATGATGGTCGCGAGTGTCTGCTCATGCTCGAGCATGAGCTCATACCAGCGATACAAGATCGCGCCGCGCGCCTCGGCAGTCTGCTCTCGCCAGTCTGGCCAGGCCCGCCCGGCCGCTTCGACCGCCCGGCGCGTCTCATGCCTCCCCAGCCGAGGCACCTGCCCGATGGTTTCACCATTGGCCGGGTTGTCGACCGCAATCCATTCATCACCATCGGCGCCGACCCAGCCTCCATCAATGAAACATTTCTCACGAAACAATGCATTGGCGCGAATTTCTGACAAGATATCGAGGCTCATGATCGATGTTTCTCAGACAGTTGGATTCGGATAGCGGGCATCGATCGCATCAATGGCGGCGAGCAACTCCTCAGACAACTGCAGCTTGGCGGCACCGATATTCTCTTCGAGCTGAGCAAGCGACGTGGCCCCGATAATGGTCGACGCAACTTCGGGCCGGCGCAGCGTGAAGGCGATCGCCATCTGCGCGGGTGACAGGCCATATTCGCGGGCGAGCTCAACATAAGCACGCGTCGCGGCCGCTGCATTGGCCTTTTCGTAGCGTTGTCCGAACTCGGGGAACTCGGTAATTCGTCCCGGCGCCTGTGGGTTGTCGAGATACTTGCCGCTGAGATGACCGAAAGCCAGCGGGCTGTAGGGCAGCAGCGCTACGTCCAGCTCGGTGCACACTTCGGCCAGTCCACTGCTCTCGAAGTGGCGATTCATCAGATGGTAGGCGTTCTGCAGCGAAGTCACCATCGGTAGATCGAAACGCTTTGCCGCCTCGGCGAAGGCCATCACGCCCCAGGGCGTCTCATTCGACAGGCCGATATATCGCACCTTGCCGGCTTCCACCTGCTCGCCCAGTGCCCGCAGCTGATCCTCGATGGATTCGGCCTTCCAACGTCGGGACGGGTCGTAGTGGGCTTCGCCGAACTTGGGCACGTAGCGATCCGGCCAATGGATCTGATAGAGATCGATATAGTCGGTCTGCAGGCGCTGCAGGCTGCCGTCGATGGCCAGCTGGACCTGCTCGCGCGTCACGCGCGGGCCGCCACGGATGTAATCGAGACTGGCGCGCCCTGCCCCAGTCACCTTGGTCGCGACCACCAACTCGTCGCGCTTTTGTCGCTTGAGCCAACTGCCAACAAAGGATTCAGTCCGCCCCTGGGTCTCGACCCGTGGTGGTACCGGATACATTTCTGCGGTATCGATGAAGTTGACGCCCGCAGCCACTGCTTGGTCCAGTTGCTGATGCGCTTCGGCCTCGCTGTTCTGCTGGCCGAAGGTCATGGTGCCCAGGCAGATGGCACTCACCTCAATACCGCTGTTGCCCAGTCGTCGATATTGCATCGTCAGTCGTTGCTCCCGAAGTCGTCAAACCGTAAGCTTTGTTGCCCGTGCAACCGCCACCGCGGTTGGTTTTGGACGAGCCACGTAGAGTAGCCAAGATGTCAGATGTTTCCAGTCAAGTCGCTGCCGCACACCTCGAGTTCATCGAGCCGATCAGCGCCTGCCTCGCAAGCAAGGAGCCTTCACTAGCCCAGCAGGACGCGGTGGCGGTCATGATTGCCACCTATCGCGAGGAAGGCTGGAGCGATCTCTGTCGAGCCACTGTGGCCCTGCTCGCTGGCCAGGCGACAGATGAGGCGGCCCTTGACGACGAGGACCGGATGATCCTGGCGGCAATCGAGCAGGCTGCGAAGGAGCCCGGCTGGCTTGAAGGTGCGGTGACCGAGGCCGAGGCCCAGGCGGCTGAACAGATCGCGGCACTGATACTGGCGGCCACCTGGGGCGAGCGCGAGGGCCTTGAGGCACTCAACCAGATGCGTGCAGCGGCGCAGGCCGCGGGGCTGACCGGTTCCACTGCTCACGCCTTCATCGCCATGGTCGAGGGCGAACGTGAGCTCGATGCCTTGCTCGGCGCGCATAAAAACGCCCAGACCGGGCTGATCGAGAGGACCCTCGCCGCCCTCAGTGATCAGGAGCGGGACCCCAGCTAGGCCAGCCTGCGGCCGTCTGCCTAGTCGATGATCCGCGCCTCGGCACGCAGTTGACCGCTCACCTGGCACATCAGGTCGTAACTGATCGTACCGGCGGCGCGCGCAACTTCATCGATCGGCAGACCACGTCCCCAGCACTCGACCTCGTCGCCGACGCAGGCATCGACACCGCGCAGGTCGACCGTGACCAGGTCCATCGACACTCGACCGATAATGCAGCTGCGCTGACCATTGACCAGAATCGGCGTGCCGTCGGGCGCGTGGCGTGGATAGCCATCACCATAACCCACCGACGCCAGCCCCACCGGCATGGTCTCAGGGGCCACAAAACGCCCGCCATAGCCAACTTCGCAGCCACGCGCCACCAGTCGCTTCGCTACCAACACCGTCTTGAGCTCCATCGCCGCCTGCAGCCGATACTGGGCGGCTTGGCCGAAGATGAACGGGTTGCCGCCGTAGAGCATGATGCCCGGACGCACCCAGTCACCGCCCGCTTCGCTGTTGCCCAGCAGGGCTGCCGAATTGCACAGGCTGGTCTCGCCCGGCCAGCCCTCGGCGGTTGTATGGAACACCTCGATCTGTCGCTCGGTCACCGAAGGGTCTGGCTCGTCGGCCCGCGCAAAGTGGGTCATCAGGCCGATGCCTGCGTCAACAACCGGGCATTGTGCCAATCGTGCCCGGGCGACCGGCACCTGTTCGGGTATGAATCCCGCCCGATGCATGCCCGTGTCCACCTTGATCCAGACCCGCAGCCGCCCCGCCGGCAGGTGGTCGGCATGGCGATCAAGCAGATCCAGTTGGGTCAGGTCGTGGAAAACGAGATCAAGGGAATGACGCAAGGCCAGTTCGAGCTCTTCGACAGTCAGTGCGCCCTGCAGCACCAGAATGCGCTCGCTGAGGCCTGCCTCCCGGAGCGCCAGCCCTTCTCCGGGCGTGGCGACAGCCAGGCCGTCAACCCCAGCACGGGAAAACGCCCGCGCCGCCGTCAGCAGACCATGCCCATAGCCGTCGGCCTTGACCGCGGCGAAGATCGAACGGTTTCCCGCCGCATCCCGGGCCACGCCCAGGTTATGGCGCAGCGCGCACGTATCGATGGTCAGCCAGGCCCGCCGTATCACCGATAGGCTTCCGGCACACTCTCGTGGCTGATGAAGTCCTCGAACCGGGTGTTCTGGCCGCGGAAGGTCATCACCACGGTCCCGATCGGGCCGTTACGCTGCTTGCCGATGATGATCTCCGCCATGCCTTTCTTCTCGGTCTCCGGCTCATAGACCTCTTCCCGGTAGATGAACATGATGATGTCGGCATCCTGCTCAATCGCTCCGGACTCCCGCAGGTCCGACATCACCGGGCGCTTGTTGGGCCGCTGTTCGAGCGAGCGGTTGAGCTGTGAAAGCGCCACCAACGGCACATCCAGCTCCTTGGCAACCGCCTTGAGGGAGCGTGAAATCTCGGAAATCTCGTTGGTCCGATTTTCCTTCGAGCCCGGTACCTGCATCAGCTGCAGATAGTCGACGATGATCAACCCCAGGTCCTCCTCACGTGCCAGACGGCGTGCCCTCGAACGCAGATCAGACGGCGACAGTGCCGGGGTGTCATCAATGAAGATCTTTGTCTGACTGAGCTGGCCCACCGCACCGGAAATGCGATGCCAGTCGCTGTCCTCCAGCCGACCGGTGCGCACCTTGGTCTGGTCAATGCGGCCCAGCGAGGAGAGCATCCGAACGGCCAGCTGGTCGCCTGGCATTTCCATCGAAAAAACCGCAACCGCCTTCTTGCTGTAGAGGGCAACGTTCTCGGCGATATTCATCGCGAAGGTGGTCTTGCCCATCGATGGACGGCCCGCGACGATGACCAGATCGCCGTTCTGCAATCCCGTGGTCATGTCGTCGAGGTCGGTAAAGCCGGTGCTGAGACCGCTGACCTCACCCTTGTTCTCATAGAGTTCGGCGATCCGATCCATCGCCACGGTCAGCAATTCGGTGATGCTCTGAAAGCCGCTGCGGGTGCGTGACCCCTCCTCGGCGATGGCGAAGATCTCCTTCTCTGCCATCTCCAACACGTCATAAGCAGATTGGCCTTCGGTCTGATAGCTCTTGCGGGAGATCTCCGTACCGATCTCGATCAGGCGACGCAACAGGGAATGTTCACGGATGATTTCAGCGTAGGCGGCGATATTTGCGGCACTGGGAACCGAATCAACCAGCGCGGCCAGGTAATCGTTGCCGCCGACGTCCTCAAGTTTTTCGAGCGTCTTGAGCCGCTCGGAAACCACCATGGCGTCAAACGGCTGGTTGCGCTCGGCCAGTTCCCCGATCACCCGAAAAATCACGCGATGATCGTGGAAATAGAAGTCCGGGTCAGCCAGTTTGTCCCCGACCTGCTCGAAGGCAAGCGGATCAAGCATCAAGCCGCCAAGCACCGCCTGCTCGGCTTCCTGCGAGTGTGGCGGCACTCGCAGGGAAAGCGGCGAGCCCACCGTCGACGAGGTCGGACGGCGCTGTGGTTTGACGGTGGCGGCAGATACGTAGTCCGGAAGCGACATGGGTCTCGGTTACCAGCGGTAGTCAGCGTGCGGGGCGGCCTACTTCCGACCAGATCGGCGGCAGGCGGAGCCCCAAGGATGGCTCAGATGATACGCCCCGGACGAGCGCTTGGCCACGCATGACGCACCGGATCGCGGGACGTCCGTTCGGGGAGGCGGGCAATGAAAAGGCCCGCCTCTCAACAATGAGGGCGGGCCGGGTATACTCGGCAAGTCGTAGCTACGACCTGCATCGGGCGTCGAGATTTGCTTACTCTTCTTCGGCAACGACCACGACGTTGATGTCGACGTCGACGTCCGAGTACAGATGCAGCTGGATCGGAAACTCACCCAAGGCACGCAGTGCACCTTCCGGCAGACGGACTTCGCGCCGCTCGATCTCGACACCGAATTGGTCGCTGATGGCCGTGGCGATCTCAACGGTACCGACGGAACCGAACAGTTTGCCTTCCGCCCCCGCCTTGACCGGGATGGTGACGCTGGCCTCTTCACCAATCTTGTCGGCGCGAGCCCGAGCGGCAGCCAGTTCCTCGGCGACCTTCTTCTCCAACTCGGCGCGGAGCTCCTCGAACTCAGCGATGTTGGCCTTGGTCGCAGGCCGGGCATGGCCGTAGGGAATCAGGAAGTTGCGGGCGTAACCCGAGCGGACGTTGACCACGTCGCCCAGCGAGCCCAGGTTCTCGACCTTACTCAACAGAATTACTTGCATGGATATTGACTCCTAGACGCTTGAGACGGGCGCGATCAGTGACGGTCTGTGTACGACAGCAGGGCCAGAAAACGGGCGCGCTTGATGGCGGTCTGCAGCTGGCGCTGATAGCGTGCCTTGGTACCGGTCACGCGGCTGGGGACGATCTTGCCGGTCTCGGTGACATACTGACGCAGGGTGTCAATATCTTTGTAATCGATCTGCGTCACACCTTCGGCGGTGAAACGGCAGAAACGCTTGCGACGGAAAAAACGGGCCATGGATCAAACCTCTCGAATCTTATTCGCTGGACGCGTCGGATTTTTTGTCGCTGTCACGACGTTCTTCGCGCTTGTCATCATCACCATCGCGACGGCGCGGACGGCGTTCGGCCTCGCGCTCCTGCATCATGGGAGAGGCTTCGGTATAGGCCTCGTCGCAACGGGTGGTCAGGTGACGCAGGACAGCATCATTGAACTTGAACGCTTCCTCAATCTCGGCCAGGGCTTCCTGGGTGGTTTCGATATTCATCAGCACGTAGTGAGCCTTGACCAATTTCTTGATCGGGTAGGCCAACTGACGACGACCCCAGTCTTCGAGGCGGTGGACCGTGCCCTGTGCTGTTTCGACGATGCCGCGGTAGCGCTCGATCATCGCCGGGACCTGGTCGCTCTGATCCGGGTGGACCATGAAGACAATTTCATAATGTCGCATGAATAAAACTCCTGTGGATTAGGAAGGCAGCCTGCCGCATGCGGAACGGTCAGGCAGGAGAAACAAGCGCCGCATTCTACGGCCATTCAGCGGCGACATCAAGAACTCGTCTTTCCGCTATCATGAGCAGCTCTGTTCATCATCAGGACAAACCACGGACCGACATGCCGTATCCGCCACCTTCCCCGGATGATGCCGCCGACACGAAGGCATTCATAATTGCTTTCGTCATGGCCGGACTGGCCGGTCACGTCAACAGCGTCATGCTGATGGCCTTCGGGCTGCCTGTCAGCCAGATGACCGGCACGGCATCACATCTGAGCGAGGGCATGGCGTTGGGCGACCCATCCGTGGTGATCACCACCTTGAGCATCCTGGCCGGTTTCATTGCTGGAGCCGCCGTATCGGGGCTGATTATCGGCCAACGAGAGTTCCCGGAAAGCCCCCGGTACGCCTGGGCTCTGGGCCTGGAGTCTCTGCTTCTGGGGGTGGCTGTCGCCTGCATCGCCCTGGGTCATGCCAACAGCGCCCTCGTCCTGGCCGCGATTGCCTGCGGGCTGCAGAATGCGCTGGTGGCCAGCTACCGGGGTTTGTTGATCCGTACCACACACATCACCGGCATCGCGACCGACCTCGGCATGTACATCGCCCGGGTGATCCGTCCCCAGGGTTGGTCTCAGGAGAACTGGTCCCGGGAGAATCGGGCACAGGAAAATCAGACGCTGGAAAACCGGATGCAGGAAGGCTGGTCATGGGAAGGCTGGCTGTTGATCACCCTGATCGCCGGCTATGTCGCCGGCGGTTTCGCGGCCGTGCTGGTCCAGGGCGAACTGGGCACTGTGAACAACTTGTTGCTGCCGGCCGCTTCCGCCGCGATCATCAGCGGTGTCGCCGCGCTCTACCAACATCGCCGGTAACCAATCGCCGGTAACGGCCAGTCAAATGACCAATCAACGGCTGATGACAACAAAGGCAAGCGCATAGGAGCGCTCGTCACTGACCGATAGGCTGATATCCCTGCCCCCTAACTGCTCGAAGCGCTCGCGCGCCCGGCCGCCTAGCACCACTTCAGGTCGCCCCTGCCCGTTGTGACGAGTCTGTATGTCCGACAGACGGAGCCCATCACGGAAGCCGGTACCTAGCGCCTTGGCGACCGCCTCCTTGGTGGCGAAGCGCTTGGCCAGCCAGGCAGTTTGGGCGGCCTGGCTGTTCTTCGGCAGTCGATCACGCTCCTCGGGGCCGAGCAAGCGATCGATCAGACGTGCCCCGTGCCGCTCCAGTGCGGCGTGGATCCGGGCAATTTCCACCATATCCGTACCGATACCGAGGATCATCGGCTATCAGCTCGAGGCCACCGGCCGGCGGTAACGGGCGGTATGCATCAGCTCTTTCATCTTGCGTACTGCCGTCGGCAGTCCCGAGAAAACGGACTCGGCAATGATCGCGTGGCCGATATTGAGCTCTTCGATCTCTTCGATGGCCGCGATAGCCGAGACATTGTGATAGTGCAGGCCATGACCCGCATTGACCGCCAGACCGGCAGCGGCGCCATGCCGTGCGGACTGGTAAATCACCTCGAGTTGCTCACGCACGACACCATCACCCTTGGCCTCGGCATAGTGACCCGTGTGGATCTCGATCGCGGGTGCCCGGCAGGCAACGGCTGCATCGATCTGCCGTGGATCGGCGTCGACAAATAGTGAAACCCGAATACCGACCTCAGCCAAGCGATCACAGGCGGACTGGATACGCTCCATTTGTCCGGCAACATCCATCCCACCCTCAGTGGTCAGTTCGTCCCGGCGCTCGGGCACCAGGCAGACATCTTGCGGCCGGATCCGGCAGGCGAACTCGATCATCTCCTCCGTGACGGCCATCTCCAGGTTCATGCGTGTCTGCAACAACTCACGGATGATTTCGACGTCCCGATCCTGGATATGGCGACGATCCTCGCGCAGATGCAATGTGATGCTGTCGGCGCCGGATCGTTCTGCCAACAGGGCCGCCTGGACCGGATCGGGGTATCGCCCGTCCCGCGCCTGCCGCAGGGTGGCGACATGATCAATATTGAGGCCAAGCAGAGGAAACTGGGCTGTGACTCGAGTGGTCATGGAGTTCTCGGTATCCGCGTTAGAAGTGAAATAATTGGCAACTCGGGCCCTAGTCTAGAGAATCCAAGGCGTCCGATCGATGTTTGCCTAGTTGCTGGCGTCCCCGGCAGGCCATAGTCGACGAGAAACGAAGGATGCATTTCCCACGTGGGAGGCCAATAGTGACTGCATCAGGTCACGCGCCGTCCGCCGATCTGCCGCATCAAGCAGCACCTCGTCTCGTGCGATGGCACGCAGAACGTATCCCGGCACTGAACCGCTTCCGCTGCCCGATACAATACCGCCTTCCCGCTCCACTCGATAGCACCCGGCCGGATCGATCGGCCTGCCATCACGTGAACGTTCCCAATCAAAACCTGCACCAAGATGATTCAACAGTTGACGTTCAAAGCGACGCACGACCACAGCCACCGGCATGTCAGGCGTCTCCAACATGGCCAGGCTTTTCCAGTAGTCGAGAAACAGGCCCGGAACAGGTTCCTCCGGTCGCAGGGCTCGCAGGAGCAGTTCATGCAAATAGAAAGCAGTCGCCAAGGATTGACCGCGCAGGAAACGGAGCGACTCAACCGGATCAGCGCTGGTCAGGATTGGCCAGCCGCCCCGTCCTGCCGTCTGCAGCTCGAGGCAGACGAAACTGGGCGGCCGGCTCGATCCCCGTCGCTTGACCCGCCTCCCACCCTGCTGGCGCATCCGGACCCAGCCTTGGGTGTCGGTCAGCCAATCGAGCAGCAGGCCGTGCTCTTGAAACGGTCTGGCATGGAGCAGAAACCCACGCACCGGTCACATCCAGTCGCCAGGGAAGCTCTGCACGAATCGATGGCGCCTCTGGCTGACGGGTTTGTTCGCAATCAAGACGCTGACCCGAAGGCGGGCTCAGTACCCGTCGAGGGGCGGCAACGCCGAGTGCGGGCAAACCCGCCAGCCCCTTCGGGCGGGCCGCCAAGGGCCCATCTGCGGTGTTGCAGTCCTTGTAAAGGACCACCGCCCTTCACCGCAGACTGCGCCTGGCATATGGACCCTTGGCGGTCCCGCAGAGACACTATCGATTCGTGCAGAGCTTCCCTGGCGATCACGGCCTCACTCGGGCAACTGATAGCCGAGCGCTGCTATAGAACGCTCATCATCGGCCCAGTCGTCGGCTACCTTCACCCATAAATCGAGCATGACGCGTTTCTCCAGCAGATGCTCGAGCGCCTCGCGGGCCTGCTGCCCGATGATTTTCAACTGTGCCCCGCGGGAGCCGATCACGATCCCTTTCTGACCGGGACGCGCCACGTAAATCACCGCCCCGATGGTGACCAGCCGATCGGTTTCCTCGAAGCGTTCGATCATTACGGTGGTCTGGTACGGCAATTCGTCATGCAGTGAACGGGTCAGCTTCTCACGGATGATCTCAGCGGCCATGAAGCGCAGCGGCGCGGTAGTCACCTGATCCTCGGCGTAACCCGGCGGTCCTTCGGGGAGGTAGGAGAACACCAGGTCGAGCAGACTATCGAGCCCCCGACGTCGACGGGCGCTCATCGGGTAGATCGCGGCAAAATCGCCCTTCTCACCCATCTGCGCCAGGAACGGCAGAAGCTCGGTTTTGTCATTGACCAGGTCGACCTTGTTGATAACCAGCACCACCGGGGTGTCGATGTGCTCAAGCAGCCGGAGCACGGCCTCATCCTCGGCACCAAACTGCCCCGCCTGCACCATGAAGAGGATCAGATCAACGTGCTCCAGCGCACTGCGCGCCGTCCGGTTGAGCTGTCGGCTCAGCGCATTTCTGCCACCCTGGTGGATTCCGGGCGTATCGATCAGCACGATCTGACCGCGAGGTTCGGTGATGATCCCGGTGATGCGATGCCGGGTAGTCTGCGGCTTGGGTGTCGTGATCGATACCTTCTGTCCGACCAGCCGATTGATCAGGGTAGATTTGCCCACATTGGGGCGACCCACGACAGCGACCTGGCCAAAGCGGATCGATTCGCTCATGTCTGTGACTCCGTGATGGACTTGCCCTCACGCCTCTCGCGCAGGGTGCGGAGCATGTGTCGAGCGGCCCTCTGTTCCGCTCGGCGGCGCGACGAGCCGCTGGCTCGCGTCTCGAGCACCTCGTCGTTGCACTTGACCCGACAGGCGACCTCAAACGTTTGTTTATGGGCCTCACCGGTCTGTCCAAGCACCTGGTATTCAGGCAGCGCCAATCGGTCACGCTGCAGAAACTCCTGCAACTGGGTCTTCGCATCCTTGAGCTCTTGGGCGTCGGGGAGAGACTTGATCTCATCGGAAAACAGCCTCAATACCCAATCATGGGCCGGATAGAAACCCTGATCCAGATACAGTGCCCCAATGACGGCCTCCAGGGCATCCGCAAGGATCGAGTCGCGACGATGACCACCGCTTTTGAGCTCGCCCGAACCCATGACGAGATAGTCACCCAGCCCGATCTGCCGAGCCACTCGCGCCAGGGTCTCTTCACGCACCACCGAAGCACGCAGTCGGGAAAGGGCCCCTTCTGTGGCATCAGGCTTGTAGCGAAACAAACAGTCAGAAATAGTGAGATTGAGGATCGAGTCGCCCAGGAATTCCAGGCGCTCGTTGTTGACTCGTCCTGCTGAACGATGTCGCAGCGCCTGCGCCAGCAGATCACTGTCGACGAAAGATAGTCCGAGCGAATCGGCCAGCCTGGCCTGATCGCGGATCAGTGGGTTACGGTTTCTAGTTGCGGACACGAGTCTGATGGCTGAATGCGGCCACAAGCGAGAGGTTTCCAAACAGCCGCGCCTTGCCGTCATAGTCGTAGCTGACCTGATAGCCACCGGTCACTGGGCGGATCTCGAAATCCTTGGGATCGAATTTCCCATCAATTGCATTGATGTCGAGCCGTTTCCCGATCATGCGCCGAATTTCGGACGGGCTGCCGGCTCGCTCATGCTCGAGACTCTTGAAGATACTGGTAAGTTTCTGATCGGCGAGATAGAGCGGTACGACCTGCATGACAACCAGGGCCGCCATCCCGAGCACGATTGCAGAAATAATCAGCCCAACCAATGACATGCCGCGCTGCTGCCGCACCGCGACGGCCCCGTGATGCTTGTGATTCTTTTCCCTGGCCTGTTCCATATCCCTTACCCTCACCTCTGATTTGAGGTTGTTCGATTACTTCGATTCCGTCTCGATTGTGTCGATGGCGCGGCCGATGCGGCCTGCATCAAAACCGCCATCCTGCCAGTTCCAGTGCAGCCAGATCATAACCGCTTTGCCCACCAGATTCGATTCGGGCACAAAGCCCCAGAAACGGCTGTCGTTGCTGTAGTTGCGGTTGTCCCCCATCGCAAAATAATGCCCCTCAGGCACCAGCCATTGCCCTGTCCCCATGCGCCGTTGCGTATCCATCAACAGGTAATGCGGCCCATTGCCCCCCGGCAGAGTCTCAAGACCGAGGGCAAGCCCGGCATGCAGCTGGTTCAGATCTCCCTGGAAGCGGCCTACCGTTTCTAACGACACCTCTTCGCCATTGACCCACAAACGCTGATCGTCCACACGCACCGTGTCACCAGGCAGCCCGATGATGCGCTTGATGTAATCGATCTCCGGCTGTCGTGGATAGCGGAACACGGCCACATCACCCCGCTGGGGTTCGCCGATCGGCACAATCTTGGTATTCAAGATCGGCAGTCGCAAACCGTAGTCGAATTTGTTGACCAGGATGAAGTCCCCGACCAGCAACGTCGGCATCATCGATCCGGACGGTATACGAAACGGCTCGAACAGAAACGAGCGGATCAGCAGCACCACCAACAGGATGGGGAAGAACGATTTGGCGTAGTCGACCAGCAGCGGCTCGTGGTCCTTGATCGACTTCCCCTCGATGTCGCCTCCACCCAGTTGGCGGGCCTCAGCGGCCAGATCAGCACGCCGTCGCGGCCGAAAGATAAGCCGATCAATCAACCAGATCAGGCCGCTTGCGAAGGTGGCGATCACCAGAAGGAGTTCAAAATCCAAGATATGCTCCGAGTTGTATGGTCATGCAGCCAGTTGCCGCACTCAGTCGTTCTTGTTGTCCATCTGCAGCACGGCGAGGAAGGCCTCCTGCGGCACCTCGACCCTGCCGATACTCTTCATGCGTTTCTTGCCGGCCTTCTGCTTCTCGATCAGCTTCTTCTTGCGGGAAACGTCACCGCCGTAACATTTGGCCAATACGTTCTTGCGCAACGCCCTGACGTTGGTCCTGGCGATAATCTTGCCGCCGATGACCGCTTGCAGTGCCACTTCGAACATCTGCGGCGGAATCAGCTCCTTGAGCTTCTCGATCAGCTCGCGGCCACGTTGTTCCGCCTTGTCGCGATGAACAATCAGCGACAGCGGATCGACCGTCTCGCCGTTGATCAAGACATCCAGCCTCACCAGCCTGGCCGGCTCGAATCGGTCGAGGTGGTAGTCGAACGAGGCATAACCACGCGACACGGACTTGAGGCGGTCGAAGAAGTCCAGCACCACTTCGGCTAACGGCAGATCGAAGATCATCGTGACCTGGTTGCCGGAATAGAGCATGTTTTTCTGTACGCCGCGTTTTTCCATGCACAGATTGAGCACCGGGCCGACGTAATCCTGCGGACAGAGGATATGCGCCTCAATGATCGGTTCACGGATCTCCTTGATCTGCGAGGCCTCCGGCAGCTGCGACGGGTTGTGGATCTGATAGATCGTGCCGTCGTTCTCCTCCACCTCGAAGATTACTGTCGGCGCGGTGGTGATCAGATCGATGCCGTATTCACGCTCGAGACGCTCCTGGACGATTTCCATATGCAGCAGTCCGAGGAAGCCGCAGCGGAAACCGAACCCGAGCGCGGTCGATACTTCCGGCTCGAAATGAAGCGCCGCGTCGTTCAGGCGCAGCTTGCGCAGCGCCTCGCGCAGATCGTCATAGTCATCGGACTCCACCGGATAGAGACCGGAGAATACGCGCGGCCGCATCTCTTCGAAACCCGGCAGCGGCTCGTCGGCCGGGTTCTCGGCATCGGTAATCGTGTCGCCGACCTTGGCCGAATCGATGTCCTTGATTCCGGCGATTACAAAACCGACCTCGCCCGCATACAGAGCCTCTCTTGCCAAGGTCTTGGGGGTATACACACCGGTATTGTCGACAGTGAACACATCACCGGTGCCCATCGCCTTGATCTTCTGCCGCGGCCGGAGCACACCGTCGATCACCCGGACCAGGGCCACCACACCAACGTAGTTGTCGAACCAGGAATCGACAATCAAGGCCTTGAGCGGTCCATCCTCGTTACCCTGCGGGGGCGGAATCTGCTGGATCAGGCGCTCGATCACGTCGTCAACGCCCTCACCCGTCTTTGCCGAGCAGGTCACCGCATTCTGGGCTTCCAGTCCGATGATGTCCTCAATCTCCGCCTTGACGCGATCGGGATCGGCCGCCGGCAGGTCGATCTTGTTCAGCACCGGCACCACCTCAAGACCGAGGTCGATCGCGGTATAGCAATTTGCCACCGACTGGGCCTCCACCCCCTGAGATGCATCCACCACCAGCAACGCACCCTCACAGGCGGCCAGTGAGCGCGAGACCTCGTAGGAGAAATCGACATGCCCTGGGGTGTCGATGAAATTGAGTCGATAGGTTTCACCGTCGCGCGAGTGGTAATCGAGCGAGACGCTTTGCGCCTTGATAGTGATACCGCGTTCACGCTCAAGATCCATCGAGTCGAGCACCTGGGCACTCATCTCGCGCTCTTCCAGACCTTCACAGTGCTGGATGATGCGGTCGGCCAGGGTGGATTTCCCGTGGTCGATATGGGCGATGATCGAGAAATTGCGAATCCGGGAGAGACGCTCGGACACCATAGATAATTAACTTTCCGTTCGTAGAGTTGTCCCGCCGCCTATCAGGAGGAGACGGCAAGAAGAGGCGCTCAGTATATAGCCCCAGACTGGCCAAAGTCAGTCTGGGCGGTGGGAGAGCCCGGAAAACGCCGGCATGAAGAAGCGTTGCTCGCCTTCGCGCTCCACCAGAAACAGCACCAGCTCATTGCCCCGCTTGCTTCGGCTGTGGGCTATGCGTGCAATCAACAGGTAGGCCTGGGTAAGCGATTCGACTGGCTGGCGATCGATCGAAATCAGCCGGTCACCGCTCATCAGCCCCGCTAGAGCAGCCGGCCCCCTGGGATCAAGCTCACCCAAACGCACACCGCCATCCTCAAGAGGGCGGAGGATCATTCCCAACGTCTCGATGACAACCAGCTCTGGCTCCTCCGGCTTTTCCGGCCCGGGGTCTGTCAATCCGGCGGCGTTGTCCGGCAAGGCAGCCAGCGGCACAGCAAGTTCGCGCCTGTCTCCACCGGAGAGCACATCAAGGACCACCGCAGAGCCCGGCGTCAACGACCCGAGCACCTGCGTCAAGTCGGCACTGCCACTGATGGACACGCCATTGACCGCCAATATCACATCGCCGGGAGCCAGTGATGAGGCGGCGGCTGGTGAGTCGTCAATCGTGTTGACCACCTCGGCACCTCGGATGCGTTCCATCCCCAGCCGATCGGCCAGCTCACGCCCTACCGGCCGGACCTCAACACCCAGAAAACCCCGCTTGACGTGGCCGCTTTGCTTGATCTGCCGAATGACGTCGACGACGTAGTTGATTGGAATCGCGAACGAAATACCGTTGAATGCCCCCGACTCGGTGAATATCTGGGCGTTGATCCCGATCACCTGCCCACGAGTGTTGAACAATGGTCCACCGGAATTGCCAGGATTGATCGCGACATCACTCTGGATGAAGGGGACATACGGCTGGATCGTTGCGGACGGCAAATGACGCCCTAGCCCACTGATGATGCCAGCGGTAACCGTCTGATCGAACCCATAGGGCGACCCGATGGCCAGGGCCCACTGTCCCGGCCGGACAGCGTCGGAGTCACCCAATGACACCGGCGGCAACCCGCTGGCATCGACCTTCAACAACGCAATGTCACCGATCTGGTCCACGCCCACGACCTGTGCCACCAGTTCACGGCCATCGCTGAGACGGACAAACACCTTGCTGGCACCGCCGATGACATGCGCGTTGGTCGCAATATAGCCATCCTCGCTCAGGATGAACCCTGATCCGTCGTTCTCCTGTGGCAACAGAGGGCGGCGGGGAAGCCCGCCCCTTTCATTATCAAACAAGCCACGGAACCATTCGTGGGAGTCGTTCTCGCCGGATATGCTAGCAAGTGACGGCAGACTGTGAACCCCGGTAACACTGACCACCGAGGGGGCGTTCACCTCTACCAGCGTGGTGAAATCCGGCAGCCCAGTGACCTGCAACCGCGGCGGTTGATCTTCGGGATCGACACAGCCCGCCACGGCCAGCAGGGCGGCCATAGCCGTCCATCGGGCCATCCCTCTGGCCATTACACCCAAGCGACGCAACAGGCTGTCGCGATACGGGACGTGGTTATATGAAGGAAAACGAGAAGCGATACGGATCAAGGCAGGAGGAAGCTCGGGCGATGAGTGGGTTAGGGAAGCTCTGCATAGTCTACTGCGAAGCGGCCCGATGCGACATATGCAAGTGTCTGACCCGGTCCCACCCTCGTCCCGCAAAGACAGCTGCTCAGCACCGCGTCCGGGCTTAATCAGCCATCCTGTTCGGCTGCATGACGAAGGGTAACTTCCTGCAGGACAGGGAAAAAACGCCCCGAACGGGCCTGACGCCGCTGTCGGCCCCGCACCCACGCCAACATGCCCAACAGACCGAACACGCCGCCTGCGACGGTCAGGGCTTCCTGCCCGAACGCCACATCCGCGACGAGGGCGCCAACGAGCAACCCCAGCAACGGAACGAGATACAGCCAGACAGAAGCCAGCAACAAGGCCCGCTGACTGAGCCCCACGACCACATGGTCCCCGACCGACAGAACCTCCTCAGTCGGCAGATAGATTCGATGCTGCGGCAAGCGAAACAGTCGCTGGAACACACTGACGCCACAACCGCGCCCAGAGCGACAATTGGCACAGCCGTGCTGCCCTGTCGTTTCCAGCCAAACGCCACCCGTATCGATGGCGGCCACCCTGGCCGACTCGAGCACCCAGGCGTCGACTCCGGCCTGAGGGGTGTTCATCGGCGCAGCTCATCGGTCAATTCCACCTCACCCGGTGCCATGGCAGGCTCAGGCCAGGTGTTCTCGACCAACAGCTCAACGGTACTGGCCGGGACATCTCCGATTGCGGTAATGCGTACCTGATCGACCCGGCGGGCAGCCATGGTCATCCCCTGATCCGTTCGGGTGACCTGGCGCGCCACATCATCGTCGCGTTTCTCAACAAAGACCGAGGCGGTCGCAAGACCATCACTGACCACAATGTGCTCGAAATACTGCCCGGTCACCGGATTGCGCCGCCAGCCACGGGAACGGATCGCGAAGCCGTCTGGCAGCGGGTCGATGACCCAGTGCCCCTGACGAATCGGGGCCGGCTCGACCGGCTCGCCAACAAGCTCCATCCATTCGAATCCTTCACCAAGTCCAGCCGTCAGGTCATCCTGGAAAAACAGGCGGACGGGCTCGTCTTGCTCAAGCCGGGTGAACTGGTTGTGCTCGATGGGCCGGCCCGATTCATCGTAGATACTCATGCGCAGCAGCAGCGGAACCGGCTCCCCAATACACATCTTGTAGCCGTAGCGATAATCGTCACGCGGCACCACGGCCATCAGGCGACAGGACTGGCTCGCCACCCGGCTAGAACCGAGATCAATCAAGCGGTAATTGTCGGACAGCTCACCGATCGACTCGAATCGCTCGCCCGACAGGCGGCTGTTGATATTCGGATAGTCGCCCAGCATGACCTGCTGTCGTTCAGGCCAGATGCAGGCGCAGCGATCCCCGAGACGACGGATCTCGCGCACTTCCCCATTTTCGGACACCATCAGCTCGACCCGTTGACCGTCAACCTTCCGGTGGGTCACACGCATGAGATCGATCTGGTCGCCGCGCACATGGATCAAGCGTCCATCGTAATTACGATTTCCCATGGCTTGCACCATCGCCATGATCCGTTCACGCAGCTCCTGTTCGTTGTCGTCACCGCCCCGTTCGCCGGAGACCGATGTCTCGAGACTGCTGGGCGCCTCAGGTGCCGCTGGCAAGGCTTGCAAGAGCGGCTCGGCAAAAACAACCGAGGCAAAAAACAAGGCCACCGACGCCAAGGCGCCCGTGACCAGGATCGACAACGGTAAAACGGGCAACCGACTCGCTCGCATCACGCCTGCGTCATTCCCTTCCAAAGCTGGCGGCCCGCGCTTCCGGACCGGTGGTGCCGAATTCCGGCGACGCCAGACGATAGTGCGTCACGACATAGGGGTTCGTACCGCGGCCTGTGTTGCCGGTCGCCCAGTCAGGCAACTTCGGAGCGCTGCCAACCGCAGTGGACGTCGTCACGAGCTGACCCCCGAGGTTGTTGCCGGGGTCAAGATCGGCTTGCAAAGAAATCGGCGAGGCCCCCTCCGGCACCTCGTTCCCGTTCAGGGACGCCATGACCGCCCGGTCGTTGGGGGTCGGGCCGCTGGCCTGCATTGGGGCTACGCTCTGATTTTTCTGCCGCTCACCGCTGGAAAGCGTCAAGCCCACGGCCGTCACGGCAGCGAACAGGGAAGCCGCCACTGCACCCTGCCAGACCCGTCGTTGTCGCATGACGTGGCCCGGGAATGGAATCACTTTATCCGCCTTGTTATCCGCTTTGGGCCGATCGCTGTCCGGCAACTCATCGAGACGCTCATTGATCGCGTCCAACAAGTCTCGCGTTTCAAGTGATTCTCCTCGGACACAGCGCCCGATCCGGTCGTAGTCATGGGTCTGCGCCCTGACCGCATCGATATCGGCAAGCAGCGCGTCAAGTGCCTTGTCGTCACCACGAAGCCCATCGTCCCACCAACTCGAAATAGCGGTGCGGAGCGCTTGAGAATCGTCTGTATGTTGTTGCTTCATCACTGTTGCCACCTGCATTACCCGCCCTTGAACGGCTGAATCGACTTTTGGATAGCCTCTCGAGCACGGAAAATCCGTGACCGCACCGTGCCGATCGGACAGTCCATGACCGCGGCAATCTCCTCGTAATTCAGTCCTTCCATCTCGCGCAGCGTCAAGGCCGTTCGCAAATCCTCGGGCAACTCGGAAATCGACTTGTCGACCGCATTCCTGAGTTCCTCGGCTGCCGCCAGCGCGTCAGGCGTGCTGGCATCACGTAAGGCTTCTGGCTCGATCATCGGTTCATCAGACTCATCTGACCCGCCCGAGTTCAACGAGACCATGTATCCCGCCCGCGCATCGGAGGCCAGCTGATTCTTGGCCGTATTGACGGCAATACGGTAAATCCAAGTATAAAATGCGCTATCACCACGGAAACGCGGCAGTGCTCGATAGGCCTTGATGAAAGTTTCCTGCGTCAGGTCGAACACCTGCTCGGGATCACGGATGTACCGCGCAATCAAACGCTGCACCCGGTGCTGGTGCTTCAGGACCAGGAGATCGAAGGCGCGACGATCGCCCTTGCGGGCACGGGCCACCAGGGCCTTGTCTGTCTCCTCGGCGCTCATTCGAATATCGGATCCTGCCTTTCGTCTCGGGGATGAGGAGCATGGAAAAAACGCGAGATGCACGCTCGCCCCACCCGGGTTAACCGAATGCAAGAACCCGGCAACATGGACTCAAGCACGTATACTCGCAGGCAACTAGTGTACCGAAAACCCACCGGCGGGACACGCCGCCAGAGCTTCCCTAGAGCAGCCACATGCGTTCAGGATGACCCGATACCTCATGAGTGACCCGACCTACCCCCCTGTCCTGCACCAAGCTGACGTCCTGATCATCGGCTCGGGTGCTGCCGGCCTGGCCATGGCCCTGCGTCTCCCCGAGGATCTTCAAGTGCTGGTAATCAGCAAGGGCGAGCTAATCGGAGGAAGCTCGTCCTGGGCACAAGGGGGCATTGCTGCCGCGCTCGGTGGTCCGGAAGATATCGAGCAACACATCGAGGACACCATCAAGGCCGGCGCCCAACTGCCGGATCGCAAGGTGGTCGAGCGCGTGGTGCGCGCCGGACCCGAGCAGATCGCCTGGCTTGAATCCCTCAATATGCCGTTCAGTCACGATGCAGAGCACTCCGACCGACTCCACCTGACCCGCGAGGGTGGTCACAGCCAGCGGCGAGTGGCCCATGCCGCTGATCACACCGGCCGCTCGCTGATGGACACGCTGGTCACCGCAGTGCGGCGCCGCCCGAACATCACCGTTCTCGAACACCACAACGCCATCGATCTGATCACTGCTCGACGGCTGGGCGAAACGCAGGACCGCTGTCTTGGCGCTTACGTGCTCGACATCAACGACGATCGAGTGGTCACCGTCCGCGCCCAGCATACGGCACTGGCCACCGGCGGGGCCGCCAAGGCCTATCTCTTCACCACCAATCCTGACGGTGCCACCGGCGACGGCATCGCAATGGGCTGGCGTGCCGGCTGCCGGGTAGCGAACATGGAATTTATCCAGTTTCATCCGACCTGCCTGTATGAGCCGCGGGCCAAATCATTCCTGATCAGCGAGGCCGTACGCGGGGAAGGTGGCGTACTGCTTCGACCGGACGGCAGCCGTTTCATGCCCGACCATCACCCCGACGCTGAGCTCGCCCCCCGGGACATCGTCGCCCGCGCCATCGACGCCGAGATCAAGCGCCTCGGCATCGACTGCGTCTATCTCGACATCAGCTTCAAGGGGCCAGAGTTCATCGAGGCACACTTCCCGATGATCCACGCCCGCTGTCTGGAGTTTGGCTATGACATGACCCGTGAGCCATTGCCGGTCGTGCCGGCAGCCCACTATACCTGCGGCGGCATCATGGTCGATGAGCACGGCAGCACCGACATCCCCAACCTCTACGCTATCGGCGAGACTGCCCACACCGGACTGCACGGTGCTAATCGATTGGCGAGCAATTCACTGCTCGAATGCCTGGTCTTCGCCCAGGCGGCCGCCAAGCATCTCAGCACCCTGCCGGTGGCATCCGAACCAGATCTCCCGACCATTCCTCTCTGGGACGAAAGCCGGGTGACCGATCCTGATGAAGCGGTTGTCGTCACCCACAACTGGGACGAATTGCGCCGCAGCATGTGGAGTTATGTCGGCATCGTGCGCACGAGCAAACGCCTCTATCGTGCTCGTGACCGCATCCAGTTATTGCGCCGGGAAATCCACGATTATTACGCCAACTTCCGGGTCAGCAACAACCTGATCGAGCTGCGCAACCTGGTGGAGACTGCCGATCTGATCGTCCATTCCGCACTGACCCGGCACGAAAGCCGCGGCCTGCACTATTCTCGGGATTATCCAGAAACCAACCCACGCGCGGATCACTTCAATACCGTGCTAATCCCACCGCCGGCACGCCCCCTACAGATAAAAACTCCCGCCCGGCAGTGCCTCGGCAAATAGCCAAACGCTCAGTGAGATCCACAATGACAAATCCGGCCACAAAAAAGCCAGGGGTACCCCTGGCTTCTGAACCAAAGACCGCTCGCATGTAGCAGATTATCGACCGTATTCGATCACCGCGCGACGGTTCTTCGCCCAGACGGCCTCTCCACGGCCTTCAACGGCCGGACGCTCTTCCCCGTAGCTGACCGTATCGATCTGGCTGGCAGACACGCCATACGACTGCAGGACATCGCGCACCGCGTTGGCACGCCTCTCGCCCAGAGCGATGTTGTATTCACGGCTACCACGCTCGTCGGTATGACCTTCGATCACCGCCTTACGATTGCCATTTTCCTTGAGGAAATCGGCATTCGCCCTGAGCATTCCCTGATATTCCCCGGCCACGGAGTACTCATCAAAACCGAAATAGACGACCCGTTGCGACTCGGCCGGCTTGCCTTCGTACATCGGATCTTCGCTCATGCCAGCGCCCCCCGCTATGCCGGTGCTCTGAGCGCCAGCAGCCCCGGTGGCATCGCCATCAACGCCGCCGTCGACGCCCGGCCCCGGGGTGGAGCTACACGCAGAAAGCACAACCGCCAATGCCCCGACAGAGGCAAGATAGGACCAACGCATATTCGATCTCCTTGTATCGACACTTCGGACTAAAAACCGGAAAACTCTACCACAGCGCCAGCCCACGAGCATCGCTGAATGGAAGCACGGCAAATTAGACGCCAACATCATCTTCAGGTTCCGATCAACCCACATTTATTTGACGTCTAGCCACCACGGCCGTTGCCAGCCGGCAACACAAGGACCTTCCCTTGACAGCGCCCCGGGGATACCGGAACATGCCCGACTTCGGAGGGTTGGCAGAGCGGTTGAATGCACCGGTCTTGAAAACCGGCAAGGGTTTATAGCCCTTCCAGGGTTCGAATCCCTGACCCTCCGCCAAGTGCTGATTTAAGCCGTTGTTTTACAACGGCTTTTTTCATGCCTGAAAGTTTCTACATACCAACGTATCTACCTTTTGATGTCGCTCGCCACAAAAAACCCGGCGCATGGCCGGATGTTCATGTCGAGGTCTTGAGGCGAGGCTGTCGGGCGGTGGCTTTCTCGTGTGCGTAGTTTGTCGCACAGCCGCCGCTCGACGGCATGCGGGTTACGGCAGCACGGTAAATGCCTGGGACAAGCGGCGCTTGAAGCTCTCGAACTCGTCTCTCAACACGATCCATTCACCGGTCGACTTGAGCATGACCGATACTGTGTTGTTGTCGGGCTCTTGCAAGACGGCGATCACGTCGTCGGAGCGAATCGAGATCGGGTGCCCAGTGATTCGGTTGCTTTCTACAAACACTGATCCAGCCTCTTGATTTGAACAGGGCCGCTACATTGAAGCTGCGGTTGCTTGCTGATCATTCGGTGTCGGTCCTGAGCCCGTCGGCATTGGTCAGCGCGCCTTTGGGTGAACCCTTGAGGCCCTTGTTGGCGGTCATGATTTCGAGGCGCTGCATGCGGCCCTTGTGTATCTCATCACGCACTTTGCCGTGCATTTCGATGTAGGGGATAGCGGGGCTGCCTGTTTCCTGATCGGCCTGGTGCGCCTCGAGAATGACGCGGGTGCGCAAATCCACAACCCGAACACTTGCCATCCGGCGGGCGGCAATGCCGCGATCAAGGAGCGCCGATATATGCTCGGCCCTCTTGTCGTCGCTGTCCCTTCGAGCCTTGCTCTTGCCCGCTTTCAGTTTATTGACGACAGCGGTCAGAATGTCTAGCTCTTCGGTGGCGTCCTCAAGGTCGCGCATCGTATGCACAAAATTCAGGTTTGGATCGTGGTCGCTCATCTTGTCGCCTCGTCTTGAATGGGGCCCCCTGTTGCTACGTCCCCCCCAAAACCCAAGGGACGCGTCCGGCCAAGGAGCGTGTTCGTCTGCTCAGCCGCGCAGAACGAACCCGGTGCGCCGATCAACGAATAGGTGCCGATCGCTTCACGGCGCTTTCCGCTCGGTCGGGCGCTTACGCGCCCTCGTTCATTACCAGCCCGCGCCAATCCAGCACGGCGGCTCCTACATCGAGGCGAACCTTGAAGTCTGTGCGGTCAACGAAGAAGCCTTCGTTGCTCTCAGTGCTCACGCCATCGCCGTCGAGACGGGCCACCTCGATGGTGTCCACCTGCTCGGGGTTTGCTGCGAGATACCAGGCGGTTTCGCTATCGCCATCGAGGCGGGAGTCGACAACCAGCGTCAGGCCTTGAACCCAATTCGGGACTACCTCAGACACGGTGCTCGGGCGGATCGCTGCAAGTAGCTGCTCGGCTGCCGTTTCCAGGGAGGCCGGGACGATCAGGAACCGCGGTGATGTGTTGAGGGTTGATTCTCCGGCGAGACCTTTCTGCAAGCGCATCAGCTTGCGCGCTTCTCCCAGGGACTCAACAGACAGTGCGGCGGCGGTACCTTTGTTTGCGTGGGCACTGCCGAACAGCGTATTCCCATCGCGCATTTGGGGGTTCTTGGTCAGAAGGCCATAAACCAAATCGGCTTCTTTGCGGGCGGCTGCTTGGCCCATGGCAAACGGTAGCCGGGCGAGCTCGCCTAAATCGTCATTTACCAGCATTTGTCGGGATACCGATACAATCTTCCCGTACGTGTCGAGCCGGATCGTTTCCTTCGCGTCAGACAAAGCGCCGTTTTTGTACTCGGCATTCTCCGGCACGATATCAAGGGACGGTGCTTCGGACATGGCCGCTCGGCTGGCTGGCTTGAAGTCGGTCAACATGCCTTGGCGGGTCCAAATGCGATGCGTGGCCGCTTCGGATTCGCGAAAGCCGTTCATCAGCCCTTTGTTGGCGACGTTTTCCAGCAGGTCCGGCAGGTCCGAGGTCGTCATCGCGGCCTTGATGATTGCCGATGGCTTAGAGCTGCGAATGCTCCGGCCTCGCTGGGATAGGAAAGTGCGCGCAATATCGACGGTGCTCATGGCCACCACGTCATCAGCGCCTGGGTGCTTATCCTTCAGCGTCACGCCGTGGCGCATCAGAATGGCATCGGTGGCGGCGTTGAAGAAGTCGTTGCGGTAGCCGTCATCCGGTAAGGTCGGGTCAAGTCCTTCACGGCGCGGGGCTTGCAGCGGCTCGGCACCTTCGGCCAGCTTGGCCAGGATCTTTTCGCCGGCGGCCTGTGGGCTGCATTTGACGTCGTTCAGGCAGGCGGCTTTCAGCTCATACATGTCGGAATAACGCAGAGAGGAGAACTTGTCGAAGCTGGCAGCGATTTCCTGGCGGCGCTGTTGCTCGTCTCGAAGGGTCTGGTCTTGAACCTCTCGGGTGTTGTTCTGGGTGGTGTTGTCCATCAGGGCTTTTATCCTCTCGGGAACGTTTGTGAAGTTGTTCAGGTCGGCGCGGGCGGCGATGCCCGGTGCATCAAGCACTTCGTCGATAAAACCCAGGGCGAGCGCCTCGTCGGCGTCCATCCAGGTTTCGGCGTCGAGTAGGTCGATAAGCCGCTTACGCGGTAGGCCGGATCGCCCATAGCCGCGCAGCAGAACATCGCGGTGCTTGTCGAGGGTGTTGGCAGTATCGCGCAGGCTTTTCGCATCACCTTCGGCGGTAACCCAAGGGTTGTGGACCATCAGGATGGCCGTGCTTGCCATGTAAACGTGATCCGCTGCCATAACGAGGAATGACGCGCTCGAGGCGGCGAGCCCATCGACGTAGGCGGTTACCCGCGCCGGATGCTGGCGAAGGAGTGTGAAGGCGGCCAATGCCTCGGAGACAATCCCCCCAGGTGAATTGACCCGTATGGTGATCTGCTGTGGCTCGGCGAAGGCCAGCTGGTCACGAATGCGCGTTGAAAATCCGCTTTCAATCGGCTCGTAAACCGTGATTTCAAGGTGATCGGCAGTGGCTTTGATTGTGTTCATAAGGCCATGATGCGCGGCTGATTTACAGATGAATAGCCGGGGGGTTTATCTGCAAATCATGCCCGGTCGAAAACCTTTGGCGATATCGAGAAGATGCCGGTCATTGCTGGGCAGTGGGCTGGCTTGGTGGGCATCGAATAGATGCCGGTCGAGTGGGTCCAGATCGTTGCGTTGATTAATTCGCGGTAACCTTCGCCTGAACAGCCGGATGCGCTCGCGAAATATCTCATTGCGTTTTCGCACCGGACATTGTGGATTGCCGCCGTGCGAGTACTCATACCAGGCAACCCATAGGTGAAAGTCACGTGTATGGATTGCATTGATGGTGGCCAGTGTTCGTATCCCAGGGCCGCGCAGGCCAAGCAGAATATCGAGTGGTACGCTGCCGTCATATTCCCGGGCGGCCTCAAGTAGCCAGCGGCGTACATCATCCGGTAGGCGCGCGCCCGGTTGATCGAGCGCGGTCTTGAGTCTTGCCCATTGATCGCGATTTGATTTGCTTTGGGCCGGCTTACTGATCGCTGTCATCGCCCAACTCCCCGCTGCTGATATTGACCTGATCCAGGTGCCGTGAAGCCGGTCCGTGCGGGACGATCCCTAATGCGTGAACATCAATCTCCAAGGCTATCTCGTTGCTCGCGCTGATCAGGGCATCATCGAGCGCGTTGCTGATTCCGCGTCGTCGCCCGTCATGCCCCATGTCTTCAAAGTCGTCCCAGCGGGCGGCAAGCATGCCCGGTGCAATTTCCATCATTCGGTCGGCTTCGTCCTGGTCGCGTTCGAAGCGCGCAATCACCTGGCGAAGTCGGAAGATGGTCGCCTCATGTTCATCGACTAGCCCGGTCAGACGCTCGACATCAGCACGGAGTTGGGCGGCATCCTCGGCGGCATCTTTCAGGATTCGGGCACGAACCCTGTTTGGGTCTGTGGTCTTAAGGACCGAACTTGCCGCTCGTTTTGGGCAGAAACGGCCATCGAGGTCGGGGCTGAACTTCCCGGCCATCTTCCACTTGGTGATGGTCTGCCGGCTAACGCCCATTGAAGTGGTTCACTGATCTTGGACACCCCGATAGGTGTTAATTTGCCGCCATGACCACGAGGTGCATCAAGATGGGACGACGACATTTTTCAGCCGAATTCAAGCTCGAGGCAGCGAGCCT